>JBBDLF010000016.1:0-2761 GCA_040879025.1 Pseudohongiellaceae bacterium
GGACGGGGTCAGGGGTCAGTGGAGAATGAGAATCATTAGCCACTGACCCTCAAGCGGTGGGTGGGGGTTAGATTACCAGGAGGTCCATGAACTCGTTGACGGGGGTGTTTTCCAGGGCGGGCTGGTTTTCGCAGAGGGCGAATATTTTGGCGCAGCGGGAGGCGGGGAAGCGGGTGGCGAGGTTGGCGCGGAACTTTGATTCCAGCAGCGGTATGCCTTCCTGGCGTCGGCGGCGATGCCCAACCGGATATTCAATCTCCACTTTCTCGGTGTGGCTGCCGTCTTTAAAGAACACTTGCAGGGAGTTGGCAATGGAGCGTTTGTCAGGCTCATGGTATTCGCGGCTGTAGCGCGGCTCCTCGACAATCTCCATCTTACCGCGCAGTTGGTCGATCAGCGGATGAGAATTATGGAAGCTGTCTTCATAATGTTCCGCCACCAGATTGCCAAAAATCAACGGCACCGCGGTCATGTATTGCAGGCAGTGATCCCTGTCAGCCGGGTTGTTCAACGGCCCTTCCTTACTGATGATCCGAATCGCCGACTCGTGGGTATGAATCACGATGCGCTCGATATCAAACAGGCGATCCTTCACCTCGGGGTGAAGTCGCACCGCCGCTTCGGCAGCCGTCTGGGAATGAAATTCAGCAGGAAAGGATATCTTGAACAGAATATTTTCCATCACGTAGCTGTCATACCCCTGAGGAAACTTGAACGGTTTCCCCTTGAAGGAGACATCGTAAAATCCCCAGTTCGGCGCCGTCAGTACACTCGGATAACCGATCTCACCGCGCAACGTCAGGTCCGCCAGACGTACCGCCCGCGAAGTGGCATCGCCGGCCGCCCATGATTTGCGCGGACCCGCATTGGGCGCATGGCGGTAGGTGCGCAGGCTGGAACCATCCAGCCAGGCCTGGGAAAGGGCGTCAATAATCTGTTCCCGTGTACCCCCCATCAGCTGGGTCGCCAGCGCGGTGGACGCTACCCTCACCAGCAACACATGACACAGCCCCACCCGGTTAAAACTGTTCTCCAGCGCCAGCACACCCTGAATTTCGTGTGCCTTGATCATCGCCGTAAGCACATCCTTCATCACCAGCGGTGGTTTACCGGCGGCGATGTTTTTCAGCGACAGGTAATCCGCCACGGCCAATATCGCCCCCAGATTGTCAGAAGGGTGGCCCCATTCCGCGGCCAGCCAGGTATCATTGAAATCCAGCCAGCGAATGATACAGCCAATGTCCCAGGCCGCCTTTACCGGATCAAGCCGGAAGCGCGTACCCGGCACCCGGGCCCCGTTGGGCACTACTGTGCCTTCCACCAGGGGACCGAGCAGCTTGGTGCATTCGGGAAAGCGCAGTGCCAGGAAGCCGCAGCCCAGGGTATCCATCAAACAGAGGCGGGCGGTGTGATAGGCCTCGTGAGAATCCACATTAAAATTAACGACATAATCAGCGATATCGACCAACACCTGGTCCGGCTTCGGGCGCAGGTTCGTTTCTACGTTACTACTCATCAGTTTTTTCTTTCCTTATTTTTCAGGAAGATGCATTTGTTTATTAATCTTGTTTATCTACAATGGTTTCCGGTTTTCACCTCTTGCCCATCTCTGTCCACTCGGCTGACTCCGGTCCGACATATTCGGCGGACGGCCGGATGATCCGGTTATTCTCCCGCTGTTCCTTTACATGAGCGGCCCAGCCGGTTAACCGGGACATCACAAAGATCGGCGTGAACAGTTTGGTGGGAATGCCCATGAAGTGGTACGCCGAGGCATGGAAAAAGTCGGCGTTGCAAAACAGTTTCTTCTCACGCCACATCACCTCCTCACACCGCACCGACACCGGGTACAACACCTTGTCACCCACATGATCGGCGAGCTTTTCCGCCCACTGCTTGATAATCGCGTTGCGGGGGTCCGACTCGCTGTAAACGGCGTGGCCAAAGCCCATGATCTTCTCCTTGCGCTGCAGCATGCCCAGAATTTCACGTTCCGCTTCGTCCGGGCTGTCCCACTGGGCAGTCATGTCCATCGCCGCCTCATTGGCGCCGCCATGCAACGGCCCGCGCAGCGACCCGATGGCGGCGGTCACGCAGGAATGCATGTCTGACAAGGTGGAAGCGCAAACCCGCGCGGTGAAGGTGGACGCATTGAATTCGTGTTCGGCGTAGAGAATCAGCGATACATTCATCACCTGGCGGAACAACTCATCGGGCTGCTTGCCGCTGAGCATATGTAGAAAATGTCCGCCGACGCTGTCGTCGTCCAGCGCGGTGTCGATGCGCTTGTTGTGGTGGCTGAATTGATACCAGTAACAGATGATGGAAGGGAAGGCCGCCAGCAAGCGGTCGATCACATCGTCCTGCTGCGAAAAGTCGGTTTCTGTCTCCAGGTTACCAAGCATGGAGCACCCGGTTCGCATGACATCCATGGGATGGGCGCTGGCGGGTATGCGCTCCAAAACCTCTTTTAGTTCTTTAGGTAAATCTCGTAAAGATATGATTTTACTATTGTATTCATTCATCTCTTTTCGCGTGGGCAAATGGCCGCGCAGCAGCAGAAAAGCCACCTCTTCAAAGCGCGCCTTCTCCGCCAGCACCTTGATATCGTGGCCGCGATAGGTGAGTCCGCTGCCGATTTGGCCCACGGTACACAGCGCCGTCTGCCCCGCTACCTGACCGCGAAGGCCGGCGCCACCCAGTTTTTTTTCAGCCATATAATGTCTCCCTCTTCAGGGGGTGGGGGGGGGGGGGGGGGGTG
>JBBDLF010000016.1:2771-29097 GCA_040879025.1 Pseudohongiellaceae bacterium
TGGCGAATGAGAATCATTCGCCACCGACCCCGAACAGTTGGTCCAGTTTTTGTTCGTAGGCATGGTAACCCAGGATCTCGTACAGTTCCTGGCGGGTTTGCATTTTATCCAGCACCGCTTTCTGGTCGCCGTCAGTGGCGATAGCTTGGTAAACCTGCTGCGCGGCCGTGCTCATGGCGCGAAATGCGCTGAGCGGATACAACACCATTGCCACGCCAACTCCCGCCAGCTCCGCGCGGTTGAACAGGGGAGTGGTGCCGAATTCGGTGATATTGGCCAATATTGGCACACCCACCTGGCGGGCGAAGCTTTCGTATTGCGCCAATTCCGTCATCGCCTCGGGAAATATCGCGTCCGCGCCGGCCTCCACGCAAGCCAGCACGCGCTCCATCGCCGAGTCCATGCCTTCCACCGCCAGCGCGTCGGTGCGGGCCATGATAAGGAAATTCGAGTCGGCACGGGCGTCCACCGCGGCCTTGATGCGGTCCACCATCTCGTCACGGCTGACAATTGCCTTGTTGGGCCGGTGTCCGCAACGCTTCTGCGCCACCTGGTCCTCGATGTGCACGGCCGCGGCACCGGCGCGTTCCATGCCCCGGATGGTGCGGGCAATATTGAACGCGCCACCCCACCCGGTATCAATATCGACCAGCAGCGGCAGTTCGCTGGCCCCGGTGACGCGAGACACATCGGCGAGCACGTCATTCAGACTGGTGATGCCCAGATCCGGCAGCCCGAAGGACGCATTGGCAACGCCCGCGCCAGATAAATAAATAGCCTTATGGCCGGCATTTTCGGCCAACATCGCCGAATAGGCATTGATCGTGCCGACAACCGACAGCGGGGAGTTCTGATCCAGCGCTTGGCGAAAGCGAGTGCCGGGGGAGGTGGGGGGCATGGGTTACTCCTGTGGTTGATTGAGATGGGTCAGGGTCTTGCGGTTAAGGTTATCCCCGCAACATCATTCCGGATTTATTTGTCGAATCAATGCCTTACGCGCATTGGCGATATGTCGTTTCATCAGCAGTTCCGCCAGCTCGCCATCGTGATTGGCAATCGCGTCGACAATTCGGTGGTGTTCCTCAAAGGCCTGGGCCGGGCGCGAAGGTTCGCTGCTGGCCTGACTGCGATACAACCTCATCAACTGGTAAAGTTCCTCGCATAACAGTTTGAACAGGCGCGTATTTCCGCTCAGGCGCACCACCTGGTAGTGGAAGTCCCAGTCGCCTTCTTCCTGGTAGTATGCTTGCCAATTGTGTTGTTTAATTTGTTCTTCATGTTTCGCCAATAAGGCTCTGAGATCATTACAGTTATCATTTGTCGCACGCTCGGCGGCGAGGCGGCAGGCCAGCCCTTCGAGCGATTCGCGTATCTCGTAAATCTCAAGCGCCTGGGCAAGGTCCAGGGTAATTACCCGCGCTCCGGTGTTGGCCCGGATCTCCACCAGTTTGCATCCTTCCAGGCGTCGAATTGCCTCCCGTAGCGGACCGCGGCTGACACCATGCTGTTTGCTGAGCTGGGGTTCGTTCACTTTGCTGCCCGGAGGCAGCTCGCCCTTGATGATAGCGGTGCGCAACAGACTGAAAACGTCGTCAGCGAGGGTGGAAGGACGGGAGATCTCTGATTTCGAAACGGAATCGGTCAAGGCGCGCCTAAATGTCAACATAAAATCAAGAAAGAGGCCTATCCTAGCGCGAATAAGCACAAATTACAACGTTTATGTCAACAATGCCGGGGTCAGTGGCGAATGAGTCTCATTTCCGTGGGGGAGCATACCGGGGTCAGTGGCGAATAAGTCTCATTTCGTTTGGTGCTCAGGGCGTCCCCGCCACAAGCGACTTCTTTTCGTACTGCTTGATCCAATCGGGAAGTTCCTTGGCCGGGACGGGTTTGCTGAAGAAATAGCCCTGGCCCTGGTCGCAACGGTAATCGGTGAGAATATCCAGTGCCTTGCGGTCTTCAACGCCTTCGGCGGTCACGGCGATACCGAGGTTGTGAGCAAGTTCTATGGCAGACCTGATGATTGCATTGTGGTTTAGCAATATCCATAGTAAAAGACTTATCGATTTTCAGTTGCGTGATCGGCAAATCCTTAAGGTAGGTCAGTGACGATTGTCCTATGCCGAAGTCATCCAGAGAAAACTGGATGCCGCGATTATGCAGTTCCTGCATAACACTTTTCGCATGGAGAGGGTCCGCCATAATGGCCGTTTCCGTAATCTCCAGGGACAGTTTCTCCAACGGAAAACCCTGTGCTTCGATCGCGTTCACCACGTCCTCAACCAGAGTAGGATTTTGCAGGTTCCTCACTGATAAGTTTATCGACAGGTTCAAATCCATCCCGGTGGCGTGCCAGGCGCTTACCTGTTCCATCGCGTTTTTCAGCACCCAGACAGTCAGTGGATTGATTAGTTCGGTCTGTTCCGCTGAGGGTATAAATTGATCTGGAAAGATCAGCCCGCGATCAGGGTGCTGCCATCGGATCAAGGCTTCAACACCGGAGCAACGGCCATCGCTCAATTCAATCTGAGGCTGGTAATGAAGCAAAAGCTGATTGTCTTGTATCGCCTCGCGAAGTTGTCCGATCAACGCCAGGTTTCGTGAATCGTAATAATCAATTTCTTCTGAATAGAACAAATGTGGCTTAAACGATAGTCTGGCCTGGCGCATCGCCACGTCCGCGTGTTGCAACAGGGTGTCAGCGCTTTCACCGTGATCGGGATACAGCACAATACCCATGGTTACCTCCACATTCACCGGAATCTCATGAATCAGAAAGCCGCCTCTCAGGGTAAGCTTTATCTTGTTTATCACACGTGTAATATGGGATTTGTCGGCGATTCTCGGCAACAGCACAGCAAAGTAATCACCGCCAAGACATGCAACAATGTCAGTTTCCCAAACCGCTCTGCGCAAGCGTCCGGCTACCAACTTTAGCATGATGTCACCATTATGGTGGCCCAGTGAGTCGTTGACATCACGAAAATTGTTGATATTAACCAGAACCAGAGCAAACGGCGCGCGCTCTTTCTGATTGTCCAGCACTACCTGATGCAAACGACTGTGCAGCGCGGTTCGGTTAATCAGGCCGGTAACCGGATCGTTATAAGCCAAAAAATTGAGCCTGACCTCATTGTCTATGTACTGCATCGCAAACGAAATGTCCGACGCCAGGCTATCCAACAGCAGGATTTCCTGCTCGTCAAAAAAATCCACTTCCTGAGCATACAACACTATCAAACCAACTGCTTCTCCACGCAATTTCAGCTTGAAGGCCGCCGCTGAATGGCAGTCGGCCTCGATCGCCTCATTGGTCAGTGGAATCAAAGACTCCTTTTTGCTCTGTCTCTGCAGTCGATTGACAACCAACGGACCATTGTGTGTCATTGCTTTTTCTATCAAGGCCTTTTCAGACTTTTTCTCAAGTTCGTTACCGATGGCCGCAACATTTTCATGCAGGTCGTCATGGCTGCTGGAAACTATTTGTGAATTCCCAACACCCCCGTCAAAAATCCCGATCCAGGCGATACGAAATTTTCCCTGTTTGACGGCAACATCACAAGCTATTTGGAATAACCGGTCTCGTTGATGCACATGCACAATGGCATTATTTATTCCGCTAAGTACCGCGTGAATGCGGTTCAGTCTCCGAATACTGTCCTGCTGTTGATGACGCTCCAAAAACTGGCCTATCTGGTTAGCCACAGAGCAAAGCACAGCAAGTGTCTCGTCGTCTTGGACTAAAATGTCTTCATTCAGAAGCGCCAGTATTCCCATCACTTCGCCGCGCAGAAGAATGGGAATAAACACGCCCGCACGCAAGTCATTCTCGAGGTACGTTGACTTGAGATTGTCCCGAATCTTGTCGTAAAACTCTTTTTCCGTGCAATCCTCAATCCACAACGGTTTGCGAGATTCATGGACCTGACTCAATATGCCGGCCCCAAAGGTATACGAAGTTTCACGGGATGATTTGCGAAACTTCGGCCTCGCCTTCGCATCGGTAAACCATGCGTCCAGGCAACGGTAGGTTTCCGTTTCAGTGTTCACCACCCACAGCCGGCTGCCGGCAAAACCGAACTTTTCCGTCAACAGGCGAAGCAGGTTGGGAACCGCCGTCTCGAAGCTGGTAGTGCCCGCGAGAATCTGGGCGGTGTCATATTGCGAACCCAAATACAATTGGGCTCGTCTGCGCGAATGGACCTCTTGCTCAAGCATCGTGGCGTGCTGGTGCAATTTCATATACAAACTGCCATTTTCGTAGGTTCTGCCGGTTTGGGCGGCAAGAATGGATAGCAGCAACTCATCTTCGTCAACAAACGCATCAGAGTTTTTTGACTTGGTGACACATAACCAGCCGTAATTCTGCGTAAGTGAAGTTAGTGGAACCGCGATCATGGAAGCAATTTGAGGGTAACCTTCAGGCAGTCCCGTGGTTGCATCTGGATCCACCGAATCGAGACGCCTCGTGCGGTTCTCGGTGAAGACATCCCCGACAATGCCTTGATCAATTTGAGGATTTCGCAATGCATCCTTGATGCCGCTGTGACAGAAGTTCAATCCCGGCCCATCGCCTCTCTCCTTTGCGACCAAAGCCGCGTGATCAGCACCGACCAGTTCCCGGGCCCCGTGGCAGACTATTGCGAGCAGTTGGTGAGGATCACGTTGCGATGCCAACTGCAAGTTCAGTTCAATCAATGCCGCCAAACGCTGATTGCTGGCGTACAATTCATCAGTTTTTGCTGCGAGCTTGTCAGTTACCAATCTCAGATGCCGCGTATTGTATTGCCCGGTCTGATCTCGATTTGAAGCGGAAGGCGATTCTGTCATCGCTTTTTCCAGTTTTTGCAGAATTACTTCAGGCTCACAGGGCTTGGCGAGAACGTGAAATACGCCAGCCGCCTGGGCCAGTTCCAAAGCCTCACGGTCAAGAAAATGGGCCGTAAAAAATACAATGGTGGTGTCGGCAAGTTCTGGAGTGCTGCGTATTTGACGCGCAAATTCATAACCGTCAATCTTTGGCATTAGTACATCGCAAATGACCAGGTCGGGTCGGTGTGACCAAACCTGCTCAAGCGCCTCTTCGCCATTTATTGCTTCAAACGTTTGAAAACCTTTATAGCCCAGTAACTCCACCAGGTATTGGCGATTGGCAATATTGTCATCAACGACCAGTATGGTTTTCATTTATTTTTAATATGGTCCGCCTCAAGAAGGCAGGTCTTAATTTCGCTAAGTAGCTCTTCCGCATCGAGCGGTCTCACTAAGAATCTGATTGCGCCAAGGGCCAACCCGGTGCGGCGTTCTCTTTCGGTAATCGCGGTGGAGGTAATAAATGCAAAGGGAATTGATTCAAGAACAGGATCATTTTTTACGAATTTGATAAAGTCAAATCCGTCAGCCTCTTGCATAAGCACATCGGACAGAATCAGGTCGGGCTTGATATTGTTCATCACTGTTAGTGCCTGTGCCATGCCGCTGGCTGTGACTACGTTATATCCAGAGCCGCCCAGCAAGCTTACTGCAAGGTCGAGATTCATGCGCAAGTTATCGACCACAAGTATGGTGGCTTCCAGAAACTCAGTCGGCTGAGCCGGCTGGCCGCTGCTTTGTGCCTGCTTGTATGTTGTGCGCAGCGATTCAGGTAGAAATTTTTCAATTTGCGGAATGAACACAACAGGATCGACAGGTTTAGAAAAATAGCTGTCGAATCCTACCGCCATTGCGCGTTCGCGGTCGCCTGTCATCGCGAGCGCCGTCACAGCGAGCAGGGGAATATTTTTAAGCTTCTCATCGGACTTGAGTGCTTGTGCGACCTGGTATCCGTCCAATCCGCGCATCTGAATGTCGCAGATAATCAGATCTGGCAGTTGCGATGCGGCAACAGCAACTCCCAATTCACCATCGGTTGCATTAATTACGGTATGCCCATGACGTTCCAGAAGATAAGTCATCAGTTCCATATTTACCGGGCTGTCTTCAATAATCAGAATGCGCGCCATCGCGTTACTCCGCCACAACCAGCGTAAATACGCTGCCCTTGCCGGGCTCACTTTTACAGCATATCGTGCCGTTCAGCAATTCGGCAAGTTTGCTGCTGAGATACAGCCCCAGTCCGGTCCCTTCGTGCATTTTTTCCGTTCGGTCATACACCTGCGCGAAAGCCGAAAACAGTTTTTTTTGGTGTTGTGCCGCTATTCCGATGCCCGTGTCTTTTACCTGAAACTCAGCACAGTAACCTACCGGCTTTCTGTTTTTTCGGCGTACGCTAACGGTGATTTCGCCTTTTTCGGTATATTTAACCGCATTATTGACCAGATTAATTATAATCTGGCTCAGTGCGCGGTTGTCAGTATTCATCACAAGGCCGGCCGCGGGCAAATTAATGTGCATTTTTAGCCCCTTCTCTTCCGCTCGGGGGCGAAGTCCCGCAACCACTTCCTTCACAATCTCACAACAATCGGTTGGCTCCATGAAAGCTTCGGCCTTGCCCGCCTCTATCCTTGCCACATCCAGCAGGTCATTGATTAGAGAGAGCAAGTGTTTACCGCTGGTCTGGATGGTTCGTAACTGGTTTATCTGTTCGTCATTCAGGGGCCCGGGAAGCTGCATCAACAGGGTGCCGGTAAATCCTATAATGGCGTTCAACGGTGTGCGCAGTTCGTGGCTCATACTGGCCAGAAAATGGTCTTTAGCCTCGTTGGCGCCTGCCAGTTCCAGGTTTTTTTCCTGCAACGCCTTTTCAAAGCGTTTACGCTCGGTGATGTCGCGTATCGCGCCTGAAATCAGCATGCCTTCCTCGGTTTCCAGCGGACTAAGGCTGATCTCAATGGGAAACTCCGTGCCATCCTTGCGCAGACCGAACAGTTCCAGGCCTACACCCATGGGGCGAAACTTGGGGTCTTTAAAAAACTGGTCGCGATATTTTGGATGCTTCTTGCGATAACGCCCCGGAATCAATGTTTCAATCTTTTGGCCTAGCAATTCTTCTCTGGCAAAACCGAACAGTTTTTCGGTTTGTGAATTAATCAGGTTGATTTTGCCGCGCTGGTCTACGATTACCATCGCATCTGGCGCTGATTCCAGCAGCCCTTTGAATTTTTGTTCGGCTTTTTTCCGTCCCGATACATCGCGTATCGCACTTATGATCAAAGTGCCGGCTTCTGTTTGTAGCGGACTCAGGCTGATCTCGACGGGAAATTCGGAATTGTCCGCGCGCAAGCCGTATAATTCCAGCCCCGCACCCATCGTGCGTACTCTGGGTTGTGAGGCATACAATGAACGGTGTTGTACGTGCTGACTGCGCAGGCTTACAGGCAACAATATCTCAATGGGTTTACCAAACAGATTATCCTTGTTATACCCGAACATCGCACCGGCCTGGGAGTTGGCCAGCAAAATACGACCGGCTGCATTGACCAGAACAATACCGTCGGGAGTGGATTCAAACAATTCACCAAATCGCGCGGTGATGTAGTCGGCATCGCGCCGGGACTTTAACTGGGTAACATCTTTCTCGCTGAACAGCAGATATTTCAACTTGCCGGCTTCGTCGTTGATCACCTTGGCGGAGACATCAACAAAAACCAGGGAACCGTTCTTATGCAGGCGATTGGATTCAAATTCAGTGTGGCCGGTAGCCAGCAACTGATGCCGAATACCATCCATTTCTGACAGTAATTTAGGGGGAATGATGAGGTCGGAAAGCGATTGGCCAACCGCTTCTTCAGAGGAATATCCAAATATAGACTCAGCACCGCTGGACCAGTACAAAACTTCACCGCCAACCGCTGTCGCAATCAGGGCATCAGGGGACTCCTCCATCAGGAGTGTATCCAGTGCAACCATAAGCCGCTCCCGCCCGTTATGTTTCTTCTGAATCCTGCGTCGGACGCCTCATCCATGGGGGGATGCCAGAATTACACACATATAGGGCCTGTGACAACAGATACTCATGCGCGCTCAGGCCAGGGATATCGGGCGCCACGGCCAGTTGGGGTGGGCCATGGACCAGATGGGGTCAGTGGCGAATGATTATCATTCGCCACTGACCCTCAGCGGGCGCAGCGGGCCATGACTCCGGCGTGCAGTCATTCAGTAAATTCCGTCGATCACATTGCATATCCTGTATCGGGTGGCAATAATAGAGAACTGGGGAAAACCGGAATAGGGAGAAGAGGGGATGGAACACAGAACATTTCGACAGGCGACCAGTAAAATTGCGGCCATCTTGCTACTGTTTGGTCCCGCGGCAGGGCAGACTCAAGAATACTGGAACCCGTTCGCTTCGACGCCAAATAGTAACCTTCACGGGACCGTCACCTACGATCCCGACAGCAGTCAGTTAACTCTACCCTTTGTCACGGTCAGGCCCACCGGCGAAATTGAAGGCGAACTTCTGTTCGGTGTGGTGTTAACCCATACTGGCGACAATATGTTCCGCCTTGATAGTGTGGCGGAATTGCCAGAGGATCAGGAGTGTACCCGCGATGAAGTGAACGCGGCGATTGACCAGCTCAACCTGAACCTCACGCTGGACGAGGCGGAGTCGTTAATTGGTTGTGAGGCATCCATTGGCGGGCTGCAAACCGATCTCGAAAAGGGGCGGCTGGTACAAGCAAGTTGGACGGGCGCAGACGGTATCCCCAATACAGGCTTGGGCCTAGGTTCGTCATCCAGCTATGTGTTCTCAGGAAATCCAATGGTCTGGAGAGTCGCGTCGCACTCCGTATCTTATGTACCATTTGGTTCATTTTTGACACCTTCCGGAGCGCCTATTCACTATGCCAATGGCACGCCATCCATCAGCTTGCAGTTTCGTGAAGGTATATTGGAGTCTTTCAGTTATACATCGGTACGGACTTCGCAGCCATGCGACAATCCCGACTTTGTCGAACATTTTCCGCACATTCAAGCCGGTGAAAGCTACGCTGAAGTCGTGGCCGTGCTTCAGTGCGAAGGCCAGCTAACAGATGTTACAGTTAGCGAAGATGGGGAAAGCCGTCAGTATTTGTGGAACACAGGCTCTTCACCTCTTGGTGCCGATGAAATACGCACCTCCTCGTCAGCGTACGTCATTTTTTTGAACGACAACGTCGAGGAATACGTTTTAACCTCCAGTGTCACGAATAACAATCCGACGATCTGTACGATAGAGGAACTGAACTCGGCATACGCCTCCCTCCAGGAAGGGCAGCCGGGAATAGACCTCGAAGACAGGGTGCCTTGTGACCCACAATCTGTACGTACAACGATTAGCAGCACTAGTACGAGCACCAGCTACAGTTGGGGCACAACCAACGTGTCGCCGTCGATTTTCGAGAGCGTTAATCGCTCATTATCCGTTCAAACTGTCGATAACGTAGTCCATCTGGTGAACCTGACAAGGCACTGAGCGGCCTAAGCCGAGGGTCGGTGGCGAATGATAATCATTCGCTTCTGACCCTCCTTGCGCCTCCGACCCTCCCTGTGGCCCCGGCACTCCCGATATCGTCAATTCGCACCAAGCCTCGGTTCGAAGCCGCTTCTACCTGCTGGATAAACCGCGCGTTACCCAGCGGCCTGGAGCAGCTAGCCGCTCCGCGAATTTTGTTCAGCAGTGCAATCGGAAATTCCTCTGTAAATAGTTCCCGGTAACAGCGCTGGCGTGACTCATGATCGGGGTGTAGCGCCAGAAACTCGTCGTGATCCTTGATCAATGGATCATTCCTGCCGAAGGCATGCGCCCAATAACTCGACCACCGATACTCGCCAGGGTGCCGCGTCATGCCCGCCCGTACCGGGTTCAATTCAATGTAACGGTAGCAGGCCAGCAAATAGTTTCTGGTATCTATCAGGCTGTCCTTGGGACGGCCCTCCCACAGCGTTCCAGAACGCCGGTAGCGCTTGTTAATGTATTGAACATATCGCGTCCCCAGCGAGTGCATCACCCGCGAAGTCGCTCCATCATCGGCGGGCGTCATGAGCAGGTGAATGTGATTGGTCATCAACACATACGCATGCAAACTGACGTTGTAGCGCAAGCAGGCGTCGCCCAGAAATTTCAGATAAAACAGGTAGTCCTGCTCATTGAAAAAGCAGGCGTTACGGTTGTTACCACGTTGAATAACGTGGCTGGGAACACCAGCAAGAAACATTCTTCGTTGACGCGTCATGGCAAAGTCCTTTTTGCCAAGCGTAGGTCATTAGCTGAGTGAGTGAGAAATTTTGGCCGAAAATTGTTGATAATGAGAATTATTCGCCACTGACCCCCGGTCCTCAGCCGACCATTCGCCGCCGCCCCCAGCCAGATTCCCAGTCAATCGGGAATGAGAATCATTCGCCACCGACCCCCTGGGCTAATCCAGCATCGCCAGAAATTTCTCGATGCGTTTGCCGTTGGCGCCGGCGTCACCGCCGCCAACGCGGCTTTTGGAACGCACGTCAATCCGGCTTTGGCCGTCTCCACTCGCGGTTATCCGAATGACAACGTCATCGAGGTAGCCAGACCAAAAGGTTGTCGCGACCGCCTCGATTCTCCCTTCCGATGGTTCAGTCGCGGCAATCCGCCAGCCCATGTCCGCGGCCGCCTTCAGAGACTTGTTGAAGGCTTCATCCGCGGTAAGCGGCAGAACCTTGGGTGCGAGGTCTGGAAACCCTTGCCTTTGTTGGGCGGCAACAGCGGGGTCATACTCGGCATCATTTGGCGCCTGCATGGCGTCGCGTTCGGCCCTGAGGGCGACGAACTCCGGAGGATTCCCGGTATCGGTGGTGATGTCGTGGATGGGTGGATACCTTCCCGCCTCCGCAGCAAACAAGCCTATCGCGAGCAGCATAATAACGCCGAGCCCCAGCGCGAACGCTGAACGCTGAACCGGATACGCCGACCAGGGGCAGCCTTTGCGTCTAAGCACGCCAATCAGCCCCAGGATGACCGCGACGATGGCCGCCAAAAAAGTAATCACAAATGACAACAGTGATGGAATCGCGTTGACGGGTGTCCAAAAACCCAGATACCGGCCAACTGACATGAGGGGGATGGCGAGTACGGCGATGACCGCGATGATGAAGGCAATTCGCGCACGCCTGCGGCCAGGCTCAGGTCTCACGCTCGTGTTGGGCTCCGCCATGGTGTCTCTCCCCCAGAAAGCAGCCATTCTACACCCGGGTGGGGATCAAGGACACCCACAAGAAGGGGGATCAAGGGGATCAAGGACACCCACAGAAATCCTGTCTTTGGAGGGAAATTGTGAGTGTCCCATTCTACTTCTACCCTCCCAATTCCACCCCTCGCTTCTTCTCATACTTAAACACTTCCTCCAGCGGCAGGCCAAATAGCTCGGCAATACGGAACGCTACTTCCAGTGACGGAGAATATTTGCCCAGTTCGATGGCGTTCACGGTCTGGCGTGTAACGCGGATCTGTTGGGCGAGGTCCAACTGGCTCATGTTGCCATGCGTGGCACGCAGTTCCCGGATACGGTTCGAAATCGGCAATTTCGGCATTAGTATCCCCTTCGGTACTGAACAATCAGCACAATCGCGCGCAGTATTTCAGAGCAGATAATTGCGCCCAGATACAGCATGCCCCAGCCCCAGTTACCGGCGTGAGTATGAATCATCGGGAACGTAATCCCTATGACAAGTGTGATCAATCCTACATAGGCCACCCTCGATGCGCGGAAGGCGAAGAGCTTTTCCAGTTCATCCTTGGGTATGCCCGCGTCCTCGGGTGACAGTCTTTGCGCAATCAGCACCAGTGCAACTTCCAGGGTAACGAATGCAACCAGTGCTATGGTTGCCAGGTGCATCATGCTCCGATAGTCAGGGTCGGGTTGATGATAGGTACGAACCATGAAGATGTAGTAAGGGAGGAACACGACGAGCAATGAGAAAATCGTGACCCAGGCTTTCTTTTCGCGAAACGACATTGGTAACTCCCGGAGATAAGTTTGTTTAAGTTATTCGATTCACAGTGTCAAAAATATTGGACATTATCCTATCGGCCGGAATTACCTATGTCAAATATTATTTACACCAAAAAAGTCCAGGACACCCACAAGAAGGGCCAAACCCGGGACACCCACAAGAAATCGTCGCAGAACTGAATGTGTGGGTGTCCAGAAAATCTTCCGAATGTGGGGTGTCCAGAAAATCGTCCAGAATTGAACTTGTGGGTGTCCAGAAATTGAACTTATCCAGAAACCGAACTTGTGGGTGTCCAAAACTCCGCTACGACGGCAATTCTTCCAGCGCGGAGGCGGTGGTCTGGTCCTCGGGAGGGGGGTCTTTGGGGTGGGGACTGGCGACGGGCACCGTCACGGAGGCGCCGCGGCCGATGCCGTAATAGGTTAGGCCTCGCGCGGCCACTCTTGCCGGGTCGTAGAGGTTGCGTCCGTCGAAGATGACTTTGTCCGCCAGCTTGGTGGTGAGCGCATCAAAATCCGGCGCGCGGAAATGTTGCCATTCGGTGCAGATCACCAAAGCGTCCGCGCCATTGAGGGCGGCATCGCGGGTGCCCACTAAACGCAGATCCTCGCGATGGCCATAAATGCGCTCCACCTCATCCATCGCTTCAGGATCGTAGGCCTGCACGATGGCGCCGGCCTGCCACAGGGCTTCCAGCAACACACGGGACGGAGCGTCGCGCATATCATCGGTCTTGGGTTTGAATGCCAGGCCCCAGATGGCAAAGGTTTTACCCTTCACCCTGTCGCCCCTCTCGCCCCTCTCTCCATAATGGCGGTTGACCAGTTCCATCAGCCTCAGCTTCTGGCGGGCATTGGCGCCTTCCACCGCTTCCAGAATGCCCATCAAGCAACCGTGCTGCCGCGCCGTATGACTCAGCGCCCGCACGTCCTTGGGAAAACAGGAGCCGCCATAGCCGCAGCCGGGATAAATGAACTGGTAACCGATGCGCGGATCCGAGCCGATGCCGTTGCGCACCGCCTCCACGTCCGCACCCAGGCGCTCAGCCAGATTGGCTATTTCATTGATAAAGCTGATTTTGGTCGCCAGCATGGCGTTGGCGGCATACTTTGTCAGTTCAGCCGAGCGAATGTCCATGTAAATCACCCGGTCCGAACTGCGGTTGAACGGTTCATACAGTTCATCCATGGTCTTTTTCACCTCATCGGAATCCGTGCCGACGATGATGCGGTCGGGCTTCATGAAATCGCTGACAGCGGCGCCTTCCTTGAGGAACTCCGGATTAGAGGCCACCGTGACGGTGTGGCTGGAGTTGCGCGCGGCGAGGGATTCCTGCACCCGGGTCTTCACCTTGTCCGAGGTGCCCACCGGCACGGTGGACTTGGTCACCACAATCTTGCTGTTAGTCATGTGCTTGCCGATGTCCTCGGCCACCGTGAGCACATATTTCAGGTCCGCGGAGCCGTCCTCATCGGGCGGGGTACCCACGGCAATGAACAGCAGATCGGAGAAGGTCACGGCTTCGGCGCAGTCGGTGGTGAACTGCAGGGTGCCGAGTTTGGTGTTTTCCACCACGATGCGTTCGAGGCCCGATTCATAGATGGGGATGATGCCCTGCCGCAAGTCATTGATTTTCTTGTGGTCTATGTCCACACAGAGGACGTGGTGTCCCGCGTCGGCGAGGCAGGCACCGGTGACCAGGCCGACATAGCCCGTGCCGAAGATTGTGGCTTTCATGCTTTGGGAGCTTCCTTTTTGGTTCTGTTTTCGAGTGTTCGACAGGGATAATAGCAGGCCAGGGAGCCTCTGAATAACTATGTACCGCCTCTGCGGGAACTCTCGTGCGCTGCCGCAAGGCGTCGTGCGCCGGGAATGGCGTAGTCATTGCCCGAAGAGTAGTGACAGCGGGATGGCAAAGAATCGACGTTCTCCAACCTTGAATGGCAAGGCGCGGGAGCCTGAGTAGAACATATAGCCGTTAACCAACCGATCACCGGCATATTCTGCCAGCTTTGCCAGCCCCCGGAAATCCTGCGTCTTCGCCGTAGCTGCGGCTTTGACTTCTATTCCGAAAATGCTGCCGTCCGCGCGCTCGAGAACGATATCCACCTCGTTTTTGCGCTTATCCCGGAAGTGGTAAATCTCCACCTCTTCCTGCGCCCACCCTGCCTGTTTAATCAGATCCATCATGACGAGGTTTTCCAGCAATCCTCCAAAGTATTGACTCTGTTGCAACTCTTCTGGCGTTCGCAGACCCAGAAGGTGGCAAGCCAGGCCCGTATCCACAAAATGCACTTTCGGCATTACAGTTGCCAGACGTTTGGATCGGTTACGAACCCACGCCGGCAAGCGATTTACGATGAACATCAGTTCCAAAACTTCAATATAGCGCTTCACCACCCGGTCATCGATTTCCAGTAACCCCCCTACGCTGGAGTATTTGAGCAGGTTACCGCTCAACCCTGCCAGGCAGGCGATTAGTGCGTGGATCTTCGAATGATAATCTCCTCTGGCGGCATACAGGGTCTCAAAGTCCTTAAACAATCTTCCTTCCGTGTAGGATTTGAACCACATCTGCCTGGCGCGTGGAGTTTTGCTTTGGACCTCGGGATATCCCCCAAGGATAATAAGTTCCGCCAGCCTTTCGCGGTTGATAGCGACAGGTGTATCCGTGTCAAGGTCATTCGAAATCAATTGGTCAAGAAAATTGCCGCGAGAGGCTCGAATCTCTCTTATTGAGAGTGGAAGCAGTTCCAGCCTTGCCATGTGACCTGGCAAGGCTTCCTGGGTGCGAGCAGAGCGAAAAATGTCGGCTGAGCCGGTAAGAATGAATTTTCCCTTTTCCTGGGCGGACAAGGCATCCGAGGCTTCCTTGATCGCTGGGATCAATTCGGGCGCATATTGGAACTCATCGAGGACAACGCGCCGTGAGCCGAAGGATTGGATGAGGCCATGGGGGTCCAGCCTTGCGGATTCCAACACACCCTGAGATGCTCTGCACGGGCAATTATAAGTCTAATTAATGCGAAAAATACAGTATGTTAATGCGAAAAATACAGGCAGCCAGTGCGAAAAAACCCGCGGCATCGGGGAAGTCCAGACGCAGAGTTGGCACAGGAGCACCCCAGGCAGCCACAGCAGCCTGAACAAGGCCGGAGGCATACATTACAAAAATCAGGTAAAATCCACGTTCAAGACTTGAACGTTTGAAAAATCCCATTAAACTGAGGGTCGTTCCGGAATGCTCAACCGAGCCGCCGGAACACACCTATGCCGGTCGCGGTATGGCGGTAGCGTGTCTGCGGCCCGAGCGGTCATAAAGAGCGGTGATAGTTGTTAAGAGGTTCCCCGGTAATAACAACACAAGAAGAACAAGAACAGAACAACGCAAAACAAGAAAGACAAACAAGAAAGATACATAAGAAAGAAAGTGGGAAGGTAAGCAAATGGCAGGACAGGTGATCGCAGAACCAGGGTATTCCCGCGCTTCCTCGCGGACGGGCGGCGGACCCGCCTGGTATGTGGTGCACACCAAAGCCCGCCTCGAAACGGTCGCCCGGGATCACCTGGAACGGCAGCAGTTCCAAACCTACCTTCCCCTCATCAAAACCACCCGCCGCCTTCGCGGCAAACTCGCCACCCTCATCGAGCCGTTTTTTCCCCGTTACCTGTTTGTGTTCCTGGACCAGGAACAGGACGACTGGTCGCCCATCCGCTCCACCAAAGGGGTGGTCTGCCTGGTGCGTTTCAACGGCGTCGCCAGGCCCGTGCCCACGGCCCTGATCACCACAATGAAGCACAACGAAGATGGCGAACGCCTGCAGCAGCTACCCTCCCGCGACTGGCAGCCGGGGGAGGCGGTGGCGATCGAAGCAGGCCCATTTGCCGGCCACAGCGGCATCTTCGAGTCCCGCAACAGCGAACACCGTGTGTTTCTGCTGCTGAACATCATCGGCAAACAGACCCGGGTGTCGCTGCCCTGGTCCCAGATTCAGGTGCGCAGGTTTGCCTGAGAACCCCCTTATGATCGGTATCGAGCCACTTCTCACTCTTCTTGAATCCCGCCTGGGGCCGGTTCAGGCCGTGTACCTGTTTGGCAGTAGCGCGCACGGTGACGCGACCGCGGAAAGTGATGTGGACCTGGCTGTGCTGCTGCCATCACCGATGAGTGATCAGCAGCGATGGGAATTAATCCAGGAGTTGGGTGTTCTTTACGGCAGGGACGTGGACCTGCTGGATTTGCGCGCCGCCAGCACCGTGATGCGTCACCAGGTAACTCATACGGCCCGCCGCTTGTATGCGAGCGATCCCCGCGCTGTCGAAGACTTCGAGGATTTCGCGCTTTCCGATTATGTGAGGCTCAACGAGGAAAGGGCGGGCATCCTGGCTGATATTGCCGCACGAGGCAGCGTTTATGACAGATGATGTCATCACCAACAAGGCCGCGTCCATTGAGCGCTGTCTGGAGCGAATCCAACAGGACCGTTGCGATCATGACACTGATTTGTCCGAAGATCACACCCGCCAGGACGCCATCGTTCTGAATCTCCTGAGAGCCTGCGAGTCCGCAATCGATATGGCCATGCACCTGGTGCGCCGGGAACGGTTGGGGGTACCGCAGAGCAGCCGGGATGCCTTCGATTTGCTGGCGGGGGCAGGCTATATCGACTCAGCCCTCGCGGAACGTCTTAAAAAAATGGTGGGCTTTCGAAATATCGCCATTCATAACTATCAGCAAATCAACATCGATATTCTGCAGTCAATCCTTGCCGAAAGGTTGCAGGACTTTCGTCTTTTTGCCGCCGCTTTGTTGACGACGAAGGGGCAGGGGGGTTGATGCCACCGCGGAGTCAATTCTCAACCGGAGGATCCGGTTTCATCCATGCAAGATGAAATAACCTACAAACTGCTCAAAACGCTGGAGGAAAATCCTAACCAGAGTCAGCGGCAGCTATCCCAATCATTAGGGGTCAGTTTGGGGAAGACCAACTATTGTTTGAAGGCTCTCATGGAGAGGGGCTTGGTCAAAGCCGGCAATTTCCGGCGTAGCGAGCGAAAGACTAAGTATCTATACTTGCTGACGCCAAAAGGTGTGGAGACGAAAGCCAAAGTGACGCTTCGATTTTTGCAGCGCAAATTGAGCGAGTACGAGCGTCTGAAGATAGAGATTGAACAATTGCAGAAAGAGGTTGTGTGAAAACCGCCATGCCGAATACCGTACGCGCCATTGCCATGTTGCTTAGTCTGGCCATCCTCACCGGCTGTGTGCTGGTTCCCGGCAGCAATATCGACCCCGACCAGTACAGCACTGACAGCACCAGTTGGTTCGAGCTCAACCAGGGTGTGTGGTTCCCCGGCCTGCGCGACCTGGGTGGCGCGGATACCGAGGCAGACCGACAGGCCGTGGAACAAACCGTGGATATTCGATCCATCAGCGTCGAGTTGATCGTCGAGCAAAACCGCCAGCAGCAGCAGACAGTCGGCGCCGCCATGCCTGAAAGTCTTCAGGAGGAAATCGCCAACTACGAATACTACGTGGAACGCGGCGACATGTTGCAGATCACCGTCTACGACCACCCGGAGCTGACCAACCCCAGTGGCAGCAACAACAGCGGCGAAAGCTCCGGCATCACGGTAGAAAACGATGGCACCATCTACTATCCCTACATCGGCAAAGTGCCGGTGGTCGGCCTCACCGTGGACCAGATACGTGAAGCCATCTCCCAGCCCCTGGCCGAATACATTGCCGCACCACAGGTCTCGGTACGAATCATCAGATTCAACGCCAAACGCGCTTACGTTACCGGCCAGGTCAGCAGTCCCGGCCAGCAGCCCATCACCAACGTCCCCCTGACCGTACTCGATGCCATAGCCAGCGCCGGCGGCCTGACAGAGAATGCCAACTGGCACGAAGTGCTGCTCTCGCGCAATGGCACGGAAACGAGACTGTCGGTCTACGAGATGCTCAATCACGGCCGCCTGGGACAGAACATGCTGCTGCAACACGGCGATGTGCTGCACGTGCCGGTCGTCGGCCAGCGTGTAATCTACGTGCTGGGCGAATTGAACCGCATAAACACGCTGTCGATAGGCAACATGACCATGTCGCTCACCGAGGCGCTGACTCGCAGCGGCGGACTCAACCAGGTCACCTCCAACGCCGAGGGCATTTTTGTCATACGCCCCAACGCCCTGGGCGACGACAAGCTGGCTACCGTTTACCAGCTTAACGTCAAAAACGCCGTCGTGTTTGCGGTGGGCACCCAGTTCATGCTGCAGCCGTCAGACATCGTCTATGTCACCACCGCGCCGGTCACCCGCTGGAACCGTGTGCTGAGTCAGGCGCTGCCCAGTCTGAACGCACTCATCACCACCGAAAGGGTCAGCGGCCTGTAGGGGAATACCCTTATGAGCCCATATCAACACATACTGGTTGTTTGTCAGGGCAATATCTGCCGCAGCCCCGTCGCTGAAGCCATGCTGAAACAGGCATTGCCCGACAAACAGTTTCAGTCAGCGGGCCTGCAAGCCCTGGTAGGGCGGGGCGTGGAACCGATTGCGGCGGAAATCGCCACCGACCACGGATTGGATGTCAGTGAACATCAAGCGCGCCAGATCAGCTCGGAACTGGTGCAATGGGCCGATCTGGTCCTGATGATGAGCCAGAACCAGCGCCGCATGCTGGCCGGACAAATGCCGGAAGCAATGGGTAAATCCCTGCTGCTGGGCCACTGGGTCCACGCGCACGGTACCCGCGCCAACCACGGGCAGGACATCCCCGACCCTTACAGAAAGAGCCGGGATGTTTTTGAACACGTCCACAGGCTGATGGCTGATGCCGTCAGCCTGTGGGCCCGGAAGATTTGATCAATAGACAATCTGAACAATTGAGAGAGCACAGACGCCGCATGTCAGAGTCAAGTCAGAACCAAACCAAGGCCCCTCGCGTACAGCAAGACCAGTCCCGGACAGCCGATGATGAAATCGACCTGGGCTACCTGCTGGCCATCTGCCTGGGCAACAAGTGGTTGATTATCGCCATCACGGCGCTGGTGACGCTGGCAGGGGCCGCTAATGTATGGCTGGCCACCCCGGTATACCGCGCCGACGCACTGTTGCAGGTAGAGCAGCGCGGCGGCAATCTGGCCTCCCTGGACACAGCGATGCTGCAGGAACAGAGCGGCTCCACCGCACAATCCGAAATTCTGCGCTCCCGAATGATCATGGGCCAGGCCGCCCAGCAGGCTGGGCTGGACCTGGCGGTAGCACCGGAATACTTCCCCATGGTGGGAGGGGCCCTGGTGCGCCGCGGTACGCAGCGGCCCGCCTGGGCGGAAGGCAGCAATAGTGCCTGGGCGGGCGACACGGTCGAGGTGTCCGATCTGCGGGTAGAACAATCCCTGCTGGGCCGGCCGCTGACGCTCACGGTGACCGGTCCTGACAGTTATACCCTGCGGGATGCGGATGGCCAGGCCCTGGGTAACGGACGTGTGGGCCGGATGCTGCAGAACAACAGCCCGTACGTGGAGTTGCTGGTCTCCCACATCGATGCCCCCGCCAACGTTGAGTTCAGGGTCACCAAACGCAGCGACACCCAGATGACCCGAAACCTGCAGGGACGGTTTACGGTGACTCAACGCGGCGCCAACACGGGTGTTCTGGAACTGGCACTGACTGGCTCCGACCGGCAGGAAATTTCCCGCTCGCTGGATGCCATTGCCGATGTGTACCTGGTACAGAACATCAACCGCCAGGCAGCAGAGGCGGAAAGCCGATTAGAGTTCCTGGAGCAGCAGACGCCCTTGATCCAACAGGATCTGACCGCCGCGGAGGATATCCTGAATGCATACCGCGCCAGCCAGGACAGCGTAGACCTGAGCTTTGAAACCCGCACCATGCTGGAACGGCTGGTCAGGTTGGAGACCGAGCTGAATGGCCTGCAGATACAGGAAAGCGAATTGGCCCAACGATTTACCCCCAGCCACCCGAACTACCGTGCGTTGCTGAACAAGCGCAGCCAACTGCAAGGCGAGCGCGAACGGCTGGAAGCGACGGTCGACAACCTGCCGGAAACCCAGCGCCAGGTGCTGCGCCTGAACAGAGATGTTGAAGTCAGCCAGCAGATCTACATGCAGATGCTCAACACAACGCAAGAATTGCGAATTGCGCGGGCGGGCACCGTGGGTAATGTGCGTATTCTGGACCGGGCGCTGGTGAGCAACAGTCCCATCGCCCCACAGCGAAACCTGGTCGTTACGGGCTCACTGATGGCCGGCCTGATGCTGGGCCTGATGGTGGTGCTGCTGCGCCATATGCTGCACCGCGGCGTGACCTCCGTGGAAGAGCTGCAGACACTGGGCCTGCAAGTGTACGCTACCATTCCGCTTTCGCAGAAACAGTTGAAAATAGTCGGCAGCTTCAACGAGAAGAAGAGAGGGCGGCGATTTCGCCACCTGCTGGGCAAACAATTGGGAGATAAACTTTCGCGGCCCTTAAAAAGGCGCAAGGGCAGTGATGGGGCAAGCGGGGTGCTGGCTTTGGTTGATCCCAGCGATGTAGCCATCGAAGCGCTTCGTGGCCTGCGCACCAGCCTGCACTTTGCCATGTTGGAAGCCGGCAACAACCGCTTGATGCTGACAGGCCCCACCCCCGCCGTGGGTAAAAGTTTTGTCTCAACCAATCTGGGGGCTGTCTGCGCCCAGGCCGGCCAGCGTGTGTTGCTGATAGATGCCGACCTGCGCAAGGGGCATATTCATCGTGCCTTTGGCGGGCAAAGTGAACAGGGGCTATCCGACTACCTGGTTGGCGACATCAGCCTGGAACAACTGATTCGCACTACCGAGCAGGAAGGGTTCAATTATGTGGCCCGGGGCACCGCGCCGCCCAATCCATCAGAGTTGTTGATGAGCCAGCGGTTCATCCAGTTTCTGGAAACGGTGGGGCAGCAGTTCGATCTGGTGATCATCGACACCCCGCCGGCCCTGGCGGTTACCGATGCCGCGGTGGTCGGTAAACATGCGGGTGCCACATTGATGATTGCGCGCTTCCGTGAAAACAATCCGAAAGAGATAGAACGTGCCCTGCAACAACTGGAAACCGCGGGTGTGACTGCGAAGGGCGGTATCCTCAATGCGATTGAGCGCAGTGCGTCGGCTTATTACGGATATGGATATGGGTATTACCATTACGCGTATGAGTCGGAAGAGTAAGTAATGGTCACCATGAGTCAGATGGCGTGAAACGACACACGCCACCCAAAGCCTCCATGCTGGCCAACCTCAGAGAGTTGTATGGCCTGCTCTCTGCCGACCAGCGCAAACGTTTCCTGCGGCTGCAAGTTCTGGTGGTGCTGATGTCCTTTGCCGAGGTGGCCGGTGTGCTGTCCATCGGGCCGTTCATGGCGCTGGTGGCGGACATGGAACAGTTGCAGCGCAGTGGTACCCTGACGCAGGTCTATCAGTTCAGTGGTGCCTCCTCACCGGAAATCTTTCTGGTATGGATGGGGCTGGCGGTGCTGCTTGCGCTGACCATGGCCGCGATGATTTCCATGCTCACCATCTGGCGCCTGTCCATGTTTGGTTCGCGGTTGGGAGAGGAGATTGCCAGTCGCCTGTATCACTACTACATGCATCGCCCGTGGTTGTTCCATGCCGGCACCAACAGCAGCAAACTGACCAAACAGATTTCCACTGAAACCCGACGTATTACCAGCAGTGTGATCAAACCGCTGATGCAGATGAACGCCAAGCTGGTAATGTCCGCGTTCATGGCAACGGCGCTGTTCATCTACAATCCCCTGGTCGCGCTGATTGGCATTTCTCTGTTTGTGGTGGCCTATCTGATTCTGTTCCGGGTGGTGCGGCAGCGCCTGATCATCAATGGACGGCGGATATCCGAGCAACAATCCATCCGCTTCAAACTGATGGCGGAAGGCTTTGGCGGCATAAAGGACGCTCTGCTGCTGGGTCGGCAGGGCAGTTTTACCAACAGCTTCCGGAAGAACAGTTTCAGACTGGCGCGTGCAGAGGGGATCAACCAGGCCTTGAGTCAGGTGCCCCGTTATGCCATGGAACTGGTGGCCTACGGCGCTGTCATTGTATTGGTTCTGTATCTTTTAGCGCTGTATGAGGGTGATACCGCGAGCATACTGTCGGTACTGGCAGTGTATTCACTGGCGGGTTTTAAACTGCTGCCGGCTTTTCAGCAGATTTACACCAGCGTGGCCCAGATGCGCGGCAATCTGGCGGCCTTTGAAGTGATGCAGGACGATCTGCGTGACTCGGCGGAAAGGGAGCAAGTCAATGCATGCTACAAAGCATCCGAAAGCACGTCGACCGTGTGGGCACCGCAACGGGACATAGCGTTTCGGGGTGTTCATTTCGGTTATCCGGGTAAACCTGAAGCGGCACTGCGCGGGCTGAATCTCACCATTCCGGTGAATTCCGTAGTCGGCCTAGTAGGCCCCTCCGGTTCGGGCAAGTCGACTACGGTGGATCTGTTATTGGGGTTGCTGGCGCCGGACCGCGGTGAGGTGCTGATTGACGGGCAGCCTTTGAAGGCAGAAAACCGACGTGCCTGGCAAAACTGCCTGGGCTTTGTCCCCCAACATATCTTCCTGGCCGACAGCAGCGTCCGGAGCAATATTGCGTTCGGGCTGCCAGAGGCGCAGGTAGACGACGAACGGATAAGGCGAGCAGCCAGCATGGCGCATCTGGATGAACTGCTGGTCGAGTTGCCAAAAGGATTGGATACCCATATTGGGGAGCGCGGCGTGCAACTGTCCGGCGGTCAACGACAACGCATCGGGATAGCCCGTGCACTTTATTATGATGCGAATGTGCTGGTGTTGGACGAGGCCACCAGTGCGCTGGATGGTATAACGGAACGGGTCATTATGGATGCGATTCACGATTTTTCCGGTAAGAAAACCATCATTATGATTGCGCATCGGATTCAGACGGTAAAGCAATGTGATGCGATCCACTTGATGGATAAAGGCGTGGTGTCTGATTCCGGAACTTACCAGGAATTGTTTCAGAGGAACGCTATGTTCGAGCGTATGGCAACGCATGCCTGAGCGGATCTTGGTGACAGTGTTAGTTGCGTGCCGCAGCAGGTTTGTCCGTGTCGTATATGCGGGTGGCAGCGGAGCCAGCTTGCCGGAGCTTTGGAGCGAATATATGGTCGGCGGCGCAGCATCAACGGGATTGTGTGCACCGGTGGCGCGACTGCTGCTGCGTGTTCACTACGCTGGTTTGGAATGCAATAATGAGGCACTTTGTGCGCAAGCATATTGATGTTAATGCGTTTATTGTCATGAAGCTGGGAAGGTAGCTCCAAGACTATGAAGAAACCCAATCTATATGTAATCGGTGCGCCAAAATGTGGGACAACGACTCTCGCTTATTGGATGTCTCAACATCCCGAAGTGTACGTTTCGCCACGCAAGGAACCTCATTACTTTTTCAATCCATATAGAATGGGAATGTCTTTGTGGGACTATGAGGCGTTATTTGAAGAAGTCCGACCAACACAATCTGTCGTAGCGGAAGCCTCCATCTGGTATCTATACTCTGAAGTCGCGGTTGTGCGGATTCTTAACTACAACCCAGATGCGAAGTTCGTTGTCTGTCTCAGGAACCCCATGGAAATGGCTCCTTCGCTACATATGCAGCGATACTATTCCGGTTATGAAATGGAGCCGGACTTCAACTTAGCATGGCAGTTAAATTCGGTTCGTGAGGCTGGTTCGTTAACGAAGGTTTACGGAATTGATCCGGAAATGGGAGACCCTAGCCATATGTCGTACAGGAAGGTTTGTATGCTCGGTCGTCAGGTAGAGCAGTTGCTTTCTCGGATTGACAGAGATCGTGTTTTCTTCATGTTCCTCGATGATATGCAAAGTGATCCCTCTGCGTTGTGGCACGACCTGCAAATTTTTTTAGGCGTAACCCAGTATGGTAACATCGATATGTCGGCACAAAACCCTGCGACCACGCACCGGAATGCGACTATCAGTAGATTTCTGAACAAGCTCGGAAGCATGAAGAGGTTTGTCGGAGTTAAGCGCAATACGGGAATTTTTCGAAATATTCACCGGTGGAATACTTCAAAAGTTGAAAGTTATCACATTTCTGATCTTACATTCGAAAGCATGTACAAGTGCTTTGAGGCGGATGTTAGGAACTTGTTTTCACTGACGAATAGAAAAGAATGCTGGCGGCCTTTCGGAAACAATAATGCTAATACATGGAGATAATTGTAAAGGCGATTCGTTTCGCTCTCCTTCTTTGTAAACTTCGTTGAAAGCAGTGTGGCGGTAGCGCCGATTCTTGGGATTCAGTACGGGTTGTTAGTCTATGGAGTGTTGCTTAGGGAACCTCTGAATAAATTTACAGAGTGAGTGATAACAAGGCCATTGTCAGCCTCTCAGAATTCTACCTCCCGTGAACCAGATTACTGAATTTATGGGATAGAGAACAAAATTGTCGCGCTCTTGTGTAATGTCCGGGGTCAGTAACTCTCTCCTAAGTCTGCTTGGCTCTGAATCTCAAATGTAAGACCTGACTTCGATCCTCACTCCAGATGGTCCAGGCATTGGAAACAGTTAGTGACTAAGTAATTCATTACCGGATCGGTCCGCGCCGCCTGGGCGACATCACCATCTGCTACGCCCCGGCCGACAAGGCTGCCAAGCGCTAGCGGGGTGCTCAAGCGCACATAGCACGATATGTGCGTTAGTGCGTGGAAATTCCAGCGCTTAGCGCTGGATAATCAGCCAGACAGGAGTAAGAGTAGCAAATGTCGAAAATTTTGATTGCAGACGCTGGAGGTACCCCGTCCGAAGGTGTGATCAATTCCTTCCTGCGCGGACGTAAGCAGGAAACCGTGATTGGCATGTGGTCGGAGCCCGCCGATCTGCTGAGACTAAAATGGGAACTGCGGCTCGACAATATCCACTACAGGTATCCAAAAACGGAGCAAGACGGACTCAGCGGAGTGTCCCTGTCGATCCGTGCGGGAGAGAAGATCGGTGTGGTGGGCAGTACCGGCGCCGGCAAGACGACTCTGGCAGATCTCGTCCTCGGCCTGTTGCGACCCCAACAGGGCTGCACCCTGGTGGATGATCGGGAGGTCACCGAGGGATGCATCCGGGCCTGGCAGCAGACGGTCGGGTACGTGCCCCAGGACATCTTCCTCACCGATGCCAGCATCGCCGAGAATATTGCGCTGAGGGTGCCCCCTGACGAGATCGACAGGGAACAGGTGCGACGGGCGGCAACGGTGGCCCAGATTGACGGTTTCGTTATGCGAGAGCTGGCGCAGGGGTATGACACCCTGATCGGTGAACGTGGCGTGCGGCTTTCCGGGGGACAGCGCCAGCGGATCGGTATTGCACGGGCGCTGTATCATGAGGCGGACCTGATTGTTTTTGACGAGGCGACGAGTGCGCTGGACAACCTGACGGAGCGGGAAGTAATGGCCGCTGGGAAGCCCTGCCCGGCGACAAGACGATTGTCATGGTGGCGCACCGGCTCAGCACCGTGAAGGTGCGCGACCGGATTGCTGTGCTGGATAAGGGGCGGTTGGTGGGCCTCGGGATCTGGAGTGAACTGATGCGGGAGAATTCTGCATTTCAGCGTATTGCGCAACTTGGTGACGCAGCGTGACCGAAGAGATACAGGGCGAAAATGAAGCCGGGAAGGGACTGATGACACAAGATTCATTTCGGCAATCAGCTAGAGGTGAAATCGGCGATTTGGATAAGCCGATCTATGTGACCAAACCGCATCTACCCCCGCTGGAGGAGTTTATCCCGTACCTGGAAAAGATCTGGGAGACCGGCATTCTCACCAACAACGGCCCATTCCATCGTCAACTGGAGGATGCACTCTGCGAATATCTGGGTGTTAACCATTTGGCGCTGTTCACCAACGGCACCATCGCCTTGGTCACGGCGCTGCAGGCTCTGCGGATCACCGGGGAGGTAATAACCACGCCATACACCTTCGTCGCCACGTCGCATTCACTGCTCTGGAACAACATCAAGCCGGTATTCGTGGATATCGATCCAAAGACCTGCTGCATGGACCCGGATAAAATTGAGGCGGCGATCACACCGCAGACCACGGCCATCCTGCCGGTGCACTGCTACGGCAACCCCTGTGATGTGGACGCCATCCAGCGCATCGGCGACATCTATGGTCTGAAGGTAATCTACGACGCCGCCCATGCCTTTGGGGTCAGGTACCGGGGAGAGAGTCTGCTGCGCCATGGCGATCTATCCATTCTCAGCTTCCATGCCACCAAGGTGTTCAACACCTTTGAGGGCGGGGCCATCGTCTGCCCGGATGCGAAGACCAAGCAACGCATCGACTACCTTAAGAATTTCGGTTTTGCCGATGAGGTGACGGTCATG
>JBBDLF010000017.1:0-18826 GCA_040879025.1 Pseudohongiellaceae bacterium
GGGACGAGCGCGGGACCGGGCCAGGGATGGCCCACCGGAGCGAAGAAGGAAGCGTACTCCCGCCCGCTCGGGACTCACAGGATTTTCGACACACGTCAGGGATCAATGATTCACAATTCAATGAATTGTTGAGCAGGCGTGGTTAGGACTGCCCGTCAGGCGGTAACGATCTTAAGCAGTCCCTCGAGAGCCTTCTCCACAGTGGCCACACGAACCGAGTAGCGATCTCCCTCAAAATGAAACTGCCGGGCATACGAGTCATGATTCTGGCGCGACCAGCCAATCCACACCGTGCCGACGGGCTTTTCATCAGAGCCACCCTCGGGTCCCGCGACACCGCTGGTTGCCACGGCTACCTGTGCATCGCTGTTCTGCAGCGCGCCGGCGGCCATCGCCAGAACCACCTGCTCACTCACCGCACCGGGCGCACCCGACGTGGGTTCGAGTAAATCACCCGGCACCTGCAGCAGGCGCTTTTTGGACTGGTTGGAATAGGTGACAAAACCGGTATCAAACCACGAGGAGCACCCGGGAATAGAGGTGACGACCTGGGCTATCCAGCCGCCGGTGCAGGATTCGGCGGAGCACAGTTTCAACTTGTGAGCGGACAGGTTTTCGCCAACCTGGCGCACCAGGCGTTGTATGTTTTCTTCACTGGATCGGGGCATGCGGGGCTACATCACATTACATCAGTTTGAGAAAGACAACTTTAGCAGAAAAATATCCAAGCATGAGAGCAATTCTCGCACTGCCAACGCTGGAAGGCACGTGCGAAACGCACTGAACCGGGGGGGGGGGCCCCCCCCCCCCCCCCCCCCCCCCCGGTTCAGATAGCATCTTACGCCTTGCTTA
The DNA here is from genome assembly GCA_040879025.1 of Pseudohongiellaceae bacterium. Lineage (GTDB taxonomy): Bacteria > Pseudomonadota > Gammaproteobacteria > Pseudomonadales > Pseudohongiellaceae > JBBDLF01. The sequence continues at coordinate 853 of JBBDLF010000017.1, forward strand.
TACCCTGGCTATCGGTTTCTGTGGTGACGGATGATGGGCGCTGACAGTGCGCATCAACTTCAACACATTATCGGCAGGCACACCCTTGGTTCGGGCGCGGCCGGCGACAAAGGCAACGGCATCGCCCATGGATACGATGCCGCACAGACGACCATCCTGACCCGTCACCAGGCAGCGACGCACCCCATTCTGTTCCATCCGGTCAAGGCAGTCCTCGACCGTGTCGTCCTGGTTTGAGGAACAGATCCGCTGTTCCTGGATAATTCGGGAGGCCGGAATCTCCCATAGCGGTTGGTGGTTCAGCATCGCACCGATGGCGATGTCCCGGTCGGTGACCACACCAATCGGCTTCTCTTGTTTGTTGATCACAGGAATGGATCCACAGTCGTTGTTCCACATCAACCGGGCGATGTCCTCAAGACTGGAATCGGGGGTACAGGTTATTACTTGCGGTGTCATGATTTCGTTCACATACATGTGTCTCGCTCCTCTTCCATAGATACCTGACTTTCCTTGGTTACGTTGCTCTTTACCCTGGTTAGGTTTATTTTAATTCCCTCGTTCCATTATATTGGCTCATTGCTTCACCCTTCCGCCGAGGGAACTGACGGGTTCGCGAACTACTCCGCCAACAGATGCCGTACGATTTCTTCGTCACGCGACTTTGACAGGTTTTTGTCAATGGTTCGCACTACCAGCTTGCCACATTCCGGCGACAGATGCTTGCGTAATTCGCCCAGAAAATGGGGCGGCGCTATGACGGTCAGTTCATCAATCTTGTTGCGATTGCGGTCGGCTTCAAGACGGCTGCCGATTTCCCGGGCAAAGACGGCAGTTTCGTGGTCGCGTGTGAGGTTGTCGCGGGCCAGTGCGTGGCGTTCGCCGCCAACATCAGCCCGGTTGCGACCGGGACGGTCGGTATAAATATCCTTGGCTTGCTGACGGCCTTCCGGACAGAACAGATCGTATTGTTCATTCAGTTGCTTGTTCTTGCGGTCGTAAAGATAGACCCGGGCGCGGGTCTGGTCGGCCACAACGATATAACGTTGATTCATCATAGTTCCCCTGCGTTTTTCATTTTCCTGACGAGGTAGCCACCCGCCCCCATGATGCCCACGTCCTGGTTCAGAATCAACGATACCGGGATCTGCCGCAACAAAGACGACATGACCCCTTTTCCGTTGAACGGCACGGCGAACGCTTCTGGCAGCAGGTAACCGAGCAGCGGGACGATGGTGCCGCCTACCAGATAAACTCCGGAGCAAGGCAGGGTCTGCAACGCGATGTTTCCCGCCTGCGCTGCCAGCAACGCGACAAACTGGTCTATAGTATCCCGGGCCACGGTATCGCCATCGACGGCCATTTCGGTAATGGTGGCTGCTGTGGTTACGCCCTTCGCCGGGCGATTGGCGCGCCGGCTCATAAACGCATAAACCCGTTCGAGTCCCGGCCCTGACAGAACCGTTTCCACCGACACATGGTCCAGTGTTGGCCATAAATACTGCAACAGCTCAACCGCCATCGGTGTGGCGGGTGCGAAGTCTACATGGCCGCCTTCGGTGCCGTAGACTTCGAAACTGTTGGACGTGCGAACAAACATCGCCTGGCCGAAGCCCGTACCCACGCCCAGTATCACGCCGGGTCGGCGATCATCCCGGCTACCGGCTTGTAATGTCCGCACATCCTTTGGCTGTAGATAGTCCACGCCGTGAGCCGCCGCTACCAGATCGTTCAATAAAGTCACCGAGACGATACCCAGCTCGCTGCTCAGTCCGTCGGCATCCAGCAACCAGGGCACATTGGTCAGTTGCAAAGTGCGGCCGGTCATCGGTCCCGCAGCGGCGATACAGGCATAATCCGGGGCGGCGCTGCTTTGCGTATCCTCCAGAAACCGGTGCACAACGGCGGTAAAAGTATCAAATTCGTTAGTTGAATATTCGCGGTGAAACAGAATTTTTACATTATCCGCGGCGAGGTCCAGCAATCGCAATCGTGAACGGGTGCCACCGATGTCGCCCACCAACGCCAACATTTATGATGAACACTTCGTGATGAGTGACACGCGAGTCATAAACAGTCTCTTCGGCGCCTGCACAGCGTTCAGGCAACGGTGATTTCCTTGTCGAGATAGACATCCTGTATGGCATTGAGCAGTTCGATACCTTCCTTCATCGGCCGCTGGAAAGACTTGCGTCCGGAGATCAACCCCATGCCGCCTGCCCGCTTGTTGATCACTGCGGTGCGAACCGCCTGGTTGAGGTCGCTCTTGCCCGATGCGCCGCCGGAATTGATCAGGCCGATGCGGCCCATGTAGCAATTCATCACCTGATAACGCACCTGGTCAATCGGATGATTGCTGCTTAGCCGGTTGTATACGTCTTCGTGTGTCTTGCCAAAGCCGATATCCATAAAACCCGGCTTGTTGGTCTCCGGCAATTTCTGTTTGACTATATCAGCTCCTATAGTCGCCGCCAGATGATTGCCCTGGCCGGTAAGGTCCGCCGCGGTATGATAATCGACATCATCTGTCTTGAAGTCGGCGTTGCGCAGGTAGGCCCACAGGATGGTGGCCATGCCCAGTTCGTGGGCGTGGGCGAACGCTTCGCTGACTTCCATTATCTGGCGCCGCGATTCCGGAGAACCGAAGTACACGGTCGCACCCACCGCCACCGCGCCCATGTTGAATGCCTGTTCCACATTAGCGAAAAGCGTCTGGTCGTGCTGATTGGGATAGCTGAGTAATTCGTTGTGGTTTATTTTCAGAATGAACGGAATTTTATGCGCGTATTTGCGGGCGACGATGCCAAGCACTCCGAGCGTGGAAGCAACTCCGTTGCAACCGCCTTCTATGGCCAGACGCACGATATGGTCAGGATCGAAATACTCCGGATTGGGGGCAAAGGAGGCGCCGGCGGAGTGTTCTACACCCTGGTCAACCGGCAGTATGGACAGATAGCCGGTACCGGCGAGACGGCCTGCGGAATAAAGCTGTTGCAGGCTTCTCAACACACGTGGCGACCTGTCACTGTGGGACATGATGCGATCGACAAAGTCACCGCCGGGCAGCGACAGGTCTCCCCTGGGAACACCGGTACAGCTGTGTTCCAGCAGATCCTCCGCTTCATCCCCCAGCAAAGACATGACATCTTTCATACTTCGCGAACCTCCTTATTCCCGTCGCGCATCCGCGGCGCGCGGGAGCCTCCACCTGAACACCGTTATCCGCAGTGTCTGATTATGTCACTTTATGCGCAATCGGGCCGCTCTAATTGACTCAGGTCAACTAGACAGTTCGCGCATGCTCTAAATTGGCAGATTCACCAAACGGAGAGTTTTCATGCCCATTTCTGTCTGGCATCCATCAACGGATGTATTTCATTGCGACGAGAAATGGTTCGTGAAAATGGAATTGGCGGGGGTTCAGCCTGATGAGTTGTCGATCCGCTCCTCCGAAGGCACGCTGCTGGTTTCGGGATGCCGCCGCGATATCGTGCGGCAGGACAACCTGAATTATCACTCGCTGGAGATTAACTATTGCCAGTTTGAACGCAGGGTGATGCTCCCATTTACCATAGACTCGTCCAGCATTCGATGGGACTACAGCAACGGAATGTTGCTGATCGAACTGGGGAGAGCGACTGAGGCCTGAACCGCCATGCCAGAGACGCCCGTTCAAACCCCACCCGCCGAAACCGGTCTGCGAATCCTTCCGCTGCTGCCCATCAAGGAAATCGTGGTGCTGCCCCATGTGGAGTATCCCATCGTAGTGGGCCGTAGCCGCTCGATGGCGGCGGTGGAAACGGCGCTGTCGAGTGAAGACAAGTTGTTGATTGTGTTTACACAGCGCGACAGTTCGGTGGATTTGCCGGGTCAGGATGATTTGCACCCGGTGGGTACCCGTTCGCTGATACGTCGCATGGAGCGCTTGCCGAACGGGGCCATCAGCTTGTCGTTGCGCGGGCTGGACCGGGTGATATTGCGAGACCTGGACAAGGGTCAGAATTTTCTGCAGGGGAAGTTTGACGTACTGACAATGGCGGAAGAGCGTAATAGTCAGGTGGAAGCGCTGCACCGCGAGGTTCTGGAACAGGCTTCTGAATTGGACAAATTGATGGAGGGCAACTGGCCCAAGGGAATGCTGTCGCAGATTATTCACGCCCAGGCCAGCCCGCTGGATCATGTCTATACCCTGTGTTCGGTGCTGAAGGTCAGTAAGGAACAGCAGCAGGAGATTCTGGAAGCAACTACCGTTTTTGATGCACTGCGCCTGGTGCACGAATATTTGAATCACGAAATTCAGGTGTTGTCGCTGCAAAAGGAAATCGCTTCGCAGACAGCGCAGAACATCACCAAGGATCAGCGGCGACACCTGTTGCGCCGCCAGATGGAACAGATTCAAAAAGAATTGGGAGAGTCCAATCCGCAACAGGCCGAGATGGAAGAATGGCGCGAGCAGCTGGAACAAGCGGATTTGCCTGACGCGGCCGCCGACGTGGCTCAGCGCGAACTGGACCGACTCGAGCGGCTGCCGCCGGAAGCCCAGGAATATCAGCTTGCCCGCACCTACCTGGAACTGATTCTCGACCTGCCGTGGAACCGCAGTACCGAACATACACTGGATTTGACCGAGGCCAGAAAAATACTCGACGAGGATCATTTTGACCTCAAGGAAGTGAAGGACCGCATTATTGAAAACCTGGCGATGTACAAGCTGAATCCGAAATCGCGCGGTGCAATATTATGTTTTGTTGGTGGGCCCGGGGTAGGCAAGACGTCCCTGGGCGCGTCGATCGCCCGCGCGCTCGGTCGCAAGTTTGAACGCATCAGCCTCGGTGGTTTGCACGACGAAGCGGAATTGCGCGGTCATCGCCGTACTTATATCGGCGCGATGCCCGGGCGGGTCATCCAAGCAATCAAGCGCACCGGGGTTAATAATCCGCTGATCATGCTGGACGAGGTGGACAAGCTGGGCAGAGATTATCGGGGCGACCCATCGGCGGCGTTGATGGAGATTCTGGATCCTTCTCAAAACGACAAGTTCCGTGACAACTATCTGGACATTGATTTTGATCTTTCCAATGTCTTTTTCCTGACCACGGCCAACACGCTCGACACCATCCCCCGGCCGCTGCTGGACCGCATGGAAGTTCTGCGCCTGAGCGGGTATACCGAGGAAGAGAAAGTGCAGATAGCCAAACGCTACCTGTTGCCGCGTCAGTTGAAGGAAGTGAACCTGGACGAAAACCGCATTGCCATTTCCGATGAAATATTGCGGCATGTGGTGCGTCGCTACACTCGCGAGGCCGGTGTGCGCGAACTGGAACGGCAAATTGCACGGCTGGTGCGCAAATCCGCCCTGCCGTTTGCCGAGGGTAAGCACGAAAAGGTGACGGTTGAATTGGACCGGATCATCGACCTGCTGGGTTCGGAACGTTTCTTTATCGAGAACATGCGCAAGGTACCGGTGCCGGGGGTGGTTACCGGGCTGGCATGGACCGAGGCCGGCGGCGACATTTTGTTTATCGAGACGGTGCTGATACCCGAAGGCAAGGGCCTGATTCTGACCGGGCAACTCGGTGATGTGATGAAGGAATCGGCCCAGGCCGCGCAGAGTTATATTCGTTCCCAGGCGGAGAAACTGAATATTCCAACCTCCGTGTTCAAGGACAACGGGGTGCATATCCACATTCCCGCTGGTGCGATTCCCAAGGACGGCCCCTCGGCCGGTGTCACCATCGCCACGTCGCTGGTATCCCTGTTCTGCGGTAAGCCCGTACGCAGCGATACGGCGATGACCGGGGAGATCACCCTCGCCGGCCTCGTCATGCCGGTCGGCGGCATCAAGGAAAAAATTCTGGCCGCGCACCGCGCCGGTCTCAAACGTATCATCCTCCCCAATGACAACCTGAAAGACCTCACCGAAATCGACGACGCCATCAAAAAAGACATCGAGTTCATCCCCGTAACCCACCTCAACGAAGTCTTCGAAGCCGGGGTCGGTGGCGAATGATAATCATTCTCAGTTGCGCAAGAGACCACTGATCAGCGCTGCAGCGCGCTGCGGGGTCAGTGGCGAATGATTATCATTCGCCACTGACCCTGATCCCATCTAGAGGCCGAAGGGGAAGGTGCCGGGGACGCTTTTGCCGGGTTCGAGGCCGAGGGGGTCTATGGCGCGGGACTGGTCGAACCAGATGTATTCGTCGAACTGACGCGGGAGGCAGGCGTTGAAGTAGTGGCTGGCGAGTTCGGTTTCAGGGCGGTAGATGACGCCGATAGCGCGCTCCATCCTTTGGGGACGCAGTTGTTCGCGCAGCTTCTCTTTCTGATGACGTAAGGGCAGCAGGAACGCATTAAGCCCTGAGTCATGACATAGCCGCTCATAGCTGCCCTGTAATGACGGACGCACGGTTTTGACTTCCATCGGCGCGCCCCAGTCGCTGGCGGCGGCAACCGTCCCTTCGTGGGTTCCGAACCCTATCAGGTAAGCCTCGTCACCAAAACGGCTGCGGCACAAGTGACCGATGTTGAGATCGCCGCGGTGACTCATTTCAGTCGCCGCGGCGTCACCAATGTGCGAATTGTGTGCCCATATGATGCCCTTCGCCCGGGGACCGTGAAAGGACAGCACATTATTGAACGTATCGAACATATGCTTGTCACGCAGATTCCATGAACTGCTGGAACCGTGATACATCACGCGATAATATTCTTCCGCGTTCTTGATCAGTCGCGCGTTGGAGACGGCATCGAGAAATCGGCGGCCGTCACGCTGGGCGTATTCAATTCGCTTGACCAGAAGATCATCCAGTATTTTGATGACTTCCTCCTCGCAGCCCTGGTGTGCCCCGGTCAGCGCCGCCGCGCCATACGTTGAGGGATCAGACTCCCACGGACTCAGACACCCATAGCGCCGCCGGGCAATCGCCGCGGCTTCAGTATCCACCGCCTCCAGATAATTGATTACCGAATGAATCGACGCATAAAGGCTGTACAGATCGAGTCCGTAAAAGCCGACCCCGTCCTCAGGCGAAGCATACTTCCGGTTGTGGTGGCGCAACCATTTTACGAACTCCAGCACCTGGACATTGGCCCACATCCAGGTTGGGAAACGCGAAAACGTCACTTCTTCTGTTGGATCAAGCCGCGTACCGCGCGCGAAGTGATCAATCTGGGCCGCGTCCGGCCAGTCCGCTTCCGCGGCGACGAAGTGAAACCCTTTATGTTGAATCAGTTCACGGGTAATACGCGCACGCATATCATAAAACTCAGCCGTCCCATGACTCGCTTCGCCGATCAATACCACGCGAGCTTCGCCCACTCGTTCGAGCAGCCCGCTTAATTCAACACTTTCAATGGTGGGGATGTGAACCGCGGCTCTTTCGATCTGTTCTGAAACGGGTTCCGGTTTGCGCACCCGAAAAGCTTTGAGCTTTGGGCGCAATTCACCTTCCACTTCATCCCAGCCCTGCTCCCCAATGAGCGGAACGAAACGCACCCGGCCCAACTCTTCCATCTCGACCTGGTCTTCAGATGTTCGCGTAATGCGCATCAATCCCTGCTCACGCAGGCTGTTTCCAGTGGGGATCACCAACCGCCCGCCAATGGCCAGTTGTTCAAGCAGCGAGCGCGGCGCTTCAGGGCCGCCTGCTGCCACAACGATGGCATCATAGGGGGCGTTTTCCGGCCAGCCCAGGGTGCCGTCGCCGCACATCACTTCGATATTGCCGTACCGCAGACGGCGAAATCGTGCCGCCGCCTGGTGGGTCAGCGCTTGATGCCTCTCAATGGTATACACTTCACCGGCCAGGCGGGAAAGCACGGCAGCGGCATATCCCGAACCGGTGCCGACTTCCAGCACTTTGTCGCCCGGTTGCAACCGCAGGGTTTCCGTCATCAGCGCAACAATATACGGCTGGGAAATGGTCTGCCCTTCACCGATAGGTAATGGTGAATCGTCATAGGCGAATTCCATCAGGTCCAAACCGACGAATTCTTCCCGGGGCACTTCATTCATCGCGTCGAGAACACCGCTGTCTTCGATTCCTCGTTGTCGAAGCAGATTGAGAAAATCAACCTTGTTGTATTCAATGTGCTTCCTTGTGTCTTTACTGACCACCATCCGGTGCCCCCTTAGTCTTGCCCCTACTCTAGTGCAAACGGGGTTGGAACCTGGTTGACTTTAGTCAACTTGAGCAACGATACGTTACCTATAGTTAAATGGTAGGCAGACCCAAGTGGAGCAGTGTAAATGACGGGTAAAAAATTCACACTGGAAGTGCAGCCGCGCATTCCAGAAAAACTCAAATTACTTGATGAACTGGCCAATAACCTGCTTTACAGTTGGGACAGACAAGTACGCAGCCTGTTTTACCGGCTGGATCGCGACCTGTGGGAGCGGTCCAGTCACAACCCGAAACTGTTTCTGCATCGCATTGAACAGAACAAACTGGAAACCGCGGCCCGCGATCCTGTGTTTCTGCAGGATTACGAACGGGTTTTATCTTCCTACAACAGCTACATGCAACTACAGGATCGCTCCCACTGCTCGATTTACCTTGACTGTGACAAAGACCTGATTTCCTATTCCTGCGCCGAGTTCGGACTTCACGAAAGCTTCCCCATTTATTCCGGCGGCCTTGGTATTCTCGCGGGTGATTACTGTAAAGGCATGAGTGATCTGAGTATGCCCTTTGTCGGCGTTGGTCTGTTGTACCGGCAAGGCTATTTCCGCCAGAAAATTGATGCCGATGGTCACCAGATAGCTGAAAACATTCCTTCCAATTTCAATGATCTGCCAATTTCCACCGCGATCAGCAACAGCGGCGAGGAAGTGCATATCATGGTGGAAACCGGCAACCGCCATATCGAGGCCAAGGTGTGGCTTGCCACGGCTGGACATATCAAACTGGTATTGCTGGATACGGATATTCCCGCCAATTCTGAAAAAGACCGCCGAATTACGCACCAGCTCTATGGCGGCAACGCAACCAATCGCCTGTTACAGGAGATGATGCTGGGCATCGGTGGCGTCAGGGCTCAGCGCGCGCTGGGGCTTACTCCCACGATCTGGCACTGCAATGAAGGTCACTCCGCCTTCCAGATTCTGGAACGCTGTCGCGAAATGGTAACTGATGAGGGCATCGATTTTCAGACCGCACTGGAGGCTGTCGCGGCTAACACGGTTTTTACCACGCACACCCCCGTAGCCGCCGGTCATGATGTTTTTGAAACGTCGCTGATCACCCAGCACTTTGCGGACTTCATTGAGGAACTGGGCATCACTACCGAGGAGTTTCTGAAACTGGGACGCAGCCCATTGCGCGAGGACGGATTCAATATGACCGCCCTTGCCCTGCGCGGTTCACGTCAACACAACGGTGTGAGCCGAATTCATTCGCGAATGGCTTCGGAAATGGAACGTTACGTCTGGCCCCAGATTCCGGTGTCGGAAAATCCCATTCGGTATGTAACCAATGCGGTTCATGTGCCCACCTTTCTGGCCAATGAATGGGCAAATCTGTTCGACAACCAGTTCGGCGGTGGCTGGCGCCGGGAGCTGTGCAATCGTCCGTTCTGGGATTTTATAGACAACATCCCCGAGTACAGCTACTGGAGCCATCTGCAAAACCTGAAGTCGAATATGCTCGAGGGAATAGTCAAACTGGTCACCATTCAACATCGGCGCAATGGCAACAGCGAATCCCAGATTCGTCGGCTGATCAAATACCTCAAGCCTCAAACCACGGATGTACTCACCATCGGCTTCGCAAGACGTTTCGCCACGTACAAGCGTGCGGCGCTGATTTTTTCAGATGAAGAACGTCTGGCCAAACTGCTCGGCGACCCAGACCGTCCGGTTATCTTTCTGTTCGCCGGCAAGGCCCATCCCGAAGACAAGCCGGGACAGGAATTGATCAAGCAAATCTATACCATGTCCCGCAAACCGGCATTTGAAGGCAAGGTCATTCTGGTGGAAAACTATGACATCGCCGTAGGCCGAAAACTCGTCAGCGGGGTTGATGTGTGGCTCAACAACCCGGAGTATCCGCTGGAGGCCAGCGGCACATCCGGGCAAAAAGCCGGCATAAACGGCGTCATCAACCTCAGCGTGCTGGACGGCTGGTGGGCGGAAGGTTTTAACGGAGAGAACGGTTGGGGGATAACGCCCCATGGCGCCAACTATACACCTGAATTCCGCAACCATGAAGAAGCCAATGAATTGATGGACATGCTGGAACAGGAAGTGGTGCCATTGTATTACACCCGCAACGGCCGGGGGTTTTCCAGCGGCTGGATTCGAAAATCGAAGGCTTCGATGAAGTCCATTCTGCCAAAGTATAATACTCAACGTATGGTAATGGACTACGTTCGTGACTTTTACAGCCCCGCCGTCAAGCAGGGAATCCGACTGAGCAGGGATAACTACAGTGGCGCCCGGGAACTCGCTCTGTGGAAACAGAAGGTGCGAGAGTCGTGGAGCCGGGTATCAATCAGCCGCATCAACAACGCTCCGGAGAAGGTTTCCAATAATGATCCCATCCTGATCGAGGTGGCTATCGACCTGAATGATCTGTCACCACAGGACATCCGTGTAGAGTGCCTTTTCGGCACCAATGGCAGAGAGGAGGAATTCAATTGCCGCGACAGTCAGTTTCTGGAGTATCAACAAACGCTTGAGGACGGCCGCACCCTGTTTGCACTGACCTACAAACCGTCACGGTGCGGGCTGCAAACCTATATGCTTCGGTGTTACCCCTGCCATTCCTTGCTGACCCACCAGTTTGAAACCGGCCGAATGCTCTGGGTGAAATAGCACACGGTCGGTTCTCTCTTGCTTATGTCACGCTTTGCGACCGTACAATGTGACCATTTCCCTTAATCGGCCGCCCAAGTCATCATCCATTTGCTGCCAGTCAAACCGATAGCGCCAGTTGTTACTTTCCACTGTGCCGGGAACATTCATCCGCTCACTGCTGTCCTGCGCCAGCAGGTCCTGCATCGGAAAAATGGCGAGAGAGGCGACGGAGGCCATGGCCAGTCTGATCAACGGCCACGGCACGGGCTCCTGAGGATATCCCAGATAGCTGTCTACTCGGTCTTTTGTCTTCCGGTTCAGGCCTTTGTACCAGCCGAGTGTTGTGTCATTGTCGTGAGTCCCGGTATAGACAACAAAGTTGTGTTCATAATTATGCGGCAGATAAGGATTGTCCGCGTCACTGTCAAATGCGAACTGCAGCACCTTGGTACCCGGTAAGCGGAAATGATCACGCAGATGCAGCACACCTTCGGTAATCAGTCCAAGGTCCTCGGCAACAAAGGGCACACTGTCAAACTCCGACTTCAGCACCGCCAGCAGTTTGTCGCCGGGCACATTTATCCATCGTCCGGAAACCGCCGTTTTTTCCGCGGCAGGGATCTCCCAAACAGCATCAAACCCGCGAAAGTGATCGATCCGGATGAGGTCAAAACAATCCAGCAGGTGCTTGATGCGATTGCGCCACCAGCCGAATTTTTCTTGTTCCAGCGACTGCCAGTTGAATTGCGGATTACCCCATCGCTGACCGGTTTCTGAAAAGTAATCAGGCGGCACTCCGGCCACCGTGCGCGGCGATCCGCCGTCGTCAAGATCGAACGATTTTTGCGAGGCCCAGACTTCAGCGCTGTCGTGTGCAACAAAAAAGGGCATGTCTCCCATCAGCGACACACGGCGGGTGCGCGCATACTTCCGCAGACGACTCCACTGCCGAAAAAACAGAAACTGTTCAAACCGCACACGCGCAATATCATCACCGAGTTGATGGGCCGCTTCTTCCAGGGCTTGCCTGTCGCGTTTCTTGATGGGCTCCGGCCAGGCGGTCCAGGGCTTGCCGTTGTGAAGCAAACGCAGGCTCGTAAACAGCGCGTAGTCTTCGAGCCAGTAGCGGTTCTCGTCACAGAAAATCTCGCACTCCCGTTGCAGCGCCGGATCGCTGTGGTTCATAAAGACATCCAGCAAGCCGAACACGCCGGCCCGGAACGCTTCCTCATCGTCATAATCGACATCGGGTGCCTCTAGCTGTCCCATTCCCTCCATGCGGACGGCTTCGGCCAATGAAATCATGCGCGGATTACCCGCAAACGCCGACAAGCTGTGATAAGGCGACAGGTCGGATCCGGTGGGGCCCAGCGGCAATACCTGCCACCATCCGATACCTGCAGCGGCGAGAAAATCTATGAACCGATAGGCTTCGCTGCCCAGATTGCCATAACGACCGTTACCCGGAAGCGAAGTAGGATGAAGCAATACACCGCATTGCCGAAGGCGAACTTTATACATGTCTGTCCTTGTACTGAATGAACATTTCAGCTTTGCTGGCTTCGGCGCATCACGCCATGCAGTTCCACCTTGCGTTCCGTATCCTCGCCGGATTCCGCTGATATCACTTGCATCAGTTCGCGCGGCGCATCAAGTCCGAGCAAGGCGTACAGGTTACTGAGATGCAGCCGGGACAACGCATCAAAATCACGTACAGAGGACGCCGGATTATAGTCGCCATACCACCAGAACCAGTCGGAGCCTTCGCAGATGGCCAGTTGCCTCTCTATGCGCTCGCGTGCCTGCGGATCCAATTGCGATTCACTGAACACGCGATCGACTTCGGATTTGGCTTTGCACAGCAGATCCCAGGCTCGGTTTTTGTCCGGGTTGCCCAGCCAGGTGGAAAAGTTTCCGAAGACCCAGCTTCCCGCCACCAGTTTGTCCAGGTTTTGCGGTGCAATTTTTTCGTTCAGGCACTCGGAAAAAGTGGTCATCTTGATTTCCGGATGCCTGACAAGTTTTTTATACAATGCGGTTAAAAAATAAAATCCGTTATTTGGATAATACTCCCAACAATTCTCTCCATCGAGAATGATGGAAACTACCTGATCGCCACCTTCGTTGCCGGATTTCTGCATTGAATGCAGATGATCCAGCAGATTATCCGCCGCATCATCCCCATGCCAGTCAGAGTAGGTAAAGCCGATCAGGTCGGACATTTTATCATCGCGAAAAAAGCAGCGTATCGGGTTATCGCCTAGCTGAAACGCTCGGTGAATCTGCTCAACTTCGACATCATTGGCCTGAAGACTGTTATGTAACACATTGCCGCCGCTGGCGACCCATTTGAAATTCTGCTGGTCAAGCAGGTCCAGCACCGCTTCGCTGACGCCGCCTTCGGACGGCCAGCAACCCACCGGGTCGCGACCGAAGTAATGTCGGAAGCTCTCCACCGCCTTGCGCATCTGCCATTCCACTCGCTCCTGACCTCCGGGATATTTCAGCTCCGGCAACGTCACCGCGGGTTCCGCTTCACGCGCGCAGTCGGTATCCAGCAACAGAGGCAGCATGGGATGTGTATAGGGTGTCACGCTCAATTCAATCTGGCCCATGTCAGCAAGATGACGGTATTTGGGTATGATATTGCCGATCAGCTCGCCCATGATCTGCAGTAACAGTATGCGATCGCGGTGCGTAAAATCGGTCTGCCTCGCCATCAGTGACGCGACGCGCGAATCAGACCGGCGTACCGTTTCGCCCAGCCAGGCAAGGTGGTACCAGGTGAGCAGATCAAAGAAAAACTGCTCGTCCAGATAGCTCAAAGGCATTTCATTGAGTTTGACCTTCTTTGCCAGATCCACCAGCGCGGCATACGGTTTGTGCGGGTGTATAAGGCGATGCTCGTTGGCGCGCAGGCAGTTTTCTATGATTTCCCTTCGATCCTCAACCGATACCGGCAGCGCGGTTTCCGTCAGCAGGGCCAGCAGTTCGTCCTTCAGCGGAATGTTTTGGTTCAGAAATTCGCGAATCTGCAGGTCGTAGTCTTCTATCTGTTCGAGCAATACGGGGCAGAAATTGATGACCGCCTTCGCTCGCGGAATGGACTCCAGGATATTGGCCATGTCGGTGTAATCCTTGATGGCATGCAAATATACCCACGGCAGCTTGTAGCGATGGCCCAACTGATCCTGGTAACAGGGCTGGTGCATATGCCAGCAAAAAACCACGCGCATTGATGTGCTTGTCATGTCAGCTCCTCCTGAGCTACTCCACAGACAAATACTAGAGAATTATTCCGCCTTCCAGTTGACCTTGGTCAAGACCACTGCCCAGTCGGATTTCTAGACTGTTTTTTGAATTCACGCAATCATCATCAGCCGGCGAAACAGGAAATTCTCAACTTGGCGCTTTCCAGAACTCACTCACGGCCACCGGTGAGCATCGACATTTCCCTGCGGCGGGATCTCAACGCACTGTGCGGTGCGCGCCTTCACGATCCTTACGCCATTCTGGGCCGCCATCGATCAGATTCGGGTTGCACCGTTCGTGTTTACCGACCTGGTGCCAAGGCACTTCTGATTCATACACAGGACGGGCCGGCGCACATGGACAACCTGGAACGAACAGGCGTGTTTCAATGGCGTGGCGACGCGGCGGACATTCAACAGCACCCGCGCTTTACCCAAGTGAATCCGGACGACACCGAGTTCACTTTTGTTGACGCCTACAGCTTTTTCCCGCAAATCACCAACGAAAAATTGCACGGTTTTTCCCAAGGCAGGTGTTGTCAGGCCTGGCACTATCTCGGTTCTGTTCCGCAAACGCGGGACAGCATAGAGGGGGTGCGCTTCAGTCTTTGGGCTCCCAATGCGGAGCGCATTTCCGTAGTGAGCGATTTCAACCACTGGGACGGGCGCGTGCATCCGATGAAAAGTCTCGGTACCAGCGGCGTGTGGGAGCTATTTATACCCGCCGCGCAAATTGGCGCCTGTTACAAATACGAAATTCGTAACCGCGACTCGGGCAAGCTGTTCATCAAGGCTGACCCTTATGGGCAGCTCTATGAAACGCCGCCACAAACGGCATCGATGGTCGCGCCACCATCCAGTCACGAATGGCTGGATCAGCCATGGCTGGACGACCGGGCGGAGCGCGACTGGTTGCATCAGCCCATGTCAATCTACGAGTTGCATCTTGGGTCGTGGCGGCGCGGTGGCGACCAGGGTGACCAGGCTCCCAACTACCGTGACATCGCGACGGAACTGGTGGACTACGTGAAGTCGCAACGGTTTACACATATCCAGTTTATGCCGGTCACCGAGCATCCCTTTGACGGTTCCTGGGGATACCAGACTACGGGTTACTTTGCCCCGACGCGGCGTTACGGTAGCGCCGATGATCTGCGCTACCTGGTAGACCATTGCCACCAGAACGGAATTGGCGTGTTTCTCGACTGGGTGCCGGGGCATTTTCCCCGCGACGAGCACGCGCTGGCGTTTTTCGACGGCACACCACTTTATGAACATCGTGATCCGCAGCGGGGCGAACACAAAGACTGGGGCACACTGATTTTCGATTACGGCCGCAATGAAGTGAAAAGTTTTCTGCTCTCCAGCGCCTGGTACTGGCTCAGTGAATTTCACTTTGACGGGCTGCGAGTGGACGCGGTGGCGTCCATGCTTTATCTGGACTATTCACGCAAACACGGCGAGTGGTCGCCGAATGAATACGGCGGCAATGAAAACCTTGAAGCCATCGACTTTCTCAGACAGGTTAACATGACCATGCACCGGGACTTCCCCGGGGCTCTGGTGATGGCGGAAGAGTCCACTGCATGGCCGATGGTATCGCGACCGGTTTATGTTGGCGGTTTGGGGTTCAGTCTGAAATGGAATATGGGCTGGATGAACGATACGCTGGCCTACGCGGGCCTTGATCCGATATACAGGCAATACAACCACGACAAGCTGACCTTCAGCCTGCTGTATGCCTACACCGAAAATTTTATTTTGCCGCTGTCTCATGATGAGGTGGTGCACGGCAAGCGCTCCCTGTTGCGCAAAATGCCGGGTGATCGCTGGCAACAACTCGCCAACCTGCGTCTTCTGTTTACATGGTTTTTTACCCATCCGGGCAACAAGCTGCTGTTCATGGGTGGAGAATTTGCCCAGGAAAATGAGTGGAACCACAATCAGCAACTCGACTGGGATCTGACCGGGAGTCCCGGCCACCACGGCATGCAGGTGCTGGTGTCCGATCTCAACGGACTGTATCGCGACTATCCCGCCTTGCATCAATACGATTTTGAACCAAAAGGTTTCGACTGGCTCGATTGCCATGACAACACCCAATCCATTCTCAGCTATGTGCGGCGCAGCGACGATGATTTTCTGGCGGTTCTCCTCAACTTCACGCCCATTCCAAGAAACAACTACCTTGTACCCATTCCCGCCGCGGGGAAATACCGGGTGATCTTCAATTCTGATTCCGATGTGTACGGCGGCAGCAATTATCAAGACCCGACGCGTGACAACGATTTTGAAATGGTGGCGAGCGAACAGCCCTATCTGACTCAGGGTCATTCGCTTTCCATCACGCTGCCGCCGCTGGCCGGAATCATTCTGCAACGGTTGGAATGACGCTTCCGCTTGGAGAATTAAGTTAAAGGAACAACGCCTGATGGCTGGCGCAACGTCGCAGATTTTGTTTGTAAGCAGCGAACTTTATCCTTTGGTCAAGACCGGTGGTCTCGCCGACGTTTCCTATGCCCTGCCCCACGCGCTGCAATTGTCAGGTGCCGCAGTCACTTTGATGATCCCCGGCTATCCTTCAGTGCTATCGCATTTGCCTCATGCCAAAATCGTGCACCGCTTCACTGATCCGGTTTTCAGCGCCGGCGGCAGTTTGCTGGAAGCCCGGATGCCTGGCTCGGGGGAACGGTTGCTGGTGTTCAATTCGCCGCAGTTATACCAGCGCGACGGCGGCATTTATGTGAACGAGAAGCAGCAGGACTGGCCGGATAATGCGCTGCGTTACGGGCAGTTTGACCGGGCCGTCGCGGAAGTGGCAATCAACCGTTGCGGCCTGACCTGGCAGCCGGACGTTGTACACTGCAATGACTGGCAGACAGGGTTGGTCCCCGGCCTGATCAAACACCTGGCGGGCGAAGCAGGACAATCCGCTCCGGCTTCGGTGTTTACCATTCACAATCTGGCTTATCAGGGAATTTTCGACCGCAAGGCATTTGATCAGTTGCAGCTTCCCGCAAGATGGTGGTCAATTGACGGGGTGGAGTATTACGGCCGTTTCTCTTTTTTGAAGGCCGGATTGATGTTTGCTGACAAAATGACTACCGTGAGCCCGCGATACCGAGAGGAAGTTCTAACGCCGGACCTGGGCTGCGGTATGGAGGGGGTTCTCCATTCCCGACGTGATCAACTGGAGGGCATTCTCAATGGGGTCGACTATGCCAATTGGAATCCGGAAACTGACCGCCTCATTGCTCACCAGTACAGCAGCGACACACTGGACGACAAGCGAATTAACAAAATTGCCCTGCAGCGGGAAACCGGTTTGCCGATAGACAGTTCCATCCCTATCGTCGGACTTATCAGCCGACTGGTATCGCAAAAAGGAATTGACCTGGTCATTGCGCTGTTGAACAGGATGAACGGCCGACGGGTCCAGTGGGTAATACTCGGAAACGGCGATGAGGAGTTCGAGGCAGAACTGGAACGATTAGCCTCAATGTACAGTGACAAAATCTATTTCAATAGAAGCTATGATGAGGGACTCGCTCATCAGATTGAAGCGGGAGCGGATATCTTTCTGATGCCGTCACGGTACGAACCCTGCGGCCTGAACCAACTTTACAGTCTCCGTTACGGCACGTTGCCGCTGGTACGCTGCACCGGCGGCCTTGCCGATACGGTGGTTAACGCCACACCGGAAACCATCGCCGACAATTCAGCAACCGGGTTCGTTTTCAACACCCTGGACGTATCGGAACTGGAATCAACACTGAACCATGCCCTTCAACTCTATACCGATCAACCCGTGTGGCGTCAGATTTCCCGGCGAGCCATGAGCCGCGATTTTAGTTGGCAGCGCAGCGCTGACAAGTACCTGAACGTGTACATGGGGGTCGGTGGCGAATGATTCTCATTCGCCACC
>JBBDLF010000017.1:18836-125743 GCA_040879025.1 Pseudohongiellaceae bacterium
CCCCCCCCCCCCCCCCCCCCCCTGACCCCCACGATAATGAGAATCATTCGCCACCGACCCCGGGGTTTTTGTGTTTTCCCAGAAGCACACGTTTGGCCTGGGGTCCCTTGTCGCCCATTTCCTCCGCGTAGCTCACCTCGGTGCCTTCATCGAGCATATCAAAGTCACCATCCATCAGCGCATTGCGGTGAAAGTAGATGTCGCGGCCGTCCGGCGTCAGCAAAAAGCCGTAATCCTGTGCCGGGAACCGCCGTACCACCTTGGCGTTGTGCAACACATCATGTTGCTTGTTCTCACCGCGGCGCACCCTGGCGTAATCCTGCAACTGGCGCTTGGTGGCGTCGAATGCATCGCGCACACTGACATAAGCGTCTTCGTGAGCATGGTTGTCCGCCGGGTCCCGGATAACGACAATTTCCTTGTCAGGGACCTTCAGGTCGATACGTATATGGTAAAGATTACCCTTGTGGTGCTGACCATGGGGTTTTTCCACCATAATGCGACAACTGATAATGGGTTGGAAAAATTCCTCCAGCTTTTTCGCGCGGCGGCGGATGTCTGCTTCCAGCGCCTCGGACTTTTCCATGTCGCGCCAACTGATCTGTAGTGGTACTTCCATGACGATGCCTCCTGTCTGATCGGCGAGTTAAATCCGGCAGAAACAATGAAATTCAAGGGCACTAACAGGCGAAATGAAGCTTCTGGCCCAGCATGTCAGGGGTGACCAGCACGATACCCTCGGGAGTCACGTAGAAACGTTCCGCATCCTGCGTCTGGTTGCTTCCGATGATTGTGCCATCCGGCAATTCCGCCCCCTTGTCGATAATAGCCTTGGTGATCCGGCAATTTTTACCGATTTTGACATTCGGCAAGATGACCGAGTCCTCTATGGTCGAACCGGCGTTGACAGTGACGTTGCTGAACAACAGTGAGTGCCGTACAGACGCGCCGGAAATAATACAACCACTGGAAACCATCGAATCCACCGCCATGCCTCGACGAGTATTTTCATCGAATACAAACTTTGCGGGAGGATTCTGTTCCTGGTATGTCCAGATCGGCCACTCCTTGTCGTACAGGTTCAGTTCCGGTGTGACTTCTATCAGTTCCAGATTGGCTTCCCAGTAGGTATCCAGCGTACCTACATCGCGCCAGTACGCCTGGGTACCCGCGCCCCGGGAACGAAACGGAAAGGCCACCACATTGAACTTGCCGATAGCGGCGGGGATAATATTCCTGCCAAAGTCGTGACTCGACCGTTCGCCTTCCTCGGCATCCTTTATCAACTGCTCGATCAGAAATTCCTTGCTGAAGATGTAGATGCCCATCGAGCCGAGCGCCGTGTCATCACTGCCGGGCATAGGCTGAGGCCGGGAAGGCTTTTCACTGAAAGACTGTATCCGGTTATCATCGTCGATATTCATCACACCAAAGGCGCTGGCCTGGCTGAGCGGAATTTCAATGCAGCCCACGGTCAAATCAGCGTGGTTCTCCACATGAAAGGCCAACATCGGCCCATAATCCATCTTATAGACATGATCGCCGGCCAGAATAAGCACGAACTCCGGATTGTGACTGCGCAGGATATCAAGATTCTGGTAGACCGCGTTGGCGGTACCGCTATACCAGGAATTCTCAATGCGTTGCTGCGCCGGCAGCAGTTCCACAAACTCACCCAGTTCGCCACGCATATAGCCCCAGCCCTGCTGGATATGACGCAACAGTGAATGGGCCTTGTACTGGGTCAGCACCGCCATCCGGCGAATGCCGGAATTGACGCAGTTTGAAAGCGGAAAATCGATTATGCGGAACTGCCCGCCAAAAGGAACAGCGGGCTTGGCGCGCCACAGCGTCAGGTCTTTCAGTCTTGATCCGCGACCCCCGGCGAGAATGAGAGCCAGCGTGTTTTTGGTGAGTCGGCTTACGTACCGGCTGGTATACATATTACAGGTTTCTGATACTCCCCGGTTGGATTAAATGTCAGGATAGGAATCCACCTCGCCGGAACCCCGACCATCGTTCAGGCAGACAGATATTTCATCGCCGTTTTCCTCTTCTGTGGCGAGAGCTTCAAATTGCTGTTTGACATATTGATACAGCCTGACGGTGTACATTTCTTCATCGTTGTGCTGATTTTTGCTCATAAATATTTCTCCGTAATCAGAACCGAAGGATCCAAACCGCTCAACCCACCCGGTCCAGCAGCGCTTCATCATGGAAATTCTCGTTGACAATATCGTGGAGTGCATCCATGTCGTAAATCTGTAAATAACGACGGTCGACATTCAGAATGCCCATCGACTGAAAGCGCGTAAACAAGCGACTGATCGTTTCCACGGCCAGGCCGAGGTAGTTGGCGATGTCCGCCCGCGACATGCGCAAGGTAAGATCCTTGCCTTCAAATCCGTGTTGCTGGAAACGCTCAACGATATCGATCAGAAATCCGGCGAAGCGCTGCCTTGCGTTCATTTTGCTGAGTGAGAAAATAACCTTGTGATTGCGGGAAATAGCTTTCCCCATGATCTTCAACAGCGACAGGGTCATCAAATGGTGGCTGGCCGAATGTTCCGAAAACTGAGAAAACGGAATTTTGCACAAAGTACCGGTATCGAGGGCCTTCACATTGCAGTTGTGGATACCGGTTTCGATGCCCTCCAGCCCAAAAACCTCACCTGGCAGATAGAACCCGGTTATCTCGGATTCACCTTCGCGATCCACGGAATACGACTTGAAAAAGCCGGAACGAACGACATAAAAGCCGTCGAACTCATCCCCGGCGCGAAATACGTGCTGCCCCTGGTGAATAGGTTTGTGATGCAGGATGCGGCAACTGGAATCGTCCGTCTGGGCAGTACCCAACTCATAGGCGGGACAGAAGGACCTCCTGATGCAACTGTGACAACCAACCTTGTCACCGCGAAGCTTGTCGAGTAACAGAATGTTTTCATCACCCACTTTGACATACTCCCGTTTGGAACAATGAGTTTATGTTGTTCTCTGCGCCCCGCTTCAGACACCACGAATGCCTTCTGCATCCAGGCGAAAGGGTCGCTGCGGACAGTCAAGACAAGCTCATGCCGCCCGCCTGATGGCTTCCGGAATTATCATGGGTAAGGAAATTTCGTAATCAGTCCACATGAAGCCCATGCTGCTGACATTCTTGTGGACTACCAGAGCCCGGTAATCAAGCAACTGAAACCGGTTATTTTGTACTGTCTCAATAGAAACCTTCACGAGGGAATTAAGACGTAACTCCGGCAATGCTCCTTTTATCGACAGCCCGCCGGGACCAATATCCCTGGCGCAATACCAGCCCAGATTTTTCCCTCCCTTCCAGAGAGAGACATTCAGGCAAACCGGTATCCGCGAACCGTTGCGATGCTCCATAAAACCTCCTGCTACAACCGTGCTGATGCGATTGTCTAGGTTACAGCGAAAAGGTGATGGATCGTATCGGTGAAATACCCTAAGTAGATTACCTGAAACACCTTACAAATTTACCTTAGCCTCATGACATTGAAGATATGTTCAAAGCTCAAGGTCGACGACAAGGGGAAGGTGATCGGAAGCCTGGCGGACCAGTTCCGTATTTGGAGTGATAATTTTACTCACGCTCATGGCGCCGTCAACAAACACATGGTCAAGTCGTGCGCTGGGAAAACGCGAAGAAAATGTGGCTCGCGGCAGATGTCCGCGCAGTGACTTCTGTACATCTTTCAGGCCCCTGGACAACAGCCGGTAAACCGGCGAGAAAGGAGACAGGTTCAAATCACCACAAAGAATACAGGGCCCGTCCACTGGCCGGTTGCCCAGCCATTTCTCACCCAGAAGCGCCTCCACCTGGCGCAACCGCTCCGCCTGGCGCAAACCCAGGTGAGTGTTGATCAGATGAATCGGGCGTCCCTTGAAATCCACCTTCACCCAGATAGCCGCCCGGGGTTCCATGTCAGGCTTGCCGCCAAGCCCAGGTAACTTCTCCGCCTTTACCAACTCCATGGGGTGTTGACTTAACACGGCATTGCCGTATTTCCCCTCTCGTACTCTGAACGAGGGGTGGAAGCGATATTCCATCTGCAGGTATCTCGCGATGATGTGAGCCTGGTCCAGCAGGTCGGTGCGAGAACGGCCGATGTCGAGTTCCTGCAGCGCCACGACATCCGGTTCGTAACGGGCAATAATACGGGCAATACGCCACGGCGATATTTTACCGTCCATGCCAATACAGCTATGCACATTATAGGTCATGATTCTGATCGTGCCGGCGGCCCTCTCCTCCTGCTGCATTTGCTCGCCAGGCGTTTTGTGGAGAAAATCTATCGCCGCCCTGCGCAGTTCCACCGGACGTGTGTAGGTTCTGTTGGCAGGCAGCAGGGGTATATCGGCGGGGAGGAGTGCAAAAGCCCTCGTTTCGCGGCTTCCCGGGCCACCATGCGCGCCGTTTTCCTCGGCGAATGTCAGGGTTTCCTGTGATTTCCGCCAGCCACAGCACAGGAATTCACCGGAATGGACATGGTGTGTCAGCCGCGCCAGATCAAACGCGGCCTCTTCGGCGAAGGGATGATCCTTACCCAGCACCTGAACAGCATCCCGAGGCAATTCATACCTGCCTTCGATAGTCCAGACAGTCGCCCGACGAACCTGAGTCTCGCCCTCAACCGGCACAATTTGCCGCAGCACTATCGGCACACCGGCGTCTGTCACCAGCGCGCGTGCAATTTTTTCCGCTTTTTCCTCGCCCAGGCCGGGTTTGTAGTAAAGATTAGCAAGGGGGCCCAGCGATGCGATGGAAAGGTCTGGTGTCCTCGGGGAGTTATCATGACTGCCGTCGCGAATGTGGAACAGTTCACGGCCGAACAGGCTGCCCCCCATATAACGGGCACGATGAAGCTGTACGCTCTGTTGCCCACTGGTGTGAAAGCCCAGTTCGCCCTCGTGAAAGCGGCTGATCACCTCCACAACGGCATCGCTGAAATAGCGATTATGCAATTTGGTATAAGGAGTTACACTCTCCTGACCATGGTCGGAGTAAATCCAGATGTCATAATGCCGCGAACCCGCTCTTTGCGCCGCGTGCCAGAGCCGGGCGATGGTCCAGTCGATACCCTTCAGGGTCCAGTGAGCGAATTGCGAACCCGGCCCACGCCGATGCGACTGTTCGTCGTAACCGAGCAGGTTGGCGTGAATGATTTTAAGTCCGCGGGCCAGATCTATCCTCACGCCAAGCGCCACCAGTTCGCGCAGCAGAATAACGATGAGTGCGCGAGTGGGTATGAACTTGAGCTCACCCATAAGATCCTTGCCTGCGGTAACACCGCGGGCAAAATCCCAGAACGCCAGGAACAGCTCAGCCACCATCAGAATCAGCGCGCGCACCAGACTGAACACATTGGCAATAATAAAGAACGCCCGTACAAATAACCGGGTCTCGCGCAACGAAGGCCCCCACCCGGCCGCGCTGGGGCAAAAATGGGGTTCGTTGGCGCCACCGGTGAAATTGTCACTGTAGGAACTGCCGCCATCCAACAGCGGCCGGTTGTGAGGATCGCTTTTGTCTTGACCCAACTGCCGGTTCAGCCACGCCTCCACCTCCAGCGCCGAACCCGGCTCGAACATGCGCACCAGGCGCCCCATACCCCGGTGATAGAAATTGAAACCTGGAACCGCCTGTTCCACTCCATAGAGCAGTGCCGCCTGATAAGCCGGTGTGGTACTGGGAACCCCCGCATACTGTTCATACAAGCGATAGTGTTCTGACTTCAGCAGATGCGTCAGAAACGGCATTTCTCCTCTTTCCATCGCTTTTTCAAGTTCGCGGTACGACAGCCCGTCGATCTGCAGCATCAAAAGGCCGTTGGCCGTCTGCGCCGGCTCGGTTGCAGGAACCTTGAGCCAGCGCGCCAGCCATTCGCTGAGACTGAAGCGCGTGCGCAGCCGGCGCCAGCGGTTTTCCAGCCGACCTAGCACGGGCGTTCCATATAACAATCAGGGATTGCGTATACCAACATTGCCGGACTCAGGTTGAGCATTGAAGTTTAGTCACAGGTTCCCCAAGCTCCAGTCAGTGTTTCATCGGGTTGGATCTGTCCGAAAGGGATATATTGGCGGCGGCGGCGAGCCCTTCGAGAATCTCCCACTCGGCCTTGACCAGACGCATGACCCGGCGCCACTGCCGATATTCTTCAGTGCGTGGCTGAAATGGCTGGCTGCAAAGACGGTCGTAGCAGGCCAATGCCTTGTCGGCGGAACGCGACAGGGAAAATTCATCGGCGGTACGCAAGGCGCCCTTTTTGAATCGTTCATATTCCCGTGGCGGGAGATCCGCGATGCGCGCCAGTCTGTCCGCGAAGGCAACCCGATCTTCCTGTTCCAGCATGAATCCGTTGTCTCCGTCCTGCACTACTTCCCTGACTCCGGAGGCATCGACCGCCACCACGGGAACGGCCGCGGCCATGGCTTCACTCAGCACCATGCCCTGGGTTTCACTGCGCGAAGCAAAGGCGAAAACATTCATCGCATGATAGGCATCCGCCAGTTCCTGCTTGTTTTCCATCAGGCCCGCCAGATGCAGGCGATCACTTAACCCGGCGGCGCTCATCACGGCAGACATCTGCTGCTCCGCCGGACCGGTACCAATAACCAGAAAGTGAGCGTTTTCCCTGCGCCGCAAAAATTCCGCCACAGCATCGGACAGAAACCCCAGATTTTTTTCGTGAGCCAGGCGGCCCAGATGACCGACGACAAAGGCGTCCCGCGGAATCCCATAGCGCTTGCGAAATGCCGCCCCGTTGCCTTGCGCATACAACTCAAGCTGAACACCGGTGGGAATGACAGTAATCGGTAGCGTCACATTGCGCTGTCGCAACAGTTCCATAATGCTTTCACTGGGCGCGATCACTTGATCGGTGAGGTTGGCATAGCGTGTCGCCAGTTCAATAACGAACTGTTTCATGCCGGTGTAGTCTCCCGGCAGGTAATGAATGTACTGTTCGTAAAGCGTGTGGTGGGTGAAAACCACCGGCAGTTCCCGGAACCGGGCCACGCGTACAGCAGTCATTCCCAGCAGATACGGATGATGGGAATGAACGATATGAGGCCTGAACTGGTTGAGCCTTTCACGGATTATGCCGAACGGGGGCAGTGCGACAGAAAAATCGCTGCCGTTGAAGTTCAATATCGCCGGCACCCGAACCACGTCCTCCTCGTTTTCCGGCTGATCCTCAAACTCCGGGGCAACGATCAGTACGCGGTGACCCCGTTTCCGGTATTCGGTGGTGAACGCTTCAACCGAGCGCGCGACTCCGCCCACGTGGGGCAGATAGGTATTGGTAAACATGACAATGTTCATAGTGCTTCCTGTTGGTATGGCTCCCTTTCTACCGTTCGTTTTTCATCAGTCGTTTCCCGGTTTATTCAGTTTGATTTCCACCTGATTCTGCTGCGGCTCGGCGATGACGGGCGCGTACCCAGGCAGCCGTACGTCAATTTCCGGCGCGGCATCGAACCACTCCCCTCGCCACGCCACCCGCACGGTGGCGCTGTCCTGCTCAACCGTTGTGATCGTTACCGTCACCGCGCCGTAGGGCGTGGGTGCCGGGCCGAAATGTATGAGCTCATCGGTCTCAAGCCATCGCCGGGCAATACCCGATGCGAGAATCAGCCCGTTATGCTTTTCACGCACAAAGCACTCACGGATCATGATCGCCCATTCGGCCGCCGCCCATCCGTGCTGACCGTCACCCATGCAGCCGCCTCCGGTGCGAGGGTGAATGGCTTCCGGCCACTGCCCGGTGGGCGAAGCCATTTCAGCCACCGATTGCATCAAACCGAAGTAGCGACCGTCTCCCGCCCGCAGCAACAACTGGGCAACATGGAGCGTCAGGTAGGCGTTGATGCCTGAATGCACCATGTCCTGAAAAAAGCCGCCGCCGACGAAACAGTTGTCGATCAGATAGTCTGCGGTGTCCATCAGCCGGGGATCATTACTGTCGTAAAGTTGCAGAGGATACCCGGCAACCACGCAGCCGATGGCGCCCGGATCAAGGCGTCGGCTGGGCGCGGCAGGCATGGCCGGCCGGCCGAGACGCCGCTCAGCCTGTGCCAGGCTTTCATCCACAACGGACTGATAGGCGTCCGCCTCTTCTTCAAACTCTTTTTCCAACTCCGGATAGCCGGTCTGGCCGCATAACCGGCTTGCGGACCGCAGCCCGGCAATGCCCCAAAAATTATCCCAGTAGTAATAGTCGTTCAGACCCAGGTGTTCGGCACTGAAGCCTGCCGGCAACAAGCCGTACAAGGCACTTTTCTTCGGATTGGCGCGCCGTTTGCGGCAGATCCAGCGAGCGCCTCGCTTGATGGCGGTGTGCCAGCCGTCCGTCGGCCGGCGTCCGGTTAATCGGCAGAATCGTTCCATAATCCACAGCACTTCACCGTTGGCGTCCCATTCACCCTGTTGGGAATGAAAATAGCCATCCAGCGCCTGGCGGCCGGGGAAACAGTTCAGCGCGCGTTCAGCCCGCTCGACAAAGCCGGTGCAAAGCAGCGCATTGACCATATAAGCGGCATCACGAAACCAGAAACGCTTGTAGGTATACGGACCGGGAAACACATCCTCGGGTGACAACAGCACCAGCGTTCTCAGCGCGGCGTCATACAAGGTCTGGTAAAGCGGATCGGGCACAGAGAGTTGGCAACGTCCCTGTAATTCCTGACTCCAGCTCAGGTTCTGGAAGTTTTCATTGCCGATGCTGCTGCCTTGTTCCGCACCGATATCGCCCAAGGCCAGCGGCACCACGACTTCCATCCTGCGGGGTACGCCCGCCCGCACCCTGTACAGGGCGGCCGCGGTGACGAGGCCCACGCTGCAGATGCCATGGATTGTGTCTTCCAGTTCGTTGTAATGAGTGTAGACATCACCGGCGCGGTATTCAGACAGATGATGACGTTCGGCGGGTTCGCTGAATCGAACGTCAAATTTGTCGTCCACCACCCAGCGCCTGCGATCGCGCGACAAACCCGCCTCATGAATGAAACTGACTCCTTCAGGATTATAGGGCCGCAACAAAATCATCAACCATCCGTCCCGGTCGCTGCGCGCCTCAATGACCGAAACCGACTCCGGTTCCCCGTCGCTGACCCGCACTGATGCCTGGTTCAGCAGTTGCATCCCTTGCGCGGTACAACGGGTAACAACCGCCAGTCCATCAATGGTATCGAGGTGCTGCGCAACTTCAGTCTGGCGGCTGGGTATCAGATTTTCTCCGTCGTCCGTCACAATCGCGGCATCCACGGACCAGCCGTCATAATGCGGTGTCAGGAGTCCGCGCGGGTCCACAACCGGCATATGGAAGCAGTCGGGATGCCCCACAGCCGTCCAGTTGCGATAAGTGAGGTTGACATGGGTCAGCGAGAAGGCGCGTGGCACGAAGGCGTTGCTGTAAGGATTGAACTGTTCCTCAATCCAGTAAGGCCATATCCAGTCCAGATTGTGCTGTATGACACGACTGTTTATCAGTCCGCGCGCGTGGAATACCACCCCCGCCCTTAACAATTCGAGGGGTTCGGCCACCTCTGAGGGTTCCGCGAAACGCCGCAGGCTGGCCAGCACCGGCAGCGGGTCGAGAAATCCGTGGGCGCGGGCGATATAACGTACTATGAAGCGCCAGGGCAGCCATTTCATCCAGGGCATCATGACTCCTTGCCATCTTTTGACTTGTCCTGTGGTTGACCGGATTCAACCGGGGTTTGATTGCCGGCGAATTGACCCTCCATGCCGGCTTCCGCCAGCACCCGATGGGCGAGTCGGCGGAAATACAGTAGCGCGGCAACAGTGAGTACAAATCCGAGCCCGTAGAAGGTCCACTGAACCGGCGTACGCGCCTCCACCTGCCCAAGTTCAGTCAGACTGGCGGCTATCGAGCCCACATACACATTGTGGAACGAGTACGGAATGATGCCCAGGCCGGTACCGAGAGCGAAATCCCTGAGGCTGAAGCGGGTCAGCCCAAAAAAATAATTGGACAACTTGAACGGAAACAGCGGCACCAGCCGGGTGGCCAGTATCAGCTTCCAGCCCTCGCTGGAAGTGCGGTCGTCAATGACCTTGAGACGCGGATGGGAAAGCAGGTAGATGCCGACACGATGCGAAAACAGATAGCGGGCAATCACAAAGGCTGTCACCGCCCCTATCGTAGTACCGATCACTACAAATAATGCGCCTTTGAACACACCGAAGACGAAACCGGCGCCCAGTGTGAAGATAACCCCCGGCAGAATCAGCACCACGGAAAGCGCCATCACCAGCACAAACAGCCACTGCATCGCCGGACTCCGGCTATTCATCCACTGCAACAAGCTCACCACCTGCAGGTGTACGTCGTAATAGACCAGCACCGCGACGATAAGAAAGAACAGTGCTATGGACATCAAGAGCAAATGGAACAGCGACAATCGCGCAAACATGAGACATCCGGGCGGGTTGCTGCGGTGAATTGACTGATCCGCGGCCCTTGAGAGTAACAATTCCCTGTAGTAGAACCCAACCGCTGTTTCAACCTATTGACTTGAGACAACTCCGGACAGAATCCCCGGGCTCCAGATTGACTTGTCGGCCAAAAACCCGGGGAACCAATTAACGAAATTAGCTGCGTGGATCAGCTAATGGTTGCAGTGGTCTGAAATACTGCCCTATACTCGGTCAACTTCCGGCCAATCTTCACTTGGCGCGGTCAGGGTCGACCCCCCGGCGAATATTTGGTTGTTAGCCAAATAACAAAAGCATCAGCTTAGAATTACTATAATAAGGGGGCAGAAATGCGCAATTCGTATTCAGGTAAACGTAAAACACTCGTTCTGGCAGTCATGATGGCAGGTGCAAGCCTGCCGGCCTTTGCACAGGATCAGGATGAGTCTCAAATCGAAGAAGTATTGGTAACAGGGTCCTATATCCGGGGTACGCCTCTGGATGCTCCGTCACCGGTTCAGGTGGTGGACAGAGAAAGTATCGAGGCTCAGGGCGCCGCGATTATATGGGATGTGATCAAAAACCTGGAGGTAAACTCCGGGTCGATTACCAACCCCGGCTCCGGGGACAACAGTCAAATCGAAGGTACCGCCAACGTCAACCTCCGTAACCTCGGTGAAAACTCCACCCTCACCCTTATCAATGGCAAACGCCAGGTACCTGCCGCGGCCAACACGCGCAGCGGGGGGGAATTTGTGGATCTTAACGCCATTCCGCTGGTTATGACCGAGCGTGTGGAAGTGCTGACTGATGGCGGTTCCGCTCTCTACGGCGCCGACGCCGTGGCCGGTGTGGTCAACGTGATCATGCGTACCGAGTTCGAAGGTCTCGAAATCTACGGCGATATACAGGGCATTGAAGACGCGGGTGATCTGTTCGATGCCACCGCCAGTGCCATCTGGGGTTGGGCCAGCGACGACGGCGCCACTCATTTCGTGCTGTCCGGGGAGCGCTTTGAGCGCGATCCGGTCTCGGTCCGTCACGGCAACTACTTCGATGCAAATTCTCAATTTCTGGGTACGGTAGGTTCCGCGGGCACCCTGATTTCCAGCGAGGCCTTCGGCGGAAATCTCGCTCCCGGCTGGCTGAATCAGGAGGTGATCGATCACAACCTCGCCAACGACGGTGATGACTCGGCGGTCTATACCGACCCGGGCTGCTATACGGTGAACTCGCATGATGGTTCGCCGTTGCTGATCGGGACTCTGCGTGAGCAACGCGGCGAGAGAAGCGGCACCTGCCGCGAGGACAATTCCCAATGGAATTACATCAGCCAGGAAGCGGAGCGGAACAGTATCGCGGGCGCTTTCAACCACTCGTTCGATAACGGGGTTGATTTCTATTCCTTCTTTCAATATTCCGACCAGGAAACCATTCGCGCGGATGACGGTTACAACCAGTCCCGTGGCCCGACTGTGTTCCTGGCACAACCGGGGGCGTATATCCGCAATCCGGCCTATGGTGGTAACGCGATTGGCCAGACCATGGAACTCGGGTTCTTCGCGCCCAATATCGGGCTGACGCGCCCCACCGAGGCGGATATTTCCAATGCCCCGATTTCCGCGGCCAATGGTGGACCCAATGTCGCCATGTATCAGGGTGTGCGGGACGGACTGCCCCGAACCGGAGCGGACAACAACACCACCTGGACCAACACAACCGGTGTGCAGGCAGGATTTCGCGGCGAATTTGAGCTGGGCGAGCGGCTGTTGAATTACGACCTCAGCGCGTCCTGGAGCGGTTCAAGCCTGGAGCAGACCTACAAGAGCTTTAACCGTGACCGGTCTGAACTCGCCGCCAACGGACTGGGTGGACCCAACTGTACTCCCAATGGCGTGCCGGATTTCGACTTCGGGCACCAGCCCGGGCCCTTCGGTGGCGCCGTACCCCAGATCTGGGAGTACTACTACCAGGGCCTTACCCAGACCTTCTTCCCCGGCTTTGTGTTTACCACCCGGGAAAACCTGTCCTACGCACTGACCAGTAATAATCACGGCCAGGGAGGTTGCGAGTTCTACAATCCCTACCTGAGCTCACTGACCAATCCCGAACTCGGCAACAGCCGTGAACTCATGGACTGGATGAACGAAGAAATAAATGTCAGGGACAAGCGTAACAAGCTGATGGTGTTTGACGCCGTGGTTTCCGGAGAACTGATGGAAATGCGTGGCGGCACGGCTGCTTTCGCCCTCGGTGGGCAATACCGTGAACGCACCGCGCATTCCCGCGCGGCTCAGATGAACCTGCCCGGCCTGCCGTCGCGGATTCTTGATTACGACGAGAACGGGGTGCCGAACGAGTATCATTACGTGAGTAATAATTTCGACTGCTCCAACTGCGCTTACAATTATGATCACACCCGTGAAGTCAAGGCGGTGTTTGCCGAATTCTCGCTGCCCTTCTGGGACAATGTGGAAAGCCAGGTTGCCCTGCGCTATGAAGATTACGGCGGACAAATCGGCGCTGAACTGTCGCCCAAACTGGCGCTAAGCTGGCGTCCGGTTGAAACGCTGCTGCTGCGCGGTTCCTGGTCCCAGTCGTTCCGGGCTCCGAATATCGCCATCGTGTTTGAAGGGCTGGAAGCGGCCGGTGCGACATTCCGCGATCCCATTCGTAACCAAGATGTGCGGGCGGGTTTACTGCCACCGACCAACGAGAACGCGATTCCCGGATTTACGTATACCCTGGGCGGACCCGCTCCGGATGTCGGTAACGAGTATGCCGATACCTACAGTACCGGTTTCCTCTGGACACCGCAGGGTCAACTGGACGGCCTGAGCATCGGCGCCGATTTCTGGCGTTTCGAGGTTAGCGACCGCGTGTTGCCGCAACCCCCGATCTCCGCGTTGCAGCCGGAAATCGATGCCTTCATTGCCGCGTCCCAGAATCCGGACAATTACATTTACAATGACTCCATCCCGGCGTCTCAAACCCTGTATCCCGAGCCGTATTTCGCCTGTGATACCGCGGCGCTCGAAGCACAGTATGGCCGCGACTCGGAAGAACGCGCGAACTGCGTGGTGGATCCCCGGAGCTATGTGGCACCCGGAATTCAGCGCGCATTCGGTGTCACCACCGCGAGCCTGATCACGCTGACACTCGGCGCGGTCAATGCCGGTGAAATCGAGTCTGACGGCGTGGATGTGAGGATGGGTTATAACTGGGAGAACGACTGGGGCCGCTTCAGTCTGGGCCTCGATTACACCCACGTACGCCAGTACAAGCTGCTCAATGTTCCCGGACTGGAACTGGGGCTGCTGGATATCGGTGTTTTCGACGCCGCCGGCACCACCGGCGACGGCAACCTGGTGCGTTCACTGCCGGACAACAAAGGACACCTGACCTTTGGCTGGCAGCGCGACAATCACGGAGTCACGCTGATAAACCGGCACATCGGCTCCTACAAGGATCTGTCCTATGACGCCACCTATCAGAACGGCAGCGACTTCACACGTTCGTTATTGACCAAGGACGTCGCCAGCTACGATACGTGGGACATGCAATATCGCTATTCACATACCTGGGGTAACGCCAACCTGGGGACGACAAACTTTGTTGTAGGCCTGCTGGACGCCTTCAACGAGGAGTTGCCGTACCGTGAAGCCAGCGGCTTGAACTATGACGCCGGCGTGTTCGACGGACGCGGCCGACGATTCTACGTTCGCGCACTGTGGCAGTTCTAAGGCAGTTCTGATTGACTGAACCGGCAAGTCAGAAAAAAAACGGCGATGAAGTTCATCGCCGTTTTTTTGACCTCTCAAAAAGGCAGGTCGCCCCGTTTTTCACCGAAGCAACCGGCTCTCCAATGCTCTCGCCTGGGCCTCAATCCAGCGAGTCACGTTCCGGTGAGGAACCAGACCGCGATGATCGGCCCGGTAATCCAGGCCTGAAAGCACGTCTTCATAAGGACCGAATCCCTGCACCCGAAAAGGGATCACCAAAGCCTCGCGGCCTGCCTCCGTGGACGCCTGAACGAATCGCCGAACATTGTGTTCCGCCTGCTCACGTTTCCCGGCCCAGTCCTCGCGCAGCGTCAGCACGTGAACCTCATTGAACGGCAGTGCCCTGCGCACAGTTTCCGCACGCGCATTGATATCTTCGATCCAGCGCGCATTTTCAGCATCATCTTCGGGACCGTGGGCCAGAATCAATACATCCTCCACGTTCGGATCAATACTCAGATCACGGGCACGAGTCTCCAGCACCGCCCCCATTTCGTCCGCCTCCGCCAGCCCTTCTCCACTCACCGCGAACCGGATATCACTGGTGATGCGCCAGAACCTCATCGAATGGCCGCCTTCAGCGGAATCGGCGTGTCCCACGTGGGCGCCCTGCTCAACTTCAGCGGATGCCGGTTTTTCCGGGGCACCAGACTCCAGCCCCAGAATCTGCCGCGTGCGCTCGTACCAGCTTTCACCGGATACAAACAGGCGTACCACGCCGGCATGCGTTACTCCCCGCGAGGCCAGCTTATTGATTGATTGTTCAAGTGAACCGGCGTCAGCCATGCCGAAAGCCACCGCTACCGGATAGCTCTTCCGTAAAGGTTCGATAACTTCCAGCACGCCGCTATTCCACTCATCACTACCGCCATGGGCCATCACCAGCAGACCAAACCGAGCTTCCCGACCGGGCGCCTGCGCGATGGCAGCAGAATGGACGAGCATCAACATGGCGTAAAACAAGGAACCTATGAATAAACTGTGTCTCATCGCGTTCTCCCTGATTCGCTGCGTGTTCAAAATTTGTAGTCAAGCGAGAGGCGGAAATTGGTGCCGGCTGCCTGCGCTCGGGCAATATTGTCAGTGTCGCCAGCGGCCAGCCCCTGGATATTGGTCCAGCGTGCATAATTTTCGTCGAAGACGTTAAACAGGCCCGCACGTACTGTGCTGGACCGGGTTACCCGGTAATGTCCGACGATATCCACTACGGTATAGGCGTCCGCTGTGGCGCGATCATCGGCCGAGACCCTGTCCTTTTTCGCCACCGCGGTGAGCATGGTTTCAAAACCCCAGTCGCCGGAGGCTTCGTCGTAACGCAGGCCAATGACGCCGGTGAGCGGTTCCACTGAATCCAGTGGCACACCGGCCTCCTCGTTGTTCCCTCTGGAATAAGCCAGAGACGTTCGTACCTGCCAGCTGTCTCCGGGATACCACATGGATGTCAGTTCGACGCCGCGAATGCGTGCCCTGCCCACGTTCTGATCCTGAAACAGACTGATGTTCCCCTCAGTGCCGATAGATGCACTTTCAATAAAGTCCTGATACCGGTTGTCGTATACCGCAAGGCTTATCAAAGCATTCTTCACATTGGCACGAATTCCCAGTTCCAGGCCTTCACTGGATTCCGACTCCAGCGCGGGATTGGGTACAGTCGCGTAACCATGCCCAAGGTTCACAAAGGCCTGATTCGACTCGTCAAAATTGGGTGGGCGAAAACCTTCGGCATACTGTGCAAAGAGCGATACCTGATCACTTAGCTCATACAGGGCGCCCAGACTGAACGATACGGCGTGCTCATCCACGGCGGTAACAGCATAACCGCCGTAGGTTTCAATATAACCGCTACCGTCCAGCAATGCGTCTACGTGAGGTTCCATGTCGTAATGGTCGTAACGGATGCCGGGTACCAGGGTAAGCCTGCTGTCGCCCGGCACAATTTCGTCCTGAATGTACACTCCCGTACGCGTCGTGGTTGAGTCGGGGAAGGTTTTGTTGGGGAAGTTTTCGGAGGGCGCGAAGGGATACGAAGCAATGCTGCAAGTCACCTCACCGGTGGTGAGCTGTTCATCACAACGGTTCCTTGGCCGTACCGTTTCTGTCCGATCCCGGTGCAACCCGTAGGCGAACGTGTGGCCCATCGAAGACAGATTCAGCGATTTGCGCAGATTGATACCGGCACTCAGCGTGTCCTGATTGAATTCGAAGTCGGTGTCCCGGAATGCCTCCGTACCGCCGTACGTTGCCGGATTCATCGGGTTCAGGAAAGAATAACTGGTGAGATACTGCTCAGTATGCTGCAGGGCATCTGTACGTTGCCAACTCAGATCCATATCCATGTCATCGAACAGCGCCGCGTCTGCCTGCCACTGATATACCAGGCTGAACCGCATGCGTTCGGTTTCATCAAAACCGATTGATTCACTGACGCCGGGGCTCAGGTCGGAGTCCAGGCGTGTATCGATCTCTTCCTGCAATACATCCGCTGTCGCTCTGAGTTGGTGCGCTTTGGCCATGTCCCAGACATTCTTCAACAGGAGGCCGTTCGACTTACCCTCTTGTGGGTTGGAACTGGAACCGTTGATGTCCGTTTCATGAAATTCGCGGTGTGTTACCTGTACCAGGCTGCCGATGTCGCCCAAGCGACCGGCTACCGTTACACCGAGCTTGTACTGCCCGTTGGCGCTCGTGGCGGCGCTGCGCAGTGCAAGATAGGAGTCGTCTTCAGGTGCAAGGTAATCCGCCGGGTCCTTGCTTCGCAGGATAACGGCTCCGCCCATGGCATCGGCGCCGTAGAGCACCGAGGCAGGTCCCCGAATAATCTCCACGGCCTTCAGATCATCCACCTCGAATGCATCTTTCCCATACGAGGACGGTCCGGCCATGTAGATGTCGTTGCTCCGAATACCGTCCAGAACGGTCAGCACCCGGTTACCCCCCATACCTCGAATGACAAATCCCTGATTGCCTCCGCGGTTTGCCGTATTCATCGTGATGCCCGGCTCAAAGCGCGTCAGATCATCCATGTCCTCGGCGAGATGGTGAGCGATGTCGTCGTCGGTGATTACAGTGATTGTTCCAGCAATATCTTCGATGGAACGAGGTAGCCGGGTCGCGGTGATCACAAGCTCTTCCGGCTCAATCAAACTTTCCTCCGCCGCATGAATCCCTGCGAACGGGCTTATCACGGGCACCACCAGAAGCCATAGCCGCCGGTGCGCTGAATTAACAAACATAGTAACTCTCCATTGATGATAGAGAGTCTGGCTTGCTGCCTGGGAGGGAGCCTGGGTGGCTGGCTGGACTCGAGGATGGAACGGTGGCGCGGGAAATTCCGGCGCCTATTTGGTCAATATCAGTTTGTTGTTGGCAGTAATCCTCAATTGATAGCGTTCCCCGTTGTGAATGATACCGAGTTCTTTGCGATCACCCAGTAGTTCCGCACTGTCTATTTCAACGGGGGTTCCATGATTGCGGGACTGCTGCGCGGGATCCTGTTTCATGATATCTCCACAGCCTGAATCCGTTGATTCACGGCGATTCCCTGCGGCAACTCACCACAGGGGAACCATTGTATACGGACTTGATCGGTAATGCAAATGATAAGTATTCGTATTATCAAATGCTACTACCCCGCTTCTAAATACATGTCAATAGGGTAAAAGCCCTATTGTTAGACTGCGGATTTCTCTGGTATACCGTCCTTTCTCGAAGCAAAACCTAACAATTACTATAAAAACGGCTGCCAATGAGTCCTCCAACCACCACTAAAACCCCGGCCAAGCCGGCGCCCGTCCGCCGAAAAACCCTGGTTAAAAAATCTGGCGACAGTGTCAAGGGGTCCGCAAAGAAAAGCCTGGCCAGCAAGCGGTCTCGGCGAGTCGCTTTTGCCGAAATGTTCGATGATACGGCTTATGCGCACGAACAACTCGACAGACTGATATTCGCGCTGGAGGCTTTTCGCGAAGGCGATGTTTCAGTCAGGCTGACAAAAGAGAGGAACGACAAGTTTGCCGATCTGGCCGAAGCTTACAACACGATGGTGGAGATGATCGGTGGCGTGAGCACAGAAGTCTCACGAATTTCCCGGGTTGGCGGCATTGAGGGGAACCTGGATGCCAGGGCCGAGTTCAAGGCGGCACGCGGTGTATGGAAAGAGCTGATCGACAACATCAACATTTTGATTGAAGCCATCGCCAAGCCGGTACTGGAAGTAAGCCGGATTTTGAACAGTATTTCAGCCGGCAAACTGCAGGACAAATTCAGCCTCACCGTAACCGGCGACTTCAGGGCTATGGCCGATGTGATCAACGGCACACTGTTCAGTCTGAACACGTTCGCCGAGCAAGTCACGCAGGTCGCGCGCGAGGTGGGCGTGGAAGGCAAACTGGGCGGTCAGGCCAGCGTACCCAACGTGTCCGGCACCTGGAAAGACCTGACCGACAATGTAAACCAAATGGCCAATAATATTACCGCCCAGGTACGGGAAATCGCCACGGTAACGACGGCCGTGGCTGATGGAGACTTGTCCCGAAAGATCTCCGAGAAAGGCAAAGGCGGCGAGGTACTGGGGCTGTCCACCACGATTAACCGGATGGTTGATTCATTGAACGTCTTCGCGGCCGAGGTGACAAACGTTGCCCGCGAAGTGGGTACCGAAGGTATTCTTGGCGGCCAGGCGGACGTGCCCGATGTTGCCGGAACCTGGAAAGACCTCACCGATAACGTCAACATGCTGGCCTCGAACCTTACCAGCCAGGTACGGGAAATCGCCAACGTGGCTACCGCGGTAGCCGATGGTGACCTGTCGCAGAAGATTACGATTGACGTGAAAGGTGAAATTGCTGAATTAAAATCCACCATCAATCAGATGGTGGATTCTCTCAATATTTTTTCCGACGAAGTCACGCGGGTGGCCCGCGAAGTGGGCACCGAGGGAAAACTCGGCGGCCAGGCTGTTGTGCCCAATGTGGCTGGTACCTGGAAAGGACTCACTGACAATGTGAATACCATGGCCAGTAACCTGACTACCCAGGTGCGGGAGATCGCGTCGGTAACCACCGCGGTGGCAAAGGGCGACCTGACTCAGAAGATTACCGAGCAAGGCAAAGGCGGCGAAGTGCTGGTTCTGTCCAACACGATCAATAATATGGTCGACTCGCTCACGCTGTTCGCGGCCGAGGTAACCCGGGTGGCCAGAGAGGTGGGCACCGAAGGCCGGCTCGGCGGTCAGGCGAGTGTGCCCAGTGCCGCTGGAACGTGGAAGGACCTCACTGACAACGTGAATATCATGGCATCCAACCTTACCGGCCAGGTGCGCGAAATCGCCAATGTGGCGACCGCGGTAGCCTACGGTGATCTTTCGCAGAAAATCCGGATTGACGTGAAGGGCGAGATCGCGGAACTGAAAGACACCATCAACCAGATGGTCGATTCACTTAACATCTTCTCCGACGAAGTAACACGGGTGGCCAGAGAAGTGGGTACCGAAGGTATTCTGGGTGGCCAGGCGAAGGTGCCGGATGTCGCGGGTACCTGGAAGGACCTCACGGACAACGTGAATTATATGGCATCGAACCTGACCACCCAGGTACGGGAGATAGCCAACGTGGCCACCGCCGTGGCAAAAGGCGACCTCACTCAGAAAATTGCCATTGAAGCAAAGGGAGAGATCGCGCAACTGAAAGGCACGATCAACCAGATGGTGGACTCGTTGAACATTTTCTCCGACGAGGTGACCCGGATGGCCCGTGAAGTGGGTACCGAGGGTATTCTCGGTGGCCAGGCCCAGGTGCCGAATGTGGGAGGCTCCTGGCTGGAACTGACCGAAAATGTTAATACCATGGCGAGTAACCTGACCACTCAGGTGCGGGAAATCGCTTCGGTGACCAAGGCCGTCGCCAATGGTGACCTGTCCCAGAAAATTACCGAAGAAGCCAAGGGCGGTGAGGTACTGGAACTGTCGATCACTATCAATACGATGGTGGATTCACTGCAGATTCTATCCAACGAAGTGACGCGTGTGGCGCGCGAGGTGGGAACCGAGGGAATGTTGGGCGGTCAGGCGGCGGTTCCGGACGTGGCCGGCGCGTGGCTGGACCTGACCAACAATGTGAATACGATGGCGGGTAATCTCACCGCCCAGGTGAGGGAGATTGCCGGCGTCGCCACATCGGTGGCGAACGGTGACCTGTCCCGAAAAATCTCCATTGATGCCCGGGGTGAAATCGCCGAACTGAGGGACACCATTAACCAGATGGTGGACTCATTGAATATCTTTGCCGCGGAGGTAACCCGCGTGGCGCGCGAGGTGGGCACGGAAAGTAAACTGGGCGGCCAGGCCGTCGTACCCAATGTGGCCGGCACATGGAAAGGGCTCACGGACAATGTGAACACCATGGCAACCAACCTGACCACCCAGGTGCGTGAGATTAAGTACGTCACCACCTCCGTTGCCGATGGCGACCTGTCGCAGAAAATTTCCGAGGAAGGAAAGGAAGGTGAGGTGCTGGAATTGTCCACAACCATCAACCGGATGGTCGACGCATTGAATATCTTCGCCGATGAGGTGACCAACGTGGCCAGGGAAGTGGGCACCGAAGGTATCCTTGGCGGTCAGGCGGAAGTGCCGAACGTCGCCGGTGCATGGAAAGACCTGACCGACAATGTAAACCAGATGGCCAATAACCTGACCTCTCAGGTGCGGGATATTGCGGGCGTATCCACTGCACTGGCGCGCGGTGATTTTTCACGAAAAATTGAAGTGGAAATGAAAGGCGAAGTTCAGGAACTGAAAAACAACATCAATGCGATGGTGGATAGTTTCATCACCATCGTCAAGGCATCCAATTCAATCGCGGAGGGTAATTTTACCATTGAGATGCCGCTGCGAAGTGATGCCGACCAGTTAGGCATTGCCTTGAACACTATGACAGAAAATCTCAAGCGCATCTCCGAGGAAAATGAAAACGAAGCCTGGATCAAAACCGGTCAGGCCAGTCTGAACGACAGGATGAGGGGTGAGCAAG
Organism: Pseudohongiellaceae bacterium; assembly: GCA_040879025.1. GTDB lineage: Bacteria > Pseudomonadota > Gammaproteobacteria > Pseudomonadales > Pseudohongiellaceae > JBBDLF01. The sequence goes on from JBBDLF010000017.1 coordinate 40,103, forward strand.
ACATGCTTACCCTGTCCAAAAATGTAATCTCCTACCTGACCAAATACCTCGACGCGCAAGTTGGCATTCTCTATCTGACGCGCGAGGAATCGGACAAGAAACAACTCAAGATGGCCGGCACCTACGCCTTCACCAAGCGCAAGGTGCTTAGAACGACATTTGAATTTGGTGAAAGCCTTGCCGGACAGGCGGCAATTGAGAAGGAACCGATAATTGTCTCGAACATTCCGGAAGATTATCTGAGCATCTCTTCCGGTCTGGGTCGCAAGCAGCCAAAAAACATACTGGTTCAACCATTCATTATCGATGATGAAGTGAAAGGTGTGCTGGAAATTGGGTCGTTCAACCCGTTTACGGATAACCAGCTCGAACTGGTGCGGTTGGTGGCGGAAAACATAGCCATCGCAACCAACTCCGCGCTTGATCGGGAGAAAATGAAACACTTGCTTGAAGAATCGCAGCGTCAGTCGGAAGAATTGCTGAAGCAGCAGGAGAAACTCAGAAACCAGAGTGAAGAATTACAGATTGCCAATGAAGATCTCGAGTCCAAGACCAAGGATTTGCAGATGCAGAAGGAAAATATACAGTCGAGCCGAACCGAGGTGGAACGCAAAGCCCAGGAACTGGAACTGGCCAGCAAGTACAAATCGGAATTTCTGGCAAACATGTCGCATGAATTGCGCACCCCGCTGAACAGCCTGTTGATTCTGGCCAAGGAGTTGAGCACCAACACACAGGGTAACTTGACGGGGGGACAACAGAAAGATGCTCAGATCATTTATGAAGGCGGACTGGACCTGCTTACGCTGATCAACGACATCCTCGATTTGTCGAAGGTTGAGGCTGGAAAACTGCAAATCTACCCGGAAGAGATGAAATTTACCACGCTGATTTCTGGTTTGCGAAAGCAGTTCGACCCGCTCGCCAACAGCAAGAGTCTGGGATTTATTACCGCGGCGGACCGTGATTTGCCCGCGCGCATTGTCACCGATATCCAGCGCCTGGAGCAGATACTGAAGAATCTGTTATCAAATGCCTTCAAGTTTACCGAAACCGGCTCGGTGTCCCTGCGAATCAGAAAACCTGATCCACAGATAAAATTCCGCGAGATTCTGTCTTCCCCGAAGGATGCCGTTGCTATAGAGGTCATCGATACCGGAATCGGCATACCTGACGACAAATATCTGATGATTTTTGAAGCCTTTCAGCAAGCCGAAGGCGGCGCCAGCAGACAATACGGCGGTACGGGACTGGGTCTGACCATTTCGAGAGAACTGTCCCGCCTGCTGGGAGGGGAAATTCACATCGAGAGCAAAGAAGGCGAAGGAAGCAAGTTTACCGTCTTTATTCCGCTGGATTTGACCAGTGCGCTGATTCGAAACTGGGAAACCCCAAAAATCTCTGACCCAAGCGATGAACCCGCCAGGAAGGTAGTGAGATCTGAGGAATCCGGGGCCAAGAACGACAATCCCATGGCCCAGCCAAAATCGGTCTTTGTCGAAGATGACAGAGAACACCTCACAGAAGAGGATGATTCACTGCTGATCATCGAGGATGACCGAAAGTTTGCGGAAATTCTCAAGACTACGATTAAAAACCACAAATACAAGGTGTTAATCGCCCAGGAAGGAAAAGAGGGTATAGAACTCGCCGTCCAATACCAACCAAACGGTATTTTGCTCGACATACAGCTTCCCGGAATACACGGATTGAAAGTGCTCGATCATTTAAAGTTCAATTTGAAAACCCGGCATATTCCCGTTCACATCCTGTCGATTGAAGACCGGAATATCACGGCGTTGCGCAAAGGCGCGATCGGCTTTCTGTCAAAGCCTGTTTCCAAGGAAAGCATCGATGAGGTGATCCATCGACTGGAATCGGTTCAGCGTGCGCCGGTGAAAGAAGTCCTGATAATCGAAGATAACCAGGCCAACCTGACAGCAATCGAGAAAGTGCTGAAGAACAAACAGGTGAGAATTACCGCAGCCAAAACCGGAAAAAAGGCTCAAGAAGCGCTACGCAAGACACGTTTCGACTGCATTATTCTTGATTTGAAATTACCCGACATCTCCGGATTCGATTTGCTGAAGAAATTCAAATCCATGGATGGGGTCAGCGACGTACCGGTGGTGATCTATACCGGCAAGGAACTGACCAAACCTGAAATCAAAGAGTTGAACAAGTACACCGAAAGCATTGTAATCAAGGGTGTGTCTTCCCCCGAGCGTCTGCTGGATGAAGTTTCATTGTTCATCCACAGCATGGAGAGCAAGTTATCGGTTCAGCAACGAAAGATCATGAGCGGGCTGCATGATCCCGACAAGATACTGGCGAACAGGAAAGTGCTGCTGGTTGATGACGATCTGCGCAACACCTATGCTCTGTCCAAGAAACTGTCCGATGCCGGCATGGACGTTGTGATGGCGGACAACGGCGCAATGGCTCTGGAAAAGCTGGAGCAGGAATCCGACATTGAAATAGTGCTGATGGATGTGATGATGCCGATCATGGACGGCTACGAGGCTACCCGTAAGATCAGGGAAAATTTGAAACTGGAGAGCCTGCCTATCATTGCACTGACAGCGAAAGCCATGTCCGAGGACAAGGCCAAATGCCTTGAGGCAGGTGCAAACGACTATCTGACCAAGCCGGTTGATATAGATAAATTATTAAGCATAATGCGCGTGTGGTTGTACGAATGACATCCTCACTTGGAATTCAACAGGCAGTACGACCAGACCTGCCGGAAGTGCCACCTGAAGTACAAAAAATCGAAGTTCAGTTACTGATGCAGGCAATTTCGATGCGTTACGGATACGATTTCAGCCAGTACCGTCCCGGGACGATTCTGAACGCGTTTTTGACCCATGTTCACGCCAATGGTTACCGCCGTATCTCCGACCTGATTCCGGCGGTGCTGAGTGACAGAAAGGCATTTGACAGTCTTTTTCTGGATATTTCGGTGGGCACCACCGAGATGTTTCGCAATCCGGAAACCTACCAGAAAATGCGAACCGCCATCATTCCCTTATTGAAAACTTACCCCTATCTCAATATCTGGCACGCTGGTTGCGCTACAGGCGAGGAAGCCTACTCAATGGCTATTTTCCTGAAGGAAGAAGGCCTGTACAACCGCGCCCATATCTACGCCACGGATATAAACGGATACTCGCTGCGTCATGCAAGCCACGGAATTTATCCGTTGAAAGATATGCAGCGTAACACCCACAACTACAATGCGGCAGGCTGTATAAACTCGCTGGGTGACTACTACCGTACAAAATACAAAGCAGCAAAGATGAATTCTGATTTGAAAAAAAATATCACGTTTTCGAATCATAACCTGGTTACGGACAGCGTGTTTTCAGAGACTCAGTTGGTTGTATGTAAAAATGTGCTGATTTATTTCAACCAGGACCTTCAAAACAAGGTGTTGAAATTACTCACGAACAGTTTGTGCCGCAACGGGTTTCTGTGTATTGGCGAGCACGAGTCACTCGAGTTGACCGCCGTGCGTGATCAATATGAACTGGTAGACAGCCGAGCCAGAATTTACAGAAAGAAAATCACTATCTCCCACTCTGATGAATAGCCCAATGACCGTATCCAAACAACTTCCGAAAGTGCTTATCGTTGATGACAAGCAAGCCGAGCGCATGGTGCTTGGTAAATTACTGTCAAAATTCGACGTTGAATTGCATGACGCGGAATCCGGCAAGGAGGCCTTGTCCAAACTGATCAGGCATGATTACGCTCTGGTGTTGCTGGATGTGCATATGCCGATAATGGACGGCATTGAAACCGCCAAACTGATTCGGTCCAATCCGGCAACCGAGAAGGTTCCAATAATATTTCTTACCGCCTTCGACAAGGATGAGATAGAAATTGAAGAGGGCTATGAGGTGGGAGCAATCGATTACCTGATCAAACCCTTGAACGAGGACATTCTGCAATCCAAAATCAAAACTTTTCTGAAGTCTTATTCATTTGAGAAAGAAAAGGAATATGAAAAAATACTGGCGGAACTTGAGAATAAAAACAAGAAACTGGAGCAGGCCAGGCATGATGCGCTGCGAATGATGGAGGAAGCCAACAACGCGAAGGCGGCGGCCCAGGAATCCCGCAAGCAGATAGTGAATCAGACCGCGGAATTACTGCAATACACAAAGGAACTTGAGCAATTTGCTTATGTGGCCACCCATGATCTGCGCGCGCCCATCATCAATCTCGACGGTTTTGTGAAACTGTTCCGCAAACGCGGTCACCTTAACAATGACAACCGTGAAATTATTGAACGCATGGAAGCGTCCGTGGACCGTATAAACACAACCTTGCGTGACCTGATCGAAGTGGTGGCGTACAAAAAAACCCTCAGCGATGAAATACGTCCTATCGAAATTTCACAGTTGTTCAATAACATACTGCAGGACCTGGAAGTTCAGATCAGGGAAGCAAAGGCTGAAATTACAACCAATTTCCGCGACGCCCCAAGAATTACCTATATCCCCGGGCATCTGCGCAGCATATTACAGAACTTGTTAAGCAACTCGATCAGCTATCGCTCCCCCGAGAGGCGGCCACTGATATCGGTGTCGAGCAGCATGAGCAATGATACCTTTTGTCTGACGGTCAAGGACAACGGCATCGGCATCGATGAAAAGCACAAGGAGAAAGTATTTGGCCTGTTTCAGAGGCTGGCAACCGACGTTAAGGGAAAAGGCATCGGCCTGTATATAACACGCTCACAGGTAGAGGCGATGGGAGGCTGCGTTGACTTCACCAGTCAGCCCGGCGTCGGCACTGAATTCAAAGTCTTCCTCAAGAATTTACCATCACGCTCAGGATATTTGACTTAATTTATGACTCAACATAAAGCATTGCGATTGCTCATCATTGATGACGATGATGAGTATAATTACCTGCTAAGGGAGACAGTCTCGGACTGCGAAGGCGAATTTACGCTGATATTCAAACAGCGCGCTGAGGACGCGCTGGATTATCTGGCGTCGGCCGGGTCCGGCTTTCCCGATGTTATCTTCCTGGATATCAATATGCCGATGATGGATGGATGGGAGTTCATGGAGCAGTACCAACAACGAAACTACCATGAGAAACATCCGGCACTGATTTTCCTGGTATCGACATCGGTGTACCGGGAAGACAAAGCCCGCGCAACCGGCTGTTCCTCAATTGCCGAGTACATCGAAAAACCCGTGACTGATGAAACCATTTCCCAGATCCGTAATCTGTTTTTTGCTACTGTCGAAAACCGCGCGAGCGCCCGGCGACTGCAATAAAACCAAGGTGGCAATGACGAAGGCCGCCGTGGCAATGATGACGGGTGGGCAGCTTCCCTGAACTGATCGGTAAGTCTCAAGCCCGGTGTTCGGGGTTTTCATAATCAAACCGGCAACCGGCCTGCCAGGCGGTTCGATCATTACCGCGGTTGGGCAGTCCGCCGGAGTCCTTGAGCAACCGCGCCATGTGCATCAGGTTCCAGCTCATGATCGTGGTATTACGCTGGGTAAAGTCGTTGTCGAGTCCGGCACCGTCATCGCCATAGCTGGGTCCGGGTCCGGCTTCACCAATCCATCCACAATCGGACTGGGGAGGTATCGTATATCCCAGATGACCGAGGCTATAGAGAATCGACCCGGCACAATGTTTTACTCCATCCTCGTTTCCCGTTACCACCGCGCCGCCAACCTTGCCATAAAAACAGGATTGTCCTTTGTCGTTCAATTCACCCGACATGCCGTACAGCCGCTCAATCATCAGCCTGCAAACCGATGACTCCTGACCCAACCATATTGGCGTGCCGATCACCACTATTTCCGCCTCGCTGATCCTTGCCCAGAGATCCGGCCAGTCATCACTCGGCCATTGATGCTCGGTCATATCCGGGTAGACGCCAAAAGCGACCTGATGGTCAACGGGACGTATAAGTTCCACCTGTAGCCCGTTCTTGCGCATGATGTCCATAGCGCTGCTCATAAGCAACTCCGTGTGTGACTCCTGCCAGCCGCGCTTGAGAGTACAGTTAAGAAAAACCGCCTTGAGATCTGAAAAGTCCTGGTTATTGTTCATACCTGCTCCTGGTGGCGTTTGTGCAAACTGTTCGGTTCAAAGGTAAAAATTAATATTGCCATGTACCCGGATCGATGAACAGGTGGCATCCGGCAGAGGCTTCTTGCTACGATAGTGCGGGCAGTGGATGACTTACCGAGTGACCCCATTTATACTTGTCGCGCGTGACGGAAAACTTCTTTGAATTCAACCAGTAAAAAGAAATAGTTCCTTGAACAGCCAGAACGAAATATCGCCCCACACTCCCATGATGCGCCAGTATCTCGGGATCAAGGCGCAACATCCCGATGGGCTGCTGTTTTACCGTATGGGCGACTTTTACGAGTTGTTTTACGGCGACGCCAGGCGCGCCTCCGACCTGCTGGACATCACGCTTACCGCTCGGGGCAAGTCCGCCGGTGAGCCGGTTCCCATGTGCGGCATTCCCTTTCATGCCGTGGATCGGTATCTGGCTCGGCTGGTCGAGGCCGGAGAGTCCATAGCCATTTGTGAACAGGTGGGCGATCCGGTCACCAGCAAGGGACCTGTGGAGCGCAAGGTGGTGCGAGTGATCACCCCCGGCACCCTCAGCGATGAGGCTTTGCTGCGGGAACGACGCGACAATATTTTGCTGGCTGTCACAGGTGTTTCCACCCAGGGGGAAACCCGGTTTGGTATCGCCAGTGTGGATATCAGCAGCGGTCGGTTGGTGATACTGGAAGTGAACGGCGTGGAGTCGTTGCTGGGTGAACTGGAACGAATCAGGCCGGCGGAAATTCTGCTCAACCGGGAACTCGGTGGACTGGACAAGTTGCGGGCCAGGCCAGGCTGCCGTGGATGTGAACCCTGGGAGTTTGATCTTGATAATGCGCGGCGTCTTTTGAACGCGCAGTTTGGAACGCGGGATCTGACGGCGTTCGGCTGTGACGATATGAACCTGGCCCTGGAGGCCGCCGGTTGCCTGCTGCAGTACGCGCGGGAAACGCAGCAGTCTGAACTGCCCCATATACAGGGTGTGAAAGTCGAGCGGGAACAGGAGAGTGTCATTCTTGATGCGGCGACCCGGCGCAATCTGGAACTGGACAGCAACCTGGGAGGAGGCAGGGAAAATACACTGCTGTCAGTGATTGATTGCACGGCGACAGCAATGGGCAGCCGGTTGTTGTCACGCTGGATTCATCGACCGCTGCGCGATATCGAACAGCTCAGGCTCAGGCAGCAGGCCGTCGGGGCACTGATTGACCAGTTCCATTTCGAGTCGGTTCAACCGGTATTGAAAGAGATCGGCGATATTGAACGGATACTGGCGCGGGTCGCGCTGCGATCGGCAAGGCCCAGGGATCTGGCCAGGCTGCGCGATGCGCTGGCGCAATTGCCGACTCTGCAACAAGTACTTGCCCGCATCAGTTCACCCCGCATTGAATCGCTCGCCTGCGCCTGTGCTGAATTTCCCGCGCTGACCGCATTGCTTTCCAGGGCGCTTGAGGACAATCCACCGGTGGTGATTCGCGAGGGCGGCGTCATTGCGGCCGGATTTGACACCCAACTGGATGAACTGCGCGATCTCAGTGCCAATGCGGGTGAGTTTCTGCTGAAGCTGGAGCAGCGCGAGCGGGAGCGTAGCGGTATCGCCACGTTGAAAGTCGGGTATAACCGGGTGCATGGCTATTATATTGAAATAAGCAAGGGACAGGCCGGCGATGTGCCGGTGGAATATATTCGACGCCAAACACTGAAAAACGCGGAACGTTTTATTACACCCGAATTGAAGGAGTTTGAGGACAAGGCGCTCAGCGCGCACAGCAAGGCGCTCGCCCGAGAAAGACAATTGTATGACCAATTGCTGGAAACCATTGCGGTAGACCTGGCACCTCTACAGACGTCAGCGGGCGCGCTGGCGGAGTTGGATGTATTGAACAATTTTGCCGAGCGCGCGCTGAACCTGGATTATTGCCAGCCTCGACTCAGTAATGAACCCGGCATGGAGATCGAACAGGGTCGCCATCCGGTGGTGGAACAGGTAAGCGAGGAGCCGTTTGTGGCTAATGACCTGTACCTGGATGAACGGCGCCGCATGCTGATGATCACCGGACCCAATATGGGTGGCAAGTCCACCTATATGCGACAGACGGCGTTGATAGTGCTGCTGGCGTTTACCGGCAGCTATGTACCGGCCGCGGCGGCGCGCATTGGACCGGTGGATCGTATCTTCACACGCATTGGTTCGTCGGATGATCTGGCTGGCGGGCGCTCCACTTTTATGGTGGAAATGACCGAGACCGCCGCTATCCTCCACAATGCCACCCGGGACAGCCTGGTATTGATGGATGAAATTGGCCGCGGCACCAGCACCTTCGACGGCCTGTCTCTGGCCTGGGCGGCCACGGTGCATATCGCACAACACATCAAGGCCTGTACCCTCTTCGCCACCCATTACTTTGAGCTGACTACGCTGGCAGACAGCTTCGATACCATTGCCAATGTCCATCTGGACGCCGCCGAACACCATAACGGCATTGTGTTTCTGCACGCGGTGAAGGAAGGCCCGGCCAATCGAAGCTATGGCTTGCAGGTGGCGCAGCTGGCTGGAATTCCGCGTGAGGTGATCGCCAATGCACGGGAGAAACTGGCGCTGCTGGAACAGGGAGTGTCGGCCCAGGGCGGGCTTCAAACCCGCGAGACGGCAACGGACACCGACCAGCCACGGCAAAACGAATTGTTCGGACAGCAGGAGCATCCCGTGGTAGAAGCACTCCGGAAGCTGAACCCTGAGGATATTTCCCCGCGGGAGGCCCTGTCCCTTCTGTTTGAACTTAAAAATAAAACCTGAACCCATGCGCCAAAAAGCTGGTAAAATACCGGCCTTTGGAACACTTGGCGCACAGGCTCCCAACAGCCGACAGCCCGCTCCCGAGGCGCGAATCGCCCGTGGAAATTCTGGGAAATTCTGGGAAATTCTGGAGAGAACATGACATTCGTAGTAGGCGATAATTGCATACGTTGCAAACATACAGATTGCGTGGAAGTTTGTCCCGTCGACTGCTTCTATGAGGGGCCGAATTTTCTGGCGATCAACCCGGATGAGTGTATCGACTGCGCTCTGTGCGAGCCGGAATGCCCAGTAGACGCCATTTACGCAGAGGATGAATTACCCGAGGATCAAAAGGAGTTCCTCGAACTGAATGCTGAATTGGCGGAAATCTGGCCCAATATCACAGAGAAAAAAGATCCGCTTCCCGATGCGCCGGACTGGACCGACAAAAAGAACAAACTTATCTACCTGGAACGCTAACCCCACAAGGGTCAGTGGCGAATGATTCTCATTCGCCACCGACCCCCTTTTGATGCGCCCGAAATCCGGCGCGTTGAGGGCTACTGGGGAAGTTAAATGCGAATGATTATTGTTCGCCACCGACCCTGTTCAGGGGAGATGGGTCAGGGGGTCTGTGGGTTTGCCGTCCTGGCGGATTTCGAAGTGGAGCATGGGGATGCCGGCGGAGTTGACGCCAACTTCGGCGATTTTGTCGCCGGCACGTACGCGGCTGCCTTCGTTGACCAGCAGTGAGCTGTTGTGGGCATAGGCGCTCAGGTAGCGGTCGCTGTGGCGGATGATGATCAGATCACCGGCACCCTGAACGCCGTTGCCCGCGTAGACCACATCTCCGTCCCCCGCCGCATGCACCGCCTGACCGAGACTTGCGTCGATATCAATGCCCTTGCGGCTGGGGCTGTCAGGCTGAAAGCCGGTCACTACCCTGCCTTGCAGTGGCCACTCCCACCGGGGCGCCGTATTCGTGGTTCCGCCGATTGGCTGGCGGATAATCGACAAGGGTGTGCGGCTAATTGCCTGTGGCTGCACCACCTGGTTGCCCTCAAGCCCGCCCGGATTCGCGACCTGCGGAGTATCAATACCGCCGACATCCAGAGTCAGTTCCTGGTTGACGTAAATGGTATAAGGCGCTTGCAGGTTATTGGCGATGGCCAGGCTGCGAAAATCAAGTTCGTGCTGAAATGCAATCGAATAGAGCGTCTCTCCACGCGCGACCCGGTGGATAGCCCCACGGCCGGCAACACGACTACCGCTTGTATAACTCGCGCTGCCTGCGGCCGCTCGGGATACCGGCCGGGTTCCTGGTGCCGCGGGACGGGATTCCGTCACAGACGCAGCGTCCGTGCTGCTGGTCATAATGATGGGGGGTTGCCTGTTCTGCCGCTCGCTCTGGTCGGCAACAGGCGCCTGATAACCTCCTGAGCAGTTTGCCAGCACCACGCAGGCTGGCAGCAGCAGGCGCCGCAAAACACGGCGATGAACCGCCGGAAGCCAGAGAATCGGGTACTGCTGAACTGTCATAGAGGGAGCCTCTCCCCGATACTGTTGAATCTGACGCAACGGCATGCTACGGCTGTCTGGCTGCGAACAGTCTTTCCATGATCAGGATCAGCGCGGCGCCAGCGACAACAGCCGTCAATACCAATAAAATCTGCGGGTCTGTGCCAGTCAAGTCTTCATAGTTTAGCGGCAAAACATTGCCGGACTGCAATACATGGCGTTCGCCGCCGCTGTCGGTATACCAGGCCAGCGGCTGCTGCCATGGCCACAACACATAGACCGACCCCAGCAGCATTCCTGTCAGCCCCGCGTAACTGACTTGGGGATGTCGGTACAGCGCCCAGCCCAATAGCCGGGAAAAACCAAGCAATCCGATCGCGCAACCACTGACGAAAACGGCGATAACCGGTAAATCAAACGCAATCAGCGCCTCCATCACATTATTGTACACTCCCAGAATCAGCAACAGGAATGCCCCGGACAGCCCTGGCAGGATCATCGCGCAGATCGCGATCATCCCGCAGAAGAAAAGATACACCGCCGAAACATCACCAGTGCGGGGCGTGAGGCTACTGATCGCCAGCGTCAGCAGCACCCCGAGCATCAGCGCCGCCAATCGTTTGACATTGAACGAATCAATCCGTACCCGCAGCGTCCAGGACGATGCCAGCACGAGCCCGATAAAGAACGCCATCAACGGTTCAAAAAAATGGGCGAGCAGATACAGCACGGTATTGGCCGATAGCCACAGCGCCAGGACTATGCCCGCCAGCAGAACCAGCAAAAAATTGCCGTTGATGTAACTCCACGCCGATTTTACGCCACTGTTAAACAGCAGCCGCAAGGCAGTCAGGTTGATTGCGCGCAGCGAAAAGATCAGTTCATCGTAGATATGGGTGACTACGGCAATGGTGCCGCCGGAGACGCCAGGCACGGAATCCGCGACACCCATGGCCATGCCCTTGATAAACACAAGCCAGTGCGGCTTCCGGGTACCTGTCGCCGGCTCCGCCATCAGCTTATACCGCCGAGCAACGGCACGAAGCGCACCTGGTCCAGTACCTGCGAATGAAATTCGTCGCCTTCCCGCACGATCAACCGCAGATCCTGTTGATCGTTGTTGCCCACCGGTATGATCAGCCGCCCACCTTCGGCCAACTGGTGCAGCAACGCCCGGGGTACCCGGTGGGGAGCGGCGGTGGCCATGATGGCATCGAACGGCGCCTTTTCCGGCCAGCCGAGATTTCCGTCATCGTATTTGAATTCCACGTTACGAATTTTCAGTGTGCGCAGGTTTCGACGAGCCCGTTCCAAAAGTGGCTTGATGCGCTCCACGCTATACACCCGGCCGGCCAGTCGCGCCATCACTGCCGTCTGGTAACCGCAGCCGGTGCCGATTTCCAGAACCCGTTCGACCGGACCTGATTCCAGAATCGCTTCGGTCATTCTGGCGACGATGTAAGGTTGCGATATGGTCTGATTAAAACCGATTGGCAGCGCGACGTCTTCGTAGGCGCGATGAGAAAGCGCCTCGTCCAGAAATATATGGCGCGCTGTCGAACGTATAACATCCAGCACTTCCATGTTGGATATCCCCTGGTCGATCAGTCGCCCTAACAATCTTTCTCGGGTACGTCGCGACGTCATACCGATGCCGTCAAGATTCAATTCACACCTTCTTCTCTGTTCAGCGGGTCCGGCTTATCACCGCCGGATTGCGCCTGTTCATCGTTTGTCCTGTTGACACAAATTTCACGCAGCACGGCAGTGGCATACCCACCTGGTGGTAACTCGAACTCGAGCACCAGGTCATCAGTTTTGTGCCATTCCCAAGCCAACGCCTGGGGCAGCAAGCGCAATGACCGGCGAGAGGCTTCCACTTTCAGTGCCTCCAGCCCCCGGCATAACAACGGATACGCCGCCATCACCGCCGACTCCAGTGCGGCGCATTCGCCCGATGGCGCGTACGCTTTGTTTCCAGCGCTCACGCCATACAGCGAACCGGTAGGATGTATATCGAACGATTGCAGCCGGTTCTGTAGTACCTCATCCCAGGCTTGCACTTCAAACACGCGCCGGGTGCCAGCCAGGTTCATGATATCCCCTTCAAGGTAAGCGTCCCAGATTCCCCGGGCAGTACGAGCCGACAACACCAGATTGAACAGATAGGAGCGCGCCGCCGACAGCAGGATGCCCCGATTAGCGGCAGCGCGGCGCGCAGGACGGGTGCCGCCACCGGCCTGCATTCGACTGAAGAGTTCGCTTACCGCATCAAGATTGGAGAGGTTGCGACCAAACCGCTGCTCACCGAAATAATTGGGCACACCCTGTTCAGCGACTTTTTTGAGACGCCGTTCAACTTCGCGCCTATCACCCTGCAGATTGCGCAGGCGCAGGCGGAATTGATTGCCTTGATGACTCCCGAGGCGGAGCTTGCGATCATTTCGCCGCACATCCAGCAGTTCCACTCCGGTCTCACGCCATGCCGCCGCATCGGGCGCATCAGTTCCAGGATGGTAGACACTGAACCACTGGCTGCAAATTCCCTGGCGGTCTTTCATGCCGGCATAACCAATGTCGCCTGCCCTGACCGAATAATAACGGCTGAGCGCGGAGACGACGCGGCGGGTGGTGACGCCGGTTTTCCGCAGGTGCAGACAGATGTGTTCACCGGAACCGGCAAGTTTGAATCCCAGCAGTTCATCGACGACAAAATCCGCGGGCTTGCGCTTTATTTCAGCGACAATCCCCGGTCTGCCATAGGCGTATTGCCATGTTCCTGGTTCGCACCACGGTTCAGTCATCTCTGCCCAGTAGTACCACCGCATAGCAGGCAATGCCTTCCTTGCGCCCGGGAAATCCCAATCCTTCCGTGGTTGTTGCCTTGACGTTGATGCGGTCATCAGCCACGGCCAGCAGTTCGCCAAGTCGTTCGCACATCGGTTGCATCCAGGGCGCGAGCTTCGGTTTCTCCGCGACCACTGTAATGTCCGCGTTCACCACCTGCCAGCGCCCCGCCAGCGCCAGTTGCATCACGCGGCGCAGCAGGACGGTACTGTCAATATTCCTGAATTCTTCGCTGCTGTCGGGAAACCGGCGCCCGATATCACCCGCCGCGAGCGCGCCCAGCACCGCATCGCACAGCGCATGTATCACCACGTCACCATCGGAATGGGCAATGACGCCCCGATCATGTGGAATCTCGACGCCACCGAGCATCAATGGATTGTCGACCCTTTCCTCGTCGCTGAAACGATGCACGTCATAGCCGTGGCCTATGCGCAGGTTCAGAGCATTCATGTTTCCAGTGCCTGCAGATTCAGAATTTGTCCCGCCAGTTCCAGATCCGTCGGCTGGGTCACCTTGAGGTTATCGCGGTTGCCTTCCACCATCCTGGGTTTATGACCCGACAGTTCCACCGCCGTGGCTTCATCGGTGATGGTTTTACTGCGGCGGTCGACATGGGTGAGCGCGTCCAGCAACAGGCCGAAACGGAACATCTGGGGAGTGAACGCCTGCCAGATGTCCCCACGATCCACCGTGGCGATCACCTCCCGCCGACTATCCACCCGTTTCAGGGTATTGTCCACCGGGGAACCCAGTAAACCGCCGACCGGATGTCCTTCCAGTTCATGCAGCAGTGTGTCGATATCCTTCAACCGTACGCAGGGGCGCGCGGCATCATGCACCAGCACCCAGTCATCCGCGGACGCGAGCGTCTGCAGATACAGCAGGCCGTTGAGCACCGACTGGTAGCGGGTATCACCACCCGACTGGCAGACGACTTTCGGATTCTGATCCAGGCGCAAACTCGGCCAGATGGTATCCTCGGGATTGAGCATCACCACAATGCGTTCGATATAGGGCAACGCCGCGAGTCTGCCGATGGATATTTCGATAATCGGCCGGCCGTTGATGTTCAGATACTGCTTGGGGGTTTTGGATTGCATACGGCGGCCGATGCCGGCCGCGGGAACGATTGCCCACACTTTCATAGTAAGTTCTTCCACACCGGTGATCGGCCACGTCAGTCGACGATAAGATAAAAGGTCTCACCCTGTCCGATCATGCCCAGTTCGGTGCGGGCGCGCTCCTCCACCGCTTCCAGACCGTTTTTAAGATCCAGCACTTCGATTTCCAGCATTTCATTACTGGCGCGCAAGGCTTCGTTTGCCGCCCGCTGCTCCGCCAACTGGTCTTGCAACAGTGTCAGATTGCGTACACTGCTGCCGCCAAACCAGTACTGGACCTGGAGGATTATCAACAACGAAATCAGTACACCGGTCAATAGTTTCATCAGCGCTTACCCGACAACGGAGTTGTTCAATATCCCCGCTGTGTGAATTCCTTCAATCCATTATAGCGGGACTCGCCGCCCAGTTCTTCTTCAATACGCAGCAGTCGATTGTACTTGGCCACCCGGTCCGAGCGGCACAATGACCCGGTCTTGATCTGGCCAGCGCCGGTGGCGACGGCCAGATCGGCTATTGTGGTGTCTTCGGTCTCGCCAGAGCGATGGGAGATAACCGCCGTGTAACCGGCCTCGGTTGCCATGGCAATTGCCGCCAGGGTCTCCGTCAGGGTGCCAATCTGATTGAACTTGATCAGAATGGAATTGGCGATTTTCTCCCGGATTCCCCGTTCCAGAATTTTGGTGTTGGTGACGAACAAATCATCACCCACTAACTGCACTTTATCGCCTAGTTGGGCGGATAATTTAGCCCATCCGTCCCAGTCACTCTCGTCCATGCCATCCTCAATGGACAGAATGGGATAGCTTTTGCTCAATTGTTCCAGGTAATCGACGAACCCGGGGGAGTCATAGCGGCGGTTCTCGCCCTTCAGATGGTATTTGCCGTCGGTATGGAACTCCGAGGCCGCGCAATCCAGCGCCAGGTGAATATCCTTTCCGGCTTTGAGGCCGGCGTCGTCAATGGCCTGCAAAATGGCATCAAGCGCACCGGCATTGGAGGGCAGGTTGGGCGCGAACCCGCCCTCGTCCCCCACCGCGGTGCTCAGTCCCTGTTTTTTCAGAACCGATTTGAGAGCGTGGAATATTTCCGCGCCATAACGCAGAGCCTCGCGGAAGCTGGGGGCACCGGTCGGCTGCACCATGAATTCCTGGATATCCACGTTGTTGTCGGCATGTTCACCGCCGTTGATGATGTTCATCATCGGTACGGGCAGGGAATACCGACCCGGCTTGCCTGTCAGGCTCGAGATGTGTTCATACAGAGGCTTGCCGGCATCGGCAGCCGCCGCCTTCGCCACGGCCAGCGACACCGCCAGTATGGCGTTGGCTCCGAGTGAGGACTTATTCTCTGTTCCATCCAGGTCGATCATCGCCTGGTCAAGGGCTTTCTGATCGGTGGCATCCCGGCCGATGAGCGATTCCCGGATACGGGTGTTGACATTCCCGACGGCGGTGAGCACTCCTTTGCCCAGATAACGGCCCGGGTCCTTGTCGCGCAGTTCCAGGGCTTCTCTGGAGCCTGTGGAGGCACCTGATGGGGCACAGGCGCGACCGGTTGCGCCGCTGTTCAATATCACATCAGCCTCGACGGTGGGGTTGCCACGGGAATCCAGAACCTCTCTGGCGCGGATCTCTTTTATTTCAGCCATTGTGTTGCCAATCCTTGTGTGAAATCAGTGGTCAGACAGAAAATCCTGATATACGGTACAGGCGTCGGAGTCATCCGGGCCAGCCCTCAGGCGGTATCCAGCGCGGGAAACGACTTGACCAGCCGGTCCAGGGACTGCATTTGCGCCAGAAAAGGCTCCACCTGGTCAAGCACGAGGGCACAGGGGCCATCGCAAAGTGCCTTGTCAGGATCGGGATGTGCTTCCAGAAACAGGCCGCCTATCCCTTGAGACATACCCGCCCGTGCGAGCGCCGTGACGTCCCGGCGCCGACCGCCCGCGCTGTCGGCGCGCCCACCGGGTTGTTGCAGGGAATGAGTGACATCGAACACCAGCGGATAGTCGAATTGCTTCATCACCGCAAAACCCAGCATGTCCACAACCAGGTTGTTATAGCCAAAGCTGCTGCCACGCTCGCAGAGCATCAGTTGGTCATTGCCGTAGTGTTCAAACTTGGCCAGGATATGCCGCATTTCGCCCGGTGCCAGAAACTGGGCCTTCTTGATATTGATCACGGCGCCGGTTCTGGCCAGGGCTTCCACCAGGTCGGTCTGGCGCGACAGAAACGCCGGTAACTGCAATACATCCACCACCTCCGCGGCCGGGGCAGCCTGGCGCGGCTCGTGAATATCCGTCAACACGGGCACGGAAAATGTCTGTTTTATTTCTTCCAGCATCTTCAGCCCTTCGTCCAGACCGGGACCGCGGAAGGAATCGTTGGAAGAACGATTGGCCTTGTCGAATGAGGCTTTGTATACATAGGGGATGCCGAGCCTCGCCGTCACCTCTGTAAACTTTTCCGCAACCCGCAGCGCGATGTCACGGCTTTCCAAAACGTTCATTCCAGCAAACAGCACAAAGGGGTGGTCGTTGGAGACCGCTACGTTACCGATATTGATGATCTTGAGAGTCATGCCGGAGATGCCGCGATGTTATTCATCAACTGCTTATCGCCCGGGCATTGGCAGCGGATTCCGGCGTGACCGGAATATGTCCGCCCTGCCCCGCCTGCCGTGCCAGCGCCGCCTGGATAAAGCCGGTAAACAGCGGGTGCCCCTCGCGGGGGGTAGAAGTAAATTCGGGATGAAACTGGCAGCCCACGAACCAGGGATGATTCGGCGCTTCGATAACCTCCACCAAAGACGCATCCATTGAGCGGCCGACGATTTTCAGTCCCGCACCCGCGACGACATCGACGAAGTCGTTGTTGACTTCATACCGGTGGCGATGCCGCTCGACTATGACATCCTTGCCGTAGCAGGCATGGGTGAGTGAATTCGGTACCAGTCTGCATTCCTGCGCTCCCAGACGCATGGTACCGCCAAGATCGGAATCTTCCGAGCGGGTTTCGAGATCACCGGCGCGGTTGGTCCATTCACTGATCAGGGCAATGACCGGACTCTTGCAACCCTGTTTGAACTCGGAACTGTGAGCGTCTTCCAGTTTTGCCACATGGCGTGCGAATTCAATGACAGCCGCCTGCATGCCGAGACAGATGCCAAGGTAAGGAATGTTGTTCTCCCGGGCGTACTGCGCCGCCAGGATCATCCCCTCCACGCCGCGCTCACCAAACCCACCGGGTACCAGTATCGCGTCCTGCGCCTGCAGCAGTGAAATGCCCTTCTCAAGCAGGTCGGACGAGTCGATATAGGTGATATTGACCTTGGTGCGCGTCTGAATGCCGGCATGGCTGACGGCCTCGGTCAAGGATTTGTAAGCATCCAACAGGTCCATGTACTTGCCCACCATGGCGATATTTACTTCCTTGTCCGGACGCAGTTTTGCATCCACCACCCGATCCCATTCGGAAAAGTCCGCAGGGGGACACTGCAACTGAAATTTGCGCACGATGATTTCGTCCAGCCCGTTACTCCAGAGAATGGACGGAATGCGGTAAATGGTATCGGTGTCGGGCAGCGAGACTACGGCTTCCAACTCAACGTTGGTGAACAGGGAAATTTTCTGGCGTACCGACTCCGGTATCTCGTGGTCGGAACGACAAATGAGAATGTCCGGCTGAATACCGATGGACCGCAGTTCCTTCACGGAGTGCTGGGTGGGCTTTGATTTGGTTTCACCAGCGGTGGCAATGAACGGCACCAGGGTCAGGTGCATGAACAGAGTGCGACTGGAGCCGAGTTCCACCTTCAGTTGCCGTATCGCTTCCAGAAAGGGTTGGGATTCGATGTCACCCACGGTGCCGCCAATTTCCACCAGAGCAACGTCGGCGTCATCGGCACCTTCCACGATGCGCCGTTTTATCTCATCGGTAATATGGGGAATCACCTGAATCGTCGCGCCCAGATAGTCGCCCCGCCGCTCTTTCTTCAACACTTCTTCATACACCTTGCCGGTGGTGAAGTTGTTGCGCTGGGACATGGTGGTGCGAATGAAGCGTTCGTAGTGGCCGAGGTCGAGATCGGTTTCCGCGCCGTCTTCGGTAACGAACACTTCGCCGTGCTGAAAAGGGCTCATAGTGCCGGGATCCACATTGATATAGGGATCCAGTTTAAGCATGGTGACGTTGAGACCGCGGGCTTCGAGGATAGCCGCCAGAGATGCAGAAGCGATGCCCTTACCCAGTGAAGAAACCACACCACCGGTAATGAATATATATCGCGTCATTTGCACCCCATTGATAAAGCCGTGCAGACGTGGACGAATCGGCACCTCAGATGGGACCTCAGATTACCAGAGGCGTAGTTGAACCACAATCGGTTTATTCGGAATGGCGCCCGCGGCGCGATCCATTCAAGGGGCTTTCCAGCAAACCGACACACCCTGTTCCGGGTCTGCGGCCTGATGCCCTTCGCACACACCGATGCCCGGAATACAGGCCAGCTCACTACCCGCGTACAGCAACGGAGTGCGATCACGCAGCCAGGGCGCCACGGCCTGCTCCTGCAATACTTTTTTCAGCGGTTTACCGGCCCGGCCCGCCAGCTTGCAGTATTCGCCTCCCTGCCGGTAGCGCACAGTCACGACCGCCGCTTCCGGCAATCGCCACGGACCCCCGCGCTCCAGCATCAAATACCCGTTTTGCGGCAGGTTCAGCCGAGGCTCCTGCAACGGACGCCAGTCTGCCTTATAAGCCGGCTCCAGCGGTCTGAGCCTGGGCAACAGATACAGCCGGTCGCGGTAACGACGCAGTTCATCCTTGCCGAGAATCAGGCTCGCGGCACGGTCTTCCCGTGCAGGCAGAACCTCCCGGGTCAAGCGCCGCAACAGTTCCCATCCGGGTTCCGGCAGTCCCAGTGTTCGCAGCCAATAGCGCAGCACATTGCGTTGTCGGGGTTCACTCAGACGCCGCAAAGGTCCGGTGGCGAGTACCCGCCCGGTCTCCTCCGGCCGGGGACTCACTCCGGAATCCGGTTTCGCCGAGACCAGCAGAGAGTGCAGATCCGCCTGCGCCAGGTCGTCCAGCAGCGCGCTCGCCTCGGCACTCAGTGTCAGTGTTTTGGACCAACTCTCCCGATAGCCGGGCCAGCGTGATTCGACAAGCGGCAACAGGGTCAGGCGGCAATAGTTGCGATCAAAGGCGGTGTTCTGGTTACTGTCATCGGTAATGTATTCGAGCTGGTGCGCCGCGCCATATTCCTGAATCTGTGCACGACCCAGGTCCAGCAGAGGCCTCAACACCTGGCCCCGTCCGAGCGGCCTTGTTCGCGGGATCGCCGCCATCCCGCGCGGTCCGGCGCCCCGCATCAACCTGAGCAGCAGGGTCTCCATCTGGTCATCCAGATGATGGCCCACCAACAGACATTCGCCGTCACCGAGACGTTCCTCAAAGGCTTTATACCTGGCTTCCCGTGCCCGTTCTTCCAGGCTTTCGCCACCGGACCGGTTCACGTTCACCAGGACCACCTCAAGCGCCACTCCGAGTTTTTGGCACAATGTTTCACAAAACGCAGCCCAGTCGTCCGCCTTGTCGCTGATACCGTGATGTACATGAATCGCACGAATACTGTTCAGGTCCGGCAATGCAGCCAGCGCGTGCAGCAGCGCCACCGAATCCAGGCCACCGCTGAGCGCGACCACCCAACGGGTGTTACCGGGAAGTTTGCTGATGTGCCGGCGCAGGGTGTCAGGGAGGATATGCATTATGGCTACGGTATAGGTATTGGCAACGACTGAGAGGACGAACCGGCTATTATTAACTGGTTATACCATAACTCATCAATCGCTTGTACCGCCGTTCGATCAGATCGTCCAGTTCCAGTGCGCCAAGGCGCTCCATCTGGTCCAGCAGGGCTTCCTTGATGCTGGCGGCCGCCGAGGCTGCGTCGCGGTGGGCGCCGCCGGGCGGTTCGGGAATGGTATAGTCGACGATGCCAAGTTCCTCAAGGCGCGCCGAGGTTACCCCCATCGCTTCAGCCGCGGCTGACGCATATTTTGACGACTTCCACAGAATTGTGGCGCACCCTTCCGGAGTGATGACCGTATAAGTTGAGTACTGCAACATATTCAGCTGATCCGACACACCGATGGCGATGGCGCCGCCAGAGTTCGCCTCCCCGGTAACGGTGGCTATGACGGGTGTACGGATGCGGCTCATCATCGCCATGTTTTCGGCAATGGCCTCATTGATGCCTCGCTCCTCGGAATCCATACCGGGGTAGGCGCCCGGGGTGTCGATAAAGGTAAGTACGGGCAACTTGAAACGCTCAGCCAACGTGACCAGGCGGCGTGCCTTGCGATACCCTTCGGGGCGCGGCATGCCGAAATTGTGGCGGACTTTCTCCTTGGTACCGCGACCCTTCTGGTGGCCGATAACCATCACCGGCTTGTCATCCAGTCGAGCAACCCCGCCGATTAGCGCCAGGTCGTCCGCAAACAGCCGATCTCCGTGAAGCTCATCGAAATCATCAAAGATGTGGTGAATGTAATCGAGCGTGTAAGGACGAAGCGGATGACGCGCAACCTGGGAAATCTGCCAGGGGGTGAGGTTGTTGTAGATTTTTTCGGTGAGCTTTGTGCTCTTGTCGACCAGATTCTGAATTTCTTCGTTGAGATTCAGTTCATTGTCGGTGCCTACCAGTCGCAGCTCGGCAATTTTGACTTCCAGTTCTGCAATAGGTTGTTCAAAGTCCAGATAATTCGGATTCATAAATTACTTCTTTCAGCTTCAGGCGACGTGTCAATTCGGCGATACGGTCGGTCAGGAGTAATCGAGCATAACCCTGTCCTTGCCGTATTCCGATTTCAATCGCTGAATAAGCTCGTCATCCAGAGAGACCGTCCAGTCGTCGCCGAGCATTATACATCCTTTGGCATCCTTGCGGTGGTAGTGTATCACCACCGGGCAGCCCGCGGCCGGCGCGGTCTCGGCAAGTCCGTGGTCTCCGGCCGCGCCTACCGCCACCACGCTACCGTTGCCGCCGCTTACGCGAACACATTTGTAGGGCTGCAGAATTTGCGCCAGTTGCTCGCAAAATCCGCTCGTCAACTCATCAGCGGAAAGGCTCACACCCAGTCGGCGAGCGAACTTGCGGCGGGCTTCAGTCAGGGTCATCGCCTCCCTGGCGCGTCCCCGGACGCCTCCATGGTAGTCATCCACCGACACCAGACACTCAACAACGAGAATCTCGTGCTTGTGTAATTTATCGCGGAATTGTTCATATTCCTTGGCAAAAAATGAAACTTCCATACGGGCGCTGCGATCATCCAGTTCGACGAAGGCAATGGTATCGCCCCGTTTGCTTTTCATCGAGCGAAGCGTATGCACCAGCCCCGCCACCAACTGGGGCTCCCTTTCCGGGCGTAAATTTGCCAGGCGGGCTCGGGTAAATTTATCCAGTTCCGGCAAATATTCGTCAATGGGATGGCCGGAAAGATGCAGGCCCAACGCCTCCAGTTCAGCGGCAAGACGCTGTTTTTGACTCCAGGGCCTCGCGGCGCGATGACCCAGAGAAGCCGGGGTGTCGGGTTCGGGCTCAATCGCTCCGAACATGTCGGCCACGCCACTGTCCTGATTGCGGCAACTTTGTTCCGCCGCCTGCACCGTCTCAGGCAAGTTCGCCATCAGACAGGCTCGCTTAAGGTCGATTTCGCCCTCGAGCAGGCCATCCATTGCGCCGGATCGAATAAGAGCTTCCATAGTGCGTTTGTTTACACTGCGTGCGTCCACCCGGGTACAGAAGTCAAGCAGGCTGGTGAAAATTCCGTCACTGCGCGCTGCGATGATACTGTTGACGGGCCCTTCGCCAAGCCCCTTGATCGCCCCCAGCGCATAGACAATTTCACCGCTGTCGTTGACTGTGAAGTTGTATTCACCGGCATTCACATCGGGCCTGGCAAGAGGAATTTTCATGCTGCGGCATTCGTCTATCAATGTGACGAGTTTATCCGTGTTTTGCATATCAGCGGTCAGTACCGCGGCCATGAAATAAGCCGGGTAATGCACCTTGAGCCAGGCTGTTTGGTAGGAAACCAGCGCATAAGCCGCGGAATGGGACTTATTGAAGCCGTAACCGGCGAACTTTTCCATCAGGTCAAAAATGGACCCGGCAAGCTGCCCCTCAATGCCATTGACTTTCGCTCCGGCCATAAACAACGATCGCTGCTTGTCCATCTCCTCCTGTTTCTTCTTGCCCATCGCGCGCCGTAGCATGTCGGCGCCACCCAGCGTGTAGTTCGCCAGAACCTGAGCTATTTTCATCACCTGTTCCTGATACAGGATAACACCGTAGGTATTGCCCAGCACAGATTTCAGATCGGGGTGAGGATAGAAGACTTTTTCACGACCGTGCTTGCGGTTGATATAGTCATCCACCATGCCGGACTGCAGCGGTCCGGGTCGGAACAACGCCACCAGCGCAATCATGTCTTCAAAGCCATTCGGTTGCAGACGCTTGATCAGATCTTTCATGCCGCGCGATTCAAGCTGGAATATCGCGGTGGTTTCTCCACTTTGGAGCATTTCATAAACCGAGGCGTCATCCAGGGGAAGTTCGGTAATGTCCAAATGTTCACTGTCCGGGCCGCGAACCTGGCGGTTGATCATTTTGACCGCCCAATCAATAATGGTCAACGTGCGCAATCCCAGAAAGTCGAATTTGACGAGCCCCACTGTCTCCACATCATTCTTGTCAAATTGGGTAACGAGTCCCTCACCATTGTCATCGCAGTACAAGGGTGTGAAGTCGGTGAGCTTCGTCGGTGCGATAACCACACCCCCGGCGTGCTTGCCGACGTTGCGGGTAATGCCCTCCAACTTGAAGGCCATTTCCATGATTTCCTGCGCATCCTCGTCACTGTCGATAAATTCCCCAAGCTGCGGTTCCTGTTCCAGCGCCTTGTGCAGTGTCATACCCGGCTCGAAAGGAATCAGCTTCGACAGTTTATCCGCCAGTCCGTACGACTTGCCCTGAACCCGGGCGACATCTCGAACGACCGCCTTGGCCGCCATGGTACCGAAGGTAATAATCTGGGACACCGCCTCCTTCCCGTATAATTCAGCCACGTGCTGAATGACACGGTCCCTGCCCTCCATGCAGAAATCCACATCGAAATCGGGCATTGAAACCCGTTCGGGATTAAGGAAACGCTCGAACAGCAGGTCGTAGCGCAACGGATCCAGATCAGTGATTCCCAGCGCGTAGGCAACGATTGATCCGGCGCCCGAGCCACGCCCTGGACCCACCGGAATATCGTTGTCCCTGGCCCACTGGATAAACTCCATCACGATCAGGAAGTAACCGGCAAATCCCATCTGATTGATAATGTTCAGCTCGAACTGCAGGCGCTCATGATAGGTTTTCGTCACCGCGTCACGGTCGCCGTCCTCTCGCGGCAGCGACGAGGCCAGTCGGCGATCCAGCCCCTGCCGGCTGACTGCGCAAAAAAAGTCCTCCACGGTCTGGCCCGCGGGCACCGGATAGTTGGGCAAATACGGCTTGCCCAGTTCCAGGGTCAGGCTGCAGCGCCTGGCAATCTCCACGGTGTTCTCGATGGCTTCGGGAATATCGGCGAACAGCGCCGACATCTCCTCCGGGCTGCGCAGATATTGTTGCTCACTGTACAGGTGTGGCCGCCGTGGGTCGTCCAGCGTACGGCGTTCATTGATGCATACCCGAACTTCATGGGCATCGAAGTCATCTCTGGCCAGGAATCGCACATCATTGGTGGCAACAACGGGGCAACCGGTATCCGCCGCCAGGGAGACCACCGCTTGAATGTATTGTTCTTCCTGAGCGCGTCCGGTGCGCTGCAGTTCCAGGTAAAAACAGTTCCGGGGGAAATAGCCCATCCACTGCTTCAGCAAGGACTCCGCCGCGGGGCGGTCTCCCTCCAGCAAGGCACGGGCGATATCACTGTCGCGTGCCCCGGACAAGGCAATGAGACCTTCAGCGCCGTCCGCGAGCCAGTCCTTGTCGAGGCACAGTTGCGGATGAGTGGGTTTTTCCACGTACGCCCGGGATATCAGCCGGGTCAGATTGGCATAGCCGGTGGCGTTGCGCACCAGCAGAACGAGGCGGTTGCTCACGCCGTCGACGCCGTTGCGCACGAGCACGTCACAACCGCAAACGGGTTTAAGGCCGGCGGCAATCGCGGAGGTATAGAATTTGATGAAGCCGAACAGATTTTCCCGGTCGGTAATGGCAACCGCCGACATACCCAGCTGCGCTACTTTTTCCACCAGGGGGTTGATGGTCACTACCCCATCGGTTATGGAGTATTCGGTGTGCAGGCGAAGGTGGACGAAATTATTGTTTGATTCAGGCATCAGCACTCGGCATATGAGTTCATGCTGGCCCCCACTATACTATCGCTTGAGCCTGTCCGCCACCGGCCTGAAGGACCGGCGATGAATCGGGCACGGACCCAGTGTCCTGAGCGCCAACAGATGTTCTGCGGTGGCATATCCCTTGTGTCGGGCAAAACCATAGCCGGGATAAAGCGTGTCCATTTCGATCATCACGTCATCTCTGGCTACCTTGGCGATAATCGACGCGGCGGCAATGCATTCCACGCGTGAGTCGCCCTGAACCACGGCCAGCGACTGGTAGTGCCATTCAGGACAGAACGTGCCGTCCACATACACGAATTCCGGCTGCAGATGCAGTGCCGTTACCGCCCGATGCATCGCCAGAAGACTGGCGCGGAGAATATTGATTTCATCTATTTCCTCAACGCTGGCCTGGGCAATGGCCCAGGCGCGGGCGCTTGAGATAATTTCTGCGGAGCAGCGACGCCGATCCTTGTCTGTGAGCTTCTTTGAATCATCCATGCCTTCAATGCAACAGTCGTCGTCGAGTACCACCGCGGCGGCGAATACGTCGCCCGCCAGGGGTCCTCGTCCGACTTCATCGGTTCCCGCAACTATCGTGTTCAGCAGACTGCCCGACTCCAGTGTCATTTCCACTTGCATGCTCAGGCTTTCCCCTCAACTCCGGGCTCTTGAACACCACAAAATCGCAGCACGGCGTCAGCCGCCTGCTGGTCGGCGTTACATCGCAAAGTCTCATGAATCTGCGCGAACTGGCTCATCAGCGATTCCGTATTGCGACTGCCGTTAACAAACGTTTCAATTTCGGCGGCGATGTTTTCCGGGGTCGCCTCCTGTTGCAGATATTCCGGTATCAGACGTTTTCCCGCAAGCAGATTCGGCAGGGAGATATAGGGCACGCGAAGCATGCGCGAGGCCAGCATATAAGTGAGCGGCGCCAGCCGGTATGCCACTACCATCGGCCGCTTCAGCAACAGCGTTTCGAGTGTGGCGGTTCCCGATGCCAAAACAACCAGATCAGCCGCGCTCACTGCGGTATGGGTGGCGCCATCGAGCAGTTGACAGGCAGCAGCCAAGGCAAGGCTATCCACCCTGTGCAACAGGTCGTCCTTGATATCGCTGGTGGCGCACGGTATCACGAAACGCAGTTGGGGATGCGATTGCAGGGCCCGGGCGGCCGCTTCCAGAAAGATCGAACCAAGGCGTGTCACTTCGCCCTGCCGGCTACCGGGCAGTATCGCAATAACACAGGTATCGCCTGGCAAATCCAGTTTCTCTCGGGATGCCTTGCGCCGGTCCTCGGGTCCGATCCGGTCAGCCAAGGGATGACCTACAAATTTCACATCAATGGCGTGCTCCCGGTAGATGGCCATCTCAAACGGAAACAACACCAGCATCAGGTCAACTGCGGCTTTTATTTTGTGAATTCGCTTTGCACCGTAGGCCCAGACGCTGGGACTGACATAGTGCACTGTGCGCAGGCCGCTGTCGTGAAGATTACGCTCCAGGCGCAAGTTGAACCCTGGGGAATCGATACCGATAAAGGCAGCGGGCCGGTTAGCGGTAAAATGGGTATGCAGCCGTTTCTTAATACGAAGCAATTCCGGCAACCGTCCCAACGGCTCAATGAAACCCATAACCGAGAGCCGGTCCATCGGGTAAAGGCTGTCCAGTCCCTGCGCCAGCATCGCCGGTCCGCCGATGCCTTCGAAGCGGCACCCGGGATAACGTTCACGCATGGCCCGCATCAGCCCGGCACCGAGGTTGTCGCCGGATTTTTCGCCGGCAACAATACCGATTCTTAAAACCTGTTCTGCCATTTCAAGGCCGTGAGGAGCGATCTGGCTCCGCTTTATCACAGTGTCCGAGGACTAGCGATGAATTCCCTTTGCCGAAGACGCCAGTGACTTGATTAGTGGGTCCAACTCGGCGCATTGACTACCCATCTCCCGCAATTGCTCGATCGCCTCTTGCAGGCTGAGGCCGCGACGATAGAGGATCTTGTAGGCGGTTTTAATCTGCCGTATGGCCTCTTTGCTGAACCCGCGCCGTTCCAGGCCAATCTGGTTGATGCTGCGAACTGTCGGCGGCGTCCCCGCAACAATCATGTACGCGGGTACATCATTGGTGATATGGGTCATACCGCCGATCATGGTATGAGCGCCGATTTTGAGAAACTGGTTGACGCCCGCGTAGCCGCCAAGAATGGCCCAGTCATCGACTTCCACGTGGCCGGAAATGCCGACATTATTGGCGAAGACAACATGGTTGCCAACGACGCAATCGTGGGCCACGTGCACATAGGGCATCATCAGGTTGTCATTGCCAATGCGGGTAAGCCCGCCTCCGGTCGCTGTGCCCCGATGCAAGGTAACGCCTTCACGAAAGATATTGTTGTCGCCGATTTCCAGCCAGGCTTGCTCACCCGCGAACTTCTTGTCAGCCGGATCCTCACCGATGGAACTGAACTGAAAAATACGATTGTGGACACCTATGCGCGTATTGCAGCGAACGATGACATGGGCGGCCACTTCCGTCCCCTCACCTATCGTCACGTTGGGGCCGATGATGCTCCAGGGGCCAACCGAGACGCCTTCAGCCAGCCGCGCGGTGCCATCTATCCTGGCGCTGGGATCAATCAAACTCCACCTTCCTTTCCGCACACATGATCGTCATGGTTCCAACCAGTTCATCTCCTACCGAGGCGCGGCAGTCAAATTTGAACACGCCGCGCTTGTTGGTGATAACCTTCGCCTCGAGCTGAAGGCGGTCACCCGGCACGACGGGTCGACGCAGGCGCACATCATCGGCGCCCACGAAATAGTACAGATAGCCGTCCTTGGGCTTTTTTTCCTGGCTCTTGAAACCCAGCACACCGGCGGCCTGGGCCAGTGCCTCAATGATCAGCACGCCGGGCATAATCGGTTTGGCCGGAAAATGGCCCTGAAAGAACGGCTCATTCACACTGACATTCTTGTAGGCAATAATGGACTTGCCAAGGTCGATTTCCACCACTCGGTCCACCAGCAGAAACGGATAGCGCTGCGGCAGATACTCTTTTATTTGTTCCACTGTCATCATCATAATTTTTCCGCAAACCCTCAGGTTTCCCCGGTACCACTGCTGCCCCTGATTTCGGCAATCTGCGCTTCCAGTCGCTTCAGGCGTTTGGACATGTCATCGAGCCGTTTGAAATGGACCACACTTCGCTTCCATTCCCTGACCTCCATCTGTCCTGTCCCGGAGGAATACGTGCCGGGTGTCTTTATAGATTGACTGATCAGTGACATGGCCGCCACATTGACCCTGTCGGCTATCGTCAGGTGACCCACGACCCCGCTGCCGCCACCCAGAATACAGTATTCCCCGATCTTGACACTGCCGGCAAGCGCCGCACAGCCACAGATGACCGTATGTTTGCCGACATGACAGTTGTGGCCAATCTGCACCTGGTTATCTATCTTGACTCCTTGTTCAATAACAGTGTCTTCCAATGCGCCCCGGTCTATGGTTGTGCCGGCACCGATTTCAACTTCGTCCCCGATTCGGACCCCGCCGAGCTGCGCAATTTTAACAGATTTTGCGCCATCAAAGGCAAAACCGAAACCATCAGCGCCGATCACCGCGCCGGAATGTATCAAAACCCCCGCACCGAGGGTCACTTCGGCATAAAGTGCCACGCCGCTTTTCAACTCGCAGCCGGCGCCGAGCAATGCACCTTCTCCGATGAAACAGCCAGGTCCAATGATACAGTCGCCGTCGACACGGACACCCGCTTCGATGACACTGTTGGCCCCGACCGAAACACCCTCACCCAGAGAAGCAGTGGGATGCACAACGGCGGATGGATGAATGCCCGACTTCGGCCTGTCATACCGGCTGAACAACTGGCTGGCATGCGCGAACGTAACATAGGGTGAGGAGGAGATAAGTTTGTTGGTGGGACAATCGTCAGCGTGGCGGCGATCAATAATGACCGCGGATGCCTTGCACGAGGAAAGCTGTTTTACGTAGAGGGGATTGCTGAGAAAGCTGAGCTTGCCCGGGCCGGCCTGTTCAAGGGTGGCCAGCCCATCAATGACACAGCCGGCGTCACCCTTGAGTTCCACATCCAACAGTTCCGCAAGCTGACCAAGTGCATAGCGCGTCTCGTTCTTCACTCAGTGCCAACCTCAGCGTTATTTTTATTTTGTGCCAGGCAGGCTGTCAGTTACTCGCGTTCTCAAGAATCTGGTTCAGTTTCGCTGTGACTCTGCTGGTAATATCATATGCGGGGTTGGGGAAAGCGACCGCGGAGGCATTCAACACCAGATCGTAACCGCCCTCGGAAACCACGTCGGCGATCGCCTGACTCAGGTGAGGCCGCATACTGTCCACAAACACCTGCTGACGATCCTGGACATTTTGTTGCAGTCTCTCGGAAATCAATTGCAGCTGTACCTGCTTTTCCTCAGCATCGGCTTGCATTCTGCGCTTTTCGCTGTCGCTCATGATCGCTTCATCCTGCGTGTATTTTTCCTGCAGAGCCTGAAGTTCGCCGCTGAGCGATTGCAGGCGTTGCTGGTCGCCCGCGAATTCCGTGTCCATTGAACTGAGTTCGGTCTGCGCCGCTTCCGTGTTTGAAATAGCCTGAGTCAGGTTGACAAATCCGATCTTGGCACCCATTTCCTGGGCTGAAACGGTCGCGCAGAGAAAAAACAAACTCGCCGCCATGCCGCCTGTTAACATCTTTATTGCTTTCACATCGTTCTCCACTTCGTCGTGTTGAGTGTCTGATCAAACCGCCAACGTCAGAATCCCGCGCTGATGGTAAAATCGAATCTCTTGGTCTCGTCGCCTTCCCTTTCGTTGAAGGGTTTCGCCAAATATACCGTTATGGGTGCAAACGGTGATATATAGGTAACTGCAATTCCCGCCGAATAACGTATTTCACCTACGTCAAAATTGCTGCAATTATTCAACTGCCCCTGGCGCGTGGTGCAATTTGACGAAAAAACATTGCCGGCGTCAATAAAGAAAGAAGACCGGACCCGATTGCGGTCCGTTACAAAGGGCAACGGAAACAGCAATTCTATACTGGCCGTCGTCAAAATGTTACCACCAAAGCTGTCGTAATCATTGTCGAGGAAAAGTCGCTCCACCGCGAGTTGCCGTTGCTGGTTGCCGGCCATGTCCAGAATCGGGTTTCCCTCCTCATCGAACGCCGGTTCGGTCGCGTACGCGAAATCATTGTTGAATCCAACGGCGGAACCGTCTTCCCGCCGTAGAATATTGCCCTGCTCGTCTCTCGCCAGGGTTACCCGGTTGTTCACCAGGTAGCGTGCGCCGGCGGTGGCCCGCGGTCCCAGGCTGTTTTCTTCAAAACCCCTGACCACCCCGGAAGCGGTGAGACCGCCGGCGAAGAAGTTCTGGAAAAACGGCAATTCCTCGGAGCCGCCATAGCCAAAGCCATAGCCCAGCGTGGTGCGCATCTGCACTATCCAGTTTTGGTAGATGGGTATCAGAACCTGGCCGGTGTAATTCAGGCGGCCGTACTCCAGGTCGCTGCCCGGCAGGGTAAATTCCAGTCCCAGGCTCTGAAATGACCCACGGGTCGGCAATTGACCGCGGTTGAGTGTGCTGCGGAACCAGGTTCCGGTCAGAGTAAAGTTGTCGAACTCGTCGCCATTACGGTCGATAAATCCGGACTGGGGATTTCTCTGCAGTGCGAAATCGGGAAGATCGCTCACATCGCCCAGTACCGCGTCGGTGACCGGCCCGTTGAAGGCATTGGGATTGGCGGATTGAATAAGGTATTTGTCGACGCCTTCGAACAGGAACGGACTGGCCTGGATTTCCTGCACCGAGCCGAGGCCGGCGCTGAGTTCGGTATGGGCATAGCCGATATCGATACCCAGGCGCTGAATTTCGCTGATGGGATAGCTGAAGTTCAGCGACCCGCCAAAAGACGTGGTGTTGAAGCTGGACACGTTGTACGCCGAATCGATCTCCTGGGCGTTGATGTTAAAGCCACGGCTGACCCCGTCCGGCGTGAAGTAAGGATCAAGATACTGAAGATTCAAGCTCTTCTGGAACCGGCTTCTGTTGACGCCGACCCCCACGGTACGACCGGTGCCGAGAAAATTGTGAGCCTGTACGCTGCTGGAGATAAAGAAATCGCCGCTGCCGGCACCAACGCTGAAATTAATGGCGCCGAAATTCTGCTCTGTCACGGCATAATTCACGTCAATCTGGTCTTCCGTGCCGGGAACTTCCACGGTATCCACCTCGACGCTTTCAAAATAACCGAGCTGCTCCAGGCGTGCTCGCGACTGTTCGATAAGCTGGCTTGATGCCGGGGCACTCTCGAGTTGCCGCATCTCCCGCCGCAATACATCATCCGCGGTCTGGGTATTGCCTGAAAAACTGATGCGGTTTACGTAGGTGCGATTTCCCGGCTCGATATAGAAGGTAAGGTCCACTGTCTGCGAGTCGTCGTTGACCTCGGGTACGCCCGTGGCTTCGGCGAAGGCATACCCCAGGTTCCCGAGAAACGCCACCATGAACTCCTCGGTGGCCGTGACCAGGGCCTGGGAAAATACCTGGCCTTCACGAACAAATATCGCAGACCGCAGCAGAGCTTCGGCATCCACCAGATCACCGGCGAGTTCGACATCATTGATCGTAAATTGGGCACCCTCGGTAATATTGACGGTGATGTAGACGTCTTCCCTGTCGGGCGTGATGGAAATGGGGGTTGAATCCAGATTGAACTCGACATAACCGCTATCGAGATAGAAGGTTTCGAGCCGCTCGAGGTCACCGGAAAATTGTTCGCGACCGTATCGATCACGGCTGCTGAAAGGCAGATACCAGGGTTTCACTCCCAGCTCGAACAAGTCCAGCAATTCGTCGTCTTCGAAAGCATTATTGCCGACAATGTTGATCTGGCGGATACGGCTTTCCTCACCTTCACTGATTGTCAAATCGATGGCAACCCGGTTGCGGGGCAGTTCTTCCACTTCGATTTCCACGGTGGCGCCATAACGGCCTCGAGACGAATAGACGTCCTGTATGCCCTGCCTGATGGCCTCCAGAGTGGCGCGCGTAAAGATCTGGCCTTCGGAGATGCCAGCATTGCTCATATTATCGACGATATCTTCGGTGGGAAGAATACTGTTGCCTTCCAGGTTGATTTCGGCAACGGAGGGCCGCTCCACCACAGTGATCACCAGAATATTGCCGTCGCGGGAAACCTCGATATCATCGAAATACCCTGAGTCTGACAACGCGCGGATAATCTGGGAAGAGGTGCCGGGCGTCACCTGATCGCCGATGCCCACAGGGATCAGACCGTAAATAATACCCGGAGATATCCGCTGATAGCCTTCAACAATGATGTCGGCGATGGTGAAAGATTGGGCTTGCAGCGAATTGGAAAATCCCAGAAGCAGGACGAGACACAGTAAAACTTTTTTCATTCGTTGGTTAATTCCCGACTCTCTGAATTGTGCCGACCTGTCTGCTGAAATTGTTGTTTTTCTTGTTGTTTATAGCAGTCGACTGACATCGTTATATACCGCCAAAACCATGATACCTGAAATGATCAGCACTCCCAATTGCAGCCCCCAGGCCTGAACCTTAACCGGCACGGGCCGACGCGTGACCGCCTCAATCAGGTAGTACAGCAGGTGTCCACCATCAAGCACCGGTATCGGCAACAGATTCAGCACTCCCAGCGAAATGCTCAGGATGGCCAGAAACCCCAGATAGACATCGAGACCGTAGCTGGCGGTGTCCCCGGCGACCTGCGCAATGGTGATCGGCCCATTGATATTCTTGACTGAAATCAGCCCCACAACCATTTTCTTGACAGAGTCGAGTACGAACAGCGATCTGTCCCAGGTGTCCTGCAGTGCGGGCAGTACAGCGGTGAAGATATTGTAGTCCAGGTGACGCCGCTGTTCTTCGGGAACCAACGATGCCAAGTCTGTCGGCTGTGCCCCGGCACCGATATAGCCGGAACGGCTGCCGTCTTCCAGAACCCGTGATTCAGGTCGCAGGCTCAACTGCGTCAAATTGCCTTCCCGTTGGACCACAACATCCAGATCGAGTTCCGCGTTGGCCTGGATCAACCGGACCCAGTGCATCCAGCTACGCACATCGATGCCATCGGTAGCCACGACGCGGTCTCCAGCCTGTAATCCTCCCTGTTCCGCTCGGCTGCCCGGCAGGACGCTGCCAATCACGGCGGGGATCTCGTATTGTACGATGCCCAGATCTGCAACCGGGTTGGGCTCGGATGATTCGGACATCCAGGCGGCAATGGGAACGGAAATCTGACGCGGTACACTGGAGCCTTCAGGCAGGACCTCGAAGCTTACATCGCCGGATTCGCCCATCCTGCCGAGCAGTTGCATAATCACCTGCTGCCAGGTGGAAGTCTCCTCGCCGTCGATGGCGATTATTTCATCACCGGCTCGCAAACCGGCTTCATAGGCCGGCGTCGACGGCTCCACGTAGCTGGCAACCGGCGCATAGCCCTGGACGCCATAGGTGATATTGATTATCCAGTAAACCACCGCCGCCAGAATGAAATTGGCAATGGGACCCGCCGCCACGATGGCACTGCGCTGCCACAGGGGTTTGGTAGCAAAAGACATATGGCGCTCGTCGGCTGACACTTCGCCGGGATCGGTCACCGCGGTGTCATCCTGTCCCAGCATCCTGACATAGCCGCCCAGCGGAATCGGCGCAATCACATATTCCACGCCATCCTTGCCGCGCCAGGACTTGATCGCCTTGCCGAAGCCGATGGAGAACGTCAGCACCTTGACGCCACAACGACGCGCAACCCAGAAGTGCCCAAACTCGTGGATAGTCACTAGGATGCCCAGCGTCACGATAAGGGCGAGCAGGCTGACAATAATGTCGATCAGTAACATAGCTGTTTACTCTGGGAGCAAAACCGATATCCCTTATAAGACCCTCATAAGGTCAGTTTCTTTATCAAGTCTTTACCGACTTGACGGGCCTGCGCGTCGGCCTGCTGAATAGTATCGAGACTCAACGCCGCTTCACAAGGTATTTTCTCCAGCACTTTCCCAATGATTATGGGAATTTGCGTAAATTTCAGCCGGCCTTCGAGAAATGCCTCCACGGCGACCTCATTGGCGGCGTTCAGCAGTGCCGGAGCGGTACCTTTCACCTGCGCTACTTCCATACCCAGACCGAGGCACGGAAACCGGTTGATGTCCGGCTGTTGGAATTGCAGCGCCGGACTGTCCGCCAGGTTTAATTGTTCCGCCCCCGACTTCATGCGCTGCGGCCAGGCAAGACCATAAGCGATGGGAATACGCATATCCGGAGTAGCCATCTGGGCGACAACGGAGCCATCGACGTATTCTACCATTGAATGGACAATACTCTGCGGATGAATCAGGACCTCGACCTGGTTCGGATTCAACCCGAACAGAAAACAGGCTTCAATGAACTCCAGCCCCTTGTTCATCAGCGTTGCCGAATCCACCGAAATTTTCCGACCCATCTCCCAGGTCGGATGGCGGCAGGCCTGCTCGGGGGTAATGGCGTCGAACTGCTCGGTTGGGGTATCGAGAAAAGGGCCGCCGGAAGCGGTAAGGATGACCTTTCTGACGTCGTCAAGCGACTTTTCCCGATTGTGCTCGTGCGGGAGACACTGAAAAATTGCATTGTGCTCGCTGTCTATCGGCAACAGGGTTGCACCTGATTCGCGCACCGCGGTCATGAACAGATCGCCTGCCATGACGAGCGACTCTTTATTGGCCAGTAATATTTTTTTACCCTGCCTGACCGCCGCCAGGGTGGCCTCCAGCCCCGCCGCACCGACAATCGCGGCCATGACACATTCCGCTCCGGGATCAGACGCAATCTCGATTAACCCCTCAGTGCCGGATTTCACTGTCGTTTCGCAATCGCTCCCGAATAGCTGTTGTTGCAGTGACTCCGCCGCTACGGGATCCACCATCACGGCGTAGCGAGGATTAAAACGACGACACTGGGCCAGCAGTTTATCGACGCTGTCGTTCGCCGACAGCGCAAACACTTCAAACCGCGGATGCGAGGCAATGACATCCAGCGTGCTCTCGCCGATGGATCCGGTCGACCCCAGTATCGTTACTTTCGTCGTCACTTTTGTCTCAATCGGGTTGCTATTCGTGTCATCGTCACCTGCCGGGTTTGCTCTTTGCGCGGTACTGGTAATCATAGCTCTCCGGCGAACAGCGTCGAGACAACCAGAACAAAAACCGGCATCGCCGCCGTCAGACTGTCAATACGGTCCAGAATGCCGCCGTGGCCGGGCAGCAGTTTGCCGCTGTCTTTCAGTCCGCGATTACGTTTCAGCATGCTGACCAGAAGGTCTCCAAAAACACTGAACACCGCGAGTACTGCACTGGCGGCCAGGAGCGTAACAAATTCAGTCGCCGTAAACTGACGGAAGCGGTCAGCAGCGACCGGCACAAACACCAAGCTCACCAGCACACAGAAACCCAGCCCGCCGTAAAAACCCTCCCGGGTTTTTTTTGGACTGAGCCTCGGAGCAAGCGGAGTCTTCCCCAGGGTGCGACCGGTGAAGTATCCACCGATATCAGCCGCGCTGACGAGGGCGATCACGGCCAGCACCAACAGACCGCTTTCATCGAAATATTTCAGCTGCACCAATCCGACCCAGGCGGGAAGCAATACAAACAACCCCATCAGGGCAATCTTTGACTCGCCGTTCCATTTACCGACCTGTTGCGGATAGGACCACAAAAAATTCAGAACCATAAGCCAGAACAGCAATGCCAGAATCAACAGGACTACGACTCTTGCATTGTCAATGGATTGCGCTTCAGGGCTGATTCCCAGCAACGGATACAGCCCGACAATCATAATTGAGGCACCGGCTGTATAACCCGCCTTGAACCGGGACGAAGCCGGACCCGTAAAACTCCCCCACTCGTAGACGGCCAGCAATATCGGCGCGGTAAAAAAAACCGCAAAGTAGAAAGGAGGCAGGACAGTAGTAGCGGCAACAAGTACCACGGCCAATAAAATGGCTGTTATGACACGCTGTTTAAGCACGACCCTGGCCTGATAGTTCAGCTTCGGAATGCCGGCCGAACCGACGTTGCCGACGGGCAAAGTCATTGAGCGCAAGCTGGAATTGGTGGTCGTCGAAATCAGGCCAGAAACAATCGGTAAAATACAATTCGGTATAGGCAAACTGCCACAATAAAAAATTGCTGATCCGGTTTTCGCCGCCGGTGCGAATGCACAGGTCGGGCATCGGGTACCTGCCCAGACAAATGTGATGCTGCACCATCTCGGCATTGATATCCTCCAGCGCCAGACGGCCTGCGACCGCCTCCGCCGCAACACGGCGGGCCGCTTCCGCGATATCCCAGCGCCCCCCATAATCGGCGGCCACAATCACGGTTGTACCGGTATTATCGGCGGTGAGCTGCTCAACTTCCGCCATGCTTTCCTGCAATTTTCGGGAAAAACTGGCCCTATTGCCGATTATCTCCAGGCGCACGTTGTTGCGGTGGAATTGGTCGATTTCCTTGCGTTTCAATACCGCCAGAAACAGTGCCATCAGACTCTGGACTTCCTTGCTCGGGCGCAACCAGTTTTCACTGCTGAACGCGAACAGGGTGAGGTAGGGGATGCCACGGCGAACACAGGAGTTGACAATTTCCCTGGCCGCCTCCGCGCCGGCACGGTGACCGGCGCGGCTGGACAAAGCATGCGCCTTTGCCCATCGGCTGTTACCATCCATGATAATAGCGACATGCCGGGGTTTGCTGTTGTCAGCATCAGGTGTCATTGACTCGCTGTTTCCTGGGGAAGCTGGGAATCGCTATATCGAAAGCAGGTCCTGTTCTTTTGTATGGTAATCGGCATCCACTTTTGCGATGTATTTGTCGGTCAATTTCTGGATCTGCTCTTCGGCCCGGCGCTGATCGTCCTCGCTGATTTCCTTTTCCTTTTCCAGGTCCTTGATATCGCCGTTGGCGTCACGCCTGATGTTTCTGATCGCCACCCTGGCGTTCTCCGCTTCGTGCTTGGCCTGCTTGGTATACTCGCGCCGGGTTTCTTCGGTCAACACCGGCATCGGCACACGAATATGAACTCCGTTGTTGGACGGATTGAGTCCGAGATCGGACTTCATGATGGCTTTCTCTATGTCACCGATTATTCCTCTTTCCCAGGGTTGAATGACAAGAGAGCGGGATTCTTCGACAGTAATATTGGCCAGCTGAGTCAGCGGTGTATCGGTTCCATAATAAGAAACCAAAATGCCATCGAGCAAACCGGGATGGGCGCGGCCGGTACGAATTTTATTGAACGCTGACTCCAGAGAAGACACGCTCTTTTGCATTCTGTCTTCTGCGTCGGCGATTATGTCTTTTATCATCGAGATATTCCCTCTTGTGGCTCTGGTCGTTATTCTCTGTTATTTGTTTATGTTTTTCTGTCTCTACTCAATGAAGGTACCGTCGGTACTGCGAATGACATTGTTCAACAGAGCTCCGGGCTGGGTCATGTTAAAAACCCGAATTGGAATCTGATGATCCCGGGCCAGACAAATCGCTGTGAGGTCCATCACTCCAAGTTGCTTTGCAATGACTTCGTCATAGCTGAGCGTTTCGTATTTGACGGCACTGGCATCCGTCCGCGGATCGGCGGAGTATACCCCGTCCACCTTGGTGGCCTTGAGAATCAGTTCGGCGTTGATTTCCACACCGCGCAGACAGGCAGCCGTATCGGTGGTGAAAAAGGGATTGCCGGTACCGGCGGAAAAGATTACCACATCCCCGGAATTGAGGTGACGCAGCGCCGTGCGCCGGTCATAGTGCTCGACGACTCCGCTCATGGGAATCGCAGACATGACGCGAGTGGGAATATTGGCCCTTTCGAGAGCATCCCGCATCGCCAGCGAGTTCATCACTGTGGCGAGCATGCCCATATGATCGCCGGTTACGCGTTCCATGCCGGCGGCGTGGAGAGCGGACCCGCGGAACAGATTACCCCCGCCGATCACCATGCCGATCTGGATACCCAGTCCTACCAGTTGTCCAACTTCAACCGCCATACGGTCCAGCACCCTGGGGTCAATACCGAATTCTGCTTCGCCCATCAGGGCTTCCCCGCTGAGTTTCAACAGAATTCTCTGGTATTTTTTCCCGTCTGCCGGCATAAAGGATGAACTCCTGGGATTTAACTCAGACCGGACCCGCAGGCCCGATTTCAGCGTATTCTCTTATTTGTCGGAACCTCGAGCCTGCGCCGCGACTTCTTCCGCGAAATCGACAACCTGCTTCTCGATGCCCTCACCAACCTCGTAGCGAATAAAACTGACTACATCGGCTCCCGCCTCGCTCAACAGCGACTTGATTTTGACCTCGGGGTCCTTGACGAAGTCCTGCTCCAGCAAGCTCACTTCAGCGATGTATTTTTGCAATTTTCCACTGATCATTTTTTCGATGATTTCGTCGGGTTTGCCGCTATCCCTGGCCTGGGCCGCGAAAATTTCGGACTCTTTCGCCAGAACGTCTTCCGGCACATCTTCCGCTCTCACCACCATAGGATTGACCGCGGCCACGTGCATGGCGATATCCCGAGCCAGGGATTCATCGCCACCGTGCAACGCGATCAGAACCGCAATGCGATTATTACTGTGAACATAGCTTTCCACTATGCCCTTGTTGGCATCATCAAAATTGAGACAGTCGACGCGGCGAGCCGTAATGTTTTCACCGATCTTCTGTACCAGGGCCTGTCGTCTTTCTTCCAGACCTCCGCTGAGCAGGTCTTCAATTGCCGCATCCCTGTTGGCAAATGCCTGGTTCAGCAGGGTACGGGCAAAATCGAGAAAATTATCATCGCGGGCGACAAAATCGGTTTCGCTGTTGACTTCAATAATAACCCCGTAATTACCGTCCTCGGATATGCGGGTCATCACCACGCCTTCCGCGGCGACACGACCGGATTTTTTCGCTGCTTTCAGACCGCTGGACTTACGCAGGTCCTCGATGGCTTTTTCAAAGTCGCCGCTGGATTCCACCAGGGCGTTCTTGCACTCCATCATGCCCAGTCCGGTTCTTTCCCTGAGCTCTTTTACCATGCTAGCTGTAATTGTCGTCATCATTGGTGCCTCTTGACTTGTGCTCTCACGCGTTCGCATCCCTGCGTCGTCGCTCCCGGAGCATGCCGCGCTGCCACAAAATGCAGGGCGACTCGGAACATAAAGTGTAGAATTCAACTGATGCCGCGCCGGCTCATGCTGACTCCCGATTAGCCTTTATCAGCGTCACTGCCACTGGCTTTCGCTTTTGAAGGAGTAGCCGATTTCTTCGCGACGGTTTTTTTGGCTGGTGCTTTCTTTGCCGCGGCTTTTTTAGCTGGCGCTTTTCTGGCTGCAGCCTTTTTGGCCGGCGCTTTTTTGACAGCAGTTTTTGCTGCGGCCTTTTTGGCTTCTTCTTTTTCAGGTTTCGGTTTTTCAGCGTTCGAGTCGCTGGCGACCTTGTCCGGATTGTTCACATCGGTCACCGCGTCAGCCTTGGCAACTTCAGTCGCCGCGTCTTCCCTTTCTTCAGGCGCTTTGGCGGAAGTCCCGGATGCCGCAGCTTCGGGAGCTTCTGCTGTGGCAGTTTCTTCCGCGGTGGGTTCGGCGGCAGGCGATTCCTTCCCTGCAGCAGCTGGTTCAGTAGCAGGGGCGGATTCTTTGGCCACCGGAGCGGTTTCAGTGGCCGCCGGTGCCTCGCTCTCGGGAGTGGCTTCGCCGTCCACTTCCACAAATTCACTGAAGTTTGCCGATGCAGCCTCATTCTGACCCTCGACACAGGCATCGGCCACGGACCTGGCATAAAGTTGAATGGCGCGAATGGCGTCATCGTTTCCAGGGATAACAAAGCTGATTCCATCCGGATTGCTGTTGGTATCCACAACCCCGATCACCGGAATTCTGAGATTGTTTGCCTCGGTAACGGCGATACGTTCATGGTCCACATCGATCACGAATATCGCGTCCGGCAGACCGCCCATGTCCTTGATACCCCCGATACTGCGTTCCAGCTTTTCCTTGGTCCGCTTGAGCATCAGTGCTTCTTTCTTGGTCAGTTGCTCGAAGGTTCCGTCCTGTTCCTGGATTTCCAGGTCTTTCAGACGCTTGATTGAGCCCCGGATGGTTTTGTAATTGGTCAGCATACCGCCCAGCCAGCGATGATTCACGTAGGGCATGCCGGCACGGATTGCTTCTTCCTTGATGATTTTTCCCGCGGCGCGTTTGGTGCCGACAAAGAGAATTTTCTTTTTTCTGGCGGCCAGTTGCCTGACTTCGTCAAGGGCTGCGTTAAGTGCGGGGGTAGTGTGTTCGAGATTGATAATGTGTATTTTGTTGCGGGCCCCGAAGATATAAGGAGCCATTTTGGGATTCCAGTAGCGACACTGGTGGCCGAAGTGCACACCGGCCTTCAGCATTTCTTTCATAGAAACAGCGGGCATAATACATTCCTGTGGTTGGGTTAGGCCTCCATACACCCCATGACTTAACCCGTTCGGCCTGACGGCTGTAAGGGCACCCAAAGCACATGTGACGGTGTATGTGCGACGTTATAGAAAGTGAATTTAAGTTCGCGGCCGAAAACAGCTATCCGCGAGCGCGCAGCTTTATACCACAAACCGCCGCTGACATAAAGCGCAAACGCACGGCGGGCGGTCCGGCCGGTTCTGATAGCCGCCCCTGGGCGCGACTCGTCTGTTATTCAGTTCGAGCCTGATTTACAATACGCGGCTTCCCCTGTCAAAGACATTGCTGTGACCGATGGCTGTAATCATCAAAACCTCTGAAGACATCGCCAAAATGCGCGTTGCCGGCCGCCTGGCGGCTGACGTACTGGAGATGATTGAACCCAAGGTCGTCGCCGGCATCAGCACCGGCGAACTGGACCGAATCTGTCACGATTATATCGTCAATGTCCAGAAGGCAGTTCCTGCTCCGCTGAATTATAACGGGTTTCCGAAGTCCATTTGTACTTCGGTAAACCACGTGATCTGTCATGGCATACCCAGCGATACCCGAATTCTCAAGAATGGCGATATCATCAATATTGACGTGACAGTGATCAAGGATGGCTATCACGGTGACACCAGTATCATGGTTTGCGTGGGCGATGCACCGGAGCATGCGAAGCGGCTGATCAGAGTGACGCGTGAATGCCTGTACAAGGCCATCGAACTGGTCAGGCCCGGCATCACTCTTGGCGACATCGGTCACATCATCCAGAAACACGGCGAAGCGAACCATTATTCCATCGTGCGTGAATACTGTGGTCACGGAATTGGCCAGATATTCCATGAAGAGCCCCAGGTGCTGCATTTCGGCAGACCCGATACCGGTCTCCGCCTGGTGGAAGGCATGACCTTCACCATTGAGCCGATGTTGAACGCAGGCAGCCGATACACCAAACTGTCAAAAAAGGACGGCTGGACAGTCACAACCGCGGATCGTCGCCTGTCAGCCCAGTGGGAACATACTCTGGCAGTCACCGGCGAAGGTTGTGAAGTATTAACCCGGCGCAGCGGCGAACCGTTGCCGGTTTGATCCCACCAGACCCTGTAAGACAGCTTTGAGATCTTCAACCAGCAGGTGCTCAATTTGCAACCTTCAGTTCACTCCACAGAACCCGACACGGTGCTATCTCCGGACGAAGAACTGCTCTCCGACACCTTGCGTGGTCAACTGACCAGCGCGGAAGACCCTGTCAAGCTGTACCGGAACGCTATCGAGCACGCCAAACAGGTGCTCGACGAACGCTACCGCCAGAATGTGGATATTGTCAGTCTTGTCACCGGCAGAGCCTGGTTTATTGACCAGATCATCAAATCAGCCTGGCAACGTTTCGACTGGCCTGATGAGAAAAATATCAGCCTGCTCGCCGTCGGCGGCTATGGGCGGGGCGAACTGCACCCCCATTCCGACGTTGATATCATGATTCTCACCCGGGGCAGCCGGGTGGCCAAATACAAAGCCTCCATCGCCGGATTCTCAACCTTCCTCTGGGATATCGGACTGGAAATCGGACAGAGTGTCCGTTCCATAAAACAATGCAAACAGGAAGCACAGAAGGATATCACCGTGGCCACCACCTTGATGGAGTCGCGTACCATCGTCGGGTCCGATGGATTGCGGGCGGACATGCATCAGGCAACGACGATGCGCAGCGTATGGCCCATCAAGGCATTCTTCAAGGCCAAGCGCGACGAACAGATCGCACGTCACCGAAAATTTCATGACATCGACTACGCCCTGGAACCCAATGTCAAAAGCTCCCCGGGTGGATTGCGTGACATCCAGACCATTGCCTGGGTGGCGCGTCGCCATTTTGGCGCAGTGAGCTTTCATGATCTGGTGGAACTGGGTTTTCTCAAGCCCTTCGAGGAGGCGCAGATTCTGGAGGGCCAGAGGTTCCTGTGGCGAATACGTTACGGGCTGCATCTTCTCGATGACAGGCGGGAAGACCGGTTACTGTTCGACAAACAGCGCGAACTGGCGAAATTGTTCGGTTTCAAGGATGACGACAGAAGCCTGGGCGTCGAAAAGCTGATGCAACAGTATTACCGCACTGTGGCCACCCTGCGCGAGGTCAACGATGTGCTGCTGCAGCATTTTGATGAGGTGATACTGCGCCAGGGTGAACGCGAGAAAATCACGCTCATCAACAAGCGTTTCCAGATACGCAATGGCTATATCGAAGCCCGATCCGCCAAAGTCTTCGGAAGGTTCCCGTTCGCGTTACTGGAAATTTTTGTCCAGATTGCACAAAACCCGGAGATCGAAGGGGTGCGTGCATCCACAATCAGGCTGATACGCGAGAATCGTCACCTGATAGACGAGGCGTACCGCCACGACATCAGAAATGTCAGCCTGTTCATGGAATTGTTACGTTCACCGCATCAACTCGCCATGCAGCTACGACGCATGGCGCGCTACGGCATACTCGACCGGTACCTGCCGGA
This sequence comes from Pseudohongiellaceae bacterium, assembly GCA_040879025.1. GTDB lineage: Bacteria > Pseudomonadota > Gammaproteobacteria > Pseudomonadales > Pseudohongiellaceae > JBBDLF01. The sequence continues at coordinate 82,891 of JBBDLF010000017.1, forward strand.
GTTTGGGCAGATCACAGGCAAGATGCAGCATGATCTGTTTCATATCTATACTGTCGACGCCCATACGCTGCAGGTGGTGGAGAATATGCGTCGTTTTCGCCTCCCGGGCGCAGAAGAAGAGTTCCCGGTAGCCTCTCATATCGTCAAGAACCTGCCCAAAGTGGAACTGTTGTACATCGCCGGGCTTTACCACGACATTGCCAAGGGACGCGGCGGAGATCACTCTACGCTGGGGATGGAGGACGCGAGATCCTTCTGTCAGCGCCATCACCTGTCCGCCTGGGACACTAACCTGGTTTGCTGGTTGGTGAACAAGCATTTGCTGATGTCGATGACCGCGCAGCGTAAGGACATCGCCGACCCCGACGTGATCCATGAATTTGCCACCCAGATGGGGGACAAGCTGCATCTGGATTATCTTTATACGATGACGGTTGCCGATATCTGCGCCACCAATCCCAATCTGTGGAATGCCTGGCGAGCCTCATTGCTGCGCCAGTTGTACACCAATACCAAACGGGCGTTACGACAGGGCCTGGAAAATCCGGTTGACCGCGACGAGCGCATCAGTGACAAACAACAGAGCGCGATGGTGAAACTGAGAGACAAGGGTCTGGATGAAGAACCGGTACTCGCTATTTGGGACAACGCCAGTGATGAATATTTTTTGCGTGAGTCAGCCTCCAACATCGTCTGGCACACCGAGGCGATTGCCGCCCATTCCGGTGAGGGTCCCTTGATATCCATCAAAAACACCGGCGACCACAGTCTGGAAGGTGCCACACAGGTTTTTATCTTTATGCCTAACACCGATTACCTGTTTGCCAATAGTACGGCTGCATTTGAAAAACTGAATCTGAACATTCAGGGAGCCAGAATTTTCACTTCTTCCAAATCCTACTGTATGGACACGTATACCGTACTGGAAGCCGACGGCAAACCGGTGGCGAACAAGAGCGGACGGCTGAAACAGATCAGAGAGGTTCTCGAAGAGTTTCTTACCGGCCGGCAAACGGTGATGCGTCCGGCGAACATTCGCATCCAGCGAAGGGTTAAATCCTTCAGCCAGCATGTGGAAACACGCGTTATCAACAATTCCGACAAACCCTATTCCACGCTGGAGATCAATTGTCCCGACCAGCCCGGGATTCTGGCCTGTGTGGGAAAGATTTTTGTCGAGAATGACATCAACCTGCTCGATGCCCGCATCACCACACTGGGCGAACGGGTTGAAGACCTTTTCTATATAACCGATAAGAATGACGAGCCCCTGCGTGACGAAGCCTTCATCAATGAACTGGAGAGTGATATCAAGCAGGAACTGGAACAACGGTTCAGCAAACAGCTTGGCAAGGCGGTGTGACTGACCCAACGCGGGAATAACTTATGAGTTCAATTTCACTTCACAGCCTGGGTTTTGGTCTGGCAACCCGAAATACAGGCAACGAAATTATTGAGGTTTACTATCCGCAGCCCTGGATTAATCCGGATCCGGCGATGGCAGGACATATCGCGGAACTGACAGCTTACCAGGAAGGCAACGAAGTCATTATTCTGAACCAGACGCAAGTGCTTAATGTGGAACAGAAGCTGAAGGACACTGGATTCGCCGCCGAGGGAAAATTACTGCAAAAGCTGGCGATGTCCGGCAAATCAGCGCAAGCCGATCACCTGGCCTCCACTCATACCGTCATTGTCTGTCTGCTGGCCCGGGACTCCGCGCCGGCTTCGGTAGCGGAAGCCTACCTGAAACTGCATTTGCTTTCCCACCGCCTCGCGAAACCCAATACCTTAAATCTGGACGGTATTTTCGGACTGTTGCCCACTATTGCCTGGACTAACAAAGGTCCTGTGGAGATAGACGATCTTGCGACGCGGCAGCTGGAATACCGGCTTGGCGGGGAAATACTTACTGTATTCAGTGTCGACAAGTTTCCGCGTATGGCGGATTATGTCATCCCCAAGGGAGTCAGAATCGCGGATACGTCCCGTGTCAGGCTCGGCGCCCATGTGGGAGAAGGCACTACCGTAATGCACGAAGGTCAGATTAATTTCAATGCCGGTACGCTGGGTAATGCGATGATAGAGGGTCGGATTTCCGCCGGCGTTGTCGTCGGCAGAAACAGCGACCTCGGCGGCGGATGCAGCACCATGGGTACCCTGTCCGGTGGCGGCAAGGAACTCAACTCCATTGGCGAAAACTGCCTGATTGGCGCCAATGCCGGCGTGGGCATCCCACTCGGTGACCGCTGTACAGTGGAAGCCGGGCTTTATGTCACGGCCGGCACCAAGGTGAAAGTGCTGGACGAATCCCATCAGACTGTTAAAACCATGAGAGCCCGGGAACTCAAAGGGCTCAACGACCTGCTGTTCCGGCGCAATTCCCTGACCGGAGCGGTGGAATGCATTCCCAACAAAGCCGCGATCAGCCTGAACGAGGCATTGCACGGTAACAATTAGGAAAAATATTCATGTCCGCGACACTGGAACTTGCCAGGGAGCTGATACGCCTGCCGTCCATCACACCCGATGATGCCGGATGCCAGACATTGTTGATTGAACGTTTGCAAAAATGCGGCTTCGCCGTGGAGCCGCTGCCTTTTGGCAATGTGAGCAATTTCTGGGCGACATTGGGTGAATCCGGTCCGCTGCTGGTATTTGCCGGACACACCGACGTCGTGCCGCCGGGGCCGGAGCAGGAATGGCGACATCCGCCCTTTTCAGCCACGGTGAAAGGCGGTTTGCTGCATGGCCGCGGCGCCGCCGACATGAAAGGCAGTCTCGCTGCGATGGTCACCGCCTGCGAGCGGTTTCTGCAGCAACGCCAGCCGGTTGGGCAATTGGCATTTCTGATCACCAGCGACGAGGAAGGCGATGCCGTGGACGGTACTCGCCGGGTCATGGAGACATTGTTACAGCGCGGGGTCCGTCTCGATTACTGTGTGGTTGGGGAGCCAAGCAGCACCGACACCTTAGGTGATGTCATCAGAATCGGCCGCCGAGGGTCTCTCTCGGCCACACTGACGCTCCTGGGCACCCAGGGTCATGTTGCCTATCCGCACCTGGCGCGCAATCCCTTGCACGCCATGTTGGATCCCCTGGCGGAACTGTGCAGGCAGGAGTGGGACAACGGCAATGAAGCGTTTCCCGCCACAAGCTTTCAGATTTCCAATATCCGCGGCGGCACCGGCGCCGAAAACATTATTCCCGGTTCAGTTGAAATCCGTTTCAATCTGAGATTTTCCACAGAACTGGATGAGACAGCGATACGCCGCCGCACCGAAGCCGTGCTGGACAACTACGATATTGACTATCGGATTGACTGGCGCCTTTCAGGAGACCCATTCCTTACCCCTGGTGGCGCTTTGATTGATGCCACGGTGGCGGCGGTGAAAGAAATTACCGGGGTGTCAACACAAATGTCCACCGGTGGAGGCACCTCCGACGGCCGCTTCATCGCGCCCGCCGGCGTGGAACTGGTTGAACTGGGACCGTTGAACCACAGCATCCATAAAGTGAATGAACAGGTGTCGGTGGAAGATCTGGACCAGCTCTCCCGAATCTATCAGACGATTCTGGACAAACTGTTATAGGGAGCCTAGGCCCGCTTAACCGGTCAGATAGACATCGTACCGGCTGGTCTTTCCCGTCAATGAAAAATCCGGAGATCGTGAACCGAAAACCGATGACGCGGACGGGTTCGTTGCGCACAGAGGCTCAGCCAATCTGGGCCGTTTCACCACTACGCGTCTGCCTGCCAGCCTCAATGCCGTCGACAACAGATCAGGTGAAACCGGTTCATGACCCAGAAATTGTTGCAGCACATAAAGATCTTTTTTAACCCGCGCGGTCTTGGCCCGGGGCGGAAACATCGGATCCAGATAGACCACATCGGCACGCAGACCTGCCCTCCCCAGCTTTTCAAACACCCCCTGCCGTAGACTCAGGCGCCGCGCCGCTTCAACCGTGTTGCCACGGGAAAGGGCGTCGTCGTCCACCGTCAGAGCACGCTGCAGGCCATCCTGCAACAAGGCGTACACTATTGGCGAACGTTCGATCATCAATACCGGACAACCCAGTGCCGACAGCAGGAAAGCATCCTTGCCAAATCCGGCGGTGGCATCAATGACTGACGGTGTCATACCAGGCTTTATGCCGACAGCCCGGGCAATCGCCTGCTTTCGGACCGCGTCAGCGACACGGTAACTCAATTGCGGGCTGGTGAAGTCGACCCTGACCTTTCCCGGCGCGTGTCGCGCTGTCATCCGCAAACCCAAACCCGTGTCGTCATACTGCAGGACAAAAGCAGTCCCCGGCGCCAGTTCGGAATCGTCCGCGACAAGTTCCGCGCTCAGTGATTCCGCAAGCGACCGTGCGCGGTCCTGACATGCGTTATCAGTCATTACAACAAGGCGGGGCACAGACATCAGCGTACCAGGTAGATTGTCAGCAGAACGCCTCCCAGCAGTATTCGATAGATGACAAACGGAAGAAAGCCGATGCGTTCAATCAGTTGGAGGAAATAATGAATACATAGCCAGGAAACAACGGCCGCGAGCAGTCCGGCATACAGTAGCACGATCCATTCAGAGGGTGTGCCGCCAGCCTGGTAGAATTCCACTCCCTTCAGCAAACCACTGGCGGCAATGATGGGTATTGCCAGCAAAAACGAAAACTGCGATGCGGCGCGGCGACTCAGGCCAATGAACAAACCCGCGGTCATTGTCACGCCCGAGCGAGATGTGCCTGGAATCAATGCAAACACCTGTGCCACGCCAATAACAAGCGCGGTTTTCCATGTAAGGGTGGCTATGCCACTGCGGGATTTATCCGGCCTGTCCGCAAGCCAGAGCAAGGCGCCAAAGATAACGGAGGTTATCGCAATCAACAGAACCGAACGACCGTACTGCTCAACAGCATCATCAAAGAGAAACCCCGTAACTCCGGCTGGAAGCGTGGCGAGTATAATCAACCAGGCCAGGCGGGAATCTTCGTTTTGCTGTCGCGTTCCGACCGACCTGAACCAGGCGAAGGCCAGCACGACAATCTGACGCCAGAAATAAAAAACAACCGCCAGCAGGCTACCGACGTGAACCGCGACGTCAAAAATCAGCCCCGGGTCCTCCCAGCCGAACAAGACACGCGGCAATATAAGATGGCCCGAGCTGGATATGGGAAGATATTCAGTGATCCCCTGAACGATGGCGAGGAAACTTGTTTGAAGGATATCCGAAGGCAAGGTTTACTCCTGCGGTCCGCTCCGTGGAGTTCCTGAGGCTGACCGGGAGACCGTGTAGTTCATGTAATCCTTGAGGTAATTGGGTAACGCCTTTTCCGCAACCACGGTTTCGCCGGCCGCCGCTTTGCCCCGGGCCAGGTCGAGCACGGCTTCAATATCGAGAGTCAACGACAAATTCAGTTCAACATTAGCCGATTGCAGGGTTTCCAACAAGTCCGGCCAGGCGTCCCAACCGTCACCCACGGCATGGCAGTCACTCCCGGCAACCAGCAGCTCGTCCAGCGCCCATGTCGCCGAATCAACCACACGTTCCCGGCCCAGCAGTTCAACCCCGGAGTCAACTGTATGGAAAGCCGCAAAATACATTTCGTTCTCTCGCGCCTTCAGACTGACCAAAATCGTTCCCCTGGCGCCCTTTCGCGTCGCAGAGGCCGCCAGTGCAGCCAGAGACGACACCAGCACCACCGGTTTATCAGCGGCCATCGCCAGACCCTGCGTCACGCCGATGCCAATACGCAAGCCGGTAAATGAACCTGGGCCGGAGACAACGGCGATGAAATCAAGATCGGCCACAGAGCAGGACGCCTCCTCAAACAGAGAAGAGATAATGGGTAGCAAAAGACCGGCGTGTTCCCTCGGCCTTTCTGTAGCTCGCACGAAGGTTGTGCCGTCCGTTTCCAGGGCAACGGAGCAAATTGCGGAAGAGGTATCTATAGCGAGTATTCTCTTCATGCAAAACCGGGACCGGGACAGGTCCCCTCAGTGTTCCTGTGGACAAAAAAACCCTCTTGAAGCGATCAAGAGGGTTTCGAATTAATACCTGCAGCTCTCCGACCAGGCATCGGGAGCCACAGGCCTCTTGGCTAAAGTTACTACCTTACCGCAGACGGTTTATTTCTTGCGTGCCGCCTTTTTACGAGCCAGCGCTTTTTTCTTTGCTGCCGGCTTTTTCTTCGCTACGGTCTTCTTGCGGGCAGGCGCTTTCTTTTTGGCTACTGCCCTTTTTCTCGCCGGAGCTTTCTTCTTCGCAGCCTTTTTCTTGGTGGCTGCCTTTTTTACAGTGGCTTTACGCTTGGCGGCGGATTTCTTGCGCGCCGGCGCTTTTTTCTTCCCTGATGCTTTCTTGCGGGCAGGCGCTTTTTTCTTTTTAGCGGCTGCTTTCTTCCTTTTGGCGGGTGCTTTTTTCCTCGCCGGTGCCTTCTTCTTCACCGCGGCTTTCTTCTTGCCGGGTGCTTTTTTCACTGCCGCCTTTTTCTTGCCAGGCGCTTTCTTCTTAACGGGTTTTTTCTTTGCAGGTGCTTTTTTCACAGCGGCTTTCCTCTTGGCTGCAGCTTTACGTTTGACCGCTGCCTTTTTACGGGCAGGGGCCTTCTTTTTGGCTGTCTTTCTCTTAACAGCTTTTTTCCTGGCTGGCGCTTTTTTACGAGCGGATGCTTTCTTTCTGGTAGCAGGCTTCTTTTTCGCTACCTTTTTCCTCGTTGCTTTCTTTTTGGCAACTTTCCTTTTAGCCGGTTTCCTGACAGCTTTTTTCTTCGCTGCTTTCTTCTTTGTTGCTTTTTTCTTCGTTACCTTCTTTTTAGCAGCTTTTTTCTTGCCGGCCGCTTTCTTTTTTGTGGCCGGCTTTTTCTTGGCTGCCTTTTTCCTGGTAGCCGGCTTCTTGGCTACCTTACGGGGACTGACGCGCTTCGCCGCAGACCGGCGTTTGGTTGCAGCTTTCTTCTTTCTGGTTGAAGTCTTCCTGCGAGTCGCCGCTTTTTTCTTTGCTTCTTTGCTACCTTCTTTCTGCGGGCAGGCGCCTTCTTTTTACCCGCCTTTTTACCTCCGGCAGATGCTTTTTTCCTGGCTGCCGCTTCTTTCTTCTTCGCTGAGGCCTTGGCTCGCGCCGCTGCCTTGCGTGCGGCTACTCTTTCCCTGGCTGCGCGCTTCTTCGCCGCTGCCCTGGCTCTGGCCGCCGCCTTTTTGGCTGCCGCTTTGGCTTTAACCGCGGCTTTTCGCCCGGCAATTTTTTTCTTCAATGCCGCCTTCTTGGCTGCTTTCGCGGCTCTGGCAGCTTCCTGCTTGGCACGCTTCTTTTTCCACTGGTCAGCGAACTTCTTGATCGCCTGCTGCAAATCAGCCTCTGCTTTCGCAACGGCGGCCGCTTTACGCGCGCGCTCCTTGTCAACAGCTTCTGCCGCACGAACCCTGGCTTTCGCTGCTCTTACCTTCGCATTAGTGGTTGCGGCCCGGGAAGCCGCTCTGCGGGCCGCGTTATTGGCGCTACCGGCAGCTCGTTTTTTCGCCGCTGTGGTTTTTTTGGATGAGGCGGCTCGTTTGGCTGACGCTGCCTTTTTTCTGGCAGCGACGACTTGACGAGATTGCGACGCGGCGTCTTTCTGTAATTTAGCCAGCGCAGCTTTAGCAGTCGACAAAGCGGTACTGCTGCTCTTAGCCGCAGCCTTGCGGGCAGGTGCCTTTCGTTTCGCTTTAACTTTAGCCATACTCGGTTCTCTCCTGGTTTGTGAATCTGACGCTCTGTGGGTTCTGTTGTTCCGGTTGTTCACTTGATCGTTGAAACTGCGTTGAACCAATCCTGTTCGCACCCTGCATCAAGACATCATTACATTCCAAACCAAAGCTCACTGCGCTTTGTTTTGACCTCTCTGATTGCCGGCAACATATCACACTTAATATTTTGCTGACAGTGTGCTGGTTCAATTCAATCGTTCATGCTCACAGCCAACCACTACCAAGAACCCACTTAGCGTGGTTTCCACTCTTTATTTCGCTAGATGGGGTCAAAACTTTAAGGAAAGATGAAGAAACTTTTATTTATTTCAACCAGATGGTCGATTTAAACCGTCCCGATAAAAACTTTGCGCTGTCTGCATAACGTCAAATTTCTGTCACCTTGTCATATTTGCGAGATGATCAATGCAAGTATACACGCTGCCACGAATCAGGAAACCAAAAAAAACCGGCTCATTGGGCCGGGTTCAAATAGAAAGTATTGATTGAATCGCGCGTGACCGAACGGTCAGGTCAACTCAACTTCAATCTCGTTCCGTATTTTTTCCACGGGCTGAGATCCATTTATTGTCGCCACCCTGACCTGAGCGCCCGCTTTTGACAAGGACGAGTAAAAATCCACCAGTGGCCGGGTCTGTTCGTGGTAAACCTCAAGCCGCTTGCGTACAGTTTCTTCCTTGTCGTCGTCTCGCTGAATCAACGGTTCACCTGTTTCATCGTCCCGCCCTTCCTGCTGCGGCGGATTGAATTCGGTATGGTAAATCCGTCCCGACTCCTGGTGTACTCGCCGGCCACTCAGCCGCTTGACTATTTCTTCGTCGGGAACGTCTATTTCCAGCACCGCATCGATAGCAACATCCGCGTCAATAAGTGCCTCCGCCTGAGGTATCGTGCGGGGGAATCCGTCGAACAGGAAACCCTTCGCACAGTCGGCCTGCCGAATCCGTTCCTTCACCAGTGCGATAATGATTTCATCGGTAACCAGCCCACCGGAAGCCATCACTGACTCCACCTGCTTTCCCAACTCCGTGCCTTCGTGTACCGCGCCGCGTAACATGTCTCCTGTTGAAATCTGGGGAATGCCAAACTTCTCGGTAATAAATTGCGCCTGGGTTCCCTTGCCGGCGCCCGGCGCCCCTAGCAGAATAATACGCATTATTTGTTCCTCTGTGTTAAGTGTATTACAGCATCAGTGCCTGGTGGTCCAGTCAGCCTTCGCTAAGCTTTGCCGCGTTCCACAATTGTTCCAGCTGTTCCGTCGGTGTGTCGGTAAACGTAACCCCCTGCCGCGCGAGTTCCGTCTCGATGTACCTGAAACGGCGTTCAAATTTTCTGTTGCACGACCGCAAGGCGTATTCGGAATTGGTACCGAGATGACGACAGAGATTAACGACGGTAAACAGCAGATCACCGGCTTCACTGTCAATTTCGGATTGATCCTGTCCGTGCATCGCGGTTTCCAGCTCTGATATCTCTTCTTTCAGCTTGGCGATTACCGGCGGCGCGTCCGTCCAGTCGAAACCGGCAGCCGCCGCCCGTTTCTGCAATTTTTCCGCCCGTTCCACCGCGGGCAATGCCAAGGGGACATCCCTCAACAGGCTGGAATCCTTCTCCGATTCGTCATCGTACCCTTTGGCCCGCCTTTCTTCCTTCTTTATTGCCTCCCAATTGATAACCACCTCACCGGCACTGAGTTCCTGAGCACATCCGAACCGGGTGATATCTCCCTCCGGAAAAACGTGAGGGTGGCGCCGCAGGAGCTTGTCGGTGATTGAGCCGGCTATCGCATTGAAATCAAACTTTCCTTCCTCATTCGCAATCTGCGCGTAAAAAACCACCTGAAACAGCAAGTCTCCCAATTCATCCTGCAATTGCGCCATATCGCCCGTTTCCACCGCGTCGACCACTTCATAAACTTCTTCCAGTGTATGAGGGGTAAGAGAACGCAGCGATTGTTCCAGGTCCCATGGACAGCCATGGGCTTTATCCCGCAACATCGACATGACCTTAAGCAAACGTTGTATGTTGCCGTTTGTGCCGGACTTTTTTTCCGGCTGGGTATTGTCGGCTGTCACTTCAGAACTCCTTTAAATTCAAATTCGGCAATGGATTCCACATGTGCCGTGTGAGGAAACATGTCCATGACGCCCGCGCTGCAAAGGCGATAAGCTTTATCGCCGAGCACAGCGGCGTCCCTGGCCAATGTGGCGGGATTACATGAGATATAGACGATTTTGGCCGCTTTCAATGCGGCGATGTCGTCAAGAATTTCCAATGCACCGGATCGTGGTGGGTCGAGCAGAATTTTGTCGAAACGGCCTTGTGCCCAGGGTGCATCCTTGAACGGATTACAGAGATCAGCGGCATGAAACGCGACATTGTCCACCGTGTTTGTCGATGCGTTTTCCATACCGCGACGCACCATCTCGCTGCTCCCTTCAATGCCGGTGACATGTCGGCAATGCCGTGCCAGCGGCAGTGTAAAATTACCCAGGCCGCAAAACAGGTCCAGCACACTGTCTGAATGCCGCAGATCCAGCAGTTGTAATGCAAGTGGAATAATCCGGCGGTTGATGCCGGCATTTACCTGAACAAAATCGAGCGGATGAAAAGCCATCGTCAATCGATAATCCGGAAGATGGTAATACAGCCGTTCCAGATTGTCCGTCGGCCAGAGCTTGTGAACTGTGTCCAGTCCCTTGGGTTGCAGATATATCTGACAGCCATGTTCACGGCCAAACGTCATCCACAAGCTGGTATCCGCCTCGGACAGCGGCTCCAGGTGGCGCACAATCAGCGCAACGGCGGCAGCCGCGTCAACCTGTTCCCCCGATTTCTCACCCACGGCCACTTCAATCTGGGGAATGCTGCGGCGGCCCTGAAGTGTATCAATACAATGGCGCAGCGGTTCGATCAACGCCGCGGCCGGTTCAACCAGCACGGCGCAGCCGTTCATATCAGTGATGAATGTGCTGAATTTTTCGCGAAAACCCACCAGGGTGCCGCCCTTTCTGGCGACATGCCTCACTGCCAGCCGCGCTTTACGCCGATAACCGGCCTGTCTGTCGGTAAGGTCGGGAAGTTCGTGAAACGAGTTCTTGTTGATGTTCAGTGCATGCCGCAACCTGTCGAACAGCAAGTGGCGTTTGAATGCTATCTGCGCCGCGGGGTTGAGGTGTTGCAGACTGCATCCCCCACACAAGGTCGCGTAGCGGCATACAGGCTCAATCCGGTCGGGAGAAGGACGCTCGACAGTGACGGTTTTTAACTCATCATACTGGCGCCGGCGGTTGATGAATTGCGCGGAAACTTTTTCTCCCGGCAGCGCCCCCTCGACAAATGCCACTTTGCCTTCAATGTTGCCGATACCGCGACCCTCGTGGCTAAGCCTGTCGATTTCCAGCGTAACCGGTTCAGTGGGCCATCGTTTATTTTTACCTCGGCCAACCATCTACCACTCCTGAACACCGAAAACCGTAAGATGAACCTGCATTGTCAGGCAAATACCCCGGTGGACAGGTAGCGATCACCCCGGTCACAAACTATCACTACGATGGTGGCATGACTAAGCTCGTTGCTGATCTGCAGCGCGCCATGTACCGCACCACCGGAGGACACGCCGCAGAAAATTCCTTCGCGGGCGGCGAGCGCCTTCATCGTGACTTCGGCGTCTCGCTGATCAACATCAATAATTCTGTCGACGCGGCGGGCGTCATAAATCGCCGGAAGATATTCCTCGGGCCAGCGGCGGATGCCCGGAATGCGCGAGCCCTCTCGCGGTTGCAGCCCGATAATTTCCACAGACGGATTCTGCTCCTTCAGGTAGCGGGACACGCCCATAATGGTGCCGGTTGTCCCCATGGAACTGACAAAGTGTGTCACCGCCCCCTTCGTATCTCGCCAGATTTCGGGTCCGGTGTGCATGTAGTGCGAATTCGGATTATCCTGGTTGGCAAACTGATCCAATACCCTGCCCTTGCCCTCCCTCTGCATCTGCAAGGCCAGATCCCGCGCCCCTTCCATTCCCTCCTTTTCCGTGACCAGTACCAGTTTCGCTCCGTAGGCGGACATGGAGGATTTACGTTCTTCGCTCATGTTGTCCGGCATGATCAATGTGAGCGGGTATCCTTTGATGGCGCAGACCATTGCCAGGGCAATCCCGGTGTTGCCACTGGTGGCTTCCATCAGCACATCTCCCGGCTTGATTTCGCCGCGCAATTCCGCCTGCAGGATCATATTATAGGCAGGCCGGTCTTTAACCGAACCGGCCGGGTTGTTACCTTCCAACTTGAGCAGGATGCGATTATCCGTTTCTCCGGCAAGTCGCGCAAGCTGGACCAGCGGCGTATTACCGATGCAGTTCTCTAAAGTCCTGTAAGATCCGGGGGAGTCAGACATATGGGGCGAATTCTACCTGTATTCAGCCCAGCCGGGCAAACAGGCTGCGACTATGGATGGGGCGCTCACCAAGGTGTGCCTGCAGAGCGATACGCAGAATACGTTTCGCGGCATCGAGCGCATCGCTGTCGGTAAAATCCAATTGCCTCAGTTCCTGGACATGACGACCGAGAAACACATTGCCCTCGTCTCTTGCCGTGGACGGCACCTGTTCAAAACCGACATCCGGCACCAGCATATACCACTGGTCGCTCTCAATATTCTGACGCGTGACGGAATCAGACTCAAGGTTGATTTCATAACCGAGTTCTTTCAGCAATGCCAGTTCGAAACGGCGCAAAACTTCACTGATGCCGGTGCCGCCCTGCAGTTTCAGCAACGCGTCCTGATACTCCTGGTAAAGTGTTTTATGCTCCACGTTTGCCATCACCAGTCGGGTGATCAATTCATTCAGATAAAGTCCACTGAACAATCTTTCTCCCGCGAGCTCCAGCGGTGCGATTCCGCTCTCCACAGCCTGCAGGGTTTTCAGTTCACCCTTGCCGACCAGGGAAACCAGAACGGGATGAAATTCCTGCAATAACGCACGATAGCGCGATTTGGCGCTGCGCGCCCCCCGCGCCACTGCACGCACCCGGCCATAGTCCAGACAAAAGAAATCCACCAGCAGGCTGCTGTTCTGGAATGGTTGTCTGTGTAAAACGTAGGCCGGCTGAAGATAGACCCTGCGTTCCATGATCTCCACCTCCGGTCAGTCTGCGATATAGCCCAGACTTCGCAACGCCCGTTCGTCGTCGGCCCAGCCCGACTTGACCTTGACCCACAGGTTCAGCATTACCCTGGTTTGAAAAACCTCTTCCATATCAACGCGGGCGGCACTGCCGATGGACTTCAGGCGTTCGCCGTCCTTGCCTATAAGAATCTGTTTCTGACCTTTCTTGTCCACCAAAATCAGACCATGTATATGCAGCACAGGGCCATCCTGCGTAAATTTTTCGATTTCCACAGTGATCTCGTACGGGAGTTCGTCCCCGAGCTGGCGCGTGATTTTCTCCCTGATCAGCTCGGCGGCCATAAAGCGCGAGCTGCGGTCGGTCACCTGCTCTTCCGGAAACAGAAAGGGGCCTTCGGGGAGGTAATGCTGAAGCGTCTCTTCCAGAGCTTCCAGGTTGTGACCTCCCAGCGCGGAAACCGGAATGATTTCCGCAAAATTGTGCCTGGCCAGCTTCCCGATGTGAGGCAGCAGCCTGGTCTTGTCCGCTACCTGGTCCACCTTGTTTATAATCAACAATACCGGCACTGGTATCCCGGCCACCGCTTTGAGCACCTGCTCATCCGCTGGAGACCACTGCAATCGTTCGACAACGAACAGGATGACATCAACATCGTTAATCACTGAAACAACGGTCTCGTTCATGATGCGGTTGAGACTGCGGGAGTGATTGCTGTGCAGCCCGGGAGTGTCGACGTAAATAAACTGCGTGTCGGAGGTGGTATGCACGCCGGTAATCCTGTGCCTGGTGGTTTGCGGTTTGCGCGAGGTAATACTGATTTTCTGACGCAGCAAGTGATTCAGCAGCGTGGACTTGCCTACATTGGGACGGCCTATGATGGCGATAAAGCCACAGCGACGCGGTTCATTGCCCGGAGTCTCCACAGCCTGGTCCGGGGACTGTGTCTTGTCGTTCATCAGCTGTCTCCAAGCGCCTCCAGCGCTTTTGCCGCGGCTGCCTGCTCAGCCAGCTTCTTGGTTTTTCCCACCCCTTCAATTTCAGTATCAAGCAGGCTTACACGGCAATTGACGTTGAATGTTTGATTATGAGCCTCACCCCGGATTTCAGCCACTGTATAGTCAGGTAATGGCAGCCCTCTGGACTGCATCAATTCCTGCAACCGTGTTTTGCTGTCCTTCTGTTCTCCGACCAGGTTAATCCTCGCCAGATCTTTTTCATAAATTGCCAGAATGACTCGGCGTACCGCGTCCAGGCCGCCGTCCAGATAGACAGCGCCAAACAGCGCTTCCACGCCGTCGGCCAGGATGGATGCCCGGCGTTTACCCCCGCTCTTGCGTTCGCCGGCACCGAAATGAAGACTGGCGCCCAGGTTCAGGCGATGTGCGATATCGGCCAGTGCTTCACGATTGACGAAGGCGGCGCGCAGGCGGCTCAGGTCACCTTCTGTCGCGGTGGGAAACTTCTCATAAAGACTACCGGCAATCACAAATCCCAAAATCGCGTCGCCGAGAAATTCCAGGCGTTCATTGTGATCGCCGCCGGCACTGCGATGGGTGGTCGCGCGCCTGAGCAGGGCGGGATTCTTGAATTGATATCCCAGGGGAATTTCGAGCTTGTGGGAATCCGGCATCCAGAGAACCTCTGATTAATAGTGCGCCACCTCTGGCTCGCGGTCGAAGCCGATATCAAGACGCCGTTTTGTCAGCGGTTCCTATTGTACGGTGGTGTCAAATTTGGCCACGACGTCCAGGTTGGAAATAAGTTCAACCCGGCTCTCGTAGACGATAGTTACCACTGGAGAACCATCCACCCGGGTCATGGTTATGCTGGACAGGTCTAACCCGGAAATATTGTTGATGCGCAGACTGTTGCTGATGCGCTCGCGCAACTGGCTCTGCGTCATCTCGGCCGCCTGTCCATTTTCAACCAGGTCTTCAACAAGGCTGACTACCATGTTGTTATTGACATACAGCGGCCCAACTTTTAACCCGAAAGTCAAAAACATGGCCAGTAACAGAAACGTGACAAGCAGGCCCAGCTTGGAAGCGCCCGCCTGGTGTTTCAGCCCTGATCGTCCCATCCCCTCCGACAGCATTGCAGTATTCATATGTTCACCACGACCTGTTAACGCACTGTTACCCGAACCCGATTGACGCGGAGATTGTAGCTTTCCGGCCTGTCAATTCTTCCACCTTTGTCACAGTTTGGCCGTTTCCCCTATCGAATCAGTTGGTTGCGCGAAAATTCCGGCAGGTGCAACCCGGGTTCCTTGTGCATCCAGATGGCAACCGCACGACCCACGATCTGCTCTTCCGAGGCCATGCCCCAAAAGCGGCTGTCGCTGCTGGAATCACGGTTGTCGCCCATCATGAAATACTGGCCTTCCGGCACCACCCAGGTGGTGCGTGTGGTGGTATCACAAGGTATATCGGCCAATTGAATCCGATGCACAACCCCGCCGATTTCCTCGTTGTAGACAGCCCCGGGCAACGGACCGCAAGCGGTCAATATTGGCGATTCAGGTTCCACGTATTCCCGGGGGACACTCTCCCCATTCACATAAAGCTGCTTGTCTTCATAGCGAATGCGGTCGCCGGGAATGCCGATGACGCGCTTGATAAAATATTTGGGGTCATGAGGTGGAATAAACACCATCACCTCGCCCCGCTGCGGCTCATTCACGTCCATTATCTTGGTTCCCAGTACCGGCAGTCGCAAACCATAGCTGTATTTGTTCACCAGGATGAAATCGCCTACCGCCAGCGTTGGAATCATCGACCCCGTGGGAATCTGGAACGGCTCAATGATAAAGGAACGCAGCATCAGCACGATGAGCAGCACCGGGAAAAACGACTTGGCGTACTCCACCACCACAGGTTCACGCTGCAGGTCGGCCCTTTCCTGTTGTGTCCGTTCATCGGCTTTACCGCTGTGACGCTCGTTGAATCGCCTGAGAGCTTCCTGCCTTGGCTTTTTCAGAAACAGCGCATCCAGTAACCACAGCACGCCGCAAACGGCGACGAGAATGACCAGGATCAGAGAAAAATCAACGTTCATAACACCAACCCTTGTGTGCTGTCCGGTTAATTCGCATAATTTCAGCGTGCTGGGCAGGGCACTAGCTGTCTACCTTGAGGACGGCGAGAAACGCTTCTTGCGGAACTTCCACATTGCCCACTTTTTTCATGCGTTTTTTACCGGCTTTCTGTTTTTCCAACAGTTTCTTTTTGCGGGTGATATCACCGCCATAACATTTGGCGGTGACGTTCTTGCGCAATGCCTTGACCGTGGAGCGGGCGACTATCTGGCCACCAATGGCTGCCTGGATCGCTACATCGTACAGTTGTCTGGGAATTAATTCTTTCATCTTTTCCACCAGTACGCGACCCCTTGAATGGGCCAGATCGCGATGAACGATCAGCGCGAGTGCATCGACACGGTCACCATTGATGAGAATATCCAGCCTGACCAGACTTGCCGGCTCAAATCGCTCAAATTGGTAATCCAGTGAGGCATACCCCCGGCTGGCCGATTTGAGGCGGTCGAAAAAATCCAACACCACTTCATTCATCGGCAGTTCGTAAACAAGCGATACCTGCCGGCCCAGAAAACGCATGTCTTTCTGTTCGCCCCGTCTTTCCACACACAGATTGATCACGTTTCCCAGATGTTCCTGGGGAACCAGAATATTGGCGCGAACAATGGGTTCCCGCATTTCCGCGATGGAGGCGGTCGCGGGGAGTCTCGACGGGCTGTCCACCTTGACCACATCACCATTGTTAAGCAGCACTTCATAAACCACAGTAGGAGCGGTTGTAATCAATGACAGATCGTATTCCCGTTCCAGGCGTTCCTGGATGATTTCCATGTGCAGCATACCCAGGAATCCGCAACGGAAGCCAAACCCCAGTGCGTCCGAATTTTCCGGCTCGTAGTACAACGACGCGTCGTTTAGCGTCAGCTTTTCCAGCGCATCACGAAAGTTTTCGAAATCATCCGAGGACACTGGAAACAGGCCGGCGTAAACCTGCGGCTGAATTCGGCGAAAACCGGCGAGAGCCGTGATGTCGGGTGTGGACGCGTGGGTGAGTGTATCGCCTACCGGTGCGCCGTGAATATCCTTGATACCGGCAATGACAAAACCCACCTCGCCTGCTTCCAGCACACCGGTTTCGGTACGCTTTGGCGTAAACACGCCGATGCTGTCCACGCCCTGGGCTTTACCGATGGTTTTGGCGATAATCTTGTCGCCCTTGCGTATACGTCCTTGCATGACCCTGACCAGAGACACGACACCCAGATACTTGTCGAACCAGGAATCAATGATCAGAGCCTGCAGACCGCCGTCACGATCTCCGGCAGGCGGTGGAATTTTCACAACCAGCTGTTCCAGAATCTCGATTATACCCATGCCGGTTTTGGCGCTGGCGCAAATTGCTTCGGATGCATCCAGCCCGATGATCTCTTCAATTTCCTGACGCACCCGGTCAGGTTCCGCCTGGGGCAAATCCATTTTGTTCAATACGGGAATGACTTCAAGCCCCTGGTCGATCGCGGTATAGCAAGTAGCTACCGACTGAGCCTCCACGCCTTGCCCCGCATCCACAACGAGCAACGCTCCTTCGCATGCCGCCAGTGATCGCGAGACTTCATAGGTGAAATCCACATGACCCGGCGTGTCGATAAAATTCAATTGGTACCGTTGACCGTCCAGGGCATCGTAAAACAGGGTGACGCTTTGCGCCTTGATAGTGATGCCCCGCTCCCGCTCAATGTCGAGCGTGTCGAGCATCTGTTCCCCCATGTCCCGTTCCGCGAGTCCACCACAGGTCTGGATGAACCGATCCGCCAAGGTGGATTTGCCGTGGTCAATATGGGCGATAATGGAAAAATTGCGGATGTGGCTTAATTCACTCACGAAGGCCTGCTACCTGCACCGAATGGACAAGAATTTCTGATCCAGTTGAAAGTTTGCCGCGAGGAGAACAGTACCGGAAACGACCGGGTACCGTGCGGAAAACTCGCAAGTCTACAGGAATAGCGGTTTACTGTCAGTGGATTTTGTCAGCGCCCCAGGTCCAGCGCCAGGGTGGAACCGGAACCTTCCCGTACGATGCGTATGGGTACAAAGCCGTGCTCAGGTAACTCTGAAAGTGTCTGGTAATACTGGTCCACACTGTCGATCTCCGTTCGGTTCAGTGACACGACTACGTCGCCCTGCCTGAGACCGATTGCGCGGCCCGGCCCCGGCTCAACAGCGGTAATGCGTACACCGCTCAGACCAGTGACCTGACGAGCCTCACGGCCCAGTTCCGCCACGTCAAAACCAAGGGGATTGGAACGCTCCGGAACTTCCACAGCCGCGGTTTCAGCGGCATTGTTGGTGGGCGATGCTCCCAGCACAACAGTCAGAGGCAGGATTTCTCCATTGCGGAACACCACGAGAGTGGACTCGGTGCCGGGTTGATACTGCCCTACATAAAACGGCAGATCGAGACTGTCCTCAATCAGATGGTCATTGAATTCCAGCACGATGTCTTCACTTTGCACCCCACCTGTCTGCGCGGGACTGCCGGGTTGTACGCTCTGTACGAAGGCACCCCGGGGGCGATCGACGCCGAAAATTTCGGCAAACTGGTAGGTCACCTCGCCAATGATTACGCCAAGCAGGCCCCGCTGCACCCGTCCATTGGTCTGCAACTGATCAATGACGTTCAGAGCGATGTTGCTGGGGATGGAAAAGGAAATGCCATTGGAGCCGCCGGAGCTGCTCAGTATCTGGGAATTAATACCGACCACTTCGCCTTCCAGATTAAACAGAGGCCCGCCGGAATTACCCTGGTTGATGGCCACGTCAGTCTGGATAAAGGACATGTAGCTGTAACTGCTGTTGCGGTTGATCGACCGCCCCTTGGCGCTCACAATACCGGCCGCGGCTGAAAATTCGAGACCGAACGGCGAACCTATGGCCAGCACCCACTCACCCACTCTCAGGCGATCGGAGTCGCCAAATTCAATATGCGGCAGATCCTGGCCGTCCAGCTTCAGCAAGGCCAGGTCGGAAGGTTCGTCCATCCCGATGACCTCCGCCGGATAGACGCGCCGATCGTTAAGTTCCACCAGAATTTCCTCGGCTTCACTCACAACATGGTAATTGGTGACGACATACCCATCGGCGGTCATCAGAAACCCGGAACCCACGGCCCCCGGGCGAATCTGCTGCTGCTCCGGTGGTGGCGCCAGACTTTCCGGATCGACATCGGGCAGTTGACGCAACAGCTCCTCGATATCCTGACCCGGGATCAGTTCTCTCGGGTTGACCCGTTGGGTGGTCTGAATCTCCACAATGGCCGGCGCGTTGCTTTCAACCAGATCAGCAAATGACGGAAATCCGGACGCGGCCCGGCTGGAGGGGCTCGAAACCAGCGCGACCAGCGTGAGGGTCAGACAAAGCAAAAGCGGTGGTGCGGCCGTGATCCGGGGGTACTGCGACATGGCTTTCTCCGAAGTGAACACAAGCACTAGGTAGACGTCTGTTGAATGTACTCTAACGGATAGGGGCCGCGCATGACAAGAATGTTGCGCGGTTTATGGGACGCTGGCGGGAACGGACCTGACAGGGTGAAGGGATAAATTGGCTAAAGACGGGCTCCGGAGAAGGAGCAACCCGGTCTCAGTCGCGGACAACCCGGAGACTGTCGTTAACCACGCGCCACAGGGGTGAATCCTGCAACGGGCTTTCCGGCATCAGAGGATCGTGTCGTTCAATTTCCACGCTCTGGATATATTCATCCAGACGTTGTCGGGCGACGGGGTCCACTTCAAATCGGTCGGAATCGACCACCTGGGTACTGTTCAGACCTGATGCCGAGTCGGAATCCTGCGCCATTTGCGGCGCGTCGGCGGATTGATTGAGACTGGACTGCACACCAAGAAAGAAGGCAAAAGCGACTGAAGCGGCTATGGCCAGCTTTGATGCGGCCTGACCCCAGCGTGGTTTCCAGAAGCCTGCGCGCCGTGAGGGCAAATCCTCCCGATCGACGACCGCGGCGACTCTGGCGGCAAATCCACTGCTTACCGTACCCACGGCTTCATCATGAAGTACCGCCTGGGCTAGATTATAACGTCGCCAGCTTTCGCTGAGCTCAGAGTCTTTTTCTACTGATTTCAATAACCTGCGCAATTCGAGGTCATCAATTTCAGCATCAAGCAATGCCGACAATTCCCGTTCCCGATGCTGCATAGTTCAACCTCTAGCCCCACACTATAAACCAATTAAACCAATCACTTTAATCCCACTGTAACTTATAGACCGCGAAACGCTACAGGAGTTCGCGAATTTTTTTATCAATGGCCTCGCGGGCCCGGAATATTCTGGATCTGACCGTTCCCACGGGGCAATCCATGACTTCAGTGATGTCTTCATAGCTAAGACCGGAAAATTCCCTCAGGGTAAACGCGGTTTTTAAATCTTCCGGCAAGTCTTCTATCGCCTGATTGATCGCCTGCTTCAGTTTTTCCGTTGCAAGCAGGCTTTCCGGGGTCTCCATGTCCTGCAAAACGGCTGCGGATTCGGTGTTTTCCAGGTCGTTCAGCTCCACATCCGTCGCCGGGGGCCTGCGATTCCGAGAGACCAGATGATTCTTGGCCGTGTTCACCGCGATGCGGTATAACCAGGTATAGAATGCGCTCTCTCCCCGGAACAGTGACAAGGCCCGATACGCCTTGATGAACGCCTCCTGGCACACATCCTCCGCTTCCTGGGGATCTTTGACAAACCGCGAAACCAGCGCCGCCACCCGGTGCTGATAGCGCAATACCAGCAGATTGAACGCTGCCTTGTTCCCGCTTAACACTCTGTCGACCAATTGTTGATCGGTACTATCCGGCATTGGTGCCAACCCGTCCCCCGCCCACTTCATTGCGACGATTGGGTAGCCTTGTCGTCGGCACTTGGTTCGACTCAGGAGTCAGCACACTTCGTAACGCCGGTCCATGACCACGGTGATTCTCAAAAGTTCGGCAACTCTGTAGTATTGTCGCGATATTGCAATAATTCATGGCCTGCCAACAGCGCCCCTGATTCCGGTTTCCAACGAGTATATGCACAGCCATGATGAACAGCAATGACGGGGCCCGTTACGACTTCGATATCCTGGTGATAGGCAGCGGCGCGGCCGGGCTCACTCTGGCCCTGCGCAGCACGTCCTTTGCCCGCGTCGCGGTGCTCAGCAAGGGTGAACTTAATCAGGGGGCCACTTTCTGGGCGCAGGGGGGAATCGCCGCCGTTCTGGACGATCAGGACAGTATTGAAGCCCATGTACGCGATACCCTGATCGCGGGCGGCGGACTGTGTCACGAAGAAGTCGCCCGCTATGTGGTGGAAAACAGCGCGGAAGCAGTACGCTGGCTGGTGGAACAAGGGGTGCCCTTTACCACCAAAACCCGCAACCCCGACCACGGCGGCGTGGCAGGCCGGGTGAACCCCGAGCCTCCTGACACCGACGACCTCAGTTCGCTGCACCTCACCAAGGAAGCGGGTCACAGTCATCGGCGTATCATTCATGCGACTGATGCCACAGGCAAGGCGGTATTCGAAACGTTGTTCAACCGGGCTCTGGCGGACCCGAATATTCATCTGTTTGAGAATCGCGTCGCCATCGACCTGGTGACTCGCCGCAAGCTGGGTGAACATGAGGACGCCTGCATCGGCGCTTACGTGTATTGCCCTGAAACGAAAACGGTGGAAGTGTTTCGCGCGCGCTTTGTGGTACTCGCCACCGGCGGCGCCAGCAAGGCCTACCTTTACACCACCAATCCCGACAGCGCCACCGGTGACGGCATTGCGATGGCATGGCGGGCCGGCTGCCGGGTGGCCAATCTGGAATTCAATCAGTTTCATCCGACCTGCCTGTTTCATCCTCACGCCAAATCATTTCTGATCACCGAGGCCCTGCGTGGCGAAGGCGCTGTACTGGAACTGCCTGACGGCAACCGTTTCATGGACCGGTTTGATGAACGGGCCGAACTGGCGCCCAGAGATATCGTCGCCCGCGCTATCGATCACGAAATGAAACGGCTCGGCTGCGACTGTGTTTATCTGAACATCACCCACAAACCCCGCGATTTTATTCTGTCTCACTTCCCCACCATCCACGCTCGCTGCCTGGTATTCGGCATTGACATCACCCGTGAGCGCATACCGGTGGTGCCGGCGTCTCACTACACCTGTGGCGGTGTGATGGTGGACAAAGACGGTATTACCGACATTCCCAATCTGTATGCCATCGGCGAAACCAGTTTCACCGGACTGCACGGCGCCAACCGGATGGCGAGCAATTCTCTTCTTGAATGTTTTGTGCTGGCATTTTCCGCCGCCAGAGATATCGAGTCCCGCCTGGCTGACACCACGGTGAGCACGGTGATCCCTCTGTGGGATGAAAGCCTGGTGACGCGTTCACTGGAGGATGTGGTGGTGTCGCATAACTGGGACGAACTGCGAAGGTGCATGTGGGACTATGTCGGTATTGTGCGAACCGACAAACGGCTCGCGCGGGCCAATCGCCGGGTGCAGATTCTCGCCGCTGAAATTCACGAATATTACCGCAAGCACAAGGTCAGTCGGGATTCCCTGGAGTTGCGCAACCTGGTGCTGGTGGCCCGGTTGATTGTGCAGTGCGCACAACGTCGCAAGGAGAGCCGCGGTCTGCACTACACACTGGATTATCCCGAACCGGCACCCTCGGCTGAGGACACGATTCTGGTGCCGGGCGCGCTGGATTAGTCATCGTGCCGGCTTGGGCTGCGCGCTTTGGCTGCGGTTTGCTTCCCCCCCCCTCGTATGGAACCTCACACCTGTTCTGAGGCGCCGCGCCTGTTGTTCCGGAAGTGAGTCGGTCAGCAACAGCAGATGCCGGCGCCGCATTCCCGGCCCCAGTGTTCTGTGCGCGGGCTCGAAGGAGAATCGCAGCACAATCAAGGCTTCACTGAAATAACCCACTTCCCAGTCGGCCGGTTGAAGCCGGTTCCGGTAATACAGCAGGCATTGTTTTTCTCCCCCTTCGCTCCCCGCCGTTTCCGATGAAGCCAGCCTTACTCTGGTGATCGCTTCAGCCGACAGGCCGGATAAACGCCGAATGTGAGTCAGCAGGCTGAGCCCTGTCAGGATACGCAAGATCCAGACAATCAGGACGGGTGCGGCAATCTGGTTCACCGCGGCAATGGCGACAAGGTGGAAAAGCAGCATGGCAACAAACTCAATGCGGGAGAATTTCAAATCAAGCATGATATTGACGGGCATGGGGCAAACCTGGTTGCTTCGACTTCTTATGACAAGTCTAGTTTGTGCCGGAGGCATGCTCCAGAATAAGGCTTACAAGCTCGCCGAATCCTTGCCGCGGCGGAGAAGCCCGATTGAGAAGCCAGGCAAACAGATCCTGGTCCTCTTGTTCCAGCAGTTGCCGATAAAGCAACTGATGCCCCGGCGCAAGACCGTTATAACAATCGCGGGCAAAAGGAACCAGCAGCAAGTCCAGCTCAAGCATCCCCCGCCGGCTGTGCCAGACAATACGTTTTTTCTCCACATCCTCCATTGAGGTCACCTCCTGTTGGATTGCGGATTATGCTGAATTTCGTATCATGATACGATACGTTTTCCGTCCGTGAGCCCGTCTATGCACAATACCCTGATTGAACTGAACGACTTCGACCTGTTAACCGTGTCGGGCTCGGACAGAATCCCGTTTCTGCAGGGTCAGGTGTCCTGTGATATGCAGGCGCTGACCCCAACGCGAAGTCTGGTGGGTGCCTATTGCAATCTGCAGGGACGGGTGATTGCCGACTTCCGCGTGTTTGCACACGATGATTGCTGCAGACTCGTGTTCAGTCCGGGCATGGGCAGTGTCGTCAAAAAATTGCTGGACAAGTACATCGTGTTTTCCAAAGCCGAGATGACGCTCGATGCCGGACGTTTCGAGAGGCTGGGGCTGGTGGGGGACGAAGCGGGGCCACTTGTGAAGAGCCTCTATAATGAGGTGCCCGGTGCCGAGGGAGATGTACTGAATTCTGACGGCGATCTGATAATCCGCCTGCCCGGAGCGGTTCCCCGTTTTGAACTCTGGATTGACAGCAATGCCAACCGTTCCGGTCAAATCGAGGCCTTGCGCCACGACACCCTCGCCGGAAACAGTGATGACTGGTTGCGCCAGGATATCGCCGCCGGCATCGTTCATGTCGACATGCAGCGCAGCGAACAGTTCACCCCGCAGTTGCTTAATTACGATATCGCCGGTGTCATCAATTTCAAAAAAGGATGCTATACCGGACAGGAAATCGTTGCCCGCATGTTCTACCGCGGCAAAGCAAAAAAACGCCTGTTCCGGTCGCGGGTGGAAACGACAACGCTCAGCAAGGAAGTTACGGTGGTGGACGCAAGGGATCGGGAAACCGGAGAAGGCATTCTGGAATTCTGTGCGGTCGCCGATGGGGTCTTTGAGTTGCTGGTGATTCTGCCGACCGAAGCCGCCAATGACGCCCGGAGCAACAAATCGGCTCTGGCACTGAGTACTGACCCGCGCAGTCATCTGGAAATTTTGCCACTGCCGTACCGGGAGTCGTGAGTCAAGCGAAGCCTGGGCTCCCTGGAGCGCTTTGGGCGGCTTCAGGCGGTATCGTATCGTGTCAGCGAGCTCCAGAGCGAGTCCATCAGAGCAGGATCGATATTTTCCAGCATCTGGATCAGGTCTATGCGCCGGGTAACTTCGGCGTCAGTGATATCTTCCTGCTCCAGAATCCAGCGATTGAGAGAGATCGCATCTCCGACGCTCATCAGGTAAAGAAGGGCCGACGGTTCATTATTGATCATCCGAACCTGGATGGCCGTGACGCCATAAGCCGAGATTTTCGCCAGGCAACTGGCGCGTTCACGAACACCCACACCCAGCTCCACGGGCACCAGACTGTCTCTGTTACCGGAGTCCTTCACCACCACCTCGCGCTGCCGGAATGCGCTGAATTGAACAACCTCACCCATGCGTTTCGTCCTTTGTCGTCCCTGTGTCAGTGCTCTGTGTCTCGCTGCAGGGTCAGTGTGACAGTGCGAACCTGTCCCTGACCGCCAGTACCAGCAATTGTGCTTTCTCGACCTGTACCGGTCAATATATTGATTTATTTGCAATTTTTTTGTGAAAAGGAATGCAGAATTACCAGTTATCAATTACTGGAAAGTATAACTTTTCCTGGAATTTCAGTTTTGAAACCAAGCATTCGAACTCAGGCATGCGCGCGGCCAACGGAACGGAGGCCGATTCATTGTTGCACCGGGCAAACGGCAGGTTTTCCTACGCTGAAACAGGGAAAATTCGCACACGTCGATGACTCGTTGCGAGAAACGGCGACCACAGCGTATCGACGGCTGTTTGCCTTTTATCCCGAGCCCTTATTGGTTAATATGGCGGGCTTTCCCAGTCCTTGTTTCCAGGCCTGCCTCATCAGCAATCGAACAGCAACCCATCGAACGGCAAAGGAATCGCAACCAACAACGCATGAGTGATCGACTTCTCACTGCCCTGGGCGAGGCGCTGGTCACGGGCAGCCTGACCGACAAGGCGCTTCTCGCCAGCACCGACAGCTCCGCTACGTTGCAAATACTACCCGAAGCCAATGTCATCAAGATTGGGGGTCAAAGTTTCATCGACCGCGGTCGCGCAGCCGTGTTCCCGCTGATCGAAGAGATCAAGGCCAACCTTCCCCACCACAAAATGATCATCGGTACCGGTGCGGGGACCCGGGCACGGCATGCCTACAGTGTGGGGATCGAACTGGGGATGCCTACCGGCGTTCTCAGTGTACTGGGCACCTTTGTGAGCATGCAGAACGCCCGCATGTTGCACTACCTGCTGGCGGATCAGGGAATTCCCTTTATCGAGCCAATCCAGTTTCCGCAATTACCGCTGTACCTGGCCGAGCGGCAGGCGGTGATATTTTTCGGCATGCCGCCCTATACTTTCTGGCAGCCCAATCCGAAGATCGGACGACTGCCGCCTCACCGCACTGATACCGGCACCTGGCTCATCAGCGAAACGTTCGGTGCCCGCTCCATGATCTACGTGAAGGACGAAGACGGGCTGTATACCGCGGATCCGAAGAAGCAACGAGATGCCAAATTCATTCCCCGCATAACTGTCTCGGAACTGCAGGAACTGGATTTACACGATCTTGTCGTGGAACGCAGTGTGCTCGAGATGATGAAAAATGCGAAGAACCGCCGCCGCATTCAGATAATCAACGGGCTGGTGCCCGGCAATCTGGGCCGGGCGCTGAACGGTGAGAACATCGGCACGGTAATCACGGCTGACTGATGCAGGGGCCCATCACTGACTTTGACTCACATTTGAGCCGCTATGACTGATAAATTCGATCACCAACACCATATGCGTTCCCTGCTGGCGCGGGAGAGCCTGCTCGACAAGGACGTGATGGCCGCCACGGAAACGCCGGTGGTACGCATGTTACCCGACGTGCATGTGGTCAAGATCGGTGGGCGTTCGATTATTGAGGGTGGCCGTGACACGGTGATGCCGTTGGTGAAGTCGCTTGGTGAAGTTCTGCAGCGGGAAAAAGTGATATTCGGCGTTGGCGGTGGCGGGCGTTCCCGGCACGTGTTCGCCGTGGGGCTCGACCTGCAATTGCCTACCGGCGTACTGGCTGAATTATCAGTCGCCGATGCACTGGGAAACGCGCATATTCTGGGAACGCTGCTGGCGCCTCACGGCGTGGTGGCTGTTCCTCCGGAAATATTCGGACACCTGCTACCCCTGTTCATTCACTCGGTGCCGGGTGTCATCTTTAATGGCGTGCCTCCCTACTCGCTGTGGGAGCATCCACCGGAAATCGGCAAAATTCCGCCTCACAGAACCGATACCGGATGTCTGATTCTGGCGGAATGCTTTGGGTGCAAATCCGTCACTTTGGTGAAAGACGTCCGGGGACTTTATACGGAAGATCCGAAACACAAACCCGACGCTGAATTTATCGATCGAATCACCGTGGCGGAATTGCGAGCGCGGCAACTGCCCACGCTGCCTTTTGATGAACTGTTGCTGGATGTACTGGAAACAGCCAGACTGGTGAAACAGTTTCAGATTGTCGACGGTCGTGTTCCGGCCAATGTCTCCCGCGCCATGGCCGGCGAGCATGTCGGTACCATTGTTGTTGCCGACGATGTGCTTGCCGACGATGTGCTTGCGGACGATGTGCTTGCGGACGGCAATTTCGCAAACGTGGAGTAGCGTATTTTGAGATTTTCTTTTCCCATGAGCGTAGTACGATGATCACGCGGCGTAAAACCCTGAAGATGATGGGAGTCGGTGCCGCGGGCCTGGCCGGCAGCCTGACCATTCCCTGGTTTGCACGGGCCCAGCCGCCGCAGAATTTTGACAATGAACTTAAGATTCCGGAATTGCTGACCGGCGACAATACGGATGCCGGAAAGCTTGTTTCGCTGAAGTTACAACGTGGCGTCACGGAATTTTTCCCGGGCATCAGTACCGATACCCTCGGAGTGAACGGCAGCTACCTGGGTCCCACTCTGCGACTGCGTAACGACGAACTCGTGCGTTTGCGGGTACACAACACGCTCGGTGAGCCATCAGCGATTCACTGGCACGGCCTGCATGTGCCGGCGAGGTCCGACGGCGGGCCCAATCAGATTTTTCAGCATAACCAGACCTGGGATCCGTTGATTCAGGTGATGCAGACTGCCGGCACCTACTGGTATCACTCTCACATGCTGCACAGGACTGCCGAGCAGGTTTACCGTGGGCTTGCGGGCATGATTATCGTTGATGACGAAGTGAGCGACCGGCTCGACATTCCGTCACGTTACGGTATCGATGACATCCCTCTGATTTTGCAGGATCGCCGTTTTGCCGAGGACGGCTCGTTTCGCTACATGGGCACCTACGGCGATATCATCAAGGGCATGCGGGGCGACACCATTCTGGTTAATGGTACCAGTTCACCCTATTTGAACGCCACCACCTCGAAACTGCGTCTGCGCCTGCTCAATGCAGCCAATGCCCGCACATTTACCCTGGCCTTCAGCGATGACCGGCGGTTTGTGCAGATCGCCAGCGACGGCGGGTTTCTGGAACGGCCGATCGACATGAATTCCGTTGTGTTATCTCCCGGGGAGCGGGCGGAAATCATCGTGGACCTGAGTGACGGGGCGCCGGTGACCCTGGTGAATGTGCCGCAAACGCCAACCTATCCCCGCTATCCCGGCGCGATGAGTGAACTGATGCGGGAGATGAATATTGAAGCGTTTGATATGCTGGCGATTCGCCCGCAATCAGCGCGGGAAGCCAGTGCGGAAGTCCCTGCGGAAATGACCCGAATCCATCGGCTCACCGCCAATGATGCCGTGAAAACCCGCCGCTTTCGGCTCGCCATGGGTTACGGTCCCCGTAGCGGAGAGGACATGGGTCCCGGCACCGGCTATCGGAACGGTTATGGTGGCGGCCACGGCGGTGGAAATTTCTCCATTAATGGCCGCAAGATGGTCTCGCAGTTTATCAACGAGGAAGTGCGTCTGGGTGATACGGAAATCTGGGAAGTGGTCAACGAGTCACCGATGATCCATCCGTTTCATATACACAGCACCCAGTTTCAGGTGCTCGACCGCAACGGCGAACCACCGCCGCCCAATGAAATGGGACTGAAGGACACGGTGAAAGTGCGGTCGGGTGAAACCGTTCGCATTCTGATAAGTTTCCGCGATTTTTCCGATGCGGAAAATACCTACATGTACCACTGCCATAACCTGGAACATGAGGACCGCGGCATGATGGGCCAGTTTCTGGTGATTTAGGGGGGTCTGGTTGACGTTCTCGGGACCAGGCTTGGGTTCAGGTTTTTGAATACCCCCTGCCCTTCAGAAACGTCGGCCGTCACGCCGGAATCTGCTTTCTTCAAGCCACCGTGAACCGGTCCAGCGGAAAGTCTCACCGCGATTATTGATGACACGGGGGTGTTCGAAGTTGCCCTCTATTTCCACGGCCCCGCCGGGCATTCGCTGCCAGCCGCGCCCGTTCCATCGATAAATACTGTAGCCACCCGACCGCCTGTCGGTACCGATAACCCAACCGTCGGCAACATCCTGCGCGGAACCCGGAAGCCGTTGCCAGTGATTGCCAACCCAACGGTAAATTTCATAACGGTTATTCACCAGCCAGGGACTCTCGTAATGCCCACCCATGCGAACTCCGCTACCCGGCATTTGCTGCCAGCCGCGACCAGCGCGGCGATAGATACTGTAGCCGCCTGATTCCGGCCTGCCACCGATGAACCAGCCCTCGGTACTGTCAATGCTTTGGCCGGCGCCGAAACCGGCGCGGCCCGAACTCCAACGGTCAAAGCCGAAACGGTCATCAGCGCCGACATGGGAACCGGAGACAAGCAACAACAGCACGATCAGCGCCACGCAGACATCCGTCCTTCTATGGCGCGGCGGTTTCAAACCTGTGAAATGCCTTTGCATGTTAATCTCCTCGTGATCCACTCTGGGCTTTAGGCTTTCCCTCAGCATAAACCTCGAAGATGTACAGAAGATTAACAGCGCAGGAACATCAATCCGGTTTGCGGAATTTCATCGTCATACGGTCACTCTCACCTATCGCCGTATACCTGGCGCGGTCAGTGTCTCCCAGACGCAAACTCGGGGGCAGCGTCCAGACGCCCTGCGGATAATCCTTGGTGTCTCGCCCATTGGCATTGATTTCGGATTTCTCGACGAATTCGAACCCCGCCGCCT
The DNA here is from genome assembly GCA_040879025.1 of Pseudohongiellaceae bacterium. Classification (GTDB taxonomy): domain Bacteria; phylum Pseudomonadota; class Gammaproteobacteria; order Pseudomonadales; family Pseudohongiellaceae; genus JBBDLF01. Next base: position 112,580 of record JBBDLF010000017.1, read on the forward strand.
GCGCCAACTCGATCACCTTCGCTTCGGTCACATAGCCGCTGGTTGACATGAATTCCATGCTGCTGCCTTCCGGAGCCCGGTGCTCGACCACGCCCAGAATACCACCCGGTTTTAGTGCCGCATAAAACGTGTCAAAAAACTCAGGCGCCTGGTCCGCCATTATCCAGTTGTGTACATTGCGAAAGGTAAGCGCCATGTCGGCACTCTCCGCCGGTGCAATAACCACCTCATGCGGGGGATTCAAATGCCGCACGGTGATTCTGCCGTACCGGTCCGGATCGGTCGCGATCTTGTCTTCGAATGCCCGCAGATTGGGAGGCATGTAGGACAAACTCGCGTTGGGAGAGAAATGGGCGGCATAGAATTTGCCCTGGTCCCTGACGTACGGCGCGATAATTTCGGTATACCAACCCGTTGACGGCAGTATTTCCACCACGGTCATGTCGGGCTGCAATCCAAAAAAAGCCAGTGTCTCCATCGGATTTCTGAATTCATTGCGCGCGATGTTGGTATCGCTGCGGTGCGACCCTTCCGCCAATTGGCGAAGCGTCGCGGCATCCGCCACAGCGGTTTGCGAATGCAGACTCATCAGTAGAACAAATGGAACAAGCTTTAATCCTGTCAGTATTTTCATAGCCAGACCTTCATTTATTGAATAAGCAGATTGCAGTATAAAAGAATCAGGCGGTGTCTGTCCCTTTGCCTTCATCGCCCACCCCGCTCCTACCCCGGTGACTTGCCAGCACGACGCTCCCCCTATATCCTTCCCCTGTCGCAAACCAACACCATAAGGATTCTGTAATGCCCAAAGCGATTGTTGTAGAACAAACCGGCGCGCCGTCCGTAATGAAGTGGCAGGAGATCAAACCCGGAAAACCCAGGAAAGGCCATGTGAGAGTTCGCGCGCTTGCCGTAGGAGTCAACTTTATTGATATTTACCAGCGTAGCGGCCTCTACCCGATGCAGACACCGTTTACCCCTGGTGGCGAAATGTGCGGAATTATAGAAACCGTCGGCAAGGGAGTGCGAGGTTTGAAGGAAGGCGACCGGGTGGCTACCGGTACCGGCGCGGGATGCTATGCGGAAGTGGCCAATATCGACGCCGGCAAGCTGGTGAAAGTCCCCGACGATATCCCTGATGAAGTTGCCGCCGCGATGATGCTCAAGGGAATGACCGTGCAGTATCTTATTCGTCAGATATACAAGGTTAAAAAAGGCGATACGATTCTGGTTCATGCCGCCGCCGGCGGTGTGGGCCTGATACTGTGCCAGTGGGCAAAATCCCTCGGGGCTACTGTGATCGGCACGGTCAGTTCTCCCGCCAAAGCCAGGCTGGCGCGGGCTCACGGCTGCGATTATCCCATCGACTACACCAAGCAGGACTTTGTCAAACGCGTAAAAGCCATCACCAAAGGCAAAATGGTTCCCGTGGTTTACGATTCGGTAGGCAAGGACACCTTTCCCGCGTCGCTGGACTGCCTGCGCAAGTTTGGTCTCTTTGTCAGCTACGGAAATGCCTCCGGACCTGTGCCGGCCTTCAGCCCGATGCTGCTGGCGCAGAAAGGCTCACTGATGATGACGCGCCCTACCCTGTTCAATTTTGTCAGCACTCCGGCGGAATTGCGCAAGTGTGCCGGCGACCTGTTCAAGGTGGTGCAGTCGGGCAAGGTGAAAATCGAGGTGAACCAGACCTATCCGCTGAAAAAAGCGGCGCGGGCGCACCGCGATCTGGCGGCAAGGAAAACAACCGGTTCGATTGTGCTGATACCCTGACCGCCGCAACCCGAGGGCTGTTCGCCTGACTACATCATCAGAACCGCGTCAGCCGTCGACCGGCCTGCATTCATGGACGCGTATCGGGATTGATTCCCTCCCGGACCGGAGGCGTCAGGTCTTCCCGCGTCACGTTCAGTGCAAGAACAGCGGCGCCGGCAATGTAGATGGAAGAGTAGGTTCCCGCCACGATACCTACGGTGAGAGCGATAGCAAACCCCCTGAGCGCCTCACCGCCGATCAACAACATGGTAACAACCACCATCAAGGTTGTACCGGAAGTTACCAGGGTTCGACTCAGCGTCTGATTAATTGACAGGTTTATCAGTTGTTCCGGCGTGCCCTTGCGAACCAGCCGAAAGTTCTCCCTGATACGGTCGGCGACAATGATCGTATCATTCAGCGAGTAGCCGATAACGGCGAGTACGGCGGCGAGAATCGACAAGTCAACCTGTAGCCGGAACAATGAAAAATAACCGATCGTAATGATCACGTCATGCACCAGGGCCGCCACCGCGCCCACGGCAAATTTGAACTGAAACCTGACTGTGATGTAAAGCATGATGCATGCCAGCGCCACCAGCAGTCCCAGTCCGCTTTGTTCAGCCAGATCGGCCCCGGCCTTGGCACTGACAAAGTCCGATCCCAGCAGAATGACATCCCCGTAACCGGTGTCTCGAAGTAAGGCGGTTATCTCTTCCCCGGTTTCCACAGCCGCCGCGGCCTGGTTGGCCTGGTCGAGCAAATCCAGCGGCAGTACGATGCGGATGTCCCTCTCTGAGCCAAAAGTGACCACCTGCACCTCATCGTAGCCGTTGTCCGACAGCGTCGCGGAAACCTCTTCGAGATTCACCGCCTGGGAAAACGAGAGTCTCACCGCTATTCCGGAGGTGAAGTCGAGGCCGAATTGCAGCGAATTGAACAGAAGGGATAACAGGGCCACCAGAATCAAAATCCCTGAACCGAAGCTGGCGAGTCGGCGCTTCCCCATGAAATCAAACTGCTTCACGGTACATTCCTTCAACATGAATCACACTGACACACAAGGACACGACAACGTGTCCGGCTGTTTTTCGAGATAAGCGAGATAAGGGGAGCGGCGCATTGCCGCACAGGTTACTTATGCACTGGGTCCAACGTAAAAGGTATGCCGTGTTCAGAACAGATAAAATCCGGGCTTGGGATGCGCGGATATTACTCCACGTTGAGAGAATAAAATAGCGCCAGTTGAGACTGGCTCTAAAAATAATGAAAAGCCGTTATAGATTAGGTATTCTGATATGACCTTGCGGATGCCGATGCAACGCTAGCCGGTAACTGGTAAACCTGCGAAACCGTCAGTGAGTCGACTGCCGCCGGGAACTTGTTTACAAAGGATCATTTACAAAGGGAGTAGTAATGATGGCCATTCGTAAGTTCGCACTGATTTATGGAATAGTTTTTCTGGTAATCGGTATCGCCGGATTTATTCCGGCTTTCGTGACACCCTACAACCCCGCTGATCCGAATCTCGCCGTTACCGCGGGGGCCGGTTATCTGTTCGGGATTTTCCCCGTTAACCTGTTGCACAACCTGACCCACGCGGCCTTTGGTATCTGGGGCATCGTGGCTTATGGAAGCCTGTCCGGTTCACGGCTTTACGCCCAGGCCGTAGCGATTATCTACGGTGTGTTCGTGATAATGGGATTGATACCAGGGCTGATGACAGTGTTTGGGCTGGTGCCACTACACGGCAATGACGTGTGGCTGCATGTCATACTCGCAGCAGTGGCCGGGTATTTTGGCTATTTCGCCCGGGCTGATACGGCGGCTCCTGAGTCCCGTGAACAGGTTTCGAAATGAAGCTTTATCCAACCGTGTAAACCGCTCGGTTGCGGAACAGGCTACGAGTTTCGGATTGCGACCCTCACAGCGGGCTACTGGTATTCGCTGACATCAATGCCGTATCTGATGATTTTTCTGTTCAGCGTGGGACAGGTCAGGCGAACCAGTCTGGCGGCATTCTTTTGCACCCCGCGGGTTGCTCGCAAAGCATACCGGATGCGGATGATTTCAAGCCGCGAAACCACATCCCCGGTAGTCTCCCTTTTTCCCATACCGAGAACGGTCAACACCATTCGCGATTTGGTCAGCCACCAATAAAGATTGTTCCTGGTTTCAGTCCAACATGACATGGAAACGTATATCGGCAGAACAAGGCCTGCGAATAACCAATAGTTCCCACAAAATAACTGATATTTTCCGGATAGTAAACCAAAATTTAGGTTTCGGATAACTTAAAGTAGTGCTGTATGCCCAATAGCTCGACACGAAACGCGTTTGCGGCGAGGTTCCGACAGGCCCTGGGGGAAGCCGGCTACAATAAGGCACAGTTGAAGGAACTGGCACGAATTTTCGAGGTGACCCCCCAGGCGGTCAGAAAGTGGTTGTCCGGCGAGTCGTTGCCGTCTTCTTCAAGAATAGGGGAAGTGTCCAATATTCTGGGCGTGCGAAGGTCATGGCTGATGGACGGCGAACTCCCGATACGCCTCACCCGGGTCAATATTGGCGAAACCGGCCAGGTCTATTCCAAAGTAGACGAAGCGATTTTTTCGATTTCCGGGACCGAATACAGATTGCTGCAAAACTTCCGCTGCCTGCCCCGCAACCTCCAGGATGCGATTGAAACAATTGTGGATGAAGTGATCGAGGCCGCCAAACTCCGGTAACGGAGAGCTTGGAAAAGTTCGAGAGACCAATGGCTCCGACATCCCCGCGACCGAACAGACCGAACAAAGCTATGTCGAGCCGCCTACCGCGGCGCGCCACTGACGCGCCAGACTGTGTTACCCACATCGTCGGCAACCAGCAAGTCACCCTGTGAATCCACCACCACGCCGACCGGCCTGCCCTGCGCGTCGCCTGATGAATTGACGAAGTCCGTCAGGACATCAATCGGCAGTCCCGCGGGTTGTCCGTTCTGGAACGGCACAAAGATCACCTTGTAACCACTTGGCGGATTGCGGTTCCAGGACCCGTGTTGCCCCACGAATGCCCCTCCCTGATAGCGTTGCAAAAGCGACCCTTCTGTATAGAAAGCGAGTCCAAGTGAACCGGTGTGGGGCCCCAGAGCATAAGCCGGCACCTTCACCGAGTCGACCCGCTCCGGGGCCGGCGCTGTAACACGCTCGTCGATATGCTGACCGTAGTAGCTCCAGGGCCAGCCGTAAAAATCACCGCGTTCCACCGTCGTCATGTAATCGGGGACCAAATCGTTACCCAACTCGTCACGCTCATTGACCGCGGTCCACAAGGTACCCGTTTCGGGGTGCCAGTCCAGACCATTAGGGTTGCGCAATCCCGAAGCGAATATTTCCGCACGTCCGGTAGCGGGATCCACCTCCCAGATCGCCGCCCGTCCCTCTTCGTTTTCAATGCCGTTCTCGGCAATATTACTGTTCGAGCCGACGGTGACATACAGGCGTTCGCCGTCGGGTGAGGCGACAACGTTCTTGGTCCAGTGGTGGTTGATCGGGCCCGCCGGCAAGTCGACAATTTTTTCGCCAGGATCCGAAATCCGGTTTACCCCTTCTTCGTACGGAAACCGGACAAGCGCATCGGTATTGGCCACATAGAGGTCTTCACCCAGCAACACCATACCGAACGGAGAGTTCAGGTTTTGCAAAAACGGATAGCGTGTTTCCGCCATGCCGTCACCATCGGCGTCGCGCAGCAGGGTAATTTGGTTGGCGCTGGGAACCGCCGCGCCGGCACGCTCCATCACCCTGCCCATGATCCAGTTCCGCAAACCACCCCCGTTTTCGGAAGGCGGCGCATTGGTTTCAGCGACCAGCACATCGCCGTTGGGCAAAACATAGAGCCAGCGCGGATGGTCAAGCCCCGAAGCAAACGCATTGACGGTGAGCCCCTGGGCCGCTGTCGGTGTGACGCCGGGCACCCAACCCACTGCCGGAGCCACATTGACAACCGGAACCAGGGAAGGGTCCGGCTCCGGCAAAACCGGGTCCGGGCCGGTGCCTTGGGCGACAGTAAGGTCGGCGGAGCGGCACCCGGACAGCATGGCGGTGACGGCGGCCGCAATCACCAGGGATTTCGAGTTCAGTGGCAGGTTCATGTCTCACTCCTTGAGCGCTGTGGCACGATCATTCCAGCTCGATGCGGCATGCTGGTGTTTCCAATACTGTTTTTGTTCAGACCGCGCCGGCACGGGTTGCATTGCAGGGTTCAGGATGCCCGCGGTGGGCGCGGCACAACCGGTGAGACAAACTGTGTCGCACGGAAGTAAAAGAAACAGGTCACCAAGCCTTTTTCGTTTTTTAAGGAACCAGTATCGCCCGTGCCGACACAGTGAAGGTCACCGTGGTCAAGCCGGGATCGGCCACCGGTGCCGCCATATCCATCGCTTCCATACTCATGGCTGTGGTTGCACCCCGGAAAAAACCGTTGTTGTTGCCGGTGTCCATGGTGACCTCGACGATTTCCATATCGCCCTTGCCCAGCGCCGCCGCCGCGGCCGCGGCGCGATCGCGCAACTTGGCCAGGGCCGCCGCCATCAGGGAGTCGGCGACTTCCTCGTGACGCTCGGGTGACAGGGAATAATTGAGCCCGCCCATGGTCAGGCCCAAGCTTTGTAGTTCGGCCACCAGATCCAACACCGCGGCACTGTCCTGACTGGAGAGTTGCACGCCCTGCTGGGCCCGCCATAGCGGGTTTTCCCCGTCACCTCGAGTCGGCCGACCGGGCTGAATCTGGAAAACGCGGTACTGCTGGATCGAGTAATCAACCTCGCTTCCCTCCAGCACTTCCAGCGCATCGGCCATCTTGCTGTTCACCTCGTCCTGCAGTGCGATCCGGTCACGCCCCTGGGCCGCAAAATAGAGGCCCGCATGCAGCGTATCCTGTTCGACCTGGGTCTGTTCACTGACGTTGAGATTGACCATGATCTCACCTGGATTGAGCACATCAAGATCAAAACTGTTCTGGGCATCGGCGAATGCGGAGATCGCAAGCAGCATGACCAACAAAGGGAACTGGTAACAACGCGAGGGAGAAGTTATAGGCATGATGCGGGGGCTCCTGTAGGAATGCTGTTTTTCAGTACAAAAATGGCATAACCTGGCTTAACCGGAGATTAAGCGGCGACAATTGAGGCAGCCGGTATGGCGGTGACTCACGATACCCGATTATAGTCGATGCTGCCTACGACGGCGCCAGCCTCCCGACATTTGCCATTTTATATCCCTTTGGATATACTGTGACCATGAACTTGATCAAACAACTACGGGAAGCAACGGGTTGCTCGCAATCCGACCTGGCTGTTGCGGCAAGGACGTCCCAACCCACGATTGCCGCCTATGAGTCCGGTCGCAAGTCTCCCACGCTCCGAACTCTGGAACGATTGGTCTCGGCCTTGGGGCTGCAGCTCGTGGTTGACTTCGTTCCTCCTATGTCCAGGGAAGATCGACGAAGCCTGGCATTTCATCGCGCTATCGCGGAAAAAGTCAGGCTGGAGCCACGTTGCATCATTCTCGCCAGTGACAATCTTGAAAAGCTCCTGGAACTCCATCCTGGGGCCCAAGCTCTTCTTGAGGAATGGGATCGGTGGCTGCAATTATCCAGTGAACAATTGCTGGCAGAAATGCTTAGCCCTTCCCCAAAGGCTCGCGAGATGCGTCATATATCGCCTTTTTCGGGAATATTAAGTGCCCAAGAGCGAGTTCAGATTCTCGAAGATTTCCGGAAGGAGGAGGCGCATGAAAAAAGAACAATTTGAACATACGATACGCGCCGCTGGAGCAATCCTTGGAGTGAACGAGGTACTTGTCATCGGTAGCCAGGCGATACACGCCTCAATCGGCTTTGACTTGCCGGAAGTCACACGTTCGATTGAAGTCGATGTCTCAGCGCTTGATGATGAGGATGGCAACAAAGCGGATTTAATCGATGGTTCAATCGGCGAACTGTCCATGTTCCAAAATACGTTTGGATATTATGCTCAGGGCGTGACTCCGGCCACGGCCCGTTTGCCGACAGGTTGGAGGACCCGTCTTCTCCGTTATCGGTCACCCAATACCAATGGCGTCACAGCCTACTGTCTGGAACCCCATGACCTCTGGATATCCAAGGCTATAGCCGGGCGTGACAAAGACCGGGAGTATTGCCAGGCTTTGCTGGAACAAGGAGTCGTTAAACCGAAAACTTTACTTTCCAGACTTGCCAACGTCGATGATTTATCCGATGCAATAGCGGAACGAGTCAAGGCAAGCATCCTCTCAGGCGCTGTTTAAGTCGATTCTATCTGCGAAAAAGGAATCATCCGCGTTCAAGTCTTCAATCTGATCCAGCACAAAGCTTTGATCAACCAACCACAAGGCAGCCTAGAACGTATATCGTACACCGATAAAGCCGGCCCGTGGTGGTGCGGCGCCGAGGAAAACCGGTACTGAAAAATCTTCCAGAACAGGTAATTCAGATTCACTCGGATCTTCACCAAGCAAACCAAAAGTTTCGAACTCTTCATCAAACACGTTGTCGATTTTTGCGAACACGACCAAATTATCCGAGTACGCGTATCGCGCCCGTAAATTCACGACGGTATAGCTTGATACCGTATCCATCTGGTTTGACTCATCGCCGCGGATGAACTGATCATCATTGCTCACCATATCCAGCCCCATCACGAAGCGGCTGTTTACATTGTAGTCAGTGCTGAGCTTGAACTGGTTACGTGGAATTCCGGGAATGTGATCGCCTCGTCTCACGCTGATTTCACCTTGGTCATCGGCAAAATCATGATTGGGACTCAATGCCTGAAAATTGTCTTCAAAGGTGGCGTCGATAAAACTGTATCCGGCAATCCAGCGCAACGCCCTCCAGTCGCCACCGAGACTTGCTTCCAGACCTCGGCGCCGTGTTTTGTCGACGTTGGCAAACAAGCCGGTGCTGCGGCCAGTGGACTGAAACAGGATATCATCCTCATTGGTGGTGTTGAACAGCCCCAGAGAATAGTTGAGTTCGCCAAGGAATCCGCGCGAACCTAATTCAAAACTCCTGGCGACAACGTCATCCAGTGGCGGGTCTGCCAAAAAGGCATTAGGGAGACGACATTCGAAATCCACATCGTCAGCATCTTCTCCCGCGGCATCTGCATAGACAACCGCCAAATCGAACACGCCTTCATTGCAAGCCAGTTCGATGGGCGTGGGGGCGCGGGACGATTCACTGTAGGCAAAATACATATTGTGATTCGTACTCACTTGCCAGGTTACACCAACAGAGGGGTTAATACGGAAATAATCGTGACTGCCATTTAACTCAGGTCGTTCGCCTGATCGATCGCGCAAATCCACCGTGGTATTGTTAGCGCGCGCAGACAGGGTCAGAGTCACATCGTCATTGAGGTCAATTGCATTGGTGAAATACAAGCTTGAAGATTCAGTTGCTGTATTGATTTCGGTTTCAGCCCCGTCAACGAAAGTCCCTGTGCCAAGGCCATCGGTAAGTCTCGTAAGTGGATCGATATCCGACAGTTCCAGAACGGAGTTGAAAGTGGATTCGCCTTTGAAGTAGGCCGCTCCGGCAATCAGTTGGCTGGGTTTGCCGAAAATTTCAGGATGCAACGTCCATTGAACGTCAGCACCACTGCTTTCCTGTTTGCGGTTGCTAATATTATTGATTGATTCATCCGACAGTAAACCGGTGCCTGAAAGTGATCCCCCGAGGTCTTCCAGATTGAACGCTTCTTCGCCGAAATCGGCAGCAGTCATGTTCAGAAAATCTTCAAGCTCGTCGGTTGTGGCATATTGGCCGTCGCAAACATCATCGTCGTCCAGATTCAATTCTTCCAGGTCATCCTCTTCCAGCCCCTCCAACAGTGTGCCACCACCTTGCAACTCACATACTGCAAACTCGGAAAGATCTCCATTGAAGGAATTGGTTTTATTCCGCCGGTAATACAGATTGCCGCTGAAACTCACGTCTTCATTCACGGCATGATCAAAATCGATGCTGAACATCTGCATATCGTTTGCGGTAATGTCCAAACCGGTAAAGATGGCTTCTCTATCCAGACGGAGCAGCTCGGCGGGAGAGGCACCATTGCCGATCAACTCCGAGTCGGTGTATTGGAGATGCATGCCGAGCTGTGTGGAATCCGAGCGCCAGTCGAAGCTGCCATAGAAATTCAGTGCATCCGATGCCGAATTATCGCGCCAGCCATCCTCTTCAAAATAGTCAAGGTTGGCATAATAAGCGAGAGTGCCGTCACTGCCACCGGTTTCCAGCGAGGCCATCTGCCGCCCGAATGACCCCGTGCTGACTTCGACTTCTGTGTCCTGAAAACTGAATCCGTCTTTCATGGTAACGACAAGTGACCCGCCGAGGCTGTTTAATCCGAACAGCGGATTGGCCCCACCACTTAAAACAATGCCTTCAATGGCAGACTGAGGTAACAAATCCCAATTCACCGTGTCCCCGAGCGGCTCGTTGATGCGGGCACCATTCTGATAGACTGCGAGTCCCTGTGAAAGCCCCAAAAGTGGTGATGCTGTAAAACCCCGATACTGCATGTCAGACTGCAGTGGGTTGTTCTGGGCGTCGTTGACGCTGATGCTGGTAAAATTCCGGCGCATGAAGTCGGCCAGACTCAAGGTGTTGCTGGATTGTAGGTCTCCGGCGTCTGCGGTCTGTACTGGAAACGGTATCTTCGCTTTATCGATACCAGCACCACCAGGCACAACACCTACTACGACAATCTGTTCCGGTTGCTGGGCAATCGCCAAGTTAATCAGTAACAGTGCGCCTGAAGCGAGTACCACATTTTTCATCACATGTTCCAGCTTGAAATACCACGATTACCTGAGGTTCGGCGCCATCAAAGGCATTGCGGGCTTTCCGGGACGGTGCTATGGTCAGGGGTGTCCGAACCACGCGAACCTTGGAACCATGAAGGATCAGCCGATTCGTCACTATCGTAGCCAACCGCATGACAATTATAACAACCTGGGGGTCCCCGTGAAAAGAATCTTCAACTGTGGCCTGTTGGTGGCCGGCATGCTCAGTTACCATGTTGCCGCCCAAACCTACCAAGCCGATACCGTCACTGGTCCATTGACCGACCGACCCGTGCGCATCCTGCAAACCAACTCCGCCGGTACCGATGTGTTCATCTTTGATCCGGTTGCCATGGAGCAGGTGGGGCACATCACCAATCTGCCTCACAACCACGGGGCCACCCTGCATGCCGACGGGACTCACTACTACATCACCAATGAACACGAGCAGACCGTGGACGTGGTGGACACCCGCACCCTGGAAATTACCGACCGTATCCAGCTCGCCAATGGCCCCCACAACCTGTCCGCCAGCCAACAGGCTCGCAAGGTCTATGTGGCGATTATTGCTGAACCCCTCATCCAGGTCATCGACATGGACAGCCACGAAATCATCGCCAATATCGAAACCGGAGGTGGCGTCCACAATACCTTTGTCACACCTGATGGACGTTACGCTGTCGGCGGCATGATCGGCGCCAGCGAAATCATTGCCATCGACACGGAAACGGACGAGGTGGAATGGGAGATGTCCATTCCCTATTCACAGAATCCGTTCGTGGGTGGCGTCCGGCCCATCGCCTTCACCACCAATCCCGATGGCTCGACCAGGTCGCTGCTGGTTAACGTGGGTGGCTGGCATGGTTTCTGGGAAATCGATTTCGACACCCAGGAAGTCATCAACAAGATCAGCCCGCCCGAGCACGCATGGAATCGCACCGACCAGACCGCGGATGGCATCCAGAGCGCCCCCAGCCACGGCATAGTCGTCTTGCCCGACCAGAGCGAGGTATGGCATTCAAGTCGCGCCACGTCACACATTTACGGCTATTCTCTCCCGGACTACGAATATATTGGCAGGGTCCATATCGGCAATCCCGCCTGGCTCACGGCCACTCCGGACAGCCGCTATATCTGGGTGGGTGTCGCGAGCCACAATGAAACCGCCGTGGTGGATGTAGAAAACCAGGAAGTGGTACGCCGGTTTGCCGTGGGTCAGTCACCGAAGCGGATTTTCACGGCGATCATGCCGGTCGATTGGCAAGGAGAAGCAGAATGACGCTTCACAAAAACGCAGCACGATGGTGGCTTCTGATTTCAATGTCCTTGGCGTTGGCCGCCTGCGGTGAGCAGGAACCCACTGCACCCGCAACGGGGCCGGCTGAAAGCGCCAGCGGTTCCGGCGACGGCAGTGCCGAGTCTCAAACCCCGAAAGGTCTGGAATTTGCCTTTTACCGCGAAGCGGTGGAACCGATTTTCCTGCGTCCGCGCGGCGGCTTTGTCGGTTCGGATACCGCCTGTGTAGCCTGCCACGCCGGCCAGGCCACTGCGCCACTGCGTCTGCAGGCTCTGACACTGGAAGACGGCGAGGCTTTTTGGACCGAGGAACAGTCGCGACGTAATTTTGAAAATGTTGTCATGCTCGTCAATCCGGCCGCAGCCGGGTCCAGTCGCCTGCTCACCGCCCCCCTGGCACCCGCGGCGGGCGGCGAAAGACATTCCGGAGGCATTTTCTGGGACTCAAGCGAGCACAGCGAATATCGCCTGATCGCCGAATGGATAGCCACGGGCACAGCGGATGCCCCGGCGGCGGAGTCTGTGGCAGTGGATTTCGAATTCTTCCGCAACTGTGTGCAACCGGTGTTCGTCAATCCCATTGAGAATGCCATGCCCTGTGCCGAGTGCCATAGCGGCGAGTTTGCGGTGCCCCCGCCGGACAACGGCTACTGGACCGAGGCGCAGTCACGTCAGGCTTTCGAGGACCTGCTGTATCTGATCGATCCGGGCCATCCGGAAAGCAGCCGATTTCTGCACAAACCCCTGCATCCGGATGCCGGCGGTGACCTGATGCATAACGGTGGGCGCCGCTGGTTCTCTGCCGACGACCCGGAACGTCAGGCTCTCGTCGACTGGGTGGCGGGCGAAGCCGCGGGTGAGCAGTGCCCACCGGCCTTGCAATACGATTATCCCCCCGGACCGTAAACCCATGTCAGCGGGTTTCAGGCGAGCAGTCTCCGCCAGTGTGCTCATACTGCTCGCCGGCTGCGGCGAACAAGCCCCCGAAACCACCCTGGATGGTATTTACACGACGGCGCAGGCCCAGCGCGGAGAAGGACTCTATGCACAGCACTGTGCCCGCTGCCACAGTATTCAGGAATTCTCCGGGCGCATGTTCGACACCGTCTGGACAGGCACACCGGCCAGCGCGCTGTACCTGCGCATAGCCAATACCATGCCCATGGACCAGCCCGGCAGCCTCGGCACCCGCCAGGTCACCGCCTTGATGGCTCATATTTTCGCCGAGAACCACATGCCCAGCGGCGACACTCCGCTTGAGTCT
>JBBDLF010000018.1:0-27615 GCA_040879025.1 Pseudohongiellaceae bacterium
GTTCAACAACTGGATAAGTCGCGGCTCGGCCGCGCGACTTATCCTTATTTGTTAGATATTGAAAGTAAGCTTGGTGTCATTTTTCTAGTAGTCGGCTTTCTTTTTCTAACTGGTTGACCTAATGAAGGATTGGCACGCGCGGAAAGATTCGGACCAATTGGTTCGAGGTTCGATGCTGTACAGAAAGAATATGACTATTTATAAACCACTTGCGGTCTTGGTCTGAGTGATGATGCGAGCCTAATCGAGCCCATGAAGTATAGATGATTTTATCTGAAGACAGTTCATGTTGATGAAGCTTGGTCTACCCCGTCAAAATGAATGGGAAGCCGTCGTTATTGATGGGATACTCAGCAACTAAGTGAAAATATGCATGCTGGGTTAAGGGCAAACGTTAGCTTCTAAGAGATGTCATGAAGATTGTCACCTATGAGACTTCCGGTGGAACGATTGGCGACGGGTTTAAGGAGTACCTCTCGAAGATACTTTCTAGTGCGAGTCCTCCAATAGGGTTAGATATAGAGCAAGCTGATTCCCGATTTGCCGGCATTCTTAGAAACTGGAACGGAAGCGATTGCCTAGAGTTGGCACTAACAGAACATTTCCATGACACATCGAGTATCCGCGTTCTTATTTCAGCCGGAGGTAGCGAGAAGTTCATTACGTATTGTTTATCGCGAGCTGCCCATGCAGAGTGGGGCAAACGGCGTTACGTGTTCTGGTGCGTGGGATGATTTCCGGCCCCAACGAAAACACACGAATCTAGGGATTTTTACGCGGTTAGTGGAGCGTTATAAGTCGGGGAATTGGCAAAGTCTGAGGTGGTAAAGGTGATACATAGACGTATTTTTTTGTTGCTGGCATTCATGGTCTCTACATTGCAGATGAATAGCTCCTTTGCTCAAAGAACATCATCTGACTCATATGAGTGCATTATTAAAGAGGCGAAAGACGTATCCGAGATTGGCTTATTGGAATCTCACAATTTCAATGCTGATTCCGTTGGAAAGACGTTCATTGTCGATCGCAGCACCGGACTTTCTATGGGCGAATTTAGAAATTTTGTAGATCAAGATGATGTAGAAATAATCAGTAGCGGTTCTAACGAACTGAATTTCGTTGCAATATCTTTCGTCGGGCCATTTAGATATTTAAACTATCTCGAAATCGAGGAGTGGCGGGAAACCGTGGAAAAACCCTTCCTCGCAATTGACAACATTCGCGGGGTACTTACAGGCATTTGCACAGGGCTCGGATGAGGCAAATCGCACACAACAATCTGTTCACTCCCCGCCACGGCGCTTGAGGACAAGTAGCGGAGCCACTTGTCCCCAGTAAAAACATCGGCCCGGTCGTTCTTACCCTGGTTTATGACTAATCTGTGGGGAAAACCTGAGTTTGTGGGGAAACGTTCCTGACCCATCGTGCCAGAAACCAATGCAACCTGCTGTATTTACTAGATATTTGGCACGCCCGGAGAGATTCGAACTCCCGACCAACTGGTTCGAAGCCAGTTACTCTATCCAGCTGAGCTACGGGCGCGTAATGACATTGATGACATCCAACTAGACGGCGGATTATACCCGCCAATCGCTCTGCCGTCACTTATCCTTCTTTCACGGCGACCTCCCGGGAGGCGCCCGCTGCGCCAGTGTGCCAGCCCGCCCGAGCCACCCGGAAACCTTTGTCTTCCGGCCCCTGTCAGGTAATCCCGTTACCAGTAAAAAGTGTTTGATTGCCAACATAATTATAGATACCATGAATATGGTGGGATAAAAAAAGACGCAGCTCAAAAATTACAAAGTGTTCAGGGAAATAAAATGACAAAAACAATCTTTCTACTACTCATCGGCAGCCTTTTGGCGGCTTGCGCCAATCAACCGATCGACCTGCGAAGTGATCTGCAGCCGTTTCCGATAAAGATTGGCGTACTCGCCGATACTCAGGTGACCACGTCCAGGGAAAAATTTCAGTCGGGGGTGCTTACCAGTTTTCGCAGTCCCGAGGATGACAATTTCGCAGGCGTTGCATTAAGACCTCCCGCCCTGGAGTATCTTGCGCCAAGTATTCTTTCCCATTTGCTGGATAAGCTCGTGCAAGAGAAGGTTGACCTCATTCTCTATCTCGGCGATGCGGCTAACAGTGGATGCAAGGATGAACTGCATAAGGTTTTTTCGGTGCTCGCGAAGGTTAGAGATAATCACAAGATCCCCACTTACTTTGTAATTGGAAACCATGATTATCTCGGCACGGGGAATCAAACGAACAAGAAAGTCCGCAACGATCTCTGTAATACAGACGGAAACGGCAATCAAAACCCCGCTGAGTCCAAAATCGAGTTGATAGCCAGGACACATTCGCACAACAACGCAAGCGCGGCGATTGACAAGAAATTTCATTATCGGGCTTCCGATACCGACTTCAGTCATGTCGTTGACAACTCCACTTGTGAAAATTCACATTACTTCTCCTACTATGCCGCTGCGCTTGTGCCGATGGACCGGGAGATCACTCCGGTGGATATTCTGCTGGCTGACAGTTCTGATTATAACAATGTCTGGTTCAGACCCAGCCTGGGCATAAGGAACATTACCGGTGCCTGCGAGCTTCTGGCCGGCTGGGGGCTAAAAGGCTCCATGTCAGCCAAGCAGATACTCAATCTGCAAGAGTTGGCCTGCGAGTCTCCTGCATCCTGTAATCCGGAAGCCATTCCCAAATACAATATCGATTACCGGTTGATAGCCAGCCATTACGATCCTTTGTCGTTCAATGCGCGTTTCCCCTGGGAATTCAGTCCGTCTTTTGTCAGGGACAATCTCGGCTGGCTGTTGTCCGATGGGAACAACATCTGGCTGGGAGCACACCACCACTATTTGCGACCCGCTGTATCGGACTTCCCGGTGGGTATGTCGGTAAGAAGAGGTCCGCGGGGAAATTTTTCCCTGTTCAGTGTAGGGTCAACAACGGATTTGTTTCCTCATGTCGCGATTGTGGAAGCCGCGAATGTTGCCAATCGTACAGTCACGAATCAGGTCGGTTTTCGGCAAATATTTGCCCCATCGGAAACAGAAGCCTGCGAAGGTGTTTTTTCTCATATCGCCGACAACATGTCCGAACTGTCGCCAGTGCAATGTGAAATTCAATACACCAAGCTATCCTCTATACTCGGAATTGACCCGATTTATCGAAGCGAGGGATGCTGGAACGAAGCCGTTTATGCGACAGTGCGAGCAAATATCGATGCGGTGCTGACAACTTTTCCAACAGAGGAAATATCAGAGGCGAACGCCAGACTTTGCCTGGCAATTGCCTCGACAGTCGCGGAGGGGCTGGTGAACGTACCGGACTGATTTGCGCGAACTATTCAGTCTCAACCTCAGTCTCAACCGGCATCCCGGACAGCTTCCACTCCGGGAACCCATCCTGCAGACGGTGCGCCCGGAACCCTTGTCCGCGCAGAAGGCTCACGGCCTCGTAAGCCAGCATGCAGTATGGTCCCCGGCAGTACGCGACAATCTCCTGCCCACGATCAAATTCGGCAAGACGCTGTGATAACTCCGACACGCCGATGTTGACGGCGCCCGGCAGATGGCCGGCCGCGTATTCCTGCGCCGGGCGCACATCCAGCACAAGCACCGAGCCTTCCTGCGCCCGTCGCACCAGATCCTCCCTCGCAACCGGTTCCAGTTGATCCTTGCCGCGCAGATAGGTGTCTACCAGGTTATCCACTTCTGCCAGGTGCCGGCCGGCCACGTTGCGCAGCAAACCCAGCAACTCGATCACGTCGTTCGCCTGTAGTGCATAGTAGACCCGCTGCCCCTCCTTGCGGGATGTCACCAGGCCGGCATGCCGCAATTGCTGCAGGTGATGGGAGGTGTTCGCCACACTCAGCCCCACCACCCTGGCCAGATCCTCCACAGAGTATTCGCTCTGGCTGAGGAACTCGAGAATCTCCAGGCGATGGCCACTGCTCAGCGCCTTGGCGATCAGCGCGAACTGCGTAAACAGGGCCTTCTTGAAGCTGCTCATCGCTTACTCCACACAAAATCACACCCTATTATTATTCAAATAAAGACTTGAATACAATCCGGGAACCTATTATATTGTTCAAGTGATCTTTTGAATATGGCTGAGGTGCGCCCCGGTGCTGCCGTCGGAACTTACTGGTAATGCGGAAATAGCGCTTCGCCTTGGCGCTTTCTTCGCTGTCTTTGCCTTGATGGCGGTGTGGGAGGTCGTGGCGCCACGGCGCGCCCTGTCCGTAGGCAAGGCGCAGCGCTGGTTCAACAACATCGGCCTGGTGTTTTTGAATAGCCTGATCCTGCGGTTCCTCTTTCCGGCTGCGGCAGTAGGCATGGCAGCCCTCGCCGCGGAGCAGGGCTGGGGTCTGTTCAACCATTACACCCTGCCCTATGCGCTATCCCTGGTCGTGTCCGTGATCGCCCTCGATTTCGTCATCTATCTGCAGCACATCATGTTTCATGCCGTGCCCGCACTCTGGCGGCTGCATCGAGTACATCATGCCGACCTGGACTACGACCTCACGACCGGGACCCGCTTTCACCCGATCGAAATCATCCTGTCCATGCTGATCAAGTTCGCCGCTATCGTGGTGCTGGGGCCGCCCGTCGTTGCTGTCCTGATATTCGAGATCATTCTCAACGCCCTCGCCATGTTCAATCACGGCAATGTCCGCCTCCATGCGGGTGTCGATCGGGTGTTGCGGCTGGCACTGGTAACGCCAGACATGCACCGCGTACACCACTCGGTGGCGGATCATGAAGCCAACAGCAATTTCGGCTTTAACCTCTCCCTTTGGGACCGCCTGCTGGGAACCTATCTGGCCCAGCCCCGGGACGGCCATGACAACATGACCATCGGCATTCATCGTTACCGCGACCCCGACCAGGTCGACAAGCTGCCTGGCATGTTGGTACTGCCCTTCGTGGGAAAGGTTTCGGAGTATGCCATCAATCGTCGCGAGTGGAGTCTGTCAGATAAGGAATGAGAGGCTTCCAACAGAGGAGCCAGTTCACCCTCTCAACGCACCGGCGCCATCGCCCGATCAAGAATCGACACCAGGGTGGCGGCCAGCAGTGGCCAGGCCAGCCACCAGCCGGCTTCCTGGAGTACGTAACCCATGCCGCCCGGCCAGTCCAGCCTCGCCGCGGCCAGCACGACCAGGGGTACAAAATACAGAATTCCGTTCCAGCGCCCGATCACACTCATACGCAACTGCTTGTCCCGGTGACGAAAACGCGAATCCAGCACGTACTGGGAAAAGGCCACGACAATCAGCAGAGGCAGCAGCGGCGTGACCAGTCCGGCCCACGCCGCTCCGGACAGGCTGATAGTGACAAAGAGAAAATCCGTCGTGTGATCGAAAACCTGACCGGCCGACGAGGCCGTGCCCCTCCAGCGCGCGACTGCGCCATCAAGGAAATCACTGGCGATGGCTATGGCGATCAGCGCCAGCAGCAGCGCCGGGGCCATCAGCTCGGGCCGGGCGAAAGCCGCCGTTACCGGTCCGATCAGCAACAGGCGCAGAGCCGTCAGTGCATTGGCGATCACGACTTGAGCGGTCCGAACAGTTCACGCTGGGCACGACGCCAGAACAGCAGACCGATCAGGGCATTGAACAGGATGAAGAAATTGTGCTGCACAAAACCGAATGCCGCCATCTGGCCCTCGTTTTCCGGGAACAGCACCACCCACAGCGTGATGGCGGCGGCGCGCATGGGGGTGGGTACCGAAGCGGCAAAGAAAATTACCGGCAGGTATCCCAGCAAGCCCAGGAACGAAGCCTCCACGCCAAACAGATTCAGCGCCACCGTGTAGACGAACACCGCGGCCAGCAGGGCTGGAGAACGCAACAAAAAGAAAAACAAGTAATGCTTTAGCCGCGCCAGGCGGAATGCATGCAGCAGGCGATGATCGCGCAGGCGGTTGTTCTTCAGTATCCGGCCGCGGAAGTACAGCACCCAGAGGGTGAACACGGCCGCACCCACCACCGCGATGGACGGAATCATCACAAACACATCCGGCAACACACTGCTGGTGAAGAAATAGCCGGTGGTGGCCCAGATCAAAAGGTAAAACAGTTCGCAGAACATGATGAAGAGCATGACCGAGCCCACTTCCCAGCCCGAGACACCGTCGCGCCGGTGCAGATAATAGGCCATGGCCCCCTTGCCAATCTGCTCATTGAATACCGATATGATATAGGCACTGGCGCGGATGGGCAGAATGTCGCGGTATCGGATTCTGGCGACAAACCAGTTCAGTGCACGGGAGACCACCAGCGTATCGATCAGGAAGAAGAAGCAGGAGTAGCCCATCATCAACACCAGCCAGGGCAGCCACTGGACGTTGGAAAAAACCTCGGCCATGTAGGCGGCCAGCGTCAGGTCCTCGCGCGCTGCCGCGCCGTCAAGCCGGAAGTACAGGTAGACGAAGCAGGCCACCGTGATCAGCAGAAAAATGATGCGGCCCAGGGTATTCGATCGGCGCGGGTCCGGCGTGGCTCCGTCCGGCGGCGTGGTTTCCGGCTGGGTATCAATGCCCGGGTCGTCGGCGTCCCCGGTACGTTCTGTCTGATTCATGACCCGCTCCTCATACCTTGCGAATGGTCTTTTCCAGTGTTTCTGACAGGGGCGTGAGGCGCATGGCCGGGTCCCCGACCGCCTTGTCCGTCGTCACTTCATCGGCCGTAATAACGTCAATAATGGCCGGAGACAGCCCCTCCCGCCTGATCCGGTAACGGATGCCGGCGAACAGCCTGGCCAGCCAGATCGGTGCGCTGGTGACCTGCAATTTTTTGCCTTTCAGTTGCGCCGCTCGCTCGAGCAGATCACGGTAGCGCACCGGTTCAGGACCGACCAGTTCATAAAGCTGGGAATTTTCCGGCGGGTGCTGGCAAGCCTGCAAAACGGCCCGGCTCAGGTCATCAATGTCCAGTGGCCGGAGTGTGTAGCGCCCGCCGCCGAGCAGCTTTGCCCGGCCGTCGCGGACACTGGCAGCCACCGACTGACCGGCGGCGGTGTCGGGTCCCATCAGCATGGGGGTGCGAATGATGGTTGTTGCCATGGCGCTGTCAGACACCAATTGCTCGGCCTCGCCCTTGGAGCGCAAATAGGCGTTGGCGGAAGCGGCATCGGCACCTATCACACTGATGAACAGCAGGTGGGACACGCCGGCGCGTTCCGCCGCCCGGACAACGGACGCCGTGCTCTGGACATTGGCCGACTGATAGGAACTGCCACGGCTTTCGAACAGGATGCCCGCCAGGTGCACCACGCTGTCCACACCGGCAAAAGCTTCGTCCAATGCAACCGGTTCACTATAGGAAATCACCTTCGGCGCGATATTGTCCGAGGTCGGCAAAGATCCCGCTGCCTGCTCGCTGCGCACGCCGGCGACGGCAGTCACATCATCGCGCGCGGCGATGTGACTGAGCAGATTACGACCGACACTGCTGTTGGCTCCGGTGACCGCGATTTTCACGCTTTGTTCATTGCTCCTGCATTTGTCATTGGACTGTCCCGGCACTCGCCTGTCAGTTGCCTCTCGATCGCCTCTCGGTGTCGCCCTTCTCAGTGTGGCTTCTCACTGTTGCCTCTCAGTGTCGGCTCTCAGGAAGCGGCCACCTGAGGCTTCAGCCGTTTGCTGCGCTGGCGCTTGCCTGCTGCCGCGCTTTCCACGGCCAGCAACGGATCGGCATTGAATGCCGCCTGGCGCCTTTGTTCGTCGACATCGCCGTACAGCGTCGTACGCATGCGCGGTATCCGGCCCGCCTCCCGGATCATTGCCTCCATGCGCCGGGGCGGGCATTCCTGACCGTGGCCGGCGCCGGCGGCGCGGGTGATGGTCTCATTCATCAGCGTGCCGCCCAGATCATTGACACCCGCCTGCAGACAGAGAGCCACTCCCTCCGCTCCCATCTTCACCCAGGAGGCCTGAATATTGTCAATGCGGCCATGCAGCACCAGTCGCGCCACCGCATGCATCAGCACCGCCTCGCGGAAGCTGGGTCCGCGGCGGGCCCGTCCCTTGAGATAGAGCGGCGCCTCCATGTGCACAAAGGGCAGCGGCACGAACTCGGTAAAGCCGCCGGTGCGCTCCTGCAGCTCGCGTATGCTCAGCAAATGCGCCGCCCAGTGACGGGGCTGCTCCATATGCCCGTACATGATGGTGGCCGTGGTGCGCAGGCCGGCTTCATGCGCCGCCTCCATCACCTGCAACCATTGCCCGGTAGTGATCTTGTCCGGGCACAGTTCGCGGCGCACTTCCTCGTGCAGAATCTCGGCAGCGGTGCCCGGCAAGGTACCCAACCCCGCCTCGCGGAGTCGACCCAGGTAGTCCTTCAGGTTCAGTCCCAACGTCTGTGCGCCCTGCCACACTTCCAGCGGCGAGAAGGCATGGATATGCATGGACGGCGTGGCCGCGCGCACGGTCTCCAGAATATCCAGATAGGTCTGTCCTGTGTAGTCAGGATGAATGCCGCCCTGCATGCACACTTCTGTGGCGCCGCGCTCCCAGGCCTCGCGCGCGCGGCGCGCGAGCTCTTCAGCGCTGATGTCGTAGGGACGGCCCCGCAGGTTCTCGCTGTGCTTGCCCTTGGAAAAGGCGCAGAACTGGCATTTGAAGTAACAGACATTGGTGTAATTGATATTGCGGTTGACCGTGTAGCTGACCTCCTCGCCATTAACCTGCCGGCGCAACCGGTCGGCCTGCCGGGTGATCCAGGCGAATTCGGCGCCGCGGCTTTCGAACAGCATTGTGACCTGCTCCCCGGACAGCGCCTCGCCCGCCTCGCAGGCCGCCACGATGTCGCGAACCCGCGGCGATATCCGCTCCGCTGTCACCACGTCCCCCATCAGTTGGCTTTCCAGGGCCGGCACCGGCTGGTCACCACCGGGCACCCACGGGTCACGCCGGGCGAATCCACTGGCATCGGCATGGCGCAATACGATGGGACGCACCGCATTATCGAGCCAGGTGTCTCTGTTTGTGACATACGCCGGATAGATCGTCAGACGCTGCTCCAGGAACTTGCCCGCCGCTTCCGTCTCGCGGGCCAACTGCTCCAGATGCGGCCAGGGTGCCTCCGGGTTGACATGGTCGGGAGTCAGCGGGGAAACACCACCCCAGTCATTGATTCCGGCCGCCACCAGCTGCGGCAGTACACCAGGGCTGAGATTGGGCGGCGCCTGGATGTTCATCCTCCCGCCGAAAACCAACCGCGCCACCGCGAGGGTCCACAGCAGTTCGTCGAGATCGGGCTCGGGCGCGCCGGCCATTTTCGTGCCCTGCTTGGCGCGGAAGTTCTGGATAATGATTTCCTGGATATGGCCGTAGCGCTCGTGCAACTGCCGCAGCGCCAGCAGCGATTCGATGCGCTCGCGGCGGGTCTCGCCGATACCAATCAGGATGCCCGAGGTAAAGGGCACGGAGGCGCGCCCGGCAAGCTCGATGGTTTCCAACCGTTTTGCCGGCGCCTTGTCGGGAGATCCATAATGCGGCATGCCTTTTTCGCACAGCCGTGCGGATGCCGATTCCAGCATGATGCCCATGGACGCGCTGACTTCGCGCAATCGGGCGATCTCCTCAGCGGTCATGCAACCGGCGTTGATATGCGGCAACAGGCCCGTCTGTTCCAACACCTGGCGGGCCACTTCCCGCACATAATCGAGCGTAGTGTCGAACCCCATCCGCGCCAGTGCTTCGCGTGCCGCGCGGTAACGCAGTTCAGGTTTCTCCCCCAGCGTGAACAGCGCTTCCTGGCAGCCGGCGGCGGCACCCCGGCGACACAGGTCCAGCACGTCCTCCACAGGCAGATACGCCTGCGGAATGCGTTTCGGCGTCTGTGCAAACGTGCAGTAATGGCAGACATCGCGGCACAGTTGTGTCAGGGGAATGAACACCTTGCGAGAATAGCTGACGCGGTTACGGTGATGGCGATCACGCAGCACACTGGCGCGCCCGGCCAGCGCGGCCGTATCCCGGTAGTCGGCCAGCGCCAGCGCGGCCGCCTCATCCAGCCTTGTCTCATTGTCCGGTGCCCACTGCGCCAACGACATGCCACCTGCCTTGCTGTGAAATGAGAATAAGGACGCGCTATCAGTCGACCGTGGAAACCACCCGGAAAGTCCACCACTGCTCATCAGACGGACGCGGCGTACCGAGCGGTGATCCCGATCCAGGCACGTCGAAATGCTGCAGTTTTTCCAGCCGCGCCTGCCAGGCGCGATCTTTCTGCGCCGCGTCGGTGATATGGGAAACCATCACCGGATACACACGGCCGTCAATCCTGATTCTGCCCTCCCCATTGTCCAGCGCGACACCGGACCAGCGTTTGCCCTCGCACTGCGAGCAGCTCAGGTACAGTTCACCGCTGGCAGTAGCCATACAATTGAGATTGACCGAATGCGGCAGCAATGCGCTGACCTGTATCTGGCATAATGGCACATCGTTGGCAAATGACCAGTCATCTACCGGTTGGTCAACCCGCTCTCCCAGCAGATAGCCACCCGGAGTGAAATCACAGGGACAATAGAAGAACCAGCCGGCAAACACCGCACCGCCGGTCACCAGCAGACCAGCCAGAATGAAACCGATCACCGCGCCCCGGACACCGGTCACAGAACTCCAGCCATTTCGCCTATTCATTAACTTTCCTCCCCGGAATCAAGACGAACGAATCGACGAGGCGGAAAACCGGTCAGAAAACGGAACGTCAGACCGGTATCGAATTCCTCGCTGAGGCGCTCATATTCAGCGTCGATGACCGGCACCACCCGGTAGTCGCCCCGCTCACCATCAACAGTCACCTGTACCTCGGGATTGGCCAGCGCCTGACGATACCAGGCGCGCGGCCAGTGGTTGGCGGCCACATACATTTGCTCGCCGCTCTCCAGCAGCGAGACGACACGGTCATGGGACTCGCCCTCGTCCGTGGTCGTGGTGATCACAATGGTATTGCCCGCTTCCGGCTGGAAGTAACCCAGCAGGGATTCGAACAGCACCACAATACCGACATAAACACCCAGAACGATGGCAATGGCCTTGACGACGGTTCCTCTGGTCACGTTCACCCGCATCCTCCTTGCGAACCTCTGATCTTCGCCTATTCTTATCAGCGTTGCAGGTGCCACTGTACACCAACTGGTGGTCATAGCACCATCATGCGGACGCAGGCGCGACATCCCCTTGGTCAGTCTCGCCACATAGTTTCCATTGGCGCCAGGAATATTGCCCCTGGTGGAACCCGAAAGTCCTTATCTGTTTGATTTTTCTATACAATTAATCTTGGCAAATAAATTGCTTACGAACTGCGTGGGAGTTGTTAGAATTGGCAGCCCACGAAATGGATGGAACCTGGCGGTTTTCAGTAACCCGCGACCAACCGACCCGTCAATAATTTAAAGAACCAGTGGATGAATCGACGTGTTTAAAAACTACCTGAAAATTACCCTGCGCAACCTCTACCGTCAAAAGCTTTATGCCCTGATCAATATATTCGGTCTGTCCATGGGCATTGGCTGCTGCCTTGTTCTTGGGTTGTATGTGTATGGAGAATTGAGCTACGACAACCATCAGCAATACCGCGACCGCCTGTACCGTGTGGCGAATGAATATACCTTCAGCGGGAATGCGACCCAGGCGGCGATGTCTTCCCCGGCCCTGGGGGAACTGATGATGATGGATAACCCGGACCAGATCGAGTCGTACACACGCTTTCAACGCCCGGGTGGGGGCGGAGCGCCCACGGTGTTTCGCAATGGTCTGGACACCTATTACTGGACAGATATCTATCTGGTGGATCTGAACGTGTTTGACGTGTTCAGCCATGACATTATTTACGGCAACCCCGAGGGCGCCCTGGACGATGGCCTGTCCATCGCCGTAAGCGAATCATTCGCGCGTACCTATTTCGGCGACCGGAATCCGATTGGTGAAACCCTGTCCACCGACACCGCGGAATACCGCATCACGCTGGTGTTCGCCGACCTGCCGGAAACGAGCCATCTGAAATACGATGTACTCATTTCCATGAACCGTGTCGGTCAGTTGCCGGAGAGCGAGGCACAATTGCAGCAGATGATGGGCAACATCGGTGTGTTCACTTACTTGTTGATGGCGCCCGGTTTTGACGAGGCTTCCTTTGGCCGTATGTTCGCTGAATTCCGTAGTGAACGAATGGAGGCAATGGCGCGCCAGTTTGGCCTGGAGGACAGTTTCAGCGCGCGGTTCTGGGCGCGGAATGTCACCGATGTGTATCTGGAACCTCCGCTGGAATTCGATGTGCCCAGCGGCAACATTTTCTATATATACAGTTTTACCGCCGTGGCGATATTTATCCTGAGTATCGCCTGCATCAATTACGTTAATCTGGCGACAGCCCGCTCGATGCAGCGGGCGCGGGAAGTTGGCATGCGCAAGGTGCTCGGGGCACACCGAAACCAGTTGATCTGGCAGTTTATCGGCGAGTCCCTGTTTTTTGTGTTGCTTGCCCTGGTCGTTGCGCTGGGTGTGGTGCAGTTGCTGATCAACTATAACCTGCTGGAAGACCTGCTCGGCAGCGGCGTGTATTCCGGAACGATCTTCACACCTCAACTGCTGGCTCTGCTCTTTGGTCTAAGCCTGGTAGTGGGTGTCTTGTCCGGGCTGTATCCCGCCTTCTATCTCTCGTCGGTTGCTCCATCGGTGGCATTGTCCGGTGATTCGCAGGTCAAGGGCAGCACCAGCGGACGGCTTCGACAGGCGTTGGTGTTTTTTCAGTTCACCATCTCCATTGGCATCATCGCGAGTACCCTGCTGATGGCAAACCAGATGCGCTTCGTGTCCAGTTTAGGACTCGGCTTTGACAAGGAAAACAAGTTGCTGGTTACCCTGCGTGGGGCCGATTTGCTGGAATCACTCGATGCCTTGCGCTCGGAACTGGCCAGTAATCCGAACATACTCGGCGTGTCGGTCAGCCAGAACATGCCAGGCGGACAAATGGGTCTGATGGGAGTGAATGTCGAATCGTCCGACGGCCTGATGCAACTGCAGTCGGTCAGCGGAATGAACGTGGGTCAGAATTTCCTGCCGACGATGGGGATTGAGCTTATTGAAGGCCGGGATTTCACCCAGCGGTTGCTGACCGACACGGGTATGTCTGCGATCGTGAACCGGACGCTTGTTGACCGGATGGGCTGGGACCAGCCGATTGGCAAACGTATTGAGTCCGCCGGCGGTCCCGGACTGCAGGGCAGAGTCATTGGCGTGGTGGAAGACTTCCACTATGCCTCGCTGTACCAACCCGTGGGCCCATTGATGATGATGGCGCAGCCGATAGACTTCAGCAATAGCAATGCGGAGAACCGCGCGCTGGCATCCCGTACGCTGGTATTGAACATCGCCGGGCAGAACATCTCCGAAACACTCGGTTTTGTACAGAATGTGATGACCGACTTTGATCCGGCTCATCCGTTTGAATATGAATTTCTGGATGACCAGTTGGATCAGCTTTACACCTCCGAGCAGCATGTGATGCAACTCATCGCGATATTCGCCGGCATCTGCATCTTTATAAGCTGCCTCGGACTGTTTGGCCTGGCCTCTTTCACCACGGCACGTCGCACCAAGGAAATCGGCATAAGGAAAGTGTTAGGAGCATCGAGCGTGCAGATTATCACGCTGCTGGCTCGCAGCATCATGGTGCTGATTCTGATTGGTGCCGTGGTGGCGTCCATCATCTCGTTCATTGTCGTGAATCAATGGTTGAACAGCTTCGCCTATCGCGATGCAATCAACCCCGGTGTATTTCTTCTGGCGGCGGCGGTGGCGGTGGCGGTCGCCTTCGTGACCGTCGCGCTGCAATCGTACCGAACCGTCAGATCAAATCCGGTTATCGCGCTGCGATACGAATAAACCGGCTGAAATCAGCAATCACAAAGGGGGACAAGAAGTTGAATATATTAAAATGCCTTATCACTGTTTTCACCATACTGCTGGCTGGATCTGTATCCGCGCAGACTGACCTGACGGGCACCTGGGAGGGTGATCTGGTGGTTGGCCCCGACCAGGAGATTGTGGTGCAATTCATTTTTGAACGTGCCGCCGATGGTGGCTACACAGCCGTACTCAACGCGCCTGATCAGCCGAGTCTGCGCAATATCCCGGTGGATACTCTCACCGTTGACCAGAATGGTCTAACGATGAATGTCAATTCAGTGAGCGGTGTTTACGAGGGCACGATCGGCGACGGCGCGATTCAGGGAACCTGGTCGCAACAGGGCACCGCGTTCGACCTGAACCTGGCTCCCTATACCGAGCCGGTGCTGACACCGGAGACCTTTGCGCTGCTCGACGGCTCCTGGGTTGGTGAACTGCGGCCGATCCCCGGTGGTGAAATGGTGCTCAATGTTATTTTGCGTTTCGAAGAATCCGCGCCGGGTGAGTACGAGGCTTTCTTCTCCGTCCCTGACCAGGGCGCCAGCAATATCCCCGTCAGTCGGATCGTGTTTGACGGGGAGGAACTCACTGTCGCCCTGGACCAGCCGCCGGTTCAAATCAGCGGCAATGTCAGTGGCGAGAATTTCACCGGCAACTTTACCCAGGGTGGCCAGTCCCTGGATTTGAACATGGAGAAAGGTGAATTCGAACTGGAAGGGCTGGATATTTCGCCGGAAGCCTTTGCGAGTATTGAAGGCCCCTGGCACGGCCAGGTGGGTCCGCTCAACATCGTCTTCCGCTTTGAAGAAGAAGACGGCAAATATCTGGCATTTCTGGACAGCCCGGATCAGGGCGCGGCTGATATTCCTGTCACCACCCTGAGCGTGCAGGGTAATCAGCTCAACCTGACGATAGCGCCGGCACAGGCTTCCCTGTTCGCGGTGATCAGCACCGACCAGATGAGTGGCACCTGGAGCCAGGGGGGCCAGGACCAGACGGTTACCCTGGTGCGGGGTCGGTATGTGCCCAACGCGGACCTGTCAGCGGAAACCATTCAACAACTGGCGGGCACCTGGCAGGGTGAGGTGAACAATACCGCGCTGAGTTTCCGTTTTGAGCCGGGTGATAACGACGGCATGAGCGCCTTCCTCGATATTCCGTCCATGGGCGCGAACGGCCTTCCTGTCACCAATATCGCGTTGCAAGGGACACAGTTCAGCTTTTCCGTGGGGGGTATCGGCGCCGGATTCAGCGGCGCGTTTACCGGCTCCGAGATCAACGGTGAATGGACCCGCGCCGGCGCCACCAATCCCCTGATGCTGTCGAAGCAGTAAGCCGGACTGTAAGCAGGCGAAATTGTGTTCTCCTGCCGTGACGGGTTAATGTAGGCTGTAGGGTCAGGTTGGCCCCACAGCCGAGCCTGCTCACGGAGAGAACCTGTATGCACAACAAGATGGAAAACTATTCGTTTGTCATCACCCTCGGCGTCATCAGTCTGCTTTTTCTTTATCTGCTCAAACCGTTTTTTGGCGCTGTTTTCTGGGCCTGTGTCATCGTGCTTCTGTTCTATCCGGTGCATCTGAAACTGCAACGCAAACTCGGCCCGCGCCCGAACCTGGCAGCGACAATCTCCCTGATTATCTGCGTGATCATTGGCATTATCCCCACGCTCTTCGTCCTGGGATCTTTTTTCCAGGAAGGGGCTTCGCTGTATAACCGGCTTGAAAGCGGGGAACTGGATCTGGGCTCTTACCTCAACCGGATAGCTGAAGCGTTCCCGTTTGTTCAGGAATTACTGAACGATTTTGAAGTGGATGTGGAATCTCTTCAGCAGCGCTTGGGGGAGGCCGCGCTTGCCGCCACCGGATTGCTTGCTGAAAATGCCGTGCGCGTTGGCCAGGGCGCCATGCTTTTCTTTTTGAACCTGGCCTTGATGATCTACATCCTGTTTTTTCTGTTTCGCGACGGCCCCCGGCTGACGAAGTTGCTGGTGCGCGCCCTCCCTCTTGGCGATGACCGCGAACGCCTGCTGCTCGCCAAGTTCAGCGAGGTCACGCGCGCCACAATCAAGGGCAACCTGGTTATTGCTGTTGTTCAGGGGACACTGGGTGGCCTGGTATTCTGGGCACTGGGTATTTCAGGACCCCTGTTGTGGGGTGTAGTGATGGTTCTGGTTTCACTGATTCCGGTTATCGGTGCGGGGATAATCTGGGGGCCTGTGGCAATTTATCTCTTCGCTAACGGCCAGGTTACCCAGGGCGTGATCCTGGTGGTGTTCGGTATCGGGGTTATCGGCCTTGTCGATAATCTGTTGCGCCCGATACTTGTCGGGCGCGACACCAAACTGCCGGATTACATCGTATTACTTTCCACGCTCGGCGGCATCGCCCTGTTTGGTATCAACGGCTTTGTCATTGGCCCGTTGATTGCGGCCCTGTTCATGGCGTTCTGGGGCATATTCATGCGGGAATTCAATACCGAATCGAAACCCGTGGAAATCAGCGGCAGCCTCGATAACCAGGAATAGTCAGCACTAGAATTCAACCCTGTCGCATCGCACTTGAACATTACGCACCAAGGCGGGAGAATGTTTCCTGCTCCCCTTCACACGAGGAATACATGGGCAGTAATTTATTGCTGTTGCTGGTTGCGTTCCTGCTGGTCCTGTTAAACGGGTTTTTCGTCGCGTCGGAATTCGGGTTGGTGAAACTGCGCCAGACCCGTGTGCGCGCCATTGCCAGAAAATACGGCTGGCGCGGAAAATATCTGATTCGGGTACACGAAGATCTGGATGCGTATCTGTCGGCCTGTCAACTGGGCATCACCCTGGCTTCGCTCGGCCTGGGCTGGATCGGTGAACCGGCGTTTGCCCGATTGCTCGAACCCGCGTTTACCATGATGGGCATCGTCAACCAACAGTTGCTCCATGGGCTGGCTTTCTTCATCGCCTTTTTCATTATTTCCTACCTGCATATAGTGATTGGCGAACTCGTCCCGAAATCCATGGCCATTCGTGCATCTGAACGGGTCGCTATCTGGACTTCCGCTCCTCTGTACGGATTTTACTGGCTGATGTATCCCGCGATCTGGGTGCTGAATCACAGCGCCAACTGGATTTTGCGCAAGATCAATCTGGACATTCCTCACAGCCACGAAGCCCATTATTCAGTGGAAGAACTTAAGCTGATATTGCGGGCATCCAACTCGGATGAGGACTACACCAATTATGAGTGGCGTGTGCTGGCCCAGGCCCTGGATTTTCGTGACCTGGAAGTTTCAGACCTGATGCGTCCTTTCAATGAAGCCATCACGCTGTCCACCACCGTTGATCTGCAGACCAACCTCAACAAAACGGTGGAGCACCGTTTCAGCCGCTATCCCTATCTCGACGAAGAAGGCAATGTCACCGGCTTCGTCCATCTGAAGGATGTCTTTTTCGCACTGCAAAAAGGCGCACTTCCCGACACCCTGGAGAAACTGACCCGGCCGGTATTGACCGTCGCCCCCAGCCTGGCCGCGACGGAACTGTTTCGCCGGTTCCGCCGTGGAGCCCCTCATTTTGCAGTCGTGGCGTACAAGGGTGGGCCGCCTCTGGGTTTTATCACGCTGGATAATTTGCTGGGCGCCCTGGTTGGCGAAATTCGTGACGAATTTCGTGAAACCGGAAACCAGTGGACGGAACTGGACGACGGCTCACTGCTCGGCAAAGGCAGCCTGCCCATTTTCACCCTGGAGCGGGCGCTCGGGGTGGATATTGAGGAAACCGGCGCCAACTCGGTTGCCGGTCTGATACTGCATCGTCTGGGAGACCTGCCCCGGGAAGGTCAGCTGATTGAGTTCGACGATTTTGATGTTGTGGTGAAGAAAATGAGCGGACCGCGAGTGCTTTTGCTACGTATTTATCCAGAAAAACTCGCCAAAGCGAACGGGGAATCGGCGATAATGGATCAACCAGTTAAAAATAAAAAGGAGTGAAATGTTAACAGGCCGGCACCGGCGATACACACGCAACAATTGGTTATGGAATATCGGCGGAGAACGCGGTGTGCGCGAGCCTGTGGCCACCATCCCTGCTGATACGGGGCTGGTCGCATCCTGCTTCCCGTCGGTCGCCAAAAACGGTACCATCCGGTGTTATAGTTCTCTCGCACAGGAGATTGATCGTGGCCAGATCAGCGTTTCTTCTTTTTATCGGTCTGTTTTCCCTGAATTCTGTCCATGCCCAGGACGCCAGCGTCGAACGGGGACAGGCTGCCTTCGAGGCGGAATGTTCACGTTGTCACATTCCTGTGGAAATGGACGGAAGATTGCGTGCGCGCTGGATCGGTCGCACCGGTGAGGAGTTGTACGAGCAGATCCGTCAAACCATGCCGGCGGAAACTCCCGGTTCACTCAGCAATCAGCAATACCTGGATGTGACGGCCTTTATTCTGCACGCCGGCAACGTGGAAATCCCCGGCGGGTCCATCAGTCAGCCCGAACTGGCCGCTCTGAGCATCAATCCAGGCGAAGCCGTGGCCGATACCGACACCGGTGAGAATTTCAACTGGACACATTTTCACGGTAATGAGAAATCGACGCGCTACGCGCCGTTGAGCCAGATCAATGCTGGCAATGTAGCCGACCTCGAAATCGTCTGGGCGTTGGACACCGGCGTATTTGGACCTCGGCCCGAGACATTCAGCGTTACCACCCCGCTGGTGGTGAATGGCACGATGTATGCCACTGTCGGCGCCACACGCAATGTCGTGGCCATAGACGCGGTCACCGGGCAGTTGCTGTGGATGTGGCGTCCACAGGAAGGTGAGCGGTTTGACAACGCCCCACGCAAGGGTTCAGGCAAGGGGCTGTCCTACTACAATGATAACGGTCAGGAAGTCATTTTTGTCATGACCCCGGGCTACTTCCTCGTGGCCCTCAATGCCCTCACCGGCGAACCCATGGAGCGATTCGGCGCCGGCGGCTGGATTGACCTTCAGGAAGGCCTGCGTCTCGGTCCGGGACGCGAGGATGTGGATATCGGCATGTCGTTCATGCCGCTTGTGGTTGGCGACGTGGTGGTCACTGGCGCGGCCCATGTCGTGGGCATGCGTCCAGTTTCGGCCAGTAATGTCAAAGGTGATGTTCGCGGCTTCGACGCCCGCAGCGGCGAACTGTTGTGGACCTTCAGGACCATCCCGATGCGCGGCGAACCGGGTTATGAAACCTGGCTGACCGGTGCCGACTACACCGGTAATGCGGGCGTCTGGGCTCCCATGTCGGCCGATTCGGAGCTGGGCATGGTGTACCTGCCCGTGGAATCAGCGACGGGCGACCGTTACGGCGGTGACCGCCACGGCAGCAATCTGTTTTCCAGTTCCACTGTCGCGCTGGACTACAAAACCGGGGAAATGCAGTGGTATTTCCAGACTACCCATCACGATATCTGGGACTGGGATACGCCTGCCGCACCGATTCTCGCGGATTTACCCAACGGCACACCGGCGCTTATCCAGACTTTGAAACAGTCTCATGTGTTTACATTTCATCGCGAAACCGGCGAATCGCTGTTTCCGATTGAAGAACGCCGCGTTCCACAATCCGACGTGCCGGGCGAATGGTCCGCTCCCACCCAACCTTATCCTTTGTTACCGGCACCCTATGACCGGCAGGGGTTCCAGAAAGACGATCTGGCGGATTTCACTCCCGGGATTGCTGCCCGCGCGCGTGAGATTGCATCCCGGTATCGCATGAGTCCTTCATTGTATCAGCCACCGTCTTTGTACGAGGACCCGGATGACGGCACCCTGGGCACATTGCATCTGCCCTCTTCCACCGGGGGCTCAAACTGGGAAGGCGGTGCCTACGATCCGGAAACCGGTATTCTGTACATCTCATCGCGCACCGCCCCCAGCGTTTTGTCACTGGTCCATGATCCTGATGCATCATCTGTGCGCTACATACATGGGGGCGGCAGAACGCCAAGTATCAGTGGCATTCCGCTGGTAAAGCCACCCTACGGCCGAATCACGGCAATCAATATGGTCAGCGGCGAACACGTATGGCAGGTGGTAAACGGCGACACACCCGAGGATCTGGTCAACCACCCGCTGTTGGAGGGCGTTGATTTGCCCCGCACCGGCAAGCCGACCCGTTCCGGGCTGGTGTTGACTGAAACGTTGTTGTTCTCCGGGGAAGGCCCCGGGGGCGATCCGGTGTTGTGGGCGCACGACAAGACAAGCGGAGAAATCATAGCTAAAATCGACATGCCTGGCGCGGTAACCGGTGTCCCCATGACCTTTATGGTGGACGGTAAACAGTATCTTGCCATGGCAACCAGCGATTTCAGCTCACCGGCTAAAATCGTCACTCTGGCCCTGCCCGACTGACCGGGTTGAGTTTCCCTGACAACATGCCCCGGACAAGCCGCTTATGAAAAAACGCTGTTCCTGGCCCGGTAACGACCCGGTCTATATCGATTATCACGACACCGAATGGGGTGTGCCGGTCCATGACGACCGCACCTGGTTTGAATTTCTTTGTCTGGATGGACAGCAGGCAGGTTTGAGCTGGATAACCGTACTGAAAAAACGCGACAATTACCGGGCCGCCTTTCATGATTTTGACGTACAAAAGGTAGCGCGCATGCGGGATGCCACCATAGAGAAACTGTTGCTGGATACCGGACTGATCCGTAACCGGCTCAAGCTGTATTCCATACGCAGCAATGCGCGTGCCTTTATCGCGGTTCAGGAGGAGTTTGACAGCTTTGACAATTACATCTGGCGCTTTGTCGGTGGTCAACCTCTGGATGGCAAGCGAAAATCCGGCGCGGCTGTGCCTGTCAGCACCGCCGAAAGCGACGCGATGGCAAAAGACCTGAAAAGGCGGAATTTCAAGTTCTGCGGAACAACGATCTGTTACGCATTCATGCAGGCAGCGGGAATGATCAACGACCACATCGCGGACTGTTTTCGGTACCGGCAGGTCAAGAAGTAGTCACCGGCCCTGCACTACCTCATTACGCAATACACCAATACCGGACAGTTCCACTTCGTAAACATCACCTGGCTCCATCGCCCGGGTGCTGCCCATGGTGCCGGACCAGATCATGTCGCCTGCCTCCAGTGTGAAGTAACGGGAAATGTAGCTTAGCATCTCCTCCATACCAAAGATCAGGTCGGAGCTGTTCTCAGCCTGGCGCTCCTCGCCATTCAGACGGCCGGTAATCTGGATGTTCTTGTAATCAGCGTCCTTGACCAGCACCGGACCGACCGCGTTGAATCCACGGCTTCCCTTGGCCCGTACCCATTGAATGTCGGCACCCTGCCAGCTGCGCTCACTGACGTCATTGCCGCCGGTTACGCCGAATATGTATTCGTGGGCATCCTCCACCGCCACGTTCTCCGCACGCTGGCTTACCACGATAGCCATCTCCGCTTCGTAATGCAGGTTGGTCGATTCGGCGGGGCGAACGATCGGGTCTTCCGGACCAACAATCGAAGCCGGGGGGATGGTGAACAGGCCCGGGTACTCGGCCGGCTCGCCGCTGATGTGGCTGCGGAAATTGAACGCCGTCATGAATACCAGCGCCGGATCCACAGGAGCTTCAAGTTTGACATTGGCACGCTCGACGGTAACGCCGGTATGGCTGTCATCGAGATAGGGAGCATCGCCTAGCTGGTGAATCGTGGAACCCTGTAATTCTCCCCAATAAACTTCACCATCGTTCTGTGAATACCTGACGTAGGATTGGGCACTGACGGTAGCACTGAAACACAGGGCCGCGGCCATCAAGGTTGACAATATCCGCTTCATTAAGAACCTCCTGGGATCTGATATCTGAAGTCTTTACCGGTGTCGATTGAGCTCACCCACGGCGGGCGGGGGCGGGGCATAAGAGAGGCTCAGGATTGATTATATGCCATGGCCCCGAATGCTACGCGTCAATTGCAAGGGGGTCAACCGGGGTGGGGTTGTACGCGTCATGATGCGGCGGCAAGCGGTTGCAGCCTGCCTGCCGGCAATCAAAGGCCGCGCACGTCCTGATAGATACTGCCAAATACCAGGTAGGCGATATTCAGAACAAGAATGGCTGTATGCACCGGTCGGGACCGGGTCATCATCAGGATGCTGATGGAGATGATTATCAGCGCGGCCAACACGCCGCGGCTGATCCAGGTTTCCGGAAAGGTCGGCAGCAGCATATCCGCGACGAATGCCAGCACCATAAACACAACTGCCAGGGCAAAAAACCACTGCTTCACATCAAAATAATGCGCATCCAGGTCGAGCCGTTTGCCCGGAACGATTTCAGGCGTCAGTACAAAGGTGAGCAGTACCAGCACGATGGGCGGGCTGAGCAACAGCACGAGTTGACCTACGGTGTGGAACCGGACCAGCTGATATTCCCAGATACCGAGATAGTGAAACGCCATCAGAAACAGCAGCCATGTGGTCCACCCGATAAAGTACCACGGTTTTTCAAGCAGGCTTCTGGACCTGATCAGCCGACCCCAGCCCATAAGCAGTTCTGCCATCGCGAAGGCCACGACAATGGAGACGAAGACGCTGATAAATTCAAATTCAGACATTGA
The DNA here is from genome assembly GCA_040879025.1 of Pseudohongiellaceae bacterium. Classification (GTDB taxonomy): domain Bacteria; phylum Pseudomonadota; class Gammaproteobacteria; order Pseudomonadales; family Pseudohongiellaceae; genus JBBDLF01. The sequence continues at coordinate 22,515 of JBBDLF010000018.1, forward strand.
TTCCACCAACCGGCTCCCCCGGATTGCACCGGCTAATCCCGTAGACGCTGGATATTGGCGAAGGCCACCGAGTTCAGTTCCCGTGACTGGTTTCTGAACACGATTTTTTCCAGCAAATCCAGCAAATTATGGCTGAAATCCTCTGTATCAAGATATGCCGATACGTCGCCATCGGTCGGGTCCAGAGCAATACGCTTGAGTTCGGTCATATGGTCTTCAGTGATCACTACCACCGGTGTCGGCCGCCGGAACGGGCTCTGCCTTTCCTTGTCGCGCAACCTGAACAGAAACTGGTCACGGCGCTTTTTGTGGCTGTTCCACCCGGTCAGGATGCAGGACAGCCGGTTGGTCAACACGCCGAAACCGCGATCATATTGCCGGATGGCTTCCATCGCATTGGTTTCATTAAAGGTATTGATTGTCGTGTACTGACCGGTCGTTCCGATCAGACCGGCAATTTCATCCACCAGTTTGTTATTGAGGTCGTATATTAAAACAACCGGTTTATAATTCATAATATTCTCGTCGTTGATTTACAGCCGCCGACCAGCGGTTATCCTGTTATCGACCACCTCAGGGCTGGATATTAACATTTTAAAGGGCACAGGAACGGAATATCACGTTGGCGTGAACGGAATCCCGGGCAGTCCGTGTGGCATTGGCTGGCACCGCCTTGTCTTCATAGCCGAATGCCAGACCAAACAGTATCCGGGTGCCGTCACGAATGTCGAAGGCGTCCCGCACCAGATCGGGATAATTGCGCATTGTCCCCATCGGACAACTGTGCAGGTCAAACGCCACCATCGTAAGCATCAGCGTTTGAGCGAACATCCCGACATCCACCGCCACTGTGGTGCCGAAATCCTTGTCCATCCCCAGAAACGCCATATAGGGTGCATCAAAGAATTCGAAATTACGCAGCGCCGCACGGCCCCGCCCTTCTTTGTCTTCCCGCGTGATTCCCATGGTTGAATACAAAGCCACCGCGCAGTCCACCTGGCGCTTTCGGTAGTCCCCCGTGAAATCTCCTCGATAACTGTAATCGGGATTGGCGGGCACCTGGTTCTTTACCCTATCCACCATTTCACGGCTGAGTTGATCGCGAAGTTCACCCGAGGCGACGTAGACCTTCCAAGGCTGCACATTGCAGTTGGACGGCGCCTGTTGAGCAATTTCAAAAATACGATGCAATATCTGCTCCGGAACCTGTTTGTTCAGATAACCGCGCACGGACCGACGCTGATACACTGCCTCGACAAGTGTCATCGTCGGATCTTTAACAGACGAGCCGGACGTCATCCAGGTTACCTCTTTTTTTCTGATTAACTGAGCAGGCGGCCACCGTCGACATCGACTGTGGTGCCCGTAACGAAATGGTTCTGCATAACAAAAATAAGCCCCTGGGCAACCTCATCTGGATTTCCCGGCCGTTTAATCAAATGCGTCTGGGTCATCGCGGCAAGTTTCTCGTCCCTGTCTTTCCCCATCCAGTCGAACATGGAAGTGGAAACAGTGCCAGGTGACACCACGTTAACACGCAGCGGCGCCAGTTCGACAGCAAGACACCGGGCCAGGTTCTCCACGGCACCCCCCACACAGCTCAAAGCGGATTGGGCGGGCTTGATTTTGCGTGCCGGGGAACCGCTCACCAATGTGATGGAGCCGTCCTGGGAAACATACGGCGCGCCGGTTCGGACTACCTTGGCATAGCCCCAGAGCTTATCGAACGCGGCCTTGAACTGCTCCTCAGTCTGTTCCAGAAACGGCTTGAGAGTGCGTTCTCCACCGATAGCGGCGGAAACCAGATGATGAACCGTGCCCGCCTCTTTGAAAACCGCTTCCATTGACGCCGCATCGTGCGTATCCGCCTGCATCAGCTTCAGCTTACCATTGCCGGCAATCCTGGCCTTCTCCAGATTGTCCTTGCTGCGTCCCGCCGCCCAGACAGTGGCGCCCAATTCACTGGCGGCTATCGCAGTGGCCAGTCCGATCCCCGCGGTGCCCCCGATGATCACCACGTTTTTTCCTGCAAGGTTGTTCCTGGTCATAACTTGCTCCTTCATTTTTTCAATCCTGGAATCTCAATTTTCAAGACCGCGCTGATAACTAACCATCCATTCCACCTTGGCCTTCCCGGTTAGAATGCAAAGCTCCCGACAGGCGGGAGAGACAGGATCGGAATGGTATCACGCACCGGACTTTCCTGACAGCCGTGACATCCTTGATAACCGGGCGCCTGCCTGAATGGCACGGCGCCCACGGGCCACTGTGGTACAATCTTCCATCACCGTGTTGTAACCCTCAAAATACCACTTAGCCTCTGACGGAGTTCGCCATGAAGAAATTGTTAAAACTGGCCATTGTACCGGCAATCTGCAGTGTCACTCTTGGCTGCAACTGGGTGCAGCTTACCGACGAGGGAGCCGGCGTTCGCCTCGCGGAGAGTACGGCGGTAAGTAATTGCCGTCGTGTTGGCGCCTCGACGTCACAAACCATGAGCCGTGTGACGGTGGTGGAGCGCGGTTCAGAAAAAATGCAGGAAGAACTGGTAACTCTGGCCAGAAATGAAGCCGGTACGATGGGCGGCAACGTGATCGTGCCGGAAACCGTCATTGAGGAAGGACGCCAGCGCTTTGGAGTGTACGCCTGTCCGTAGGCTCATCAGCGGGAACCGGCGTTAATACCTGATCGGTGCCTTGAAGCGCCCTTCATCAAATTCGCCTTCCCAGTTGGCCACTACGGTGGCCACTGAAAGATCCCCGGTCACATTGACACAGGTTCGCAGCATGTCCAGTGGACGATCGAATGGCAACACAAAACCCACGACCACCGCGATCTGTTCCGGACTCAGCCCGATGGTGTCCATAACTGCCGCCATCAGGAACAGTGACGCTCCAGGCACGGCCGCCGTGCCAATGGAGACCAGCGTTGTCGCCCCGGCCATGACCACATAATCCATCAGGCCGAGGTCCAGACCAAAGGCCTGTGCGGCAAATACCGATACGATACCCACATACAATGCGGTACCGTCCATGTTGATGGTCGCCCCCAGGGGCAGTACCGTTGAGGCCACCACGGGTTTGATACCCAGGTTGTCCTCCGCGACCGTCATTGTCACCGGTAACGTGGCGGAACTGGAAGACGTGGAAAACGCCAGGAGCATGGCATCCCGGGCACCGCGGAAAAACCGTATCGGCGACAGCTTCAATCCGAATTTCAGAATACTGCTGTGCACCAGCACCACATGAACGACGCAGCCGAGTACCACCGCCAACGCCAGCAAAATCACATCCAGCATGGCGCCCAGGCCCTGGGTGCCGGCAACCCAGGCAATCAATGCGAATACCCCGAATGGCGCCACTTCCATCACCCAGTGGGTAATCCTCAGCATGATATCCGAACCGGCACCCATCAGATCACCGATCGGTTTCGCGCGCTGACCCACGGCAAGCACACTGATACCAACCAGCAGCGCAAAGAAGATTATCGCGAGAATATTGCCCTCCGCCAATGCGGCGATGGGGTTCTCGGGCACAATGCTGAGCAGCCTTTCAGCCAGGGGTATGGCGGCCTGAACTTCAGTCGGAACCGCCGCGCTAAGATCCACTCCCACGCCCGGTTGCAGGATCGCCGCCAGGGTCAGACCGATGGTGATGGCAATAAGCGTGGTACCCATATAGATTCCCAGGGTCTTGACCCCGAGCGAGCCCAGCTTGGCCGGATCTCCCATCGAAACCACCCCCGAGACGAGCGTTACGAAAATGAGCGGCACTACCACCATGCGTATCAGGCGTACGAACAGGTCTCCCACCCAACGGATGGACGCGGCACCGTCACCCCACAAAAAGCCGACAACGGCGCCCAGCACCAACGCGGCCAGAATGCGTTTCCACAACGGCGTCGAAAACCACTTCTCCCACATTAACTTCTCCCGGGCCTCGGTTTGGCTTAGACTATAGAAATTCATAACATAGTTCCAATACATTTATGACAAAGGCTGTCCCGGCTGAGGGACGTCACGGGATGCCCCCTCATGAAGTGGATCGAAGGAACCGTCGTTGAGAACCTGCTCTGGACCGAAAACCTGTTCAGCCTGAAAATCGCGGCAGATGCCGCCGATTTTACCGCCGGGCAATTTACCAGCCTGGCTCTGGATATCGAGGGCGAAAGAGTAGCGCGTCCTTACTCCTACCTCAGTTCCCCGGGTGAGCAACCTCTGGAGTTCTTTTTTTACACAGCCGTTGACGGTGTTTTATCCAATGCGCTGATTAAACTTGAGCCGGGCGACCCGGTGTGGGTGCGGGAAAAAGCCGCCGGTTTTTTTACGCTGGACGAAGTCCCTCCGGCAAGGGAAATGTGGATGATGGGCACCGGCACCGGCGTCGCGCCGTTTTTTTCCATTCTCAGAACAGAGGAACCCTGGCAACGTTTCGACCACATCGTTCTGGCAGTCGGCGTCCGAACGCAGGCCGATCTGCGTTACCAGCATCTGATCGATGACCTGCGCAACCAGTACGGCGAACGCTTTCACTACCAGCCCTTCATCAGCCGCGAGGATGTTACCGGAGCAATCCGCGGACGCATTCCCGCCTCCATAGAAAGCGGTACGCTGGAGGTCAGCGTAAACCGGAGTTTGAGCGTGGAAGAGTCTCATATCATGCTCTGCGGCAACCCAGACATGGTCAAGGACGCAACAGCAGTGCTGAAACTGAGGGGATTCCAAAAGAACCTTCGGCGCAAGCCGGGCCATATAACGGTTGAGAATTACTGGTAGACGCATCCAACATTCGATCTACGCTGAGAATACAACTCCTGATCGTCAGGTCGCAGAAAGAATTTGCGACCGTGATGAGTCCCGAGCGAGTGGGAACTGATGATTCCCGGCCGGAAAAGAACACCAACGTCTCTCTTGACGTCCCCAGGCCAGAGAAGAACGGTTTTAATGTTATCTCATGGTGATCAATGATGAGTCCCGAGCGGATGGGAACTGGTTTTCAAAAAAGTTTTCTCAGGATGGTAATTGATGAGTCCCGAGCGGATGGGAGTAGGCTTCCTTCTCCGCTCCGGTGGGCCATCCCTGGCCCGGTCCCGCGCTCGTCCC
>JBBDLF010000019.1:0-58998 GCA_040879025.1 Pseudohongiellaceae bacterium
GCTCCGGCCGTGAAACGGTCGGCGGGCGCTATATCTTCCACCATATGATCTGGAGCACCCAGGTAATGGATGAGGAAGGCAACCCGGTTCCAGGCGCACAGATACCGTGGCCTGTTCACGAAGTAGGCCGTAATCCGGATATTTTCGACCCGGAAGGCGGCCGTTTGCTGAAAGCGGGTTCCCAGGTCGTCTCCAATTCGGTACACCTGCACTCCAATGGCCGCGATACCGTCGGTCACCTGGAAATCGGCTTCCGTTTCCATCCCAGGGATTACAAACCGAAATACAGTCTCGCCCTGTTCGGGCTGGGCAACGGCCTGGATATCAGTATTGCCGGTAATGAGAACGCGCAGGAGTTGCACGCCTACACGGTACTGAACAGCAATATCAAGATCATCACCTTCGAACCCCACCTGCACGCCCCCGGCGAACGCATGTGTCTGGAGGCCATCTGGGGCTATACGGTGGAAACCCTGTCCTGCGTGGGCTATGACCACAACTGGGTGCGAGGTTATGCGTTCGAGGATCATGCGCAACCGATATTGCCCAAAGGCGCTATCCTGCATATCGTCGGTTACATGAACAATACCGATACCAATCCGAACGTGCCTGACCCCCGCAACTGGCAGGGTTCCGGTAACCGCTCGGTAACCAATATGTTCATCGACTTGGGATTGCGAGTCAGCCTCAGTGATGACCAATTCCACGAAGCCATGGCGGAACGGCGCGAAGAGCTGGACATGGGTCCCAATGACCACGTGATCGGCTGTCCGCTGTGTGGGGCCCCGCTGGTCTCGCCTGTCGTCGAGGAGGACGAATCGGAAGCCAATGATCTGGCCGCGTCGGGGGGGTGACTTCAGCTATCTGACCCCGATTTTGGGGCTCCGTTTCGTTTTGAGGTTGCGGGAGAGACCCACACCATGTTTGCCTCATCTATGGACTGGGTGAATGACCTATCAGCCACCCTGGCTGTCTCACAGCTGTTCCTCCTGGGCAGCTTCTTCCTGGTTCATCACAGCCGGCGCTTTCTCAGTCTGTTAATGGTGGTTTTCAGCGGGTGTCTCTGCGCCTATTTGTTGCTGGTCATGTCGGTGAGTTTCCCCCCTTTGGTGACCTTCGCCCTCCTTCTGCTCGCCATAGCCACGCCGGCTGTACTGTGGCTGATAGCCAACGAGCTGTTTTTGGACAGTGGTAAAAGCCACCCCCTGGCGTTGGGACTGATGGCGTTCTACATGCTGCTGCGCGGAGGGGGTACGCTACTTTATTCTTCTGACATGGCCCAGGCTAACCTCTGGTTTCTGGCAGTATTTGTTCTACCCCAATTGATCATGCTCGGTTTTGCGATCCATTCGGTTTATATCGCGTTCATCGGACGCAGTGATGATCTGGTGGAGGAACGCAGGCGTATCAGAGTGCCGTTTATCATCGGTATGGGCACCCTCATTGCGGTAATTCTGGGAAACGGGTTCTTCCTCTATCCCGGTCCACTGGCGGACCAGCTGAATTTTCTGTCGTTTTCCGGCCTGCCTGATTTCATGATTTCCCTGTACACATTTTTGATCACCTTTTTGTTTAACCTGACGATATTCAGACTGCATGGCGACGCGTTTGAATTAATCGTCGAGAGAAGTGAACAGACTGCCCGGAAACTGCAAACGGTTCCGCAGGCAAAGCGAACGGATCCGAAACTGGTTGAACGTGTGCTGCTAACGATGGAAACGGACCGCTACTATGCAAAAACCGGACTGACTTTCGGCGACCTTGCCGGCGCGGTGTCCATCCAGGAACATCATCTGCGCCGAATCATCAACAAACAGATGCATTACCGCAACTTCAATCAGTTTCTCAATCACTTTCGAATTCAGGACGCCTGCGAGCGCCTTAAAACCACGGACGAATCAATTGCCAATATCGCCATGGATGTTGGATATGCCTCCTTATCCTCGTTCAATAAGGCGTTCAAGGAGATTCACGGCATACCACCAAGAGCCTATCGCTCACTGGCCCAGGCCGGCGTCTCACCACTCTCCGCCCAGGTCTCCAGGGAAAACCGATGACTTGTACCGTTAAGTTCGTCCCTGTTCTTGCGAACACGCTTCATCACATTTTTTCTATGTAGAACGTTCTGACCACGCCTACGTCGCCTTCTACAATTTGTAACAATTGTGGCAGGCAACTTCTTATAAACTTTGCCTCACCAAATCAAATAACCGGAAAATCTCAGGAAACAGGGCTATTCGCCGATAGTTTTCTTCCCGTAGGACCAATTCGAACCAAAACGAGCTTTCTATGAAGACACGACGAACCCTATCCCGATTGGCCGCAGTACCCCTGGTTGCCAGCATGGCGTTTAATGTCTGGGCCCAGGATTCCACCGCGAGCGATTCCACCGTGGTTTATCCCGCTTCCTATTTCACTGAATACGCACCAATAACCGCCAAGGACATGTACGACCGAATCCCGGGGGTGGGTAACGTCACCGGCGGTGGCGGTGGTCCCGGCGGCGGTGGCGGCAATCCAGGCAGTGGCGGCCGCGGGCTTGGCGGCGGCGGGGGTGATCAGATACTGATCAATGGCAAGCGGACTGCGGGAAAGAACAATGGAGCGAGTAGCATGCTCGACCGTATCTCATCCGGCCAGGTGGACTATATCGAGATCATTCGAGGGACGTCCGGCGACCTGGACGTACGGGGCAGCAATCAGGTGGTTAATGTGGTGTTGTTCGACGAACTGTCCAGCAACAGCATCTCTTATGAAGTCAACATGGACCGCTACGCGGATCACGAAACACAGCCCGGCGGCTCGCTGTCATTCAGCGGACAAACCGACAACCTCAACTATGTAGTGAGCGGTTCAGCGGAACCGCGTTACGACCACCGGGTAAGCAAGGAAAACAGCATACTGGGCGATTTTTCCCCGAACGATGAAGTAAGGGAGGAGCGTATCAGGGAACAGACCAGTTACCAGGTTTCATCGAACCTGGATTACTCGATCAATGAACAGAGCAGTGTCCGTTTCAACGCGCTGTACGGACAAAACGACAATCCCACCGATGTATTCCGCTGGACCACGGACCTCACCGTTACTCCGAACACACTGTTTCTGGAACGGGAAGATATCCCGGGTGAGCGGGACAATTGGGAAGTTGGCGGCGACTATGAATACCGGAGAACAAACGGCGATCGCTTCAAGATTTTATTTATAAGCAATGAGAATGATGACGCCAGTACCAGAGAGCGCTTTACTGTAGCCGATGACGGCTCGGAAACCAAGAACCTGTTCCTCGACAGCGCCAGCGTAAGCAATGAACGTATCGTCAGAGGTTCCTATACGATGGACCTGTTTACCGGTCAGAACCTGGAAATGGGCATTGAGCGCGCCCAGACCATTCTCGATTCGAACCTGCGCCTGGGAATTGCCAGTAGCACCGGTGCGCCATCTCCGGCTCACGGCGGTCTGGTTCCGGTCGCTGTCAACAACGCCGACTCCAAAGTGGAGGAAATGCGCTATGAACCATTCGCGATCCACAATTGGCAGATCAATCCGCGCATGTCCCTGGAGAGCACACTGGTGTGGGAGACTTCGGAAATTACCCAGACAGGTGACCTGTATAACCAGAGGGATTTTCAGTTTCTGAAGCCGAAGGTGGATTACCGTTTTGATGTGACCAATACATTCCAATTACGTGCCAGCGCGGAAAAAAGCGTTCGCCAGTTGAGCTTCTCGGATTTTGTCGCCGCCAGCGACAATGACGACAATGACTCAAACACCCAGGCCGGCAACGCCAACCTCGAACCGGAGACGTACTTCAGCGCGAACCTGAACGCGGAGTATCGCCTGCCCAACGATGTCGGCGTGGTGGATGGCGGCGTGACGTACATGATGCACTACGACAAGATTGAGCGCATTGATGTGTCAAGAGGCGATACTATACTCTCCGCCAGCGGAAATATCGGTGACGGTGACATGTGGATTGCCCGATTGAACACCAGTATCCGTATGAACATGATCGAAATGCCCAACCTGCTGGTCACTTCCAATCTGCAGGTTCGCGATTCCAAGATCAAGGATCCGTTCCTGGGTATTGACCGCCGTTTTACCAACTATGAGAGAGGCAGGTTCCAATTGGGGTTCCGCCATGATGTGCCTCAATTCAACATGAATTACGGCCTGAGCTGGAACAATCGTTTCGATGGCAACATCAAGCGCTATGACATTGATGATGTCGAGATGACCGCGGGCGATCCCATGGTAAACGCGTTTGTTGAATTTATCGCTTTCGGCGGTACCACCTTCCGCTTCGATGCCAGAAACGCCACGGACAATCTTCAGTGCCGTGAGCGGCACCGATTTGTGGGACATATCAGCAATGGCATACTGGAAGAAATCGAGGATCAGTGCGGTGGCTCGGGCCGGGTGATGTCCCTGAAAATTAACGGTACTTTTTGAGAGTGCCGCCTGTGGCTCGTCGATATCAGTAGTGTTAAAGTAGCCTCATCCCTGAGGTGAAGCATGCATTCGATGTTTTTTCTTTGCAAGCCCCCGGCCCCGGTGGTGCCTGGCCTCCGCGCCAGTATCCGGCCCGGTCTCTTCATGATCATGGCATACTGTTTTGTCGGCGCCGCGCTGGGTCAAAGTCAGGCAACCACCGATACGGACGAGTCAATCGAGACCACGGTCGCCCTGCTTGATGAAGCCGGGCGATATGAACAGCAAATCTCCGCATTGCAACGGGAGGCCGGATTTTACGACCTGCAATTGATTGAGCCCATGCGGGCACTGGCGCAGGTGTATCTGAAACTTGGCGACACGGAAGCCGCCAGGGACAGTTTTGAACAACAATTGCAGATTCAACGCATCAACCTTGGCCTTCACAGCGCCGAGCAGATATCTGCTGTGAATTCCCTGCTCGATCTGGACGTGAATCAGAATCGCTGGCAGCAGGTGTACAACAACCTGGCCCATCTGGACTGGCTCTATGCCCGCACCGATGGGCTTGATACGGAAGGGCGTCTACAAGGCATGCGGGACGTGGCGCAGCAACGCCTGCTGCTGACAGACCGTATTGACCCCGCGCATCGAGCCCGGCTGTTGCGGGAACACGAAGCCGCCAGCAAAAAAAGACTTGAGCTTGCCCGCGAACATTACCCTGCCGACAGCGAATCGCTACTCGTTTCTGAATACGAAGCCGCCCTGGCCGACCTGATGATTGCCCTGGCGATTTATGCGGAGGCGGATCTCGCTGAGGAATTAATGACGGGACAGGCAAACCGCCTGCGCCCTCCGCCGGACCTGAACCAGGAATTTACAAGTGTCGCCGAGCTGGAAGCCGTGTACGGCGCCAGGATGAACACGGTTTCGAATCAGGGCATGAGAGAATATGTGTCGCGCTACTACTCACGCGTAGAGAGGTTGCTTGAGCGGTTTGCCGATCAGGGTGACACTGAAGCCGAGGCGATGACGCAGTTTTACCTCGGCGATGCCGTATTGATACGCCAACAATACGAACGAACCGGCCGCAATACCGGTCAGGCGCGAGGAACTTTGAATGTGGGACCTGCCGCAAGCCACTATCGGGACGGCTGGAACCTGTTGCTCGAAGCGGGTATTGACCCCTCAACACTGGACCAGCACCTTGGCTGCCCGTCACTCATTCCGCTCGCCGAATTCCATTCACGCCTGGACAATGTGCCGCTCTGCGCTCCCCTCACAGGCGACGCTTCGTTCCAGCTTCCCGACTATCAGCCGGTTAGCGAAGTTCTGCCGAGCGTCATCAATACCGCTGTCGCGTCAAGCGACACGGAATCCAATGCACCCAGTGTACTGCTTGAGTTTGAAATAGGTGCCAACGGACAGGCGACACGGGAGACGATTATTGAAATCAGTTCGGCCACCCGAGCGCAGCGCTCGCAGTTGAATGACCTGCTCGAGGAACTGCAGTTCCGGCCGGCGCTGAGGGATGGCCGGCTGGTGAGCGGCGAAACTTACCGCATGAAGATTACCCTTACCCAATAATCGCAGTACGTTATTGCCCGGCCTGTTCCAGTTCCTGTTCCAGTTTCTCTTCGGCATCCGCCAGCAGCCCTTCCAGCCACCACTGGAATCCCTGCCGATCAACAAACGGGTGAGGATCGCCTTCCTGCCGGTCCGGGAGCATTTCGGCGCGCTCGAACACGCTGCCTGAACCGGCATGGTTGGGGATATTTACCTCTATTTCCGGGGAAGCCATCAGACGTTTCACGCTGTCAATATAACCCTGGGTCCGCTCGACGCCACTGAAATTCAGACCCACGCCGCCGAACATAAAGGCCGTATGAGGGTAGCCGTTGTCATAGACGGTAAACAGGGTAGATAACACACCCGGTGTATGGCCCGGGGTTTTGTAAAATGTCAGCCGTGTTCTACCAAGATTGAGCGTATCACCGTCACCCGCGGTCAGGTGCCTGACCGGTTTAGGGTAGTCCTGGTATACCGCGTCCTGTTCGGTCATCGCCCAGTCTTCTTCCGTCATCATGACAATGGCGCCAAATTCATCCTGCAGGCGACGGGCACCGCCAACGTGATCGAAATGGGCATGGGTTATCACCGCGTAACGGATATCATTGGGGTCCATCCCCAGTTGGCGAATACTGTCGATTGCGATGTCCGTGAGATCGCCGTACAGGGAGTCGAAAAGAATCAGCCCCTGGTCTGTTTCCAATACCCAGGCCGCTACCCACCTTGCGCCGACATAATAAAGATTGTCGAAGACCTGGAATGGCTCCACCCGCTGGGCGGCGGGATCATCCCGCGGATTGACTTCATCCTGGGCGTGAATGACGTTGAAGAAGGGGAGTGATGCGACTAACAACAGGGCTTTTATCGATTTCATTGCGTACGCTTGCTCTGGCTGGATTAGTTGAATGAGTATAAGGGAGTATACTATTGCTCCACGACTATACAAATCCACGGCTGCGGGGAGGCCGAATCGAATTCGAGCCGAAACCGGCAGGCCGCGGAGACACAAGTCAGGCATTTATTCCAAATAACAGGAGAACTCCGATGTGCGATGATCACACCCTGGCAGATAACGAGAAATACTTTAAAAGGGCGGGTATGTCCCGTCGACAATTCAACAAGCTGGGTGCGGGCGCCGCGCTGGCGATGCTGTTACCCCCGGTTGCCAACGCCCAGTCGGTGGCAGAGAGCGATGTCAATGTCCAAACCCCTGACGGCACGGCTGACTGCTATTTCGTCCGGCCTTCCAGCGGAACACATCCAGGTGTCATCATATGGCCGGATATTCTGGGCCTGCGGCCCGCCTTTCGGATGATGGGAAGGCGGCTGGCAGAATCAGGGTACTCTGTACTGGTCGTTAATCCGTTCTATCGCAGCGCAACCTCACCGGTGGTTCCGGAAGGCGCCACGTTCGGCGATCCCGACATTCGCGGTATCGTATTGCCCATGGCCGGTCAGCTCTCCGCCGATACGCACTTCACCGATGCCCGCGCGTTTGTCAGCTTTCTGGACCAGCAAAGCGCAGTGGATACCGGCCGCGGAATCGGCACAATGGGCTATTGCATGGGCGGACCTATCGTGATGCGTACCGCGGCCGCGGTGCCTGATCGCATCGGTGCCGCTGCTTCCTTCCATGGCGGCGGGCTGGTGACTGATGCCGACAACAGCCCCCATTTGCTGATACCCACGATGCAGGCTCACTTTCTCATCGCCATCGCCGCCAATGACGATGAAAATGATCCGGAAGCGAAAAACGTGTTACGCCGCAGCTACGACGCCGCCGGTCTGCCCGCTGAAATTGAGGTTTATGAAGGCGCGATGCATGGCTGGTGTCCGCCGGACTCCGCGGTGTATCACGAAGCACAGGCGGAACGCGCCTGGAGCCGATTGCTGAACCTGTTTGAAACCGCCTTGGCCTGATGACCGGCGCGGTTTTTCACAGCCCCGCTTCCCCCAGGAACGCCTCGACCGTTTCGTAGATCCGGCGTCGCTCCGCAGCGCTGAAACGGCCGTGGCCGCCGCCGGGAATGGTCAGAAGCTGATTCTGTACCGCTGTCTGTTGAAGCGCCTCATGCAGCGCCACTCCTTCCGCGTAGGGAACGATGGTATCCGCGTCGCCCTGGATGGTGAGAATGGGAGGCAGGTTGTTGTTCACATAATTCAGCGGTGACAGGCGCTCGGCCAGTGCCAGCGCCTGATTTCGCTCCATGTCGCCGAACCAGCGCGCCGCGGTTTCCGACCGGTTCGGACCGTCTATCACATCCGGCACATCGGTCACGCCGTACCAATTGACCACGGCGGCCACTTCCGGCGTTTCCCCGGACGGGCAGGACGCATCGAAGCCGGCCTCATCCAGCATCGCCATCGACAATGCCAGGTGACCGCCCGCTGATTGACCGCTTGTTACAATACTGTCGACATCAATATTGAATCTTTCGGCATTGGCATGGATAAAGCGCAGCGCGCAGAAGCCGTCCACCGCGGCGGCCGGGGCCGGGGCCTCCCCACCCAATCGATAGCCTACGTTCACAACATTCCAGCCTTTCTCCAGCCACGGAATCAACGCCATGAGCTGGGTGTCCTTTGATCCGGCGACCCAAAACCCGCCATGGAAAAATACCAGTGTGGGCTGCGGTGATTCCACATCACGTCGGGAATAGACATCCATCAACAGCTCAACACCGTTTTCCGAGGGATAGGAAACATCAGGAAGATATTGATACTGCGTCTCGACTTCAGCGGCCCAGATCGCGGTGGGCGAAAGCTGCGCCACGGCATGCAGGGAAAAGAGTGACAACACCAGGGTCAGCAGGGTTTTTATCGGCACGGTGACAATTCCTTCGGGTAGTGAATTTCTAACAGCATAACGGGGATGGCGTCTAATTGTCAGCACCTTTCGCTACCACCCCGTCGCCGATCATCGCGTCAATCGCGGCATCATCATACCCAAGTGACTCGAGCACGTCCCGGGTGTGTTCTCCAAGACCGGGTGCGGAGCCAGGTGGAATTTTGGGACACCCACTGACGGCGAAGGGACTGTTGACGGTGCGTATGGACCCGAAGCGCGGGTGTTCCAGCGGGATGACAATATCATTATCCGCCTTTTGCAAATCGTTGGCCGCCTCTTCATAGGTTGGCACAACGGCGAAGGGAATATCACAGGAGCCGAGACGTTCACGCCAGAAATCGACATCCCTGCCCGCAAATGCCACATCGAGTACTGCTAACAACTGTTCCATGTTGTCGGCACGATTCTCCGCGGTGGCGAAGCGCGGATCGTCCGCGAGTTCCGGATGGTCGACAGCCCGGCAGAAGGGAACCCAGTCCTTGCCGGCATTGACAATGCCGAGCCTTATCAGGCGTCCATCACTGCAACGGTAGTGCAGATAGGCGTAATTGTGAGCGCGGTCCCGCGGCCTCTTCTCTTTAAACCGTGCGTTACATAACTGCGCCTGCAGCAGGGTCGCGTTTGCCCATGCTCCCGTGGCCAGCAGCGAGGTTGACACCTTGCAGCCTCTACCGGTTTTCTGTCTCTGATACAGGCCGGTCATGATCGCGGCAAACAGCGTAGTGCCGCTGGGATGGTCGCCTGCACCGAAAGGAAACGCGCCTAGCCAGCCGCCAACGGGAAACACATGCCCTTCGATGCCGGAGCGGGTCCAGTAACACACGGAGTCATAACCGGGCTTGTCTCGCTCATCACCTTCCTCTCCGTAACCGGTACCGATTGCGTAGATCATTTCCGGATTGATTGCCTTGAGGTCTTCGTAGCCGATTTTCAACCTTTCGAGTGCCCCCAGCCGATAATTGGAAAGAAAGACATCGGCGCCCTCAATCAGTTTGCGGAACACCGCGTAACCCTGTTCCGACCTGATGTCGATAGCGATACTTTTCTTGTTGCGGTTATCCACTTCAAACGTATAGGCCAGTTCCGACTCCGGCATACCAGGCAAGGTGTGATAGCGTCGATTCAGATCACCAATAACCGGTGGCTCGACCTTGATAACGTCCGCGCCAAAATCAGACAGAATGACACCGGCGGAGGGGCCGAATACCAGTGTGGCCACTTCAACCACGCGGATATCCGCCAGCAGCGGTTCGCTCGCGTCATCAGTCATGCGTGATTGCTCATATGAATTCTCCTTATCCCGCGCGGTAGAATAAAAGCCGTATGAGGGAAAGTCCATCTCCCGATGACGTTACTGTTATAGTTGGGTTGGCATTGCCTGAAACGGTTAAGGAGCCTCTGATTAATTATGTGCCGCCTCAGGAGGCGGCGCGATCACTTGGGACACGCATCGCGAAACGGACTCTGTTTACAGAATCAAGAGGTTGCAGCTTTATGGATATTGTTCAGCTAATCGCGGGCGAGTTGGCAGTCAAGGACTCCCAGGTTCATGCCGCGGTCGCTCTGCTTGATGAAGGATCCACCGTCCCGTTTATTTCCCGTTACCGCAAGGAAGCCACCGGCGGACTCGACGACCTGCAATTGCGGGACCTCGAATTGCGCCTGCGCTACCTGCGTGAATTCGACGAACGCAGGCAGGTGGTACTCTCGAGCATCAAGGATCAGGAAAAACTGACGCCGGAACTGGAAAAGCAGATTCTGGCGACCACCACCAAGACCGAACTTGAAGACCTTTATCTGCCGTACAGGCCCAAACGCCGGACCAAGGCCATGATTGCCATTGAGGCCGGCCTTGAACCTCTGGCGGATATTCTGTTTTCCGACCCTTCGCTTGATCCAGAGACGGCCGCGGCCGCGTTCGTCAATCCTGACGGCGGTGTTGAGAATGTCAAAGCCGCACTGGAGGGGGCAAAACAAATTCTGATGGAACGCTTGAGTGAAGATGCCGCGCTGACGGGCAGGCTTCGCAGGCACCTGTGGGAGCGGGGCATTCTCAGCGCACAGCTTATCAAGGGCAAGGAAGCCGGGGCGGAAAAATTTCGTGACTACTTTGCCTATGAAGAAGCCCTTCGTAAAGTTCCCTCCCACCGCGCTCTGGCGGTTTTTCGGGGCAGAAAGGAAGGGTTCCTGAACGTCACGGTTGGCAGTACCGGGGTTGAAAGCGGCGACCCCGATCCCGGTGAGCGAATGGTGGCTTCTCATTTCGATGTGCGGGACAAAGGCCGTGCCGCGGATACATGGCTGCTGGAAGTGGTGCGCTGGACTTGGCGCGTGAAATTGCTGACACGCCTGGAAGCGGACCTGCTGGGTCAGTTGCGTGATAGGGCAGACGACGAGGCAATCCGGGTGTTTGCGGCAAATCTCAAAGCCATCCTTCTGGCGCCTCCGGCCGGCAACCGCGTGACCCTGGGGCTGGACCCGGGGTTGCGTACCGGAGTGAAGGTTACCGTGGTGGATGGCACCGGCAAATATCTGGAGGACACGGCAATTTATCCTCATGCGCCAAGAAACCAGTGGGACCAGTCCATCACCGCATTGGCAACACTTTGCCGGCGACACAGGGTGGAACTGATTGCGATCGGCAATGGCACCGCTTCCCGGGAGACGGACAAGCTGGCCGGCGATCTCACCAGGCGCCATCCGGAATTGAAGCTCAGCAAGGCCATGGTGAATGAGTCCGGCGCATCGGTTTATTCCGCTTCCGATATTGCTCGGGAGGAGTTTCCAGATCTGGATGTTACCGTGCGGGGCGCCATTTCAATCGCACGGCGGCTGCAGGATCCTCTGGCCGAGTTGGTGAAGATCGAGCCGAAGTCCATCGGGGTAGGCCAGTACCAGCATGACGTCAGCCAGGTGAAGCTGGGTCAAAGTCTTGACGCGGTAATTGAGGACTGTGTGAACGGCGTTGGCGTTGATGTCAACATGGCGTCTGCTCCGTTGTTAAGACGTGTCGCCGGCCTGACCGCGTCAATGGCCACCAATATAGTCAATTACCGTAACGAAAACGGTGCGTTCAGAAGCCGGCAGGCGCTGAAATCGGTGCCGCGCGTCGGTGAAAAAAGTTTTGAACAGGCCGCCGGTTTTCTGCGCATCATGAACGGCGAAAATCCGCTCGACGCTTCAGCGGTGCATCCTGAATCCTACAGCGTGGTTGAGAAGATCGGCCGTGCAAACAAAAAGTCCATTCCCGAAATTATCGGTGACAGCAGCTTTTTGCAACGCCTTGACCCGGCTGACTATACCGATGACAAATTTGGTTTGCCCACAGTGATGGACATACTCACCGAACTGGAAAAACCGGGTCGTGATCCGCGACCGGAGTTTAAATCCGCCGACTTCAAGGAGGGGGTGGAAAAACTCAGCGACCTGAGCCAGGGTATGGTTTTGGAAGGAACAGTTACTAATGTGACGAATTTTGGCGCTTTTGTGGATATCGGCGTTCATCAGGACGGACTGGTCCATATTTCCGCCTTATCCACCCGTTTTGTCAAGGATCCGCATACTGTGGTGAAGACCGACGATGTCGTGCGGGTCAAGGTGATGGAGGTGGACGAAAAACGTAAACGGATCAGTTTGACCATGCGCCTGGATGACGCAATCGGTGAGGCCGGTGGCGGGACGGAAAATGCCTCTCGCGGGTCCGGCGAAAAAAGACGCGGTAAAAAGGAAAACGGCAAAAAACCGGTAGCGGACGCCTCAAAAGACAGCAACAAATCTGCCGCGCCTCAACACAAGACCCCGGCGATGGGCACATTCGGAGCCCTATTGACGGATGTTATGAAGACCAAAAAATAGAGTTGCTGTTCCGCTTATTCAGACTGCTCGGTGATGTCACCAACGTGTGTAAACACTTCCGTGGTGCCGTCTTTTTTCAGTAGCAAAATATCGTACGGGGTAAAACGGTTGCCCACTTCCATGCCCGGGCTGCCGAGCGGCATGCCCGGTACCAGCAAGCCTGCGGCATCCGCAGGGGGCGCATCCAGAAACTGTTTAACGAACCGGGCCGGCACATGGCCCTCAAAGACGTAGCCGTCCTTGGTGATCGCTGTGTGACAGGACTGCAGTTCGGGCTGTATTCCGTGTTCCCGTTTCACTGCGTTAAGGTCGGCCGGGTGATGAATGGTGGACACAAAATCATTCAGTGTCATGTGATCGATCCATCCGGCGCAGCAACCACAGGTTTCACTTTTGTAAACGTCCATCCCGACGGCCTGGACATCCTGGGCCGCGGCGGAAAAAGTTCCACCAAAGGCCAGCAGGCCAGCGGCCACCAGAACCCTGGCGGCCTTGTGTGCGAGAACAGCTTTTTTCATTTTCGTCTCCACGTAAGTTCAGAGGTGAGCAGGAGTCAGTCCAGAGGAATGAACGCCAACGCGTTGTTTTGATTCATCGGAATCACCAACTGGTTCTGTACTGAGTCATAACACATGGAGGCGGCGCTGGGGATGCCTTCCGCAATTATCTCGGCAGGCTGTCCCGGACGTATTCGGGAAACGCTTCCATAGCGTACACTGCTTATATACTTGGTACCATCGTCCAGAATCACCACACCATCGTTTCCGCCTTCGGCTGCATGTTCGGTCATCACAAGCTCGCCTTGCGGGTTGAAAGTAAGCACCGCGTTGTCGCCCACGTTCACAACAACGATGTTTCCGTCATTGTCTATCGCCACGCCGTTGGGCAAATTCAATGGCTCCCCCTCCAGAAATATCCCCGCGTCACCGTTGGGTGTCACGCGGTAGATGCGTTCGGGCGGCCGGGTGTTGGAGGCATACACGGTGCCGTCATCGGCTACCGCAACCCCGTTCAGTCCCGTGGCGCCGGGAACCTCTACCGCTCCCATCGGCCGGCCTGATTGCAAATCAAACTGCCGCACCATGTTGATATCCACGGTGTAAAGTACCTCATCGGCGATGGCGCTTCCCAGCGGCTGATTGAGCGTAAGGCCATCACGGGTGGCACCAATCCATTTGGACGTATGAACGCTGCCATCAGGATTGATCAGCGAAACATAGCCGTCGTTTTCCTGTAATTCCTGACCGACTCCGTTGTTCATAGCCAGAATCAGATTGCGCTCGGGATCGAAAGTACAACTCTCGGCGGTTCGAAAACTCCCATAAACTTTCACATTACTCGACATGGGAGTCGCCTCGCCGGACTCGTTCACTGTCCCCAGTGCCTCCCCCGGACTGAATTCCTGCGCCATAGCCGCGCTGCCCGCCACTAAAATGAATCCCGTCACTGCCAATTTCTTCATAATCCTGCTCCCTATAAGAAAGACCCCAGTATAGGGTCGGTGGCGAACGATAATCAATCGCATCTGGCGAGTCACGCGTCAAGCGCTTGGGGGTCAGTGGCGAATGAGAATCATTCGCCACTGACCCCCTTTTCGTACTACTATCCTGGGGAATCCGGCGAAAGCCAAGAGAGACCGCATGAAGAAGCCTGTGCTCGGCGTCACCGTCGCTATTGTAGCCGTTCTGGGCGTGGCTGCCCTTTCGGGCTTTACCCCTGCCTATCTCATTAGCGCTCCGGGAGTCGCGGCGGGAATCGGCGCCAAGCTGTTGTGCAGTTCCCGCTATGTCAGCCATTTCAGCCAGGAACAGTCATTTGATGACCTGGTTCAATATTCACCCGTCCTGGCTAATTTGACGATCGAGTACGACGAGACTGATCAAGCCGTTATCACGTCGCTTTTTGGGCTCAAGTCCGCTACCGCTGTCTATCGGCCCGGTCTGGGCTGCACACTCGAGTACCCCGGATTTGACCCACCCGTCGACACGGGACGGATTGCGATCGATCGGCCCTCGGCTCCCTGGCCGCTGGGCGAAAGAACGACTACGCCCGATGCGGCGATGCAGGCCTTGGTGCAAAGCCAGATTGAACAGGATAATTCCGCGGGATTGAATACCCGCGCCCTGCTGGTGGTACATGACGGCGAAGTTATCGCGGAAGGCTATGCCCAGAACGCTGACCGGCGGGCGCCGCTACTCGGTTGGTCCATGTCCAAGAGCCTGATGTCGATCATGCTGGGCAACCTGGAGCTTCGCGGCCTGTTATCTCTTGACGCAGGCCCGGAATTTCCGGAATGGGCTGATGATGACCGTGCTGCGATACGAATTACCGACCTGCTGACCATGACAGACGGGCTGGATTTCTCCGAAGAATACGACCCCGGCGACGACGCCACAGCAATGCTCTTTACCGAACCGTCAGCCTCTTTGTTTGTTTTGCAAAAATCACTGTCCAATGAACCCGGTACAGTTTTCAACTACAGTTCCGGAACGGCGAGTCTTTTATCAAGACTCTACCAGGATAAGACCGGAGACAGCCTGGCAACCAGTTTTGACGATTACATGGAAAACATCTACAAACCGCTTGGATTCGAACACGCCGTATTCGAAACCGATGCCGCGGGTGAATTCATGGGAAGTTCCTATTTCTATGCCTCGGCACGCGACTGGGCGCGAATTGGCCAGATGATGCTGGATGGAGGAAGCATTAATGGTCGCAGAATTGTGAGCGAAGACTGGATCCAACGCGCTACCGGTCCCAACACATCGGAAAACGAAAAAGCCTACGGATACCAATGGTGGCTGAACCGCGGCGACGAGCAACTACGCTGGCCTGACCTGCCCGCGGACGCGTATGCGGCCCAGGGCAATCGCGAACAGCGGCTCATGGTGATTCCTTCCCGGAATCTGGTGATTGTACGCCTCGGATGGACCGCCGGATCATATCCAACCAACGAGCGATTCGCGGAAATCCTGGATTCATCCGGATTGCATTAAGGTATTTCACCAGGGAACTTCTGAAGAACTCTTTGGCCACTTAGCAAGTTCTGGCGCGTGTGGTTTGCCAGCGTCGATTCTGATTACAGCAAATCAGACTCCGCCTTTGCCACTTGCCTCTTGACGGCGACGAAACTGTCCGGATTTACCGAGATTGAATCGATTCCCGACTCTACCAGAAACCTGGCAAAGTCGGGATAGTCGCTTGGCGCTTGACCACAAATGCCCACAGGACGTTTGTTTTGATGCGCTGTTGTAATCAAACTCGCGATAGAGCGGCGTACGGCCTCGTGACGATCATCGAACAAACCGGACAAAAGATTGGAATCACGATCCACGCCGAGCACCAACTGAGTGAGGTCATTGCTGCCGATGGAGAACCCATCAAAGCGCTTTGCAAATTCCTCTGCCAGAATGATATTCGACGGGACCTCCGCCATCACATACACCTGCAGCCCCTCGACGCCGCGACGCAAGCCCGCCGCCGCCATTTCTTCCAATACCAGATCGGCTTCCTCGGGAGTACGGCAAAAAGGAATCATCACGACAATATTCTTCATTCCGGCAACCTCCCTTGCTTTCTTGACCGCTTTGCATTCCAGCGCGAAACCCGCCCGGTATTCTTCACTGTAGTACCGACTGGCTCCCCGCCAGCCGAGCATCGGATTTTCTTCCGCCGGTTCGAACGCGGCACCGCCAAGCAGCTGCGCGTATTCATTGGTTTTAAAATCGCTCATCCGCACGATGACCGGATGCGGGTGCCGCGACGCAGCGATGCGCGCCAGTCCAAAGGCAAGCGTGTCGATAAAATAGGCGGGCTTGTCTTTCCAGGCGGTTGTAAGCGTTTCAATTTGACGCGCCTCCCCCCTGCTGACCCGTTCCGGGTGCAACAGCGCCAGCGGATGAATTTTAATCAGATTGCTGATAATGAATTCCATTCTCACCAGACCTATCCCGTCAGCGGGCAACTTCCACCATTTCAGCGCGGCGGCGGGATTCCCCAGGTTCAGCATCACCTCTGTCTGTGTCACCGGAATATCGTCAAGAGCAATTGCCTCCGACTCGTAGTCGGCGATGCCCGCATAAACCGAACCTTTGTCTCCCTCGGCGCAGGAAACGGTTATTTCGAGATCGTTCGTCAGCTTGCGCTGAGCGTCACCGACGCCAACTATCGCCGGCAATCCGAGCTCTCTGGCAATGATCGCGGCGTGGGACGTACGCCCGCCGTGATCGGTAATAATCGCCGCGGCTTTCATGATAATGGGCACCCAGTCCGGATCGGTCTTGCCGGTGACCAGTACCGAACCTTCAACAAACTTGTCTATCTCTGAAATCGACGCCAGCTTGCACACCTTGCCGGTAGCAATGGCGCTTCCAATACCCAGTCCGCTGACCAGAAGTTCCCCGTTGCTTTTCAACGTGTAGGTTTTAAAGGTGTCGGCACCCAGCTGTGACTGCACTGTCTCCGGTCTGGCCTGGACGATAAACATTTCCCCCGACTCACCATCCTTGGCCCACTCCATGTCCATAGGACAACCATAATGTTTTTCCACGATAACGGCCCAGCGTGACAGTAGCAGAACGTCATCATCGCTCAGTACCGGCGACTGGCGCTCCCACTCCGAAGTGTTGACCAGTTGCGTCGGTTTGCTTTTTCTGGGGCTGTAAATCAGTTTCTTTTCCTTGCCACCGAGCGTTCTGGAGATGATGGGTTTGCAGCTGACATCATCAAGCAACGGCTTGAACACCATATATTCATCGGGATCGATGCTGCCCTGCACCACCGTTTCCCCCAAACCCCAGTTGGCATTGATCAATACGACATCAGGAAAACCGCTTTCGGTATCGGCGGAAAACATTACGCCGGCAGAGCCGGTATCGGCGTGTACCATTTGCTGGACGCCAACCGACAGCGCCACTTTCATGTGTTCAAACCCGTGCTTGTCGCGGTAGGCTATTGCGCGATCGGTGAACAACGAAGCGAAGCAGTGGCGGCAGGCTGCCAGCAAAGCCTTCTCGCCGACGATATTAAGGAAAGACTCCTGCTGGCCGGCAAAACTGGCTTCGGGCAAATCCTCCGCCGTAGCGCTGCTGCGAACAGCGACCGCCGGATTTTCCTGGCCGGTCTCGTCTGCGAGTTGCCGATAGGCCCTGCGAATCTCATCCGCCAGGTCTTGCGGAAACTCGCCCTTGCCTATAAGACGGCGAATGGCGTAGCCCACGGTTTCCAGCGAAACGCCCTCGACCGACCATTGCCCCAGTTTTTCGGTTATGCCGTGGCGGATATTATTGTGATCGAGAAAGTGCCAGTAGGCATCGGCTGTCGTGGCAAAGCCGCCCGGCACACGGATTCCGGTTTCCGTAAGGTGCCGGATCATCTCCCCGAGTGAGGCGTTTTTGCCGCCCACTTTGCCCGTATCTTCCCTGCCGACCTGGGCCAGAAGACAGGTGAAGGCTTCCGTCTGAGTTGATTGCACGAGTATTTGTCCTGTCCCTGAGGTTAATTCCACTGGTTCCAGCCAGTATCCCGTAGCGGTTGCACAGAGTGTTGACGAATATCAACCACGCCGGGCAGAACCCGTTACTCGGTCAGGCGTCCAATATTCCGTACGTAGATCTCTCCCCCTTTCATGACAAAATCCACTGTTTCAAGCTGGCGAATATCCTCCAGCGGATTGCCCGTCACGGCAATAATGTCCGCATAAGCCCCGCCGGCGATGACACCAACTCCGACTCCCGGACCCAAAAGGTCCGCCGCTTTCACCGTCGCTGTCTGAATGGCCGCCAGCGGAGTCATTCCATAATCCACCATGTAAGCGAACTGACGGCCGTTCAGACCATGCGGGTACACACCGGCATCAGAGCCAAACACGATATTCACACCGGCTTCATGAGCCCGCCGGAAATTATCCCGCTGCAGTTGGCCCACTTCGCGTTCCTTGGCCAGCGACTCTTCAAGCATACCAGCCTCCGCGCCCGATTCCAGGATGTAATCCGACACATAGACATCCATCACCAAGTTGGTCCCACGATCCAGTGCCAGCGTAATGGCCTCCTCATCAAGCAAGCTGGCATGCTCCACCGAATCCACGCCCGCGCGAATCGCCGCCTTGATGCCGGCCGCGCCATGGGCGTGGGCGGCTACTTTCACTCCGGCCATGTGCGCCTCGTCAACCAGTGCCTCCATTTCCTCCAGGGTGAACTGTTGCGCGCCGAGGCTGGTGCCCTTTGACAGTACACCGCCAGTGGCGCAGAACTTGATCACACTGGCACCATACTTGAGGTTTTCGCGGACCTTGGCGCGCACGGCCCAGGGCCCGTCCGCCACCCCATCGGCGCGCGACTCGTATTCCGCCGGCAATAAATTATTGTCGCAGTGCCCCCCGGTGATACTGAGGGGCGGACCCGACACCAGCATGCGGGGACCGGGCACTTCTCCGGCGTCAATCGCATCGCGCAGCGCAATGTCGCCGAAAGCACCCGCTCCCACATTGCGGACCGTCGTAAAGCCGGCGGCGAGCGTGTCGCGGGCGGCGCTCACGCCAAAAATGGCTTCACGGATGGCTGACTGCGACAAGGAGTTGTATCCGTGAATCGCGGCATTGCTGGTCAGGTGTACATGCGCATCGATCAGCCCGGGCAGTACCGTTGCCTCACCGAGATCGACTTCCACGGCTCCCGGCGGCACCTGCAGCGCTGACGCCGACCCTACCGCGGTAATCATTTCACCTTCCACAATAATAGCCTGATCGCGCAGCAACTCACCGGTCACCACATCCAGCAACTGACCGGCGCGCAAGTAAAGTGGAGGTGTTTGTGCGAGGGCGTCGGTAATCAGCGCAAAGAGTAAACACAGTGCCGTCAGAGTCGTTTTCATGCGGTCTCCCGGGGGTGGCGAATCAAGTCTGGCTAATTAAGCAAGATTCCGCGGGATTTACAAGCAGGGCGGCAAGGAAGGGTGGACTCAAAGAAGAACGGGCCCGCCATTGATGAAATGACAGGCCCGGTTGCCGTTGGTCATGATTAGCTAACCGTAGCACCGACAAGCATCGCCTTATTCATCGGTTTCGTCACCAACGCTGTCGTCATCGGAATCTTCGTCCGAGAAGCCATCGCCATCTTCATCGTTGTCGACCATCCCGTCGCCATCCTCATCCGCTTCCAATGCTTCATCACTGATAGTCACACCGACAACATCAATCATCCCCAGTAAACCGTTATACCAGTCATTGATATTCAGGGGATCACCACCGGGCACGGTAAGGATCAGACCTAACTGATAAGTGCCGGCCGGCAGCGCACTGATGTCAACAGCATCCAAAGAGAACAGAACCTTCTCGTCCTCACTGGCGTCGCTGCTCACCGGCAGCACAGTCGCCGTATCAGTATCAGGTTCGAAAAATACAACAACGGCATCAGCCTCGCCATCGGCTATCAGGTCCGCGCCACGAGGAAAGATCAATCTGATCTGCAACGGGTCTCCGGTGTAGTAAATATGTTTCGATGTCAGGATTTTGCCCATGACTCCATCGGACGCGTTGCCCCATCCAATATTCTTGCCGCTCGCATTGCCATTCGCATTACCATTGCTGTTGCCCTGTCCCAGTGCGGCATGGGATGTCAGCGCCAGAAAAAGAGAAAAAACACACACCAAAAAGCGGCCTGGAACTGTCTGGAATAGTCGCATACTTGCACTCCTTGGGACCGAGCTTGCCCGGTCCGATTATTGAATGACACCTAACTTATCACCCTTGTTGAATTTTAACGTGCGGTAAATCACATCCAAACAACGACGTGAGGAAGAAGCTCGAGCAAGAAGTGTGCCGGGCGCCGGCACTACGGCCATATGGGCTGATTCCAGTCCGAGTGTGTCGGGCTTTAACAACAGTCAACGCCCGCAGGTAACATGTCGCACAGCAGGCCCGTTGCCGCATCCCGGCGGACGCTTTTTTTCACCGAATCCGCCGCGACGCAAGACGTGAACCCACCGGAGGGTTTACAATGGCCGCGCCCATCCGTTCCAAGCCCTGAATTCTCCATGCCGCTGTTACGTCTCGATAAGATCGCCCTTCATTTCGGCTCACACGTCCTGCTGGATCGCCTTGATTTCACAATGAAGAAAGGCAACCGCATCGGGTTGCTGGGGCGCAACGGAGCAGGCAAAACCACACTGATGAAAGTTATTTCCGGTCTCACAACGCCAGACAGCGGGGAGCGCTGGCTGCGCCCTGGCGTACAGGCGGCCTGGCTGGACCAGTCGTTGCCGGAAGGAAGCGAGCGGACCGTTTATGAACATGTCGCCGGCGGCCTTGCGGAAGTTGGTGAATTGCTCGCGCGTTATCATCGCCTGGTGGCGGATTTCAATCCGGACGAGATGGACCGGCTGGAAAGGCTCCAGGAACAAATGGAGGCCCGCGATGGCTGGAACCTGGGGCAGCGGATCGACACGGTCATCAGCCAGTTGCAACTGCCGGCCGACAAACCCATGTCTGAACTGTCAGGCGGCTGGCGCAAACGGGTGGCACTGGCACGCGCGCTGGTGTGCGAGCCCGAAATTCTGTTACTCGACGAGCCCACGAACCATCTCGATATCCCGGCCATTGAGTGGCTGGAGGAACAACTGAAGCTATACAACGGCGCACTGTTGCTGGTAACCCACGACCGGGTGTTTCTGCAGAACGTGGTCAATACGATTGTTGAGCTGGACAGGGGTCACTTGTACCAGTTTACGGGAGACTATCACAGCTTCCTGAGACACCGGGAAGAGCAATTGGCGGCGGAAGAAAGAGCCAATAGTTTGTTCGACAAAAAACTCGCGGAAGAAGAAGTCTGGATTCGGCAGGGCATAAAGGCGCGCCGTACCCGCAATGAAGGGCGGGTACGCGCACTTGAGGCGTTGCGTGCGAAACGCCAGGAACGGCGCGAGCGCCAGGGCACCGCGGGTTTCAAACTGGACGCCGCCGAAAAGTCCGGAAAAATCGTCGCAGAGCTGGAAGACATTACACACGGTTTTGCCGGATCCACCGTGATCCGTCATTTTTCCACCACAATTCAGCGCGGCGACCGCGTCGGCATCATCGGCGCCAATGGCGCCGGTAAATCAACACTGCTCAAGATTATTCTCGGCAAACTGCAACCTGATCAAGGCAAGGTCACGCTGGGCAGCAAGCTCGAAATCGCTTATTTCGACCAGTTGCGCGAACATCTGGATCCCGAGAAAAACCTGATCGACAATGTCTGCGGCGGCCAGGATTTTATAGAAATCGATGGCAGGCGCAAACACGCGATCAGTTATCTGGGCGATTTTCTTTTTACACCTGACCGCATTCGCACACCGGCGAAGGCATTGTCCGGTGGAGAACAAAACCGCGCCATTCTGGCAAAACTGTTCAGCAAACCTGCCAATGTACTGGTTCTCGACGAACCCACAAACGACCTCGACATCGAAACTCTGGAACTGCTGGAAGACATCCTGATGAAGTTCAAGGGGACCATTCTGCTGGTGAGCCACGATCGCGAATTCATGGACAACGTGGTGACCAGCGTGATGGTATTCGAGGGCCACGGCAAGGTGCGCGAATATGTGGGCGGCTATTCGGATTGGGTAGCGAAGGGCGGGCGTTTGCAGGCTCTGATGGAAGGTGGCAAAGAGCCTGAAGACGCCCTGGCAAGGCATAAGGCCGGTGGCGGAACCTCTGCCGTACCAAGTAGAAAAACCAAAAAGTCCGGAACGCTGTCCTACATCGATCAGCGCGAACTGGACGCCATGCCCGGCGTTATCGAAAAGCTGGAACAACAACAGGCAGACCTTGAAAAGCGAATTTCCCAGCCGGATTTCTATAGCAGTGAAAGCCGGAAAGTGGAACAGACACTCATTGAATTGGCTTCAATTCAGGAACAGCTGGAACAAGCCTATCAGCGCTGGTCGGAGCTGGAGCATCTGCAGTCGCAGTAGCCGGGAAGGGCCTGTCCGGCTATCCATCCGAACCACAATGGGTTCCGGACCGTGGGGCGAGACCTCCGTTAGCTTTACAATCAGATGCGACAGCGATACCTTTCTATACAGGTGCAAAATTCAGGAGACCTGGTCATGACTTCCACCAATCCGCGTTATACGACTTACACCATTCTTGGGCTCGCCCTGTCACTCGGGTCCGCGGTCAGCCTTGCCCAGAGCGCTGAAAAGCCGGATCTGTCAGGCGTCTGGACCAACGCATCGCTCACCGGTCTCACCCGACCGCGCGATGTGGACCGACTGGTCGTCACGGCGGAAGAGGCGGCGCAGATTGCCGCCAACACCTCAATCGCCGGCCTGCCGGCGGACCAGATCGATGGCGATGCCATTATCGACCCCGATACCGGCGCGCCGCCGGCGGGGAGTTTTGATTTTGGTCTTCGTGGTTACAACGAGTTCTGGATTGATCCCGGCTCCACGCTGGCCCGGGTCAGGGGCGAATTCCGCAGTTCCTATATTATCGATCCGGAAGACGGACAGATTCCTCGCCAGGAAACCCCTGGCGGGGAATTCGAGCGCCGCAATTTCGGCAGCCGCTATGTGACCGGCATCGGTGACGCCTCCGGCCCGGAAGCGCTGCCTCTCGCCGAACGCTGCCTCCTTGGTTTCGGCAACACGGCCGGGCCGGGCATGATGGGTACACTGTACAACAGCACCTACCAGTTCGTTCAGACTGAAGACTATGTCACCATACTGGTCGAAATGGTGCACGACGCACGCATTATTCCCACCTTCGATTCCGCTGAAGAGGCAAGGGCCAACACACGTCCGGCCGTTTTGCAGCAATGGTTGGGAGACTCGCGGGGCTGGTACGAAGGGGACACCCTGGTGGTGGAAACCATCAATATACATCCTGAGCAAATGGCACAGAGTTCCATTCCCATCACCGAGGACGGCCGTATTATTGAACGCTTCAGCCGGTATTCGGAAACCGAGATCGTTTACCAATTCACCGTCGAGGATCCACATCTTTACACCCGGCCGTGGACCGCGGAATTGAGCTATCACGCCACCGAGGGACCGGTATACGAGTATGCCTGCCATGAAGGCAACTATGCGTTACCGGGCATTCTTGCCGGAGCCCGGCGGCAGGAAATGGAAGCCGCGGCGTCGAATTAAGCCCTGACCCGGATGCCCGGCATGCATATTACGCAGCAGGAACTGACGCAGCTGGCGAGCGACGATGACGGCCGGATCCATGAAACTGCAGTCCTACGGACTACTATTGGGTACGCTGTTACTGGCAATGTTCATTGTCCGGTTTGCAGCTGTCACTCAGTTTTCTGAACTGCTGGACCGAGATGTCGGGCGACTGACGGAAGCCGCTGAGAGTATCCGCCTGGCGCAGAGTCTGAAGTCACGCCTGCTTACCCATAACCGGAACAGTTTTCTTTATACGCTTAACCGTAATCCCCAACTTCAGGAGAGTACTGTCCTATTAACCTCGGAAGTCACTCAACGGCTGACCGGGCTGCGGGAACGCAGCGGTGACGAGGCCGAAATTACCCTGATCGATACGGTGGAAACCGAGTTTGCCGATTATTTCAATGCCCGGAACGCGTTGTTCGAAGGCCCCCTGGCTCCTACTGAGCAGTATGAGCAGATGACTCCCTACGTTGACCGCACAGTCAGTTATATTGACCGACTGATTGAACTGAACCGCGTGCAGTTATCCAGTTTGAATGACTCAATCGTCGCGCAGAACGCCATTTCACAGCGGCTGGCCGTGGGGCTGATTTTCGCTGGCGGCCTGGTCCTTCTGGGCGCCCTTATTTCCGTCATACTATTTATCGCCTGGCCGCTGGCGAGACTGGCCGGTGATATTGCAAAGTACGGAGAAAATCAGAGGCCATTCAAAACGGAGGTTAAAGGCATACGGGAAATCCGCGACATTGCCGAAAGCTTCAATTCCATGGCGGACCGTCTTGAGGTCAAGCGCCAGGAGCAACTGCGTATTGTGGCCATTATTGCGCACGACCTCCGCAATCCGCTTCATTCGGTGGCTATGGCCATTGAATCGATGCGTTTGAATTCCGCATCGGAATCCTCCGCGCTTTTGGAAATGGTAGCCCACCAGATAGCGCAAATGGACAGGCTACTCAGCGACTTTCTGGATACCAGTCGAATCGAGGCCGGGGAGTTCAGCATGGAGTTTTCGAATCAGGACATTCGCCTTTTGTTAAAAGAGGCCATGGCCCTGTTCGAAAATACGGAAGACAGCAGGCACGAGTTTGTCGCTGCCCTCGCGGACCAGCCAATGATGTGCCATTGCGACCCCAGGCGGCTAACTCAGGCAATCACTAACCTGCTGTCCAACGCCGTAAAATACTCCCCTCAGGGGGGAGAGATTTCCGTGTCCGCACAGCGACAAGGGGACTGGCTCGAGATCACCGTTTCCGACCAGGGCATTGGAGTTGATCCCGAAGATCGTGAAAACATTTTCCAGCCGTTCCATCGATCTCCCGCGAGCAAGGGGGTTTATCCGGGCATCGGTCTGGGTCTCTCGTCCACCCGCCGTATAGTAGAAGCCCACGGCGGCAGAATTCAGTTGGAAACCCCGGCAGCGAAAGGCTCGACTTTCCGCCTCATACTTCCTGTTGCGCGGAGCGCGGATTCCGAAGAGGCAAGCCATTTGAACGGGTCACTCAATTTGCGGGCGTAGGCCCGCCGCGTCACCGCAATTTTCCGCCCCATCACACAATATACCGCCCCACTAATCCAGCAGCGGCCGCAACACCTCTTCGATGGTTTCAACCACTCTCTGCCGTCGCAGCCGGTCCAGCGCCGCATGCAGTTCTTTCTTCTCGGTGCCGCTCAATTGATCCAGCAATGATGCCAGGTCGCCTTCATTGATCTGGATGCGGTCGCGGCGTGCGTGGGTGCGTTCCCGCAGGGCCTTGTCCAGAAACAGGAATCTGCCCAGCACCACGTAAGGAAAATTGCGATTGCGAACCGGTCCCTGTCTGGCTTCATAACCCCCCAGCGGCAGACCCAACAGTTTGAACTCGGCGATTCGGTTGGCGCCCAGCCAGGCGCCGCCACCGGCCAGCAAGCCTCCTCCTATCGTGCCCAACAGTAAAGTATGACCTGCAAGGCTGACATCCACGGCGGCACCTGTAGCCGCGCCGGCAAGCGTTGCGGCGGTCACAAGCTGCTTGCGATTCAGTCCCCAGACAATCCATTTTTCCGTGTCGAACAGGTTGTCACCAAAGGGCAGGTCATAGATGTCGCTTTGTACGTTGCGGTAACGATAAACGTTTTTCAGTTGCTCGAATGCCTCGGCCTCCCGTTGGCGCATGCCGGAATAAAAACGCTTCTCCAATACCGGCTGTATTGATTTGGCCTGTGCCGGTGTCAACACTTTCTGTGACACCTGGTAACTGCACAAATCGGTAAGCAGCCGGGTTAAAATTCTGAGCCGTTCTTCTCTTTGCCGCTCCCTGAGGTTTTTGTACTCATTGATCAGAGCCTCTATTGCTTCTTTCCATTCGTCCTTCAGGTGGCTGAAGGCCTCCAGCACCGAAAGCTGCTTATCGAAGTCGGCCTGCATCGCGTTGAACACTTTGACAATTCTGAAATATTGCGACAAGGCCTGCTGCCAGGATTCAATATGGCTTTCATTCTCAATCAGATTGATCAACGCCATGCTGGCCTGTCCGGTCCAACGCAGAATTTCCATTTCCGCCTCATATTCAGGACCGTACGGTCTGGAACCGTCCACAACATAGAGAATGGCGGCGCCTTCCACGATTGGCCTGAGCAGTTGCACTTCGTCGGGAAACCGGCTTCGGCAAGCTTCGTCATTGACAAACTTTTTGACGGCGGTCTGGCGTTGCTCGGCGCCGGTGGCATGATCCTGCAACCATTGCAGCACTTTGGCGGGCCGCTGAAACCCCGGCGTGTCCACCAGCCGGTACTGGCAATTTCCCACGTTGACCGTCAACACTTCGGCGACGCGGGTGGTGCCGCTCTGGGCGGAAATCGCCACGCTGTCATCCTGCGCCAGCGTCGACACGATGGAAGACTTGCCCTTGTTGGGATGTCCAACCACGGCAAAAACCGGAATCATGCTGCCTCCACAGGCTGCAGCACCCGCCAGCTATCCAGCGTGCCGCAGAAGCGACGCCACTCGTGCAGGTGAGCATCCCTGACCGGGCGAACAGTGCCGTTGTCCCAGTCCAGCGGAAAAATCAACCCGGCTCCTTTTTCCAGAAAATCCCGGAGCTCACCCATTGGAGGTTCCCAGCTTTTTACCAGCACAACGGGCTGAGGTCCCGATCGCAAGCTGTCGTCTTCTTCCGGCGCCGCCGCGGGCCTGACCATCACAACCTGCTGCGGGCTTCCAATCTTGTGTTGAATTTGTTCAAGACAGTCAGGCGGTACGGCAGCCCAGTTTATCAGCCGGAATTTTTCTTCCACGTTGTGAACCACCTCGGCCAGTTTGCCTTCGTCGGGAACGGGATTCATACCATTACCAACTGATCGTTCTATTTTCGGCGCGGCCTCCTGCACGGACTCCTTTCTCAGGTAGATACTTCTCGCGGCGACCAGCAGAAGCAGCCTGGGAGCGAGGTTATAAAACAATTGCGCGGCCAGCGCATATTGCCACCAGCGGCCGAGAATTTCGGCGGTATATTCCTGGGGTGCCAGCCGGTAGTCCTGGGTCTGCTGCAGCAGCTCCAGGCTGGGCTGGGCGCCCTGCCAAAACCACCACGGCAGTGCCAGTGAGTTCAGCAGCGGCAGGATATCCTCGGCATCAAGCAAGGTGCTGCGCCAGACAAAACTGACATCGCTGCCCAGCAGAAGAAAAATAAAAGCCACAATGCCCCCGGCACCAAATCCAACAGCCAGTATCTGGGTTTGGTAAAAAAACCAGTACTTCCGCGCCGGAGATGCAACAGCAACCATGATCTGCCGGTTCCAGTGCGGCGGCACGAGCGGCAGTGACAGCAACAGCCCCGACAATCCCCTGCCTGAACCTCGCAGCATAAAGATTGCACTGAACGCCAGGCCGGCCAAGGGGAAAAAAACGAACAACACCAAAAGATAAAGGAGGTTAACGCGTCCCTGTTCGTCACCGGAGAGAACGCCCAGCGCAATGATCAAACCGACCGCAAACCCGGCGCCACCAAGGACGGCACTGATTTGCCCCGACACGTGAGATTTCTGAGCATTTGCTTGCAATGGATTTCAGGACCTGTGGAATCAGCCAAAAGAGTACCAAAAAAGCGGGGCCGGGGGATTATTTTTTACCCGAGCGGGGTAATCGCAAACAAACAGGCTCACTATATACGATTGGCTGGTTGCCGTCCTTTTTTCCTGACCGGTCCCCATGGGCTATACTGTGCGCAATGAAAGCTCTCGATATTCTTCGGTCTGTATTCGGATACGACGCCTTCCGACCTCCCCAGGACGATATCATTCAAACCCTCATTGCGGGGGGCGACGCATTGGTTCTGATGCCCACCGGCGGCGGCAAGTCACTTTGTTATCAGATTCCGGCCCTGGTGCGGCCGGGATGCGGTGTAGTGATCTCTCCGCTTATCGCCCTGATGCAGGACCAGGTGAACGCACTGCGTCTGTTGGGCGTGCGCGCCGGTTTCCTCAATTCGACGCTGGACGCGGTCCGCACAAGGGAGATCGAGGATTCACTGCTGGCCGGCGAACTGGATCTGTTGTATATCGCGCCGGAGCGCCTGAAGCAGACCCGCATGCTGACGTTGCTGAAACAGGCGCCGCTTGCGCTGTTCGCAATTGACGAAGCACATTGCGTGTCACAGTGGGGCCATGACTTCCGCGCCGATTATCTGCTGCTGAATGTATTACACGAAGTGTTTCCCGACGTGCCGCGTATCGCGCTCACCGCCACCGCCGATGCCCGCACCCGAACCGAAATCGTGTCGCGGCTGGAACTTGGCGATGCCCGACATTTCATTGCCGGATTCGACCGGCCGAATATTCGCTATCGCATGACGCTGAAAACCAGTCCCAAACAGCAACTGTTGCGTTTTTTACGCCAGGAACACCCGGTGGACGCCGGTATCGTTTACTGCCTGTCGCGTAATAAAACCGACGACACCGCCGCGTGGCTGCGGGATGAAGGTTTCAAGGCATTGCCCTATCATGCCGGATTGAACGCGGGCACCCGCGCGGAAAACCAGGCACTGTTTCTGCGCGAGGAAGGTGTCATCATTGTCGCCACCATCGCCTTTGGCATGGGTATCGATAAACCGGATGTGCGGTTTGTGGCGCACCTGGACATGCCGAAAACTGTGGAATCGTATTATCAGGAAACCGGTCGGGCGGGACGTGATGGGGAACCCGCCGATGCCTGGATGATCTACGGGCTGCAGGATGTGATCAAACTGCGGCAGATGATGGGCGAATCCCAGGGCAGCGAGGAACACAAGCGCGCGGAACAGCATCGCCTTAATGCGATGTTGGGCCTTTGCGAAATCACCATCTGCCGGCGTCAGGCCCTGTTGAGTTATTTTGGTGAAACCCTGCCCCATCCCTGCGGTAATTGTGACACCTGTCTGGAACCGGTGAATACCTGGGACGGCACCGAGGCGGCACGGATGGCGCTCAGCGTGGCCTACCGCACCGGCCAGCGCTTCGGCGTCAATCATCTGATCGATGTGTTACGTGGCGCCGACACCGACAAGATCTTCCAGTTCAACCATCACCACACTTCTGTTTACGGCATCGGCAACATTCTGGACAACAACCAGTGGCGCTCCGTGTTCCGCCAGTTGGTTGCACGCGGCTATCTGAGTGTGGACATGGATCGTTTCGGTGCGCTGCGGCTGGAAGCAAAATGCCGGGCCCTGTTGCGCGGCGAGGAACAGATTGAACTGCGGCGCGATGTCACCAAAAAGCCCGGGAAATCTGGAAAGCTTGAGAAACCGGCTAAAAAGCAGACCAGAACTCCCCTGGCACCGGAGGTGGATGTGGCGCTGTGGGAAGCGCTGCGGGATTGCCGACGGGAACTGGCGGAAGCGCAAGGTGTGCCGCCTTACGTGATTTTTCACGACACCACCCTGCAGGAAATCTGCATCCACCTGCCCGCGACGATGGATCAGTTCAGCCAGATCAGTGGGGTGGGTGAGCGCAAACTGGAAAAATACGGACCCACCTTTTTACGCGTTGTCAGCGATCATCTCTCGACCGCCTGAAGGCTTACACCATCACCAGCCCGAGTGCCGCCGGCCTTCCCTGGCCAGGTCTGCACAACAATCCAGGTCACAAACTACGGCAACGCGTAAGCAATCAATTGCGCAGGATTGCCTCTGCCACCGACGAACAGGGCCAGATATTGCTTGCCATCGTGTTCGTAGGTAAACGGCAGCCCGGTTTGATTATCCGGCAAGTCCATTTCGACAATGATTTCACCAGTCTGCTTGTCGATGGCCCGCATCGTGGGGCCGGCATCGGCGGCACCGTTGCCCTCGGCGACGAACAGCAGGGTTTTTGTCAGCAGGGTCCCTGACCGTGTCGGTACTCCGGTAGGTGGAAGATCAACCCCTTCCAGCAACGGATGATTGGCAATGCGATCCGGTGTATCGGCGTTGGGAACCCACCACAGATGGTCGCCGGAGTTCATGTCGATAGCGGTAATGCGGCCGTAGGGCGGCTTGACGATTTCCAGACCCTCCACTCGCGGCACACGCACACCGGTGCCCTGGCTGAAGTCGATATCCGATTCCGGGTTTTTCGCCAATGCCAATACCTGAAGCTGCGTTCTTGAAGGCACGTACAGAATTCCGGTCTCCGGATCGAGGGTGGAGCCCTCCCAGTTGGCGCCGCCGGTGGATGAGGGCAGATTCAGAAGACCGCGTGTGCCGTCAGGAGCCTCCGCCAGGGAAGGCGGTGTGTAGAATTCGCGGCCGAGACGAAAGCCCTGGACGGCTTCCAGCGCCAGTGCGCGAACCTGCGGTGTGAAATCGATCAGGTCGTCTTCGCTGAAGCCCTGCCGGTCGAAGGGCGCCGGGCGGGTGGGGAAGGGCTGCGTGGGCGAGTACCACTCCCCGGGAACGTCCCCGGCTGGCACCGGCTGGTCCACAATAGGCCAGATGGGTTCGCCGGTCTGTCTGTCGAAGGCATAGACAAAGGCTTGCTTGGTCACCGACATCACGATCTCGCGGCCGTTGGGCAGGTCAGCCAGCACCGGCGCGGCGGGAACGTCCCAGTCCCAGATGTCATGGTGAATGAACTGATAGTGCCACTGGCGCTCACCGGTTTTCACATCCAGTGCAACGATGCCGCTGGAAAACAGGTTGGCCCCCGGCCGGTCACCGCCGTAGTAGTCCCCGGTGGGGTCTTCCACCGGCAGATAGACGTGGCCCAGATCCGGATCGCCTGATATGGGCGCCCAAACCCCGGAATTGCCGGTGAATTCCACGCCCTCATCGAGCCAGGATTCATAGCCGATTTCGCCCCGTTCGGGAATCGTGTGAAAGGTCCACAGCAGTTCGCCGGTGCGCACGTCAAAGCCGCGGATGTCGCCCTTGACATTGGACTTGGCGCGTGGCCGCCCGCCAGTGGAATGCGCCGCCCCCACCACAATGACATCGTTCATGACAAAAGGTGGCGCGGAAATGCCAATGTCTATGTTGGGATACCGGGAATCCTCGGTATTCCGCAGGCCTATCATCAAATCCACGATGCCGTTGTTGCCAAAATCGGGATCGGGAACACCGGTTTTGGCATCCAGCGAAACCAGATGATAGCCCGGGGTGACGTCTATGATCCGTGTCGTGTCACCATCGCGCCAGTAGGCCACGCCACGGCCCGCGCCCTTGCGCGGCGCGTGGTCAAAGCGCTCGCCTTCCTGCGGCCGCCACAACCACAGTACCTGACCCGTCGTGGCATCCAGGGCCACGACATTTCGGGTGGAGGCGATATTCGCGTACAGAATGCCGTCAATTTCAAGCGGTGTTGAAGGATTGGTGTAATCGGTGGTGGGCCCGAAACTGGCGGTGGAAAACCGCCAGGCGATTTCCAGCGAGTCGACGTTTTCGGCGTTGATCTGGTCGAGCGGTGAGTAGCGCTGAGAATATTCATTGCCGTGGTAAACCGGCCAATCCCCCTCGTCAATGCTGGTGCCGGTCTGGCTCAGGGCCAGTGGAGCGCAGGCCAATGCGCCAACGGTCAGCATGAACGGCAAAATCAATCTTTTTGTTGTTATCATCAAAAACTCTCCTGGTACCGTTTGATCATTTTGTTAAACCAAGCATCTCCCGTTTTTGCGTGAACTCTGCATTCAGAGAAGCTTGTTGGATTCAATGTCCGGATTCGGGCCATGGCGGACACGGCGACACGTAGCTTACAGGACGAAGCAAAGGTATCTCCGAATCCGGGAATTGTCCAGTTTCGTGGCTGGGTAACACGACCCACAAATACCGATACCCCTGCACTCGCGGGCGAGATGACGGCCGATGCGGGTTTAAGCCATCACCAGCCTGAGCGCTTCCGGATCCCGCCAGCGACCGCTTTTCAATCGCAGCAGATAGACTACGGCAATGGATAACAACATGGCGACAAACGCCAACCAGGAGGCTTTCGGGCCAATCCGGTAGACATGAATAATCAGGTACTGCGCCACCAGCATCGCCCAGTGCAGTGACACCGAGGCAATCATCAGCCAGCGCGTATCCCCCGCCCCGCGCAATACGCCTCCCGACACCAGGACGATGGCATCGGCCATGGCGTAGGTGGCAAGACCGAGCATCATAAAGGCCGCCAGAGACCTGATCTCCTCGAAATCGCCTTCGGGTGGCGCGAAGATATCCACCAGCGAATAACGAAACACGATAAAGAGCGTCGCGAGCATCGCCGAGTAGGACAGCCCCAGCAAAAAACCCGCCGAGATAACCGCGTTGGCGCGCTTCATGTCATTGGCGCCGACAAAGCGGCCTATCAGGGAGATCACACCGATGTTGAGCCCCATCATCGGCACGAAGGACAGCATGTCCCAGTTGAATACAATCGCGACCGAGGCTCCCTGAATGATGCCGTAGGATTGAAACATCAGCAGAAACAGATTGAATGCCGCGACGTTCAGAAAAAGCTCCACTCCCGACGGCGTTCCCAGCCGCAGAAAACGTCTGAAGATCGCTCTGTCGAAGTGGAACGAGGCGAGCACCGCGAATTCCTCACGATGACCTTTACGCAGATAGAACATCAAAAAAAGAAGCACTGAGAACAGGGTTGCCACCAGAGTACTGACTGCGGCACCGCTGATTCCCAGCGCCGGCAGTCCAAACCTGCCGAACACCATGGCATAACACAGGGGCACATTCAGCGCCATGCCGAGTACATCGCAGACCATCACCACGCGGGCACGACCGATGCCGGCGAAATAGGACGAAATACAGATCTTCGCCAGGGTGATCGCCGAGCCCGCCATGAGAATCAGGTAATAGATTCGTTCCAGTTCCACCTGGCGGGGATCGTGTCCCATCCCGGCGAACAGCTTGATGACCACCCAGCCGATGACGAACAGGCAGGGTTGGCTCAACAGCACCAGGAATAAACCCTGGGTCAATACACGTGGCGCCTTGTGCCTGTCTCCGGCACCCAGATATTGTGCCGCCAACGCATTGGCGTAAGACAGCAGCCCGGTAAAAAAACAGATGGAAAAGAACATCGCCACGCCGCCGCCAAGAGAGGCGGCCATGTGCACCGGATCAATCTGCGACATAAAGTACCGGTCGGTAAATATCATGACCGCGAACGCACCCTGCGACACCATCATCGGAATGGCGATGCCGACGAGTTCTCGCAAAGTGCGTTTGTCAAAATACAGGCGATCCAATAGCCGCATAAAGCGTCCGTTAATCGAGTCGGGTTAATCTGAAAAATTAAGCGACGGGGGCGTGCGTGTAGCCGCTATTTTAACTCCAATTCAGACGGCCGGACAGAGGCTTTCCTCACGCGCAGGCCGCGAAGATCGACTCCACGTGGCGGTGGTCCGTGCCGCAGCAGCCGCCCAGCACGTTGGCCTTTGGCAGCAGGCGGCGCAGCTCGCGGTACTGCTCACCAAGTTCCTCCGGGTCGCCGTCGTCCAGCGTGGTGCTGTTATCCAACTCCGCGTGGCTGCGCTTTGACGCGTTGGCCCGAATGCCACCGATGCGTTCGCGCCAGCCACCCGCTACCTCCAGGGTTTCGGCGAAATGCGTTGGATGGGCGCAGTTGATCATGAAATAGTGGGCGTAGTCTTCTGTGGCCGCGTCGGTTTGCTGGATAGCATCGGCCAGCATCTGGCCGGAAGGCAGCCGCCCATCGGTTTCCAGGGTGAACGAAATCACCACGGGGATCCCCACGTCGCGTGCCGCCAGCACAATGCCGATCGCTTCCTCGACGTAATTCATCGTCAGCGCGCAGACCATATCCGCATCGGTTTCTGCGAAAACCTTGATCTGTTCCGCATGATAGTTCCGCGCCTGTGCCACGGTCATGGCGTCGCCAACACGATAGCCGTCACCCCGCGGCCCGAGATTGCCACTGATAATCATCGGCAATGACCAGCCCTGGCACGCCTGCCGAATCTCCAGTAACAGGCCGATGGCCCGGCGATTGGCGTCAGCGAGCGCGTCGGTGTCGTAACCGAGCTTGGCCGCCCAGTCGGGGTTGGCGCGCCAAGTGGGCGACTCCAGGATCACCCCCACCTTTCTTTCCCGGGCAATTTCCACATAGCGCTTGAAGTAGCTGCGCAGAATTTCCGTACCGGCTTCGTCCTTGAGCAGGTCAAACGCGGCGAAACAGGGCAGGTCGACGCCCTCCTGAAAAATCAGTGTGGATTCCAGGCCACCGTCCGTCAGGTACAGGGCGTTGTTCAATCCGGGCAATTTGCTGGTGTACGTACTCATGACTTCACTCCGTTAAATATAGTTCACTGGTTTGGTTGAACACCCTAATATAGACGTCGGCGCCCCGACCCGCTAAAGTCATAACGGCAATGAAATGGACAAATCGGTCATGAACAAGCCCGCGGTGACGATTGCAATACTGGTGTTCCCGGAGTCCAGCGCCTCGGTCATCTATGGCCTGTACGATCTGTTCCTGTCGGCTGGACGGGACTGGGGTGTGATTACCGATGGAACGCCCGGCCCGGAATTGATACGGCCCTTCCTGATTGCCCGCAATATGGGCCCCGTCGAAGTAGGCAACAACATCACCATCACGCCTCACGGCTCGCTTGCAGACTTCCCCGCCCCGGACATTGTCTGCGTTCCCGAAGTCAATCTGCCTCCCGGCGAGTCGCTGGACCACTTTGAGCAAGAGCTGAAATGGCTTAAGCATAGTTACGCCCAGGGGACGTTGCTGGCAGCGGCCTGCTCGGGCGGCATGCTGTTCGCCGAAGCCGGTCTGCTGGACGGCTGCGACGCCACCACCCACTGGGCCTGGTGCGATGTGATGCGCAGCCGGTATCCGGCAATCAATGTGCAACCACAGCGGGCGCTGGTGGTCAGCGGCCAGGGGCAACGGTTGGTCATGGCCGGGGGCGGCACTTCCTGGCTTGATCTGGCGCTCTATCTTATCGCACGCACTGTTGGCGTCGATGCGGCGATGCAGGTGGCCCGCATCAATCTGATTGACTGGCACAACATCGGTCAACAGCCATTCGCCCGTCTCGCCCGCACGCGCCAGGTGGAGGATGCCGTCATTGCCCGATGTCAGATCTGGATTGCCCACCACTATCAGCAAAGCAATCCGGTGGCGGGAATGACGTGTCTCTCGGGCCTCGCGGAACGCACGTTCAAGCGCCGCTTCCGTCTGGCGACGGGCATGTTACCCCTGGAGTATGTTCACACGCTGCGCCTGGAAGAAGCGAAGCACATGCTCGAAACCGGTGACGAGTCTATCGAGGAAATTGCCAATGAGGTAGGCTATGAGGATGCAAGCTTTTTCAGCCGCCTGTTCCGGCGCGAGGTGAATCTGACACCCGCTCAGTACCGTAAGCGTTTTGGCACATTACGCAGATCCCTGTTGTCGCCCGAGGTAAGGGACGAGGGGCTGATCATCAACACCATGACAAGGTAGGAAACCATGAACGAAAAAACTGTATTGAATCCACGACTTTCATTCTCTCCCGCGTCTCCCCGGCTAAGGATACTGTTGCACACCGCGCTCACCTGCGGATTGCTGGCGGTTTCCGGCCATACCGCGGCCCAGCGCGGCGCTACCGGGCCGGCCGAACACGCGGATGTTGAACCGGTAAACAATCTCCCTAATCCCTACGAAACGATACGCAACTGGGGTGAGCTTCCCGACAATCGCAGCTGGGGTTCGGTCAGCGCGGTGGATATTGATCCCGATGGCCGCCATGTCTGGGCAGGCGACCGCTGCGGCACTAATTCCTGTGTCGGGTCCGATCTGGACCCCATCGTCAAGCTGGACCCCGAGGGCAACACGGTGACTGCGTTCGGTGCCGGGTTGATCGCCTGGCCTCATGGCATGGATGTGGACGGTGAAGGGAATGTCTGGGTCGCCGATGCCCGCAGCGCCAATGCCCGGGAACTGGAACAATACCCGGATGCCACCAACATAGGGCACGCGGTTCTCAAATTCAGTCCGACCGGAGAACTGTTGATGACGCTTGGCACCCCCGGGGAAGCAGGTGATCCGCCCACCCATTTCACTGAACCCAATGATGTGGTGATCGCCCCCGACGGCAGCATTTTCGTCGCCGAAACCCATGGTGCCCAGTTTCAGGACGAACCGGGGCCTGACGCGAAGAGCCGAATTTCCAAATTCGCCTCCGACGGCACCTTTATCATGAGCTTCGGTGAATGGGGATACGAAGACGGGCAGTTCCGCTCGCCCCACTCACTCGCGATGGATTCCCGGGGGCGCCTGTTGGTCGCTGACCGCGGCAACCGCCGTATCCAGGTTTTCGATCAGGAAGGCGATCACCTGGACACCTGGTACCAGTTCAGCCGCATCAGCGGATTGCATATTGATGACAACGACGTGCTGTACGCGATCGATTCCGAATCCGACCCCAACTACAACCCCGGCTGGCGCAAAGGTCTGCGCATTGGCGACGCCCGCAACGGTGAAGTGCGGTATTTCATCCGCGAGCACATGTCGGAACGCGCATCGGGTATGGGTGGCTTCGGCTCCATGGGCGAAGGCGTAACAGCCGACGCAGAAGGCAACATTTATGCCGGAGAAGTAGGACCGGTGCAGGGACTGACCAAGTACGTCCCACGCCTGATCCCCTGAACCCCGAAGGGGTCGGTGGCGAATGATTCTCATTCGCCACCGAC
The DNA here is from genome assembly GCA_040879025.1 of Pseudohongiellaceae bacterium. Classification (GTDB taxonomy): domain Bacteria; phylum Pseudomonadota; class Gammaproteobacteria; order Pseudomonadales; family Pseudohongiellaceae; genus JBBDLF01. The sequence continues at coordinate 36,985 of JBBDLF010000019.1, forward strand.
CCTCCCTGCCACAAATTAGTTTGCGCGGGAGTTGCCAAACATCGGAATCACTTTGTCCTTATTTTCTTCGAGCTCTGCCTTGATAGTCTTTCCCAGTTCGATAGATTCGATATCTAAATCAGACACCACGGCGCATCGGGATTTCATAATGTCTAATGCACCATCGGGCTCCTGATAGGCAAACTCAGAAAAATTCACTCTTGAGAATGCGAGCCGGTTAGTCCCCCGATACGTCTCGATAAGGTCACTTACAATTTGTTCCCCTTTTTCGGATAGTGACTTGAAGATAGCGATATAGTGTTCATCAAGTGCTGATTCAGCTAGCTCAACAGACTCAACATACAGTTCCACTAACTGTTCAATGCCCAATCCATGGCTTTCAAGGTCTTCGAATATGAAGCAAGTGGATTTCATCGGGTTGATGTGCACCTGAACAATCGACCTGTCCGAATGTGAAGGAATGTTTTCGAGGGTTAACCAGTCAGCTGCTGGGAATCGGGCTCGATAGGTTTCTTCATGCTCCAGTAGATGAGTGAATACAACTCGATATACCTCACGCTTAGGGATTTTATCTAATTCATCAAAACTTGAATGTACAACCCTACTGAGCTCAGTGGGGTATGCCAAGTCAGGATGTGGTTGTGCATTGCCATTCACTCCAGCACTATTGCTCATCCCATTAGCTGATTGGCTTTGCGAGTATGAATGGGGAACCTGCATCGCCACGAAGACTAGAAGCAGTGCCATGGCATTTTTACTTCCGTACACTGAAGTAAACGCAATCTTGAGGTCAGTTAAGATTCCCATTCGGATCTCCCAGTAAAATTTGTGCATTCAATTGTCTCGGTATTCGACACCAAAACAGTAAGGCATGGTTAAAGCTGCCTAATGAATATGATGGTATACAACCGCACTATTTGTGGTCTGTCAAATAAGATATTGGGTGCATCCCCGTGGCAGTTGGTACTGATGCTGGTCAAGCAGATTTTGATCGTCGTGCTGGTAGCGGGTTTGGTCGCCTTGCCGGTGGTCGTGCTGCTGTTTTTAAACGCTCAATACCCTCTATTCTCCGAAAGTACCGAATATTCCTGTGTGTATTCCCGGAAGAATATCCAATAATACGATCCTACCGGTGACGACAGGGGGAAGGGTTATGCAATTTGGGGAGAAGATTCGCATTTTGCGACAGCAGGCAGATATGACGCAACCTGAACTGGCGGACCGGCTGAATATCGAACAGTCCTGGCTCTCAAAAATTGAGACCGGCAAGGTCGTCCCCAGCAGCGAATTCATCCAGGCAGTGCTGAATTACTTCCAACTGACTCTGGACGAACTGATTGGGGATCTCGATATCTTTGATCTGAAAGCCCACTTGGGAGCGGTGCCGGAGATAGCCACATACCTGTACTTGAGTAAGGCCGGCATCCATCAGAAACGCAAGCACTGGTCAATTGTCTCGGCCTTGCTGTGTGCCGTTGGGGGGGCACTCCTGATGCTTGCCTCCCAAAATCTCCTGTTCCCGCCCAATCAGTACCTTTACCACTCTGAGGGCCTCATCTATTTCGGCGAACCTCTCGATCTCTATTCGGATTCCCAAAGAGTGTTCGAAATACTGGACCTCGATCGAATACCCAGAGAAACGAACCCGGCAGGACCCGAAACGGAGCCGTTGTCGGCACGATCAAAACTGGCTGAATTTGAGCAATATGTTCTGACCCGGCGGAGCGAAAGCAGCTTCGTGAGCAATTTCGATCGTGGTGAATACATCATTGACAACCGCTTCGTTCCGTTGGACGCGCGCAACATTTACGGTAATGAACCACAGGCCGCGCAGCGAGTCTTAAATCGCCGTCCCCTGGAAAATCGCAATCCCTATAACAGCTTACTCCATGCCCTTGGCTTTCTTCTGCTGTTTTTGGGGTTGGCCGGGTTTGTCATAGAGTTCAAGCTATCGAAACTGGATAACTAGGGAACCCAGGGAACCTCTGATCAATTCTGTACCGCCTCTGCGGAGCCTGTCGCGTGTCGCTGCGAGTTTGTACTGCAATTCACAAACCTTCCGCTGCAAAACGGAGATCGTACGAATGCTTTTAAATCCCACCCGGGTTCTGGTGAGGAGTCTGTTCCGGGATCGGTATTTCGCCCTGACAAATATTAGCGGCTTGGCCATAGCGTTCATGTGTTGCACATCGCTTGTTGTGTATCTGAAAAGTGAGCTTTCATATGACCAACACCATCTAAACCACGAGCGGATTTACCGACTGATTGCGCCGCTTCCCTTCCAGGAAAACGAGGCTCCCAGGGCGACAGCCCCGCAAGCTCTCGGGCCCTTGTTCGCGCAAAACTTTCAGGAAGTTGAGAATTTTGTCCGATTCAGAAATCTCGAACCTGGCTACCCGATCAGTTATGAAAGCACAAGCTACTTCTGGGACGCGTTGATGTATGCCGACGCCAGTGTATTCGACATATTCACGCACCAGATTCTCGCCGGAAGTCCTGATACCGCACTGACTGAACCCAACTCAATAGCCGTCAGCCGTCCGACTTTAAAATTGATTACCATCTGGAACCGCTGACCGAGATACATTTCAACTCCGAGACCATTCAGGACGAGCCCCGCGGGGACATCGTATTTTTAAGCATACTCATCGCTCTTGGTGTGATGGTGCTGCTGTTGGCTGGCATAAACTATATTGGCCTCCTTACGGCTCGCTCCCTCATACGCTCGAAGGAAATGCATGTCCACAAAGTACTCGGTGCAAGCAGATTGCAACTATTTTCCCGCCTTGTCATAGAGTCGATCTGCTTCTGTTTTATCGCCGCCCTGGCATCCTTGGCCATCCTGTCGATGTTGCTTGCCATCACTCCATTGGAGATTCAACGGGAAATTGAAACCCTGCAGGAACAGGTCTTTACGTCGAATGCTACGCTCCCTCTTTTTCTGATCGCTACCGGATTTGGATTGGTGACGGGTGTCTATCCGGCCTGGAGCATTGCACGCCAACCCATAAAAGTAACGACAAAAAATACAGCCGCCTCCCCGTACGGTTTAGGTATCAAAAGCCGACTGCTGTTAACGGTAATTCAGATAACCCTGTCCATCAGCGTAACATCCTGCGCCCTGTTGATGTATTCGCAATTGATGTTCGTCCAAAGCAAGTCCTTCGCTTTCGATACTGAGAACACACTTGTGATATACCTTCGATACGAAACCGTCCGTGAGCGTCTTGAGCTGCTTACAAACGAACTCTCACAGAATCCGGGGATCATTGCATTTACCGCAAGCCGGGATTTGCCCGCGGGTCGCGAGCGGATAAGCCGCGCTTCAATTACAGGAGGCAGAGAGTTTCCAGTCAGTATCCGGTCTGTCGGTCCAAATTACCTGTCGGTCATGGGCATAGAATTGATTGCTGGATCAGATATCGATCACAGTGTTCCCATGACGTCCGAGACGAGACGGATTCTTGTCAACGAGGCTTTTTTGGTCGAAGCACAGTGGAGTGCCGAAGAAGCAATTGGAAAATATTACGGCAATGGGCAGATAGTAGGAGTAATGGAGGATTTCGTATGGAACCCCCGATCTCCGATCCTTCCAACACAGGTAATTCCTGAGCTGTATAACGGTAACAGATACTTATTTGTCAAGATATCGCACGAAAGACCGCAGGAGATGTTGGATTTTGTCGCATCCACGTGGCGGCAAGTGATTCCTGAGTACCAACTGGAATATCAATTCTTCGATGACTATCTGAGTGACGTACTTGTTTCAGAGCTGAAGCAATCCACGCTGGTGGGCGTAGCCGCTTCGCTGTGCGTAGTGCTGGCCTATATTGGTGTTACCGGCATTGTGGCTTATATTACTCAACGAAGAAGCAAGGAATTGAGTCTGCGCAGGGTTTTTGGTGCAACTTTCTGGCAACTCACAACCATGATTCTGAAAAACATATTTCCCTCGATCGGTATCGCCGCTGTATTGGCACTGGGTATCTATTATTTTTCTATAGTTCAGTGGCTCAGAAACTACTCGTTGCAGACAGAGATCAATCTGCTGGTATTTGTTGTGGCTACGGCAATCTCACTGGCCATGACACTTATCGTGGTGTTGTTGCAATCCCGAAGTACGTCAGCGATGAACCCCGTGGAAAATCTTAGGGAGGAGTAAGCGATGACCCGACAGGTCCAATAGCAGATGAGGTAGCGAACAACACTTGCAATAATGCCTTGCTCATCGTGGACCGTGGAACAGAACGAGTGATGTTCATGCGAAGGAACAGCCATGCGCTTACCCTCATGGTCATTGCCATTACTGAGCAGATCTTCTTGAATAGGTCGGCGGGCACGCGACAGGCTGGGCAGGAAGAATCTCATGTGCACAAGCACTGAAATCCGGAATTGAAATGGAGTGTAAAACCATGATGGGAAATAACGTATTGGGTAACGCAATGTGCAGAGGGCACTGGCTATGGATGCTGGTTCTGGCCATTGTGCTTATCATCCCATTCTGGCGTATCTGCCAGCGAATGCTATTCGACTCCATGCTTCAAAACCAGAATCGCAACCCGGCAATCCATTGCTCTTCCCGGTGTTGTCCCAACGGCTCAAATACATCAATGGTTTCGCCGTGATGATGCACGCGTTCATAGCCGATATAGGGTGCAAACCGTCGATCGAAATCGTAACGTAGCCGGAACCCCATCTTGCTCTTTGACAACCCCTTGCCATGTCCGGCTTCAAGATCGGAGTCGCCGTAAAAGTCTGCTTCCACTCTCGATTGCAGAACCAGTCGCTGAGTCAAATAGAGATCGTATTCCGCTTCCACTGTGGCAGCGGAATGTCCCTCCGGGTTGATATAGGCGGTCGCGTTTACTTCGAACCAGTACGGCGCCAGGCCGGATACTCCCAACGCGAGCCACTCCCTGTGTTCCTTGTCGCCGTGGTCGTAACGGCCACCGACTTGCAGGTTCCAGAAGGGCGCAAACGCGCGTGAGTACAGTAGTTCTGTTTTCGACTCCTCTACGGTTTGGTCACGCCATTCCAGTTCCGACTGCAATATCCAGCGTTCATAGCTGTTACCCAGCCAGGCGTAGCCGGAAAACTCCTGAAAGTCTTCCGCGTCACCCTTTCGTGTTTCCAGGCGGTCCACCCACAAGCCGACGAATTTGCTCTCATCCGCCAAATGTAGTTGTTGTGACGGCGGTAAGGAATAGGGTCCGCTGCTGCGAGTGTAGCCACCAGAGTACGCGTGTGGATCACGCTCCCCGGCCGGCTGCTCCAGCATCGTCATTTCCTGCGGCGTGGTGTCATTGTCGTGTCCGGCATGAACCTGATGGTTGCCGGACGATTCGGACTGCCCAAGATTTTCATGATCCTGGGCCACCGCGGTTCCGGCAAGTATCGCGGTCAGCAGAAACGGTAACTTTATATTCGCTGCGGTCGAGAATAGCTGTAGAGTACTCATGTGACGATAACCTCCCGGAACATACCCGCATCCATATGTAATAGCAGATGACAGTGCCAGGCCCAGCGCCCCAGCGCGTCGGCCGTGACACTGAAAGTCACGCGCTGCGCCGGCTGTACCGGCAAGGTATGGCGGCGAGTCAGAAACTTGCCGTTGGCATCTTCAAGGTCGCTCCACATACCGTGCAGGTGCATGGGATGGGTCATCATCGTGTCGTTGTGCAAGTGCACGCGTAATTTTTCGCCGTGGCGAAAATGGACCGGCGTTGACTTACCGTATTCCAGGCCGTCAATAGACCAGCTATAGCGCTCCATGTTACCGGTCAGGTGCAACTCGATTTCACGTTCAGGCGCTCGCGGATCGATTTCACCATCGAGGGACTTGAGGTCAGAGAGGGTCAGCACCCGGCGAGAGGTTTCGCGAAGGCCCACGCCAGGATCATCCAAATTAGTGCGGGGGGAATCCACACGCATATCGGTGCTGGGGCCAAATTCAGATCTCGCATGCCGGACTTGTACAGCGGGCATATTCGCCATGCTCATCTCGTCGTGACCGTCACCGTGATCCATGCCAGTCATCTCACGATCCTTGGCTGACATATTCCCCATCATATCCTGCATGGAAAGCCACTGGACTTGTCGCTGTGCCGGAACCGGCGCCATCAAGCCGGGCTGCGTGGCAAGCGTGCCCCTGGCGAAGCCGGTACGTTCCATGGTTTCCGCGAAAATCGTGTAGGCATCTTCCGTCGGTGTCACCACCACATCGTAGGTCTCACCCGGACCCAGCCGAAACTCATCCACCGTTACTGGTTCCACATCGATGCCATCAACATGTACCACCGTCAGGGGCAGATCCGGAATCCGCATGTCGAAGAAGGTATTCCCGGCGGCGTTGATGACGCGTAATCGAACCCGCTGACCTTTCTCAAACAAATGCGTGCTGTTTCCATTGGGGGTGAGACCGTTCATCAAATAAGTGAGGGTCTCCGCCGACAGATCGGCCAGGTCTGTCGGCTTCATGCGCATCATATTGAACATATCGCGCCGACTGACCGCAGCTTGCAGGCCTTCGTTGGCAATATCCCCCGGCAGTTCCTGAAGCGTGGGTTGATTGAAATTATACAGATGCCCCATCGTCTTCAGTTTCTGGAAAACATACAGGGGGTCTTCATCTGTCCATTCCGAGAGTACGAGCACATGAGTCCGGTCCGTCTGGATTCGTGAGTCGACGGCCGGTTCCACGATAATGGCTCCGTACATACCGGTCATTTCCTGAAATCCGGAGTGGGAGTGGTACCAGAAGGTGCCGCTTTGCTGCACTGTAAATCGGTACTGGAAGGTCTCTCCAGGTCGGATTCCTGGGAAACTTATTCCCGGAACGCCATCCATTCGAAACGGCAGGATGATCCCGTGCCAATGAATGGATGTGGTTTCCCGCAGTCGGTTAGTGACGTTGATAGTGACTTCATCACCTTCCCTCCAGTGCAGGGTCGGACCCGGTATGGACCCATTGATTGCTGTCGCCATGCGTGGGCTACCGGTAATATTGACCGGGAGCTCTTCAATGGTCAGATTAAAAAACTTCCCTCGTAATTCTTGAGGGCCGCGTACCAGCGTTGGCGTCTCTAGCGCCCTGGCCAATTGGCTCGTACCCAAAGTGCCGCTCAGCAAACCTCCTCCGATCAGCCCCTTGACAAGTTGCCGCCGCGACCATTTTAGCTCGACGTCTTTCGACATCATCGTTCGAACAGACCGATTACCCGTACTCTTCATCAATTTCTCTCCTGAATGGTTCACCAGACGTGCGCGCACGCCATATTCGCGCTTGACTAAATCGGAGTGGTGGGACCAGTAGGGGATTACATCGGAATGGCAGGCATTTTGGCTTATTAGCCGTGCGTTGCCATGCGCGCTGGCGATTCTAAACGGATCGACCTACTGATCCACTAGGCGTGGATGGGTGGACGAAACAGAAGAGAAGCGCGATTCAGGATATCACCCGGGATTGCTCTGTGAAGGCGCCTGACTGCTTTCGGGCCATCGTCCAGCGTGGATGCAACGGCGACTGAACTGAAACAATGCGTGCTGCAATTCATGCAATGTTCGTCGCATTCAGCCATATCATCGTGATGCCTGTCTGAGCCAGTGTCGCGCAATGCATCCTCTGAAGTCATGGCGTGATGATGCTTGCCTGTCATACCCGTTTCGATATGCACCGCCTGCCCGGTGGATTCCGGCATATTCATGGCCATCCACGACAACGCCCCATAATTTAGCGGTGCCGCGAGCAGCAGAATGAGCATGAAGTGGACGAATGATCTGGTCAAGACAGAACCCGGCTCAAGTAGAGACTGAAAATGCACCCAATTAAGTACATAAAAGCGGCTTTAAAATCAAGGCATTTCTTGGATTCGTGATACCACTTGACATTGGGGCCGGATCAATGTCATTAAACACCTTGTCAGTTATAATGCAGTCCACGCGTATGAGCCGAGGCCACTACTGGAGTAGGCATTATAACTGGATATTTTGTTACAATTGGCTAATTTTGGATCACAAACTGGTAATTTGGAAGTTAGGAAGCGAGTTTAGTGCATAGGTATCGCGGCATTGTCTTGCTGATCGCCCTGCTGACCACTGTGTCGGGGCAGGTTTTCGCCTACCCCCGGATTTGCGCCATGCCCGGCATGGACAGGCACGACATGGCGCTGAATGCCAATGCCACTTCCATGGACGGGATGGTGAGAGAATCATCCTTGCTCCAATCGGCTGCCGATTCCGGTCCCGGCGAGGTAAATACCCTACTCAATTGCGAACAAATCTGCGGCTATTGTCTGAGTTTCAATTTTTCCCACGCTGAAACGCAGCTTGGCGCTCCTGAACAACATCCCTCATCGTGCTTCACCTACCAGCCCGTTTTCTATCTGAGCGCGCACCCCGACGGCCTCTACCGGCCCCCCATTCCCGCCTGAGACAGGATAGTTGCGCCCGCAAAACCTGTGCGGGCGCTGTTCTCTTAACCCGTACACACGGCCAATAGTGCCTTCCCGGCACCGGCGCGTCCGTCTGTGTGTCGCTGTCTCAGTCGAGGAATGGATATGGGATTGCCCATCACGTATCAACGTATTTTGCCGATCACTGCCATCGTACTATTCGCTCTGGTGCCGGTTGCTGCTCGAGCCCAGGGCAACGTGTCCGAGTTAGACCTGGACACACTGCTTGTAACAATCGTTAATGAGAATGCGCAACTGACCGCCCGGGAACTCAGAGTCCGGGCCCAACGCCGGCTGGTCGAGAGTGCCGGTGCGCTGGACGACCCGCGCGTCAGCTACTCGATTGCACCAGGCTCGGTGGGGGATTCAATTCCCAGTGACTTGGGGAACACGCTGGGTATGCGCCAGGTTTTCCAGTTCAGCCAGAGCATTCCCTGGCCGGGGAAACTGCCGCTGCGCACGGAAATAGCGGAAACCAAGGTCCGCCTGGAGGCCCTGTCGCGGGATGAACTGCTTGCGACGCTCGTGCATCGCGGCCGCGAGCTGTGGCTGAATCTGTGGTTTGTCGCCGCGGCGCAAGAGATCAATTCGGGGCAACAGGCGTTGCTCTCCGACTTGGCGGAGGTGGTAGAAAGCCGGTACGCCAGCGGCCTGGGCCTGCAACAACATGTCCTAGAAGTTCAGAGTCGGCGGATCGAGTTGGAACACCAGCAGTTCGTACTCGGGCAACAACAGCGGGGGCTGTGGGCGCAGGTCAACGAGCTGCGTAACCGGCCGCCCGATGCGCCCCTGGGAGTGATTCAGGACGCGCCTCCCGCGCCGGTCCTGAGCTCCCGTGAAGACACCCTGTCCCGGGTCTTGGACGGCTCGCCACAACTGCGGCAACGTCGGGCCCAGGCCCGCCTTGAAGGCTCGCGCCGCGACCTTGTTGAACTGAATGACTACCCGGATTTTCAATTTAACGTGGGCTACAACGAACTATGGAACGACAGTTCCCTGCGCACCCAGGTCGGCGTCACTTTCAGTATTCCCCTGGACTTAGGCAAACGCACGGCGCGTAAGGCGGCGGCACAATATCGCTATGCCAGCGCCACCGTCGAAGTCTCCCGTCTGCAGGTGGACTTGCAGGCAGAGGTCGAACAGCTCCTGTCCCGCCACGAGGAACTGGCTCACAGCATCATGCTGTTCGAGCAGGAACTGATCCCCATCGCCGAACAGACCCTGCAGGCCAGCCTGGCCAATTACGAGGGAGGCGGAGGGCAGTTCAGGTCACTCATCGAGGCCGAGGATCGGATTCTGACGCTCAACCTGCAACTGCAGCAGATGCGGGCCAACAGGCTCATGACCATCAGCAGCCTCGACAGCCTCAGCGGCGGGCTTATCTGGCCGCAGGAGAATCAACCATGAAAAAAGTCATTCTATTAAGCAGTCTCATCGCCGTCGCGCTGACGCTAGGCTACACACTGGGTCGCCATGCCCCGGTCGGAGACGACATGGCCGGCAGGCGAGAGGCAATCGCCAGTGGAGATAGTAGGCCGCCGCTTTATTGGGTGGCGCCCATGGACGCCAACTTCCGCCGCAGCGAGCCCGGCCTGTCCCCCATGGGCATGCCTCTGGTACCGGTGTACGAGGAGGACGACCGAGAGGGTGGGGCGGTGCGGGTATCTGCAACCGTGCAGCAAAATCTGGGGCTGCGCGTCGCCACGGTGGTGCGCCGGGATCTGTCGAGAGAACTGCGTACGGTGGGTTACACACGCTGGAACGAAGCCAGTCTGGAGAGTCTGCACACCAGGGCCAAGGGTTGGCTGGAAGAGTTGAATCTCGACAGCGTGGGGGATGAGGTGCGGGCCGGGGAAGTGGTTTACGAGTTGTTTGCCCCGGAACTGGTGAGCGCCCAGCGGGAATTCCTGACGGCGCTTGCCGCGGACAATCCGCGACTGGCTGCCCTTGCCCGCGACAGACTGCCGGCCCTGGGCTTCAGCGCCGGGCAGATCGCGCGGCTCCAGGATACCGGTGCCGTCAGCCCCAGGCTTGTCTACCGCGCCAACCGGGATGCCGTGGTGACTGCGATCGGGCCGCGCGAGGGAACCTATGTGGAGCCGGGCACGCTCATCGCCACCCTGGCTTCGCTGGAGACGGTCTGGGTCGACATCGATGTCTTTGCCAGCGAGGCCGGCCTGGTGCGGCAGGGACAGGCCGCAAGCATCAGCTTTCCCGCCTTTCCGGGAAGGGAGTGGACCGGGCGGGTGGACTATGTGTATCCGGAGCTGGACCCGGTTACGCGAACGGTGACGGCGCGCCTCATCATCGCCAACACCGAGCGTCTGTTGCGGCCGAATATGTTTGCCCATGTCGCGCTGCAGGTCGAGCCAAGACAGGAGGTTCTGGTGATTCCCAGTGAGGCGGTGATCCAATCCCAGCAGGGTGCGCGGGTGATCATGCGGGACCGGGAAGGCGGTTTTGAAGCCCGGGTCGTGGACACCGGCATTGAAAGCAACGGCCTGACCGAGGTTATAGGTGGCTTGCGCGAAGGCGAGGAAGTCGTTACCTCCGGGCAGTTCCTGCTGGATGCCGAGGCCAACGGGGAGCAGGCCTTCGCCCGTTTGCAACAAGCCGGCACCGGACAGGCAACGGCCGATGGTGCAATGGACACCGCCGACACTACGCCGGCGAGATACTCCGCCACAGGCACTATCCTAGCCATCGACGAGGGGCAATCCATTCTCCTGTCACACGGCCCCGTTCCCGCGCTGAACTGGCCCGCCATGACTATGAGTTTCAGCGTGGCCGCGGATGTGCCGCTGGTGGAATTTGACGTGGATGACCGGGTTGACATTGTTTTCCGGCAGCTTGACAGCGGTGCCTTCCAGGTCGTCAGCCTGGCGGACAGCGAGGTGTCGCAATGATCGGCTGGGTCATCGGACAGTCCATTGCCAACCGGGGTCTGCTGTTGCTGGCGGCCCTGTCGCTGACGGTGGCCGGCTACATTAACCTGCGTTCCATGCCCGTGGACGCCATTCCCGATCTGTCCGATGTCCAGGTCATCATCAAGACCCCATTCCCCGGTCAGTCTCCTCAAGTCGTGGAGGATCAGGTGACCTACCCACTGACCACGGCGATGTTGTCGGTGCCGGGGGCCGTGGATGTACGTGGCTATTCCTTCTTCGGCGATTCCTATGTGTATGTCATCTTCGCCGACGGTACCGACGAATATTGGGCCCGCAGCCGCGTGCTGGAGTATCTGAACCAGGTGGGCGCCGCTCTGCCCGACGGGGTCAGTCCCGCCCTGGGTCCGGATGCCACGGGCGTCGGCTGGATCTACGAATACGCCTTGGTGGACCGCTCGGGACTGCATGATCTCAGCGAACTGCGCGCCCTGCAGGACTGGTTCCTGAAGTTCGAATTACAGACGGTAACCGGTGTGGCCGAGGTGGCGACGGTGGGGGGAATGGTCAGGCAATACCAGGTGGTCCTGGACCCGGATATCATGAGCGCGCTGCAGTTGACGCTGCCGCAGGTACACGAGGCCATCCGCCGCGGCAACCGGGAGGTGGGCGGCTCCGTGATCGAAATGGCAGAGACCGAGTTCATGGTACGGGCGACCGGCTATATCGAGGGCATGGAGCAGCTCAGACAGATACCGGTAAAAGTGGGTGACGACGGCACGCCGGTGCTGCTGGCCGACATTGCGACTATCCAGGTGGGCCCCCAGCTTCGCCGCGGCGTGGCGGATCTTAACGGCGAAGGTGAGGTGTCCGGTGGGATCGTCGTGATGCGCAGCGGGGAAAATGCGCAGGCGACCATCGCCGCTGTCAAGGCCAAACTGGCGGAACTGGCCGCCGGGCTGCCGCAAGGTGTGGAGATCATCCCCACCTATGACCGGTCCGAACTGATCGGCAGGGCGGTGGACAATCTGTACGGCAAACTGGTGGAGGAGATGCTGATCGTCGCCCTGGTCAGTGTGGTGTTTTTGTTCCACTTTCGCTCCTCCCTTGTGGCCATCGCCGTGTTACCCCTGGGCATTCTCACCGCGCTGATGATCATGCGTGCGCAGGGCATCAACGCCAACATCATGTCGCTGGGCGGCATTGCCATTGCCATCGGGGCCATGGTGGATGCCGCCATCGTGATGATCGAGAACGTGCACAAGCATCTGGAAAGAAAACCGGGCCTGACCGGCGAGGCGCGTTGGGAACTGATCCGCAATGCCACCACCCAGGTCGGCGCGCCGTTGTTTTTCTCGCTGCTGATCATCACACTGAGCTTTCTCCCCATCTTCGCCCTGCAGGCGCAGGAAGGGAGACTGTTCGCGCCGCTGGCGTTTACCAAGACCTGGGCCATGGCTGCCGCCGCGATCTTCAGCATTACCATCGTGCCGGTGCTGATGGGCTACCTCATACGCGGCCGTCTCACGCCGGAACACGGAAACCCCCTGAATCGCCTGTTGATGTGGGTCTATCGTCCGGTCATCGGTTTTGTCACACGCTGGCCGCTGCCGGTTATCGCGTTGACGGCGCTGGTCATGGTATCGGCCGCCTGGCCCCTGTCGCGCCTGGGCGCGGAATTCATGCCGCCGCTGGATGAAGGGGACTGGATGTACATGCCGACGACCCGGCCGGGGTTGCCCATCGGCGAGGCCACCCAACTGCTGCAACAGACCAACCGCATGATCAAGTCGGTGCCCGAGGTGGCACAAGTCTTCGGCAAGATCGGTCGCGCCGAAACCGCGACGGACCCGGCACCACTGACCATGATCGAAACGCTGATCCGCTTCAAGCCGGAATCGCAATGGCGGGAAGGCATGACCATCGAATCGATTCGGGATGAGATACGCGGCAGAGTGCAACTGCCGGGCATCGCCAACGTGTGGGTGATGCCCATCAAGACCCGCATCGACATGCTGGCTACCGGTATCAAAACCCCCGTGGGTCTGAAGATCAGCGGGCCTGACCTGGGTGAGATCCAGCGCCTCGGGCGCCAAGTTGAAGAACTCCTCGGCATCTTGCCAGGTACCAGCAGCGTCTATGCCGAACGCGTCATGGGTGGACGCTATGTCACCGTGGACATCGACAGGGGATATTCGGCGCGCCTCGGCCTGAATATCGCGGACGTGCAGGCCGTAGTCAGTTCCGCCATCGGCGGCATGAACATCTCGGAGTCGCTGGAGGGCCTGCAGCGATTCCCGATCAACGTGCGCTATCCCAGAGAGTACCGGGAGTCACTCCCGGCGATTCGGTCCCTGCCCGTTGTCACTCCCGCTGGCGCGCGGGTGCAGCTTAGTGATTTGGCCCGGATCGACATCGAAGACGGGCCGCCGATGATCAAGAGCGAAAATGCACGGCCCACGGGCTGGGTCTATATTGACATCAGTGACATCGACGTGGGCAGTTACGTGGCGTCCGCCCGCGCCCATCTGGCCGAGCATCTACTCGTCCCACCGGGGTATACCCTGACTTGGTCGGGCCAGTATGAATACATGCAGCGGGCGCTGGAGCGCCTGCGACTGGTGGTGCCCATGACCGTAGTGATTATTCTGCTGTTATTGTACCTGGCATTCAGAAAAATAGCCGACGCCGCCATCATTCTGGGCGCGCTCCCGATGGCCCTGGCTGGAAGCGCGTGGTATCTATGGTATCTGGAGTATGAGCTCTCGGTGGCCGTGGCCGTGGGGATGATCGCCCTGGCCGGAGTGGCTGTGGAGATAGGGGTGATTATGCTGGTCTATCTGAACCAGGCACGAGACGATTATCTGTTATCCCTTGGCCCCACGGCTCAGCCCACCCGGGAAGGACTGCGTGCGGCCGTCCGTGAGGGCGCGCTCAGGCGGCTGCGGCCGGTAGTGATGACAGTGGCCGCGATCACCGTGGCGCTGGTTCCCATCATGTACGGCCGCGGCACGGGTTCGGAAGTCATGCAACGCATAGCGGCGCCGATGATCGGCGGCATGGTGTCGACACTGTTGCTGTCTTTGTGTGTCATACCGGCGCTTTTTTATACCTGGCATCTGTTTCGCTTGCAGAAGGTAAAGTTGGGGAACTTGTAGCATGGCCTGACAGCGAGCTTATAACTATAGACGCCCCCACCCTTTAAGAGTCGCCGGTGCCATGCTCGGCGCGGTAGCCGCCGTGGCAGGGTACTTTACGCGAATTCGCGAGATCTGTGATGAATACGGCGTGTTTAACGGCCCAGAGCGGCCTGAGTCATTTACCAAAGCAGTCGGCTTGTACCTGCTGTCTGTACTATCTTTGGCACCAGACTGGTGCTACAGTATTTGAGTAAAATTAGCTATATAAATCAGAGAGTTCGCACATGACAGATAAATGGATGATCAGAGGCAATACCTATGCTAATTGTAACTGCGCACTCAACTGCGGGTGTCAGTTCAATCTGCCCTCCACCCACGGCCACTGCCAGTTCGTTGGCGGTGGAGTGATTGAAGAGGGCTATTTCAATGAGACCGATCTCAAGGGCCTGAAGTGGGCCTTTGCTATTATCTGGCCAGGGGAGATTGCCGAAGGCAACGGCAGGGAGCTGATCGTTATCGATGAGCAGGCGGATGACGAGCAACGTGAAGCCCTCAGAAAAATTGTCCAGGGTGAGGCCGGCGAGCCCGGTTCAAACCATTTTTCGGTATTTGCCAGCACCTGTTCCGAACAGCTTGAACCGATTTACAAACCGATCAAATTTGAAGTGGATATCCCGGCACGCAAAGCGCGATTGAATATTCCCGGCCTGGTGGAAACCGAAGGCTCGCCGGTAATGAATCCCATGACCGGTGATGAGTTCCACATCGGGCTGACGCGCAACGAGGGTAGTTTCGAGTTCACAGAAGCGCAACTGGGCCAGGGCACGTCCAGGGTGGAAGGTGAACTCGCCATGGCAATCGATCAGGGCTATGCCCAATTCTGCGAGATTCACTATAACCAGGACGGACTGGTTCGCGCCGCCTAGCCGGGCTCGCGACATGGTGTCCCGTTTAATACGCAGCTGGGATATGCTGCTGTTGTGGCTATCCCTGGCTGCCATTGTTCTGCTTGCCTGGACCTATCTCATTGTGGCGAACCTGAACATGCCGGAACAGGCCATGGCCGGCATGCGTGGCTGGGCGCTGTATGACTATGTCATGATGTTTGCGATGTGGAGCATCATGATGGTCGGGATGATGGTGCCGACCTCGATCCGTGCGGTACGCATATATGCGATGGTCAATGCAAAAGCCGGACAGAAACATCGGCGCATAGCCCGCACGTACTGGTTCATCCTCGGTTACCTCTTTGTCTGGTTCGGATTCAGTGCCGCAGCCACTGTGCTACAGGGGTTGCTCACCGAATATGGACTGATGTCAGCGATGATGGTCGGTACCAGTCCCTATCTTGGCGCCGCAATTCTGGTTGCCGCGGGGCTCTATCAACTGAGTCCATGGAAAGACACCTGTCTGCGGCATTGTCAGTCCCCGGCACAATACCTCGCTGGCGGATTTGGACCTCGACCAACAGATGGTATTCGCCTGGGTCTGGGGCACGGTGCCTATTGCCTGGGCTGTTGCTGGGTCTTGATGCTTCTGCTGTTTGTGGGGGGCGTCATGAATCTGATCTGGATCGCGATTATCACCGGCTTTGTCCTGCTGGAAAAACTTCTGCCGTCAAGAGTCCGGCTGACACACAGCAGTGCAGTGCTGATGATTGCTAGTGGTTTGGTCTATTTCATAATCAGGGCTTGAATCTCTGCATCCTGTCCTGAGTCCCGATGCTTAACCCTGATCGAGATCTGTTGGCGTAAATTCAATCTATCCCCCTATATCCCCCTATATCCCCGTTAATCAAAGATCGTCCTGGTCACGCTGGATCTGGTCCCTTACTGCCTCAACGGCGGTGTCCCGTCCCGCCAGATAGTCGGTGAAGGACCAGGAGATCGGCAGCGTCGGGTCCAGATCTCCCGCAGCAACGCCCAGCAAATAATTTGCCGGATAACAGATGAGTATTTGACGCAACGTGCAGCCGTTTGCCCAGTCATGGAAGCCGGTCGCATAGCCAATCCGCAGACCCGAGTTTGGCAACACTATTCGCGTAGCGGCTTCGGACCAAAAGCGGGCATGGTCTCCCAGGGGTTCTCCGACGATCGTGGCACGGTCGCCGGAGAAATACTTCAGACGAGCGGTGGTTATCACGCCAGCCGAATAGGTGTTCGCGCTGGTCAGAATAAAGATTCTCCCGTTCTCCGGCATCGCTCGTGGCAACGCGCGCGTGAATTCGGCGGTCAGTTGATAGCTGCCTCCCAGGTTCGAGCGGAAATCGACGATGGCATAGCGAGGCGCTTCTTTCTCCACATGCGCCAGCACCCGATTGACGAATACAGCGAAAGGCTCGTCGCTCGGGTCATCCATTGCCGCGTTCATCTGCAGGAAGAGAATCTTTCCATCATCCAGGCCCGTCATCCAGTAGAAGCGATGCGGATGCTGGAGCGAAATCGGGATGCTTCTGTTATCGAGCAGGTGTAGCCATGGGCGCTGCTCCCCCGTGGGATGGGGAAAAGGTGCTTCCTCCGGTAGCGGAACGGGACTAAGATCCCGCCGGGGCCAGTAGAGATCGCGCGGGTCGACCATTATCGTGAGTGGCGTCCTTGCCGGCGCGGGACCGCTGGCGGGCGCGTCGATAGCGTTGACGGTTACCACCCGGTCATCACCGGAGCTGGTCCTGAGCGTCAGTTCACTGAGCAGCGCGGATTCCGCGAGTCCCGCCGCCTGCATCGCCTGCGGAGACTCCATGAAGTGGACAGCCAGTTCTCGCTTCAGCGCAGGGCCGCCGCCTGTGTAAGGGCTCAGCAGGTGCACCAGTTCATCCGGCGCGCGCCCGTTAAGCGCCAGCACCCGGGCACCCGGAAGCTCGGGATAAGCCGGATCGGCCCGGAGGATATACAACCCATCGGCAAACCAGTAGAAGCGCAGAGGCAGCGAGTTGAGAGTCAATCCCCAGCCCGCCCCCATAACGTTAGTATGGCCGTTGTCAGCTCGGGCCACCGCCTTCGCCAGCCCCATCTCCAGCGCTGCGGCATCCAGCGTGCCCGCCGCCTCTCGCAGTGCGTCAAGATCCTGATGGAACAGAGCCCACTGTGCCGGGGTGAAGCTGCGGTCCAACCGCGGTAGCACGTCCCGGAGATACGCGATGTCCTGCCTGTTGGCTTCGAGCCGACTGGCTGGCGCTGGGAAATCCGCGAGCGGAGGGCTCCTGAAAGCAGGATACATGAGAAATGCGATTGTTCCGATCAGCAGTAACAGAAGTGTCAGGGAGCCAATCGCCAGTTTTAACCACCACGTCGGTTGCAACTTCATTGTGTTCCCTTTGCGGGTGGGCGGATCCCCACCTGACAGGATCATCACGTTTTGAACCGGAAAAATCCAGCCTCGACCCAGGACGGGCTCACGGACACTGCAATAGTGTGGACGTTGAAACCACTCTAACCATATCACCTGAGTATAGGAAGTATTAGCGCTAAAAAGGTATCAAGTTACCAGCGCCCCCAAATGTTTTATATGATTCGACATAGTTGAGGGAGTCAATTCTGATCGCCTCGATTGAGGGTTTGCTTTTAGCCTTAATTGAAGCCGGATAAATTGGGTAGAAATGTCAATCAAACCGCCCGTCTCACAGGATCTGCGTTTTCTGCTCATTATGCTTGCCGCGGCGACCTGCCTGGGCCTGGTGCCTGTTTTTGAAAAGCAGGCGGTGGCAACGGGGTCCGGTCTCTTTACTCTGGTGATAGCCATTAATGTAGTCACAGTTGCTTGCCTGGCAGCGCCAGCCTGGCGGCAGCGTCCCCGCAACCTGCTGCAGGATTGGCCGGCAATGCTCCTGATCGGGGCTGTTGCATCAGGCGTCGTCGTGCTACTAAACCTTTGGGCTTTGGAAACCACTACCGCCACCCACCGCGGCGTGTTCCAGGCCATGTACCCGGCGGCGACCGCTGTGTTTGCTTTTCTACTGCTGGGCGAGCGCCTGCCCTGGAAAGCCTACGCGCTTATTGTTTTGATGTTCGTCGGGATTATCACCATGAGCGTTCGCGGAATGCGCCTGGAGTTGGCGTTTGGCGATCTGTTGCTCATACTGACCCTGCCCATGATGGGACTTTGCGATGCCTGGGCCAAAAAGAGCCTTGGCAACCTGCAGGCGGAATGGCTTGCCTTTGCCCGTTTTGCATTCGGCTCTCTGGCGCTGCTGATCATCCTGCTGGCCGCCTTCCTGATAAACGGCACGCGACTGAACTGGCCGGCAATCGAAGCCTGGATCTGGATACTTCTTTCGGGAATCAGTATCGGCCTCGGCATTATCCTGCTGTACCGTGGCATGAAGCTAAAAGGCGCTTCGCTGGCGGCGGCACTGGTCGGTCTGTCGCCGGTTCTCACCCTGGTTGTGGAATGGTTGTTTATGGGTGGGCGCTTCACGCCAATCGAACTGATGGGCATGACGCTGGTAATAAGCGGCGGCCTGCTTCTTAGTCACCCTCACTTCCAGAAGTTCTGAATCTGCTTCTCCCCACCCTCACTCGTACTTGAGATTTTCCGCTGGATTACCTCTGGCAATACGCAGGCACTGACCGCTGACCGTTGCATCTACCATATCGGCGCACGACGCCGCATGGCGACCAGTACCTCAGCATGATTTTGGCTTATCTCGATGATGTCAACGGCATCGCCAAAGTAACGTATAGCATTCTGCCAAGACATAATGAAGGAAGAGAAGTCCCAGGCGTGAAAGTGCACTGCTGGTGGAGCCGCATTCACTAGCGCTTCCGTATCTACTTCTGATAGTCCCCGAACGTTCTTCGCCAGGTCACGGTAATGATCATTGTCGTTACGGGACCGCCCTGCTTCGAAATCGCTGACAAAATGGTCCCATGTGCGCAAAGGCGCCGATCTCAATTCCTGAACCCGAAAGATACTTCTGTGCAGCAAGGCTGCGACCGATCCGGGTCTTTGATGATCGAAACAGTAGATGGAGCGGAGCAAAAAGGAACGGCTCCACGCCAAAATATACGCGCCTCAACATTGATTTAATCATTTAATCCTTATTGTATACCGATTGGTCACAGTATATTCGGCATATCAAGTATTGTTGTGTAACGCAACAATTTTTGGCTAATGAACTATATTCAAAGAATCTGGCATTTCTAGTAGTTGACTTGTCACATAGCATTTGACTAACTTAGAACACTTATCTTACAAGCGGGGTTGTTTATGCGTTTCCTACATCTGATCCTCCCCATATTCATATTGAGTAACATACCTACTACATCTGCGCAGGAGCTCACCAACGATTCCGTCACACGATATATTGCTAGTCGAACTGAAGTTATGGAACCGTTGATGTTTACTGATGTCCGTAGACAGGAATTTATCCATTCACTAGGAAAACTATTCGCTCCTCAGAGAAGAACGGTTGAATTCTTTAAGCAATACGATGTGGAAATCTATTGTGAAATGGCTGAAGTCGCGGCAATATAATTCCGTCACACTTATTACCCCCGGAGACAACGATGCGAGCCTTCGTTCACCTGCGTACCACCCTCGTAATACTGACATGTTGCCTGGTTGCCCCGGCCACTGCATATGAGTTCCGTTATCTGCTGCAGCGCGACGCCGTACATACCTGGATGGCGGCCCAGGCCCTTCGATGCGCGGCGGCCGCGGAGACCTGGAAGGACATCGTCGATTGCGAAGACCAGAACCTGGAATCCGCTCCAGCGGTACTCTATGCCGCCGCTCCTGCCGGCAATACGCTTACACTGACCGTCAGTGATGTCGAGAAGGCGGTTATCTGGCCGGATGATCCGGTGCGCGAGCTCCGCTGGTATAAACTCTATCGCATCGGGCTATGGAGTTGGCGTCTCGCGGTGGACAATTGTGGCAGGCGGATTGAAGGGATTCACAAGGGGCTGCGGTGCAGCTCTCATTACGGCCCGATGCAGTTTTTGCACGCCATGGAATCGGAGCGGGAACTTGCCGCGGCGGACACCAAAGAGGCGATTCTCGATTGGATTCAGTATGCCTATAGTGTCGCGGGCAACGACTCCGGCGACTCCGGGTTTAACAATGACCTGCCTTACTGTGCCACCATCAATCAAGTGTATGGCCGTGACAGTAAATTTGCCAAAGCCATGATGCCCTATGGCGACACCGGGTTCCCCTGCGTCAAGGACGGGCCGCCGTGGCGGATGTCCACACCTTTCTCGTTTTCCTGCATCATTCGGTCGAGTTCCTGCTGGGAAACCATAACGCCCAACGACGAGGGAATTCGGCTGGCCGCACTCGGGGCTGTACTGCATGTAATCCAGGATTCGTATGCCAAGGGCCACACCAGCCGTGGTAACGACACGGCTGATTCGGTAGCGCTGTTTGAATGCAATCCCATTAAACAGTTCCAACTCTACGGTGAACAGGACCACGACGTACACAGATCCGCGGACAAGTTCCCAAAGCGCATGGTCGGGTGTGGCGATGAGGCGGTGGACGGGCCGGTGACGGCTTCCGCGAAAATTCTCAAGCTGTACGCCGCAGGCGCTCCCTGGAGCGACGTGGATATTTACCTGCGCCAGCGGGTTTTTTTACTGGATGCACAGAAGAACCATCCGGCGGGCACGACGGAATTGATGAGACGCAGGAACTGATCGGGGTCGTTCAGGTATTCAAGCCGACGAAGCGAGCGGCGTTGTCGTGAAATACGGCACTCACCATTTCCGACGGCGCCACTACTGCGGTGCAATAAGCCACTGCCGTGTCGATGCTGCCGCCGGTGGCGTCGAGATCCATATCCTCAGAGTAACGCGGACTGTTGAAAAAAAAGCGAAGGTTGACGCCGCCCTTGAGCACATAGAGGTCGGAATCAGACTGCCTCAGTAACCTGTCCAGGAAGCAGAAATGGAATATCTCGCGGCGCTGAGTATCGGTAAACATGGATAATTATGAATTTGTGTTTCCGAATATGTCAATATAGATTCGTAATTAGTCGATTTTTTGTGCGGAATCGCCTTTCCGCGGCCTTTTGCTTTAAAAAACAATCAGTTGCGTATAGGAAGTAGGAATCTGGCGCCAGTGTGCCTGCGTCATGTCCCACAGGAGACGGGCGGTGCCCGGCAAGCGCGTGTAGCAAGTCTGCTGACAAAATCTGACACTGGTATGTACTACAGTTCAAGCCTCACACATAACGAGGAAACGCTCATGTCACTGATACACGCATTAGCACTGGCTGCATCGATCATCGTCAATTACCAGTTGACGGTAAGCTCTGACCGCCTGGACGACTTTCTGTTGTGGATTGAAAGTGGTTTGGAAGACAGCAGGACCTTCCCTGGAAATATCCGTTTCGATATCTACCGAGACGTTAACGAAGACGGAAAACTCCTGTTCGTCGAAGAATGGGAGTCTGAAGCCCATCGCGCCCGGTATATGGAATGGCGGGCGGCGCGAGGTGATTACGAAGGGATGGCCGAGTTTATGGCCGTACCGCCGGTGGAGTCTGTCTACCGGCTCGCCGGGGATTAATTCCCTGCAAGGAGGGTCGGGGGGGGGGGG
>JBBDLF010000019.1:59008-121063 GCA_040879025.1 Pseudohongiellaceae bacterium
AATGAGAATCATTCGCCACCGACCCCTTTTTGGTTGACAATCGGGTGATTCCGAAAAACGGTTGCCGATTTATGCAGCGGGCTGAACGATTGTTTCAAATCACTAATTTGCTGCGCAATCGCCGGTTGGCAATTACCGCGGATCAGCTTGCCGCGTCGATGAACACGTCCAAACGGACAATCTATCGAGACATACAGTCCCTGATTCTTTCCGGTGTGCCCATTGAAGGCGAGGCGGGCGTGGGCTACCGGCTGCAACGAAATTTTGACTTGCCACCCCTTATGTTCAGCAACAATGAAGTCGAAGCTCTGCTACTGGGCGTGAGGATGGTGCGAGCCTGGAGCGATGAGAAACTTGCCTCTGGCGCAAATTCCGCGCTTCGCAAGATTCTGGCGGTTGTGCCGCCTAAGCTGCGCGACAAGGAAGAGCAGTTTGCGGTGTATGTACCGGAGTTTGCTGATACAGGCGTTATGGCAGCGTACAGCGATACGATTCGGCAGGCGCTACAGCAACGCAGAGTTCTGGCGATTGAATATACGCGAGCGGACGGCAGGAAAAGCGAACGCAAGGTGCATCCGATCGGGCTGTTTTTCTGGGGCCGGGTGTGGACGCTACTGACATGGTGCGAAAGCACCGATGATTACCGATCGTTTCGACTCGACCGTATCAACAACCTGGAGATGCCGGGTGAGACCTATGCGCTTTCCCCGACCAAAAACCTGGATCATTATCTTGCTACTGTTGTTTACAAAAATCTGAAGGGCGATCGGAAATGAACCGGCCGCCGCCTCGTTGGTACCGGCGCAATTTCTCCGGCAGACGGCCTTCCCCTCGTCTGCTGTGCCTGCTAGTCTTTGGCCCCATTGGGGTAAAGTCGGCAGGAGCGCAATCATGGTACTTAAGAACTTGAAATCAGCGTTATATAAAGGACGAACAAGCACCTTGGTGGCAATGACTCTTGTGGGTGTTATATCCGCCGGCCTGGCGATGGCCCAGCAGGAGCAAATGCCACGGCAGATGGCGTGGACCGCCTATAATCTCGGGACCACCGGTTACAATCAGGCAGTGGCCATCGGTGCCATGCTGCGCGACCGCTACGATGTCACCCTGCGGGTCATTCCCGGCCAGAACGATATCTCTCGCCTGCTGCCACTGAAAGGTGGCCGAGTGCAGTATTCAGCCAACGGTGTGGCCACTTATTTTGCGCAAGAGGGCATGCATCAATTTGATGATCCCACCTGGGGCCCGCAGCCGCTGCGGATGCTGATGACCTCGGTGGGCCTCAGTAATCAGGCGGTAGCGGTGGCGGCGGACATCGGCGCCACCAGCTTCGCAGACCTGCGCGGTCGCCGCATTCCCTTTGTCCGTGGCGCCCCGGCGCTGAATGTTTCCATGGAAGCCTATATGGCCTGTGGCGGTCTCACTTGGGATGACGTCGTGCGAGTGGATTTTCCCGGTTATGACGCCATGTGGGAGGGCATTATCAATGGGGATGTGGATGCGGCTTTCGGCACCACGGTATCAGGACCAACCCGCCGTCTGGAAGCCTCGCCTCGCGGCATTCATTGGTTACCCGCCCCCCATGATGATGCGGCCTGCTGGCAACGGCTCTGGTCGGTGGCTCCCTATTTCACCAAATACAATGCGACCCGTGGCGCGGGCATCAGCGACGACAATCCCAATGAAGCGGGCACCTATCCCTATCCCATCCTGATTACGCTGGCGGATCACGACGCCACCGAGGTATATGCGCTCACGCAAGCCCTGCATCAAAATTACGATGACTACAAGGATGCTGATCCGGGGGCGATCGGTTGGGCGCTGGAATTCCAGGTGTTTGACTGGGTCGTGCCCTACCATGCAGGCGCGGTGCGTTACTGGCGCGAGATTGATGCCTGGACGGATGCTCACGAAGCTCATAATCAGTCGCTGATTCAGCGACAGGACGTGCTGGCCGCTGCCTGGACCGAAATTACCGCGCAGCGTATCTCGGACCGGGACGCCTTTCTTCCGGCGTGGCATCAGCTACGTGCCGAACGGCTGGAGGCGGCCGGGTTCGATCCAGTGTGGCGCTGAAATTCCGAACTCTGATTGATCTGCCGGCGCCGGTGCGCTGGGTGATGGCGATCGCGGCACTGGCCAGTGCCTTTCTCGCCATGGATTTCCTGCGCCTGTTTGCCGAACGACCCCTGCTGGAATTCGTCATCACCGTACAGAATCATTACTACTATGCCCTGATGGCATTGCTGCTGCCTCTGTGTTACCTGATTTATCCGCCGTTCCGTAATGCCAGTCGGTACTGGTATGACGTCATTCTTGCGCTGGCGGCGTTTGGCGCCTGCGTGTTTTTCTTTGTCAATGCGGAAACCATGCTCGACTACGGCTGGGAATTTGCGGCACCGGTGTATGCGGTATGGATTAGCTATGGGCTGTGGCTGCTGATCCTCGAAGCGGTCCGGCGTTGCGGTGGTTGGACCCTGTTCGTGCTGGTACTGTTGTTTTCCCTCTACCCAATCATCGCCGACAAAATGCCGGGGCCGATTTCCGGCATGTCCTCCACAGCGGCGCAGACGGCGTCGTATCACATCATGAGCATCGAGAGTGTGCTGGGCTTGCCCTTTCGTGCCTTCGCACAACTGGTAATCGGTTTTCTCCTGTTCGGTATTGCCCTGCAACACACCGGCGGCGGCCGTTTCTTTATCAACCTGGCCTTTGCCATGTTTGGTCATGTCAGGGGCGGTTCGGCGAAGGTGGCCATTGTCTCCAGCGGTTTGATGGGCTCCATGAGCGGCAGTGTGATTACCAATGTACTGACCACCGGCCAGATGACTATTCCGGCCATGAAAAAAGAAGGTATGGCCAAGGAGTACGCGGCTGGTGTGGAAGCCTGCGCATCCACCGGCGGCGTGCTGCTACCACCTATCATGGGTTCTACGGCCTTCGTCATGGCTACATTTTTGAACGTTCCTTATACTACGGTGGCGCTGGCCGCCGCCATTCCCGCCCTGTTGTATTTCTTTGGTCTGTTCGTGCAGGTGGATGCCTATGCCGCCACTCGAGGGCTGGAGGGAGTGCCACGGGAAGAACTCCCCAAACTAAGCGACACCATGAAGCAGGGCTGGTTTTATATTGCGGCATTCCTGGTGCTCATATTTCTGTTGGTCGTTCAGCAACGCGAGGCCATTGCTCCCTACATTGCCACCGGTCTGTTGTTGGTACTGAATCAAATATTTCCGAATCACCGCTGGAGCCTGCAGCAGGGCATGGATTTTCTGGTAGCCTGCGGCAAGCTGTTGGCAGAACTGCTGGCAATTATGGCCGGTGTCGGGCTGATAGTGGGCGCGCTGTCAGTCACAGGCCTGTCCGGTACTCTGGTCAATGAGTTGCTGCACCTGGCAGGCGATTCCACTCCCCTGCTACTGCTGATGGGGGCGGCCACCAGCTT
Source organism: Pseudohongiellaceae bacterium (assembly GCA_040879025.1). Taxonomy (GTDB): domain Bacteria; phylum Pseudomonadota; class Gammaproteobacteria; order Pseudomonadales; family Pseudohongiellaceae; genus JBBDLF01. Next base: position 62,454 of record JBBDLF010000019.1, read on the forward strand.
CGTGCTCGGCATCGGCATGACGGTGACGGCGGCCTATATATTCCTGGCCATCGTGCTGGCGCCGGCACTGATTCAGGGTGGCCTCGACCCCATGAGTGTGCACCTGTTCATTCTCTACTGGGGCATGTTGTCGTTTATAACGCCCCCGGTGGCACTGGGCGCGTTTGCTGCCGCCAGTATTGCCGGGGCATCGGCATTGACGTCTGGCTTCAAGGCGATGCGCCTCGGGAGCGTGATCTACTTTATCCCGTTCTTCTTCGTGCTGGATACCTCCCTCATCATGGCCGGTAGCTGGTGGGATACCCTCTCGGCTACGGTGATCGCCGCCACCGGCATACTGTTCATTGCCGCCTCCCTGCAATCCTATCTGCTCGGTGTGGGTTTTCTGGATCACGGTGGCAAGACCGGTAGTGTCGGGCGCCTGTTACTGGGCACAGGCGGTGGCCTGATTGCTCTGCCTGGCCTGCAGGAAATCGGCATCAATATAGGCGATATGGAGCTGCTGCTTGGCGGCAGCATGATGGTTGTTATCGGGGTGCTGGCGAGCCGCCGTCGCCTCCCCGCCCAGGTCGCGCTGGACTGATGCGGGTCGGTGGCGAATGATTCTCATTCGCCACCGACCCCCTTTTGCATAGCAGTTGAGGAACTGGCGAACATGTTCAATAATCAGCCATTCTTCTGATCTCACTATGCCCCGGAGCCGGGAATGAATAAACATCTGATCCTGTTACGTCTGATTCTCATCATCTTTCTGTCGGTCTCCGGTTCCCGGTACCTGATTCAAGCCCAGGCGCAGGCCCAGGATTGGCCAGTCACGGCGGCAGACAAGGGCAGCACCCGATACTCTCCAGCGGCGCAAATCAACGCTGACAATATCGATGATCTGGAGATTGTCTGGCGGCGCCCGGCGCTGGACGCATCCTATCTGGAAATTGATCCGGAACAGCGTTTCACCACCAATTACGTGGCGGCACCGGTGGTAACCGATGGCGTGGGTTATATTCCCAACGGGGTGGGTCTGGTGGAGGCGTTTGACGCGGAAACGGGCGCCACCCTCTGGGTACAGCAACCCTTCGGCGGCGCGGAGGATTTGCCCGGTACCACGACGCGGGGCGTCGCCTACTGGGCTGAGGGCGATGAGGCGCGTATTCTGGTGCAACGGGGCACGGGGCTTTACGCCCTGGATGCCGCCACCGGCGAACCAATATCCTCCTTTGGCAATGCAGGCCACGTGAATCTGCAGGTGGAAGACCCTCAAGCCGAGCGTTTCCGCTGGGGCGGCGTCCCCATGGTGGTTCGGGATGTCGTCGTCATCGGCCAGGCCATGGGCGACACCTTCGCCAACAAGGAAGCCCTGCGCGGTGACGTTCGGGCCTACGATGTACGCAACGGTGAACTGCGCTGGGTTTTTCACACCATTCCACAGGACAATGCATTCGGCACTGATAGCTGGCAGGATCGTTCATGGTCCTACACCGGCCACGCCCCGGTATGGGCTTTGTTCAGCGCCGACGAGGAACTGGGCATGGTGTACATGCCCGTCTCATCCTCTACCAATGACATGTACGGTGGGCACCGCATCGGTGACAATCTGTTCAGCCAGAGTCTGGTGGCCGTGGACGCCGAAACCGGCGAACGGGTGTGGCATTTTCAGACCGTGCATCACGGCTTGTGGGACTATGATCCGCCCGCCGCCCCGATTCTGATGGATATCACAGTGGATGGCCGAAACATCAAGGCCGTCGCCCAGATCACCAAGCAGGCTTTCACGTATGTGTTTGATCGGGTTACCGGAGAGCCGGTATGGGATATCGTGGAACGTCCGGTGCCGCAGTCCACCGTGCCCGGCGAAGTGACATCTCCCACTCAACCTTTCCCCACCAAACCGGCACCCTTCGACCGGCAGGGCTCCACGGACGATAATCTGATCGATTTCACGCCTGAATTGCGGGCCGAGGCATTAGAGATCGTCAGCCGGTTTGTTACCGGTCCCTTGTTCACGCCACCCAGCATTGCCGGCAGCGGACCCGGCGATACCCAGGGCACCATTCAAATGCCGGGTTCCCAGGGAGGCGCCGATGTGCAGGGCGCCGCTTTCGATCCGCAGACCGGGTATCTCTATATTCCCTCCATCACCGCGCCGTTCGTCGCGGACCTGTTCCTGGGTGACCCCGACAGTACTAACCTGCGTTATACAAAGGGCACCAGGCGCTTGATCGCCGGTCCCCGTGGGCTGCCCCTGATGAAGCCGCCCTATGGCCGTATTACCGCCATCGATATGAATACCGGCGAGCATGTGTGGATGGTGCCCAACGGCGACGGACCACGGGACCATCCGGCCATTGCCCATCTGAATCTGGGCAAGCTGGGTGTGCCGGGACGCCCGTCACCGCTGCTCACCAGCACGCTGTTGTTTATCGGCGAAGGCAGAACCAATCTACCGCGCGACGGCCGAGTGCCGCCGGATCTGCCCATCGAGTTGGCCATGAACAGCGGCGGCCCCATGTTCCGCGCCTATGACAAAAATACCGGGGAGGTGGAATGGGAGGTGGAACTGGAAGCCGGCACCACCGGGGCCCCTGTGACTTATATGCACGATGGACGGCAGTATATCGTGGTAGCTATCGGTGACAGGGAGCATACCCCGGAACTGGTGGCGTTTGCGCTGCCGCGGTGAGCCCCGAATCAGGAGCGGAAAAAAATGATAGCGATACGCTACTGCGCAGCCTGTGTGACAGCGGGTTTCCTGCTGCTGGCCGGTTACGAGTCATCCGCTCAGGCCAGGAAACTGCCCGATACCGTCGCCGCCTACTCCGCGGGGTACAAGGCGGCTTTCACCTGCAGTGCCACCTTCAACAGTAACAAGTCGGTGGAGCAGATCAATTCACAGGAATTACAGGGAATCTACCCTGCCTATCAATCTGTGGTGGAGAATTTACCGCCGGCGACCATCGACTACGAAAACAGGCGGGTAAGCGTTGCCTTCAGCGATTCATTGCCCCCACGGATTGCCGTGTGGAGGCCCCACCTGGGTTGCACCCAGTTGCCGACCGGGGCTGACGCGGGGTCGATCCCATTACTGCCTTCAGTCGAAGTCGAAAAACCCGCTCCCGACGATGACGCGCCGTGGTCCAGCACAGTACCGATAAACGGGTCTGGCGGAAACGCCGAACTGGATCGCGTGGTCGCCGCGGCGTTCAGGGGGGAGAGCTTCAATGGGGACTATGGTGCCGACGCCTTCACTACAGCTATTCTTGTCGCCACAACGGAATCCATTCTTGCAGAGCGCTACCTGGAGGGTTTTGATCACAGGACTTCGCAACGAACCTGGTCCGTTGCCAAGAGTATTACCGCAACGGTCATAGGGGCGGCGGTACAGCAGGGGCTCTTCGATGTGTCGGCTCCCACCGCTATACCACAATGGCAAAACGCGCTGGATCCTCGAAAACACATAACAGTCGAGAACCTGTTGCACATGACATCAGGACTCGACAGCGATTTCTCGGGCAGCAGAACCGATCCACTGTACCTGGGAGGCAGCCGGGTCATCGATACGGCGGTAGGGATGTCTGTGGAAGTGGCGCCGGGGACACGCTGGAAGTATGCCAACAACGACACCCTGCTGGCCATGCACTCGCTGCGGGTGGCCATGGTGGAAGACGCTGGGTTTTTCAGATTTCCGTTTGAATCGGTGTTGTATCGAATCGGGATGCTGGATACCTATATGGAAACAGACTGGAACGGTGATTTCGTTTCCTCTTCGCAGGTATGGACCACATCGCGGGACCTGGCAAGACTGGGAGTTCTGTATTTGAACGATGGTCTGTGGAATGGTGAACGGATTCTTCCCGAGGGCTGGGTAAGCTATGTGTCGACTCCCGGACCTGCCCAGCCCGCTGTAGGGCCGACTGGTTACGGCGCACAGTTCTGGCTCTACAATGAGCGGTCGCCGAACATTCCCGACGATGCCTTTGCGGCCCATGGTAATCGCGGGCAGTACCTTATGATTATTCCGTCGGAAAATCTGGTCATCGTTCGACGGGGACACGACCCGGCGGGTGGCGACGGGTTTGAATTGGGGAAATTTACCGAGGCGGTACTGCAGGCCATGGGGAGATAGACAGGTTCCGCCATGCGCTTCAGGACACCCTGGACTGGGTCCACACGGAAAACCTGCTAATCAATTGACTGGATTAAAGTCCAAATTGCATGAGTACAACAGAGCGAGTCAATCGCAGCGGCCTGCAGGTTGCCGCTGAGCTGGATGCGCTGGTGAGCCAGGAGGCGGCACCGGGGACAGGCGTGGATCCTGTGGCATTCTGGGAGGGATTCGCGGCCATCATCTCCGATCTTGCTCCGGAAAACCGGGAGCTGCTCACCCGCCGTGATGAGCTGCAGGCAAAAATCGACGCCTGGCATCTCGACCGCAAAGGCGCCAGCTTCGATGCCAAAGCCTACAAAACCTTCCTGACCGAGATTGCCTATCTGCTGCCGGCGCCGGCCGACTTGGTGATCGCCACCACCGATGTTGACCACGAAATTGCCAGCCTCGCCGGACCGCAACTCGTAGTACCGGTTACCAACGCCCGTTATGCCCTGAATGCCGCCAATGCCCGATGGGGCAGCCTGTACGATGCACTCTACGGCACCGACGTGCTTCCTCAGGAGCCGGGCTGCGACAAGGGTGCCGACTATAATCCGGCCCGGGGCGAGTTGGTGATGGCGCAGGCCGGCGAGATTCTGGACGAAATCGCGCCGCTTGAGGGGGCCCGCCATGGTGAGGTAGCCACTTACGCCATCGGGAAGCACGACGGTGATCGACAACTCCGGGCTGTGCTGAAGGACGGCGGCAGCACCACGCTCGCCGATCCGGCGCAGTTTGTCGGCTTCATCGGTGAGGATGAGCCAAGCGTGATCCTGCTGCGCAATAACGGTCTCCATGTGGAAATTCAGGTGGACCGAGGGCATCCGGTGGGTTCGGCCCACGCCGCGGGCGTCAAGGACGTGGTGATGGAAGCCGCTACCACCACCATTCAGGACTGCGAGGATTCCGTTGCGGCCGTGGATGCCGCGGACAAGTGCATCGTGTACGGTAATTGGTTAGGGCTGATGAAAGGCAACCTCGAGGAGGTGCTCGATAAAGGAGGCAAGACCATCACCCGGCGGCTGAATCCGGATCGGGAGTACACAGGACGCGATGGACGGCCGCTCACCCTGCATGGACGCAGTCTGATGCTGGTTCGCAACGTAGGTCATCTGATGACCACCGACGCGGTACTCGGTCCGGAGGGAGACGAGGTGCCGGAGGGCATCCTTGATGCCGCGGTGACCAGCCTGTGTGCCATGCACGACCTGAAGGGCATTGCCAAGGTAAGAAACTCGCGCACTGGCAGCATTTACATTGTCAAGCCCAAGATGCATGGACCGGCGGAGGTGGCATTCACCTGCGCGCTGTTCTCCCGGGTGGAGAACCTGCTGGGCCTCTCGCGCAACACGATCAAGCTGGGGATCATGGACGAGGAACGCCGCACCACAGTGAACCTCGCAGCCTGCATCGCCGCGGCGAAGGAACGGGTGGTGTTCATCAACACCGGCTTTCTCGACCGAACCGGTGACGAGATCCATACCAGCATGGAGGCGGGCCCGTTCCTGCGCAAAGAGGAGATCAAGGGCGAGCCGTGGATTCAGGCTTATGAGAACGCCAATGTCGATATCGGCCTCGCCGCGGGGTTCAGCGGCAAGGCTCAGATCGGCAAGGGCATGTGGCCGAAGCCCGACGAGATGAAGGAGATGCTTGCCGCCAAGATCAACCATCCGCGGGCGGGCGCCAATACAGCCTGGGTGCCGTCACCCACCGCGGCCACCCTGCATGCCATCCACTATCACCGCGTGGACGTATTTGCGCGCCAGCGGGAGTTGAAGAGCCGCCCGCCGGCCAGCGTCGATGACATCCTCAAGATGCCGTTACTGGGCAACCGCCGGTTATCCTCCGCTGAGGTGCAGGCGGAGCTGGACAATAACACCCAGGGCATCCTCGGCTATGTGGTGCGCTGGGTGGAGCATGGCGTGGGCTGCTCCAAGGTTCCTGACATCCGCAATGTGGGGCTCATGGAAGACCGGGCGACCCTGCGTATCTCGAGCCAGCACATCGCCAACTGGCTTCACCACGGGATCTGTAGCCAGACCCAGGTCATGGATACCCTGAAACGTATGGCCGCGGTGGTCGACGAGCAGAACGCGGGCGTACCAGACTATCGTCCCATGGCGAAAGCTTTCGAGGGCAGCCTGGCTTTTCAGGCCGCCTGCGATCTGGTGTTCCGGGGCCGCGAGCAGCCCAATGGCTACACGGAGCCGGTGCTGCATGCTCGTCGGCGGGAGGCCAAGGCGCGCTTCGGATCGTAGCCGGCGGCGGCTGGAACACTGGCGCCAATGCCACCGGCAGGGTCGCATGATTGCCGAAGCGGGAACAGGGTGATATATGTTAGTGCCGAGCCTGAAATCGTAGATGAGGACCCGTGATGCCTGCCGTTCAAAATTCCAGTTTTCTGGCCCCAATGGCTTTTCTTTGCCTCACCTGCGCAGCAACGTTGGCACAGGAGCCGATTACCGACTACAGCACGGTTACCGACCAGCGCCTCCTTGATCCCGAAGCTCGCAACTGGCTTTCTTACCGCGGCACTCTCGATGGCTGGGGTTACAGTTCCCTGGATCAGATCAATGCCGCCAACGTTGGCCGGTTGCAGCCGGTTTGGGCTTTTTCCACCGGTATGGACGGCGGGCACGAGTCTCCGCCCGTCGTCAACGACGGGATCATGTTCATCACTACACCCGGTAACCTGGTTTATGCGCTGGATGCGGTATCCGGCGACTTGTTGTGGCGTTATCAACATGCGCTGCGTGAACCGTATATCGCGTTTCACCGCACCAACCGGGGTGTGGCTCTCTACGGGGACAAAGTCTACACAGCAACACTGGACGCCCGGGTGGTGGCACTGGACGCCCGCACTGGCGACGTGCTGTGGAACACGCCTGTCCAGGACAACAATTTTGGCTACTACATCACCATGGCGCCACTCGCCATCGATGGCAAGATCCTGGTTGGCACCTCCGGCGGGGAACTGGGAATCAGAGGCTTCGTGGTGGCTTTGGATGCCGAAACCGGTGAGGAGGCCTGGCGCACCTACACTGTGCCGGCTCCTGGTGAGCCCGGTAATGACACCTGGCCCGGTGAGTCCTGGCGCACCGGAGGCGCCGCCGTCTGGGTACCGGGCCATTACGACCCGGAGCTGGGTCTGGCTTATTTTGGAACGGGAAATCCAGGACCCTGGATCGGCGACCAGCGCCCCGGGGATAATCTCTACACCAACTCGGTACTCGCCCTTGATATAGAGACCGGCGCCATTCGCGCCCACCATCAGTATCACTGGAATGGCTCCTGGGACTGGGACGAGGTCTCCACGCCGATCCTCATGCCGGTCACGCGCGGCGGGCGCACTATGGATTCGCTGGTGCATGCCGGCCGCAACGGTTATCTGTGGCTGCTGGAACGTGAGGCCAACGCCATCAATTTTGTCGCCGCCGAGCCCTATGTGTACCAGAATGCCTTTACCGGGATCGACCCACAGACCGGCCGTCCCAGCTACGACCCGAATCACAAGCCGGTCACCGGCGCTGTGACGGATTTTTGCCCATCGCTGTGGGGCGGCAAGGACTGGCCTCCCGCCGCCTACAACCCCGACACCGGCCTGGTCTATATCCCCGCCAACGAGAACACCTGCGGCAGTATCGAGGGCACCGAGGTAACGTATACACCCGGCAGCGCTTATATGGGTGCCCGCTCGCAGATGAGCTTGCGCGAAGGCGCCGATCACATCGGGGAAATCCAGGCCTGGGACATGAACACCGGCGAACAAGTGTGGACACGCGAATTCCCGTCTCACAACTGGGGCGGCATCCTCACCACCGCCGGCAACCTGGTATTCAGCGGCGGCACCCCCGATCGCTATTTTCGCGCCCACGACGCTCGCAGCGGCGAAGAGCTGTGGCGCTTTCGCACCAACTCCGGAATCATCGGCGTCCCCTCGACGTTTTCTGTTGACGGCAGGCAGTACGTTGCCGTGCAGTCGGGCTGGGGCGTCGACGCGGCCAGCATGACGGCGCGCATCGACCAGGCAAGAGGAACCGCGACTTTTGTTCCACAAGGGGGGGTGGTTTGGGTGTTCGCCTTGCCAGGGCGAAGGTGACTGCCATACACTTCAGAGAGAACGGTCGGAATCAACTCATACTTCTTGAGGATGTACCCAATGTCACTGCATGTTCACAAAACCGGACCACTGAAACTCGCGGCAGTGGCAGCCGCCGTGCTGGCGATGGGAGTTTTCGCGGCGCAGGAAAGGGAACAGGATCAGGAGTTCCGGGCTCACCCCTCCACCCAGGAGCCGCATCGGCTGGTGACTCTGGAAACCCTGAAACGCTGGGAAACCGAGCTGTCCAATTGGGGGCGCTGGGGTGGCGATGATCAGCGCGGCACACTCAACCTGATTACGCCTGCCAAAACCCGGCAGGCGGCGGGGCTGGTGCAGGATGGCATCACCGTCACCCTGCAGCATTTTGTCACTTCGGAAGTGGCCATAGACAGCCAGTCATTCGGCCCCACGGACCACTGGATGAGCCGCATCGATCCGGATACTGGAATGCCGAGTTTCGCACTGGATGAAATCCAGTTTTCCCTGCACGACGGCATGCTGTCCCACCTCGACGCGCTGTGTCATTACCGCAGCGAAATCGACGGGGAATATGTGATCTTCAATGGCTATCCGCAGAACCTCACCGCCGAGGGCTGTCATGACCTCGCCATCGACAAGATGGGAACTTCCTACGTTACCCGCGGGGTGCTGGTGGACATGCCCTTGCTCAAGGGCGTCGACTATCTCGAACCCAGCACGCCCATCTATGTGGAAGACCTGGAAGCCTGGGAGGAGTTCGCCGGCGTCACCATCGGCAGCGGCGATGCCTTGCTGATCCGCGGGGGGCGTTGGGAGCGAAGGGAAGACGTGGGTCCGTGGTATTACAACCGGGGCGGCGCGGGGCTGCATGCTTCAGTCCTGCCCTGGCTGCGCGAACGCGACGTGGCGCTGCTGGTAAGTGATGCGGTAAACGACGTGCAACCCTCCGGCGTGGAAGGCATCAATCGCCCGGTGCATCAGCTCACCCAAGTCAATATCGGTTTACCCATCGTGGACAATGGCTATCTCAAGGACGTCGCGGAAGTAGCCCGGCGCCTGCAGCGCTGGGAATTCATGGTATCAATCCAGATCAATCCGATTGAAGGCGGAACAGCCAGTCCCTTCAACGCAAACGCGACTTTCTGAGTTGGATGAATGGGGTCAGAGTAAAAATACAGTAGTTGGCCTGACCGAACTACTGTATTTTTACTCTGACCCCATTTATCGAAAAAAGAGAGGTGAGATTATGTTCTACAATCGATTCAGAATGGCAGTCCTTTGCGCGGCGGCACTGCTGGCCGGCAATGCCGTGGGCCAGAATGGCAACATTATCACGGGCGAAGGATTTCCCAACCCCAATCCCAATGTTATCAACGACTGGGGTGATCTGCCGGCAGGGCGTGACTGGGGTTCCACCGCGGGGATCGATATTGATCCAACCGATGGACACGTTGTGGCCTATGAACGTTGCGGTTCCGGTTCAGCGGGCGGGCCCGGTGTCAACTGTGACAGCAATCCTGTCGATCCCATCTTCAAATTCGATCGTCACAGCGGCGAGATTCTGGCGAATTTTGGTGCGGGCATCATGGTGACTCCCCACGGTATCCATGTGGACGATGAAGGCAACGTGTGGGTGGCGGATTTTGCCGCCAATGCAGAAGGCACCAAGGGGCATCAGGTACACAAATTCAGTCCCGATGGTGAATTGCTTATGAGCCTGGGCACGGCGGGACAGCCCGGGAATGATCGCAGCCATTTCAATCAGCCGAACGATGTCATCGTCGGGCCTGATGGCAGTATCTACGTGGCCGATGGACACAGTGGTCAGAACATGCTCAATGATCAGGAAATTGAAGAAGGCCGACGTAGCGGACAGACCGGTCGCATCGTGAAATTCGCGCCCGACGGCAGTTACCTCGCGGAATGGGGTCGCCTTGGCACCGCCCACGGTGAATTCCGCACTCCCCATGCCCTGGAATTCGATTCCCAGGGACGCCTGTGGGTTGCCGACCGCGGCAACCATCGCATCGAGATTTTTGACCAGGATGGCAATTACCTGGAATCACGTTACACCTACGGCCGCATCAGTGGTCTGTTTATCACCGCCGATGACATGGTCTATGCCATCGATTCCGAGTCGGGCCCAACGCGACACGAACCCTGGCATTGCGGTGTGCGCATCGGCCCATTGGATGAGGATCGCATCGTGGCTTTCATCCCGGGCTATCAGACTGAAAGCCGGGGTGAGCAAGGCACCGCCGGAGAAGGAGTGGCAGTGGATGCGGACGGCAATGTGTTCGCCGCCGAAGGCCCCGCCTCCCTGCCATTGGCGGGCAGCTCATTCACGAAATACACATCCAGGTAAAATAAATGGGGTCAGAGTAAAAATACAGTAGTTTGAAACTACTGTATTTTTACTCTGACCCCATTTATCTCAGGCAACTCCCGAGCGGCGCCTTTTCATCCAGTACATATCGCCGTCCGCATAGTTCAGCAGGGTATCGGCATCCTCGCCGTCCGTGGGATAACAGGCTACGCCGATACTGCAGGAGGGCATTTTAATCCCGCCGAATTCAGCGCCCAGCGGCTCGGCCATGACCGCGAGAATCTGCTCCACCTTCCTGGAAACGTCATCGGCCGACTGGATGCGCGTCAACAAAACAGTGAATTCATCACCACCCATCCGGGCCACCGTGTCCGTCTCACGTACGCAGCCTTCCAGCCGTCGTGCGACCGTACAGAGCACACGATCACCCATCGCATGTCCATGGACATCATTGACACGCTTGAAGTCATTGATATCCAGAAACAGCAAAGCCAGACCACTCTGGTGGCGGCGGACCTCACGCAGAGCCGACTCCACTCGATCATAGAACAGCGATCGGTTGGTCAGTGCTGTCAGCGGATCATGGTGGGCGAGGAAGCGCAATTCGTTCTCGGCCTGCCTGAGGGCCGTCACGTCCCGCGCGACACCGATCCTCACACCCTCTTTCTCGAACCACTGGGCGGACCATAGGATGTTCACGACTCCGCCATCCTTGCGGATATAACGATTATGGAAATCGATGTGGGGCTGACCGCTCATGACCCGGTGAACAGAAGCCCGTGTGGCCACCAGGTCGTCAGGATGCCAGTAGTCGGTGATCGAGGTGCCGGTCAGTTCGTCGGCACGGTAACCGAGCAATGTCTCACAGGCATCGCTGACAAAGACGATCTGGTCGTCCCCATCGACCACGAAGACCGTGTCCAGCAACAGATTGATCAGTTTGGGGTAGAGCGCTTGCAGGTCAGCGGGCATAGGTCAGGGAAATCCGGTTCACAAGCCTCGATTATAGCCGATCACGACGGGGGGGGATAAGGCATCGCACGGATCCAGGGGCCATGTGTATATATGCACGCTCGAATCTTTGCGCGTCCTGTTTTTCACTAAACTACTGTATTTTTACTCTGACCCCATTTATTGCCATTTATTCATACCGAAGCGCCGTCACCGGATTTTGCCTCGCCACTCCCCAGGATTGTCCCGCGACGGTCAAAAAAGCGATGCCCACGGCCATCGCCAATGAGGCAACGAACATCCACAGACTGAGTTCTATGCGATAGTGAAATCGCTCCAGCCAGTCCATAGCCACCCACCATGCGATTGTTGAGGCGACCACGCTTGCGCAGGCGATCAGGGTGAGAATCTTTCCAAAAAACAGCAGAATGATCTGGCTGGCGGTGGCGCCGAGGGTTTTACGTATGCCTACTTCCTTGGTGCGTTGTTTAGTGGTGAAGGCCATCAATCCGAACAGGCCCAGGCAGGAGAGCATCAGGCAAAGGCCGGCGAAAATAGCGACAAGCCTCATCTGGGTTTGTTCGGACAAGTACAGCGCATTCAACTCATCGCGGACATAGGTATAGGCGAATGGCGCTTGAGCGTCAAAGTCATTCCACGCGGACTGGATGAAGGGAAGTATCTCAGCTTGGGAACCCGCGACCACATCCAGTACCAGCGCCCGATCGGCGGTTGCCCGCCTCTGTTGATCCAGGCTGGATAATCCCAGAGCCTGAGGGTGCAGAAACAGGGCTTCCACCGGGTTGTGCAGGCCCTGAAAATTAAAATCATTCACGACACCAACTACCGTTCCCTGGTAGCCATTCCACTGCAGTCGTTTGCCGATGGGTGATGTCCATCCCAGGGCGGCAACCGCCGTTTCATTGACAAGGACAGGTACGATGGCGTTGGTGTGGGCGCCCGGCTCCAGGTTTCGGCCCGCCAGAAGCTCAAGGCCCATCACCTGCAGAAAGTTTTCATCGATGCCGATTCTGCGCAGGCCGCCGCTGGTCATCGCTTCCGCTTCAGTCTGGATACTCATCCCCGGCTGATAGGAAATCGGCCGCCCGGGAATCGAGGTGGTCACGGTTGCGCCAAGGATGCCGGCCTGAGCGGTCAGGGTTTCCATGAAACTGCTTAGTCGCTCAATCCCTGACGCGCCAATGATGTCCACCACCAGCTTGTTGTCCTTCTCAAACCCCAGAGAACGATTGTTAAGAAAGTTCATTTGCAGAAACATGATCATCACACTCGCCAGCACCATGATCGAGAGGCAGAATTGAGTGAAGACAAGCGTCTGCCGCAAGAGTCGGTCGGGCCTGAAGGTCTGGTGTCTGCGCTGTGTGCCGCGAGGAAATCCCAGGCCGGTAAGTTGAACGGCTGGATAGAAACCTGAAAGCAATCCTACCGACAAGCTGACCGCTCCCAGAGCGAACAACAATCCCCGCTCTTCCATCATGCTCATGGCGCTGCGTCCAAAGAGTTCGCTGATCGATGTGGTCGCGAGCGTGGCCTCCACGGCGGCAATGGCAATCACAAAAGAGGTGGCGGACAACAGGAGCGCTTCCAGTAAAAATTGCCAGAAAAGCTGCGACTGGCCGGCGCCCAACAGCTTCTGCAGATCAACCGATTTCTCAAACCGGAGCGACCGTGTTGTCGCCAGGTTAATGTAGTTGATGCAGGCAATTGAAAGTATCAATAGGCCGATAGCTCCAACTGAATAGATAAAAAAGAGATTCGCTGAACTGAAATCATCAGCCGCCGTGGAACTGAGATAAAGGCTCGACAGGGGCTCAACGTAGATGCGGGTGGCGTAGCGGCTGAATCCGTCTCCCGTCATGTATCGGTCGGCAAAGTCATTTCCAATGCCGGCAAAATCCGTCGCATCGATCCCGGCAGGCAGCAGAAAGTAGGTAAAAACCTGGGGGTATCCGAGTTCCAACCGCGCCTGGGGGCTGCCGGGGTTGGACTGGGTTAGCTGGTTGATTGAAAGCAGGGCGTCATAGTGAAGGTGGGATGTCACTGGCATGTTTTCGAACACGCCGGTTATTGTATACGACTGGTCAGCTATCAACAGGATTTCGCCAAGCGGGTTGCCCGGCCCAAAATAGCGCTCGGCGAGCGACTCGCTGATGACAACGGTCATGGGTGGTTCGAGAGCGCTAACCGCGTCGCCGCGGATCAGATGGTGAGAAAAGACCTCGAACACATTGTCGTCCACGAGCAGAATGCGCTGACTATCCCAGTTGTACAGCAAACGTTCTTCTCCGTTTGCGGCCTGCATACCGATAGCTATCTGTTCACCTGCATTAGGTAGCTCCCGGAACCTGACGAACTGCTCTATTTCCGGAAAATCCCGCTGCATCATTGGCCCGAGTTGGCTGGAGGTCAGAGCCGTGGCATAGGGCTGCGTATTGCCGGGAGTGGTGAATTCATTCACCGCACGGTAAATCCGCGCGTAATTGTCATGGTGGCGGTCGTAATTCAGTTCCTGGTGAATATAAACTGCGACGAGAAAAAAACAGGCCATGCCGGTCGCCAGGCTCAACACGTTGATGAGGGTGTACAAGCGGTCGCGCAACAGGTTACGGAGTGTCAGCTTCAGGAAAATACCGTTCATCAGGTGCCCCGGGGTCCATGCATCATGTCTGTAGTGCAGGAAGCGTGCCAGTCCGGAAGTGCTTCAAGCGGCCACAAATCCACCATAGACGGGTATTGCTGTCCCATTTTGACACAGGGGCTGTTCCATTATGGTATTCAATGTAACATTATTCGTGGGATGAGTAGTTGATTCTTTGTCCCGATAACTTAATAGGCTTGGAGCATTCAAAATATCGAAATTGGAGACTAATCAATGAAATTTAAAATTCCACCAGCATTCTATCTCATTGGAATCGCTGGTACGTCTGTCGCCCAAGACTATATTTATGGGCAAGGGGACTCTACAGAACCTGCGTCTGGTGAACGGGTTGTTGTTAATGTTGAAAACAGCTTTGAAAGGAGATCAAAGACCGCACAAGAAATCGAGAGTGAGGTAATTAGATACCTGGCTGTCCAACTTACAAACGGCAACATGGCTGGCGATCTCACTGCATTCCTAGAGCTCGATACTGATCAAGTCGACGAGATATTGCGGATTATCAAGCCAATTGAAAACCACCACCTGGATCTGGAAATTGAGCGCGTGCAAGCTATGTGTGGTGAGTGGGCCACTTCAAATGGATCAAACAACGCTGTCAATCAGGTTGACGTCTCGTTAAGTGCTTATGATGTCAAGTTGCGTGAGCAGGGCGAAGAATCGATAGATCTATACTCAGTAGCGATTTCTGCTATTGAGAAAGTTATCGGGACTCAGAATCAGGAAGAATGGAATGAGTATTTGATAATCCAAAGGGAAAGAATGGCCCGGGCTGCGACTTCCTATTTTCACCAGAATGTACTCTCATCTGCAAATCCTGCAGAATCAATCGAAGCTACATGTGGAGGCCATTGATATGAAGAAGATTATTGTAACCCTGGGAATGCTATTTTCGATCACTACTATTCCACAAATTGCAACCGCCGCAGTTACTGCAGACTGCCTCCCTGGCTGGTTTGGAAGCTCGACTGCCTGGTATTCTGATTGCATACTTTGGGTACAAAGTGAGCCGCAAATTGTTGGGGCGTTGGAAGTTGAAGTGCACAATTATACATGGGGAAACATCTACCAGAGTGGGCAGCAAATAGCTAGTGATTCAGCAAATGCCTACGGGTATGCTGATATAAACCTTACAGAAGTGTCTCCAGGCGTCTATGTTATGTCCGCACATGCTGAAGCTAGGTTATACGCTTATAAATACGATTCAAGTTCTCAAGGGGTGACGTGGGACCCACTTTGCGCTAGAGGTAAGTTCTCCTATTACCAAGCTGGCACCGGTTGGATTTATGCTCCGGAGTTCGACGTTGAAGAATGTTCGTATGACCTCTCGACAGAATAACCAAAGATCCAGACTTTGTCCGCTGGGTTTGACGCGCACGTACAAGCGGTCACCGTCAGCCGAGTTGTACTCTTTGGCTTTATCACTGGCCTGAACGTTGAATAAATGGGGTCAGAGTAAAAATACAGTAGTTTGCCTGGCCAACAACAGTAATTTTACTCTGACCCCATTTATTCGCTGACCCCGTTTATCCACGTTTGCAAAAGCAGTAAACAAACTTTTGTTCGTTCCCGGCCGGCGTGCGGTGCAACTCGGGTTCTGACCCAAGCAGTTCAAATGGCTTGCCAAACTCCGAGTGAAGCGCCGATGTGCTATAGCGCATGACAGGAAGGCCGCTGCACTTATCAGGACCATCCTCGGCAAACGTCGCGACTATGACCAGGCCTCCTGGCTTCACCGCACGAAGCACCTGTTGCACGTACCTGTGCCGTTCAGTGTGTGAAGTAAGAAAATGAAAAACCGCCCTGTCGTGCCATACATCATAGCCATTGGCCGGCAGATCCACATCAAGAACGTTGGCTTCCAGCCATCTCACTGACGATGCTTTGGCACCCAATCTTGCTTTTGCTTTCTCCAACGCAGTAGCGGAAAGATCAAGCACGGTAATTTCAGAGTATCCGTTTTCAATCAAGTCATCGACAAGGATTGATGCCCCGCCTCCAACATCAATAATTGCCCCGTCTGCGGGTACGTGATTATCGCGAATAATCTTCAGTGATAATTCTGCATGACGCTGAAACCAGCTGACTTCATCGGCTTTTTTACTGGAGTAGACCTTCTCCCAGTGTTCCTTGGATTGCATAAATTCCATACTCTTTAGAGACTAGCGCTTCAATCTCCGGCGCGCGTTTTTGTGCGAAGTGCCTGAGTGGTGCCTTGAGTAGTGCTTTGACTCGTCATGCCTTCTGCCATAGACTTGTACAATCATGTTGTACAACGACATCCAGATACTCCAATGAAAACAAATATTAGCGATTTTAGAGCCAATTTACTGAAATATCTAGAAAAAGTGAGCGCCGGCCAGCAGATTACTGTAACGACTAATGGCAGAGTTTTGGCAACTTTAACACCCCCGGTGCAAAAAAGAGCGACCGCCAAAAAGCAGTTGCAAGAGCTGGCAGCTACGGCAAAGGTTCATGATGTTACCAGTCCTGTCGAACGTGACTGGGACGCGATGTCATGATTCTTATGGACACCTGCGCTATCGTCTGGGACGCCTTGGAGCAATCCCGGATTACAGCCAAAGCGCTAAAAGTTGTTAACAGGGCAGATGAACACGACGCGTTGATAATTTCAGATATTTCACTATGGGAAATTTCAATGCTGATCAAAAAAGACCGCATTGAAGTCGCCGCATCTGCTGCCGGTTTCATAAACCTCTTTCTCCAATCCCGAAACGTTTCGGTTATTTCCATTTCTCCTGAAATAGCCGAGCTATCTACCAATTTTGGAAACGACGTCAGCGACGATCACGCCGACCGTATCATTGCCGCAACATCCGTTATCAACAACGCTCAACTTGTAACCGCAGACAAAAAGCTACGAGAGAGCGAGCTGCTTGACACGGTGTGGTAGGCATACGATGCCACATTTTGCCCGCTCAAACCGCCTTTGGACCGTTTGGTACACTCAGCCGCTGATCGCGCAAGGTTGTAAACAAGAGGCGCTCATGCCCCTGCATGCGGTTCCCGCGTCGCGTCCACGCGATACGTTCTTGGCGGCACACCCTGAATATCCTTGAATGCCTTGTTGAACGACGACAGCGAAGCATAACCGACTTCCATCGCGATGTTGGCGACTGATTCGTCGGTGCCTTTCAGTCTCTCGCACGCGTCCCTGATGCGAAAGTAATTAAGGAACTGATTGAAGTTGCGGTAATGCATCTGCTTGTTGATAATCTTCCTCAGTTTGTATTCCTGTATGGACAGCCTCTCCGCGAGGTCTCCGATAGTCAGTCCCATTTCCGCGTAATAGCGGTCCTTTTCGATGGTTGCGAGAATCCGGTCAACCAGTTTCGAATCGACTCTCCGTACCCTTTCAACCTGCGGTGGCTCGCCCCCGGTCGTCGGCTCAGACTGCACAATCAGGGAGAACGCATCGCCGTGCAGACGGAAAATAGTCAGGTTGAACGCGAACGTGATCAAAAATGTGTAGAGCGAAAACAACATAACAGGCAGGCCGGAATACGACAGGAACCGTAAGCGGTCCAGCATTGGATCGGAAAACGAAAAAAAGCCGTTACCTACGATCACCGCCAGCAAAGCGCCCATGCTGATGACAAACGGCACCCGCACGCGCCTGCGTTCTTCAATCAAATCGTCACCGCGCCCACTGAATGCGATGTAGATCGAATGGATGGAAAAGCCCAGCATGATGACTTGGGGAATGACATAGATCAGCAGAAACCAGAAGTCACCATAGGTGGACTCCGGAGAGTAAAACGGAACGCCAAGCGCACGGACCAGCAGGTAGTACCCCATCAACCACCAAGCGACCCGCGGGGTTTCGCCGGTGTCGACAAACAGTTCCCTGGCGATAAGCCACAGTACAGCCGGAGTGGCGATGGCAAGCCGCAAAAGGAGAAGTTCCAGCAATGGCATTGCTGAAACCGCTGAGGTGGTGGTCAATAAATAGGCAATCAGGCAAATGCTGAACAGAATCATCAGACGGCTCAGAAAGCGCCAGTTGTGATGAATCAGGAAAAAGCTTCCCAGCAGGAATAACTGTGAGATTGCCAGTGAGGCAATTGTGTCATTTAGCCAGGTCATAGTGCAGCAACAATAATAGCGGCCTCAGGTCATTGCAAGACAAAAAGCTGCCTCCGTTCGTCCGCCATGGCGGCACACTAGAACGTTCCGCGAACATTCAACCTGACCTGGTGACCGACGGTGCTGCAGTTATACTCGACTTCCTGCAAAACACCTTGGGAAAGTCGCCCCTGATAGCGACGTCGTTCAGTGCATTTCTCATAATCCAGCGCGTTTATCCATTCGGCACGGAACGTCAGTCCGTTGAAACCCTGCTTTTCCGCAAAGACAGTCAAGTCACTGTTGGATGCGAGGAACTGTACCTTGTCGATGTCCCAGAACGGCCGGTTGCCATCAATTCCGTCACGGTAGTTAAATCCGTAATTTAATCCCCGTGACACGACATCGTGACGGAAACCGAGCCGGAAGTTGCCCCGGTCATAAGGTACAACCCGACGTTCAAAACCGATCAGAGGATCATCAATTGCGGAGTCTCTCACGTTAACGCCGCCGGTGACCAGAGCCTGTGGCAGATTGATAAATCCGAGCCTGACGCTGCCGTACACGTTCAGGCCCAGCACCTTGCCGTCACCGGCATTGCCGTTGACGGTCTGCAACCGGTCGGGACCGGTTGAGACATCAATGCGTCCTATCACGTTCTCAATGTCGTAGTAGTAGACATTGGCATTGAGTAACCCGGCATCGCTGGGTAAACGATATTCCAGATTCAGGTTGTACTGCCACGACTCCTCCTGCACCAGTTCCGCGTTGCCTCCTATCACGTCCTGATCATCGTCGCGGGTTTCAGTAGCGGCCACAAAATCCGCAAAGTTCAACTGCGAGACGACTCGCTCAGCGGAAACCCGTAACTGTGTCTGAGGATTCAGGTCAAAGCGATAGTCCAGCTTGGGTCTGATGAAGTCAAAGTCTCTGGTGTTGGTGATGTCACCGGTCTGGCGAATTTCCGAGAGTTCCAGAAGCAAGGTGGTTTCCAGAGAGTGCCGTGGGTTGGGCTGCCACGTGCTGATGACAAATGACTCGAGGCGGATTTCCTCAACACTGGAGTCGGAAAGCGGTAAATCGGCCGGCACCAGGCCACCGTACGAATCGTTCGGCTGTCCCGGAATGTCTAGTCCGCGCTTCAGGCGCGAATCAAGAATTGTCTGGGCACGCTCCACACCCACTTCCATCCCCATGGTACTCAGCGGGTCGAATGTGTACGACGTGCGCATGATTCTCTCACGGGTGCGGGTAGCGGAATCAAGGAACAGGTTTTTTGCGCCTGTGCCGGTACTGAGCAAGCCGCGATAACGTTCCCGCGTGCTGTCATTGTTCAGTTCGTTGGCGATAAAAAGAAATTTGTAACTTCCGCCGTCGGCAAACCGGTGGTCAAAGTCTCCTCCGATTTCCCAGTTGTCACTGTCGGCGGCAATATTCTCACTTTCGTAATAGGTGACAGAAGGTGAAACTGTCAGGTCGGTGATGTTGCGCTGCAGCGTGACCGGCGGATCGGCTTCCCGGTAAAGCGCATTGAAGGCGATGCGGTCAGTCTCACTAAGGTCAAAAATCAAATTTCCGTTGATGCTCAGCGTCGTCAAATCCTTCTCCTGCTCCAGGGTAACGATATCGTTCGGTGACAGATCGCCCAGAAAGCTGTACTCACGGCTTTCAAGCCGTTCGAAACCCGGTTCCAGTTCGGCGCTCAACAGGTACGAAAGTCTGCCTGAACGTGCGCTATAGGCGATTGAACCGGCCGGCTCAATACGGTTTTCAGCGAACCCGACCAAACCGCCGCTGACGGACAGGCTGTCGGTAAGGGATTGTTCAAGTAATACAATATTGATCAGCTGGCCGCTGTTGCTTACATCGAGCGCCGCGGTGGAGCCCCGGATAATCTCTATCCGCTCGACCTGTTCTGCAGGAATTCTGTCCAGCTGGCTCGCGGCTTCGTTTTCCTTGCCGGCCATTCGCTTGCCATCGATCAGAATCTGCGCACTTCCCCCCAGCCCCCGGGTTTCATTGTTTTGACTGCCGTTCGTATTTTCACCCAGGGCGAGTGAAATTCCTGGAATCCTGTCCAGCATATCGCCGACAGTGACAGGTTCGAATTGAGCGAAATACGCGGCGGGATAAACTACGGTCGTGTCAGAACCGATCTGGCCGAGAGACTGGCCTGATAGAAAGGCAGTGATAAAAAAAAGTGTGCATTTGCTAAAATGCCGGAACGCGAATTTCGCCCGCATCACAGAGTTTGAAATCAGCATGGAAAGCGCTCCGCCATTGAATTTTACGATCAAGTTTACAGCATAGGATAAACCGATGTCCGTTGTTTTCGGCGCGGTTAAACTCCCGGGTGCCGGGAGACAGCAAGCGCTGTTTCCCGGCACCCGAGAGGTGCTGATTGCTTACAGAGAAACTTCCATGCTGAATGAAAGCGTTCTGCCAAACGGATCATACAGCCTCGTTTCAAAACCTCCGGGGATCGGCAGTCTTTGCGGCTGCCAGTCGAACAGGTTATTGATCCCGACTCCCAGGATCACGTCCTGGCCAAATCCGAACAGGCTGTCCATGGCATAGCTGTAGTTGGTGTCCACCTGCCAGGAATGCCTGACATTGGTCGGCCGTTCCACCGAGTCCACCACACCGGGCGTAATCGGCGTAATGGGCGCCCGGTCGGTAAAGCCGACATCGTCCACGTAGCGCGCCACGAACCTGGCGGAGTGCTGGCCCATGAACCAGTCGACGCTGCCGTTGTACTTCAGTTTGGGCAATGGCGGCGCCTTGCCTGTTTCACCGTTTTGCAGGCCATTCACGTCGATAATGCCATCCAGGGTAGTGAGCAGGTATTCGTCGATGTAAGAGCCGACCAGGCCAAAGGTGAATTGCCCATAGTTCGAGGACGTCCAGGTATAACGAGCGTTCAGGTCAAATACCTTGACGTTGACCGACTCGACATTCTCCGGCACCTCGATAAACAGTGTCGGACCGTACGTGGTTGGGCTGCGAACCAGTAGGGGGTTGGGATTTGCATCCAGCCACGCTTCCGCGGCCTGCCGGTCGGCCGAACCGGGGGTGGGATCATAACTGGCGGGGGATCGCCCGGTGGCAGCCAGCATCCTTTGGAACTGTTCGTTCACAATGTCTATGCTGTCGGGGGATACGATCCGGCCGTCAAAGTCGATTTCCTGGTAATCCAGTCCGAGGGACAACCCGTCGAGCGGCTCCCAGGTAAAACCGACATTTTTAATAACCGACTGTTCCTCACCCAGGTTGGGGTTGGTGGAGACACAGGATTCCACTCCCAGCAACGTGATACCGGTTATCGGGTCGGCGCCGTCGCGTTCGATTCCGCAATTGGTCAGGCGAATCGGACCGATCTGGTTGGCCGCCGGGGCCAGGAAGCCTTCACCCCACGACGCGCGGATAGCCAGATTGGAAAATGGTTCATAACGAAACGCGACTTTGGGCGTGGTTGTGCGCAGGTCAATGTCCTCAAACTTTTCGTACCGCGCGGCGGCCTGCATTGACAGGTTGTGCAGAATCGGGATTTCCAGTTCCATGAAGGTGGACCTTACCAGCGAGTCATCCACACTGTTTGGGGCAATAGTGGCGGGGCCGCCGGCACCGGATGAGGTGGAGATGTTGTTACCCAGCGACGCCGGCCGATCCGGTTTGCTGATTGCCCGCGAATCGCGAATGTGAACGCCATAAGCCATCTGCACCGGGCCGGCGGGGAAATCCCATAACTCACCGGTGACAAATGAGTCGAAGGTCATCAGCCGGTTTCGGCTGCGAATGCGATCGCCTTTCGCGAAAAGCCAGTCAACCACTTCCTGGGTATTGCTCGTCACACCTTCCTCGTAGTACGGAGAGCGCGGGTCGGAAGACAGCAATGGGTTGTACCACTGATCGCCATTCGGACCGCCCTGGCCCTGCAGACCAGCGATCACGTGATCCGCCAGTCCTTCATAGGATTTCAGGCTCCAGCGGCGTTGCTGGTGTGTAAACCAGGTTTCGCCCGTCCAGCTTCCGCCGATATCATAGCGCCCACCGAATTTATACCTGTCGGTGTAATAAGTCGATTCGTCCCATTGGGATCCGTTCTTGACGTAACTTGGCTTTGGCCCCTGATCAAAGCCGCTGAACAGCCGGAGGGAAACCGGAATCAACGCTTCGCCAATGGGATTTGCCGGATGATTGGCCGGCATGATGACCTGCGGTTTCCAGGCGCTGGAAACGGGGCTCATCGGCTCGGTGATGAATGTCGAAACCCGGTGATCAAAAACAACCTGGGCTTCGAGCTCCAGCCAGTCGGTTGCCTGGTAGGTGGTGCTGGAGTAAACCGATATTTCTTCCTGCGGTCGGTTGTATTGAATCCATTGGCCATAGTTAAAAATGCACTTGCCACCGTTGACAGTGGTCGGCCGGCCGCTGGGGTGATTGCCGTTCTTGCCCTTGTCTTCGTTGCCCTCGTTAAAGGTGCCGCAGGAGGGGTCGATCAGCACATCGCCGGTTTCCAGCGAACTATAGGTACCGCCAGGACCATCCTGAAACAGGTCATTGTCGAAACGCAGATAACGTGAACGTTCACCGCGCTTGAGCGGAGTGTTCTTTGAGCCTTCCACCGCGAGCACGGTATTGACATTGTTCCAGGAGCGACCCCAAAGCATCGACGCCTTGTATTCTTCAAAATCACCTCCGTCATCCCGGCTGTAGAAAGTGCGGGTGCGAATTCCGTCGTATTCCTTGATGGGAATAATATTTACCACGCCTGCCACCGCATCGGAACCGTACAGGGCCGCTCCGCCGTCAAGCACCACTTCCATGCGGCTCAATGCGATACTGGGGACAATGGACACGACCTCCTCCGAGTTGACGGTGCGGCTGCCGTCGAACAGGGTGAGTGTGCTGCTGGGTCCGAGACCTCTGAGATTAAATCCGGCAGAATTGCCGTCCTGACCGCCACCGGGGCCACCCAACACGTTGGATACCGCGTCGGTGTTTGCCGTATAGACCAGGTCGCGCATGAACTGACCCATATTGATGGAACCTGAATTGAGTACAGCTTCCTGTTCCAGGGTATCCACGGGTGACGCCCCATTAAAGGAACTGTTTCGAATATAGGAACCTGTGACAACCAGTTCTTCGATTTCTCTGTCTTCGTCCTGGGCGTGTGCGCTTAGTGGGATGGCCAATGCCGCCACAATGCTGCTGCACAAAAGCTTTCTGCGGTATGGCCTGAAATGACTTGTGTTATGCATTGTTTATACTCCTTGGGTTTCTTTTAATAATTATTGCTTTTGGGTTGTTATATTGAACGCGTCAACCGGCCTTGATGGAGAGCCGAGGAGAAACGAACGGGGTCTGTATCAGGGTGTTACATGTACGGTGACGTATTGATCATCATAAAGTCCGCCGTCATCCGCCCGCGCCCAAAGTACGTAGGTGCCGGGAGAATCAAAGGTGATATCGACTTCATACAGGCCGTCTTCCGGGACAGGAGGCGGTTCCCACAGCGGCGCCCACGGGGAGTTCGCCGAAGTACGGGTGTCTTCCCAGGGTTTCACCTGCGGCGGATCAAATTTCACCTGACTGGCATCGCCGCGGTAGACATTCCAGGACAGAAAAAGCCCATTGGTTTTGCCCACCGTCGTTCGCCGTGGCGGAGTCAACAGCCGTTCGCGGGCGCTCTCGGCACCGCGCTCCACCGTCTGGCGTCGCGGCGCCGGCAGCTTATCATCGTCCACTCGGGAGACGAGGGCTAAAGGCTCTCCCACGCGAGTGGTGCGGGTGTGATTACCCGGCATTGTATCGCCGATAACGGTGATCTCTGGCGGGGTGTTCGCTCTCGACTCCGGGCTGCTGGTACCGGCACCCAGAGAACCGGTTTCCGAGGCGATCACCATGTTGTCAATGGTGTAGTCGGTGGCCAGTGTGGCATAGGCTCGTCGGGTTTCCCCGTTACTGGTGAGCGTCCACACCAGTTCCCTGTCGCCCCAGTCGGAAGGAACCACAACCTCAAAAGTGAACCGGTTCCTGCGCGGTAAAAAGTGAGTGGGTTGTCCGCGGTCGGGTTCACCCGGAGAAAAACTGTTGTTCTCTCCCACCGGCACGTCCAGCTCATCTTCCCAGTTTTCATTCATGTAGCCAAAAATGAAACTGAAGGTGCCGTCTTCGTTCTCCCACCATCCTTCATAGGCCGGTTCTATATGCTGGCCGCGACGGAACGACTCCTGTGCGCCGGCAAACTGGCCCAGACAGGCGAAAACAAGCACCGCGGCGATGCCTGACTTCATTCCACTTGCAATTGTTCGTGCTTTCATACGCCATTACTCCCCGGCCACATCAACAACCTCGTCTTCGGAAGCCGCTTCAACGTCTTCCAGTACAGGCGATACCAGCGGTGCACCGCACAGAGGGCAGCCGATGACGTGATCATTGGGACCGAGATCAAGGCGTTCGCGGCGTTCAGCCATCTCCTCCAGAAACTGTTCTTCTGTCATGGCGACCTTGATACCCAGATCAATAAACATATTGGTCACCGACCGGTTACCGGAACCCTGCCAGTTTCTCGGATCGGGCACATTGGGGTTGGTATCGGTATTATTCATGTAGCCTACTATGTGCATGATCGTGCCTTTGGGCAGCAACGGCGCGTAGTCGTCTTCAAACGCGTAGCCACGAACCCAGTTATGGTCGTAGCCGACACAGGCCAGGGTCTCCACCGTATATCCCCAGATCGCTTCGAGACACATGCGTTCACCGGGGGCATGCAGGTGGGGTTCAAACGTAACGTACTTGGTAGGTTGTTCCAGAACGGAATAGGCGTGCAGCTCCTGATTGTTCTGGTTGCCGGCGATGCTGATATCGACACCATTGCCCAGTCCCAGAGAAACCCGCTCATACTTCGGCTCGTAGCCTACGGGGTGGAATCGGTAGCCGATTTCCAGATGACCTGTGGTATCCAGACCGTTGGAATGCAGATGTACCGAGTCAGACACGATGTAGGAACCTGCCTCCAGTAGCCTGCCGCCGTCAGGGTCGAAGATGTCCGCATTGCGACCTACTTCGTGGACGGGCCACGAGACGGGGTCACCCACGCGTTCACCGTTTTCGTCAAGTACCGCGGTACTCCAGATCATGTGGTGAAAAATGTAACGCCCGCCTACAGTCTGGCGGCCCGTACCGGTGGTGGAACTCACGTCGTTCACTTCAATAATTTCCACTGACTTGACATAGCGATCTTCTGTCAGGCCGGTGGGAACTCTGTCAATTTCTCCCCACCAGTCGGGCGTGCCCGCGAGTTTGGTTACCGAATTGGTTTTGACGATCAGGTCCGGCTCGCCCGCAGTCCAGGTGACGCTGTCATCGAACACCCGGGGTTCAGGGGCGTCAGCCGGGTTGCCGCGTGGTGTACCGCTTCGTGCCCAGGTGGAGATAGCAGTGATCTCGGCGTCATTGAGCGAGGGATCCTGCTTGTAGTTCTGAATGCCGACGTCCTTCTCCATGTACCACGGGGGCATTGCACCAGCCCGGTCGCGGAGTCCGGTTTTGTATTCGATCAGTCCTGCATACGGCACGACTTCTTCGTAAGTAACCAATGGCATCGGTGCCACGCCACCGGCTCTGTGGCAGTTCTGACAACTACGCTGCAAAATCGGTTCAATATCTTCGTGGAACGTCACCTCGCTGGTCTGGGCTGAGGCGACTGATGAAACCAACGTGACAAAAAGTGCCAGTGCCGCTTTGCATAGACTGGAGACAACGCGGTCGAGCTTAAGATTGTTATATACTTGACATCGCACAATCGATTCCTCCGCAGTTCAGGACAGAGCACTGTCCCAATTGAAAAACGTGTGGATCTGGCTTCAAAACGTATGGAAACCGGATAGTTCAATATGCCCAGAACCGTCACGACCCGTCTGCCGGAAAATGAAGAAAAAGTGCGCGATTCTGGAGGAGTGCAGAATTCGGAGGAAAAAGGCGGGGGCTATAGCTTTGAATTATCTGACTTTATTTATGAGCCGCTGATTGTAAACCGTAACCCTGGCTATAAGGTAACGTAGAGCAGGCGATCAGTCCGCGGCTGACTGGTACTGTACGACGCTGAAACGCCCATCAAGGCGGACTTGACTATTTACGCGGCTCCAACAGGCAGGCTCCGGGAACTCCAGCCGATGCTGGATTTCCCAGACAAACCTTGATCTCCCCCGAGGGAAGGCCTGAGGGGCGTGTATGGCGGGCGTTGCCCTTTACCTGCTCGAGGATTCTATTTCTTGCTAGCCGTCGCCGGAATGGACCCCATGGAGGAATTCAACATCCCGCTCAGCTTGCCTTCCTCGAGTGTCATCTTGATATCCACCGAGCCGCCCTGTTGATCGGGCGCGTTGAAGCTCAGGGTGTCGCCATCGAACGTCACGTCGGAGACCGGCGTCACGCCGAATTCAGAGGAACCCATGGAGCCTGTCAGGCCTTCAGTGGTTTCAGTGATGGTCAGATCGAGATCGATCAGCATACCCTGAGCATCCAGTGACATAAGCCAGGTGCCGGTGATCGCTGAATTGTCCGCCGCAAACGCCTGGCTGCCAAGTAGTAAGAGCAAGCCGGCAAGTGTGTTGATGATTGTCTTTTTCATTATTGAGTGCCCCCTGAGCATTGATTATGGATCCGCCTCCCACTATATCCGTGTCATTCTCGGGCGCAAGCTTGGCGCGACGGCAAGGCCGTTTTCCCCGGCAAAGCGAGTACCAGGGACTGGATCGCCAGCTCCGCTGCTCAATTATAATACCGCATCAACATCGTGGACACGCCCGTGCTTTGCCAACGAGAACAGCTTACTCAAGTTGCTTTACGCCGGTATACTGAAGGCCTCTGAGCGCTGGACTCATCCAATTCAGAACTGGAATTTGACGCTGTCGCAACTGACGATTCACTTCCCGGAGCGACTCGATGACTATATCAGCCTGTAATGGCTGTTAGGCTGACACAGAGTTTTGAACACCCTCTCAACATTTGTCACAATATCTTTTAAGCCCCTCTTCGTAAATCTTACTCTGTCTATCAACAACAAAGAAAAGGTAAAGTGGATTTTTATCTCCGAACTGGTCATCGCAATAAATGCGACATCCAGATTCTTGACCTTTACATTGTTTCCAGCAGTTCAGCCAGCACTTGACATGTTCATCACAAGCTCCAGGCGTTAAATCTGGAATAATCCAAGTGCTTTTACGGGACCCTTCAGGCCCACATTTACCACCGAACGGGCCAGCTGTTGGATTTGAGTACTTATTAGCTCTTGGTACATTCGCAAACGCATTGAGGCCATAGAAATCAGTATAATTCCCAGGACTGTTCTCCGCGAGGTAAACCCCCAAGGCCGGGTCGACGACGTAGGACAATAAGGCGGACGTTAGCTGCTCACTGACAAAGGTACATCCGGGGGACAGCGCGGTGGTTGATCTCGTCGGTGAAAAACTGCTGTCCCTTGTCGACGAAAAAATCCATAATAGCTGTGCTGATACTGGCTGTCGGCCCCGCCATCCCACGCCAAGGGTGCCACTGCCCGTGGTCGCCAGTGAATAACCAAACCGAAAGTCAGGGCTGGGGTTCGGGTTGGCGATGGTCTGCAGCAAGGCACCATCATTACCGTTGAACACATAGACCGCGCCGGCGTTAACACCGCTCACCGTATCGTTCCAGGCGCCGACGACGATATCACCTTGACCGGTGGCGGACACCGACCAGCCGAAATAGTCCTCGCCACTCGGGTTGGGATTCCGAAGGGCCCCCTGTCTGGGATTAGTAGTTCTATTGGCCTGTGTGGCAGTGTAAACCGTAGAAATCTCTATACAGCCGGGCACGGCGCAGTGATTCCCCGTGTCGGTGAAATGCTGCACGCCGAGCTTGTCGATACGTCAGCCCGTAATGGCTGTTAGGCTGACACAGAGTTTTGAACACCCTCACACCCTCTTAAGTTCTCAAATTATCAGTGTCCCCTGTGGTTATGTATTACGAGCAAATATGAGACAAATAATAAAACAATAAACAATTGCTCCAGCGCCAGCCCTACTGGAACGCCTTCTGATAGCCAATAATAAGCTCCTTGTATCCCGCAAGCTAGAACCGCAATAGCTGTGCTAATGCAAGCCAACATCATCCAAATTGATTTTTTGTAACTGCGCATAGGAAGGAACCCTAATATAACAGCAGGAATTCCATAACTTACTGCATATAACGCATCCAACACATAAAGGTCTCCTGCATACCAAACAATACCAAAAAGACCTGCACTACCGTAAAATATCAGTAAGATCCTGATCGCAAGTTCTATTATGTGACTAGCAATTATCACAACCCTGTTCTCTTTTAAGGCGATCATAGGTAGATTGTCCAAGTATTTGAGTGATGAAACCAAATGGGAAATTCCTTTTGCGCAGTTCAAGGTCGCAGTCTAATTTGCATTCATTTCCTCTACAGTCAGCCACGCAATTCAAGTAGCATTCATCGTGTTCTCTGCACGTCGCTGGAGATACATCTGGAATCCATGTAGCAGATGGTCGCCCTTCAGGACCGCAAACTCCTCCAAACGGTCCTTGCCTAGGATTGGACATTCTGTTCGCTTGAGTTGCTGCAAATGCATTTAATCCAAAATAGTCCTCAATTGTTACTGGATTGCCTATCGCATACTCATACGAATTTATCCCGCCATTCAACCCAATCGGGTCACTCTCCACATACCTTCCCGTTGTCGGGTCATAATCCCTAAAGTAATTGTAATGCAGCTTGGACTCCCCATCCTCATACTGCCCAGGAAACCTTACGTTGTTCTCGATATTGGCTACTGTTTCCTCGACCTCTCCAAACGGCTCGTAACTGCCAGCCCAGACAATGCTTTGTGATTCATCCGTAATCCGCTGCGGCGTCCCCAGGTGATCATTGTGTACAAAATAAGTCGCTTCGTCCTCGGTCCCAGTGTCGTCCACTAAAGCAATCTGCTGCCCATTCACATAGACATACTCTCTAGTGGTCTGCCCGGTCGCCGCATCGATCTCCGCAATCGCCCGTCCCGCCTGATCGTAGATGAAGTGGGTGGTGGTAGTCGTCCCCGTTCACAGTTTTGGCGACCCGTTACATCTTAGCCCTACCGTTCCTAATGCTCCCTGTATTCTTTTTGGTTAGCAATTGCCAATTGCGTTGAGAGTCTCCATCTGTCAACAAACAAGAGGCCAAATGTTAAACCTATAGCGGAAATAACCGAATTAAGTGCTAAAGAGCGAATATGCACTGCTGCAGAAGTCAATTGTGAAAGTGTAATTACGACTACGATGAGAGATAGATAGAAAGGAAAATGCAATAATTACATACTTGGGGAAACGGGCTTGATAAATTTTTTTGAATTCATTTTCGAAACGCAAGCGTGAATCGCGTACTTTTCTTAGATTACGTTCTGTATTTCTGTAAACGAGTACGCCAACGGTGATAATCGCTAAATAGAGTAGTTGTCCAAATTGAGTTATTGTCAAATCTGGTGTTTCGGCAAGTGAATCAAGCGGCGGCCTGATCGATCGTTGTCACCTCTACACCGTCCTTGAATTTAACTCCGGTTATCACTTTTGCTAAAAAGTTGAACCCTCGTAGCCGGCGCCAGTTTTTCTCTGCACATAACCCAAGTTTGAACATCATATGCAGCATCCCGTCCCGCGTAAGACAGCCTTTGGAACGTTTAGTCCGATGACGGATCGTGCCGAAACTGGATTCAATCGGATTGGTGGTCCGAATACTTTGCCAATGCTGGGCAGGGAAATCATAGAACGCCAGCAGCTCCTCCCGGTCCTTTTGCAGGCACAGAGCCGCCTTTGGAAACTTGGGCTCATACGTCTTGATGAACAGGTCGAAGGCCTTTTCTGCCTGCTCCCTGGACTCCGCCTGCCAGACGGCGTGTAGCGCCTGCTTTGCCTTGGCTTGCATCGACTTCGGCAAGTTATTCAGCACGTTCATCGTCTTGTGCATCCAGCATCGCTGCTGACAGGTATCACCGTAAACTTCCTCCAGGGCTGCCCAGAAACCCAAGGCACCATCACCTATTGCCAGCTCCGGTGCGTTCATGCCGCGGGACTTCAGCTTTAAAAGCACTTCGCGCCAACTTTGGGTCGATTCACGCACACCGTCTTCTATCGCCAAAAAACGCTTCTGGCCCCGCTCATTCACGCCTATGACCACCAGAGCACACAGCTTGGCATGCTCGCCCCGCAGGCCACTGTACACGCCGTCAGCCCAGACATATACCCAGCGGTCGTTGTCCAGTTTGCTCTCATTCCAGGCCTGATATTCTGAGCCCCATGCTTGCTTCAATCGAGCCACTGTACTGGCAGAGAGACCTTGAGCTTCAGGCCCAACCAACACCTTCAGGGCGTCCCCCATTTCGCCGCTGGAGATCCCTTTCAGGTAAAGCCAGGGTACCGCTGCCTCCAGAGACTTCGCCTTGCGAACATAGGGTGGAACCAATGCCGAACGAAATGTCACAGGCTCTCCGGTCTTCGACCGTACTTTGGGCACCTGGACTTTCACCGGGCCCACCGGCGTCTGCAGGTCCCTCTCCGGCAGGTAGCCGTTGCGTACTACAGCGGCGGTCCCCTCCGGGGTTGTGCAGCCCTGGTATTGCTCCAGAAAGTCACTCAACTCGGCTTCTATGGCCCTCTGTAGGAGTTGCCTGGCGCCGGACCTTAGAAGCTCGGTTACCGGGTCCCAAATTGCCTCTCGACTTGCCAGACCAGTGACGTTACGATTACTCATAAGTGGCGTATCCTCTTTTGGTTGTTTTATTGCTTCGCAACAACAAATCAACCAGATACGCCGCTTTTTTTCAACCCACCTCAAACACCAGATTCAGTTATAACTCGTCCAAATTTAGTATTCCACTCTAATAGCGGATTTTCTAAGTCAAATTCAAAAATCAGGCTTCGGGACTGTTCATAATTTTGTGTCATTTCTTTACCATGTGCAAAAAGGAATGACTTATGAAAACATCAAGACCCGAATTCGATATGGACGCAGCCCTCCAGGCCCTGCGTGAAGGCAAGGATCTCACCGGGAAGGACGGTTTGCTCACCCCGCTGATCAAGCAGTTGACAGAGTCTGCCATTCAGGCTGAGTTGGACAGCCATTTGGCGGAGGACAGGTCTGCCCCTAACCGCAAAAATGGCAGTACTGCCAAGACCGTCAAAAGCTCTGCCGGTGCCTTTGAGCTACAGACTCCCCGCGACCGCGCTGGTACCTTCGACCCTCAACTGGTCAAGAAGCACCAGACCCATCTGACTGATGAACTGGAGCGCAAAATTCTTGCCCTGTTTGCCCTGGGCACCAGCTACCAGGATATTCGTGCCCATATCGAGGACCTGTATGGTATCGCTGTCTCCAACGGCACCAACGCCATAACCGACAAATTATTGCCCGACCTCCAAGCCTGACGTGAGCGCGACCTGGATGCCATCTATCCCATTCTCTGGCTTGATGCCATTCACTACAAGATCAAAGAAAACGGGCGCTATGTCAGCAAGGCTATTTACACCATTCTCGGCCTGAATATCGAAGGCAAGAAAGAACTGCTGGGCCTGTACCTGTCTGATAGCGAAGGTGCGCACCACTGGCTCAGTGTGCTCACGGACCTCCATAACCGGGGCGTCAAAGACATCCTGATCGCCTGTGTCGATGGCCTGAAAGGCTTTCCTGAGGCTATTGAGAGCCTCTATCCCCAGACCGAGATCCAGCACTGCATCATCCACCAGATTCGCAATTCCCTGAAATACGTCGGCTCGAAGAACCAGAAAGCCTTCATGGCTGATCTGAAGTGCGTCTACAAGGCCGCTACCCTCAATGCGGCTGAAAGCGCCCTGAATGAGCTGGAGGCCAAGTGGGGCGAGAAATACCCCATGGTGATCGCCTCCTGGCGCAAAAAGTGGCCCACGCTGTCGACCTATTTCAAATATCCCGAGTACGTGCGCACGGCCATTTAACCACCAATGCCGTCGAGGCCGTGCACCGCCAGTTCCGCAAACTGACCAAGACCAAGGGCGGCTTTGCCAACGAGAACAGCTTACTCAAGTTGCTTTACGCCGGTATACTGAAGGCCTCTGAGCGCTGGACTCATCCAATTCAGAACTGGAATTTGACGCTGTCGCAACTGACGATTCACTTCCCGGAGCGACTCGATGACTATATCAGCCTGTAATGGCTGTTAGGCTGACACAGAGTTTTGAACACCCTCGTCCCGGAAATAATTTTCAGGCTTCCTTTGGGCCTCTGTTTAGTTGCAATACCGGGTCCTTGTTTTAAACTCGATCAATCGAGGCACTATTTGATCTGCAATTTCTTTTCTTGTTGAGTCTAACTCAGAGTATAACTCCTCATACCTTCTTTCCTCGAATGCGTCGCACAGCTGAGCGTAGGCTGATAGCGCCGCTCTTAAGTAAACCTCATCGCCCGATCGAATTGCTTCGCTTAGCAGCTTTTCTGAACTATTTGTATCCAAAATCGATATATTCAACAGATTTTCAAACACAACTTCTCTACTCGAATTTAAACCAACATCTAACGATAATGATTCAATTAGAGCTAGAGTACTTTCGGGTACTTCAAAGTTATTTCGCCTGGCTTGTAATAAAAAGTTTCCCAACAAGATGGTGTACAGAAGCTCAGCTTGGCTCAATGATTGGTGGCTTGCGCTTTGTTTAACCTCAAATTCAGATAATGCAAGATCTACCATGCTTTGTTCATACCAATTTCGCCGCAGTTCCTTTACATACTCAATTTTTTGGTACAGATTTCCAGTGTTGATTACTCTTTCGTAATTCGAAACAGATACGGTGCTACTTTGAGCATAAATGGTTGAGGAAGCTGATAAACCAATACAAGCTAACATACTCACAAAACACCGACTAAAATAAAGCATATTCATTAGGGCACCTATTGCATATGAACTTCAAAATCCGAGTCCGAAGCCTCCGTAGGGCTTGATCCACTCCCACCATCTGTTGGTTCTTTCATCAATTAAAGTTTTAATTCGATCTAAATCTTCAGAATAGTTTATAGTCCTAAATTCACTCTGCCTGCCACATTTGTCTGTTCTTATCTCAGTGCAAATGTTTTGCCAAAGAGTTCCAACCTCTGAAATAGAATAAGTCTGAATGTTTTCCGTAACTATTGCTGCTTTCCACAACTCTACTCTTAGTTCCAAAGAAGGCCTAATTCTGACGCCCGGTCTAGGATTGGGAGAAAAATCCATACCCATCCCTGGTTGAGTCTCTCTTGTTGGTCTCATGGCCAGAAAATAGAATCTAGATTGCTGGCGCCTTTCATCGGTGAAAGTTCTGTTGATAGACCCAGCCCACTCCGGCACGCAATCTGGCAGTAGACCACTTTTATCGTGCAACATTGTTGGCCTGTTTAGTACATATGAATAAGTATTCGTGCCACCTCTCAAGCCAATAGGATCAGCCTCCACATACCTCCCTGTTGTTGGATCGTAATCCCTAAAATAGTTGTAATGAAGCCTGGTTTCCCGGTCTTCGTATTGCCCCGGAAGCCGAATATTGCTCTCAATCGTAGCTACTGTTTCCTCAACTTCTCCAAACGGCTCGTAACTGCCTGCCCAGACGACTTCCTGTTGCTCATCCGTAATCCGCTGCGGCGTCCCGAGGTGATCATTGTGCACAAAATAAGTCGCCTCGTCCTGAGTGCCAGGGTCGTCAACCAGGGCAATCTGCTGCCCATTCACATAAACATACTCTCTGGTGGTCTGTCCGGTCGCCGCATCGATCTCCGCAATCACCCGTCCCGCCTGATCGTAGATGAAGTGGGTAGTGGCAGTCGCGTCCCCGTTCACAGTTTTGGCGACCCGTTGACCCAGGGCATTGTGCAGGTTCTGGACCGGCGCCGTTTCTGTTGTTGCGCCACCCGTATTACACGGATCCGGCCGGGTGATGCTGGTGGCCGGCAGGGCGGTTTCCAGATTATCGAGGTCGGTACACAGGATGTCGGGATTGTCGGTCAGATCCAGGGTCTGCAGGTTGTCCAGTGCCTCCAGTCCGGCGACATCCGCAATGCCGCTGCTAGCACAGTTCAAGGCAGTCACCTCATCCACGGTGGCCCAGCCATTGTCGGCTGCCTGGCCCAGCACACAGGCCTGTAGATTGGCATCGGGCAGGTTCTGCTCGGTAACCAGCTCCAGCTCCTCTCCTTCGCTGATACTACTGAACAGATGCAGCTCCCCAAAACCCCCGTCGGCCCCAAAAGCACCCACCGCAATCTGCCCATGCGGAGTGATGGCCAGCCCCTGCCCAAAATTGACGTTCATGGTCGGGGTAGGATTGTCGATCACCTTGATCAGCTCGCCGGTCAGGCTGTCGAAGACAAAGACCCGGCCTGAGTTGCTCTCACCGCTGTCGTCATTGGCCGCCCCCACCACCACATGCCCCTGGGGCGTGCCGGCCAGGGTGGTGCCGAAATGTCCATTGGCATCGGCCAGCGGATTGGTCACCTGCCAGAGCAAACTGCCGTCAATCCCATCATGGACAAACACACTCCCCTCATCCAGGGCGTTGGTGTCCAGAAAGCGGGCGCTGATGATCAGGTCGTCGCTGCTGGTGGTGGCCACGGCGCTGCCGTAGTCATCAAAATCCGCCGGCGTGGGATTATCGATGCTGAGAACCGGGCTGCCGCCGCTGTCTGCAAACACCTGCACGGCCCCCGCGTCCACCAGGGTCACCGCCCCGATGGTCACATCCTGCTTCGGAATGCCCACTACGATCTCCCCATTGGCGGTAGCGGCCAGGGACTTGCCGAACTCGCCGTTGCCGTCGGCGGCACCGTTGAAGAGGGTCTGGCTTAGCTGGTACTGGCTGTCATAGACATACACCGCTCCGCCATTGGCCTCCTGATAGGCCCCCACGGCGAGGGTGCCGGTGGAGGAGGTGGCCAGGGCGTAGCCGAAGCGGTCGTCTGTGTCGGGGTTCGGGTTTTCTATTGATTGCAGCAAGGCCCCGTCGCTACCGCTGAACACATGGACCGCGCCGGCGTTCACCCCGCCTGCCATGTCGTTCCAGGCGCCCACGACGATATCGCCGTTACCGGTTGACGCGACTGGCCAACCGAAATAGTCCTGGCCGGACGGGTTGGGATTGCTGATCTCCAGCAGGGCATTGCCGTTACTGCCGTCGATCAGGTACACGCGGCCGTCAAAGGCGTCGGTCACCGGGTTGTAGGTGATGGCGCTGGCGATGATGTCCCCGGCGGGCGTGGTGGCGACGGCGAAGCCAAATTGGTTGGTGTCGCTCTGATTGGGATTGGCGACGCTGAACACCAGTTCGCCTTCGCCGAGGCAGCTTGCGGGCTGGGTGATCACCCCACTGCCAAACTGGGCCTCCAGTGTGCCCAACTGGCTGCATTCCAGGAGGGTGTTGCCACTTAGGTCTACGCTGGTGAGATTGGGCAGACTCGCCAGGGCGCCGGCCAGGGTGATGGCGTTGTTGGCCAGAGACAACGTGGTCAAGGAAGAGAAATTCTCCAGTCCAGCCAGGCTGGTCACCCCGGCATTGTCACAGCTCAGACTCGTCAACTCCGCTGGTGTGGCCCAGCCATTGGCGCTGCCGGTGGCGTCGAGGCAAGCTCCAAGGGCCGGGTCGAGGACGTAAGACGACAAGGCGGACGTTAGCTGCTCACTGACAAAGGTACATCCGGGGACAGCGCAGTGGTTCGCGGTATCGGTGAAGTGCTGCACGCCGCCCTTGTCGATGCGGAAGCGATAGTTACCAGGAAGCAGCGTGAACGAAGCCTCGCCGTTGCCGTCGGTGACTGCCGACTTGTTGGCGTAGGTGGGGCCATCGAAGGCATAGACAGCCAAGCCCGGTTCGACGGCGCCGGTGGTATTGGTGACCGCCACGGTAACGGACTCGGGCACCTCGTAGCTCACGGCGTTGCACCCGGGCGCCGCGCAATGGTTGGCAACATCGGTAAAGTATTGGGTGCCGTTCTTGTCGATCCTGAAGCGATAATCTCCGGGAAGCAGGGTAAAGGTCGCCTCGCCATTGGCATCCGTCACCGCCGACCTGTTCGCATAAGTGGAGCCAGTAAAGGCATAAACACTCAGACCTGCTTCCGGCCCGCCAGCGCTACTGCTGACTGACACGGTGATGTTCTCGGGGATTTCGTACGCGACCGCCTCACAGCCGGGTACGGCGCAATGGTTGGCCGGCGCGGTGAAGAACTGGGTACCGTTCTTGTCGATGCGGAAGCGGTAGTCGCCGGCAAGCAGGGTAAAGGTGGCTGCCCCATTGGCATCGGTCACCGCCAACTTGTTTTGATAAGCACCACCGTCGAAGGCATAAACGGTCAGTCCGGCTTCGGGCCCGCCGGCGCTACCGGTGACGTCGACCGTCACCTGGGCCGGAATATCGAAGCTCACCGCATTGCAGCCCGGCGCCGTGCAATGGTTGGCGCTGTCGGTGAAATACTGGGTGCCGTTCTTGTCAATGCGGAAACGGTAGTCGCCAGGCAACAGGGTCAATACCGCCTGACCGTCGGCGTCGGTGACGGCGGACTTGTTGACGTAGGTGGTGCCGTCGAAGGCATAGACGTTCAATCCCGCCTCTGGATTGCCGTTGCCGGTGACCGTCACCGTGACTGACTCGGGCACTTCGTAGCTAACGCTGTTACACCCAGGCGCGGAGCAGTGGTTGCTCACTCCGGTAAAGAACTGCGTGCCGTTCTTATCGATGCGAAAGCGGTAGTCTCCACTCAATAACTGCAATGTCGCAATGCCGTTGGCATCGGTAACCGCCGACTTATTGGCATAGCTGCTTCCCTGAAAGGCATACACGGTCAGGCCGGCGTCAGCCCCGCCGGCACTGCTGGTGACCGTGACAGTGACCGCTTGCGGCGCCTCAATCGCAGCACTCGTGCAGGCAGGCGTGGCGCAGTGATTGGCTGGCGCGCTGAAATACTGGGTGCCGTTGACGTCGGCGCGGAAGCGGTAGCTCCCGTCGGTCAGGGAAAACGTCGCCGCACCGTTGCCGTCGGTCACGGCGGAGTTGCCGGTATAGTTGGCCTCGTCGAAGGCATACACGTTCACGCTCCCGTGGGGCGAGCCCAGGTCATTGCTGACGGATACAGTGACCGTGGTTTGCGCGAAGGAAAGGGAAGTCGCAGCAAGCGCCAGTAGCACAAGGATGAGCTTTCTCATTGCGGCATTCCTGCCGGCGTGGCGTTGTGCAGACGGTTCTGGTCGTTGTAGTCGAAGTCGAATCCGGTATCGGCGCCGCGGTCGTCACTGATGATGTTGCCGTTGGCGTCGTACTGGAAGCTTCGAATCACACCGTCTTCGTCGACGCTCAGCAGGCGATTGCTGGATTGATCATAGGTGTAGGTTTCCGTGCTTGTGTTGCCACCCTGGATGCGGATCAGGCTCGTCCGGTTGCCCACGGGGTCATAGGTAAAGACCTGGTTGCCGTAGGCGCCGGTGGCGTGTTCCAGGCGGTTCAGGGCATCGTAACCAAAGGATTGAGACGCGCCTGGGTTGACCGTGTCGTTTATGGCCGTAATGTTGTCAACCGCGTTGTGGGTGTAGGACCGGCCCATGATCGGCGGGTTGACTCCTCCCAGGTCGGTCACGTCGATGCCGGTGGGGCGGTAATCCTGGTCATTGGTGATGGTCAGGCCGAGATTATTGCCGTAGATGAAGCCTTCCATGGGTCCAAAGGGCCGGTAGCTGATATTGTCGGCCAGGGTTGCGCTGGGGTCTGCGGCGCCTTGCAGCGTGGTGATGGCCGCCGTGCGTCCGAGGGAATCCAGTTGATGGTCGACCAAGCGGCCACTGGGGTACGTGGTCTGAATGAGATTGTCGGCCAGATCGTAGGCATAGGCCGTGGTGTGACTGTTGCCCTGAATCGTCACCGTCGACTCGACCTGGTTACCACGG
Source organism: Pseudohongiellaceae bacterium (assembly GCA_040879025.1). Taxonomy (GTDB): domain Bacteria; phylum Pseudomonadota; class Gammaproteobacteria; order Pseudomonadales; family Pseudohongiellaceae; genus JBBDLF01. The sequence continues at coordinate 100,688 of JBBDLF010000019.1, forward strand.
TGATCATAAACATAGCCGGTGGCGCCCGTCTGATCAGTGAGCTGGGTTAGCCGGCCGACACCGAAGCTACCGGCAGGCTGGTCATAGCTGTAGGCGATGTTTTCACCGGAGCTGGCCGGATAAGTGACGGCGGTAAGCCGGCTCAGGGAGTCATAACTGTAATTGGTCACCACGCCTCGCGCATCGGTCTGGCTGAGCTGGTTGCCGGCGTCGTCGTAGGTATAAACGGTAATGCCGGTATCCGGGCTGTCGAGTTGGATCAGATTATTCAGACCGTCGTAGGTATAGATGGTGGTAAGCCCCCGCGGGTCGGTGACCGCGATGACGTTGTCGCGGGCGTCGTAGATAAACGTGCTGTCGTTAGTGAGCGCGTCGGCGACCGTGGTAAGGCGGTCCAGGACATCGAAGGTCTGGATCGTGCTTTGATTCAGCCCGGACGGGTCCAGCACCGAGGAGATTTCATTGCCGTTATTGTCGTAGCTCATCTGCGCCACCTGGCCAGCGCCGCCGATGACCTGAAAGAGGCGACTCAGTTCATCGTAGACCATCGACTGGGTGCGGCTGATGGCACCAGAGGAGGACTTCACGTCCTCCTGAATGATATTGCCCGCATCGTCCAGGGTGTATTCCTGGCGCTCGCCGAGGTTGTTGCTGATGGCCGTCAGGCGGCGAGCTGCATCGTATTCGTAGCTGAGAAACGACCCATTGGGCAGTGTGACCTGGGTCAACTGGCCGACGTTGTCGTAGGCATAGGTCGTGACGGCATCACTGCCACCCTGTGGGTCCGTGACCGTGCTGGAGGACAGCCATCCGCGCGGATGGTAGATCATCTCCGTGACTACACCATTGATGTCGGTCATGGACAGCGGCAGGCCGCGGGCATTGTAGTCGGTAACTCCGGTCGTATGACCCAGCGAATTGGTCACCGTCGCTACATACCCTTCCGCGGTATAGGTATAGGTGGTGACATCGGACACGACGGTGCGGGGACCGTCAACGGTGTGCATCAGGAACTGGCCCGTCACGCCCTCGGGATAATACGTATAGGCCCATTTGCGGGTGCGGCCGTTGGTGCTGTAGGGAACGCTGGTGGAGGTAGTATCGGTTTCAGTGCGTGTCAGCAGGTTGCCGTTGGTGTCGTAGGTGAGGTCTGTCGTTCTTCCGGGTTCGACGATTTGAACTGGCAGACGTAAACTGGGATGCCACGTGGTGGTGATGGTTCTCTCGTCCTGTGTGCCAATGGCTTCGGTGCGGCTTGTTTCCAGTCCACGTTCGTTATGAACATAGGCTGTAGTGTTGCCGCTCCAGTCCGTGGTACTGCTGCGAAAGCCCAATGCATCGTATGTCGTAGCCTGGGTAGCGGCAGGAAAGAATCCGTTTGGCGACGCCTGCCGGGTTGCAGATGCAATCAGCCCTTCCTCATTGAAGGTATAAAGTGTTTGTAGTCCCAGATCATTGACTTCAGTACGTGTATCTCCGGGTATATCGTAGGTGATATCGAAGTGGGAGACACCACCGCCCAGCTCGGTGGAGATGGCGCGACCAAATTCATCGTATTCATAGTGGGCCATGAAATCACCATTTTCATCGAGAATGTCTGTCAGACCATCGGGATAACGGGGGTCGTTATACTGATAAAAACGTGCGGGGTTGTCGTTGGGGTCTCCGGGTGTCAGGTCCGGGTAGCTAACCGACGCAATCATGCCGCGGACGGTGTGGGAATAACGGTAGTCATTGCCATCAGGATCGCTAATACGGGTCAGCAGGGTCGGGTCGTTGGCGTCCCCGTAGAAGAATTGCAGAGCGTGGCCAAAATCGTCCTCAACGAGGACCAGTTGGGCTGTGTTTAGCGAGTCATAGGTCAGATGATGGGAAAGGCCGGAGGGGGAGGTCAGGCGCAGCAACCTGCCGGCTAGATCATAAATTTCCACCTCGTTGGATTCGTTTACTGCCTGCCAGCCTGGCGCCAGGGGATGGGAGGTATCCAAGCTGGTTACGGAACTTTTGTACGAATTCCGGGGTTCGTAGATGCCGTTGTTCAGACGGTAGACTTCCTGTCTACCGTCGAAACGGTAGATGTTAATCACTTCGGGTTCGTCGCTCGGATCAATGCCGGCTTCTTCGAAACTGGCAAGGAGAAAACGGTCGTAATAATGTCTCCATTTGCTGGCTACATTGCCGTTATAGTTGATCAGTTTGTCCGCGGTGTCAGTAAAAATCTCTGCTCCAAAGCGTCTGAATCCATCTCGTGTTTGTGAAGCAGTGGTAATCGTTGTAACGGCAGGGGGGATTTCCTGAACGGGAAACTCCGGGTCGGATTCGAGTCCCTCGTTGGTTCTGATCTTGTTGCCCAGGCTGTTATAGAAGCGTTCTATTCGTAAAGGAAAGGAACCCGCACCCGCATAGTCTGCCTCGCTTCGATACTTGTGCCCGGTATTAAAGTTAATAGGGTTGCTTCCGCATTCATCACAACCCCCTCCATCGCGAGGTTGATCACAGGCTTCCCCGCCTGAGTCGCAGGGGAGTTCACATTGCTGGGGTTGCGATTGCCCTCCCAGTAGCTTCTCCTGATACTCCCCCGGAGATTGGCATTCGCCGGGAAAACCTTCCCTAAATGTCACGCTACCAGGCGAAATCAGAGTAATAGTTTCTGGGCAGCGTGGTTGAGCGGGTTCCCACGTGCATGTGTATTCGTTTGAATCAACTTGTACCACGCCGGTGAATGTGAGCCTCTGAGAACCGTCCGGGCAAGTCGTACGTATCACCACATCCTCCGATTCCATACAGGGAACGTTGCTGCTGTGGGCGAATGGGGCACCGCTGCCGGCTATATGCCATTGGTGGCCGCCGTTTTGGGAATAGACAGAACTACCGACAACAAGTAGCGGAAGGCAGAGGAAGAGTGGTAGACGCATTTCGTGGCACCCCATTAGAGAGTCTTTTTGGTTGTTGTTGTTCTATTGAAGGGGTTCGCTCACCCCACAACTCACATGATAGAAAATTCCACCATTAGAGCGGGAACTACAGCGCTTGTCTGTAGGACTATTCCTACAATTCCGTGAAATTTTTGTGGCGAGGTTTTTCACGTGTCTGAAACGGTGTCTTGAGTTCATGGCGCACTTTGCCGGTGGGGTCAGTGACAGGCTCCGCAGAGGCGGCACAGGCCAAATAAGGAACAACATGTGAGTAAACTAGTCACTTGGCAATCGTTGATTGGAACAGCCTCCATCCCATGTATAATCCGTGTTGCTATTGAACTGTGAAGGAAGGACGAGCAAACAGGATGGTGCGCTGGATGCGACCGGAAACCGCGCTATGCTGGCTCTGGATTTCAGCCAGTGGCGACAGTGAATCGGGTAGTCATTTCTGCAACAACCCAAAAGTGATCTGACTTTATGCTGAATGAAAACGACATCCGTGGTCTTGTCACGGAACACGGCGCGACCGTTAATGTCGGTCGGCCAATTCAACAACTTATCGATGACGGAGACATCCCGCGCCTGAAGGGCTGTACTGTTCTGACCGGCAAGGTTTCAGATTCGGTATTTGGTGAACAGTTGGTGAGTAAAACCGGTGTACCAATCCGGCTCATGTTTCGCAATAATCGTATTTCTACCCATGATGTAAACCGGGGAGCCATTCCATTCAAGGACCAGGTGCTGGCGGTTAATCACGATCACATGCTGCGGCTGGTGAAAGAAGTGTTGGGCTCGTCACAATTCGATGTGCCTGACCTGTTGCCGAGTTCAACTGTTATAGCGGCCGAAAATCTGCAGCTCATCATGCTGGAGAATGTGCTCAGGCTCTATATGGCTGAAAGCTCCACGTCCACTTCGCTCTGGCAGCACTGGATCAAGGCCAGGGAGGCAGGCGGAAAGGTGCTGCGTTACGCCGGCCATGATCTTGTTGTGGACGAGTTGATTCCCAATGGTGTCTTGCCTTATTTAATGGATACACCAAGCACCAAGGACAAGGTGGATCGCACCATTGACGCCGACTACCTGATTGATCAGGGCGTGTGTACCCGAGCGCAGTACAACCAGATTCGCAATTCCTCATTAATGGCGTTTGGTATGGTCTCGCAATATCTGGCGGAAAAAGGCATGGTGCTGGTCGACACGAAAACCGAGCATGGCATCAACACACAAGGCAGAATTGTGGCAGCGGATGAACTTTACACAATGGACTCATCGCGCTTTTGGCGCCTGGATGACAAGGGTGAATTGCTGACGCGTGATGGAAAACCTGTTTCTTTCTCAAAAGAATTTGCCCGCGGCATGGTGAAGCAACAGGATCAACAGTTTACCGATGATCAGGCCAACGAGATTGCCGTACGCTATATCCAGGGCCTGCAGCATTTGACAGGCGAACCGTTCGCGCCCGATCTGCGCCCGCGTGATCAACGTATTATCGAATCAACGAATCTGATTCTGGACACGCTGTTGTAGACGGTCTGCCGGGGGCGCGTTCGACACCACTCCAGGTGACACTACACCGGGTCTCCGCCGGGACCGCCCTCAGTACACCCGGTTGGTCAGCCAGACTGACTGGTAAGGCGCAAGCTCTATGATTTGCAGGTGATCCGCCATCATCTCCCCGGAGATGAGGTCGCCCCACTGTTCGGTATCGATCAGATTGATTTCCGCCAGGTCCACTTTCTGTGGCCTGGCGGTAATATTGTTGAGGCAAAAAATGCTCTGTTCTCGCCGGATGCTTTGCCGCCAGAAGGCGAATATTTCCTGGCCCATGTGCAGGGTGAACTGGGTGGCATTGGGATGGAAGGCCGTTTGCCGGCTGCGGGTTCCGATCAGCCGTTTCAATGCCGCCAGCACTCGCGTGTGATGACTCTGCTCGTCCGCCAGTTTCTGTTTCAGTAATTCCCAGGGCCACTGGTAACGGTTCAGATGACGTTTGTGCTGGGTTTTATCGTACCGCACGTAATCGTTGCTGGTGGCCAGAAAGCTGTGGATATAGAAGGCGGGGATGCCTTCCAGGGCCAGCATGATGGCATGGGCGCAGAGGTAGCGCTCGAACTGGTAGCGGTCGACGCCACTGAGCGTGCCTTGCAAGGCATCGTAAAGTGAGATATTGATTTCGTAGGGACGTTTCGACACCCCGGACAACGCGCGCCAGGAGATCTGGCCGCCAAAGCGGGCCATCGTGGTCAGCAGGCTCTCGATCTCCCGGTCGCTCAGCAGACCTTCGGCGGGACGCAGGCCGATGCCGTCGTGGGACGCGATGAAGTTGAGGTAGAACGTACCCGCCTGGGCCGGTGGCATGGTCATCAGCCAGGATTTCAGATGCCGGCAGTCGCCGGATAACAGGGTGAACAACAGCAGCGGCGGCAGGGAAAAATTATAGATGCCATGGGCTTCGTTGGCGTTGCCGAAATAGGTCAGGTTCTCGCGTTTTGGAATATTCGTCTCGGTAATGATGATGGCGGACGGCTCGGCGTGTTCAATCAGCGCCCGCAACAGGCGCACGATCTCATGCACCTGGGGCAGATTCAGGCAGTCCGTGCCGATGTCTTTCCAGATGAAGGCGACAGCGTCCAGACGAAAGATCTTGATGCCATGATCCAGGTACAGGCGGATTATGCGGATGAATTCCAGCAGGACCCGCGGATTGGAGAAGTCGAAATCCACCTGGTCGTGGCTGAAGGTACACCAGACATGTTTTTCCCCGTTGGCCGTCTCGACGCGTTTCAGCAGGTCGCTGGTACGCGGCCGCACCACTTTTGACAGATCGTCGGACGGAAGGGCCGTGAAGAAGTAGTCGCTGCCGGGATCCTTGCCCGCCAGGAAGTTCTTGAACCAGCCGTTCTCCGCGGAGCAGTGATTGATAACCACATCCGCCATCACCCGGTACTTGGCTGTCAGGCGTTCGATGTCCTCCCAGTCCCCCAGCGCCGCGCTGACTTCCTTGTTGCTCACCACGGCAAAGCCGTCATCGGTGCTCCAGGGGAAGAAAGGCAGTATGTGGAGAGAATTGACCGTATCCTGCAAACAGTCGGCGAGAAAGCGGTCCAGTGTGCGCAACGGCGGTTCACCGGCCGCGATGACCGAGTCGCCGTAACTGATGACAAAGGTATCCGACTGGTCCCAAAGATCGTCCTGCCGCGATGGCGGCGCGTCAGCCTCCTTCAGTCCCATGGTGCGAATGCATTCCAGCGCCAGCGCGGCATGGGGCGCATCGGGGTAGACTGCCTTCAGGTGATTCAGTATGCGGTGTTTCAGTTCTTCCAGCATGCCTAGTTGGAATACTCTTGCATATCCTCATCCACCGAACGGCTGATGCGTTCCAGCACATCCGGCACGGCGCTGATCACCCGGCTCCAACTGGGAATGAAGGGAGTCTCCATGGGGTTATCCAGGAACATTTCCCCGGCTTTCTTGATGTTCTGGGCGAACAGTTCCACGGCCTGTTCCTCCTTGTGGATGTCCAGGGTCAGGCCGTTGATCACCGAATCGTTGCGGTAGGTTTCCACGAAATCCAGGGCGATGCGGAAGTAGTTGGCCTTGAGGGTGCGGAAACTTTCGCTGGAAAGCACCACACCCTTGGTGGCCAGTTTGCGGAAGATGGCCTTGGCGATATCGATGGACATTTTTGACAGACCGGTCTGGTCATTGTCCGCCGACAGCGACTGATGTTTGTGATCGTAGGTATCGGCGATGTCCACCTGGCAGATGCGATTGGTGGAGTAGTTGCGTTCCATTTCCGACAGCACGCCGATCTCCAGTCCCCAGTCGGAGGGAATGCGGATTTCGCTGATCACATCCCGGCGAAAGGAAAATTCCCCGGCCAGTGGGTAGCGAAAGCTGTCCATGTAATCCAGGTAGGCGTTGGGACCGAACATGTTCTTGAGTGCGCGGATCAGGGGAGTCACCATCAGGCGGCATACCCGACCGTTGATCGTGCCGTCCGCCACGCGGGCATAGAAGCCTTTGCAGAATTCGTAGCTGAAGCCCGGATTGGCCACCGGGTATATCAGCCTGGCCAGCAGTTCACGATCATAGGTAACGATGTCGCAGTCATGCAGGGCGATGGCTTCGCTGCGATTGGAGGCCAGCGTGTAGCCGAGACAATACCAGACATTGCGGCCTTTGCCGGGTTCGGTGGGGGCGATACCCTTTTTCTGCAGCACGGCGTCCACTTCCCTCAATCTTGGTCCATCGTTCCATAAAACCCTGTGCGGCTGCGGCAGACCGGAGAAAAACTTCAGGGCATGACGGTATTCGTCGGCAGTAGCCCGGTCAAGGCCGATTACAATCTCGCCCAGATAGGGGACTTTGGTGAGCTGGTCCACGATCTTCGGCAGAGCCTCTCCTTGCAGTTCTGAAAACAGCGAAGGCAGTATCAGGGACATGGGACGAACATCAGCGAAGGCGGTGAGTTCCGACTCCAGTTCCGCCAGGGGCCGCCGGCTGAGATTGTGCAACGTGGTAATGACGCCGTTCTGGTAAAAATCACCCATGGGTGGTTTCGCTCCTGCTTGATTCAAGTTGGTCCAGCACGGTCAACACACAGGTGTTCCAGCCCGCGGGTCCTGTTTCCCTGCTGATCAGTGGTGCTTCAATGCCGCTTAACCGCGGCAGGTCGTGCACCGGCGAACGGATAACTACGGGCACATCCGCCTGTTGCAGCATATCGATATCGTTGTCGCTGTCCCCCAGCACGATTGTGATGAAGGCTTCACCGAATCGGGCTTCGTAAAGTTGCTTGAGCCGCTTTACCGCCTGACCCTTGTCTGACTCGCCCAGCACATGAAGAAAGCGACCGCCTTGCAGGCAACGGAGGCCGCGTCCGCGCAATTCCATCTTGAATTCTTGCAGTGCCGCATCGCTGTCCTGCCAGAGCAGGGGTTCACTGTATTCCCGTTGCGCCGCCAGAGCCGCCTCGGCTGACGACAGTCCGGTCAGCGCCGCGATCTTCTCCACTGACATTTGATAGAAACCGGTGAAGTGATATTCCGTCGCCAGCTCCACCAGCGCGTTAAGTACATCGGTATAGGCTACGCCCAGCCGGATCACGGAAAAATCAGCGTCAACGATTGTAGCATCCGCGATGTCCGGGAATTGTGTTCGGGGCAGGTGGATAGCCGAGCCGTTTTCCACGACAAAGGGCGAATCGGGAGCCAGTTGGAGGCGCGCCCGACTCACCTCCGCGGCGGTTTTACTGGTATTGGGTATCACGGGAATAGCCTCGGCCCGCAGCCTGTCCAGTGCCGGACGCGCCGCCTCGGCGCTGTAGCTGAAGTGGTCCAGCAGGGTTCCATCCAGATCGGTGATGACCAGTAATCCAGTATGCATGTTCACCGCCGCGTCCGTCATCGCTGTTATAAGGTGGGATCAACCTCGCCACTGTAGCAAATCGTAACCGCATGTTCGATCAGCTGCTGGCTACGGTATACTTCACCGGTCTGAACCAATAGTATGCCCGACAGGTCCAAACCCCGGCGAAATTCAGCCTGCCGCCCGGCAATACGCGCAAGTTCACAACATCAGGAGAGTTACATGACCCGAATTCTCAGTTTACTGGTTGCCGTTTCGGGTTTGTTGCCCGCGGCCGCCACCCTGGCCCAGGACGAGGCCCTGGCCATTCTCATTCCCGGCGGCGGCACTTACAGCCGCGCCACGTCCATCGACAATCCCGGGGCCCGGACCTTCTTCGACCAGGGCCTGCGCATGGCGTGGAGTTTCTATTTCCCCGAGTCCATCGCCTCCTATCAGGAAGCGGCGCGCCTGGAACCTGCCAACCCCATGCCTCACTGGGGTCTGGCCCATGCCGCCGGCCCCAACCCCAACAGCCGCTATGCCAACATGCCCGATGACCCCCAGGGCGCGGGTCTGGCCGCCATCCGCCAGGCGCTGGAACTGGCCAACAACGGGACGGCGAAGGAACGGGAGATGATCAACTCTCTGTTCGTGCTTTACAACAAGGACGCCATTCCCGACGACCGCGAGCGTGACTTCGCCTACATGGATGCCATGCGCGAGCTGCATCAACAGTACCCGGACGACCCGGACATCGCCGCCATTTTCGCCGAGGCCTACATGAACACCACGCGCTGGGACTACTGGAACCCCGACGGCTCCGCCAAGCCCGGCACGGCCGAAGCCAAGGCCGTGCTCGAGGCGGCCATGAGCGCCGAGCACGACCACCCCGGCGCCAACCACCTTTATATCCACCTGATGGAGGCCTCGCCGGAGCCGGAGCTGGCCATGGCGGCAGCCCAGAAGCTGGAGGGCACTGTGCCTATCTCCGGTCATATGGTGCACATGCCTGGGCACATTTATCTGCGCGTGGGGGAATACGAGAAAGCGGTACGCAGCAACGAGCGCTCGCAGATAGTCGACCAGCAGTTCGCCGAGATCTGGGGCGACACCAACTTCCCCACGATCGGTACCTACCCGCTGTCGCACAGATCCCACTCAGCCCACGCCCTGGATTTTGTGCGCTACGCCAACATGCTGCAGGGCAACTACGCCCAGTCCTCCGAAGCCGCGGCCAGAAATGCCGCCACCATCGACCCGGCCGGCCGCCGCGGCCAGAAGACTATCGCCCACGAGTGGGTCATGGACAAGGTGTTCGGCCAGTGGGACAAGATTCACGCCGAGAATGATGCCAACCGGGAAAGAGCCAACACGCCCTACCTGAGTGGAATGTGGAGCTATGTTATGGGCAGCGCTCACGTCGCCCACGGTCACCTGGGCCCAGCCGAGCAGGAGCTGGCCAATATCCGCGAGCAAATCCAGGCCGATGGCGTTGATGAAGGTGTCGGCCCCACCCCCGGCTCTCACGTCCTGACTCTGGCCATGCATGCGCTGCTGGGCGAGATCGAAGAGGCCAAGGGCAACCTCGATGCGGCCATCACCCACTACGAACAAGCCATTGAGTTCTACGACAACCTCAACTACACCGAGCCGCCGGACTGGTCCCAGTCCATGCGCCTGTACCTGGGCGCCGTCCTGCTGGATGCCGACCGCGCCGAAGAGGCCGAGGCCGTGTACCGCAAGGATCTGGAATGGAACCAGCAAAATGGCTGGGCCAACTTCGGCCTCTACCAGGCCTTGCAGGCCCAGGGCAGGATCGAGGAAGCCACGCTGGTCCATCGGCAGTTCGAGGACCAATGGCGCAACGCCGACGTGGAACTGACGCGTTCAAGACTGTAAGACGCCTTTTAGCGCGGAGTGAAATTGGTTGTGAGCGATGTTCTGAATGGAACAGACGGGCAGCGCCGTCATCACGGGGAGTGAAGCAAGACGCTATGTTTGAGGAACCATCACGTGATCGAAGCGGTGTCTGACAAAAACCTGGAAGAAGTCCTTCCATTGATCAGGAAGTATCAGGAGTTCTATGAAATCCCTGACATTGATGATGCCAGGAACAAGGCTTTTTTCGCTCAGTTCAATGAAAGGGGAAACGACGGCTGTCTGTTTCTATACAGAGACGATGAAGGGATCGCGGTGGCCTTCGCTACCGTTTACTTCACCTATGTCTCAAGCATCCCGGCCCGGGTCGCTGTGATGAACGATCTCTATACAGTACCCAGCCATAGGGGAGTTGGCATCGGAAAGCAGCTGATTAACCATTGTCTTGATTTTGGATTGAAGAAGGGAGCAGCCAGGTTGCAATGGCTTACAGCTGTAGATAACCACCAGGCCCAGAATTTGTACGATTCACTGGATACAAAGAAAAGCACCTGGAAAGTTTATACGTACGCCGGATAACAAGTACAAACAATACGGCGCTACCGGACTGGACGTCGTGTCGGGTTCTGCAGATATCAGCCCGTACTCTTCAAGAGTGAGAACAAGGTAGAAGGTCACCGTCTGGTGCTGCAAAAGCATTGATCCAGATCGCTTTCAGACACCCGGAGATTATCAAGGAAGGTCTGGCATCTCAGCGCTAACAATCAAATGCATCGCTTTGTGCGTGCTCAATACATCGCATTGCTATTCTTCGAAACCTCGGGAACACTTTGTATGGAATCCCAATGCTCCACGATCTTGCCGTTATCATCGAATCGGAAAAAATCCATCGTTACGTACTGGTCGTTTCCCGGCCAGACCTGATGGGTATGTAATGCGACGAGGTCGCCCTCGGCAACAGCACGAACGAATTCGATTTTTTTTTCATAATGCTTCTCAGCCATTTCGGTGAAGTAGCTGATGAATGCCTGTTTCCCGTCGCCAACTAGTGGATTGTGCTGTATGTACTCAGCGCCAACATACAACTCGACGGCCTTCATGGGGTCACCCAAGTAGGCTGTGCGATAGAAATCGATCGCATTTTGTTTATTGGACTGTATATTTTGCGGCATCGCGGACCTCGAATTCGCTTGATGACTGCCTCAAAGCAGCTAATCGGGATAGGGCGGGGCCTCGCGGCCCCGCTCCTCCCACACCACCGGGCATACGGATCACGTACCACGGCGGTTCAAGTACAACACGTTCTTCGCGCCGCCAGTTCGGGCAGCTCCAAGTCTCTAAAGTACCTTTTGGGCAGGGATCGGTAAAGCGCCGGACTTTTGCTCAGTCTCCACGGGCCGTGGGCAGACTTGGCCGTATTCCAGGCCAGTTGCCTGTCAACTCCCAGGCGTCTCAGCATCCGGTAGCCCTTCCGGCCCCACTGCTTCCACAGGTAACAACGCAACTTTCGCCGGATCCATTTGTCGATATCACGCAAAGGGCTCAGCACCTCGGCAATGCCAAAGTATGCTTTCCATCCAAGCAGGGTCTCTTTCAGTTGCGTGATGATCGTCAACAAGGTATGGCCTCGTGTCCGACGGCTCAGTGCGCGTATAGTCTCCTTCAGCTTCCAGTTCGCTTTCTCACTCACCTTCAACCTCAGATCGCGCCGATGTAATTCCAATGGCGCAGGGCCTGATGGGCGCTTCGTTGCGGGCGGAATCCATCACTGTGGTCATGGAAGTGCTCCTCCCAGTGCAACGACAGCACCTGCGCAATCGCTTGCTGGATAAAACGGTCCATGACCGTCGGTATACCCAGCTTGCGCATCCGGCCATCTGCCTTTGGTATCTCGACCCGGCGTACCGGTTTAGGATGGTAGCGCCCTGCCAGCAACCGTTGTCGAGTGTCCGGCCAGTGTTGCTTGAGATAATCGGGAAACTGTTCAACGGTTATACCGTCGATTCCCGGCGCTCCTTTGTTGCGTTTGACTTGCTTCAGTACCCGTATCAGATTGTCCCGCTCCAGTACTTGCACCATCAATGAAGTCTGTCTTGTGGGCCTGGGTTCAATACAGTCTCCAGCCACCGGTTCATCCTCTGCCACCTGGACAGGACCAGCCTGAGCTGCTTTACCGATGCGATCCGCTGTCTCTTCCTGCACGATTGCCGTCCTTTACTTGTTCAGGCCTTCGGTTTCACGAGAAAACCTACTATGCCCTCTGCTGACTTCTGCCGTGCGGTCATGCCGGCTCTCGCCAGCATCAGTTGTTCCCTCAACACACGGCAGACCTCCCGGGGTAAGACACTTACCTTTCCTCGCGCAGGCGCCCGATTTATAAAACGCATCCCGCTTGCAGATGGAGGGCTTAATGGTCACGTGCCCACTGGCCCCGGATACGTCACACCTCATATCGGATTCTTGTTCATCGCCCCGCGATTTCGCGTTGGACTTCCTAAGGCCCGCAGGGCCGGTTGAACTGATGGTTATACGGCACTTGCACATATGTCAGATATGGCATAATATTCGCCCATGAGCCCTAAGGATAAACCTCTAGCCTGGCTTCAAGGTGAGGTCAAAACTCCCCCTTTTGGTCAGGCCGCCAGAATGGAAGCGGGCTATCTCCTGAGGCTACTCCAAAAGGGAGTAAACATCGGTTTGCCACATTCTCGGCCAATGCCCACCATAGGCCGTAGGTGTCATGAATTTCGTATCACAGACCAACAGAAGATCTGGCGCATAATTTACCGAATTGATCCCGACGCCATCGTGGTTGTGGCGGTTTTCCAGAAGAAAACCACGAAAACGCCAAATGCGGTGATAGCCACGTGCAAAGACAGACTGAGGGTATACGATGAAATCAGCTAAACAACGTAATCTAGAAGCCGCGGGCTGGAAGATCGGCTCAGCAGATGACTTGCTGGGGCTGTCGCCAGAGGAAGCCGCATATATCGATCTCAAGATTTCACTAGCCAAATCACTGAAGCAGCGTCGTGGCAGAAAGAGGCTTAGCCAGGTTGAGTTTGCTAAAGTCATGAAAACGAGCCAATCCCGCGTTGCGAAAATGGAAGCGGGCGATCCATCAGTATCAATTGATCTTCTCGTAAAGTCATTGCTTGCACTAGGGGTTTCGAAGCGTGATTTAGCCAAGGCTATCACTGCAAGCTCAAGCCCCGTATAACGGCGCGAGTGGAGCGAGTGTCCGGCGCCGTCAGGCGCAAATTGATGCGCTTTGTTATTTCTATTTCCAAGACAAATCCAGCTTCTTCTCATTAGCAGCACAGTCCCTCAGATATAGATTTATGAGGGTTTGATAGGGAATCCCAGACTCTTCAGACAGAGACTTGAAGTATTCAAGAGAGTCTTTATCGAGCCGCATTGTTACAGGCTGTTTGAGGTATTTGGTGTAAGGGTTTTTCTTACCCTTCATTTTCGAAAAATCGTAGTGTGCTCTCATTTTCGTTGGCTCCAGTAAGCGTCATGTTCGTCTTTATCAGCTGTTCTGGCGGAAATAATACGTACGACTGTTTCCGCCTCCCTGAAGCAATGACATACAACCAGGATTTTGAGCTTATGATTCGTTCCCAGCAGAATGAACCTTTCCTCATCATCAGAGTGGTCAGGATCAAAGAACTGCAGGGCATGTTCATCATAGAACGCTGTGCGCGCATCCTCAAAAGAAATGCCATGCTTCTTAACATTGGCCTTTTCTTTCTTTTTGTCCCATTGGAATCTTAGTAATTTCATACGTACATTGTACATATTTTAGAGGGTAGCGCAAGGCGCCGATGAAATTCATAACGTCGCGCACAACGGCGCGAGCGAAGCGAGTGTCCGGCTCCGACAGGCGCGAATTGCTGCGCTTTGTTAAGCAGCGATGCCTGAGAGGGTAAGATTCTGTACATCGGTCCTCATACTCGCGTGCTCCATTGTAATGGCAACAATATCGCCAGCAGCATCTACATCAAGAATGGTATTTTCATCAAGATCTTTCGACTCAACAATATCGCTTTGCTTAAGCTCTATGTACAGGGTATCAGTATCTTCAAAATAGCTCAGTTTCATGAATTAAACCTCCGATCAAAAAAGGCGTTGTGCACAGTTTCCCGGTCATCAAGGAGAATTACCCGCAGGTAGCGGCCATTCATTTCTGGGATTTTACCCCACAACCTAATTCTTCCATCAGCTTGAATCAAATCTGCATCAGGATTGGATATAACCCTTTGAATCCATTTCCTCTTTATAATGGCTCTGTCAGGCCTTTTGGCCAAAGTATCAAAATATCTGGTCGTTTTCACTGAAACCCACTTAGCCGCTTAACGCTGCGCACAACGGCGCGAGCGAAGCGAGTGTCCGACGCCGTCAGGCGCGAATTGGTTCGCTTTGTTATGCAGCAACATCTATGAATTCGATGCTTGATGACGCAGGAGGTACTTGGTGACCATCCGCTTTCAGGCCTTCAATATGAAATTCGATAGCTTCCTTTATAAGAGCAATTACCTCTTCTCTGGATTCACCAGCGGCTATACAACCAGGAAGGTCAGGAACATGGGCACCAAAACTTTCAGGGCCTTGCTCTATTACAACAGCATATTTCATTGGGGAGTCCTCACTCTTTCAAACCAGACTGCTTCAAGACTGCATTTAGCGTACCGGGTGGAATCTCGACACTTGGTTTTCCGGCCACTGTAACGGTACCGGATTTGGTTGGATGCTTATATTGTCGATGACTTCCTTTGGTTCGATCAAGATACCAACCATCATCTTCTAACAATTTTATTAGTTCTTTTACTTTCACTTCCTATCCTTCGGTGTACTCACATGCTCAACTTGCTGCATAACGCCCATGGTAATGTGCCAGCGAACAACGTGCGGTGGTCACATTCACCTGATGGTTATGCAGCATCGAGTGGACGAATGCGTGAGACTTCATTCTTTAGCGCTTGACTGGCTTCCCACAGGTCAACGGCGCGCTGCGCGTTCAGCCAGAATTCGGGCGAATTGCCAAACAGTCGTCCCAAACGAATTGCCATCTCGGGGCTAACCGCCCTGCGCTCACGCAGTAGTTCATTCACGGACTGGCGCGATACGCCCAGCGCCTCGGCGAGACGGGCAACTGTAAGGTCATAGTCCGGCAGGAAATCTTCTCGAAGCATCTCACCTGGATGGGTGGGCCTGCGCTTCATGCCGCCGGTATTGGAAATAGCCATCCTCATCACCTCTTTCTAATGGTAGTCGCAGACTTCTACTTCATAGGCATCGCCGTCTTCGAATCGACTCCGTCACGTGACGCGTGTCAATATCCATATTTCGAATCCTGCTCTCGTGTTGCAGTACCGTGGTTCAGTTGGATGACTCACTGGTCTTTTTTGTGATGCGATCTGATATTGCTGCAACTTGCGTCAGAATGCACAGTGAACCTTTCATTGGGGTAGTTAATGTAGAGATTTATCATGCTGCCCTCGATGGCTAATTTGGCTCACTAACTTGTTAAGCGCGCGGTCAAACATTACCTCTTTTCCTCCATGAGCCCAACCAAGTTACCGTCAGGGTCTCGGAGAAATCCTGTCCAAAGCTCATGGTCAGGCATTTTCGTGGCGAGCTGCGGATCGCGCTCATTTGTGGCGCCACGCGCAACGCAAGATGAATGGACTGCTTCGATATTAGAAACTTTGAAGTAGAGAATAGAGTTGCCGCCGATCGTGCCCGCACCTTGAGGAGTGCTGAGCATAATACGTACCCCATCGGCATTCAGGAACGCAAGCTCCGGGCCGGCATTGAATAGAAAATCCAAACCCAGCGCGTCGCGGTAAAAGGCTAGTGCCTCTTCCACATCGCTGACGGTAACAGCTATCTGGCCGATGGTGGATAGTTTAGCGGTCATATCGACGTCCTCTCATAGCGCTTAACGTCCGTATTCACGCGCTAGCGAAGCTGGTCGCGTGAAATCCATTGTTAAGCAGCCGACTCATGTTCAACATCCCAACCAGGAAAGACAAGCACAGCTGGATGGCACCGCAATGCTTTCGCTAAGACCTTCGCGCGTTCTACCCCTAGGCGGACACGATTATTTTCAATGGCAGAGATCGTTGATTGAGGAATGCCAGTTATAGCTGCCAATTCATTCTGACTCATTTCCTGGAGTTCTCGTATAATGCGTACAGAATCGCCTGGAGAAACATCAATTCTCTTTAAAGCTCTGCGATAATCTTTCACGTCATCACCTCCGGTAGTCATGGGGGGTCACGCGCTCAACCTCCACCCTGACCTCTTGCTTCTGTACTTTGTAAATCACTCTATATTGGATATTAAGACGAGAAGATCGGAATCCTTTCCACTTCCCCGAAAGGGCCTCATCATTGAAACCTCTGATATACCTCAGGCCTTGAGGGCCTGATATTCTCACAATATCTTTCCACTTTTCATAGCGTTGCTGCACCTCAAGCGGGGCGCCGGCTAAGGCCTTTTCAACACGTCTATGCTCGAAAATCTCCCACATACCATGTTTAGTATATATGTCATTTATGGCATGTCAAGGCACGAGCACGGCTAGGAAATCGAGTCTGCTTAACGCCGTTCTTCAGCGGACAAATCACGATGACGTGCCTTTTGCGAACGCAAAGGACATGACGGCGTGATTTGTTCCGACTGGAAGAATTTGTTGGATGCTGCCACGGATAGCCTCTGTAGTATTTTTGAATATACGTTCTTTTTCAGGGTATTCCAAGATTTCGGCTCTAATCGTTCTGGCGTTGTGATAGCACTGCCATAGATGTTTTGAAATTGACCAGAACGCCAAAAAAGAACTCTCTATTCTTTCAAGACTAACTTGCTCAAAAAGATGTGAGTATTCGTGTTTTTCTGTAAGAATAGCGTGAGCAAAAACCTCACTTCTTATTTTCTTACACGCACCTCGAAGAAACCGATTATGCTCTGAGGAAGTCTTGAAAAGCGCGGCAAGGTCTTCCTTGGTTGGCTCTACTTTCCCATCAAGAAAACTTTCATTTAGACTAAGGATATTTGGCTTTCTGCTCAAAAATTCACTTCTAGAAAAATCCGAAACATTCATGATGCAATGCTTTGTTAAATCAGCAAATGACTTAGCTCCTTTTGAGTCATCGGAAATCCTACCAAGATATAGAAACAATGTATGCTGTACAGAGGCAGTGTGTAACATCCAGAACTCTGGATTCTTATTAATCAGATTCACATCATCCTCCGAAGCCAACATTTTTTGAAACTGCATATATGAATAACGCGTCCGGCAAAAAGTGATTTCCCCGCCGGGCTCACCGACAGCCCATTGGTCCCGCCTAGATATTTGCTATATAAAGAGTGCCTTGATTCGCGACGGGCTTGTCCAACTACAGGATAAGGTCGCGGCTGCGCGCGACCTATCCTTATTTGTTTGCAAAATGATAGCATATATGCAATCATTTGTCGCATGAAGAATATTGTAGTCGTAGACACCAGCGTGCTGATCAGTGCTCTCCTTGGCCCTGCAGGTCCGGCCAGAGAGTTAATCCGGCGATGCCTCCAAGGGCGCTACAAACCGTTGATCAGTAATGCTTTGTTCCTTGAATATGAGGACGTTACAAACCGGTCTCAGATTCTAGAACAATGCCCGTTTACCTCAAGCGAGTTGCGAGAGTTGCTAAACGCATACTACAGTGTTTGTGAATGGGTACCCATTTACTATTTGTGGCGCCCCAACCTGCCCGATGAGAGCGACAATTTTTTGATAGAGCTTGCCGTTGCCGGCAATGCGAACTGTGTCGTTACAAACAACATCAGAGATCTTAAAAACTCTGAGTTGCTGTTTCCTGACTTGCACGTAATGACACCAGAGCAACTTTTAAGAGGATGATGTCATGGCCACTCTAACGATCAGGCTACCCGACGACAAACACAATCGTTTGAAGGCGCTCGCTCGCCGCAAAAAGATGAGCGTCAATAAACTCATCGAAGAGATTTCAACTCAGACGCTAGCCGAGTTTGACAGCGAAACCCGCTTCCGAAGTCTTGCCGCCTCAGGTGATGCAAAACGCGGTCTTGAACTATTAGATAAGCTCGACGCTGCAGCGATGGGCAACTAACGAGGCTGTAGAAAAACCTCAGGCTTTCAAATGCAATTTCTAAAAGGCGCTCCTGCTTGAATTCTAGTGACTTTTCTTGGTTCAAGTTCGCCAGATTTCACGCAAGCGCGCGTTTTTTGCTCAATATGTGACCTGCTATCGAGCACTAATTTTCTCCGCAGGTTTTTCTACAGCCTCAACGCCGAAGTTCAGCGGCCTCGTAACGGAGCGGGTTTTTGTGCAATAAAATGAGCGAAGCGAATTGCACAAAAGGCCGCGCAGTGTAGAGGTCCGTCTGCAACGAATTGCTAAGTGCGTTCTACGCATCAAATAGCTGTATCGCCGAAATAGATTTAGTAGCCATCTTATGATAGTCCCTCCTCCTAGACATGAGGCGAGCGGACGATATCATTTCAAGGTAAGACTCAACATGCCCATATACTGAAAGGTAGAATAGCTCGAGAGCGCTTATCTCCGAGCCTTCCTGGTCCTCGAAGAACCAAGAGCTGTAACCCATCATATCCTTGTCCGTTACTACCAAGTCCTTCCTTAAATGAAATGAACTTTCAATTCCTGTAATTTCGTCGGGTAGACATTGAAATGAATCATGATCGAACTCTTGATATGAGCCTTCATGCTTGTATGAGTCGAAGTACTTTCCAATTTCCCATATTTTTTCGAATTGAAAATGAACAAGTAGGTTTTCGCATTCTCCAAATAGCGGAGCGCTTTGAAATAGTCTATGGCACGATGAAATATCGCCCTTGAAATTGTCGTCTTAACTTCAATTAGCGCGATTACCGACTCCGAAGGCACTATGACTATGTCATTAATTCGATAAAGCGGCGCATACATTTGCGAGTCATAGATGAGAATGTCGCATTGCCTCGACAGCTCGCCATCAGCAGCAATCACAAAGCCCTGTTCCACGCTCACACGCTTAGGCAGGTGGGTCCTGAGAAACTCTCTTACCACTTCTTCAGTCAGCACACCGATCGTTGGATTGTGCCTAGTGATGTGCGATCTGACTTGGGCCAACTTGCCCAATAATTCTTGGCTCACAGATTCGAAAT
This sequence comes from Pseudohongiellaceae bacterium, assembly GCA_040879025.1. Classification (GTDB taxonomy): domain Bacteria; phylum Pseudomonadota; class Gammaproteobacteria; order Pseudomonadales; family Pseudohongiellaceae; genus JBBDLF01. The sequence continues at coordinate 120,026 of JBBDLF010000019.1, forward strand.
ACTTGCTCATGGGTTAGGCCTGGCGACGATGCACATAACGCCGCGCACAACGGCGCGAGCGAAGCGAGTGTCCGGCGCCGACAGGCGCGAATTGCTGCGCTTGGTTATAGCCGCGACGCTCAGTTGTTGAAGGAAAGCACGTAATGCTGAGCGCCAGCGAGGCATTTTGCCCATGGGTATTCGAAAAGACTGCCTGATTGGCCATTCGTTGTTTTCCTTCTTATTAACCACTTTACTGATCAGTGCTACGCCGACTCAATTCTGACCGTCTTTGCAGCCTGGCACAACTTCTGGTGACATCTTTGGTCTTTGCTATGAGCAGGCGGCTAGCAATTAGGTCTGGAACCGAAACAAGCGTCCAACTGACAGCGTGTTCTTATGATCCCAGCGACATTCACAAACAGAGCCGCAATATCTTCACAGACGTTGGCACTGGCTCAACTAAATTCACTGGCCCTTGGACTGGCAATATGCAGAGCGCAATAACGCCTTGCTTTGGGGCGCCGGAGCGTCAACGGAGGCGTCCCAGCAGCGCGCCTTTTGCGCTGCTACAACAGCAAATTGTTATGATTTTTATGACTCAAAATATACTCCGCAATTCGCTTGAATAAACTTAAGGCGATTTGCCGTTGGTCCGTCAACCAGCTGGATTGCTTCAACGATATTGGCAAAACAGTAAGATTCCAGCTCCTCTTCAGGTAAACTGATGTTAACTCCCTTTGGGAGGATGCCTCCATCAAATACGAATCTAAAATCATCCGTTGCTCTCCGATATTCCAGGCAAATCAGAGAACCAACTTCTATAGAGATATTCAATTCTTCTAAGCATTCGCGGCTACAACACTCTTGTGGCGATTCGCCTCGTTCAATTGCGCCTCCAGGGAGCAGCCATTCTTCTCGGTATGTCGGCTTTACGATCGCAATTTCGCCCTTGGCATTTCGAATAATTGCTGCTGATGCACCGATCATGGTTCAAAAATCATAATCGGGATAGGGAGGCACCTCACGGTGCCCCTCCTCCCACAACACCGGGCATAC
>JBBDLF010000020.1:0-26095 GCA_040879025.1 Pseudohongiellaceae bacterium
TCCAGCTATAAATCGTCATGTGCCCATTCTAGCACCATGTGTGCACTTTGGCATCAGGGCAGCTAACTTTTATATATCGCGCATGCACGATAACAGGATTTCTGAAAACCTGGGCGAGCTACAATCCCCCGGTCCACCTTTTCCCTATTCCGGCCAACTAAACCAGTCTCGCCGAAAAAGCGCATGCCCGATACCAGACACGCCAATGCCTGATATTCCGCGTTCACGCAGAAAGCCCCCTACGTTTCAAGAGCCCGGACCAATCTAACCACATAACCGCGCCCTGTTGGAGTCCAAAACGGGCAAAACCTCCCAGCATCCACTATTATACTGGACATAAACACAGTATTTCACTCCCGGACATCACCATGAAACAAAGCCCCTTCCTCGACGGCATCCGCGCGGAGATGCGTCTGCGTGGATACAGCATCAGAACCGAGAAATCTTATCTGCTCTGGATTCGGAAGTTTATTCTGTTTCATCACAAACGCCATCCTGAAGCGATGGGGCCGGCCGAGGTCAAGGCCTATCTGAGCTGGCTTGCCAACGAGAGGCACGTTGCCGTGAATACCCAAAAGGTGGCTCTTAATGCGCTTGTGTTTCTGTATAAAAAAATACTTGGACGCGATCTCGGCGAAATGGGATTCACCCTTGCGACCAAACAGCGGCATCTGCCAACGGTGCTGACAGCCTATGAAGTGGGTGCGATTCTTGGCAGGTTGTCCGGGCGGAATCGTCTGATCATTGAACTTTTGTACGGTAGCGGCCTGCGCATCACCGAGTGTCTGCGACTGCGAATCCAGGATGTCGATCTTCACCGGCTCAGTCTCACAGTCCGGGATGGGAAAGCAAACAAGGACCGGCAGACCTTATTGAGCCGCAGCCTGGTTCCAAAGCTTGAAGCGGCAATCGAGATGGCGAGAAACCTGCAGCGCCAGGATAATCTGACGAACGTTGGTCCGTCACTGCCTGGGGCGCTGGGTAGAAAGTACCCCAATGCGTTCAGGTCTCCGGCCTGGATGTATCTGTTTCCATCCACATCGCTATGCAAGCACCCTCTAACCGGCACCCCCTGCCGGCATCATCTCGACGCATCGGTGGTTCGAAAGGCATTGCAAAAGGCGGTTCGGGCTTCGAAGGTGGACACCAGGCGAGTGAACTGCCACACATTCCGCCACTCATTCGCGACCCATTTGCTGCAAAGTGGCTGTGATATCCGCCGGGTCCAGGAGCTTCTGGGACACAATGATGTAAAAACCACGCAGGTGTACACACACGTCATAGGGGAACATTTTGCCGGCACATGCAGCCCGCTGGACAACCTGGCCGGGCCGGCCGAGTGAGTGAGACGCGAGGCGCAACCTGCGTAGACCCGTGAAACACGCTACCGCCCTCGAATGTCGGGTATCTTCGTCACCGGGTCTGACGCAGCTTGTGTTCTCCATTTTGGAGCTGCATCACAATCGGTGATTCCAACAAGAGAGAGCCCCATTTTGCCGCTATTGGGCGGAGATGGCAAAGCCTATTGACGGGAAAAGACAGGATGCACAATTTCAACGGTGATGGGCAGGCGGATGGACAGCCGCAATACAACTGTTATTGAATCGGTAATCTTTAATCACGGTTAATTGAAAGAACAGCGCTTGGCGGGGTGCTGGAGTGAGGGATTCACGCTGCCCGGGCTGACAACTGAATGACCGGGGCGGCAAAAAGAGCCGCCCCGTCCTGGAGTGCCGCTGGTCTCAGCGCCTGGTTCAGTTGGCAATTGCTGCCGCACCGGCGAGGGAGACCTGCTCGTCTTCGATGCCTCTTGCGCCACTGGATGTAATCGCGCCGATCATCTCGCCATTGCGCATGACGGGCACGCCGCCGGCGAAGGTTACGCCATTTTCCACTTCTTCGATTTCACCGGCCTGCAGTCGTTCTCCATACTCGCCTGACGACAGTCCCGTGGCTGTCACTACATTGGCTTTGCGCAGGGCAATGTCGTAGGAGCGAGGAGACGCGCCGTCCATGCGATGTATCATCACCGGCAGGCCGGCGTGGTCGGCAACCACGATGGTGAGATTCCAGTCGTTGGCTCGTGCTTCAGCCAGCGCGGCCGTCATGGCCTGTTGTGCCATGTCATAGTTCAGGACAGTGGACGGGGTTGATTCCTGGGCCATGCCCATGGCTGGAATCGACAGGCCGTACAGCATCACTAAAGTGGTCAATAACCGTTTCATCATTGTTCTTGCTCCGTTTGAAAGTGAATCGGATAGTCATTCTATCAGACGCAGTATGACAAGGCTTACTCCACGAACTCATCAATTGCCTGGAACAGGGCATTTCTATGAGTGCCGTAATCACCCCCCGAGGCGGCGGGCCACGCGCTCAATACGACAATGGACAAATTATCGTCGGGATTGAAATAGATCCCCTGTCCATAGATCCCGGACGCCCGGAACTCGCCGCCGTCCTCAAGCCACCACAGATAGCCGTAGCCGTCATTGGCCGGCGAAGGCGTAATTGACTGCTCGATCCAGCCCTCCGGCAGTACGCGTGTTCCATCCGGAAGCAGGCCGTCGTTCAGCACGAATTGAGCGAGCCGACCGTAGTCGCGCAAGGTGGCGTACAGACAGCAGCCGCCGCGTTCACCTCCGCCGTATCCATGGGTCGACCAATAGGCCGGTGACTCCATCATCGGCATCCAAATCTTGTGCTGGAGATAGGTGGCCAGGTTGTTGCCAATGGCGGCGCGCAACACAACCCCTGCAAGATCTGTTTCTCCGGTGTTGTAGTTGAAGCGTTCGCCCGGCGGTGCCAGGCGAGGCTTTGCGCCCAAAAACTGCCGCAATTGCACGACATCGCCCCCGGGGTAGTTGCCGACGTCAGAATCCGGGTCGGCATAGTCCTCGTTCCACTGCACACCCGATGCCATCTGCAGTAAGTGCCGAATGCTCACGCCGTCGTAGGCAGAGCCCTCCAGTGCCGGAAGATAGTCCGTCACCTTGGCGTCGAGATCGGACAGATAACCATCCTTTATGGCCGCGCCGTACAAAAGCGAGGTGACCGACTTGGCCATGGAATAAGAAATCCAGACTGAGGCTTCGGTATTGCCGAGACCATAGTCTTCCAGGAGAATTTCGCCGTCTTTCAACACCAGCAAACCGGCCACATGGTTCCGGCCCATGAAGTCTTCAATGGAGTAGGTTTGATCTTCCACGTTGTAGCGAAGGCCGCCGAAATCGGTCGCTCGCTCCGGCAGCGGCAAAAACGGCTCGCCATCACTTACCAGGCGGCTGGCGGTGGGAGACGGTGTACGAAAACGGTTGATCTGAGCCAGATGGCGTTCACTCAAGGGCTCTACCCGGGCCGATAAGCCCGAGCCCTGGCTTGACTGGGCTGCGGAATTCTGCCCGACAGCCGACCATGGCAGGATGAATGTCGCCAGCAAAAGTAATCCGCCGAGAGTGTGTTTCATTGAACTCGCCTCCGTTTTTTTTACCCTCATCTGAAGCTCGCCGGATAGGGTATCGGGTTCACCCAGTCCGGGTCATAGCCGGTGTCCACCACCTCGCCGTCCTGGATAACCAGGCGGATATTCCTGGTGGCCGCGATATCGGTCAGGGGATCGCCTTCGATGATGAGAAAATCCGCCACCTTGCCAACTTCCACACTGCCATGGTTTTCCTCAATACCCAAGGCTTCTGCAGGCCAGAGGGTTGAAGCCTGGATTGCTGCCATGGGAGAGACGCCCATAACGGTGATTCCCTCCATGATGAGATGCTGGGCGAAACCCGGAATGATGCGGGATCGGGAGACACCGTCGCTCGATGTCGTCAGCTTGCCGCCGGCCTCCAGATATTGTGTCATGAACTGCGCCACTGTTTCGCTTCCTGCGCGTGGGTCTCCCGGTGGGTCCGTCCAGGGCGTCTTTTCTTCGTCCGGGATGAATGCCAGACCCGGATCACTTTGCAGACGTTCGATCTCGGGGAGAGCGGCCTGCCACACCGCCGGAGGAATCCATCCATAGAGGGCGATGTCAACAATCACACCCTGCTCCGCCATCTTGTTGATGAGCGGTGAAAACTGCGTGGGGTCGACATCGCGATAAAGCTGAGCGCTGTTTTCCGCCAAGGGTTTACCTTCCCGCACCAGTTGCGAGTTCAGGAAGGGCGGCAAGTGTTCCATCTCTTTCATTCCAATACTCATGGCAAAGTCGATGTCGTTGAGATGGCCCAACACCGGAAGCCCGTAATTCCAGGCTTCATCGATGATCGCCTCAAGCTGTTCGTCAGTGATCGTGGAATCAACCTTGACATGGTCCACGCCCATCTCATGGAGATAGCGAACATACAAGCGCGCCTCCTCCACGTCCTTGATAAAGCCTGACCCAAAGGGCCGCGGCGAGTTGCCGGTGGCCGAACCGATCACCCGTGCGCCGGAAACGAACAGGTGTGGGCCCTGCATCACACCCGCCTTCAGCGCGGAACGCTGAGCAATCACCCATGGTGTGTTGGCATGAAGATCGCCCGCGGTGGTCACTCCCCATGGCAGATACATCGGTATCTTCCAGGGTTGCAGGTGCAGGTGCATATCAACCAGCCCGGGCAGAATGGTCTGCCCGTCGGTCTGGATTACGGTTGCCCCTTCAGGTACCCGAATGTCGCCACGCCTTCCCACTGCCCGGATACGTTCTCCCTGAACCACCACCATGGCATCCTCAATGGGGGCGCGACCCGTCCCGTCGATCAGGGTTCCGCCTTGCAGTACGAGCACCGGCTCCTGCGCCACCACCATGGCGCTGAATATCACGAGACCTGTGAGCATCAGACTCTTTACGCTTTTCACACTCTTCACAACAAGCTCCTCCGGGATGGGTCACCCTATGCAGGCAGCATAATCGGGGTCAGAGCGAGAATAAAGTACATTCGGATTTGAGTCACTGGACACTCATTGTTTTTCATGCCGGCAATGGGTGCGGACCGGCAGCGTAGAGAACAGCCCGAAGGAAGACCCCACGCATTCCCCGGCTCAAAAATCCCCCCTCTTTATACAGGCATGACCTTATTGCATTCGGCTAAGGACAGCCACATTCTTGGAGAACACGATATTCCCTGATATGGAGATACCGAAGAGCATGGCTGTCCGGATGGATAGGGAAATCCGGTTATCCAACATTTCGGGTGGTTTACGGAAGGGCCGGCGATGAACCTGCGCTCCAGAACCGCTTGGTGGGTGGGTGTGCCGCTGGCGCTGGTGCTGCTCGTGGCCGTTCTGCTTTTACTGGTTGATGTTTTTGACCGGCAACTGATTGCCAACCCGCTCACGGCGGCGATAGAAGAACAAACCGGCCGCTCCCTCCAATTTGAATATTTCGATTTACGCTGGACGCCGCTCTCGCTGCATGCGGAAAATATTTCCTTCGCCAACGCGGACTGGGGGCAGGATGCACCCATGCTCCAGGCTGCGCTGGCGTCCGTGACGATCAATCCCGCGAGGCTTCTCAGTGGTCCACCCTATGCCGCTATTTTCCTGGAGCAGCCCGTCGTACTCGTTGAACGTTCCGCGGAAGGCGAGCTGAACTGGAACTTCGAGACGGACCCTCAACCTGAACGCGCTCCCAGCCTGCCGGTGATCCTGCACGCCGAGAGAGGCCGGGTGGTTTACCAGGATGCAACGGAAGCTCCCCCGGCCGAAGTGGAAGTGGAACGATTGTCTGTGGAAACCCCGGCGGACTCGGAAGGTGCCCAAACAGTTGTCGTGGCATTGCGCGCCTCGAACAATGACATTCCAGTGGCAGTTGATACCACCGTAGCGATGGGAGTCTCGGGTTTTGAAGGCGAAGTGGCGCTGCGACCTGGAGAATCAATTATCGCAGGGTCGTTTGCCGTCGATGTCGGCACCGATGCAGTGCAACTTCGCGCCGACCTGACCAGTGAACTGCTCATACCAGAACAGCTCGCCGGGTTGCTTCCTGCCTCTTCGGATGAGAGTGCGCGGGAGGCCATAACGGTACCCCGGCTCGATGGCATTGACGCGGCCATCGCCTTTGATGTGACTACCGTGCGACTGCCGACGCACATGCTTCGGGATCTGTCCGCGCAGTTGAACGTACAACAGGGCCGGGTGCAACTCGAAGACCTGCGGATGCGGCTCGGGGACGTGTGGCTGCAGGCGGCCGCCTCGGTTGACACGGTGGCGCCTGACCCGGTTTTGCAACTCCATGTCGATCTGATGCCTACCCCACTGTCGCTGCTTCCCGCCTCGATACCCCTTTCGGAACAACCCGGGGAAGCCGCCGCCGAAATAGAGGCCCGTGTTGAGATGCCCGATCGGCAGATACCCATGAACTCCGGGGAATGGCTGGACCGGCTGACGACCCAGAGCCGGCTGCTCTATTCCGTGGACGGCGTTGATGTCATCGCCGATGTGCGGGTGCGGCCCGCCGGCGGTTCACCGGCGCTCAACCTCGACGTGCAGGGCATTGAAGCGCCACCGTTCAGTGCGAGTGTGTCTGCCCCACCGTTGCGTGAACTGATGGGTTCAATGCCTTACCCGGTGGAATTGCAGGTTGCCACTGATGCGGCGCAGGCGCGTGTGACCGCGCAGCTGAAAGAGGTCCTGCGGGAACCGGAACTGAGACTGAGCTTTTCCGCCAGCGGTGACGAATTGCCGGCATTTCCCGCGCTGGATTTTTTACCTCCGCCCATTCCGGAATTCAGTGTGTCCGGTGTACTGCGGCAGGAAGCCGAGCGCTGGTCCGTCGACGACCTGGAACTGAACTTTGGTGAAAGCCGGCTCACCGGCAACGCGATTTACGACACGGCAGGCGAGCGTCCCGCCCTCAATATCGATGCACAGGCGCAGTTGCTCGATCTGACCGCATGGCCTCAATCGGATGCGGAATCAACAGACACCGACGCAGTACCCGACCTCGAGGAGCCCTGGATACCGGACAATATCGCCGAGGCGTTGAACAGCCTCGATGTGCGGGCGCAACTCGCCGCCGAGCAAATTCGATTCACTGAAGACTTTACCGTGGATACCGCGCAACTCTCGCCACAACTGGAACAGGGTCGCTTGCGGCTGCAACCCTTTGCGTTTTCCGTGGCCGGCGGCGAGGTGGAAGGCACACTGGTGCTGCAAGGCGCGCAATCACCGGTCGACGGGGAATTGTCAATCACCCTGAACAAGCTGCGACTGAGTCAGTTCTCCGACGCTTTCACCTATGTCGAACAGCGTTTGGGAACCCTCAGCGGGCAGGCTCGGCTGCACGTGACCGAAGAAACGCCGGCGGGCGACACGCAGGACCTTCTTCTGCCCACCCTGGGCACACTTGTGATCGAGGATACCCGACTGCACTTCGAGAATCCCGAGGCGGGGACCGAACTGACGATGACTGTGGCCGCTGACGATTCAGCCGGGTCAGCGCAGCAACTGTCGATCAATGTGCAGGGGACTTACCTCGGTGAAACCGTGCAGGTGGATTTGCAGGGTGAATCACTGCCTGCCCTGCGTGATCCACAGTCGCCTTACGAATTGAGCCTGCATTTGACCGTGGCTGAATTGCAGGCAGTGCTGGAAGGCCAATTGGAACCACCCTGGGCACCCCGCTCGGCTGACTTCAGTTTTTCCGCCAGCGCCGAGGAAACCGTCGGTTTGCAGCAGGTCATCGACTCGCTGCTCGCTTCGCAGGACGATTCGTCCGCCGTTCCCGAACTGGCGGCTTTCGCACTGGACGGTACCGTGACGTATCAGGAGCCGCGCATCGAGTTCACTGCGTTTTCGGCGGCGATCGGCAATAGCGATCTTGCGGGAGACTTCTCTCTCGACATGTCCACGGACACACCCGCGATCACCGCGTCCCTCAGCTCAAACCAGTTGGACATTGATGACATCATGCGACTGAGGGGGGGCGATTCCGGCGCGCCGAATAACGAACCGGCTGCTGACAATGGTGAGGATGGTGAAGAACAGGCGCGTGAGCAACTGCTCCCACAGCAGGAATTGAACCTCGACCTGTTGCGCCGGGCCACCGCGGATATCGACTACAGCGCCGCGAATATCAACGCCGGGGGCGTTCCTCTCGACGGCGCGACTGTCCGCATTCAACTGGACAACGGACACCTGGTTGCCGAGCCGTTGCGCATCGGCGCCATTGACGGCGTGGTTGAGATGCGGCTCGATCTGCAAGCCACCGACTCTGCTCTGGAAGGGGTGTTCGAAGTGGAAGGCCGAAGTGTCGACCTGTCCAGCATACTTGAGAATCTGGAGTTCGCCGCCAACAGTTTCGGTGTCATCGGCGGCCAGGGAAAATTCTGGTTGAGCGGGAATTCTGTCGCCAGCCTGGTGGGCTCCGCGGATGGAGGGCTGATGCTGTTGATGACAGGCGGCGCTCTGGACGCCCTGCTGGTCGAGGCGGCCGGACTCGATATCGGTGAGTCCCTGCTGGTCGCGGCGGGCCTCGCTGAGACTGTCCCGATAGATTGCGCCTATGCCAGCGTGCACAGTACTGACGGAATGGTTGATATCGACCAGTTCATCATTGACACTCAGGATACAAGCTTTTTTCTGGAAGGCAGCCTCAATCTCGTCGACGAAACACTCGACCTGACCTTGTTTCCGGAAGCAAAGGACGTTGGACTTCCCGCCGGCAATTCGCCATTGGATATCACCGGTACTTTCGCCCAACCGGAGGTTGACGTATTCAGCGAAGATCTGATCGCCAGGGCGGTCCAGGCTACCGTCATAGGCGCGCTGGCGGGACCGGTCGGCGCCTTGCTGCCCTTTATGGAACTCGGACTGCAGGACGAACCGCCGATTTGCCAGGGATGGGTGGAACAACTGCAGGAGGCCAGTGACGATGCCCAATAAATGGACCAATAAATGGGCCAATAAATGGACCAACAAACGGACCTGTAAACGGACCCGTCAAGGGAGATTCCGCAGCGCTGTTCCCGCATTCGTTTTTTGCCTGTTCGTTCCGGGTGGGTGCTCTACATTGACAGATGAGCTAACCGGTGACGAGCGTGAGCCGGAAGACGCCCTGACCGTGGAGGCGCAGATGACCGTGAAGGCTGCCCTGCTCGAGGATGGCCGGGTCGCCGCCGCTCCGGTACGGGTGACCTATGAGGGCGGCACCGTGCGGCTGCAGGGATTTGTCGAAACAGAGGAGGAACGCCGACAGGCCGCCGAAATCGCACAACGGGCGCTGCCGGAATTGAACATCGTTAACGAACTGCAGGTCTGGCGACCATCGCCGTCTCCCGCCTGAAAAATTCTCTGGCGACGCCAGGCGGCGTTACCTGGCATCCACCAGAGACTTTTTCCACAGCCTGCCAGAGCACTCAGTTTCTGGCCTGCTGCTGGCCTTGTTGCTCGTCCGCTTGCTGCTGATCCTGCTGCGCTGTCTGTTGCGGATCCACCAGGGCAATCAGAACCACTGTGGAGGCAAGCTCCTGCGACTGAAGCTGCATGTCCTGATTCTGGTCGAACTCCGAGAACAACTGGTCAAGTTCTTGCTGGGACAGCTCCTGGCCTCCTGCGGCGACCAGACGTTCTTCATACAGGGTTGAAAACTCTTCCTGGGACAGCGTGTCGTTGCCGTCCTGATCATATTGATCCAGAAGGTCTCCGGTGGAACCCGCGCCTGCCAGTGCCTGATTGAATTCATCTTCGCTCAGCATACCGTCATTATTGCTGTCCCAGGCGGTAAACGGCCCCTCGGCCCTGACTCCCTCGTCCCATTCATCCTGGGCGAGCTGGCCGTCCCGGTCCCGGTCCCATTGGGAAAAGGTGTTGCCGGCGATGTCCTGATCAGCTCCGCCGCTCTGGGCCGTACTCTGATTTGCGGTGTTCCCGGTAGCGGTGTCATTCTGAAGCGGGGTGTTGTCCTGAAGCGACGTGTCATCGTCCGGAGTGGCACCACCGCCGACTGCCGGATCGGTTCCCGCCGTGCCGCCGGTCTGGAAGTCGTCATCGGTTACCGTCGGATCCTCCCGGTCACAAGCTTGCAGACCCAGAACAGACAGTGCGGTCACTATCATCAATGTTTTTCGCAGGGTCATGGTTTATCCTCCTGATTCTCGAGATTGCGAATTAGCATCCAGCCTAGGAGATAAAACCCTGAGAAACAATCAGGTATTTCCGGGAGTAAGCGGTGGGGAAAAAGTGCTATCTTGCGCGATCAGCACTTGTGCGGTCCCGGTCCGGATGCGATTATTTGCCGATCAACCAACTGCTGCTTTAACCCTGGAGCACGATATGAAACTCTCAAAGTTGTTACCGGCGCTGGGTCTGGCGCTCGCTTTAAGCCTGCCGGTTCAGGCGGCCACCGTGCGCGACGTGGTGTACGGCCATAAGGATGGAATGGCGCTGGTCATGGACGTGTATCAACCGGAAGGCAATCACAATGGCGCCGCCGTGGCCTACATGATCAGTGGCGGCTGGATGTCCAGCCTGCCCATGCAACAGGCCTACCAATCCATGTTTCTGCCGCTGGTGGATGCCGGTTTCACGGTATTCGCGGTACGCCACGGCAGCAGTCCCCGTTATCAGGTGCCCAATGCCTGGAGCGATGTCTCCAGTGCCTTTCAGTACATCGGCGATCATGCGGCGGAATACGCTATTGATCCAGCGAAAATCGGTGTCTCCGGCATTAGCGCCGGGGGCCATCTTTCCTTGATGCTGGGCCTGGCGACGGATGACATGACCCACCGTCCCGCCGCCGTGGTGTCCTATATGCCGCCGGTCGACCTGCGTGGCATGACCGGACCCAATGACAATTTCCCCGCGCTTGATTTCAACAGCCAACTGGCGCCTTCAGTCTCGCCTCTGGACTATGCCTCGCCGGGCGATCCTCCGGTACTGCTGATACACGGCGATGCCGACGAACTCGTGCCCATCTCCAACAGCGAGCGCATGCACGCGGCGTTACGGGAGGTGGGCATCGCCACCGAGTTTATTGTTGTCGAGGGAGCCCCTCACGGTCTGTTTACCGGCGAAGACGGAAAGACAGCGGCCGCGGCATTGCTGGGGTGGTTTGAAACGTATCTGCTTTGACCCGGTGTCCTGCCGGTAATCGGCCGGACAGGCCTCGCAAGTCATTAGCCAAACCACTATGGGGCGTGACGTTAAAGTACCGCCGTCCGGGTCCGACAGTCTTAGGGACACACGATACTGGAGGCCCGGATGCGGAAACGCCGAAAAACGACAAGTTATCACCCGTTGAAACGCAGCATAAAATCAGGACTCGCTCCGGGCACTCCGGTTTTTGTCGGAGAGCGCAAGCAGGACGACGTTCAGATTTCAATCATGACCTACTCCCACGACGGCGTGGAGGAACTGCGCTCGGCGACGCTGGAAGATTGCCGGAAATCCGTTGCCAGCGACAGTATCCGCTGGATCAATATCAACGGACTTCACGATGTGAAGACAATTGAAACACTGACCCGTCAGTTCTCCCTGCACCCCCTCACCCTTGAAGACATCGTTAACAGCGGTCAGCGCCCGAAGGCGGAAGAATTTCATCATTACATTTTTCTGGTGTTGAAGATGCTGAGCTACGACGATGCAAGAAAGACATTCAGTATTGAGAACATCAGTCTGATTCTCGGCGAGAACTATGTCATTTCATTTCAGGAAAAGAAAGGCGATCTGTTCGACCCGATACGTGACCGCATCCGGACCGGCAAGGGAAGGCTGCGTAGCTCCGGAGCGGATTTTCTGGCCTACTCACTGATGGATGCGGTACTCGACGGCTATTTTATCGCGATTGAAAAACTGGGCGATCATATTGAGGAAGTGGACGAGGCTATCCTCGCCGGTAACGATACCGGCCAGATGGCCGTCATCCACCGCATGAAACGCGAACTGCTGTATTTGCGTAAAAGCGTCTGGCCGCTGCGGGAGGAAATCTCCCAGCTCGAAAAAAGCTCATCGCCGTTGATCAGTGCGGCCACCAAGACTTTCTTGCGCGATCTGTACGACCACAACATCCAGGTAATCGATATGGTGGAAACCTATCGCGACATACTCGGTGGCATGCACGATACTTACCTGTCCAGCATCAGTCACCGTATGAACGAGGTTATGAAGGTACTTACCATCATCGCGACAATCTTCATTCCACTGACGTTCGTTGCGGGTGTATACGGAATGAATTTTCAGTACATGCCTGAGCTGGAATGGCGTTATGGCTATTTTGTTGTCATGGGAATCATGGCGGTCATCGGAGGAGGTCTGCTGGTCTATTTCCGCAAGCGAAAATGGATCTGACCATGCGGGTTACGGAACGTTTGACTGGTTAATAAACCGCGCCCCGCACTTTCGCCGAGACCCACTCGGAAACCACCACGGTCGCGAAAATCAAGACAAATACCGTGGCAACCTGGCCCCAGGCCAGGTTATTGATAGCCGCGTTCATCTGTAGTCCAATGCCCCCCGCGCCCACCAGGCCCAGCACGGTGGACTCGCGAATATTGATGTCCCAACGATACACGGTAATACCGGCGAACGCGGGCATAATCTGCGGCCAGACGGAATACGCCAGCACCTGGGAGTTGGCGGCGCCGCTGGCCGTGACCGCTTCGACGGGTTCGACCTGAATCTCCTCGATGGCCTCATACAACAGTTTGCCGACAAAGCCTATGGAACGCAGCGCAATGGCCAGCATGCCCGCAAACACCCCGGGGCCGACAATCGTCACCAGCAACATCGCCCATATCAAAGCATTGATGGAACGGGAACTGACTATCACTGCCAATGCCAGCGCGCGACATGCCGGGTGAGGAGTCGTATTGCGGGCCGCCAGAAAGGCGAGAGGAAACGCGATGGCCACACCCAGCGCCGTGCCCACGGTAGCAATGTTGAGAGTGTCCCACAAAGGCAGCATCAGTGATCCGGTGATCGTCCAGTCCGGCGGCACCATGCGCCCTATCAGACTCATGCCCTGGGCGCCGGCGTCTTCCAGAAACTCCCAGATGGTGTTATCGGAAATCACTTTCCAGCACAGCAGAAACAACACCAGTCCCAGCAGCCAGCCCGCCTGGATGGCGAGTTGTCTGCGTGGTTCGCGGCGCAACCACAGCGGTCGATTGTCGACCTCTCTCAACGGCATGGCGAACCCCTGTTACAGCGGTTGGTGCAAGTCAGTTTGACTACTGTGTCCATTTTCGTACATAGCCGGAAAAATACTCACTGAAAAGCACAATCACTATGATCAGCAACAGAATCGCGGCGGAAGTGTCGTAATCATATCGATTGATGGAAGTGTTCAACGTGGCGCCTATGCCACCGGCGCCAACGATACCGATTACCGCCGACTCCCGGAAGTTGATATCCAGCCGGTACAGTGACAGACCGATAAGCCGCGGCATTACCTGGGGCTGCACCGCGTAGTTGATCCATTGCAGCCAGCCCGCGCCAGTGGCGCGTACCGCCTCCATCGGATCACGTTGGGTGTCTTCGATATCTTCTGCCAGAAGTTTGGCCATGAAACCGATCGTGGCGAAAGCCAGCGTAATGACACCCGCCAGCGGCCCAAAGCCAAACATGGTCACGAACAGAATGGCGATAATGATTTCCTGAAACGTCCGGGAGAGCGCGATAACAGTCCGACAGAAAAGGTAGACCGGTAATGGCGCGATATTACGGGCCGCGCCCAGGCCCACGGGAATGGCCAACACCACGCCGATCACCGTCGCGGTGAATGTCATGGTGAGACTTTCTTTCAGACCCGTGGCTATCTCGCCACCACGGCTGGTGAAATCCGGATGCGCGAAGGAGGCGACAAATTCCGCGCCACGGTCAAGACCCTGCGCAACCCGGGCCCAGTTCACGTCAATGCTGAGCCAGGCGAGCAACAGATAAATCAATACTGCCAGATTAATAGCCCAACGCAGGCGCGGGTCGCCGATAAAGGGCCTTGGCCGCCAGCGCCCCGCTTTCGCCTGTTGCAGTCTGATCGCCGCCGCTTCAGTCATTGCCAGACCTCACGGGTGCGCGCCCCTGACGATGGTGGCGAGCGGATCAGGTTTCTCGGCGGCCGACGCGCCAGCCCCGCCTTCATCGTCGATTTCGCCTGTGGCGGACCAGTCCTCCTCACCATAGATTAACGTCAAGGCCGCCTCGGTCAGTTCATCCGGCTTACCGTCAAACACGATCTTGCCGGCGCGCAGCCCCACCACACGGTCGACGAACTGTTGTGCCAGCAACACATCATGAATGTTAAGAATCACGGCAAGGTTTTGTTCACGACACAGCTCGCAGATCAATCGCATGATCTGCCGGGAAGTTTTGGGATCAAGGCTGGCGGTGGGCTCGTCCACCAGCAACAGTTTCGGGTTCTGTACCAGCGCCCGTGCAATTCCCACACGCTGCTTTTGCCCTCCGGACAAAGCATCGCCTCGCTTGTCCAGTACCTCCAGCAGCCCGACGCGTTCCAGTAGTTTGCAGGACAGCTGTACATCGCCAGAAGAAAAACGTCGCAGAAAGCTGCGCCAGAATCCGACATAGCCCAGGCGGCCGCAAAGCACGTTCTCCATTACCGTCAACCGTTCCACAAGCGCATAGCTCTGAAAGATCATGCCGATCTGCCGCCGCGCCAGTCGCAGCCGGCGGCCGCGCAGCCGCGTGATGTCCTGCCCGTCCAGTTCCATCGAGCCGGCGGTGGGTTCAACCAGACGATTGACACAGCGTATCAGCGTACTCTTGCCGGCACCGGAAGGCCCGATCAGGGCCATGACCTGCCCGGCGGGAACCGCCAGATCAACGGTGTCCAGCGCCAGATCGCCAGTGGCGTATCGCTTGGTCAGCCCGCGTAGTGTCAGCATATGCCTTCCCCTTTCGCCCCGTTCGGTGTGTGCGGCGCCCGTTGAGGTCTGTTATTCAGTCACAGTTATACACTGTGTCATTGGCTTCATCGATAGTGCGTATCACTTCCCAGTGCTGCTCGTAGTTGATCGGCAGAAACCGCGCCATGCCGGCTTCGGCAAATTCGCTCTGCAGTGCCGTGCCGTCCCAGTCAAACGTAAAAAAAGCGTCACGGATGCGTGCCTGCAAGTCGGGATGCAGATCGTGCGCGAGGCCATAGGCGGTGGTTGGAAACGTGGCGGAGGTATAAATGCTGCGGTACTGCGACGGCTCTACCACGCCGCGCGCTTCCATACGGTGAAGAACCTCGTTGGCCACCGCCGCCGCCTCGTAATCGCCGTTGACCACACCCAGAATGGAATTGTCGTGACTGCCTGAGTAAGCGGTGCGGAAATCCCGGTCCGGCATCATATTGAACTCTCGTTCCAGCAAGGTCGACGGCGCCTTGAATCCTGAATTGGAAGTCGGTGAGGTAAAGGCAAGTTGTCGTCCGGCAAGATCGGCCGGAGTATCGATACCGCTATCGGGAAACGTGATGATTTCCATCTGATACCCGTAGGAGCCGTCTTCCGCGGCCATCAGGGTAAACGGCACAAATCCGGTACAGTTTACCGCCACCGGCGTCGAACCCGTATTGAAGCCTGCCACGTGCAAGCGGCCGGCGCGCATGGCTTCCAGTTGCGCGGCATTGGACTGTACCGGGAAAAAACGCACTTCCTTGCCGGTCAGGGCAGTCAGGTGATCGATAAATTCATCCCACACCCGGGAATACAGAGCCGGATCTTCCACGGGTGTGTAAGCGAAAATGAGTATTCGCGGATTGCGCCAATCCTCAGGGTCGACCGGCAGATCGGCCACCAGGTTCCGGTTGGCGTCGACGTACCGGGGAGAAAGCTCGGCCGCGAGTGCGGAGGTGGATAACAGCAGAGGGGACAGCCACAGTACGGGCGCGATCACCGGCAGCAGACCGATAAACAAACGCACCATCCACCTGCAGTTACTCACCAATCAGCCCTCTTCCGCGTGTGCCCTGGCGCGTTCCTGACGCTGCTGTTCTTCTTCGCGGGCGTCCTCAATCACCGCCATCAGTTCGCCTATTTCGACGTCCGCCATATCACGTTCGAAGCACCCGGTCAGTCGGGTGTCCGGGTTCAGTTCACCCGCTTCAAACAGGGCCCAGATTTCCCTGGCGTAATTGGTATTGCGCAGCTCGGGGGCAAACTGGCTGAAAAAGCTTCGCATATTGTCGACGTCACGTTCCAGCATCGCTTCTGCGCTGTTGTTTCCGGAGGCATTGACAGCCTGAGGCAAGTCGATAATTACCGGGCCGGTGCCATCCACCAGCACATTGAACGGGGACAGGTCACCGTGGATCAGCCCCGCGCACAGCATTCGCACCACTTCCCGGATTATCTGCGAGTGGAAATTCCGGGCCTGCTCCGCGCTCAGGTCGAATTCGCCCAGTTGCGGCGCCACATTGCCGTCGGCATCGGTCACCAGTTCCATCAACAGCACTCCGTCGACAAAACCAAGCGGTTGCGGCACCCGCACGCCGGCGGCGGCGAGGCAGCGCAAGGCATCCACCTCGGCATTCAACCAGGCGTCTTCCTGCTCGCGCTGTCCGTATCGGGTTTTTTTCGACATGGCCCGGCTGCGGCGACTGTTGCGGCCCTTCCGACCCTCCTGGTATTGCACCGCCTGCTTGAAGCTGCGCTGATTGCTCTCCTTGAAAACCTTGGCGCAGCGGTCGAGTTCGCCGCAGCGCACCACGTAGATCTGTGCTTCCTTGCCGCTCATCAACTGACAGACAACCTCGTCAATCAAGCCGTCTTCGAGCAGTGACTGTAGTCTTTTCGGTACTTTCATAGGCATTCAATCATAGGCATTCAATAACTTTAGTGTGGGCGCCTCAGGGAGCGAAGCGCTCCTGTGTTGCCAGGCGCGTGGCGCCCATTATATAGACGCCGGCGATGATTCATAGTGAATCCTTGGGCCCCGAAGTGACCGGTTTTCTGTCTGTGCACAGCCTCAGGCCCTGTGCTAGGGAGCTCTGATCAATTCTGTACCGCCTCTGGCTTTCAGCCGAATCCGGTATCAAGGCGCAGTTTTGAAGGCATGCGTCGGCCTGTCGAAAAACGGCAACGCCGGGCCTGGCCCGGGACCGTACTGGGCCTTTTTGGTCATATCGGTGATGGCAATCTACACCTGGTTATTCACGTCGGGCCGGAGACGCGGCGTGCCCATTGATGAAGTGATTTACGGATTGGTGCAGGAATTGAAAGGCTCGGTTTCGGCGGAACACGGCATCGGCCTGATGAAAAAACCGTTTTTGGCCTGCAGCAAAAGTGAAGCCGAGATCGCCCTGATGCAGACGCTGAAGCGGGCCCTGGACCCCCGCAATATTCTCAGTCCCGGCCGGGTGATCGCCTAGGTCAGGCGTCCCGCCTCCTGTGAAACCCGCCGTGGAGGAGTTTCCCAATGGGCTCGGCGCCCGTCTTCTCCCGCATAAGGCACAGCGCCTCCTGCACACCGCTTTCCAGATCACCCATCGTGCGCAGGTTTTGCCAGCGATCCACCTGGCTGACAAGCCCTCCCGCCAGTTCCGACGTCACTCCCGTGATCAACACCTCCGCTCCCAGAAGTTTCGCCGCCTTGAGAGTACGAATAAACAGCGGACTGGCCTCCGGATCGAAATGGGCACCAGTGACGTCCACCACCACCACCTGTGCCCGACGAGCCTTGATTTCGTGCAACACGGTGTCCTCAACCGTGGCCGCACGCTGCTGGTCATAGCGGCCGACGACCGGAACCAGCAGCACACGCGGGAATATCTGCAGAACGGGAGTCGACAGTTCCCGGATCACATGCTCGTTACGCTCCCGCTCAATCGCCATGCCCAGAATATTGGCCGCATTCTGCAGAAAATTGATGTCGTCGTCGGTGAAATGCCGGTAGCGTGTGGTATGCGCGCCGAGTACGGCAAAGGGTTCGCCGCCGATATGGACCAATACGTTGAGGCCGCTGATAATATCGTGGTCCAGCAGCAATTGGGGTGGCTTGAATCGGGTTTCACAACGCAGGTTCCCAACGATGACCGGTTCATTGCTCTGCATTGCATACCAGCCCGGGGACTGGCGATCCGCATCCACCAGGGCACTGCCCACCAGACCCTCCCGCCAGCCAACACCCGCCCTGAGCAGCAGGCTGCCGCGATCGGGCTGTACCTCCAGTATTTTGCTCAAGTCAGCTTCGAGAGCAAGAATCACCATTCTGGCTGTCTCGTCCATGAGTTGCTGAAGATCGCAGTCACTGAGCGCGCGCTGGCCAAGTCTGGCCAGTGCCGCCTGCTGCCGGAGACGCGATTTCAGCTCCCGCTCGGGGTTGGTTGGGCTGCCCGTGGGTGCGAATTTATGCATGGTTCTCACTCTTTGACCGATAAACGGCGATCGCCGACCAGACGTCCTTAATTTATGAATACTCTAGCGCTAGAGTATACGTGCATCCACGCGCGTGCCGGTATCCGGATCGTCGGAGTCGTCATCATCGCTCGTGTTGCTGATATTTTCCCGTATATACGCCAATGCTTCCTGCACACCGCTTTCCAGGTCGCCAACCGTATGCAGATCCTGCCATTGCTGGCCTGCCGTAACCAGGGATTCCGCAAGGGCCGGGGAAACCCCAGTGATCAATACTTCGGCTCCCAGAAGCTTGCAGGCTTTTAACGTACGGACGAAACGGGGACTGGCTTCCGCGTCGAAATTGGCGGCGGTCACATCCAGGACCACCACCCGGGCGCGCCGTTGTTTCGTTGCCTCCAGCAATAGGGTCTCCATTTGCACCGCACGGTTGGCATCGTACCGGCCGACGACCGGCACCAGCAGCACACGCGGGAATATCTGCAACACCGGCATGGACAGTTCGCGAATCATGTCCTCGTTCGCGTCACGCTCAATAACCATGGCCAGCATATTGGCGACGTTCTGCAGAAAGTTGGCATCGTCGTCGGAAAATTCGCGGTATTCCGTGGTGTGAGCACCCAATACGCCGAAGGGCCGGCTGTGGACGTTAATGATGACGCTGAGCCCGCTGATGACGCCGTGATCTCTTAACAGAGCAGGGCCATTGAACCGGGTTTCACTGCCAAGATCACGCACAATAACCGGTTCGTCGCTGCGTAACGTAAAACCCGCCTGAGACTCCAGTTCCGTGCCTATCCGCGCAACACCCACCAGACCTTTCCGCCAGCCGACACCGGATCTGAGTAACAGCGTCTTTCCGTCACGCTGAAGCTCGAGAACCTTGCACAACTGGATTTCAAGTGTATGAGCCACCATATTGACAGCCTGATTCATCAGCTCCTGCAGTTCGCAGCCGGTCAGCGCATACTGACCCAGCCTGGCCAGCGCCGCCTGCTGGCGCAGACGCGCCATCAATTCTTTCTGGGCTTTGGTGGGAGTTTCCGGATTGGGTGTTTTGTTCATTGTAAAAAACCCGATAAATATGTGGGATGTCTGCGTCCACGCACAGACAATTGAATCGGCAAGCGTGCATCATACTATTGCCTTCCCCCCGCCTGCCAGTGCTGAACGCCAATCAAGCGCAAATGGCGCGTCACTCCCCGGCCGTTCGTGCCCCCTTCTGAATCACTCCCTGGCTTTCACCATCGACAACCCCGTCCCGCAACCACTGCAGGGACGCATCAAACAGAACAGGCGCATTCATCTCCCACATCGCGTTATGCGATGCGCAGCCCAGGTCCAGCAACACCTTCTCATCAGCCCCGAGATCTTCATACAATTCAACGACCCGCGCCGCCGGAACCTGACGGTCTTCCCTGGCGGCCACCAGCAACATCGGCGCCCTGGTATTCCCCACCACCTCCTGTGTCCAGCCCCAAGTCGTGGTTCGCGGCGCCCGGCGCACACCGGGACCCCAGGTCGCGCCCACCGGGTCTGACTTCAGCATCGCGGACCACACCGCACGGCTGACGGCTGCGTCATACTGTTGAGTACATCCGATTTGGCGGTTCCAGTTATTGATGAAATCAGTGTGAGACTGCTTGGTAAACGCCGCGCCGGGTACCGGCAGAACGTCCGGCGCGCCGGCTCGCCGGTTGCGGTTGTAAGCCGGCGCGAGCAACACCAGCCGGTCCACCTTGTCCGGATGGCGTGCGGCATATCCTCCGGCCCGCGGCCCGCCCAGCGACCAGGCGATCAGATGGACCCGTTCCACGTTGCGAAGGCGACGGATATGATCCACCACCGCATCAATGTCCTGCCAGTCGGATTCAATGGTGGTGGCCGCGAAGGCAAAGCTCGGTTCACAGGGGGCCTCAAGCACGGCCGGCACAAAATCCTGCTGTTGCGCCTCGGACAGATTACAGATGTCGTTCATGACATGAGGCCGGGTGGACCGACCGTACCCGGTGGTATCCATCGCGAAGGTGTCAAAGCCTGCTTCAGCAAGATAGACCATCCAGCTGTATCCCGCGAAGGGAACGTCAAAGGCGACTTCCGCCGGGGTGCCGGCGCCATGAACGAACAGGACCACGCGTCCTGACAGGTCATTTCCCCTCAGACCCGTGGTTGGCAGCAGACGCTCGCGAAGGTAGATTTGCGCTGTTTCGCCTGCCATTGACGGTGCCGTGGAATTCACGGGAATATAATGGTCCAGACTAAGCACGCTCGAGAGAACGGCATCCCGGACCACTGTGTCCTGGGCACCGGCGGACGCAATGACCAGCCATATTGAGCCAAAAAAAACCAGGGTATGTTTCATGATGCTATTCCTCTGTCACCAGTGCCGCGCGTTTTCCGCCCGGTAGCCGGCCAGTTTACCGCCAAAACGCTGACGCCGCTTTCTCGAAGATTTTTTTACTGGTACCCTCAAAATCTTGATACCTTCCTGCAAAAAGGCCGCTTAATGAAAATCTTGTCGCACTGCTTCGTCAAAGCCTGCACTCTCCTGTTCATGGCTTCCCACATCCCCACAGTTCTGGCCGCCGAAGTGATATTGGGGCCCACCGGTCCCAGCCCCTATAACGTGGTTGAAGGGTGGCACAAGCCATTCGCCGACGAAGGTTATGCCTTCGGCGGCAACTCAGGCGTCTTTGCCGAATCACCGGATCGGATATTTATCGCCCAACGCGGTGAAACCCGTCTGCCGGAACCGGTTCCCGAGGAGTTTACCGGATTTGCGGGCTCCATCGGCATAAATGTACTCCGCGACACCGAATATCGTACCTGGCGGCATTGTCTGTATACCCTTGACGGTGACGGAAACGTGAGCGAGATTTTTGATCAATGGGATTCCCTTTGCGAAGGATCGGACGGTCCCGGTCCTCATCGGGTTCGGATCAGTCCCTACGATCCTGAGGGCAGGGTCTGGGTGATCAATGAGACATTTCACCAGATCTATGTGTTTTCCAATGACGGCAGTGAATTGTTGATGACGCTCGGTGAAAAACTGGTGCCGGGTGACGATGAAACCCATTTCGCCAAACCCCAGGATGTGGCTTTTTTGCCAGACGGCAGAGTGCTCGTGGCTGACGGGCTCGACAATCACCGCGTCGTCATTCTTGACAACCGGGGCGAATACATCGCCGAGTTCGGCGGTTTCGGTGATGCCCCGGGGCAGTTTAACGGTATTCATGCAATCGGTATCGGTCCGGACGGCCTGATCTTTGCGCTCGACCGTTCCGGCGGACGCATCAATGTGTTCAGAACCACGGATGACCCGGCGAAGGTGGAGCTGGTGGATACCTGGGATGGATTCAGCCTGCCCCTGGACATCATCGTAAACGAAAACAGCCTGTGGTTAACGGACTTGAATCCGCTGCGCTTTATCAAGATGGATTTCGACGGAAATCGCCTGTACTCATGGCTGGTGCCGCGGGAACTCCCCAACGGCTATCTTGAGGTGCATACGTTCTCGGTGGATTCGGAAGGATCATTGTATGGGGGCGACAATCAATACGGTCGCACACAAAAATTTGTCCCGAAGCCGGATGCCGATCCGGAGTTGCTCATCGGGACTCCCTGGACAGCGCGGTAAATCAAGCGGGAGGAAGCGTGCTTGAAATCAATTTCGACCGCCTCAAAGCTGATGTTCTGGCGATGGGGGAAATTGGTAAAAGCGAAGACCAGGGTATCTACCGGATGGCCTTTTCACGAGGCGACATGGAAGGCCGGGCATGGTTTGAGCAAAGGATAAAGGAAGCCGGACTGACGCTGTACGTGGACGGGGCGGCCAATATTCACGCGCGTTTGAACTGGGACGCCGGCAAGGCCAGTGTCATGACCGGCTCTCATCTTGACACGGTACCCGGTGGTGGTCATCTGGACGGTGCGCTCGGCGTGCTTGCCGGTCTCGAATGTCTGCGCTGTTTAAAGGAACAGGGAATTCAACTGGCCCGTCCGGTTGAGGCCGTGTCGTTTACAGACGAAGAAGGCCGCTTCGGAGAGATGATCGGCTCCGAAGCGATCTGCGGAAAACTGACGCCGGAAAGCATCCACGATGCCGACAACCAGGAAGGGATCAGTCTTGACTCGGCTATGGAAGCGATAGGCCTGGATGCCCGCGACGTACTGCAGGCTCGTCGCGCCCCTGAATCCATCCAGGCATTCGTGGAACTGCATATTGAACAGGGTCCGGTACTCGACAACGCGGGCCGTCGTCTCGGAATCGTTGACGGCATCGCCGGATTGTTTAAATGGCAAGTCAGACTGATCGGTCAGGCTGACCATGCCGGCACAACGCCAATGACGTTGCGGCGCGATGCATTTCAGGGCGTCGTGGAAGTGGCGGGCGCGATTGGCCACCTTCTCGAGGAATACGGCAGTTCGCGAAGCGTTGCCACCATCGGGCGGGTGCACCTGTTTCCAGGCGCCGTTAATGTAGTGCCGGGCAGGGCGGAATTTACGCTGGAAGTGCGGGACACAGACACGCATGTGTTGAAAAACCTCGCTGCCGCGTTTCGACGCACTATCTCGGAAATTGCCCAACGGCGCGATCTGATGTTTGAATTCAGCGTTATCGGCGAACTCAGCCCGGCGCACTGCGACCAGGGCCTCGTCGCCACAGTCCATAGGGTGTGTGAAGAAATGCAGGTTGAGCCATTGCAAATGCACAGTGGCGCAGCCCACGACACGCTGACGCTCTGCAGCATTACCCGGGCAGGTATGATCATGGTACCCAGCGTTGACGGCCGCAGCCACTCCGCGGCGGAATGGACGGCCTGGGAGGATATCAAGCTGGGGGGCGATGTGTTGCTCAATACCCTGCGTGTTCTGGCATCGACTTGATCTGTGAAGCAGAACCCGGAGGCAGAGCAAAATCCACACCGCCTCTTCCATGGAACGCGTGACGGAGACGAACAGAGAGTTCCAGAATATTCATTCACTGACTGCTCCGACCGAACAAAGTCCAAACTTCAGTTGCCGCGACCGGTTTACCATAGAGAAAACCCTGTCCCCAGTTGCAGCCATTCTGCAACAGAAACTCACTTTGCGCCTCGGTCTCGACACCTTCGGCGATGACATTCAAACCCAGTTGCGTTGCCATCGTGATGATCGTTCGGGTGATTGTGGCGTCATCGACGTCATCCGGCAGATCCTTGACAAAGCCAC
The DNA here is from genome assembly GCA_040879025.1 of Pseudohongiellaceae bacterium. Taxonomy (GTDB): domain Bacteria; phylum Pseudomonadota; class Gammaproteobacteria; order Pseudomonadales; family Pseudohongiellaceae; genus JBBDLF01. The sequence continues at coordinate 23,484 of JBBDLF010000020.1, forward strand.
GGTCAATTTTCAGCGTAGTGAGAGGCAGGGTTTTCAGATAACTCAGGCTCGAGTAACCTGTGCCAAAATCGTCGATCGATATCGATATACCATCCGCCTTGAACTGCCTGAGGAACTGTGCCGCCTGCTCCGGGTTCACCATCAAGGCACTTTCGGTGATTTCCAGCTCTATCAGTTCCGGCTCGATTTGCTCCTCGCGGAGTACCCGGCGCACATACTCCGGAAAGCTCTCTTCCTGTAGTTGCCTGGCGGACAGATTGATACTGACGGGAGCCTGTCCCAGACCCTTCTCGCGCCACTCCCTGATCTGGCGACAGGTTTCACGCAAAACCCATTGTCCCACTTCCACGATCATGCCGGTTTCTTCCAGAACGGGTACAAAATCCATGGGAGAGACCAGTCCGACTTCAGGCCGTTGCCAGCGAATGAGTGCTTCGAAGCCGATCAATTCACGATCTCTGATCCCGAATTTGGGCTGGTAGTGCAATACAAATTCCTTGCGTTCGATGGCCCGGCGCAAACTGGTTTCCAGTTCAAGCCGATGAGAAACCTTTTCGTTCATGTCGCTGGTAAAAAACCGAAAATTATTTCGCCCCGCATCCTTTACTGAGTACATAGCAGTATCGGCGTTCTTGATCAGGTCGTCCACAGTACCGGAATCATCGGGGAAGATGGTGATGCCGATACTGACGCTGACAAAAAGTTCTCTTCTGCGCACATTGAACGGTATATCAAACCTGCGTTTGATCTTGGCGGCAACCACACGCGCACTCGCCGGGTCCTGTAATCCGGTAAGTATGATGGCAAACTCATCGCCTCCGAGTCTGCCGAGTGTGTCCTCGGTGCGTATACATTCTCTCAGGCGCTGGGTAACCTGAATCAGCAATTCATCGCCGGCGGTATGGCCAAGCGTGTCGTTGACAATTTTAAACCGGTCGAGATCCAGAAACAGTATGCCCAGATACCAGTTATTTCGGGTAGCCATTGACATAGCCTGATTGAGGCGGTCACGCAGCAGGGTGCGATTGGGGAGGTTGGTCAGTTCATCAAAGTGAGCCATGTAGAGCAGGCGCGCTTCCGAACTTTTCTGTTCAGTAATATCAATCATGTACCCGACCACTTCGGCGCGGTCCTGCCCTTCTATTCTGATGTAGCGGAATGCGTCACGCACCCAGCGATAGTCGCCATCGGCGTGCAAAAACCGGTATTCGCTCTGGTTTATCTGCTCCTTGTTGATGCGCATCATTCTGGTCATCACCACGGGCCGATCATCCGGATGAACCCGGCTCAACCAAAAATCGGAAGAGGCGAGGCACTCTCGGGGCGGATAGCCGAACTGGGATTCAAAATTGTCGCTGATGAATGTCGCGGTAAAGGGGGGCGTGGTATCCGAGGCGTAAATGACTGCGGGCGTGGAAGAGAGCAAAAACTCGAGCCGGGTTTCACTGGCACGCAACAGTCCTTCAGCAAGCCGCAATTCCTGTTCTGATTCCTTCTGCTGTTGCTCCGAACGTTTTCTCGCAGACTCCGATCGTATTGAGGAAATGCCAAAAGCGATTTCCTCGGCCAGTGCGCTGATCAGTTTCAGTTCTCCGACATTGAACGCCTCGGCCGCCTCTGCAAGAATTGCCAGTCCACCGTAGCAGGTGTCCCCGTGCCTGAGTGGAACCAGCATCAGTGACCTCACTCCGGAATCCGCTATCTGTTGCCACCAGTAACCTTCGCCGGCGAAGACGTCACTGAGGTTGTGTTCGATGAACGGTTCGCAATGATCAAGCACTTTGGCCAGCAACCCATGGCTGGCGGTATAGTCACCTGAAAATTCCTCATCACAGCGCACAATCCAGGTGCTGTCTGCACCGGCGCAGGCGCCAACGCGTAGCGGACACTTCGTATTGGAACGTTCGAGCGAGAGCGCGCAGGCGCTCCGATAGGTTCCGATGTCCACTACAGCCTCGCACATATCCGCCAGTAATTTCTCCTCATCGGTGGCATGTACCAGGACGTGACTGCAAACCGCCCTCGCCTGCCTGGCCTGGGCTATTCTGGTCAGATCATACTCGAGAGCCTTCCGGGGTGAGATATCGGTGACAATGGCAATGTAGTATTGAGGCTTGCCGTCGCTGTCCTTGATCAGTGTTGCCCACAATTCACCCCAGAAAACCTCACCGTTTTTACGAATATAGCGATTCTCGGCGTGGAATGACTCTTCCACTCCGGCAACCATTTTTTCTGCCGCGGTGATATTCGACGCCCGGTCCTCCGGATGGGTCAGGTCCATGATTTTCAGCTTCAGCATTTCCTCTTCGGTGCAGCCAAACATTTCGCACATTCGCCGATTGACCAGTAAAAGCCAGCCGCTTCTGGCGGTATGGACAATACCCGAAGGGGCCTGATCAACAGTCATTCTGAAGCGTTCCACGCTCTGCTCGTTAGCCCGTTGCGAATGCCTGTTCAACATGAGGCAGGAGCGAACCCGTGCCAGCAGTTCCGCCTTGAGAATCGGCATCAGCAAAACATCGTTAAAGCCCTTTTTTAACCAGTACGGCTGTGAATCGGATGTCGACACGGTAATCAGAAAGGGCAAAAAGACCGGTTCGGCAAGAAGGCGC
>JBBDLF010000021.1:0-24862 GCA_040879025.1 Pseudohongiellaceae bacterium
GGCTGTCCTTGCCACTACGCTGCCGTACTCATCGAATTCGGCCGGGGTGGGGTTGTGTATGGTGAGTTCAAGTAAGCCCAGGCTGGAAAAGACCTGCACGGCGCCGGCGTCCACCAGGGTCAGGGATTCGAAACTGATATCCTGGCGCGGGATACCCACTACAATGTCTCCGCTGGAGTTCGTGGCCAGTGATTTACCGAATTCGCCGTTGCTGTCACCGGTGTTGTTGCTTAGCGTCTGTATCAGGTTGTGCTGGCTATTGTACAGATAGACGGCACCACCGCCCGCCGCGTGGTGAGCGCCAATTGCCAGCGTGCCATCAATGGTAGTGGTCAGGGCATATCCAAAGCGGTCACCGGCACCAGGGCTGGGGTTCGGCATGCTCTGCAACAGTGACCCATCGACCCCGCTGAACACATACACCGCACCGGCCGCGATTCCACCCATCTCGTCATTCCAGGCACCGACGACAATATCGCCCTGTGCGGTGGCGGCTACCGACCAGCCGAAATAGTCCGTTCCGCTTGGCGCGGGATTGGGGATTTCCAGCAGCGCGTTGCCACTGTTGCCGTCAATCAGGTAGACCCGGCCATCGTAGGCATCGGTCACCGGGTTATAGGTAATGGCACTCGCGATGATATTGCCCGCCGGCGTGGCGGCGACGGCAAAGCTGAACTGGTTGGACTCGAGCTGATTCGGGTTGCTGACGCTGAAGACAAGCTCGCCTTCGCCAAGACATGAGGCCGGCTGTGTGATCACACCCGCCCCCAGGGCACTTTCAAGAGCCCCCAACTGGTTACACTCGAGCAGCGTGTTGCCACTGAGATCCAGACTGGACAGCCCGGCCAGGCTCCCCAGTGTCCCAGCCAGCGTCAGCGCGTTATTGGCCAGGGAAAGATCGCTGAGGCTGGTGAAGTTTTCCAGGCCGGTCAGATTGGTGACCCCCGCGCCGTCACAACTCAGTGCCGTCACCTCGGTCGGAGTAGACCAGCCGTTGGCACTGCCCGCCGTATCGAGACAAGCCCCCAATGCCGGGTCAAGGACGAAGGAAGAGAGCGCTGCGGGAAGCTGCTCTGCCACATAAGTACAGCCCGGTACGGCACAGTGGTTGACCGTGTCTGTAAAATACTGCTGCCCTGCCTTGTCGATGCGAAAACGATAGCTGCCGGGCAGTAACGTGAATTCTGCCTCGCCATAGGCATCGGTGACCGCGGACTTGTTGACATAGGTGGCACCGTCAAAGGCATACACGGTCAGTCCGGCTTCGATACCCCCGGCGGTATTGGTCACCGCCACGGTGACGGACTCCGGCACTTCATAGGAGACAGCATTACAGCCCGGGGCCGTACAATGGTTCACGTCGCCTGTATAAAATTGGGTGCCGTTTTTATCGATGCGGAAGCGATAGTCCCCGGGCAGCAGAGTGAAGTCAGCTTCGCCATTGACGTCGGTGACGGCGGACTTGTTGACATAGGTCGTGCCGTCGAAGGCGTAGACCGTGAGCCCCTCCTCGACACCACCGCCGGAGCTGGTAACGCTGACAGTGATGTTCTCGGGAATCTCATAGTCCACCCAGACACAGCCCGGCACGGCGCAGTGATTGCTGGCAGCGGTATAAAACTGGGTGCCGTTCACATCGGCGCGAAAGCGGTAATCGCCGGCCGCCAGGGAAAAAACTGCCTCACCGTTGGCATCGGTGACATCGGCATTGCCCGTATAGGTAGCCCCGTCATAGGCGTAGACATTGACGCCAGTATAGGCAGCGCCGAGGTCGTTGCTGACCGAAACAGTCACTGTGGATTGGCTGAAAGCCAGGCCGGAACCCAGCATCAACGCCAGCGCAGTCAGAATTTTCTTCATTGCTGCGCCTCCACCGGATTGGCATTGAGCAATCGATTCTGTTCGTTGTACTCGAAATTGAAGCCGGTGTCGGCGCCGCGGTCATCGCTGATGACGTTGCCGTTGCTGTCATATTGAAAGCCGCGAATCACCCCATCCCGGTCCACGCTGAGCAGCCGGTTACTGTTGGGGTCGTAGGTATAGGTCTCAGTAACGGTGGTGCCGTCCACGGTGGAAGTGAGGCTGAGGCGATTGCCCACGGGGTCGTAGGTAAAGGCCTGGTCGCCATAGTCACCGCTGGCGTTCTGCAGGCGATTGAGATGATCATAGACAAATGCCTGGGACTCATTGACATCGACACTGTCGGCAATGGCGCTGATGTTATCCACGGCGTTCTGCGTGTATGTCAGGCCAAGAATAGCCGGGTTGGCACTATTGTTGTCCGTGACCGAGATCCCCGCCACCCGATAGTCCTGATCACTGGAGATGCTGAGACCAAGATTGTTGCCGTAATCAAGCGCCCGCATGGGACCAAAGGGCAGGTAATCAATATTCCCCGCCAGCAATTGGCTGCCGCCGCCGGCACTGGCCAGCGTCTCAATGGCCACGGTGCGACCCAGGGCATCGAGCTGGTGATTGACAATACGGCCACTGGGATACACAGTTTGCAGCATGTTATCAGCCAGATCATAGGCATACTGGGTAGCATAGCTATTACCCAGAATCTCCGCAGTGGCCTGTAGCTGATTACCGCGATGATCATAGACATAGCTGGTGCTGCCGGTCTGGTCGTTGATCCGGGTCAGGCGGCCTACCCCGTACCCCCCGCCTGGCTCATCGTACACATAGCCAATGTTTTCCGCGGGGTTGTTGGGATACTGCACGGCCACCAGGCGGTTGAGTTCGTCATAGCTGTAATTGGTCAACACACCGCGGGCGTCAAGCTGGCTTAACTGGTTGCCCGCGTCATCGTAGGTATAGACCGTGACACCGGTATCCGGGCTGTTTAACTGAATCAGGTTGTTCAGGCCGTCATAGATATAGGTGGTGATGAGGCCACGCTGGTCCGTCACCGAAACCAGGTTGTCGCGGGCGTCATAAACGAACTGACTGTTGTTGCTATGGGCATCGGTTACCGTGCTGAGCCGGTCCAGGGCATCGAAGGCCTGCAGGGTGCTCTGATGGATGCCGGAGGGGTCCAGAACCACACTGATTTCATTGCCGTTATCGTCATAGGCCACCTCCGTCACCTGATTGGCGCCGCCCACGACCTGAAAGATGCGGCTCAACTCGTCATAGATTTTCGTCTGGGTGCGGGTAATCGAGCCTCCCGAATTCCTGATGACCTCGGCAGTGATGTTGCCGGCATCATCCAGAGTGAATTCCTGTCTTTCACTCAGATTATTGTTGATGGCGGTTAGCCTGTGCGCGGCATCATATTCATAGCTCAGGAAAGCCCCGGTGGGCAGCGTCACCCGGGTCATCTGGCCTGCGTCGTCGTATTCGTAGGTGGTGACAGCATCCGCACCCGCCCCGGGGTCCGTTACTGTGCTGGTCAACAGCCAGCCCCGCGGGTGGTAGCTCATATTGGTGACCACGCCATTGGCATCCGTCATCGACAGCGGCAAACCCCGGTTGTTATAGGCTGTCACCGTGGTGGTCTGGCCCAGGGAGTTGCTTACGGCGGCGATGAACCCCTCCGGTGTGTAGGCGTAGGTGGTGGTGTCGTTAACGTCGGTTCTTGGGCCGTCCATGCTCTGCATCTGGAACGCCCCATCCACGCCCTCGGGATAGTAGGTATAGGTCCAGGTGCGGGTGCGTCCATTGGTGCTGTAGGGGGCCGACTGGGAAGTGGTATCGGTTTCAGTTCGGGCTATCACGCGCCCGGAACTGTCATACAGGTAGCTTGTAGTCCGTCCAGGCTCCGCTACTTCGACGGGTAATCTCAACTCCGGATGCCATTGTGTGGTAATTGTCCTGTCGGCCGGGCTTCCGACAGCCTCGGTTCGGCTGCTTTGCAATCCGCGTCCGTCATAAGCGTATTGCGTTATATTGCCGTTCCAGTCCGAATGGCTGGTCCGGTAGCCAAACGGGTCGTAGGTGTTGCTTTCCGAACCGAGCGGCGTCGAGTCCGGTGCAGTACGACTCGCGCCGTCGGGTACTTTGATACCGCTTACGTCCAGGAACCGGTAGGTCGTCTGTACACCGAGAGGGTTGGTGACTGTCACACCGCCACTGCCGTTGTAAGCCAATGTTTCCCTGTCGACACCACCGGCCAGTTCAGAAACGATCGCCCTCCCTGAAGAGTCGAATTCCCATGTGACGAAACGATTGCCATTTTCGTCGGTGATTCCGGTAAGAAAACCAGGAAAATTCGCGTTTTCGTAATGATACTCGCGGTATGGATTGTCGGTATCGTCACCGGGCGTAAGATCAGGATATATCACCCTGTACAGGTTGCCGGCACTGTACTCGTAGCGATACAAGAAGCCGGCCGGATCTGTCATTTCGCTGACGCGAAGTTGACTGTCATAGCTCAATCGAAGGCTATCGCCGGTAAAATCAGTGACGACGTCCAGCGACCTGTTATCGTCATCTCCCCCTGCAGCCGCGGAAAGGTCGTAGTGAAACGTGTAGGTCTTGCCGTCTCTGAGCGTCCATTGGATTAGCTGACCGTCGACATCGTAATGCTCAGTCGCGTCGTCAGCCGATGTGTAAATCCAGCCCGTGTGGGCAAGATCTTCGTCCAGTCTTTGCACCAGTGTCGAGGACAGGTTGTCGGATTCACCACTCCAGGATGCGTAGTTTTCTCCCTCTTCAATGTAGCTTTGGCTATCGGATATAAATATCTCCGCTCTGCCGTCGCTACGAATGACTGTCACATGGGCGAGGGCATTGCTATTCGTGTAGTCCAGGTAAGGTGTCGAACCTACGATTTTGACATCATAATTGTGGCTCCAACCGGTACTGAAATGACCTCCCACGTTGGGATTACCCCGGCTGTTGTAGCGGCGGGTAAAATCCAGGCCTCCCGGCTTTTCACTTCGGAAGTCTTCTTCGGTCTGGAAACTGTTCCCCGTGGACACGATGATGGGATCCCCGGCCGTGGGCGTCGGGCACTTACCGTCTTCACATTCCCTGGGTTGTTTTTCTTCACTGGTACCGACGCAAGTATAGCCGTCACTGCCAAACCAGAGGCTTGCCAGATCATTTTGCGGGGAGAATGCTAACGCGCTGCCTTCCGGACAATAATTGCTGCCGCAAGCTTCAGGGTTGAATTGGTAGGGAAACACTTCATCCCCATAAACGGATCCATCGCCGGTTATGTCGAAGGCAGCGTGGCCGGCAGGACACGCCCAGCGGCCTCCGGCTAGAGAAAGTCGGTCGGATTTTGTCCGCACCTCTGTCGTGCCGACGTTAAATTCAACGCAGCTATCCGCATTGTGACCGTCAGTCATTGAGGTAACGGAGAGTGGAATATTGATTTGCCCTGCTAACGCTTCCTTGACGTATGTGTCTCTGGGAGTGGAAGTGCAAATGTATTGCGGACCGATAATGGAGTTAGGGTTGAAGCAGCTGACTCGAGCCGGAGCGCCGTCAGGGTAGCTTCCCGCGCATCCTACAGTTTGGGAATGAGGCGGGTGTATTTTTGTGTCGCTGCCAATGAGGGTCCACGGGAATGCTGCGAATGACTGATCCACGCGGGTGGCTTGTTTGAATTGAACCGGAAAGTGGTGTTGCGTCTGGGAAAACCCCACCGCCGGAAGCAGCCCAAGCACACACAACAGGTGGAAGCTTTGGCGCAAAGCCAGAAGTCGCAGTGAGTTCAGAATGAAGGTTGACCGTTCCCGGTGGGCCTTCGAAGCAATTTTTCTAACCATGCTGGTCTTGCCTCGTTCACCGGCATTGCGGCGTTTGCAGTTGATGGGCATTTTATTGTTCTTTTCATATCCGCTGTCAGCCGTCGGGCGTAAGGAGACCGCAAGTGAAAACCCCGTCAGAATCGTACCCACGGTCGTGGCGGGATGTCAACCAAAAAGACGGGGCACCGCTGTGCCTGCCCGGCCGGGAGCTGTGTACCGATTGGGAACAGTGGGTGTTTCAGGACAAGACGCTTGAATAAGGCAAAGGCAGGCGATCACGGTATCATCCGCGACAATATTTATGTAACCGACCGATTTACCCGCGTCAGCGAAATGACAGATCCGGCCGGCTTCTTGTATCGCTATTTATAAGCAGCGAAGCGATGGCCAGGCCCAATAACAATCCCGGATTTGCGCGCCAATTACTGTTTTCCACCACGGTACGCAGCAATTCTGGCGTCAAAACATTCAACATTTCTATCATGCCCAGCGCGATGATGATTGCCGGAACTGCAGAAATCACGGCTTCAAACAAGGTCAATGACACCAGATGCATTTTCTGTGCACCCAGTAACTTCTGCACGCTAATGGAAGACGCACGCTTCAAGGCTCTTGCAATCGCAAGGTTGATGAAATTTATGACCGCCACCAGCAACAACATAAGCGCGATCGACACCAGGCCCAGTAGCTGTGAAATGCTACTCTTGGCCAGGTCATCAGTTATGAAATCAGTAAACAGATGAACTCGGGTTAACGGTGTCGTGCCAATCTCGACGCCGAAGAATGCCGGAATGCTGCCATCGAGGCTGCGAATTTCATCGACGGTTCTGTCAATCAGCCCTGGCAGCAACTCTGAGTCGAATTCCGGCCGCAGCAACAAGTACTGATAACTGTCACCCCCCGTCAGGTCGACAACATTTCGATCCGCCATTTCTGCATCCAGGATTCCCCGGAGTGCCATCGGAAGCAATACGTCGTATTGTAAATGCGTGTTCTGGGGGAATTCTTCAAAGACCAGAGTTACACGAAGAGCCAGCTCTCCACGATTGATAATTCTGCCTAATGGGTTGTTATTGCCAAAGTAGTACTCCGCTGTAGATCTGGACAAGGCAATGGAATACGGATCATCAAAGGCAGTAGCCACGTCACCGTAAACGATGTCATGGGTGAAGACCTCAAATATTTCGTGATCAGCAAAATAGAGTCTGTCCCACGTCTCGCGCACATCCTGAAAGCTGAGAACAGACTCAGTGCGTAATGGGTCTACTTCCAGCCCGGTACCAATTTGTGGATAGTGTCGCAATAATTCACGAATGAAATTAGCGGAGACTACAGGAGAAGACCTAACACTATTCACCTAAAGGAAGGTTCACGGTAATCACCTCGCCCATTCCTGTCTATTGACATCGCAAGGTAGCTGCTGGATTGATCGTAGCGATGCGCAATGTCTGCATCACGATGGTTCCATAAGCAATTAGCCCAACGATGCCGGCAGCGAGCAAAAATACCAGTGGATTGATCTCCATCCGGTAGGCAAACACGGCAAGCCATCTATTGATTACAGGATAGGCCACGGCCGTAGAAATAATGGTTCCGACAACTGTGAGAAGTAGAATCCTGTTGCCTAACAAACCGGCGATTTGCCAACGTGAGGCACCCAGCACTTTACGGATACCTATTTCCCTGGAACGTTGTTCGGTGGTAAAAGCTGCAAGACCAAAAAGTCCCAGGCAGGTGATGACAATACTGATGAGGGAAAAACCACTGATCAAATACAGCAAGGAGCGTTCGGACAGATAGAGTTCATCCAGCGAGCTATTCAGAAACTCGTATTCAAAGGGGCGCCCCGCATCGAGTGACGTTACTGTATCTTCGACAAATTCCAGGGCGCTTTCGGCCTGGTTTGCGGCAATCTGAACGACCAGCAACCGCTCGGGGCCTAAACGGCTGGCAGTGCTGAACCCCGGCTGATACATCAGAAACGGTTCAACCTCCGAGTGCAGTGACTTGAAATTGAAATTCTGTACGACACCAACAACCGTACCGCGGGATCCCCAGGTCGCTTGTACAGATTTACCGATGGGTTGTTCCCAGCCCATTACGTCCACCAATGCCTCATTTACCAGGATTGCGTTGTTGGAATCTGTAGCCACAAGTGGAGAAAAGTTTCTCCCCTCACTGAGCGTCATTCCCATTACCTCGAGAAAATTGTCGGCGATAGCCATGTGCGCCACCTGCACAGACTCCATGGACCCCGAATCACTCTCCATGCGGGTGGCGTTCACCGTAAACTCCTGTCCCATATTGGAAGTGCCGTAGGTTACTCCCAGCACGCCGGCATGACCGGCGAGCAGGTTCTCGATCACCGGGATCTGGTCGATGAGTGTCTGCCCGCGTAGAGTCACAAGTATTCTGTTCTCCGCTTGAAACCCAAGAGGACGTGCCGTCAGGTATTTCACCTGCAGGGCAACCAATGTAGTACTGGCAAGGACACCAACTGAAATCGTGAATTGCAACAGGATCAACAACTCTCGCAAGCGAAGATTGATCGACCCAACTTTGCGATCCCGGTTTTCAAACAAGCCCGACAAAGGCGAAACCGAAGACAGATAAAGTGCGGGATAAAATCCGGACAGAGCTCCAATCACTACACAAAACCCGATGACACTGAGCAGCACCACCGGATTCCAGGTGAGATTCAGATGCTGCACGTTGGTCAACGCCATGCCCCAAGCACCACTGCTGGTGAGCAACTCGACGATAAATACACCGAGGCAGGCCGAAACCAGAGCCAGCGCAAGGGATTCCAACAGAAACTGACTGACCAGTGCGGAAGCCCCTTCGCCAAGGATTTTGCGGATTGCTACTTCCTTTCTGCGTTTGAAATATCCCGCAGTCGCCAGGTTGGTGTAGTTGCTGCAAGCAATCAGCAAAATAAACACCATGACCGATGTCAGCACGTACAGATTAAGCCGGTTGCCGGTAGGTTGGTCGTCCAGCAAGGCTGGGCCAAGATGGATACTGGTCAACGGTTGCAACCATGCGTCCCAGGCGCGATTAGTGCGGGTGCTTGACAATTCTTCCATATAGCGCTGGTAAAACGTCTGCTGCACATCGTCAAACTCCGCAGCAGCATATCCCGGCCTCATCAGCAGATAGGTATACGTGTTGACCCCGTACAGAAAACGGGGAACATCGGCCTCAGCAATGGTCAGGCTGGGATGGTTGTGAGAAAAGAGTGCGTCGTACTTCAGATGGGAATTGCCCGGCAGGTCATCAAATACCAATGACACCCGGCGAATGTCACCGTCTTCAAGACTTAGCAATTGTCCTACTGGATTGGCATCACCAAAATAGGTTCGTGCGACCGTTGCGCTGATGGCCATGGACTGGGGATCCACCAATGCAGTTTCCGGATCACCAAAGACAATGTTGTGAGTGAAGACGTTGAAAACATTGTCATCCGCATAATAGGTATTCTGCCAATAGAACCCCTGCCCCTCATGGCGAATCAGCACATCTCCCTGAAGTGGTCGAAAACGGACAAATGCTTGTATTTCCGGGAAATCTCTCGCCAGCATCGGCCCCAACATAGGAGACGTTAAGGCCAGTTCGCGCCGTTGGTTGCCCGTGTCGTAGTCTTCATACGCATCCGCTATGCGGAATATCTGATCACGATTCACATGATGATGATCGTAGGTCAACTCACCATAGAGATAAAAGCCCATGAACAAACAGCAGGCCATGGCCAATGCGAGCCCTGCCACATTGATCAGAACATATAGTCTGTTCCTCGCTAATGTGCGCAGGCTGAGATTTACGCTGTTAATGAACATTCATTATGCCTATTCATACGGTGCTGCCCCAACTCGCTCACTGCGCACTGCGAATTTCAGATGAGTGGCCGGCATGACGTGTCGATCTTCTCGCTTACATGAAGGAATCCTGGGAAAGAAGAGAGCAATGCCTGTGCCAATTCGATTTATCAATTAAATCAGTGGTATAGTCTCCCGGCCAGACTGCGAAACCGTTGGGCGTTCCTATCTGAAACAACGTTTTGTTTCATTTCAGAACAACCGCTCGCTTCCGCCAAGCGTCATCCAAACCCGGCTGTAGCTTTGCGATCAGAATAATACCCGCAATCAGTCGCGGGTCACGGCACCGTAAAGCCCGACAAATAGGTAAATAGACGGCAATCTAATAGGCAAATGGACGCTCGCCGGTTGCTTCATGAGTCTATACCCGCGGTTTTTACAAGCTAAAGTAGAACAAGCTTTGCAGGACACGCCTGTGGTCTGCATCCTCGGACCTCGTCAGGCAGGCAAGTCGACTTTGTCAGCAACTGGCACCGCAGCGTGCATATCTGACATTCGATGGAGTCTATCGATTTCGCTATCTCACCAACGACTATGCAAAATTAACATTTAATGTTAGATTTGCATACATGATTAAAAGACGCCTGGAAGAGACAATACGAAATCGCCTGCAGCACAGTCCGTCGGTTGCCATGTTGGGGCCGCGTCAGGTTGGCAAGACCACTCTGGCCTTCGCGCTCAGCGAAGGAATGCCTGCTGTTTACCTTGATCTGGAAAACCGAACGGACTTGCGCAAAGTCCAGAATATCGAAGCTTTCCATCAAGCCAACCGCGACAAGCTGATCATTCTGGATGAAATTCAGCGCCTGCCCGATGTCTTCGCCCCAATTCGTGGCCTGATCGATGCCGCGAGACGCAAGGGCAACAAGACGCAACTTTTCCTGTTCCTCGGTTCAGCTTCCATTGAGCTGCTTAGGCAATCCAGCGAAAGTCTGGCAGGACGGATTTCTTACCTTGAGTTGTTTCCGCTTGATGTATTGGAGTGTCTAAAGAACGCAGACGATCTTGATGCGCTCAATCGTCTTTGGTTGCGTGGTGGTTTTCCGGAAAGCCAATTGGCGGAGGATGATCACAACAGCCTGGTTTGGCGAATGGATTTCATCAAGACCTATCTGGAACGCGACATTCCTCAATTAGGGCCGCGCCTACCAGCCGAAACGCTGGAACGCCTTTGGATAATGCTCGCTCACGCGCAGGGCACCAACCTCAACGCGTCAAAGTTGGCTGCTTCGCTTGGTGTTTCCAATGTCACAGTTGGACGCTATATCGACCTGCTGGTCGATTTGCTGCTGGTTAGAAAGCTGAAACCGTATACCAGTAACATGAAAAAGCGCTTGGTAAAATCGCCGCGTATTTACGTGCGCGATAGTGGCATCACGCATGCTCTGCTGAATATTGGCACCTATAACGACCTGCTGGGTCATCCGGTAGTGGGTGGCAGTTGGGAAGGTTTTGTCATCGAGAATATCATGGCGGTGCTTCCGCAGGGAGCGCAGGCCTTCTACTACCGCACTTCAGGCGGTGCCGAGATTGATCTGGTGCTGGAGTTTCCCGGTAAACCTCATGCGCTCTATGCAGTTGAAATCAAGCGCAGCCCAGCAGCTGGGGTTAAGCGCGGTTTTTATGAAGCCTGCGCCGATATCAAGCCGACCCAAAAATTCCTTATCCACGCACAAACTGACTCTTTCCCGATGAATGAGAATATTCAAGCCATGGGGCTGTATGAGTTTGTGGGGTTGATCGGGAAAGTTTGAAGAAGTGCATATTCAAATATAGCCGTTTGCAGATCGATAGTGTTTTTTCTGACATACAGTGCCAACACATTTCGGAACTCGCTCCGCCACAGTAAAGGGGCCACCCAATGAGGGTCTTTTGCAGCAACGAAACAACATGATCTGTTTGTTCAGCTCGATATCCTGGTCCGACGTGAAGTAGTTCGAGTTTGCAGCAACGAAACAACATGATTCCCACTTACAGCAAGACATTGAAGGTAGTCCCGTTCATGTAGTTTGGGGCGTTCCAAAGGGCTATGATGAACCTAACAAGTATCGACTGTGATGCAGGCGGCGACCTGCAGGAAGCAATCGACCATGCTGAAGTGGGCAGCGCCCGTATCCTGGTAGCTGGATGTGAATCAGCAGTACGGCGCTTACGTGGGTCCGTAAACCAAGGGTGACCCTCAGGCGTTCCACCGCCGCGGACGCGTCGAGTATAAAATGCCACCACGCACTTTACGCATCCAACCGGTCGCATCGCACACAGTTGAGTTGGTGCTTGGCATGCCCGGCCTTCCCTCCTGCGTCTGTGTCCACGACCGGTTGAAGAACGGCGGTTTTGCAGCGCACTTCCTGCTAGCGATCTCGGGGTTGTTTCGGAGAAGACATGGCTGAATATCCTACTCCCTTCATTTTATGGCTCTGGATTAGCGCTCTGTCACTCCATAAAGAAACATCTTGCAGTTATGCTGCATAAGTTTCTCCATGGCTTCCGTGGTGTATGAAAGATTGGATGAATCCTTGGTAGCGGTAGCCTTGATTGTCCAGGGGTGATGTAGCAGACTCCCGATGGTAATCAGTGCAAACTTGGGATCAATGTCTTCCCTGAAATTTCCCTTCTCGATCTCTTGGTTAATCATATCAAGCAAGAGCGGGTTTATGTCCTCGGAATACCGACTGAGGACGCTCGCTTTCAATGCGCTGTCACCAAAATAAACTTCTTTAGCCAGAAATACGGGAAACCAGGGGTTTTCTATCAGCAAATTGCTGTACGATTTGATGAAGTCGATAATGCTAAGGTTTTCATCTGCATCGATCACTTTGATTTGTTCCTGTATTTTTGAAAAAACCTGGTCCAGTAGATGCGCAAACAGTCCCGCTTTGTCCACAAAATAATAGCTGACCATCGCAACACTGACATCTGCTTCCTCGGCGATCTGCCGAATTGAAACAGCCTTGAAATTATAAACTTCAAACAGCTTGGCCGCGGCTGCCAGGATACGCTCTTGGATTTTGTAAGCTTCGCCCAGCGAAGGTCGTCCCGCGCGCTTTTTCATCCTGTAGGCTTCCGTTATAGAACCTGTTGATCGAGTGCTGACGCTGAGCGACGAAGATACATAATCAGCATGGAAATCAGTTCAAATTGTACTCAAGGATACTTCATACTTCTGCGTTTTTCAGTAGGGAATTCCTGCATCGTACCTCCCCGCTCGGGTCGGCCTCCCGGAAAATGCCGGGGCCGAGACGGTAGGCCCGGAAGTCATACAGGTAGGCCCTCGATGCTTAACGACGGCGATAAAAGTAGGGACTATTGCATATTTGTCTGATGATGGAGTAAATCTTCAGCGCTCATCCTGGCTCTGTCGTCCACTACCGTTTCTGCAGTATTGTTTTGGGCGCTGTTTAATTATTGTTCTGTCTGTGCTCCTGGTTCTCTGTTAGCGTCCTAACAAGTAGTGTCTATTTAAGCGAGGACTGTAGAGATGAAGAAACTGCTGGGTTTGGTCATGGTTCTGGTGCCCATTTGTACTGTGCACGCAGCGGAACGGGTTGGCGATTTTGCCTTGTTGGATCACAACGGCCAGCACCATCAAATCGGGCGTTACAACAACCAGCAAGCAGTAGTTTTATTGGCAGAGGGCGCGAACTGCAATAGCTTTGGCGCGGAGGCAGCTCAGTTCAATACTATCAGTAAAAAGTACAGCGATGCTTTCGAGTTCATGTTCATCAACGCAACCGGTGTTCAGGAACGCAGTCCAGCGCAAGCCCAGGCCGAGGCATTTGCAGGCGACCTGCCATTGCTGATGGACGAAAGCCAGTTGGTATCGGAGTTACTTGGTGTCAGCACTATTGGCGAAGCGATCATCGTCGATCCAAAGCAATTTGAAATTCTCTACCGGGGCTCAGTCGCAGGACTGGAAAGTGCACTCGCCGACATAGCAGTGGGACGACAGGTTACATTGGCCCCTGAACCCAATGGTTGTACAGTCAAATTTGCAGCAAAGGAAGTGCATGACCGAAATGGTGTGTCCTACAGTCAGGATATCGCGCCATTACTCGAGGAAAAATGTGCCAATTGCCATCGCGAACAGGGAATCGCACCTTTTGCCATGGACAGCCATTTGATGATTCAGGGTTGGGCGCCGATGATCAAAGAAGTAGTGATGACCAAGCGGATGCCACCCGGGCAAATCGATCCACATATCGGCAAAGTCAAAGTGGCTCGTAACCTGACCAGCGCTGAAATTCAGGATCTCGTGCACTGGATAGATGCGGGGGCCCTCAAAGACCCAAACGAAATAGATCCCTTGACCTTGATTGAGTGGCCAACCACCAAATGGCCATTGGGCGAGCCGGATGTGGTGGTAAAAATTCCGGTTCAGGAAGTACCGGCTACCGGTGTGATGGATTACATCTGGGTGGACTCAGGGTATGTATTTGACAAGGATCGGTGGATTAAAGGTGCTGACCTTATCCCAGGAGACCGAAGCGTTGTACACCATATCCTGGCCAATGCAGTTCCTCCAGGCGCTGAGGGGCCAAAAATAGGCATATGCCCAAGCCCGTGCGAAACCGGACAAGGTAATCGCGATACCAGGCCTGAAGACCGGGGTATCGGTTTACCTGCGTATATTCCCGGGAACAACGCGCGCTTTCTGGAGGAAAATACCGGTCAATTCGTTCCGGCTGGTTCACGTATGGTATTTCAGATGCACTATACAACCAACGGCCGTGCGAGCACGGATGCCTCGGAGTTCGGCCTCTATTTTTATGAGGACGGCTTTGTTCCGACAGAAGAAATAGCCTCAGGGGGAGTGCTGGCAAACGACTTTCTGATCCCGCCGGGTGACGGTGATTACGAAGTTGTGCGCAAGAATGTGCTGGCTCGGGATGCACACATCCTGAGTTTCTATCCACATATGCATCTACGCGGCAAACGCATGAAGTGGACCGCCGTATACCCTGACGGAAGCCAGGAAGACCTGTTGTCAGTTCCCAACTACGACTTCAACTGGCAGATGACTTACGAACTGGTCGAACCGAAATTTGTCCCTGCCGGAACAACTATCCTGGTCGAGGGCGCGTTTGACAACTCCGCGACGAACAAGAACAACCCGGATCCCACCGCATCGGTGACTTGGGGTGATCAAAGTTTCGAGGAGATGTTCATCGGTAGTATGGCCATGAAGCATGTTGACGATTCGGCCTCCCCGTAAAGAATCATCCGGACTCTGTGCGGGAAGCTTTCGGTAGCCACAATATGCGTGATGAAATGCCAATCCAATCCGCAACAAGGCGGGTTTTATACCTGCCCCGGTAAAGCTAACCGTTTAATTAATTCTATTGCGGCACTCGAAGCGCAGTGCTAATTTTTCCCCGCAAAACAATTATAACTGATAAGAATAACAATCATCGACAGGGGAAGATTCATGTCAAAAAAATTACCCGCATCCAATCGAAAACTACTCGTAAGTTGTATTCTCACCGCAATAGCAAGCAATGCCGCCCTTGCACAAGACCAGGACCTTGAGGTTGAAGAAATTGTTGTTACCGGATCATTGATCCGCGGCACTCCAGTGGATGCACCTTCCCCGGTTCAAATCATCGACCGCGGCTCAATTGAGCAGACAGGTGCCGCCCAAATTTGGGACGTCATCAAAAATCTCAACATCAATGCCGGATCAACAACCAATACAAACCCTAATGTCGGTGACGGGATCACTGCTACAACCTCCAATATAAATCTTCGGAACCTGGGCACCAATGCCACGCTGACGCTAATCAATGGGAAGCGGGCAACGCCGGTTGCCGGTGCCACGAAGGATGGCAGTGAATTCGTCGACCTGAACACGATTCCGATGGTCATGGTCGAGCGCATGGAAATACTCACCGATGGCGGGTCTGCCCTGTACGGTTCTGACGCAATCGCCGGTGTAGTAAATGTCATTATGCGCACAGAGTTCGAGGGCTTTGAGCTTTACGGCGACGTGCAGGCCATCGAAGGCGTGAGCAATGCGATGGACAGGACTGCCAGTGCCATTTGGGGATGGACCAGCAGCGACCAACGCACACACATGGTACTGGCTGGGGAGTATTTCGAACGCGACGAGACTACGATAAAAGCCTCTTCCCTGTATGATTCCAACTCTCGCGTTACGGGTTCGACCGGCAACTATGTCCTTCTCCCTGGCTTCGGATTTACTCCGAACCCGACTTACATCAATGAGGAATTGACCGCTATCAGGAATGCGGCGGGTGCCACCGGTCCGGTCTATACCGATCCGCTTTGCCGACAGCTCGGGTATGACTACGGGACCCGTAATAGTCGGGATACAAGCCCGACAGCGGCCTGCCAGGCAGATCACACTGATTATGAATACCTGGCGCCTGGTGAAGAGCGTATGTCATTTGTCGCGTCTTTGTCGCACGAACTGAATGACAATGTAGAAGTCTATTCGGTGTTCCAGATCGCCGACCAGGATAGCCTGCGCAGCGACAATGGTTCGGTTAGCCTCACCGGGCTGGGCCCGTTCACGTTGCCGCCATTTGGCACGACTTCGGACCCGATCGGTTCTGGCGCGCAGCTTGGCGCCTTCGCGGGTGTCGCTGGCAATAGCATACCCACCGTTACCAATGCACCGGTGTCGGTCGCGAACGGCGGTCCCGGTGTTCCGAACATGGTCACTTTCGAAAGCAACATTCCCTTCCCGGGAAACAGAGGCCTTGAAACAAATAACAATCGTTATGACTCAGCACAACTTGGCGCCAGGGGTGACTTTCAATTCCTGGATCGAGAGCTGGACTACGATGTCTCTTATTCCTGGGGCCGCAGCGACGTGCTGCGCGAGGACGCCGTCCAGGTTCGCAATCGGGCCGAGCTGGCAATGAACGGTCTTGGTGGTCCCAATTGCACACCCAATGGCATCCCGGATTTGAATCTGGATGCGATTCCCTACTGGCAGATATTTGGGCCGACTGTGTTCCTCGAGCCACAGCAGGGTTTTGTCTGGAACCTACGGGAAAGTGCTTCGTATGCTCTGACCAGCAGCAATCAGGGCCAGGGTGACTGTCATTTCTTCAATCCCTATTTGACCCGGGTTACAGATCCCGCCTTGAGCAACAGCGATGAGTTGATCGATTGGATCGTGAGGCGCGTACCCATCTCTGACCGGACCAATACCATGGGGGTTTTTGACGCATCGGTGACCGGTAATTTGTTCGAGCTACCTGGCGGTACCGCCGCCTTCGCTTTAGGCTATCAGAACCGCGTACAGGATTTTGTTTCCCGAACCTACGACCTTGTCCAACCAGGTCTCGATGCAATACTCAGCTACGGCCCCGGCGTCACAGGGGCCGCGGAAACGCACTATGTCTCCAATGATAATAACTACGGCGGCCATATCACCCTGCCCTACGACAACCATCGCAATGTCGATGCGGTATTTCTGGAGCTGTCACTGCCAGTTGTAGAAAATGTTGAGACCCAGTTGGCAGTACGTTACGAAGATTACGGCGGTGGTATCGGCAGCGAGGTGAGCCCCAAGCTTGCCGTCAGCTGGCGGCCGATAGAGGAACTGCTGCTGCGCTCGTCATATTCTCAATCGTTCAGAGCGCCCAATGCCAGCATTATCTATAACGGTCAAGGCACAAATACCTTCACTTACACCGACCCCTTGGTCAATCCACTAGTCCTTGCCGGTTTATTACCCGCTAATGACGCCAATGCGTTGCCGACCGGGACCCTGTCCAATCCTCAGCCGAGCCCCAATATCGGCAACGAATATGCCGATACCTATAACCTGGGATTTCGCTGGACACCTTCCGGGAGGCTCGATGGGTTGAGCGTGGGCATGGATTTCTGGCGTTTTGACTTTACGGATCGGGTTGTAGCACAGCCACCTTCGGAAGTTGTTGGGCCACAGATTGACCTATTCAATTCGGTCGCCAGCGATCCTGCCAACTACGTCACCCGTGCTTCCTTGGCAAGCAGTGCTTCGATCCCGTTCGTACCCTGTGATCCGGTGGCGCTATCAGCCCAATTTGGGGCAGATTCGCCGGAGCGTTCAGGTTGTTATGTAGACCCTCGTAAATGGGCGGTGCCAGGCATCAATAGGGACTTTGAAGATGGCGACCCTCAAACCATGAACCTGGCCGCGGTGAATGCCGGAAATATCATCACCGATGGTGTCGACGTACGTCTTGGTTACGATTGGGAGCATGATTGGGGTAACTTCCGAGTTGGCGTGGAATATACCCATGTTCGCCAATATACGATCAAGGACTTGCCCGGGTTCGAGACCGGGTTCAGCGGTACCGGCGTATTTGATGCCGCGGGTACTACCGGGGATGGCGGTCTTACCCTGACATCACTGCCGGATAATCGTGGCAGCATCACCTTTAACTGGACACGGAATCGTCACGGCTTTACCGCGGTAAATCGACATATCGGTAGTTATGACAACCTGAGCTATGACGGCATCATCGCCACTGGAAATGCCACTACGCGCGCATTGGCGAAGGATAAGGTCGATAGCTACAGTGCTTGGGACTTACAATATAACTACACGCATAACTGGGCCACGGATTTACTGGGTACGACAGTTCTCACGCTAGGCGTATTGGATGCCTTTGAAGCCGAGATTCCGTATCTTGAAAACAACGGGGCCAGCACGTTATACAACTACGATGTACAGATGTTTGACCCTCGCGGCCGAAGAATCTATCTCAGGGCTCTGATGCAATTCTAAGCTTGTCGACAACCCAGGCAGCGCCTTGCCAACAATGGGGCGCTGCTTTGGAGTTGCACCAGGCCCATGACCTGTGTCAGCCAACGGCCATCCAGAAATTGATTACCAATGCCAAACAAAAGTGTTCATCGCCCCGGATCCGGAAAATAACAAGTCTCGCGGAAGTAAATCATGAATCGCCAGTTGTTGCGAAATAAGCTGCCGCGGCTTTATTGACCCGGGGCGCCAGTATCAAGGTGGATACCATGGTGGGAATCGCCATTACCGCATACATGCCGACGATCAGTCCGTTGACTGCCTCCAGTGAGACCACGGATCCCACGATGATCAGCGCGAGGTAAAAGGGTGTGTAAAAATGCTGGCGGTGAGCGCCGAACAGAAAGCCAAAGCACTTGGCGCCGTAGAACCAGAACGTGACAATGGTGCTGAAACTCAGCAGGGCAACCATCAGAAGCAGAAGGTAAACGCCGCTGCCGGGGAGGGCCTGGCCAATGGCTTGCGCGGTGAGGGTAACGCCCTCTGTATCTGTGCCGCTTTCCCAGACGCCGGTAAGAAGAATGATGAGGGCGGTGCAGGTACAGACAAGCAATGTATCAATAACGGGCCCGGTCATGGCCACGATACCTTCCCGGATGGGTTCCTTCGTGCGCGCGGCACCGTGAGCCATCGACTCCGTTCCGATTCCCGCTTCGTTGGAGAATGCGCCGCGACGCACCCCAATCATTATCATGGAGCCCAACGCGCCGCCTGCCACCGCGTCACCGGAGAATGCGTCCCGCACGATCAGCAACAGGGTCGCGGGAACTTCACCGGCGTGACGAACAAGCACCAGCAGGGCTACGGCAACGTAGATCATTACCATGGAGGGTACCAGTCGTACGGTTATCTTTCCGATTCGCTCTATCCTGCCAAGGACGACTGCGCCTGCCAACATCGCAACGATGACGCTGACGATCAAGTCGGACAAAAGGTGCGCGTCACTGCTTGCCCAGCCGGCTGGAACGGCGATGGTTTCCCGAAACAGGGCCATGAACTGGTTCGCCTGAAAAGCCGGTAATGTACCCAGCATTCCAGCAGCGGCAAAGAGAACCGCCAAGGGTTGCCAGTTTTTGCCCAGGCCTTCCCGAATGACATACATCGGTCCACCCCGGAGAACTCCCTCAGAGTCCTTGCCGCGATACATGACAGCCAGTGACGCGGTGTAAAACTTGGTCGCCACGCCGACGATTGCCGTTACCCACATCCAGAATATGGCCCCGGGCCCGCCGCTGGTAATTGCAATCGCAACCCCGGCAATATTGCCCAGCCCAAGCGTTCCCGAAAGCGCGGTGGCCAGTGCCTGGGAATGTGGGAGGTGGCCGGGGTCGGACGAGTCGTCGTAGCGTCCCAGCAGCAGAGCGGCCGCGTGACCGAAGTGTCGGTAGGGTCGCAGGCGAGAGTATGCCAGCAGGAACATGCCGCCGCCGACGATGAGTATCACCAACGGTGTACTCCACATGAAGTCGGCAAAGGCGTTCAGCCCCACCTCGACTGCCTGCGTCATGAAGGTTGCATCCAGGGAGAGTTCATTGACGCCATATTGCCACCACAGGTGCGCATTGCAAGCGATCTGTGCCGCAGACCGCCCATCCATCTTTGCCGTTGACATGTTCCAGTCAGCAAAGCCAGATTGGTTTGCTGCATACCCGGGGCTGATGAACCTGCGCTGGGTATCGTCACGATCGCCAAGAAGCTACTTCTCAAGCGCACAGAAAATTATTGCTTGCCAAGGGAGAAGCATGGGTGTATCTTCACCAATTAATTAACTATTTAATTAATTTAAATGAAGACGAAACCCGGACGACCCACACGTGAACAAGCCCAGAATGCCAGCGGCGGCATCGTGAAGGCAGCGTGCGTGTTCTTTGCCCGGCACGGCATCAAGGGCACCAGTAACCGGCAGATTGCCGATGAGGCCGGGGTTACGCCGGCGCTGGTGCATTACTACTTCAAGGACAAAGCCAGCCTGCACATGGCGGTGCTGGAGTCGGCGTTCGTGCCACTGCTGGGCAAACTGCAGGACGTGAAGGAACTGCAGGACTGGGTCGTGGCTTTTCATACTCATCTCATCGCGCATCCCTGGCTGCCGCACCTGATGATCCGCGAGGTGCTGTCGCCCGATGGCGAGCTGCGCCCGCTGTTTCTGGCGCATTTCGCGCCGCGTATCTTCGGCTCCCTCAAGACCCTGGCAAATATCGAGTTGCAGCACAGCCACGTGCGCGCAGGTCTCGATGTCGACCGGCACGCGGTGCTGCTTATCGGCATGCTGGTGTATCCCTTCCTGGGCCCGGAAGTGGCCCGAAACGTGACTGGACGCAAGTTCGACAAGAGAATGTTGGAAGGCTTTCGCGACGATGCGCTGAGCCTGTTCATGAACGGCATCAGGAGCGTGTGACATGCCAGACCAGTGCGGGTTTCGTTTCATGCTGCTGTCTGCAGCCCTGTTACTGGGAGCCTGCAGCGACCCCGGTCCGCGACTGGCGCTGGGTACGCTTGAGCGCGACCGCATCACGCTGTCGGCGACGGCTGCCGAAATCATCATCAGCCAGCCTGTCGCGGAAGGTGCAGAAGTACAGCCAGGCGATCTGCTGGTACAACTCGACCCCACCTTGCAGCAGGCGGTAATCGCCGGCATCGAAGCCGATGTTGCCAGGCAGCAGGCCGTGCTCGAGCGTTTGTATAACGGCGTGCGCGCCGAGGAGAAAGCCGCAGCCGCAGCGCGTGTCGATACCGCACGGGCCGCATTGCAGGAAACCGAACAGGACCTGGCCCGCGCAAGCACACTGGTCGAGCGCGGCCTGGGTGAACGCGCTGCACTGGAAACACTTGGCTCGCGGCGGGCCAGCTACATCGCACAGCTTCGCGCTGTGGAAGCGGAGCTGCAACTGCTGCAGGCCGGCACCCGCAGCGAGGAGATCCTGGAAGCAGAAGCCCAGTTGCAATCCATCGAAGCGCGGCTGGCTGGTGAGCGGCAGCGTCTGCAGAATCTCTCGGTAGTCGCCACCCGCGCCGGAACGCTCGACAGCCTGCCGTGGCACCAGGGCCAGCGCGTTGCCGTCGGGCAACCGGTTGCCGTAGTGCTGGCGGAAGGTCCGCCGCATGCCCGCGTATACATTCCAGAACCTGCCCGGGCTACCATCACCACGGGGGACTCTGTGGTCGTTCACGTGGACGGTGTTGCTGAAGCGTTTACCGGCACCGTACGCTGGATAGCTCTGGACCCTGCCTTTACGCCCTACTTCGCACTGAACGAGAGCGAGCGCAGTCGGCTGGTATGGCTGGCCGAAGTGCAGTTGCCGGCAAGTGCTGCCACCCTGCCGGCAGGTCTGCCCGCACAGATTGAACTGCCATGAACGAAACGGCCATCGAAGCGCAGCAGCTCACCCGCCGCTTTGGTGCGTATACCGCTGTCGACAAACTGGACCTTTGCATTCCCAAAGGCAGCATCTACGGTTTTCTGGGTCCCAATGGTTCCGGCAAGTCCACCACGATACGCCTGCTTACGGGCCTGCTGACGCCGGATTCCGGCAGCATCCATATCCTCGGTCTCGACTTGCCGCGCCAGGCCGAAGCACTGCGCCTGCGCATCGGTTACATGACACAGAAGTTTTCCCTGTTCGGCGATTTGACCGTGCATGAAAACCTGTTGTTCATGGCCCGTATTTACGGCTTGAATCGACGCAGCCTGCGCCCACGCATCGACGAATTGCTGGCCCTCTACGACCTGAACGGCAAGCGCAGGCAACTGGCGGACACACTCAGCGGCGGCCAGAAGCAACGGCTGGCGCTTGCTGCCGCGACGATACATCGCCCGGAGCTGCTGTTTCTCGATGAACCGACTTCGGCTGTGGACCCGGAAAACCGCCGCGATTTCTGGGAAAAACTTTTCGATCTGTGCGATGCCGGCACGACGATACTCGTGTCCACGCACTATATGGACGAGGCCGAGCGCTGCCATTACCTGGCTATTCTTGAAACCGGTATCAAGCGCGCCGACGACACGCCGCAGAATCTGATGAATGCGATGTCGGCCAATGTCGTGGAAATCAGCGGTCCGCAACTGCGCCAGTTAAAACAGGCCTTACTGGCAACGCCGCAGGTCAAATCGGTGGCGCAACAGGGCGTGCGTTTGCGGGTGCTGGTGAACAAAGGTGTGTCTGATCCGCTGCAGTGGCTGCGCGAACACAGTCCCATATCGCTGGCACAACACCCGATGGGGTTGATCAGACCCTCGCTCGAAGACGTATTCGTGACGTCCACGGGAGCGCAGTGAGGTGGGTGCGTTGTCGCGCATCAGCGCGATCATGTTCAAGGAGTTCCGCCAACTATCGCGCGACCGCCTGACGTTCGGCATGGTAGTGATGATCCCGCTGATCGAGCTGCTGCTGTTCGGCTATGCAATCAATTCCAACATCCGCCACATCAGCGCCGGCATCCTGGACGAAGCGCCGTCCTCGGCATCGCGCATGCTTGTGGAAACCGTGCGCGCCACGCAGGTGGTCAATTTCACGGAAGCGTACCTCACGGTCCAGGAAGCCGAGGCCGCAATCACCGCAGGCCGCGTGCGCACCGTGTTGGTATTGCCGCGCGACCTGGAACAGCGCGCGGCATCCGCACTGCCGCTGGGGCAATGGTTGGTGGACGCCTCGGACAACATCGTGGCCTCGGCAATCATCGGCCTGCGTACCATGCCGATCGACTTTCTGCAGCAAAGCGTACGCGCACCTGCGCCCACTTTCGAAACCGTGCTGTATTTCAATCCCGAACGCCGCACGCCTGTGAACATCGTGCCGGGCCTGTTGGCCGTAATCCTGACGATGACGATGATCCTGTTCACCTCCACAGCCATTGTGCGCGAAAAAGAGCGCGGCAACCTGGAACTGCTGATCACTACGCCGCTGCATTCCTTTGAGCTGATGCTGGGCAAGATCGTCCCCTACATCCTTATCGGCCTCCTGCAGATGCTGATCATCCTGACGCTGGGGCATGTCGTGTTTGACGTGCCGATCAATGGCCGGCCGGAGCAGATCGTCGGCGCCACGCTGCTGTTCATTGCCGCCAGTCTGACGCTGGGACTGATTATATCCACGGTGGCAAAGACCCAGTTGCAGGCCATGCAGATGACGGTATTCGTGCTGCTGCCCTCCATTCTGTTGTCGGGCTTCATGTTTCCCTACGAAGGCATGCCCGAGCTCGCCCAGTGGATAGCCGAAACACTGCCGGCCACGCATTTCGTGCGGATGATACGCGGCGTGGTGTTGCGCGATGCCAGCCTGGGCGACGCGCCCGAAGACTCTTTGTACCTGATCGCTTTCACCGCGGTGGGTCTGGTCATCGCCACGCTGAAATTCAGGAAATCGCTGGATTGAGAGCTCATCCGAATCGTGTCTGGTTGCTCGAATGATGTGGATGGCATTATCGAGGAGCACAACTATAATCAAACCACTCGGATGCTTGCTATTGAGCCAATGTGATCCACCTTTAATCCACGAATATGCACCCAAAGGAATAACAACAATGAAAAATTCTCCTGCCTCTTCCCTTCGATATCTCCTTAAGCCCACCTGTGCTTTCCTCGCGACCCTCATACTGATCCCTGCCGCAGCCGCGCAATCGCACAGTTCGCTCAGCGCTGACGACCTGGCGGAGATCCACAACCTCTATGCGTTCTACAATCTGGAGCTCGACTCGGGCAATTCCCGGGCGTGGGCGAACACATTCACCGACGACGGCAGCTTCAATACTTCGGTCGGGCGGCAGGCGCTAATCGCGTCCGCCGACAACTGGAGCGCCTCGAATCCGAATACACGGCACTGGAACAGCAACATCCACATCACTCCGACTGCCGACGGCGCGGCCGGCATCGCTTATCTCATGCTTTGGAATGTCGGTGTGCCGCCAGCCGAGGTGGTTCTCACCGGCAGCTATGCTGACGAGTTGGTGAAAACCCCGAACGGTTGGCGGTTCAAGGCACGGCGCGTGCAAGTCGACCGGCCTGCGAACCCCTGAGGAGTCACGGGTTAAGTACTCTGACTTCTTGATCACTCACGCTCGGTTCCGGGGCTCCTTTGGCGTTCCCAGTCCTGTCAGCATTGACCTCAGCGCACAGCGCGACGCATTCATCGCAGATGAAAACACACGGTGATAGTTCCCGGTTGCGGCACCCTCCTTCCACAAGGCTCCGCACGTCGTGTGGCGACTTGCCGCAGAACGAGCAAGAGATTTGCTCATGCACAATGGGCGGTGCGTCTGGCTCGCTCTATCAGGTGGCTGACGGCGCATCCAGAAATTTCTCGATTGGTGTGATGACTCGACTGCCCATCCGTCAAAACCGGTAACCCTCACTTTTTCAAGTCAGGTGCCAGATTTGGGCTGAACTAATTCACTTAATGCCCCAATAAAATAGATTTGTCAGCCAACTGCCAGATTAGGTTTGAATAACTACAGCCTAACAAATAAGGATAAGTCGCGCGGCCGAGCCGCGACTTATCCAGTTGTTGAAC
>JBBDLF010000022.1:0-15849 GCA_040879025.1 Pseudohongiellaceae bacterium
GTACCGTCGGCGCGGGCGTGGTGGCAAAAGTCATCGAGTAAGACTCGAGGAAGCTGAAGCTTCGAAACCCGTCAATATACAGGGTTCAAGGCCGGTATACAGGGTTTAACGTCAGTCAGTGGCGTCGGCGGCAACGCCGGACGCAGGTAGCGTTCGGCCCCGGTTTTCCTTGACAGAATCCAGTGGCGACTTTAGAATCTCGCTTCCGTTTTTCAGGCAGAAAAACGGAGTTCAAGGCTCACAGGCGATTGTTTTTTAACTATTTAGTTTAATTGGTTTTTTCTCGGAGTAGGTAGTCAATGCAGAATCAGCGTATCAGAATCCGGCTCAAAGCCTTTGATCATCGGCTGATCGACCAATCTACCCAGGAAATTGTGGAAACAGCGAAACGCACCGGAGCACAGGTTCGGGGCCCGATCCCCTTGCCGACGGACAAGGAACGTTTTACCGTGCTGATCTCTCCGCACGTCAACAAGGACGCCCGGGACCAGTATGAAATCCGTACCCATAAACGGTTGCTGGATATAGTGGAACCGACCGAGAAGACCGTAGACGCGCTTATGAAGCTGGATCTCGCAGCCGGCGTTGAGGTGCAGATCAGTCTGGGCTGAAAAGGAAAGACCGAGTATCAGAAGGACCGAGTATCAGAAGGACCGAGTATCACAGGTCGACGCGGCCTGAAAGCAGTAACAGAGTTTAAACCGGTTTCAGGATCAGTAGTAAAACCAGTAGTTACACGAATTTAGCTCCCGAATTAGATTTCCAGCTGAATTTCAGTGTGCCGGACAACCGGTACACCGGTGCTGCTCAATCAGAAGTATGGGCAGTGCACATGGTGTAATGCCGTAGCAGCCATAGCGGGTTTGAGCCCCGTACACGATGAGGTTGATAAAATGTCGATTGGATTAGTCGGTCGAAAGAGCGGCATGACCCGCGTTTTTACCGAAGAAGGTGATTCCGTTCCGGTTACGGTGGTTGAAGTTCAGCCTAACCGTATTACCCAGATCAAAACGCTGGAAACCGATGGCTATAGCGCTATTCAGGTGACAGCGGGTTCTCGCAAATCCTCACGGGTGAACAAACCCCTGTCCGGCCATTTTGCCAAAGCAGGCACCGAGGCGGGTGTTGGTCTTTGGGAATTTCGTATCGAAGGTGAAGATACCAGCGAAATGGCGCCTGGCGGCGAACTGAAAGTGGATCGCTTTACCGTCGGCCAGATGGTGGATGTCACCGGTACCTCCAAGGGCAAGGGCTTTCAGGGCGGCGTCAAGCGACATAACTTCAGTATGCAGGACGCTACTCACGGTAACTCGGTATCTCACCGCGCTCCCGGTTCAATCGGTCAGAATCAGACTCCCGGACGTGTATGGAAAGGCAAGAAAATGGCTGGTCAGATGGGCAATGTGCGCAACACCACCCAGAACCTGGAAGTTGTCCGGGTTGACCATGAAAATAATCTGTTGTTGATCAAGGGTGCTATTCCAGGCGCCACCGGATCCAGCGTCATCGTGCGTCCAGCCGTAAAGTTCAGGGGGTAAGCAATGGAATTAAGTCTTGCACTGCCCGGGAACAAAGCGGGCAAAGAAAAAATCTCACTCTCTGACGAAGCCTTCGCCAGGGATTTCAATGAACCTCTTGTGCATCAGACGGTAGTGACCTATTTGGCGGGTGCACGTCAGGGTTCCGTCCAGCAGAAAACCCGTTCTGAAGTGCGTGGCGGCGGTCGCAAGCCGTGGCGCCAGAAAGGTACCGGCAGAGCGCGCGCCGGCACCATTCGCAGCCCGTTGTGGCGCAGTGGCGGAGTGACCTTCGCCGCCCGGCCACAGGATCACAGTAAAAAGCTGAACAAGAAGATGTATCGCGGCGCCATGCGATGCATTTTTTCCGAGCTCATCCGGCAGGGTCGTCTGCTCGTGGTCAGTGAGTTCGATATTGATACCCACAAAACCAAAGCCTTGGTCAGCAAGCTCAGGGATTTTGATCTGGACAACGTATTGATCGTTGCCAATGAAGTGACGGAAAACCTCTATCTGGCGGCCCGAAACCTGCAATCCGTGGACGTTTTGGACGTAGCCGGACTGGATCCGGTCAGTCTGATCGGATTTGAGAAGGTTCTCATGACGGTGCCTGCGCTGAAAAAGGTAGAGGAGATGTTGTCATGAATACTGAACGCATGTATTCCGTAATATTGGGACCCCACGTTTCTGAGAAATCCACCAACCTCAGTGAATTGTACAATCAGTACACATTCAAGGTCACATCGGATGCAACCAAGGCAGAGATAAAGGAAGCTGTCGAGAAAATATTCAATGTCGTGGTGCAGGATTTGCAGTTGTTGAACGTAAAGGGAAAAACCAAGCGTACCACCAAGGGCAAGCTGCGGCAGCGGTCAAACTGGAAAAAAGCCTACGTCAGGCTGGAGCAGGGTCATGAAATCGACTTTGCCGAGCTGAGTTAGGAGAGGGTAGAGAAATGGCAGTAGTCAAAAGTAAACCTACTTCTCCGGGCCGCCGCTTTGTAGTGAAGGTGGTTAATCCCGAGTTGCATCGCGGCAAGCCATACGCTCCGTTATTGGCGCCAAAGTCGAAAACCGGCGGCAGAAACAGCAGCGGCAGAATTACTCGCCGACACGCCGGTGGCGGTCACAAACAGAAGTACCGGATTATTGATTTCCGCAGAAACAAGGATGGCATAGCGGCTCTTGTGGAACGGCTGGAGTACGATCCCAACCGTTCGGCCAATATCGCACTGTTGCTGTATGCAGACGGTGAGCGCCGATACATTGTGGCACCGGGAAAAATCAGCGCGGGAGACACTCTGGTTTCGGGAGAAGACGCACCGATCAAGACGGGAAACTGCCTGCCGTTGCGCAATATCCCTCTTGGTAGCGTGGTCCATTGTGTAGAGATGAAGCCCGGGAAAGGCGCTCAACTGGCGCGTAGTGCCGGTACTTCACTGCAGGTTGTGGCGCGTGAAGGTGAATACGCCACGTTGAGGTTGCGTTCCGGCGAAATGCGCAAGGTGCTGTTGCAGTGCCGGGCGACACTGGGTGAAGTATCGAACTCGGAACATAACCTGCGGTCACTCGGCAAGGCCGGCGCATCGCGCTGGCGCGGTATCCGACCCACGGTACGTGGTGTGGCGATGAATCCTGTGGATCATCCTCACGGGGGCGGTGAAGGCAGAACTTCCGGCGGCAGGCATCCTGTATCGCCCTGGGGTACGCCGACCAAGGGTTACAAAACACGAACCAATAAGCGGACAAACAACATGATTGTTCGCCGCAGAAATTCAAGCAGATAATGTTAACTCCAGGAAGTTGACCCCAGGAAGTTAAAACAGAGGTGATAGAGTGCCACGTTCACTGAAAAAAGGTCCATTTATCGATCTGCACTTGATGAAGAAAGTGCAGACAGCTGTTGAGATCAACGACAAGCGCCCCATTAAAACCTGGTCGCGCAGGTCTATGGTCTCTCCGGACATGCTGGGGCTGACGATTGCCGTTCACAACGGTCGTCAGCACGTGCCCGTATTTATCAGCGAAGATATGGTTGGTCATAAGCTGGGTGAATTTGCAGCCACACGCACCTACCGCGGACATGCGGCGGACAAGAAGGCCAAGCGCTGATAGCGCCAGAAGGGGATACTGAGATGGAAGTAGAAGCTAAATTACGAGGCGCTCGTCTCTCCGCTCAGAAAGCGAGACTGGTAGCCGACCAGATTCGTGGCAAGGGCGTTGAAGAAGCCCTGGAGCTTTTGACTTTTAGTCCAAAAAAGGCGGCTGCCATTATCAAAAAAGTATTGAACTCTGCAATCGCCAATGCAGAGCATAACGAAGGCGCGGATGTGGACGAGCTGAAAATTTCCACAATCTGTGTTGACGAAGGCATGACTATGAAACGAATTATGCCGCGGGCCAAAGGCCGTGCGGACAGGATACTCAAGCGTTCATGTCATATCACAATCACGGTCGCCGATAGCTAGGAGAATCGGATGGGACAGAAAGTACATCCAACCGGGATCCGGCTTGGAATCGTTAAAAAACATACCTCAATCTGGTATGCCGAAGGCAAGAATTATGCTGACAACCTGTTGGTAGACCTGCAGGTGCGTGAGTACATTCGCAAGCGCCTGGCTAATGCTTCCGTATCCAGAGTGGATATAGAACGCCCGGCACAGACGGCGAAAATCACCATATTTACAGCGCGCCCCGGTATAGTAATTGGCAAAAAAGGTGAGGATGTCGAAGCATTGCGCGGTATTCTGTCTCAAAAGATGAGAGTCCCCGTTCATATCAATATAGAAGAAGTGCGCAAACCGGATTTGGATGCGCAACTTGTGGCCGACAACGTGGCTCAGCAATTGGAACGCCGGGTTATGTTCCGCCGGGCCATGAAGCGTGTTGTACAAAATGCCATGCGCCAAGGTGCCGAAGGTATCAAGGTCCAGGTAGGTGGGCGCCTCGGAGGCGCGGAGATCGCGCGCAGCGAATGGTATCGTGAGGGCCGCGTACCGCTGCATACCTTACGGGCGGATATTGATTATGCAACTTCCGAGGCCGCCACCACCTATGGCCTGATCGGCGTCAAGGTGTGGATTTTCAAGGGTGAAATTCTTGACCTGAATGAAGCAGCCACAAGCTCGCAAAGCAAAGCGAAGCAAGGGTAGGATCAGATGTTACAACCAAAACGTACAAAATATCGCAAACAGATGAAGGGCCGCAATCGCGGTTTGTCTCATCGTGGCAGCAATGTGGATTTTGGAGAGTTTGGTCTGAAGGCCATATCCAGGGGCCGACTTACTGCACGCCAGATCGAGGCGGCGCGGCGGGCGATGACTCGCCACGTCAAGCGGGGTGGAAAAATCTGGATCAGGGTGTTCCCGGACAAGCCCATCACCCAGAAACCGCTTGAGGTTCGACAGGGTAAAGGCAAGGGCAGTGTTGAATACTGGGTAGCACAAATTCAACCAGGGCGGATCATGTTTGAAATAGAAGGCGTTGACGAGACTTTGGCGCGTGAAGCGTTCAGGCTGGCCGCCTCCAAGCTGCCATTCGAAGTTGCCTTTGTTAAGCGGACGATAATGTAATGAACAGCAGCGAATTACGGGAAAAATCAGTAGCCGAGCTGAAGAGTCAGCTACAGGAATTATATAAGGACCAGTTTAATTACCGGATGCAGAAAAATGCCGGTCAACTCGGTCAGGTACATCTGCTTGGCACTGTGAGAAAAGACATTGCCCGGGTTAAGACCATTATTACTGAAAAACAGAACGGATCCTGAATATGCCAGCCAAAGCAACTGAACAAAAAGCCGAGCGTACGGTATCCGGACGTACGGTGACGGGTAAGGTGGTTAGCAACAAAATGGACAAGTCCATCGTGGTGCTTGTTGAGCGTCGGGTCAAGCATCCGGTTTACGGCAAATACGTAACCAGATCCACCAGGCTTCACGCGCACGATGCAAACAACGATTGCCTGCCGGGCGATGCGGTGACTATACGGGAGGTGCGCCCCCTGTCGAAAACCAAGTCCTGGTCCCTGGTTTCGATTGATGAACGAGCCATACAGGTTTTATAAGCAGCAAATACAGGTTTTAGGGTTCGGAGAGAATCGATGATTCAAGTACAGTCATATCTGGATGTGGCGGACAACAGCGGCGCCAGACGCGTTATGTGCATTAAGGTGCTTGGTGGCTCACATCGCCGTTATGCCCGTATTGGTGACATTATCAAGGTTACCGTGAAGGAAGCGATTCCCCGGGGCAAGGTTAAAAAAGGCCAGGTGCTCAATGCACTGGTAGTGCGAACCAGAAAAGGTGTTCGCCGTGGAGACGGTTCCCTGATTCGCTTTGACGATAACGCGGCGATTCTGCTCAACAATCAGCAGGCGCCCATTGGAACGCGAGTGTTTGGACCTGTAACCAGGGAACTGCGCACCGAGAAATTCATGCGAATTATATCTCTGGCGCCGGAAGTACTGTAATTCCGCGTGGAGAATTGAGACCAAGGTAGAGACGACTGATGCGCAAAATTAAACGTGATGATGAAGTAATTGTTATCGCCGGCAAGGACAAAGGAAAGCGAGGCACTATCTCCAGAATTGTCGGGGAAAAGGCCTTTGTGTCCGGAGTCAACCTGGTCAAACGCCACACCCGGCCGAATCCGAATCAGGGCCAGCCTGGCGGTATTGTGGAAAAGGAAGCGGCGATTCAATTGTCCAACGTGGCGATTTTCAATCCTGAGACCAGCAAGGCTGACAGGGTGGGAATCCGCGAAGTTGAAGGCGGTGAGCGTAAGCGGTTTTATAAATCAACCCAGAAAGATATCGACTAGCTCGACAGGTGCAGGTAGCCACTATGGCTCAATTAAGAGAATTTTACAGAAACGACGTAATACCGCAACTAACCAAACAGTTTGGTTATGAAAACACGATGCAGGTTCCCAAAATCACCAAGGTGGTTTTGAATATGGGCCTGGGAGATGCGGTGGGTGACAAAAAAATCCTGGAAAACGCCGCAGCAGATATGGCATTGATCAGCGGCCAGAAAGTGGTGATTACAAAGGCAAGCAAGTCCATTGCCGGCTTTAAAATACGTGAGGGTTGGCCCATCGGCTGCAAGGTCACTTTGCGTGGGGAGCGCATGTATGAATTTCTGGAACGTCTGATTGGTATTGCGATTCCGCGAATTCGTGACTTTCGAGGCCTGAGTCCCAAGTCATTTGACGGCCGCGGCAATTTCGCCATGGGTGTAACAGAACAGATTATTTTTCCGGAAATTGAATACGACAAGATAGATAAACTGCGCGGCCTGGATATCACCATTACCACCACGGCCGAAACTGATGATGAGGGTCGCGCCCTGTTGATGGCTATGCGTTTTCCTTTCAAGGCGCCACCATCGGCAAAAGCGGAATCCAGGGAGTCCTGATATGGCAAGAACTTCAATGATCGCTCGCGAGGAAAAACGCGCCCGTATGGTAGAGCAATACGCAGCGCGCAGGGCCGCTATCAAAGCGGTGCTGAGAGATCCCAAGGCGAGTGATGAAGAAAAGTGGGAAGCACAGATCAAGTTGCAGAAACTGCCGCGTGACGCCAGCCCTGTTCGTCAACGCCGGCGTTGCAGAATCACCGGGCGCCCCCACGGCGTGTATCGCAAATTTGGTCTTGGTCGCAACAAACTGCGCGAGGCGGCGATGCGCGGTGACGTTCCTGGCCTCACCAAGGCGAGTTGGTAATCCGGAGTTTATATAAATGAGCATGTCAGACCCAATTGCAGACCTGTTAACCCGCCTTCGAAATGCCCAGATGGCAAAGAAGCCGGCGGTTGACTGCCCATCGTCCAAGATCAAGGTGGCCATTTGCCGTGTTCTGGAAGGTGAAGGCTATATTCTTGGCCATTCGGTCAAAGACCAGGACGGGAAGCCGGTATTGACCGTCAAACTGAAGTATTTTCAGGGCAAGCCGGTTATCGAGGAAATCAAACGCGTCAGTCGGCCGGGATTGCGGCAGTACCGCGGCAAGGAAGATCTTCCTGATAACAGGGCGGGTCTGGGAATGGTCATAATGTCCACGAACAAGGGCCTGATGACAGGCAAGCAGGCACAAGCGGCCGGTCTTGGTGGAGAAGTGCTCTGCACTGTTTTCTAGGCAGTGACGCAGATTATTTAGGACATCACTATGTCAAGAGTAGCGAACAATCCGGTGGAGTTGCCGAAGGGTGTCGAAGCAACGCTTTCCGGGTCGGAAGTATCCATGAAAGGCAGCAAGGGCAACTTGCAGCTGACGTTGCACAATGCTGTTGCAGTCTCCCAGGATGGCAATGTGCTGAGCGTGTCGGCAAAGAACAAGTCTCGCGAAGCCAATGCGCTGGCGGGTACGTTCAGATCACTGATCAATAACATGGCGTTAGGCGTCAGCGAGGGGTTTCAGCGAAAACTGGAGCTGCAGGGAGTGGGTTACCGCGCCAAGGCGCAGGGCAAAACACTGAATCTGGTAGTAGGTTATTCACACCCTATCGACTACAGCCTGCCTGAAGGAGTGACGGCGGAGACGCCGACGCAGACGGAGATAGTTATTTCCGGCGCCAACAAGCAGCTGGTTGGTCAGGTGGCGGCGGAAATCAGGAAGTTCAGGCCGCCTGAGCCGTACAAGGGCAAGGGTATCCGCTATTCAAATGAGCGGGTTTACAGGAAAGAGGCGAAGAAGAAGTAAGGCATGACTATGAATGTGAAGAAACTGGCCCGGCTCCGTCGCGCACGGCGGGCAAGAGCGAAAATACGGGAATTGCGGGAAAACCGCCTGTGTGTGTACAGAACTCCCCGTCACATATACGCCCAGGTGATTTCGCCTGACGGCGACAAGGTACTTGTCAGTGCTTCCACCCTGGACAAGTCAGTAAGGGACGGCAAGACCGGTAATGTTGAAGCGGCGAAGAAAATCGGCGTCATGATTGCGGAACGCGCCAAGGCGGCGGGTATCAGCCGGGTCGCATTTGACCGTGCGGGCTATAACTACCACGGCAGGGTGAAAGCTCTGGCTGAAGCTGCGCGTGAAGGCGGACTGGAATTTTAAGGGTTGAGTGATTTCGCTTAAGCGATTGAAGGTTTGAACTATGGCATTTAATGACGATCCCAAACGGAACGAAGAAGGGCTGCAGGAAAAGCTGATCCAGGTTAATCGTGTGGCCAAGGTGGTCAAGGGTGGCCGCATATTCGGTTTCACCGCGTTGAGCGCTGTCGGCGACGGTAACGGCCGCGTGGGCTTTGGCCGGGGCAAGGCCCGTGAAGTTCCCCAGGCGATCCAGAAAGCCATGGAAGCGGCACGCCGCAACATGATTTCAGTGCCACTGGAGGGACATACCCTGCAGTATCCGATCAAGGCGCGGCACGGTGCGTCAAAAGTTTATATGCAGCCGGCGTCGGAAGGTACCGGTGTTATCGCCGGAGGCGCCATGCGCGCGGTCCTGGAATTGGCCGGGGTGCAGAACGTGTTGGCCAAGTGTTACGGCTCCACCAACCCGGTGAACGTGGTACAGGCAACCTTCAAGGGGCTGCGCACCATGCGTTCGCCGGAGGATATCGCTGCCAAGCGTGGCAAAACAGTCGAAGAGATATTGGGTTAGGTTATGGCTAAAAAGTCGGTCAAGATAACATTGGTACGTAGTCCTGTGGGTCAGATGGAACGGCACCGTTTGTGCGTCCGGGGGCTTGGACTGAGACGTATGCACCAATCCGTGGAAGTAGAAGATACACCGGCGGTTCGCGGCCTGATCAACAAGGTACGTTATCTGCTGTCGGTCGAAGGCGAGGAGTAACACGTGAAACTGAATACATTAAGTCCCGCCCCGGGGAGCACATCCGCGAAACGGCGTGTGGGCCGCGGTATCGGTAGCGGCCTGGGTAAAACTTCCGGTAAAGGTCACAAGGGCCAGAAAGCCCGTGCTGGTGGTAAGGTCAGGCCGGGATTCGAAGGTGGCCAGATGCCGTTGCAAATGCGACTGCCCAAGTTCGGATTCAGTTCACGTATCGGACGGGTAACCGCGGAAGTACGAACGAGCGAACTGAATGCAATTGACGCCGACGTGATTGATATCGCCGCATTGAAAAAAGCCGGTTTGATCACTTCCATCATTACCAGGGCCAAAGTAATGCTCTCCGGTGATGTGACCCGCGCAGTAACCCTGCAGGGTATCCGGGTGACAAAGGGCGCACGGGCCGCTATTGAAGCGGCGGGTGGCAAGGTGCTTGACCCGGAAGAGGTAAAACCGGCGGGCAAGTTGAAGAAAAAGCCGACAACCGAACAGGCGGCGGCGAAAAAGCCTGCGGCCAAAAAACGGGC
Source organism: Pseudohongiellaceae bacterium (assembly GCA_040879025.1). GTDB lineage: Bacteria > Pseudomonadota > Gammaproteobacteria > Pseudomonadales > Pseudohongiellaceae > JBBDLF01. The sequence continues at coordinate 9,839 of JBBDLF010000022.1, forward strand.
GGCAAAAAAAGTCGCAGCGGCGGATGACGCCGGCGATGACAAGCCGACAGACAACGAATGATGATACAGGTAATGAAGTAAACCGATGGCAACACGACCACAAATCAGTCCAGAAAACATTGGCGCCGGGCTCGGTGAGCTCAAGTCGCGCCTGCTGTTTCTGCTGTTGGCATTTCTGGTCTATCGCATAGGCACGCATATTCCCGTGCCCGGCATCGACCCTTTGCAATTGCAGAATTTCTTCAATCAGCAGGAAGGCACGTTTACCGACATGATTAACATGTTCTCCGGGGGTGCCCTGGAGCGTATGAGTATCGTAGCCCTGGGTATCATGCCGTATATTTCGGCGTCCATTATCATGCAGTTGCTGACTGCCGTGAGTCCCACACTTGACCAGTTGAAAAAGGAAGGTGAATCCGGGCGTCGCAAGATTACGCAATACACTCGCTACGGCGCGTTGCTGCTGGCTACGGTACAAGGTACCGGCATGACCATCGGGGTGCTGTCCCCGATGGCATACGCCCCGGGCGTGTTGTTTAACGTCACAGCCATTGTGTCTCTGGTCACCGGAGCGATATTTTTGATGTGGCTGGGTGAGCAAATCACCGAACGGGGCATCGGCAACGGTATCTCCATGCTCATTTTCGCCAGCATTGTATCGGGTCTTCCCACAGCCATAGGGACATCGCTGACCCAGGCCTATGAAGGCCAGATCAGCCCCATCCTGCTGTTGATGGTGGCTATCGTCGCTATCGGAGTGGTTGTTGTGGTGGTGTATGTGGAGCGAGCCCAACGCCGTATTACGGTGAATTACGCCAAGCGGCAGCAGGGACGAAAGCTTTATCAGGCCCAGTCCAGCCATTTACCTTTGAAGATCAACATGGCCGGTGTAATTCCCGCGATTTTCGCCAGCAGTATTCTGTTGTTTCCAGCATCGCTCGGCAACTGGTTCGGCCAGGCGGAAGGTGCCGAGTGGCTGCAGGATGTGGCCTTGCTGATTGGCCCGGGCCAGCCGCTCTACATTATTATTTTCAGCGCCATGATTATCTTCTTCTGCTTTTTTTATACCGCACTGGTGTTCAATCCGCGGGATGTGGCGGACAACCTGCAGCGTTCCGGAGCCTTTATTCCCGGCATCCGACCCGGTCAACAGACAGCGAAATATATCGACGGAGTGATCACCCGCCTGACAATGTTCGGTGCCATCTATATCACGCTGGTATGCCTGCTGCCCAACATACTGCAGGGCATGAATGTCAATGTCCCTTTTAACCTGGGCGGCACGGCATTGCTGATTGTGGTAGTGGTAACCATGGATTTCTGGTCTCAGGTGCAGGCGCATCTGATGTCCCATCAATACGATTCATTAATGAAAAAGTCAAAACTTGGCAGCTATGGTCGTAGTGGCGTTTAGCGGCCCGATGTGACAGTGGAGAACCAACGTGAAAGTACGAGCGTCAGTAAAAAAGATTTGCCGTAATTGCAAGATGATCAAGCGCAACGGTGCCGTGCGGGTAATCTGTAAGGCCGAACCGCGCCACAAGCAGCGCCAGGGTTGAGGGCGTGGCAGGGTCTGTGGTTGATTTTTGCCCGGCCAGAGGCTATGCTCTTGCGCCCGTTGAATCAGGCAAGATTCCGGTTGGTCGAACTAACAGATTGATATTAAACAGAAAAGTGAGCAGCCTGTCAGACCGGTTACCTCAGATACCGGGTTGGGCGGGTCGGATAAAGCGGAGTAGTTTATGGCTCGTATAGCCGGTGTCAACATACCAGACAACAAGCATATCGTGATTTCCCTGCGATATGTATTCGGGATAGGTCCAAGCACATCCAGGGCCATTTGCGAGAAGACCGGCGTTAAGCCCGCTACCCGGACCAGTGAACTGAGTTCGGAACAACTGGACAACGTGCGCGCCGAAGTTGCGAAACTGGCTGTCGAAGGCGATTTGCGGCGGGAAGTTTCCATGAACATCAAACGGTTGATGGACCTGGGTTGCTATCGGGGTATCCGTCATCGCCGGTCCTTGCCGGTTCGAGGCCAGCGCACCAAGACTAACGCGCGTACCCGGAAGGGCCCCGCGAAGCCGATCCGCAAATAGGATTGCTTGAATATTCGCCGGCGAACAAGCTGGCAGTCAGAAACAGTTTAGGAAGAAATTATGGCCAAGCCAGCTAAGTCGGCACCGAAGAAAAAAGCCCGTAAAGCGGTTATCGATGGTATCGCGTATATCCATGCCTCGTTCAATAACACGATCATTACCATCACTGATCGGCAGGGTAATGCCCTGGCATGGGCCACCGCCGGTGGTTCCGGGTTTCGTGGCTCCAGAAAAAGTACGCCATTTGCAGCCCAGGTGGCAGCAGAAAAAGCTGGCCGCTCCGCAATGGAACTTTATGGACTTAAGAACCTCGACGTCAAGGTCAACGGGCCTGGCCCAGGTCGTGAATCTGCGGTGCGCGCCCTGAATAGCTGTGGCTACCGGGTAGGTAATATCACCGATGTAACACCGATTCCTCATAATGGCTGCCGACCTCCGAAGAAACGGCGCGTATAGGAATCAACAGGAATCATAAACCAGGCACCGCTGAAAAATATTGAACCGCCAAGTACAGAACCCGCTCCCATGCAGAGCGGGAAACAGGAGAGAAAAGTATGGCCCGTTATTTAGGCCCGAAATGCAAACTGTCCCGACGAGAAGGAACCGACCTGTTCCTCAAGAGCGGGGTTCGTCCCATCGACAGCAAATGCAAAACCGATACCATCCCGGGGCAGCACGGGCAGCGACGCGGGCGGCTTTCCGACTACGGCGTTCAATTGCGCGAAAAGCAGAAAGTGCGACGAACATACGGAGTTCTGGAAAAACAGTTCCGGGGCTATTACAGGGAAGCCGCAAGGCAGAAAGGCGCCACTGGCGAGAATCTGTTGCAGCTTCTGGAAAGCAGGCTCGATAACGTGGTTTACCGCATCGGTTTCGGTTCAACCCGTGCTGAAGCCCGTCAATTGGTTTCCCACAAGGCGATTGCCGTAAACGGCGAAACCGTCAATATCCCTTCCTATCAGGTAGCCGAAGGTGACGTGATTTCCATCCGCGCCAAGGCAAAGGAACAGCTTCGGGTTAAATCCGCTCTGGACCTGGCCGCGCAACGCAGCCCTGTGGAATGGGTTGCTGTGGACCTGAACAAGCTTGAAGGGCAGTTCACCCGCAGACCGGACCGCAGTGACCTGCCGCCGGACATCAACGAAAACCTGATCGTTGAGCTTTACTCGAAGTAGTAACCTAACCAATCGCAAAGGGTGGTTTCATGCAGATTTCATTATCGGACTTTTTAACGCCACAATTGATCCAGGTCGAGGAATTCGACAAGTTTCATTCCAAGGTTGTCCTCGAGCCTCTCGAGCGTGGCTTCGGACATACCCTGGGTAACGCATTGCGGCGCATTCTGCTTTCATCCATACCCGGCAGCGCCGTGGAAGAAGTGGAAATAGACGGAGTAGTGCACGAGTACAGCACCATTGAAGGTGTGCGCGAAGACGTGATCGAAATTCTGTTGAACATGAAGGGGCTGGCCGTTGTACTGAACTCGGGTGAGGAAGCCGTACTCAGCTTATCCAAGAAAGGCCCGGGCGTGGTGACCGCCGATGACATCACCCTGGACCACGATGTTGAAATCGTCAACCCTGACCATATCATCGCCAACCTGAATGACAATGGCGAACTGAATATGCGAATCACGATACGCAAGGGGCGCGGTTATGCTCCGGCGGACAGTCGGCTGGCGGATGATGATGAAACGCGCACCGTGGGCAAACTGTTTCTGGATGCTTCTTACAGCCCGGTCAATCGTGTTTCCTATGCGGTGGAAAATGCCCGCGTGGAGCAGCGCACCGACCTTGACAAACTGATTATTGATCTGAAAACCAACGGTACCATCGATCCGGAAGAAGCCATCCGGCGTGCGGCAACAATTCTCCAGCATCAACTTGCGGTATTCGTTGACCTGCAAAGTGAAGTGGTCACCGAACCGGAAGAAAAGCAGGACGAAATTGACCCGATTCTGCTGCGGCCGGTGGATGATCTGGAACTGACTGTCCGGTCCGCCAATTGCCTCAAGGCTGAAGACATCTATTACATTGGCGATCTGATTCAGCGCACCGAAGTGGAATTGCTGAAGACACCTAACCTGGGCAAGAAGTCACTGACAGAAATCAAGGACGTGCTCGCCACCAGGGGACTGTCCCTGGGATTGCGTCTGGAAAATTGGCCACCGGCCAGCCTGAAGTCCGACGACCGGGCTGCCTGAACGTAGTATTGAGGATTTGTTATGCGTCATCGAAACACCGGACGCCAGTTAAGCCGTAACAGTGCCCATCGCAAGGCCATGTTCCGCAATATGGCGGCGTCGCTGGTAGAGCACGAGATTATCAGAACCACGGTGATCAAGGCGAAGGAACTGCGTATGGTGGCAGAACCTTTGATCACTCTCGCCAAGAAAGACAGTGTGGCCAACCGCCGATTGGCATTCAACCGTGTCCGTGACAAGGCTACAGTGGGTAAGCTGTTTACGGAACTCGGGCCGCGCTATGCGGAAAGACCAGGCGGCTATTTACGCATTCTCAAGTGCGGTCTGCGGCCCGGCGACAAAGCCCCCATGGCCTATGTGGAACTTGTCGACCGCCCGATCGAAGTTGTGGAAGATAACGAAGAAGCAATGGTAGCCGAAGAGGAATAAGTTATCCTCTACCCGGTTAAACCTGAATTGAAAAGCCGGCAATCGCCGGCTTTTTTGACTCTGAGCGATGTGAAATATGGTTAATTCTTTCTACCCGCCCCGTCGAACCCTGATGGGTCCCGGACCTTCCGATGTCAGTGCCCGTGTATTGCAGGCACTGTCACGACCCACTATTGGCCATCTGGACCCTGAATTTATCCGGATGATGGATGAACTGAAAGAACTCTTAAAGTTCGCTTTCATCTGTGACTATGAATTGACTCTTCCGGTATCGGCGCCAGGTTCAGCCGGCATGGAAACGGTATTTGTCAACTTGCTGGAACCCGGCGACAGGGTGATTATCTGTCAGAATGGAGTCTTCGGCGGCCGCATGAAGGCCAATGCGGAACGCTGTGGCGCCAACGCGGTCATGGTGGAAGAGGAATGGGGCAAGGCGGTGAACCTGGACAAGGTGGAACAGGCCCTGTCTGAGAATCCAGATGCGAAAGCACTGGCTTTCGTGCATGCGGAAACTTCCACGGGAGTACGCAGCGATGCCGAGAACCTGTGTGCATTGGCTGCCAAATACGATTGCCTCACCATCGTGGATGCGGTGACGTCTCTGGGAGGAATCGAATTGCGTGTCGCGGACTGGGGAATTGACGCCATCTACTCCGGCACCCAGAAATGCCTTTCCTGCGTGCCTGGCCTGTCGCCGGTCAGCTTCAGTGACCGCGCCGTGCAGGTAATCACTCATCGCCGCAGCAAGGTGCAGAGCTGGTTTTTGGATCTTAATCTCGTCATGGATTACTGGGGTTCGGGCGCCCGGCGCAGCTACCACCACACGGCTCCGGTCAATGCACTCTACGGCCTGCATGAGTCTCTCGTGATGCTTCAGGAAGAAGGGCTGCAACAGGCCTGGAAAAGGCATGCACTGAATCATAACGCCTTCGCCGCAGGCATTGAGGCGATGGGCTTAAGCTTTGTTGTGAAGGCGGAACACCGCCTGCCGCAGCTCAATTCAGTCACCATTCCTGAAGGGATCGATGAAGCTGCTGTCAGGAGCCGTTTGTTGCGGGACTACAATCTGGAAATCGGAGCGGGACTCGGCAGTCTGGCAGGCAAGGTCTGGCGCATCGGTCTGATGGGCTACGCCAGTAATCCGGCCAATGTTTTCCTTTGCCTTAACGGGCTGGGTAACGTGCTTGCCAACATGGGCGCCCATACCGATGCCGCTGCCGCCGTCAGCGCAGCCGCAAACATCTACCAGTCCGGGGGGGGGGGGGGGGGGGGGGGGGGGG
>JBBDLF010000022.1:15859-106419 GCA_040879025.1 Pseudohongiellaceae bacterium
CCCCCCCCCCCCCCCCCCCCCCCCCCCCCCCCCCCCCCGGGCATTTCGAAGTTGAGGGCGGCCAGTGCCTGCTTTAGTTTGGCTGCCTCGCTTTGGTTGAGAGGCATCAGCGGTGGACGTAGCCGCTGCCAATCCGGGTCATCCTGAAATTGTGCCAAGGTCGCCTTTAACGCGGCGATCATGGGCACGCTCTGGTATATCTCGCGCAGCAGGTTCAATTTCTCCTGAAGCTCCTTTGCGCTCTCCTGGCTCCAGTCGCGGAAAAGCCTGTGAATTGCCGCGGGGTTTACATTGGCGGTTGCCGAAATGCACCCGGCGCCGCCCGCCTGCATATTCCGCAATAAAAAGCTTTCCGAACCGCAGAACACGCGAAAGTTCTTCCAGCCCCCTTGCAGCAGCGCATTCGTATGCGACCAGTCGCCGCCGCTATCCTTGATACCGACAACCGACTCCGGGTAGTCCTTGACCAGACGGTCAATCAGGGAGAGCGGAAGCGGAACACCGGTTAGTTGGGGAATATGATACAGATAAATTCGCAGATCTGAGCTACCGACTCGGGCGATGATTTCCGCGTAATAGCGGTAAAGTCCGTCATCACTGACGCCTTTATAATAGAATGGCGGCAGTACCAGCACTCCTTTACATCCCAATTTTACCGCTTGTGTTGTCAGGGTGACGCAATCGGTAAGAGCGCAACTCCCGGTACCCGGCATCATCACCACTGGATCTATGCCGCCGACAACCAGGGATTCCAATAACATCGATCGTTCATTCAATGAAAGCGAGTTGGCCTCGCTGTTGGTGCCGAAGACCGCCAACCCGGCTTGCCGGCTGGCCAGCCAGCGACAATGGTCCAGAAGCCGTACCGGGTCTGGAGTCAGATCAGCGTTGAATGGGGTAACCACGGGGGCCAGCACACCGGAAAATCGAGTGTCGGCAGCCTCGGCGCCGTGTAATTCAGCATTATTGCTCATAAGTCACCCTGTTGCCTCGCCCGCGGCGAGAGAAAGGTCAGAATCAGCATGGGCCAGATGCCGACATGGATCATCACGTCGGCGGTGTTGAAAATATAGTTCCAGAAAGGGATATGCCGGATATCGATAAAATCAATCACCGCGCCGTAAATGAGGCGGTCCAGAATATTGCTCGCACCACCTCCGACAATAAAGCCAAAGCAGATATACTCATAACGTGGCAGCGATTTCGCCTTCCAGAGATAGACCACCACGGCGGCGAGCAGGGAAAAACTGATGAGGGCGAACAACCAGCCACTGCCCTGCAGCAACCCAAAGACTCCCCCGTAATTTCTGACATGAGTAAAGTGCACAAAACTGGTAATTTCAACTGATGCGTTTTGCGGAATATTGTGGTCAATCAAATAGCCGATTGCCTGAGACAAGGCCAACACGCTCAAAGCAATGACACTGAAAAGAAACATATTCCTGACTTTAGCGGCCACCTTGTGCGAATTAATCGGACAGGGCACTAGAGCAAAGCAAAAAAGCTACGCAGCCGTGCCGCGTTCTTGCCAACATCGCTTCCGCCAACCCGCGACAGTGAACGGGCGTTGAGTACCGTTTCATTTCCTTCACGGCCGATATCGATCACGACATCATCCTTGAAACGGAACCAGAACGTTGTGTCAGTGGCTTCGATCCGTCCTTCCTCGGGAACCTGGGCGACGATCTCCCAGCCCAGTTCCTCCACGGCGGACAGTGCCCGTTCAAACACAGTCTCGGGTGGATCGTCGAAGCGTTGCGGAACTATTTCGGGGTAGGCTTCTCTTTGCAGCTCCGCCAGCCGTTCGGGTGTCATGTTGGGCGAGCCACCATAGACTGTGGTGTTAGGTGCGTCCGCTCGCAACGGAAGTATGTCCACGAACGCCACCGGATTGTCAGGGTCGGTTGTAATGTCGTGGATAGGCGGTGTTCCTTCCGGCGGACGAAAGCTTTCGGGAACGAAATAGGCCAACGCGGCGGAGACGGTACCCAGAGCCGCCAGAGCGATCAGCAAGCCGGACTGACGTACAACAAAGACGCGGCTGGCGACAACGATCGCAATCGTTATCAGCAGGGCGGCGATGGCGATCCAGTCTGCCCAATCATTGGCCGTGCGCAGCATATCGAACCCGCCTCGGAAGTCCCAAAGGCCGAACCAGACACCGAGAGACGCGGCAAGGGCCCACAGTCCGATTCCCACCCCCGCGACCAGGGCGGCGATTGCGGCAATTTTCAGTCCCGGATTCAGTTGTCGGGGCTGCGTATTACTGTCAGGGCTGACGTCGTTCATGGCCATCTCCTCACTCAAGTTTGCTTGTTATGGTTTTTCCTGTCGATCAGGCTGGATCGTGAACATCGCTACCGGCATATCTGAGAATGCGTCCGCTCCCGTTGCTGGTCACTTCCACAATACTATGAGCACAATTGGGCAGGTGGGGGCGCTCCCATAAATAACACAATTCACGGCCTTCGAAGTGACATAACAAGGCCTTGATCAGGGCACCATGGCTCACCACTGCCGCTGTACTGCAGGCGTTGCCCCTGACGATTTGCCTGATCGCGGCAAGCCCCCGTTGCTGTAACTCAGCGAAAGATTCTGCCCCGGCTACCGCAAACAGGTCCGGCGCGTTCCAAAAGTGGTAAAAACCCTGTGGATCAGAGACCTCCACTTCGTCGTAAAGCTTCCCTTCCCATGGACCGAGATGAATCTCCCGCAGACTTTCCAGAAAGTCGATGGGCAGTGCCAGGCCCGTGAAGGCCAGTTCCGCGGTTTCTCTCGCCCTTAAACTGCTGCTGCAGTATACGCGTTCTATGGCGTGGTCCTGCAGTGCCACCGAAAGCTCCTGCGCCTGCTTTCGTCCGAGCGCGGTCAGCCGTGATTCACTTTGCCCCTGTACCCTTCGTTCCTCGTTCCAGTCGGTCTGGCCGTGTCGTATAAGGTGCAACAACATAAATCTGCTTTTCCCTCTTGAAATGCTGTAATTATCTGAAATTCCATGACCATTCCGGCTTTCATTCGGACAGTTTGCTTTTGGTACGGCGGACGGCATCCTGCCACCCTTCGTATTGCCTGACTCTCCACTGGGCATCCCGAGCCGGCTCGAAGCTGCGGTCAAGCTGCCAATGTTTACTTATGCTCTGCAAAGAGTCAAACAGCCCGCATTGCAGCCCGGCGAGCCAGGCCGCGCCCAGGGCGGTGGTTTCCGTAATTGCGGGTCGGTCTATCTGGCAACTCAACAAATCAGCAAGATTCTGCAGCATAAAATTATTGGCCGCCATACCGCCGTCAACCCGCAATGCGGCAAGACTGGCACCGTCCGCTTCCATTGCCAGTTGCAGGTCCCGGGTTTGGTAACAGACCGACATCAAGGCCGCTGTCACGATTTCCTTGACACCGCTGTCGCGGGTCAGACCAAATAGAGCTCCCCGCGCATCCGCATCCCAATAGGGCGCTCCCAACCCTGTAAACGCAGGCACCAGATACACAGACAGATCTTTCGAAACGCTGTTGGCAAGCGCTTCCGAGTCCGCAACGTTGTCGATCAGGTGAAGTTCGTCACGCACCCATTGCATCGTGGCACCCGCCATAAAGATACTGCCTTCCAGACCGTAGGTCACCTTGCCGTCAAGCCGATAGGCCACCGTCGACAGCAGGCGATTGCGGGAACGCAGTATTTCACTACCCGTATTCATCACCAGAAAACAGCCGGTTCCGTAGGTGCTTTTGGCCTCCCCTTGCGCAAAGCAGCATTGCCCGACAGTCGCGGCCTGCTGATCCCCGGCCACGCCGCCGATGGGGATTGTCGCACCCAGCAAGTCAGATTGAATCGTGCCGAAATCGGCCGCGCTGTCGAGGACCTCTGGTAACAATGATCGGGGCACATCAAAAATTTTCAGCAGTTCCTCATCCCAGTCTTGTTCTTCAAGATTGAACAGCAAAGTGCGGGATGCGTTGGTCGCGTCGGTATAATGCGCGCCGCCGGTCAGGCGCCACAGCAGAAATGTGTCCACGGTTCCGAAAGCCAGCTCACCTTTGTCTGCCCGCTCCCGAGCGCCGGGCACCTGGTTCATGATCCAGTTGATTTTGCTGGCGGAGAAGTAGGAGTCGATCAGCAGGCCGGTTTTGGCCTGAATGGTTTGCTCCAGCCCTCGCTGTTTCAGTGCTTCGCAATACCCGGCGGTCCGGCGATCCTGCCATACAATAGCGTTGTATACCGGTTTGCCGGTACTTCTGTCCCATACGAGGGTGGTTTCTCGCTGATTGCTGATGCCGGCACAGGCTATTTCACTGGCGTCCAGACCTGCATCCTCCAGAGCATCACGGGCGCTGGCCAGGGACGTCTTCCAGATGTCTTCCGGATCATGCTCGACCCAGCCGTTGTGTGGGTAGTGTTGTGGGTACTCCAGTTGACCCGATCCGACCCGCCGGCCTTCCCGGTCAAATATGATCGCCCGGCTGCTTGTAGTGCCCTGGTCCAGGGCCAGAATATGAGTCTTCATGCTGGTCATTCCATGATATTCCCGCCTGCAAGCATAACACGAGGTCAGAGGGAGCGGGGCTTCCGTGTTACACTTGCTTTCGACAAACCTCTGTTTTTGAACATGATTTTTGACGACGTTTCAACAGGAAATATTGAACCTGATGGTGGTTATGTGAATCAGACGTCAGCAGCCTACGATCTGGTGGTAATCGGCGGCGGCATTAACGGATGCGGTATAGCGGCGGATGCCGCCGGGCGTGGACTCAAAGTACTTCTATGTGAGAAGGGTGATCTGGCCTCGGCGACCTCGTCCGCCAGTACCAAACTGATACACGGCGGCCTTCGTTACCTTGAGCAATACGAATTTGGTCTGGTTCGCAAGGCGCTTAAAGAACGGGAACTGCTTCAGGCGGCTGCCCGCCATGTCATCCGACCGATGGCTTTTCGCATCCCCCATCAGCCGCATTTGCGTCCGCGCTGGCTGATCCGGTTGGGTCTGTTCCTGTACGATCATATCACCCGGACCGCCAGGTTTCCCGACTCCCGGACAATCCGTTTTGACGACAAGGGGCCTTTGGTACCGAGTATTCGCCATGGTTTTGAATATTGGGACGCCCAGGTGGATGATGCCAGATTGGTGGTGCTGAATGCGATGCAGGCTCGCGACCGAGGGGCCACCGTTGTGACGCGGACCCAATGTACCGGAATTGAGGCTGACGACCCGCATTGGCAGGTGGCGTTGGAGGATCTGATTACCGGCGACAGCTCTTGTGTGCGGGCAAAAGCGGTTATCAACGCCGGCGGCCCCTGGGTGGGGCGGGTGGTTCAGTCAATTACCGGACGTAGCGCCAAGTTGCCGGTGCGTTTGGTCAAGGGCAGTCACCTGGTGGTAAACCGGATCCATGACGGCGACTATGCGTTTTTATTGCAGAATGACGACGGCCGCGTGGTATTCGTTATTCCTTTTGACGAACGGTATTCCCTGATAGGAACCACGGAAGAGGATTTCTCCGGTGATCCGGGTGATGCTGCAATCTCGGATACGGAAACCGATTATCTGATTGGCGTTGTGAATCACCACTTCCGGCATCAGATTACCAGAAGCGACGTGGTCTGGACCTTCTCCGGTATCCGTCCTTTGCTCGATGAAGAGGGCATGGCGTCCACCCGGATTTCGCGGGACTACCGGCTCGAGTTTGAAGATTGTGCGTTACCGCTTTTGTCAGTCTACGGCGGCAAAGTCACCACCTATCGGCTGTTGGCTGAAGCCGCCGTCGATACGGTGGCTTCGATTTTTCCCGAAGCCGGGCCGGCCTGGACCCGCTCTGCGGTGCTTCCTGGCGGTGACTTCACCGACTTCGGCAATCTGGAGCGGGCATTCAACAATCAGTACCCCTGGCTGCCCGACAGTGTTGGTAAACGCTGGATCGGCAGCTACGGTACGCTGGCCCAACGAATTCCCGGTGATGCGACGAGCCTGGCCGATCTCGGGGAAGATTTTGGTCACGGGCTATATGCCTGTGAAGTCAATTACCTGTGCGATTTCGAATGGGCTCGGTCAGCAGGGGATATTCTGTGGCGTCGCAGTAAACTGGGGTTGTCGTTCTCACCCGCGCAAGCGGCGCGATTGGAAGCTCATGTCAGTTTGCATGTGTCAGGCAGCAGTAAACCGCTTGCCGCGTACTGTCCGAGTTGACTATGATGATGCTAAATCAAGTAACCAGCAGGGGTTGAGAAATGGTTTATTCCAACGAGTTTACCGGTGTCCGTCACAAGCTGCCAACATTGTTGTCAGCGGCGTTCTTGTTGTTTGCGGTGCCGTTTTCGACTTCGGCGCAGATTCCGGAAGCGGCCATCTCCGGTCCGATAGCAGCGGGAGCACCGGATGATCCTGACCGTAACGCGATACTCAACACCTCCGCCATTGAGTTGGCGGCTAACGGTTACCTGGAGGAAGAATATTTCATTGAAGGGCGCGCCAACCGGTACGGGAATCCTGAAATGGAAACGGCGGATATCCTCGACAGCGGACATGCCTACCGGACCCGTTTCGTTGTGCGAAGACCTCAGGACTCGTCCGATTTCAACGGTGTGGTCATTGTCGAATGGTTCAATGTCACTGCGGGCAGAGATCTGGATATCGACTGGTGGCAGTCCGGCGCTCATCTGGTGCGTAACGGTTACGCCTATATCGGCGTTTCGGCGCAGCGCGTGGGAGTGGATTATCTCAAGCAGTGGAGCCCGAACCGCTACGGCAACCTGGATGTCACGCACGATGGCATGGTGACAGACGATGCCCTGTCGTATGACATTTTTTCCGCTATCGCCGCCGCCATTCCGCGCCGCGGAGAATCCCCCGACAGCAGTCAGCCGGATTTCCTCGGGGATTTACAAGCCGACCATATACTGGCCATGGGACACTCACAGTCCGCAAGTCGTCTGGCGACCTACCTGAATAATGTACACCCCAGAGAGCCGGTATTCGACGGCGTGCTGGTGCATGGCGGAGGCGGACGCATCCGCGATGACCAGGAAGTGAAGATATTCAAGATTATGGCGGAAACCGATATGCCGCGGCGCGCGGCGATGCCACAACCTGATACCGAGACTTTTCGCCAATGGGAAGTGGCGGGCACCTCTCATGTCGACCTGAACTTCGAACTCGAAAGTGCCGGAGCCAGTGCTTTACAGGAAGGTCGTTCACCGGAAAATCTTGGTCCGCGCACACAGAACTGCGACCGGCCTGCCTATAGCCACGTGGCTTTTCGCGATACCATGAACGCGGCCATAGAACATTTGCGCGTGTGGGTGGATGAGGGAACCGCGCCGCCGCGGGCCATGCCGTTGCAGGTGGAACGGATGATGCCGGAACTGGAATTTGCCCGTGACGAGTTCGGCAATATCCTCGGTGGCATCCGACTTGCTGATCATGCGGTACCTGTCGCTCGCAATACGGGTATGAACACCGGTGCCGGCTTCTGCCGCCTCTATGGGTCACATGAGCCATTCGACGCCGCCACCCTGGAACAGCTGTATCCAAGCCACGAGAGTTACGTCAATGCCGTACGTCGTGTGGCACAGGAGAATCTGGAGGCAGGTTATATTCTGCCTTACGCGGCGGAACGAACCGTTCGCGACGCGCAGATGTCATCGGTAGGACACTAAACGAAAACATCGCGGGCGCTGCTTACAACGGTAGCGCTCGCTGCGATTTTGCTTCAGTCAAAAAATCCCCAAGCAGGTCCAGCATATGGGCCCAGGCGGTTTTTGTGGGCTGTACGTAATCAGCCCAGGCGGAGTCCAGCTTGTGAGTCAATTTCAACCGCGTTTTCCCCTCTTCTTCACGCAGTTCCACAATAACCTGACTGTCTCCTGACTCGCCTTCGATACCCCAGGTGAAGGCAAGCCTCTCTGGGCGACGGATTTCAAGGTACTCACCTACATGATCGATTTCCTTGCCTTCGCGTCTGACCACAAAGGAAAAGCGCCCCCCCACCCGCACCTCATTGTTCAGGGAGACTGTTTCCTCATCGCGCACCTTCGGTCCAAACATCCAGTTGCCTAACTGCGGTGCAATCAGCCAGGCGTCGAAGACCGTTTCCGCCGGGACGGCGAAGGTTTTATGCACTACTGCTTTCACCGCGCTGTTTTTGTTCATGCGGGTCCTCTATTCAGGCTTTTGCAGTTTGAGCAGGAAGCGATCAGTATTGCGATTCAGCATCGGATCAAAAATTGATCGCTGATGACTGTCTGCAGGATTGCGCAGCAAGTCGCTGTCGCCGGCAATGATAAAACCCGCCTCGGTTGCAATATCGACAGCCTGTTGTTTTTCCATTCGATGCATGCCGCGGTTATCTTCACCAACAAGACCGAGATGATCGATAACACCCACTACTCCGCCGGGTTTCAGCATCGCGTATATTTGCCGTAGCAGGGACCGTGCCCGCTGTGAATCGGGGTTATAGTAATCATGCAACACCTGCACGATCATCACCGCGTCAAGAGACTCACGAGGGATGGCAAGATCGCGCAGTGGCTGTACCAGGTGTTGAACGTTGGTCAGGTTTCCCTGTTCAATCTTCGCCTCCAGCGCATCACCCTGTGTGATATCCATCCGGTCTTCCTCGAATCGCAGACCGCGAGGGGTATTTTGTGCGTAGACAGTGCCTTCAGGCCCCACCGCCCTGGACAGGATAAAGGTGTAATAACCCCCTGCCGCGTAAACGTCCAGTACCGTCATGCCCGGCTCAATACCAAGAAAATCCAGCACTTCCACCGGCTTGCGCACTTCATCGCGAACGTAGTCGGAGACTTCACGATCCGGACCGCTGATGGCCCGTCGCAATGCTTCGGTATCTATGGCCAGTACCGGCAGGGAGAAGAGAGAGAGCAGAGCGAACAGGCAGGTCAGTAAGGCTGCCGGAACAAGATTCAGTCGATGTGCATGACGCAAGGCGGTATTCCCCAGGTTGATGATTGTTCAGTCAGTACATTAATACCCCGGGCCGATCTCTGCAACAGCACTCAGGTTGCCGCCGCCTCCAGCCCAATCCCCCGGGCCATCAGGATTGCCAGCAGTGGCACAATCAGTAGCAGGACCAGCTCCATGCGCAACAGCCGAGGTATCCACCGGGGGACAACGATCGCTTCCGCCCCGGACCTGCGGTGGCGCAGAAAAAATACAGTGGGATAGATTGAAAGCAGGGCAATCAGCAGAAACAGGCCGAGCTTGGCGTGGAAAACCGCATTCTGCGTATAGAATGCCGCCGGTTTACCCACCCAGAGCCAAAGTATAAGACCGAACAGGAATACCAGGCCGGCACTGAGACCGTACACCGCATCGACGCGGGCCAGGTTACGCGCATCCTCTCCGGATACGGTTTTTCCAATCGCCAGATTCTCGATTACCAGCGCGCCGGCGAACACGGCGATGGCGGCGAAATGCAGATAACGAAACAGAATGTACAGCATGGGCTGGTGCCGGTTTGAAACCTGGCGGCGATTATACCTTTATTCGAAGCCATAACCGAGCGGTTCAAGCTTGTCCTGGAGCTCGCGCCGGAAGTAGAGATCATAACTCTCCGTATAGCCGCCGACAGCCTCACTTCCGATAAAAACCTGGGGCAACGTGGCCTGTCCCGTGAGCAGAAACAGACATTCTCTGATTTCACCGTAGAGGACTTTATCACAATATTCCGGGGCATCAACTTCAATGGCGCGAAACTCCACACCGATCTGCCTGAACAGATTTTTCACTGCGGTGCAGTAGGAACAAAAGCCCCGGGAAAAAATCGTGACAGGATAACCCGGGTCGTTTATCCAGTCGTGAACCAGTCGTTCGCCCCTGTTCGTATTTCCGGTTTCCTGTTTCATTGACTACTGACCCGCCTTTGACCTGTGTTTGTATTAAACCCCTTCATACTACACAAGACCGGGTAAAATGCTTTGACACCCCCGCCTGTTTGACATGCAATAGGTGCCTGCCAGGACGCACAAAGTATAAGAAGAACCCGCCACACAGAGGAGATTTCATGAGCAGTATCCCGTCCACCAATGCCTTTTATCGCCTGGTGTCATTGTGTCTGTATAGCGCCATTACTGTTGCGGTGCCGGCGCAGGCACAGAATTTCGGGCTTCCCTTCGCCGAGCCGGAGACCATGGGAGTTTCGCCGACTTCGCTGCAGCAAATTACCGAGATGCTGCAACGGCATGTGGATGACGGCCTGATAGCCGGAGCGGTGGCGGGCGTGGCACGGAATGGCAAAACGGTATACCTGCAGGCGATCGGTAGCCAGCACATTGAAAACGACGTGCCCATGCGGACCGACTCGATTTTCCAGGTCCGGTCGATGAGCAAGCCCATTACTGCTCTCGCTGCTTTGCAACTGGTGGAGCAGGGCAGGCTGGGGTTACAGGATCCCGTGTCGGACCATATTCCCCAGTTCGGCAATATGTTTGTCTATATCAATGCCGATGAACCGTTTATCAGTGCGCAACGACGGCCTGAACGTGACATGACCATCGAACATCTGTTGTTGAACACGGCGGGGCTCAGCCACAGGAACGGGGTTTTGTACAGGGAGCACCAGGTGAGATCCCGAGCCGATACCCTGGAACAACTCGCGCGTAAAGTAGCACGTGTCCCTCTTATCGGTGATCCGGGAGAGCAGTGGGTATACAGCATTTCCATGACTATACTGGGGCGTGTTGTGGAAGTGGTTTCGGGGCAGGCGCTGGATGACTATCTTGACGACGAGGTTTATGGTCCTCTGGGCATGGACGATACTGCTTTTTATGTTCCTCCCGAGAAGGCGGAGCGATTGGCAAGGGTTTATCAAGTGGGGGAAGAGAGTAGTCTGAGCCTGGTACCGGACATGGAGATACCCATCACTGAGGAGCCCCCGTTGCTGGAAGGCGCCGCGGGAATCGTGAGCACGGTCCCTGATTACCTGCGATTTCTGCAGTCTCTGTTGAACGGCGGTGAACTGGACGGAGCCCGGGTGTTGCAATCCGGCACAGTGACCGACATGACCCGCAATCACATACCCGATGAACTGATGCCGATCGGTACCAATCCGGAACGGCCCATGCTGGATCGGGGCTGGGGATATGGCCTGGCCGTGGTCGTTGATGAGACCCAGAGCGAATTTGGCGTCAATAACGGAGAATTTGGCTGGAACGGATCCCTGGGGACCTTCTCCTGGGCAGACCCGGAAACCGGAACGGTGGCGGTGTTGATGCTGCAGATTCAGCCCTCTGGCGCTTATAATGTGTCGGGCCAGTTCAAAAACCTGGTGTACCAGAGTCTGATGGACCGCTGAGAGGTTTCTGAAAATTATAACAAGGTTCACAGGGTTTTCCGGGTGTTTATGCGCGTAAGAGATAGCAGAAATGTAGAAGACTTCCGCCTGTTGGCAAAGAAACGACTTCCCGCACCGCTGTTTCACTATATCGACGGCGGCGCGGATGACGAGATAACCCTGAGGCGCAATACCGAGGCGTTCAATGACGTCCGTCTGATTCCCGATGCGCTTGCTGATCTTTCCCATATGGATTTCAGCACCACGGTGCTGGGTCAGAAGCTGGACTGGCCTGTTTTTCTGTCACCCACGGGCATGACCCGGCTGTTTCATCATGACGGCGAACGCGCGGTATGTCGCGCCGCACACGAATTTGGCACGATGTACAGTCTTTCCACGATTTCCACGGTGAGTATCGAGGAAATCGGCAGGCTGACCCCTGGCCCCAAATGCTTCCAGGTCTACATTCACAAGGACCGCGGTCTCAGTTTTGAGTTTGTGAACCGTTGCAAGGCTGCCGGCTTTTCCGCATTGTGCCTGACGGTTGATACGCTGGTTGCCGGTAACCGCGAACGGGATATGGTCACCGGCATGGTGATGCCGCCACAATTGACACTATCCAGCCTGCTGAGCTTTGCCACCCATTTTGACTGGGCTTTCAATTATTTGACGCATGAAAAGTTTGAACTGGCCAATGTGAGTGACCGGATCGCTGAAGGGAGCGGCAAGCTGACATCGGTGATCGATTACATCAACAGTCAATTCGATCGTTCCATTACGTGGAAGGATGCCGAGAAACTGATCCAGGCATGGGGCGGACCGTTTGCCATCAAGGGCGTGATGTCCGTCGTGGATGCGCGAAGGGCGGTGGACGCGGGTGCTTCAGCGATAATGATCTCGAATCACGGTGGTCGCCAGTTGGATGGATCCACGGCGCCGTTCGATCAGTTGCCGGCGATAGTGGATGCCGTCGGAGACCAGGTTGAAGTGATCCTGGACGGAGGGGTGCGAAGAGGCACTCATGTACTGAAAGCGCTCGCCATGGGCGCCAAGGCCTGCATGATAGGCCGGGGTTATCTCTACGCCCTGGCGGCCGGCGGTCAGCCCGCCGTGGAAAGAGCGTTGCAGCGCCTCACAGGGGAAATTAAACGCGATATGACCCTGATGGGTTGTTCACGTGTTTCTGACCTGAACCGCAGCCATCTGCATTTCAATCCCGGATCGGACCCGGAGTTGAGAAGTGTTAAATAATGGTCTAGATTTATTGTTGAGAAGAGAATTTTATTGTTGAGAAGAGAATTTTGAGAAAACAGTTCTTGAAGGAACAGCATTCATCGGTGATTCAAGGAGGAAGACCATGCGGGAACTCACATTCGAAGAAATCAATACGGTAAGCGGCGGCGCCTGCGCTGATACCGGCGATTTATTATGGGCGACTTTTTCGGGTGCACTTGGCGGAGCCCTGTCAGGCGCTCGGGGCGGTGCACTGGGCGCGGTCGCCGGAGCGGTCTATTTCGGCGCGGTTTCCGGTGCCACTTACCTGGCTGCCCACGACGGACCCTGCATGTCCGAATGAACCCCGATGCCCATCGCTGTCATGGATTACAGGAAATCGAATCACACACGTTACAGGGAAATAATGTGAAAATTTTTACTCCAATAACCGCACAGGAATGGCAGGAGATCCGTAAAAAGGGTTTTTTACGGTTCTACCTGGATTTTGTCGTATCAACAGCCATCATCGGTATTGCCGTGTTTGCGGTAGTGGATTATCTGGTGAACTATGGCCAACAGACCGAACTGATGACTACCGGCATGATTTCCTGCGCCATAGTCGCGCTTTCAGGAGGGGTCTTTATGTGGCTGTTTCTGAAGCGGAAATTCGCAAAGGCCGGCAATTTTCAACAGCCAGGCTAAACTGTACACCCAGGGCTTGGGCTTTCCACCCCCCGGAAAGCCCTTCTTTTTGTCCTGCGACGGACCGGAATTTACTGTTGTTCACGATCCTGGCGGATCTTCTCACCGCCACCGGCTGAAAGTTCGCTGACTCTTTGCGCGGAAATACCGGCGCCGTCATTGCCCCAGCTATTGCGCACATGGGTAATGATTGTGGCCAGGTCGGGGTCACTGATTGAGCCTTTAAAGGCCGGCATGCCACCGCGACCGTTCAGTACCACGAGCGCGACGTCTTCGGCGCTTCCCAGCACAACTTCACTACCGGCGAGAGCAGGGAAGACATTGGCAATGCCCTCACCCTCAGCCTGATGGCAGGCCATGCAGTAGTAACGGTACAACTGCGCACCCTTCGCGACATCCTCCGCCGCGACGGCAATGCCTCCACTCAAAATGAAAGTCAGGAATAAACAGGTCTTCAGGAATCCGGATTTCATGATTCACTCACGCGTTCTGCGCCATTTCATGTAATCTGGCGAGCTGTTGCCAGGTGGAATCGAAGGCTCCGGCCATCCAGCCGGGTAGATAACTCATGTGGTCTCCGCAGAGAAACACCCGTCCGGAAGGTTCGCATAACAGCCGGTATTCGTTATTGTAGGCTTCCTGAGACCAGCTGGCGTAAGCGCCCATGCTGTATTTAACCAGATGCCAGGCCACGCCAAAGGAGGTCTCGCAGGCGCTGCGATAATCCGGGTGTATTTTCTCACCCATCTGCAGCGCGTGTTCAAGCCGGTCGTCCAGCGACCGGACACTGTAGCGCACCGCGTCGGTACCGAAATTGTAAATACCCTGCACGATTCCCTTGGACCCCTGAAAGCCATGGGACGGGTAGGAAATCTGGACGTTTTCCAACTCGGTGATAACCCGGCTGTGTCCGCCGTAAATCCGGTCTTTTTCTTCCCAGAAGCGTGAGTTCATCTGCAGGCCCAGCTTGCAGGAGGTGACCGCCGATGCCGCATTCATCGCGGTTCTGAATGCATCGGGAAAATCCGATTCAATATTTTTCAGCACGAACAACGGCAAGGTGCAGACGCAGAAGTCCGCGCTGGTTTCCTGCGTTTCATTGGTATCGGGATTCCTGAATCGTATGGTGACCTGTTGCTGATTTTGGGTGATGCGGGAAATCTCTGCGTTGTACGTCACCAGATGGCCGATTTCCCTCTCGAAGGCGCTGGCGATTCGGTCCATGCCCCCGACAGGTTGAAACATGGTTTTGGGCTGGTCAAAGGAAGCCACGGATCGAATGGTTTGCCATAATCCGGCGTCAAGCAGATCCGCCATTGAATGGGGCGTGGAAGCGGAACCCGCATTCAGCAGACCGCCACGCGGTACGTCATAACCCCGGCCACGGGTACCCAGGTAGCGGCGGTCGGCGGTACTCAGGGCGCCATGCGCTACGAGGTAGTCAACGAATCGCTCCAGGTCTTCCTCATTGAGCGGGCTGTCCAGTTCCAGCTGATGAATGGATTTGGCGAGAATTTCCGCTTCATAACCACGCATGTCGGCAGCCACTTCCTGTCGCCTGACGGCTTTGCCGCGCAGCGCCCCTGTCCCCCGTTCGGAATAGATATAGGCCTGCTCGTTGTCATTGAGCATCAATTCGAGAGGGACATTCAATACCTTGGTGTAGTGCAGGGTGGAAAGGTGGTGATAGGGAATCCGCCAGGGGCCGTGATTGAAGTACTGGCCTTCATCAAATTCACAGACACTGTGCGCGCCGGTCACTTCCTCCATGACGGTGCCGCGCCGCGCGGTCTGGCAGCGGCCGCCGGCGAATCCCCTGGCTTCCAGAACAGTACAGTTGTAGCCGGCGCGGGACAGCTCGTACGCGGCGCACAGGCCCGCGAGTCCGGCACCGAGGATCAGCACGGATTTGCCATTGCCCGGGCCGAGTGGTGGAGGTATTTCCTGCGCAGAGGCGATACCCATTCCGAGGGACGCCATCGCATTCAGCATCATACCGGTGCCGGCGTACTGGCCCAGCCGAATCAGGAAGTCACGCCGCGACATGGGGTGTGGTCGGCCCGGGGCCATGAGCTTTGGTTACTCCGTATTCGAGAGATGAGTCAGACGGGTGCCAGCCTATGGGCGGGACTATATCATTCTGCCAAGCTAAGGGAAATATGCTAGGGTTTGACGAAACCGGTACGGGAACCCCTGATGATCAGATCTGTGACCATAACCTGCCTGCTCATGCTGCTTTCTGCTGTGGTCTGGCCACAGAACCTGTCACTTGAAATCGAGCCCGCCACGATTCCTGCCGGACTGGAAACCGTTGAATTTTTCAGCCCTGCCGTGGGTCGCACAATGAAGTTCGATATCGTCTTGCCTGCTGACTACCACAGCAGCGAACAACGGTACCCGGTACTTTATCTGTTGCACGGATATATGCAGAACTATACAGTTTGGGGCCGTAATCTGGGCGCGGCCTTCTACGCTCGCAACCTGGATGATCTGATCCTGGTGCTTCCTGATGGCGGCAATACCTGGTTCGTCAATTACGCCGGCAGTGATGACGGTCAAAAAAACAACTGGGAGGATCATCTAATCGTCGATGTGATCGGTCATGTGGATGAGAATTATCGCAGTATTCCCCGCCGCGAAGGGCGCGCAATCGCCGGACTCTCCATGGGGGGATTTGCGGCTTTTGCGCTGGCGCTGCGCCATCCGGGCATGTTCGTGTCGATGGCCAGCACCAGTGGCGCCTTGGGCCATGCACGCAACCTCGCCGAGGCATTGCGCCAGGGCAACGACACGAGTCCCGGGCAGCGCAGCGCGGCACAACAGGCGCGAATCGAGGAAGCCGACCGGCAGATCTCACAGGTCATTGATATTCCGGGCTTCAGTACGCAGCTTGAACGCACACCCCCCGGTCAGAAGTTTGATACCGTAGCCCAGGCTGAAGCCTACGACCCCTATACCATTATCTATAATGTGCCAAAGAGCCAGTTGCCCCACATATACCTTGATGCGGGAACAGAAGACAGCCTGATCAATGAAGCGCGGGAGTTCATGCAGATACTGTTGATCAATAATGTTCCGTTTGACTACATGCAGAGCCAGGGCCGACACACTTCGGAGTACTGGCGCCGTTCAGTCGGCCACCTGATGACAATTCAGTTTGAGGTTATGCAACGGGCACTGGGTAATCGGCCGTAGGCAGACACACGCGGTGGCAACCCAGGGTAGACAAGTAAAGAAGGTAAATGCAAGCGCGCAAAAGCAATCCGCACCAGAGTCAGGCGGCATCCTTATCGATAACGGCCGGATCGATCTTCTCTGGCTTGATCGGTAGTCGGGAGGTTACCAGCGCGTTCAAGGTGGATGATTTGAATTCGCGACGGTAGAGCACCATCAGCGTCAGTCCGCAGGCGATCATAAACATCCAGGAGTTGATGAACCATGCCAGAGCAGCCAGTGCGAAATAGTAAGCCCGTACACCGTAGTTGTAGCTGTGCGCGGCACGATCCAGCACCTTGGCCATTTCACTGAAATCCCGCTCCTGGGTCATGGCGCGATAATCCGGGGCCTCCTTGTAATATTTGACGGTGTGAAACGACGAACCGAACAGGATGAAACAAAAACCGTATTGCCTGATCGACCAGGTGAACGTAAAGAAGCCGTAGGTGAAAATAACTATCAGCAACGCCAGTTTCATCTGCACCATTTCAATCGTGGCCACTGACACGAACGACAGCCTGGCGATGTTGTTGAACACTTCACCGGCGGTGCTGAGCACGGTTAACAGACTGGCGATGATGAGCAGGGACGTGGAAGCAAAAAAAGATACTTGTTTTTCCAGGCTGGCAAGCAGTTCGGCATCCACTTCGCTCATGCCGTTGATACTGAGTTTCTGCACCCATTCCTTGCGGAAGTTATACAACACACTGGACAGGCTGTCTCTTGTTTTTGCGGCATGTTTGGCAAAATAGGTATAACCGACCCAGCAGGCTATGAACCAGCAAAAGGCGGTTATGTCCATGATGACGTGCAGTTGACTTGTTTCCATGATTGCTCAAACCGGCCCGGGTTGAGCCCGAGCGGGAGTAACGATTGGCTCGCCGATGTTGGCGGGACTGATTCGCCAGACACGGATGAAAGTGATTGAAAGAAGCCGATTATACCCGAATTTATGTCGTTAAGCAGGGGGCAAAATAAAGTCCATGGTATCCAGGACGCAACCCGGTCACTCTGCACAAGCGCTCGTCGTGGTTAATGATGCCCTGTGCCGAATTGGTGCGAGCAGTGCGCTGACAATAGACAATTTCCGCATTGAAGCGGCACAACATTGGTGCATTGCAGGGAGTAACGGGGCGGGGAAATCCTTGCTGGCCAATCTGATTCGTGGCGAGTTGGCCGCCGCGCGAAATCATGTCACGTATGGGCAGGGATTTCGGCCTGGCTCAGACATCATCACGGTGTCATTCGAGCAGCAACAGTTTTTTCAGGAACAGGATCAGAGGCACGATATCAGCGAATTCACCGCCGAGGCGATGGACGTGGGAACCACCGTTGAACAGTTGGTGCTGGGTGCCAGACCGGGAGCCTTGGCCGACAAGGCCGCCTGCCAGTCACTGTTGGAACTGCTGGATATCACTGCCTTGGCCGCAAAAGGTATTCGGTATCTTTCTTCCGGGCAAATACGCAAGGCACTGATTGCCCGTGCGCTGTTCGCTGCCGATCCCGCGAGGCCGAAACTGTTGATACTGGATGATCCGCTGGAGAGCATTGACAGACAATCCCGGGACACTATCATTCGCGCCCTGGGTCAATGGATGACTGGAAACAACAGTACGCTGTTGCTGACGCGCCGCGCCCGGGACATACTGCCGGGCATCACTCACCTGGCGTTGATGAAGGAACTTACCCTGCGCGAACACGGCAGCATTGACAAGGTGAAGGGGAGAAAATTGTGGCGCGAATTCATTGCGCCCAATATGTGCATACCCTCCGCTTTGCCTCCACTACCTGCGGATCGTGGTGTCGCCGCTTCATTTCCGGAAGGGCCGCTGATCGAACTGGTGGATGTCATCGCCTCGTATGGTGAAGATCGCGTGCTGACGAATATTAACTGGACCATGAAACCGGGACAGCACACCTTGATCGAAGGTCCCAACGGCAGCGGGAAATCAACGCTGCTCAGCCTGATCGACGGGGAGAATCATAAAGCTTATGGTCAGAATGTAACACTCTTCGGTCGTCGCCGCGGTTCAGGTGAAACAGTCTGGGAGATCAAATCGCGTTTTGGCGTGGTTTCCAACGAATTGCACAACCGTTATGTCAAGGGCTGGAAAGTTCTGGAAGTGGTCGTATCGGGGTTTTACGATTCGGTTGGTTTGTACGATGACAGCGGTGTTGCCGAGCAGCAGACGGCCTTCGCCTGGTTAAAGGCTCTTGGTATTGAAAAATTGAAAGACCGCCCGTATCACACCTTGTCTTTTGGTCAGCAACGGCTGGTGTTGCTGGCCCGGGCGATGGTCAAGCATCCCCGGATATTGATTCTGGATGAGCCCTGCGTCGGCCTGGATGATCAGTTTCGGCACACAATTCTGGGGACGCTTGACTTGATCGCTGCCACCATTGAGACACAGATAGTCTATGTCAGCCACACTCAAGGGGAGGAGCCGGCCTGCATCAATCAGCGATTGTGTCTGGAACCGGCAACCGGAGGGGGCTTCAGTCTGCGGATCAGCGAAGCCGCTGCACCGTGATGGAGGCGAAACCGCCATTGTTGCCGTAAAAGCCTGGCACGTCATTGACGAAAGCCACCAGGTTACCATCACAGGAAGGTGTATACCGATAACGGCCTTGCTGGTCTCGCTCAAGAGCCGTCACACCTTGCTCGCTGTTGCAGGCCGGCTGGCGCAGCATCAATTCAAACCAGCGATTGGACGGTGCCTTTCGCAGTGGTGAAAAAAGGCCGCCAATCCAGGTCATTGCCTCGTTATTGAATCCACGTTCGTCGATGGCTTCACCATTTTCATTGTAGAGCAAATTACCATCCACCCAGATGCTCCACGGATTGATCATCAGTTGGTAGCTGGCGCCGGATGACAGATGGATACCGCTGTCAGCGGCGCTTTCACTGGTGAATACGCGGAAATAGCCGCGCTCTCCCACCGCCAGTTGCCGTCCGGGTTCCGTGACGGGGTCGCCGTGCTGAATTGCCGGAAGCTGCATAACGGAACAGTTGGTTAACAATAACGTTGCCGCTGCCAATGCTGTTGTAACAAAAGAATGCCGCCGCATAATCATTTCTCCTTAACGATAAGCCATTTCCGCTCTGGCGCAATTCTCCGCCACCGTCAGATAGCGAGAAATCACGTCAAAGCCTACCACATACGGGTGAGGGTCGCCCGCGCCGCGTGCCGCCAATACCGGCAATTTCTCCCGGCTGCCGTCGAATATCAAGTGATTGGCCAGAAGCACGTCGGCGTTTGCCTGCCGCGCTATGTTACGGAAGCGCACCGCGGAATCAATATACAGTTTTACATTGTCGGTGGGTGTGGTCGGTCGTATGGACGTGCCGCCCCAGTACGCCACCGTGTGTTCCTCGCCGTTGTCATGCACCGTGACAATCGATGACATGGTGCCGTCGGTATGGCCCGGCGTGTGATACAGGGTAATGCTGGCATTGCCGAGATCAAATCTCATTCCATCTGTTGCCTCAATATCACGACGGGGTATCGGGTTACGCTGATCCTGAGCCACTGTGTCCCAGTCGGCGGCCCCCATAACAATGCGAGCGCCGAACTCATCCTGCAGATATTTCGCGCCGCCGTGGTGATCACCGTGACCGTGGCTGATAATGACCACTTCAATATCTCCCGGGTCGAGACCGAGCTTTTGGAGCCCGCCGACTATCGCGTCACCAGTGGCATAGTCGTATAAGGTGTCCAGCAGGATAATCCCCTCATCGGAGACGATCGCCCAGGACGAATGATCATCGGTGCCGACAAAATACAGTTCATCGAATACTCTGGCTGGCTCGCGGTACCAGTCCGCCAGCGGCGGAATGGTCCGTGCCTGCCCAGTGGCATTGTTGCCGGTCGCCGGTTCCGGAGGAATTCTGGGAGAAGCGGGACAGACGACGCCTCGCAAACTTTCGTGTTCGGTACCCGCGGCCAGCGCGGCGGCGGTACGATAGATATCGGCAATTTCATCCGCTGTTCGTTCGGCTCCCTGAAGAGACCCGGACAGCAAGACAGTCATGGCCGAAATGAGCAAATTAACGGGGGTGATGAGGGGAGCTTTCACTGTGTTCTCCTGATTGCGTTGGCCTGATTGCGTTGGACAGGTGCGAGCCACCAAGACCGTGGAATTATATAGTATAGTACCACCGGTTTTTTCAACAGCCCTGTCAGCCATTCAGACAGACTCTTTCGCGGTCCGCCGCTCAGGAACAAGTGTTATGAGAGATCTAAGCCAGGGTTCTGTTTACAAAACGATTCTGGCCATGGCAGTTCCGGTGGCGGCGGGTATGATATTCCAGACCCTTTACCTGCTGGTGGACCTGTATTTTGTCGCCGCGCTCGGCGATGACTCAATAGCGGGGGTCGGCGCGGCGGGAACGCTACTGTTCATGATCATGGCGCTGACCCAGGTGCTGGGCGTGAGCGCGGTAGCCATGATTTCCCAGGCTGTCGGCCGCAAGGACCAGGGTGCCGCCAATCTGGTATTCAACCAGTCGCTGGTGCTGTCGGGGATCTGCGGGCTGGGCACGATCGTGGCCGGCTACCTGTTCGGTAACCGCTATCTGGCCAGTATCGCTGCGGATAGTGGCGCACTCAGCGAGGGTGTCGTCTTTCTGTACTGGTTCCTGCCGGGCATGGCGCTGCAGTTTGGCATTATGGCCATGGCTTCCTCACTCCGGGCCACCGGCATAGTCAAACCGGCGATGATCATCCAGGTTCTGACTGTGGTTCTCAACACTCTGCTTGCGCCTATCCTGATCGCGGGGTGGGGCCCAGGACCGGCCCTTGGTGTCGTAGGAGCCGGTCTGGCCAGTTCGCTGTCGGTATTGGTGGGCACGGTATTGCTGATTCTCTACTTTATCAAGCTCGAAAAATACGTGTCGTTTCAGCCCTCATTGTGGAAGCCCCGGCTGGATATCTGGCGTCGCATGTTTGAGATTGGGTTGCCCGCGGGCGGTGAAATGTTACTGATGTTTGCCTACTTTTCCGCAGTGTACTGGTTGATTCAGGATTTTGGAGCGCCCGCGCAGGCCGGATTCAGTATCGGGGGACGCATAATGCAGTCGATATTCATGCCAACCCTTGCCATCGCCTTCGCCGTGGGGCCCATCGTTGGCCAGAGCTTCGGTGCGGGTCATTTTGACCGGGTTCGAGAGACGTACTTCAAAGGACTGATGCTGAGCTCAACGCTGATGCTGGCGGTCACGATGGTACTCCAGTGGCGGCCGGACCTTGTGGTGGGTGTCTTTACCGATGAACCCGAAGTCCTGGAGATCGCAGCGGTGTTTCTTCAGTTGATCTCGCTCAATTTCATAGCCCAGGGCATTGTATTTACCAGTTCCGGCCTTTTTCAGGGCCTGGGGCATACCCGCCCCTCCCTGATCAGCTCAGGCATACGATTGCTGGTTTTTATTCCCGTCGCTGTCTTCCTCAAGTATCAGCCAGGCTTTATTATCAACCACGTCTGGTATGTGTCCATCGTATCGGTGACGATACAGGCTCTGGCAAGCTATCTGTTGGTCAGACGAGAGTTCCGGCTTAGACTGCACGGGAGCCCGGCGGGGGAGCGGGCGATGGAAACCACGGACGCCAGGACGGTGATCGGAGAGTGAATGGTTTGACGGTGAAAAAGGCGGCTGGCGTATGAAACCTGAATTGATGAATCTGTTTGCTGTTCCTGTGTACAAGTCCGCTCTGGGCAGGGGTTTTACCAAATCAGAAATGAAGTTTTTCAAGGACGAGTTAAGCGATCCGGTTACCGCCATTTCCAATCTGTCCTCACGTAACAAGAATGTACTGGATGCCGATCCGATGAAAGATATCAAGACGGTATTGCAGAAAAATGTGGATACCTATTTTGAAACGATCCATAACACCGCCAACGACGTGACTCTGAAGATTACCCAGTCCTGGCTGACGATGACCCGCCGCGGAGAGTCGCATCATGCCCATATTCATCCAAACAGTATCGCCAGTGGCGTACTGTATATCAATCTTGCGGAGAATGACGGCATCAGTTTTTACCGTAATGAGGATATGATCTGGTATGAGCTTATCCCGAAAGAACACAATTATTACAACGCCCACAGCTACTTTATCAATACAGGGGTGGGGGATATGGTTATTTTTCCGTCAAATATAAAGCATGGCGTGAAAGAGGTATCATTGGATATTCAGAGGGTGAGTTTGTCATTCAATACGTTTTTTTCAGGAGAACTCGGCAGAGAAGCGTTTTCGAATTCCCTGAATATCAAAGTGAATCCCCAAGGAGGAACTCATGCGTGAACGCTACTCCGAGCACCCGGTCATGTTCAAAAACAACCCGATCGGCTTTGTGGTTTCAGTACTGCTTGTTCCGGTCGGGGTTGGCATACTCATTCTGATGGCCTGGTACCTGCAAACAAGAGCCTCCAAGCTCACTGTCGGAGAACATGAGATCGTCTTTGAAAAAGGCCTGTTGAACAAGGAACATTCAGAATTGAGTATCAGCAGTGTGAGGACCGTTAAGGTCAAACAATCATTTTTCAATCGTCTGTTTGGTGTCGGCAGTATTGAAATCTATACCGCGGGTGACACACCGGAAATTGTCGCCAAAGGATTGCCGGATCCAAACAAGGTGAGGGAACTCGTCAAGCACCGCGACTGAGGGGTGGGGCGGCAGATTAAAATTTTCAAGGGGTGGTGCTATGGCTGAAGAAAACGAGGCGGGAGAGACAGACAGAAAGGACAAAAACGAGTCGCGTAAAATGCTTGTCGTGCTCATTGTATTATTGCTGCTGCTTGCAATTGCCGCTTTGCTGATTGTGCCCGCAGTGGGAAATATCATGGCAACCCACTTCTCTCCGGGTCTGGGGCTGCGGGACGGGGCGGTAATCTCTTTCTTTGTTACCGTAGTGCTCATGATCGTTTTCGCGGTGGCCGCCGGAGACGGGTTGCTGGGAGAAATTCAGTTTATGATCGGTGGGTTCCTTACATTTTTTTTCATTTTCTGGTTATTGATCGCCTGGTTATTCTGATCCGCCCGCTCATAGCGTTGTTCAGAGCATCCCATCAACGACCTCCGGCCACATGGTCGGCATAGTAGGCATCCCGCTGGCCGATTGGTTTCTCTTTTCCCACAGTACTGTCACGTGCCGTCTGGTGTTCCATCTCCGAGTTGATTTCAGCTCCGAGCAGTATGGTGAACGCCGTGAGAAAAAACCACAGCATGAGGACGATAACCGCGGCGAAGCTACCATAGGTTGCGTCGTAATTTCCGAAATTGTTAACAAAGAATGAAAACAGCGCCGAGCCGGCAAGCCACAGTGCCGTGGCCGCAATCGCGCCCCAGCTCACCCATCGGCACTTTGGCGCATTGCGATGAGGCGCCACTCTGTAGATCAGACCCAGTGAAAAAACCACGATTGCGGCCAGTACCGGCCACCGTAACCATTCGACCAGGGTTGTCAACAGCGACGGCAGGCCGAGTCGCCCTGACAATGCAGACACCCCGACTATCAGCGCCATACTGATGATGGCGATGATGATGCCGTAAAAAGCAAGCAGCAAGGCCAGTCCGTTCTTCTTGAAGAAATTTCGGCGGTCTTGTTCGTTATACGCAATATTCACGCCTTCAAACACGGCATTCACGCCCTTTTTTGCGCTCCAGATGCTCAGTGCGACGCCGATGATGAGGCTCCACCCAAGGGTTTGTCCGGTTTTGCTGGAAATGTCCTGCAGAATATCCGAAATCAACTGATGGGCCTGCTGCGGCAGAATCGCGGTCAACTGGTTCATCTGCTGCTCCACTTGTGCCGGATCCACGATAAGGCCATAGATAGAGACTAATGCCGCAATAGCTGGAAACAGCGCAAGGAAGAAATAGAATGCGATGCCGGCGGAGACAATCTGGATGTGATCTTTTCCATATTCCGACTTGACCCTCCAGAGAATTTCCTTCCAGCCACGGGCCGGGATTTCACCTGGTGCATTGGCTTTCTGACCTGTATCGCGCGCAGACGATTTGTTGTTCATGCGACCTTTCCCTTTGTGTTCACTCAGTGTTCCCTTGGCTTCCACCTGCTGATTGACCAGTTCCAGGGAAAATAATATCACTGACTGGGCGCTAGTGCAGAGGTTCCTTAAGTAAACATTGGTCTCATGACAGCGGGTGCCTGGATAATGTTTTGGCGGGCCATTCCAATACTCCGGTTCAATCGGTATAGTCACGGTAATTCTTCAATAATTTTCCTGATGGGCGTGCAAAATCCGGACATGAAACTCATCCTGGGCAACAAAAACTATTCGTCTTGGTCGCTGCGCCCCTGGCTGCTGCTGTCTCATTTCAACATCGCCTTTGAAGAGGTGAACGAGTCCATCGCGGCTGCCCGTATCTCAGACAGGCTGGGGAAGTGGTCTCCTTCCCGCCGGGTGCCGGTTTTGGTGGATGGGGAATTAACGGTATGGGATTCGCTCGCCATCTGTGAATACCTGTCTGAAAAATATCTGCAGGGAAACGGCTGGCCCGGTGACGGAACTTCGCGGGCAACCGCACGCGCCGTCTGCGCGGAAATGCATGCAGGATTCACCGCTCTGCGCTCGGAAATGCCCATGAATTGCCGGGCCACGAGAGAGGTCAAAGTCAGTCGTGCTGCGTTGGACGATATACAGCGCATCGACGAGATGTGGGCCAGGTGTCGGGAACGGGAGGCCAACAGGGGACCCTGGCTATTTGGCGGTTTTTCCATAGCGGACTGCTTCTACGCTCCGGTGGTGCTGCGTTTTAAAACCTATGGCGTGAAGCTCTCGCCCTTGTCGAGTGAATACAGTCTGACAATGCTGGCCCATACGCACCTCAATGAGTGGACAGCGCAGGCCAGACAGGAAACGGAAGTGTTACCCGAAGAGGAAAAAGGCCGCGAAGCAGGCCAGTAAGCGGGCTAGAGAGCTTCTGCCTGAAGCCGGTCCCGGTGTATCATGGCAACCGATGAAACGGATACTTTTAACGGGATTCACCCCATTTGACGGGCGGGCTGTCAATGCGTCCTGGTTGGCGGCGACGGCCTTGGCTGATCACATCGGAGACCGGAACGTACGCGCGCTGGAACTTCCGGTGTTGTGGGGCAAACCGGCGGAAATACTGACACCCGTCGTTTGTGATTGGAAGCCGGACCTGATTATCGGCTTTGGTGAGGGCAAACCGGAGGCATTCCGGCTCGAGACGGTGGCGCGTAACCAGCGTTCGCGTCGTCTGGACAATAACAATGCGATGGCACCGGCCGCGCTGATTGAGCCCGGGGGACCCGCGCTGATCAAAACCTCGGTCGCCTGTAGCGCCATTGTGGAAACACTCGCCCTGGAAGGCACCGCGGTATTGGTCTCCAACGACGCGGGCGCCTATCTGTGCGAGGAGCTTCTGTACGTGCTGGAGCGGTTGCGCGTACGGTTTTGGCTTTCGGCAACCGTGCTGTTTGTACATTTGCCGCCTCATGGCACCACCGTGATGTTCAGGGGTAAAAAGAGGCGATGTGACGGCGAATTGATGGGGGAATTTGCTGTCGCACTGTTTGACTCCATGAACGCCGTCCTTGAAAACCGATTTGTCGCAGAGGCATCGGTGCTGATGAATGGCCGTTAAAGATGAGCAGCGAAAATAAATCAAAGGAGTTGTTATGAAACTACCAACCTTACTGCCCTTACTGTCGCGCGTGCCGGCTATGCCGGCTGTGCTGATCCTGGTCACCGGAACACTCGCTTCCTTTTCTGCGAGCGCCGTGGAGGAAGTAAACTCCGAACTGGCGCAGATCAATAATTTCAGGCAATACAGCGCCAGTTTCGCCAGTGCAGGGCAGCCCAGCCGCGATCAGTTGCAGACGCTGGCCGACAACGGATTTGACCGTATCGTCAATATCACTTTCACCAGTAGCGGCAGTGGAATTTCGGATGAAGACCAGTTGATTAAAGATCTCGGCATGGAGTACATGCAGATACCCGTGGACTTTTCGAATCCGTTACCCTCTGAATTTTATGGCTTCGCCGACGCCATGCGCCGGGACTCAGAAAAGAAAACCCTGTTGCACTGTCAGGTAAACGCGAGAGCTACGGCATTCAGTTTCCTGTATCGCGTGATATACGAGAATGTCCCGATGGCTGAAGCAAAGGCTGACATGAACAGTGTGTGGCAACCCAATGTTGTCTGGCGGGACTTTATTTTTACCGTACTCGCCGAGAACGGAAAGTCTCCTGATTGTGAAGGTTGTGACTGGACTCCACCCCCACCCCGGCAATAAACCACCAAAATAACAGAAAAATCATTCCATAAAGGGAGAAAACAATGCAGCGTAAACCATTCCTCACCTCGGGCGCAATTTACACCGGCCTGCTGCAGAGCCTGTTCATCACTGTGGCGTTGTCGCATACCATTCTGGTCCGGGCGCAGTCGGAAGTTGGCAGTGCCTGGTTTGGTGTTCCCCTGCCTCCCGCGTTTGAACCGCATGTGGCTCCTGCGATCATTGGTGATCGCGGACCGGCGCCGGCGGTAGTTCCCGCCGGTGAAGAGCGGTTCATTGAATTGCGAGGCGAACGCATCAGCGCGGATCTGCGGACAATAGTGGATTTTGCCGTTGCCAGCCGGCGGGAACAGGAATTGGGTGGCGAACAATTTTGGGGCAGGGTGAGTGGCTTTCCCTCGGGACGCGCGACCATCGACTGGGTAGTCGAACAGTTCAGGGAAACCGGCCTGGGTGACGTACGCGTACAGAGTTTCGCGCAGGAATCCGACGCGACGTTATGGTTGCCTGTGTCCTGGGAAGTGCGTCTGCTCGGTGATTCCCGCTTTGGACAAGGCAGCGATGATGTCGTGCTTGCCACGTCCATGGCGCTTGCGCCATCGGCCATACCCGGGGGAGTCATGACCGCCCCGCTGGTGTATGTGGGCATGGGAAGCCCCGCTGAATTGACCCATATCGACGTCAGCGGCAAGATTGCCGTGCAGCACGTCACGCCGCAGGCTCACCTGGTGTTTGAACGTGCCAAGGTCGTACCGAGAGCACAGGATATCATGGCGCGCGGCGCCGTCGCGGTGATCAATGTAATAGATCAGCCCGGCAATGAAATGGCTCGGGATCTGGCAAACTGCGGCGGTCCCTGCTTCAACATTGGTGGACGCGACGGAGTGTTTCTGGAAAACGTGTTGAATGCGGCCGCCGGCGGCCCCGAAATCAACATGCAACTGTCGCTGCAGTCGAGTGAACATACTGGAATGACTGCTGAAAACGCCATCGCGGTCATTCCCGGCCGAATGAGTGGAGAAACAGCAAACGAAACCATCGTACTAAACGCCCACATTGATGCGTGGTTCGATGGCGCTGGAGATAACGGCGACGGCCTGGCCGTGTTGTTGGCCCTGGCGCGTCATTTTGCCAGGCCAGAAATTCAGCTGGACCGGACCCTGGTGCTGGTGGCCAGCGCGGGCCATCACAGTTCAGGGTTGAACGGACCTCGAAACGCCGTGTCAATGAACCCGGATCTGTTTGATGAGAGTGTTGTCATTTTTAATCTCGAACACGTGGCGCAACGCAATTTTTCTCCAGCGCGCAGCCAGTTTTCCGACGGGTACCGGGAATTCATCGCGGATTCCGGGGAGGCGCCGATCGTAGCTGGAATAACCAACGAGTCACCGTTTCTGGAAAGCTTGTTTAATCGGGGTGTACAGCGCTACGGTACCAATTTCGTCTCGGGACCGTCCACGATGGCATCCGGAGAGGGCGGCGGCTACCGGTCCGCTGGCACTCCCATAGTAACAACCATGCAGGCCCCGCCTCTTTACCACACCAGCGGTGAGGTGTTTGAAGTAATTTCCACACCTGGGCTGGAACGCATGGCTCGCTTCATGGCGTTTTTTGTGAAGGAAGTGGACGAGGCATCACGCGACTCGATCGATCCTTGATTCGACCACTGGATTCGACATGAAAGCAGTTCTCCTGGTGAACCTCGGTACGCCGGCGGCACCCACAGCAAAGGCCTTGCGTCACTACTACCGGTACTTTTTCTCGGACCCTTTCGTCTTCGACATACCGGCGTGGGGTCGCTGGATGTTGCGGAACCTGATTATCAAGCCATTTCGCGCGCCCCGGACAGCGCGGCAATACGAGGCCATCTGGCTGGATGGAGGCTCGCCGCTGAAGGTTTACACCGACCGGCTGCGTTCCCGTCTGGAAGATAGATTGCACGCTGACGGGAGAGAATTGCTGGTTGTCACCGGGATGGCTTATAGTGAACCGTTCATTGGGAACACGATGGAGAAACTCGAGCAACGGGGGGTTGACAGCATTCTGGTGCTGCCGCTTTTCCCTCAATATTCTTCCGCCACCACGGCGTCCGTTTTTCACGCCGTGCGCGAGTCGGCGGCGCGATGGAAACAGGCTCCCGAGCTGACCTTCATCACCGACCTGACCACCGAGCCTGCGTTTATCCGAGCCTGGACACAGCTGATCAGCCGCTATATGGAACAAGATGATGCGGCCGAAGTGGAGCATGTGATCTTCAGCTATCACGGTATGCCGGAAAAAGCGATCAGAAAAGCGGACCACAATCAGGTATGCCGCCTGGCGGAGTGTTGCGACACACTTGATGAGAAAAACCGGCTCTGTTATCGCGCCCAATGCATGGAAACAACCCGGGCTATCATCGGGGAACTGGCGTGGTCCAAGGATTATTACTCCGTTGCGTTCCAGTCCCGTTTTGGCAGAGCACCGTGGATTCAGCCTTACCTGGATGAACACATCGGCGCGCTGGTCCAACGCGGCATCAAGCGGGTCGCTGTGGTCACACCTTCGTTTGTTTCCGACTGTCTGGAAACCATTTTTGAAATTGGCGTGGAGTACCGGCACCTGTTTGAAGAACAGGGCGGTGAGCAGTTTTTACTGATTCCGAACCTGAACGACGATCCTGCCTGGTTCGATGCCGTTGCCGAGATTGTATCAGGCCATCTTGAGTCGCGCCCCGCCTGACAGGATCTGGCAGAAACGGCGTGACAGGAACTACGCCGCGTTCCGCTGTTCGAGCACATAACAGGGCTTGTACTCCTTTTGGCCGAGCTTCATGCGGCCGTCGCGAATGAAGTTTTGCAGCAGCTTATCAACCGCGGCCAGCAATTGTGGATCGCCCTGGATACGGTAAGGGCCATATTTCTCCACCTGCTGAATACCGAATACCTTGACATTTCCGGCCACGATGCCCGAGAAAGCACGACGCAGTTGCGAGATCAGTTGAGCTTTGGGCAGGCTGGCGGTGATATTGAGGCTGGCCATGTTCTCGTGAGTGGGCAAAAAGGGAAGCTGCATGGATTCCGGAATGGTCAGATTCCAGTTGAATGCATAGGATTCCTGAACGCGGCGGCGGTAAGCAACCACCTCATTGATTTTTTTCAGGGTCAGACGCGCCACGTTCGCGGGATTGCCTATCACAATACTGTAGTACTTCGCCGCATCCTCACCGAGAGTATGACGTATAAAAGAATCCAGGTGATGGAAATAATCCTGGGCTTTCTCCGGGGCGGCAAAAATAAGGGGGAGCGATACTGACTGATTATCCTCACGCATTAACAGCCCGAGCAGGTACAACACTTCTTCTGTGGTGCCGGGCCCGCCCGGGAACACCAGAATGCAATGCGCCATGCGCACGAAAGCCTCGAGGCGTTTCTCGATGTCAGGAAGAATCACCAGTTCATTCACGGTAGGATTGGGTGATTCCGACGCAATGATGCCGGGCTCGCTGATGCCGATGTAGCGGCCGCGCGTATTCTTCTGTTTGGCATGACCGATCATGGCGCCCTTCATGGGACCCTTCATCGCGCCAATGCCGCACCCGGTGGATATATTCAGACCACGCAGCCCCAGCTGATAGCCCACATCCTTGGTATAGTCGTATTCAATACGGGAAATCGAGTGGCCGCCCCAGCAGACAACCAGATTGGGGGTGCTGTTGGGTTTTACCACGCCGGCGTTGCGCAATATGCGGAACACCGCGTCGGTAATACCCTCACCTGTTGTCACGTCGAACCCGCCGGCCCTCTCAATTTTGTCCTGTGTGTAAACGATGTCCCTCAATACCGAGAAAAGGTGCTCCTGGATACCCTGGATCAGTTTGCCGTCAACAAAAGCGGTTGCCGGTGCATTTCGCAGCCGTAGCTTGATACCGCGCGACTCCGGGATAATTTCGACATTGAAGTCGGCGTACTCGCGCAGAATCTCTGTGGCATCATCGATTTCGTTGCCGGTGTTCAATACCGCCAGGGCGCAATCGCGGAAGGTGCCGAACACTTCCTCGTTGGTTGCCATCGCCGCGGCAATTTCCTTGTGGGATAACAGGTTAAGGCTGGTGGAAGG
Organism: Pseudohongiellaceae bacterium; assembly: GCA_040879025.1. Lineage (GTDB taxonomy): Bacteria > Pseudomonadota > Gammaproteobacteria > Pseudomonadales > Pseudohongiellaceae > JBBDLF01. Next base: position 46,653 of record JBBDLF010000022.1, read on the forward strand.
CCGCACCACCGATTCTTTGATTCTTGCCACGGAATTATTCCTGTTGGTTCAGGTGGTCGATAAGGTAATTGGTCATCAGCGTACGGAGGTGCAGGGAGGTGCCGGCGCCTTCGCGCAGACTGTGGGTGCGGTTGGGATATGACATAAAAGTGAATTGCCTGTTGTACCGTATCAGTTCGTTAACCAGGCGTTCCGATTGCTGATAGTGCACATTATCGTCCGCGGTGCCGTGTATCAACAGCAAATCACCCTGAAGATTTTCCGCATGGGTTATCGGCGAAGCCTCCACGTAGGCGTCTGCGTATTCGGGGAGCAGGCCGGAGTAGCGCTCCTGGTAAATGGTGTCATAAAGGCGTTGATCGGTGACCGGTGCCAGTGCGATACCCACATGATAATGTTCAGGATAGCGGAACAACATGTTCAGGGTCATCGATCCGCCTCCGGAATGCCCCCAGATACCGATCCGGCCGGTGTCGATGAAATTCCACCGTGCGGCCATCTGCTGCAGCGCGTCGTACTGATCACGGGAGGCAAGCACACCGACGGCGCCATAGACGGATTTGCGCCAGTCGCGACCGCGAGGGGCGGCGGTGCCTCGGTTGTCGATGGACGCAACCAGAAAGCCGTTCTGCGTTAATAGCAGGTGCCAGAGATAGGTGCTGCCTCCCCAGCTGTCGGTCACCGTAGTGGAGGCCACTTCGCCGTAAACGTAGAATACCAGAGGATATTCCTGCCCCGGATCAAAGTCCGCCGGTTTCATCAGGTAGCCGTCCAGCGTAAGACCATCCCGGGTGGTAACCTCAAAAAACCCGGCGTCTCCGGTTGCCAATGATTCAATCTGTTCGCGTAATGCGTTGTTCCCGACAAGTACCCGGCGGGAATCGTGGTCGGGCAGGGAAACCAGGCGGGTCTGCGGGGGATGGCCGAATCGTGAATGCTCATGGACAGCCCAGGCGGCATCTGGCGAAATCTGGTAGGAATTGGTGCCGCTGAACCGGTCGGGAGTAAGCCGGGTCATTTCTCCACTGCCGTCAAGGCGCACCCGATAAAGATAGCGTTGTGTGGCGTTTTCAACGGCGGCGGTAAAGTAAAGCCAGCCGTTCGTCTCGTCCACCGCTTCGGTGCTGATCACATCAAATTCGCCCGGGATCAGGTCCGTCATTTCGCTACCGTTGCGCGACACCCGGTAAATCTCTCGCCAGCCGCTCCGCTCGCTGTACCAGAGAAACGCTTTACCCTCGTTCAGCCAGACAATGTCACGGAAGCGGTCAAGGAAGGTTTCCTCGGCTTCGACAAGAACCGCTTGCAGCTCGCCGTCCAGATCAGCCAGATACACGGTATTGGTATCCTGTTTGCGATTCACGTGCTGAATCGCCACCTGCCTGCTGTTGCCGGCCCAGTCCATTCGCGGAATGTACATTTCCCTGGGCTCGCCGGGAAGATTGACGAAGACGGTGGCGCCGGAATCCACCTCGACGATACCGATAAACGCCGCCGCATTGGTTTCGCCGACTTTAGGGTAGGGAAAGCGGGTCAGGGTGGGATACAGTTCATCGGTGTTGTTGATCAGAATGAAATCCTGACTGCCTTCTGTGTCCAGGCGCCAGAACGCGATGTGTTCGCCGTCGGGGCTCCACCGGAAACCGTCACGGATGCCGAATTCTTCTTCATAGACCCAGTCGAACAGGCCGTTGATAGTCTGTTCATCAGGTGATTGAGTCAGCTGGTCAATTGTCCCGGATGTCAGGTTCTCAAGATAAATATTGTTGTCGTGGACATAGGCGACACGGTCGGCATCCGGCGCGAATTTGGCGAACATCAGGCTGGCCTCATCCGCATCCGGGCCGCCCAGTTTCGTCAGGCTGTTGTTTTCCAGGTTCAGCACCCAATAATCGCCTCGGCTGTTACTGCGCCACACGCGCTGGCTGTTGGTGTAGACAAGCAGCCTGCGGCGGTCGTCGGACCAGGCATAATCGTCGATTTCCAGGGGCTGTTCGGCGCCGCTTGGCACCAGACGGTCGGCGGCGACCAGGATTCTGCGATCCGCTCCTGCGGCGCTGTAATAAACGATTTCTTCTCCCGTGAATCCGTTGTCCTCGCCGTCTGTGCTCCGAACCCGCTCAACAAGGGTGTATCCACTGCCATCGTCAAGCCAGCGCATTCCTGCCACGCTATCGCTTTCGTAAGCGTTCTCGCCATAGATTGCCTCAAGACTCAGACTGGCACCGGCAGGTTGTTCAATAGCTGAACATGCCGCCACCAACAGGCCACCAACTACCAATGCGCAGGTGCCTCCCGAAGGTAAATAATGTTTGAGGTCTATCACGTGTCTTCCAATGGGTCCGGGTGCTTAGCGGTCGGCCCGCTTTCTCGAGCAGATTAAAAAAGGGCGAACCGGCCTATGCCGGTCCGCCCTTCTTGTATCGGTCTACCAGGCCTCCGCCTGGAATCCGGTGTCAGGCAGCAATAGCCCGGCGTACCAGGTTCTGCATCAACGGAATCTTGAAGCCGTTGTGTGCCAGTGCTCGAGCACCGTCTGTGGACAGCGTTGCAACCGATTCTGCGGTGCTGGCGTTCTTGGCCTGGCCGCGAATGGCGTTCTCCACCGAGGTTGCCCGGTGCGGAGTGCATTCCACGGAACCGCAGACAATACGGGAGTCCTCGATAGTGCCACCATTGACCCGGAAGGCAGCGGCGATGTTCACCAACGGGAAGTCCCATACGTTCCGGTCCGCGACTTTTTCGAAGTAAAAGGTCGCATTGGCCCAGGTATTCGGAATTCGTACCCCGGTAAGAATTTCACCAGGACGCAATACCGTGGTATGGAGAATATCCACAGCGGGTCCGATGAAATAGTCTTCTGCGGAAACGGTGCGTTCTCCACTGGAACTACGGATAACCATGGTGGCATCGAGAGCGACCAGGGCTGGTGCCGTGTCCGACGGACTGGCTGCTACACAGCGGCTGGCTCCGAAGATAGCATGCTCGCGGTTCATGGCCTCTGGTGTGTCGGCATAGCACAGGTTGCCTCCGGCACGGTAACAGGACAGGCCGCGACGGTAGTACCAGCATCGTACGTCCTGGGACACGTTGCCGCCCAGGGTGCCGATATTGCGGATTTGCGGGCTCGCCACTTTGCCGGCCGCATCGGAAAGTACGGAAAAGCGCTCGCGTATCACCGGGCTGTCGGACACTTCAGTCAGTGTTGTCAGGGCACCGATTTCGATTCCATCGGCGGTCTCCGTGATTCCACGCAGCGATTCAATGGCACTCAGGTCGATCAGAGCATCAGCGCTTTTGGCGCGATCCTTCAACCAGCCGTAGGTGTCCTGACCACCGCCAACCAACCAACCCCTTTCAGCGAAGCGGTCAGCCAGTGCAAGTGCGTCTTCTACCTGTACCGGCTGGTAGAGCTCCATGTTTGGCATAACGTCATAAGATGGCATAGTTAACCTCAGAAAGTGTTGGTTTTTAGGGACGTGGTGTTGTAGTTATTGCCCGCCACGTGGTTAACAATCATGTCAGCCGTTACTGGCGTACGGTTGAAAAGATATCCGTCCAGTGCATCGGCGATAGCGCTTGAAAGTGCCGCTGCGGCCGCCCCCTGGGTCGGCTCGCCAATACCTCTGGCCCCAACCGGGTTTTGCGGGTCCGGAATGTTCACCGCGCCTGCTTTGGTCAGCGTTGGAACATCCAGGTAGGTGGCCGGCTTGCTCTGATAAAGGCCCACGTTGGCCGGCAAACCGTTTTGCGGATCGTAGACATGACGTTCGTAGGCCGACATGCCGAATCCCCAGACCGCGCCACCACGCATGGAGTTATCAAAGTTTTTCGGATGCACAACCGTGCCGCAATCAGCTACCGCGGCGTAGTCGAGAATTTCGACTTTGCCGGTGTCAGTATCCAGTTCAATTTCACAGAATCCGACGAGAATACCCGGTGCCTGTCCTTCGTGAGGCAGGTTGTCCCGTGAGACACCAATCAGCCCGCTACCCTGCAGACCCTGTACGGCGCGCTCGGTGATGGGGTTCAGGTCTTCCGGATACTCCATGCCGCTGTATTTGCCGCCCATTTCGATGGCCCGCTGCGCGGCTTGCGCGTAAGTGAGGCCCTGGGAGTTGTCGGAGCTTCTGAACACCCGCTGGTCACCGATTTCAAACTCGGAAGGATCACCGCCCAGTTCTGCCGCGGCGATTTCCTTGAGCTTGGTAATGGCATCCTGCGCAGCTACCCAGTTGGTCCGGGTGTGGGTAAAGATAGTGTTGCTCCCGCCCTGACCGGAACTGTGAGGCAGGTGACGATCGGTTCTGGCTCGCACGATTTCACAGTTTTCCCACGGCACTTGCAACGCTTCTGCCGCCGCGCGACAAGTTCCGGCGTAGGAATAGGTGCCGAGGTTGCCGACACCGCTATGGATGTAGAGCCGGCCATCAGTACCGATGCGAATGAGGCCGTCGTAGCCGCTGCTGCCGGCGCCGTGGTAACCCACGCCCGTGCCGACTCCGCGGATCTTGCTGCCATTTCGTCTGGGTTGGTTGATCTTTTCATTCCAGCCGAAGAGTTCCGCGCCCTGATCCACCGCTTCGCGCATGAACGCGCTGGTGACCGGGCCGGACTGGTTGCCGTACCAGCCATTGCTGTCGACTGCATTGACGCGTCGGAATTCTACGCGATCCATGCCCAGTTCCCTGGCTGCCTTGTCCATGATGGGTGCCAGAACCGAGGCCATTTCATTCTGGCCGGGCCCCCGTTGCGCACCCCGTGGAGTGGTGTTGGTATAAACCGAAATACCCCGATAGCGCATCGACTCGGGCTGATAGACGATGGAGACGTGGCCGGCGGAAGAGTTACCGCTGCCGCCGCCTGTGGCACCGCCGTCATTGACGATGACCAGATCCACCGCGGATACCTTGCCATCAGCCTTGACGCCGACCTTGATCCAGCCCTGCATTCCGGAGCGGGCGGAGCCAATATAAAACTCCTGTTCGCGGGTGATTCTCAGTTGCACCGGCCGGTTCAGCATGCGGGAAAAATTGCCGGTGATAGCCATGAACGGGTAGGGTCCGATCTTGGAACCGAAGCCGCCACCCGTGGCTTCATTAATGAAGACCAGGTTGCCGGGTTCGATATTAAGCATGCGTGCCAGGCCATTATTTACCGCGCTCTGGCTTTGCAGCGAGCCGTGGAAATAACATCTGCCATTTTCCCAGTAGGCCATGCAGGTTCGTGATTCCAGGGAATGGTGCGGATAGCCGATGGTGACGAACGGTTCCTCGACAACCACTGCACTGTCGGCAAAACCCGCATCCAGATCGCCAAATACCCACTCGGTGGTGAACTCGGCACCGACCGGTTCGCGCCCCGACCTGAATGCATCCATCGCTTCCTGTGTCCATTTGATGTCACGAATTTCGGCGCCGCGAATTGGCGTGCCCTCGGGACCTTCTTCCTCTGTTCTTACCAGAACGTTGCCTTCCGGATAGGCGTTGGCGCCTCCGGGGGTCAGGCTGTTCAGGGGATCAGTGGTGAAATCGCGGCGTTCGAATCCGATGCGGACGCGGGAAATGGCTTCTTCAGCGATCTCCTCGCTGACTGCGGCTACCGCCAGAATCGGCTGCCCCACATAAGTCACGTATTCTGAAGCCAACGCCGGATTGCCGGGAGGTGGAACCGGTGGCAGATCGTCGGCGGTGAAAACACCAACGACGCCATCCATTCTCACAGCCTCGGAGGTATCGATACTGGTGACCCGTCCGCTGGGGAGGGGACTGGTGAGCAGGCGGGCAAATACCATGCCTTCCGCTTTATAGTCTTCAGCGTATTTGATTTCGCCGGTGACCTTGCCAGCCACATCAGGTGGCGTGAAATCTATTCCGATATGAGTTGTCATGCTAGTTGCCCCGAGGCGCGCATCACGCCGTTCAAGTAATGTTCATAAGCGCCGCAACGACAAAGGTTGCCGGACATGGCCTGGAGCGCTTCTTCCCGTGTGGGTCTTGAATTGGTCTGCAGCAGTGCGACCGCTGACATGACCTGTCCCGGAGTGCAGAAACCACATTGCGGGGCGTTCTCGGCGATGAACGCCTGTTGCACCGCGTGCAATGTACCGTCAGCGGCCTTCACGCCTTCTACTGTGGTGACTGCCTTGCCCTGAACGTTGTGGGTGAGTACCGAGCAGGAATAGTTGGGTACCCCGTCGATCAGCACAGTGCAGGCACCGCACTCGCCCCGGTTACAGCCAATCTTGGTGCCGGTGAGGTCAAGTTTGTAGCGAAGTGTCTGTGCGAGCGTTTCCTGGGGGAGTACATCCACCGGCCTGCTGCGGCCGTTAATGTTGAGAGTTATCAAGCGTTCGGCGGCTGACGGACCGGTCTGGGCCGTCGCGAGGTAAAACCCGGCGCCCGTTGTTGCGGCAGCGCCCGAGAATATCACCCCCTTGATAAAACGTCTGCGAGTTAGTCTTGGGTTCACTGACAATGCTCCGTTTGTTGTTTTAGGGAAGCAGGTGACCAAGGTAATCCATGCAACTATTGTAACTTACGGTTGTAACTTACGGTTGTAACTTACGGTGACACATGGATTGCCGATAAGGCACCTACTTTTACTGGCTTGTGAAAGGTAATGATGAGCTAAGACGAAGGTACGTTTTTTCGGTGCAAAAATCAACCGGGGCGCCCGTGGGTATGGCGCTGAAAGCCTTTATTTTCGATGACCCGGGCGGATGGATATCAAAAGTCACACTATGTAACAATTGCCCCCGGACTCCAGTGGCACAACTTTGTACGCCGGGATGCGAGGCAGGGGCATTTTCCCTGCATCCAGAACCGTTTCCCAGGCCAATTCATTACGGTCGATAGTCTGCGAGCCGGTTGCCCCAAGCTATTGGCTGCGTTTCCTTCTCAATAACGAAGACGCTGTTTGGAACCCGTTCACAGTCGCCTTCGCCACGACCCAGAACGCCAGTCGCAGACGCTGTGGTACTGACAATCCGCCAGCCGTGCGCCAGAACCGCAATGGCCGCGCCAGGCCAGGATGTTTTTCCGCCGCGGCCGCAAATCGCCGCGACACCCGCGTCAGCAACAAAGCAGCGATGAACAGAAACAGCAGCCCAGGAATAATGGGAAGTATCAATCCCAACATACCAATAACCAGCAAACCAGCTATCAAAAAACCGGTGACCACCTTGAGGAACCATGGCATCGGATGGTGCTGACCGTTTGATTTCATTGTGCTTAACCTCCTGGACGATGTCCGTAGACTCATGCAGCTAGCGTGCCATAATTCGGCCGGCTGGCAGACCCCAACTACCGGTTGTCACGCAGTGCAGTCAGCTTCGCTTGGTCAGAATCGTGACAAAATAGCGAAGGTAACCACCAGCAGCGCCGGGTCGGACCCACCCAAACCGATGATTTTCCTGTAGGCTCATTAGAAATCCGAAGGTTTTCTTTGCTTAGAGCTTCCATTCTGCCAGCGAAAGGAAGCTTTAAGCATTTCCAGTGCGGCACTGCCATGCGCACTCAAGTGTTATTCTTAAAAGCAATAATTCGTGGGTAAATTGCGATTCTAAGTGCTGGGAGCGGGTGTTGTTTGGCGTAAAGGCCAGAAAGAACAAAGTCTTGCGCAGGTCCGACCCCACAACTGAGGGCTGGCTCTTGCTCGGGGAATTTGGTGTAATCTCCCCTCAATGTGAGGAGCAACGGGTGATATGGTAAGTCTGGCTCTTTCAGTGATATTGCTGCTTTTTTCCATTTATCTTTTTCAGCAAAAATGGAGTTCAACAGTAACCGGGGTTCTCGTGGCCGCAATTTCCCTGGTGCTACTGATTCTGAGCGCAGGTTATTTCGTCGCTGATTACTTTACCGGAGTCGGAATAGACGAATCAGTGATATTCCATTTGCGTTATGGCCTTGGCGGTGCAGGTTTCGGAGAATACCTGCCGTTGATGGTGGGAGCGTTGCTTTTCTGTATTCTGGCTGTCGTCCTGTCCATCATCGTGTTTCGGTCACTGTCTACCAACGAGCGGCGTGGATTTCTGCCGGCCAGACTGTTCGCACTGGTTCTCCTGATTTCCGCGCTCACCGTTAATCCCGCGAACCGGGATCTTGTTGAACTCTATCGCGATTCCATGGCCTCGTCAGGGACCCCTGCCGAGTTCGCCGAACTCTACGCCGATCCGGTGATTAAACGGAACGGCAGGGAGATGAACCTGGTATTTGTTTACCTGGAGAGTGTCGAGCGCACTTATTTCGATGAGGCACTTTTTCCAGGGCTTGTTCCGGAACTCAGTGCCCTGGAGCGCGAATCCCTGACCTTCACGGATGTACGTCAGGTAACCGGTACCGGCTGGACGATTGCCGGCATTAATGCCAGCCAGTGCGGGGTTCCCCTGGTGACGCCCGCCAATGGCAATTCCATGTCCGGTGTCGATGAGTTCATGCCCGGGGCGACCTGCATCGGCGACCTGTTGAGGGACGAAGGTTATTATCTTGACTATATGGGGGGCGCTCCCACCGAGTTCGCCGGCAAAGAGAAATTCCTGAACACTCACGGTTTCAACAGCATCCAGGGCAGGGACGAACTTCTCGATAAAATCGATGATCGTGACTATGTCTCCAGTTGGGGGCTCTACGATGACTCGCTATTTGGTCTGGCGGAACAGCGATTTCTCGAGTTAGCGGAAGGCGTGGAACCCTTCGGACTTTTCCTGTTAACCCTGGATACACACCATCCGGATGGCCACATCTCTGCCCCCTGCCGGGGCAGTTATTATCAGGATGGCAGCAACCCTATCCTCAATGCCATCCACTGCGCCGACCGACAGATAGCCAGCTTCGTCGAACGCATCAGGCAGAGCCCGTACGCGGACAATACGTTGATTGTCCTCGCCTCAGACCATCTGGCCTTGCGGAACACGGCCTGGGATACCCTTCAACAGGGTGAACGTCGAAACCTGTTTATGCTTATCGATCCACGCGAGTTGGTGCCAGACACTAACAATCGACCCGCCTCGATTCTGGACGTGGGCCCGACCGTTCTGTCAAAGATGGGCCTGGAGACGGAGGGTCTCGGTTTCGGTCGCAACCTGCTTTCGGATTCCACTACACTGGTTGAGAGCAGAAGCAACGCCGATCACGTACTTTCCCGCCACCGGGACTTTGTCGCCCGCATGTGGAACTTCCCCCAACTGGATAACGGCCTTGCCTTCACTGAGGCAAACATGAAGATAAACATCGGCAGCCGCAATACCGATGTCCCCGCCCTGTTTGTGCTGGATGATGACGCACATGTGCAAGATGTCCGGTTTGAATTCGATTCTCCCGAAAAACTCTACGACCAGCTTACAGAATTGCCTCAGCACCAACCACTGATCTGGGTCGACACCTGTACCAGGGTTTCGGTGCTTGATGGCTTGACAATTAACCAGCCGCCGGTCCCCGACAATGAGCTGGTGGCGGGAACCCTCGCCGACGATGCGCGCTGGTGTGCTGCGGTGGGAAGGCTGAACTCCGAAACACTGGCAATTTTTCCGGTTAATAATTCCTTTTTCATCAGCAAGGCTGAAGTGGAAAATTTTATAACCTTCAGTGCCGTCAAAAGAAACCTCTACAGGGAACGGATCACCAAGCTGGAGAGCCTCGAGGTCATTGAGGCCTACGGCACACCCAACCTGCAGGAAGTCCAGATCACCGACCAACGCGATCTGTCCGGCGATATTGTCCTGGGATCTTTTGCCTACGATACCGGCGAGTCCTATGTCAGAACAGCAAAAGCCGGCAGTGAGAGTTCTACCCGCGCCAGCTTCACCAGGGGTTTGACACTGCTGGGCCTCGATACCGACCAGGTTGCCATCAAGCTCGCGCATGCGGATACCTGTGAGCCAGACAACCCCATTGAGGATAACGCCACGCTGGAAGTTCCATTTGCAGAGGCCATAGAACTCAGCACTGGGGATTTCGGCGCTTATGCTGTCATCGCTCACGACAGCGCGCGCTGTGTTGAATATGACATGAGCGACTTGTTTGCGGGTCTGGAACTCGAGGAGTGGCGACATATGGGCTTTCGCCAACCCTACATCGGTGTGATCGCGGGAAATGGAGAAACCCGCGAGTTCCTGGGCGAGCCCGAATCTTCTTTAGCGGTTCGCCTGAAAAACTTTGTAGCCGTTACGGAAGTAGAGCAGCAAATTCGCAACGCGTCCCTACCAAATGTTGCTCATGCGGGCGGCAGTTATAACAACCGGACCTACACCAATTCCATCAACGCCCTGGAAGAGAACTCAGTGTACTTCAAGTTATTCGAAATCGATTTCTCCTGGACCGCCGACGGCCACATCGTCTGCCTGCATGACTGGGATCAGAGTTTCGTCCGTTCCTTCGGACATCAAACCCCCGAGGTATTGACACTCCGAGAATTTACCGAGCTGATCGAGAATGGGTCTGACGTCGAGAAGTGCACACTGGCTTCGCTCGTCGACTGGATGGTCAAAAATCCTGAGGCCAGTATCGTCACTGATGTGCGAGAAAACAACCCGGACGTACTCAGACGTATCGCTTCCGATTATCCGGATCTGATGTCGCGTTTTATACCCCAGATATATCAGCCTGCTGAATACTGGCTGGCCAGCGACCTCGGCTTCGAGAATATCATATGGACTTTATATCGCTACGCAGGGACAGATCAGGATGTGCTGGAAATTCTCGACCGTATGGACCTTTATGCACTGACCATGCCCAAAGAACGGGCGGACAGGGGCTTGGCGGGACGGGTCAGTGAAAGGAGGGGGCTAAACAGCTACGTGCATACTGTAAACGACCCTGAGGAAGCGGAGGCTTACTTCGAGAAAGGAATCGCAGCGGTTTATACTGACTCGATACGGGAATAGGACAGTAGCGATGCAAAATACCCGAAAAACCGGCCTGCGCCGGATCGTTTATGCCTTTGGTCATTCAATGCGGGGATTCGCCTCCGCTTGGCGATGTGAGGCCGCTTTCCGACAGGAAGTAGCGATGTCGGTGCTCCTGATCCCCGCCGCTTTCTGGCTTGCCACCGACCATATCGAATTGATACTGCTGATGGGGAGCGTACTTGGCGTCTTGCTGGCGGAATTGGCCAATTCATCCGTCGAAGCGGTCGTCGACCGCATTGGCTCTGAAATACATATACTCGCCCAGCGTGCCAAGGATATCGGGTCTGCGCTCGTCTTCACCAGCCTGATTATGCTGGTGATGGTCTGGGGTATTGTAGCCCTCAACCGGTTTGGGTGAGTGTTGAGTGCGGGTCGGACCACGTTATCTAATTGAAGTTTCAGGGTTTATTTACACAATCACCGGCAGCTATAGTGCTTAGAGGTGCCATTTACCAAGTGAAATTGACCTTGACTGAATTCGAGGGCCATCGTACGAGACGCGCCAGGATAGTGTGTAGCTTAAATTCAGCATTCGGACCGACAAGTGGCAGGTTTAAGCATGATAAAACGCGTCAGATCAGATTTAGATATCAGGAAAATCAATTCATTCCATTGGTCCGACCCCAATATTGACCAAGTCAATGGAATGAACGATCCTTAGAACTACCTATCACAATGGCTCTTGTGTGGCAGAGGTTCGTTATGTTGAAAAAATGGCTGGCAGTGACGGTTTTTGGTCTTGGACTGGTGAGCACCCATTCAGCGCTGGCGCAGCGTGGGGGAGGGTCCATTGAATTGCCGGAAGGGCCGGGGAAGGATCTGGTTCAGATTGCCTGTTCCTCCTGCCACGGTCTGAACGTACTCACACGCTCGGCGGGCTATGAATCCGCCGCAGAATGGCGCCGGGTGTTTTCCACGATGATCAATTTGCCGGCCGCCCAGGCCGACACCGTCGCCGACTACCTCGCGACACACTTTCCCGAAGACGCCGACAGGCGTCCCACGCTTGTTGCCGGCGACGTCAGCATCGAAATTATCGAGTGGCAGGTGCCGACTCTCGGCCAACGTTCCCGTGATCCCGCCGAGGCGCCTGACGGCTCCATCTGGTGGACAGGCATGTGGGCCAGTCTCGCCGGCCGCCTGGATCCCGAAACGGGAATGATGGAAGAGTATCATCTGCCTCCGTCCGCGCGTCCTCATACTCTTGTTCCGGATAACGAAGGCAACATCTGGTACACCGGTAACAGCAATTCCACCATCGGCAAGCTGGATCCTCGCACCGGCATGATCACCGAATATCCAACGGAAGCCCGCGATCCTCATTCCGCCACCTTTCACCCCAATGGCAATCTCTACTTTACCGCCCAGGGCGCCGCCATGCTCGGGCGCCTGAATCCGCAAACCGGAGAGCTCCGGGAAGTGGAGACCGAACCGCGGCCATACGGCATCACGGTGGGAGACGATGGCGACGTGTGGATCGCCTACAACGGCACCAATAAAATCGGCAGGATGAATCCGGACACGCTGGCAGTGCAGTATTACGAAATTCCTGATACCCGCACTCGTATTCGTCGACTGGATCTGGACAGTGAGGGTATGGTCTGGTTTGTAAACTCCACTCTCGGCAAAATCGGCAGACTCGATCCTGTCAGCAGTGAGGTCCGCCAGTGGGACTCTCCCAGCGGACCGTCCTCGCATCCGTACGCTCTCGCGGTCATTAATGATGTCATCTGGTATAACGAGTCGGGCATGCGGCCCGATGCACTGGTGCGATTCGATCCGGGCCCGGAACGCTTCCAGAGCTGGGCGATTCCGTCAGGCGTGGGGATCATAAGAAATGTCTGGGTAACCGAGGACGACAATCTGCTGATCCATCAAAGCAGTTCCAACCAGATCGGCCTGGTAAAAATCAATTGACAGGCGGACGCTCCGTTCCGAACAAGAAGCGGATAAACGTATATTCCAGAACTCATCTGCTTGCCCCAATCGACACGCAGCGTTGCTCCGTTTCACTCCGGCGGATTTCCACCTGCACAAGCTGATTTCTGAATAAATCACCAGGGCATTTAATCGGACGGTTTTTTGACTGGAACACTCCGTCGGTGGCATTCCCGTCGCAATAGTAATGTAAGAAAACTCCCACACGGACCGCCTAAACCGACAACCCCGTAAAAGGGGGTTATAACGTTTTTGTATGGCCCGTAGTATGTGTGCCCCGCCAGATTTCAATTGTGAGTCAATTGCTACTTGCAATAAAAAACAATCAAGGTTATTACATGGTGTATCGAGTGGCTGTATTCGTGGATCACGCGAATGAGCCATGATCACTTCGCAGTATCAGGCCATGCGCCTGAAAGAAGCCGAGACTATGGAAGGCATGTCCAAAAGTGCCGGGTCCCCTCCCAAACGAAGGCGGCTGATTCACTTCTCCGCCATCTTTATTCCCGTTGTATTACTTTTTTCACTGGCCCTGGGCAGCGTGTTATACGTTGACTACACGCGCCTGAAAGAAGAGTTGAGAGACGAAGAATACCGCCTTGTTACCCTGGTTATTGTCGCCATCCAAAGTTACTTCACGAATGTCGCCACCGACATGCAGAGCCTTTCTCGCGAAAGTGACCTCAGAGAAGTGGTCAACGGTTTGCAGGAGTCCGCTCCGAACGTGGAGGGTTTCTTTGCCAATTTTGCTTCCCGACGTTTGATCTATGATCAGCTACGGGTCATAGACACGACGGGCAGAGAAGTCATTAACGTCACATTTCGTGGTGGACAGTCGCAGGTGGTACCGGATGCGGATCTTCGCAACCAGGCATCCCAACCCTATTTTACACGCGCAATGGAGCTGGAAAACGGGGCTATTGATGTATCACGGATCCAGCTCGATACAGAAAACGGAGTTATCGAGCAACCTCCCAGACCGGTCATCCGCGTTGCCACCCCGTTATTTGACGACAACGGCCGCCGTTGGGGTTTGCTAGTGGCGAACATTAACGGGGGTGTGCTTATTCAGGCTTTAAGGAACCAGAATGCCAATACCCATGGGCAGTTCTGGATGCTCAATCAGCAGGGTTATTGGCTGGTTGGCCCGAACCCCGAAGACGAGTGGGCCTTTATGTATCCGGATCGTGCCGACCGGACACTGATCCGGCAGAATCCCCGGCTATGGTCTCAACTGACAAATAACCCAAGCGCCGCATTCGAACACGAGGGCGATCTTTACACTCGAATTCCGCTGTGTGTTGATCTGTCTTGCCGAATTGCCTTTGCGGAACAGTTTGCGTCCGATACCGTGGAAACAGATTTACCGGAAAACGCGTTGCATATTGTAACGCATGTTCCTGCGTCCACATTGGCATTCGTTAGTCTTATCCCGCGCAGTCTTGGTCAATGGGTTCCGCTGAGTCTGCTGCTGGCCGCCATCGCTTCAATAGTCGGTGTGGTGGCATGGCGACTGGCCGGCACGGTCGACAGGTTAAATTTACAGGACAGCCAGTTGCAAAGTGAACGTGAAAACCTGGAGTTGAAAGTTGCCAGTCGAACTGAGGAACTGGAAAAAGAGAAGGAGCGGGCCGAATTGGCGAACAAGGCCAAGTCTTCGTTTTTGGCAACCATGAGCCATGAAATCCGCACACCCATGAACGGTGTCATAGGGCTGGTTGACGTTCTGCGCCTCAGCAGTTTAAGACCGAAACAAATGGAACAGGTAGGCCTGATCAGAGACTCGGCCTACAGCCTGTTGACAATAATTGATGACATTCTCGACTTCTCCAAAATCGAAGCCGGAAAAATTACGCTGGAAACCGAACCGGTCACCCTTTCGTATCTTTCCGAATCCGTGAGCAGCGCAATGGCAGTCGTCGCACAGCAACGTGGCGTCGAGCTCACTTTTTATCGCAGCCCGAAGCTGCCGCTTGCTGTCGTGTCCGATGCTGTCAGGCTACGGCAGATAATTACCAACCTGGTTGGAAATGCGGTGAAATTTTCCAGTGGTCTGGACAGGCCGGGGCGAGTTTCGGTGAGACTTGAAGCACCCAATGAAGCGTTTATTCAGCTCACTGTCAAAGACAATGGCATCGGCATGCGCCGAGAATCGGTTGAGTCGCTTTTCAAGGCTTTTACACAAGCGGATGCGTCAACGACAAGACGGTTTGGGGGAAGTGGTCTGGGCCTGGTGATTACCAAGCGACTGGTAACACTTATGGGAGGCACCATCAGCGTTGAGAGCGAGGAGGGTGTCGGCACGACATTTACAGTCGAGTTGCCGGTCATTGTGACGACCATGGCAGCAAGCCCTAAATTCAGTCACAGCCTCGAAGGAACACGCGTTTACCTCAGCGGGGACAATGCAGAGCTAGTGACTGACTGGTTGACTTACTTACAGCAGGCGGGAGCTCGCGACGTCCAGAGTATGGAAACCGCGCGCCTGTCTGATATGGACAAACTCCAGGCCGCGGACGATAAAGAGACTCTGATAGTCGTTCTGGATGACAAAGATGCAAATCTCCGTGAACGTTATCTTGCCCTGTCCGACACCCTCAAGGATCGCCATAACAGCAGGCTGTTTGTCATCTCAAGACTCAGTGATGTACGTGTGAACAACGTGAATGAATATCTGACAATTCTCCAAAGAGATTCCAGCCATGCAAAGTCATTCACGGACTTTCTGGCGACTGTTGCAGGCGTTGATCTGAGGTGGGATGAACCGGGTTTTGAATCTGTCAAGCGCGTTTCTGTCAGCCGGGATGACGCCATTGCATCAAACAAACTGGTTTTGGTTGCGGAAGATAATGAAATCAATCAGCAGGTAATCCGCAATCAGCTTGATCTGTTGGGCTATGCCTATGATATTGCCAAGGATGGTCGTGAAGCATTGGAGTTTTGGTACGCTAACGAACATGACTACGCTTTGATATTGACCGATATCCATATGCCTGTACTTGATGGTTACCAATTGACAGCCACTATTCGTGGGCAGGAGCAGGCAGAGCCTAGAATACCGATTTTGGCATTGACCGCGAATGCAACCAAGGGCGAGAAAGCGCGGTGCCTTGAAATGGGCATGAATGACTATTTCACCAAGCCCGTACCGCTTGAAGAACTGGAATCCTCTCTGGCAGCCTGGTCGAATGGGAGGCAGGAAGCCGCTAACCTCGCCGATCAGGCCGATCCTGCGGGAACCTCTTCCAGTAGCGGCATCGATTTTTCACTGATCACCCGATACCTGGGAGACAACCGGGAACAGATATCCTTGTTTCTGGCCAAGTACGCGAAATCCATTGAGAAATCCAGAGTGATGGTTCAGTCCGCCTACAACAACGGCGACTGGAAGGAAATTGGCAATATTACGCATACCCTGAAATCGACTTCAAGGTCGGTAGGGGCTCTCGCGTTGGGAGATCTGTGCGCCGAGCTGGAAAAGTCATGCAATGCACTGGATGAGCCAGCCATTCATGAAGCCATGCGGACGTTTCAGTCGAAAATCGATGACGTGATGCAAGCGATCGCCGCACGGGAGGAAGAAACCGATGCGTCCGGATGATGTGACAAGGATAATGTTGATCGACGATGATGAACTACAACTTGAGATGACGGCAATTCAGTTGCGAAACGCCGGTTTTAGCAGCATCACCATTTTCCAGGATAGCTCCGCTGCATTGCAGCAGATCAATTCGAGCAATGAGCCTGTTTCACTGATTTTGCTCGACCTGAACATGCCTGGAATGGATGGTCTGGAATTTTTGAAACGAATCAAGGACACCTGCTTCTCCGGGTCAATTCTGCTCATCAGCGGAGAGGACGCACGCATACTGGAGGCGGCGGTTCGACTGGCGACAGTGTATGATCTGAATGTTATAGGGCACCTGAATAAACCCATTGAGCAGGTCGAACTGGATGCTGTTCTGGGCGCCTGGTCATTCGTGCCAAAAACCGTGCGGAAAAAAGCAGCACGACAGTCGTTCTCGGCCGAACGTATCAGGGAAGGCCTGGGGAATGGCGAGTTTTTTAATGTCTACCAACCCAAGGTGTGCCTGAGAACAAAAGAACTCCGGAGTGTTGAAGCGCTTGCGCGATGGCAACATCCTGTGGCCGGTGTTGTATTTCCGGATCAGTTCATATCCGTGGCCGAAGAGAATGGATTGATTGACGCGCTGGCAGAATCTGTCCTGGGCAATGCCCTGACGCAACTGAACCTCTGGCGCGAACAGGGGCTTCAGCTTTCCATGGCGGTCAATATATCCATGGAGAACCTTGTGACGCAGTCTTTTTTGCGGTTCGTAGAGAGCAAGTTGAATGAAACAGGAGTCGACCCCCATCAGCTTACGCTGGAGATTACCGAGTCCACATTGATGAAGGATTATGCGCTGGTGCTTGACATGTTGACTCGGCTGCGGATGCGACATGTCAAGCTCTCTATCGATGATTTTGGCACGGGCCATTCCTCTAACGTCCAGTTGCGGGATATTCCGTTCACCGAGTTGAAAATTGATCGCGGTTTCGTGAATGGCGCGTGGAAAAACACCACCCAGGAAGGAATCGTCAAGGCGAACCTGCAACTTGCTAAGAATCTCAGCATCATTACGGTAGCAGAAGGCGTGGAAGACCTGAACGACTGGAATTTTCTGATTGACGCAAATTGCGATTTCGCGCAAGGATATTTTATCTCCAGACCCATGGCAGGCGAAAAACTGGCCGACTGGAACGCCGAGTGGAAGGCGCGGGCGGCCAGTCTTTAAAAGGGGACAGATCTATTTGGATGCTCCCTGGAGATTTGTTTCCTTTTTCCGGCTTTTTTTAACCGGAACAACAATCAGATTTTGCACTCTCCAGTCCAGATTGGAAGCCCTTTCCGACATTTTTTGCAACTGCTCTACAAGACTCTCTGTTGTATCGATGACAACGAACGCTTCTCCGGTAAGCAACTGCCCCTCTTCCCGGATTCGCACGTTGGCATCGATGATGCCGGGGAATTGCAGCAAGGCGTCAGTTATACGTTCCTCTATCTTGAGAGGCTTTCCGGATGCAACTTCCACGGGGCGCTGATCCATCAGGTCGCTTGCGGCGGTTCGCACGTTACCGAACCCGTCCTTGAGAATACTTGTTGAGATGACCAGTGCGGCGACGGCATCGGCCCACCACAGACCGAACCCGATCCCGATGATGCCTGCCACACCCGTTGCCGCGGTGATCCAGTCAGCCTTGTTCATTGTCGCATCGGCATAGAGCGTTTTTTCGTGAAGCTCTTTCGCGTACCTCAATTTAATTCGTCCCAGAATTACCGGAGCTATCATGCTGTAAACGAGCGCCGCCATCATCACCCAGCCGCTCCAGACAAACCAACCAAAGAGATTCATATGACCCAGGGTAGGGTGTTCCTGGCGGAAGAGAGTCGCCGCCGAGTCGTAGAATATGTATACACCCAATCCGAGAACGGCAACGGCGGCAGCAAGAAACGCCAGGAGCAGGGCGCGGCGGTATCCATACGGGAACTGCGTATTCGCTTCCCGGTCATGAAAGCGGATAGCAACCAGAAAAACGACAGGCGGCAGCATACTCAGAATGTCTTCCAGCAAGGCCGTCTTCATTGCCTGCGAGGAGCCCATCGCAAAATACATGACGGCAACAATGGTCAACAGGAAGAAAAGAGTAATCCACTCAAGTTTCTTTGCTTTCTCCAGCGTCTGCTTTTTGTCTTCCGGCAGGCAAAAAGTGAACCATGGATTCATCGGAGAACACCCTGTAGCAGGAATTTTCTGATTTCGCCATGGTGAGTCTGCCGCCGCAGAGAACTTTCCAGGCGCATGATCAGCGCATTTTCACCAGGAGCAACGGCGAAGACATGTTCGTGCTTCTTGAGCTGGATTCCGGTTAACGTGAAATTCATCACGTTCAGTTCCCAGTCTGTTGCGGCGACTGCGATTTCCCCGCGCGGAAGAGAATTGACAAGGGTTACCCTGGCTCCTCTGTCTTCCAGCGGCTCGCTTAGGCCACTCGTCCGCCGGGCCGCCACGGTCAGGCCGTCAAGTTCCAACATGGGCGGCTGGTCCGTGGGCACCCCGACAGCATCATAACTTGTATGATAGGGAACCGTGAGCGCGATCTCACTCTTGCAGGGATGGTTTTTTGTAAAGCCGCCGACGGCCAGATCGAGTTCAAATTGAGTGAGGGCCGTGCATAATTCCTTCATGCCCGCCCAGTGCCACACGAGTTCAACTCCCAGTTCTGCGGCAAACTGTTCCAGTAGCTGAACCTCAACCCCGTCGGGTCCGCCGAAAGCCCGCCTGACAACCCATGGAGGGTTTTCAGTAGCGCCCGCGTGCATGACACCACTATTCGCAATATCCTGAAGGCTGTTCCGTGGATCCCGGGGAAAGCGGTCACAGGCCGTGCCGAGTAGCAGGACCAGAAATATGAAGACTGACAATTTGGGCAGTCGCGGTGCGACGGGAGGGGTCTGGCAGGAGGCGGACATATCCTATCCTCATGGGCTTTCCTTGTCTTAGTACAGCAGACCGCAACCCCGGGGATTAGATTTCGCGCACTTGACGGTCGTTGTCAGCCCGCGGTGTCTTATGGAACTCAAACATGCATCTTTTTGCGCCGGAACGCACAGTTCCGGCACTGGCGCTCATACGCCAGTTTCAGGGCCTCGGCTTCATTCATTAACATATCCGGCACCGTCTCTGTCATCTGTACCAGGCGTTGCTCCATATCCGTTTGGCTCTCCAAACCGCCATCATGCAGAATGTGCCAGACCTCGCGATCGTATTGATGCCTGAGCGACCATCCCACCAACAGACTGCGATGGCAGATGGCAGGATCCTTCTCCGCACAACTCAAGGCGATAGTATAACCTTTTTCCACGCCATCAAACAGCCTGTCGATACCAGTCCTGAACGGGTCTGAAGCCATCAAACGGCCGAACTGTACTTGTTGTTCCACATTGTAGTGGGCCGGATTTTTTGAGCGGGGTCCCAGTTCCAGGCCCAGGTAAACATACTGGAGACCGGCATCGGCCAACCGTTTTCTGAGCGCTGCCTGGTGGTAGTCATGGAAGACTTTGCTGTAGGGGACCGAGCGGATGTCCGCGACCACGTTTACACCGTGATGGTGCAACTGCTGGATATAGGTAGCGATCGGTTTGGTGGCATAGCCGATGGAGAACATGGCGACCCTGGTTTGATTTCAGCAGTCAGAACGCATCCAAGACGCGTTCCGCGGTTCCACTCAGACAGTTTTGCGGAGACCCCGCGAAAGGTTCTATATGGAGGGTCTCTGCAACACGCCTCGAACATACTCCCCGGTAAAAGACCCCTTGACGCGAGCAACGTCCTCCGGCGTCCCCTCGGCAATAATCTTCCCGCCACCGGACCCACCCTCCGGCCCCAGATCCACAATCCAGTCGGCAGTCTTTATAACATCCAGATTATGTTCGATAACGACAATGGTATTGCCCTGGTTCCGCAGGTGATGCAACACGCTCAACAGTTGGCGGATGTCATGAAAGTGCAGCCCGGTAGTCGGCTCATCCAATATGTACAGGGTCTTTCCGGTATCCCGCTTCGATAGCTCACGGGACAACTTGACCCGCTGGGCTTCCCCGCCCGACAACGTGGTCGCCGACTGTCCCAGCGAAATGTACGACAGTCCCACGTCCATCAACGTCTGCAATTTTCGCGCAATGGCCGGTACCGGGTCGAAGAATTGCCGCGCATCCTCCACAGTCATGTCCAGCACTTCGCAAATGTTCTTGTCCTTGTACTTGACTTCCAGAGTCTCCCTGTTGTAACGCCGGCCGCGACAGACGTCGCAGGCCACATAAACGTCCGGTAAAAAATGCATTTCCACCTTGACCACGCCATCGCCCTGGCAGGCTTCACAGCGGCCGCCTTTGACGTTGAAGCTGAAGCGCCCGGGTTTGTAGCCACGAGTGCGGGATTCGTGGGTGCCGGAGAACAGGTCGCGAATCGGGGTGAAGATGCCGGTGTAGGTGGCGGGATTTGAGCGGGGGGTCCGTCCGATTGGACTCTGGTCTATGTCGACTACCTTGTCCAGCAGATCCAGGCCTTCAATTGATTCGTACGGTGCCGCGTCGAGAGTGGTGGCCTTGTTGAGTCTGGTTGCGCACAGTGGGTAGAGCGTTGTGTTGATCAGCGTGGATTTGCCGGAACCGGATACGCCGGTGACGCAGGTGAACAGCCCCAAGGGTATTTTCAGGTTCACGCACTGAAGATTATTACCCGTGGCACCTTTCAATTCCAGAGACTGGCCTTTTTTCGGCGGGTTTCGTTGTTCCGGTATAGCAATTTCCTCTTTACGCGAGAGATATTTGCCGGTTATTGATTCCGGGGCCTTGATCAGATCCTTCACCTTGCCCTGGGCGACTATTCTTCCGCCATGCACGCCGGCGCCAGGGCCGATATCGATCACATGGTCCGCGGCACGGATGGCCTCTTCGTCGTGTTCCACCACAATCACCGTGTTACCCAGATCACGTAAATGGAACAAGGTGTTTAAAAGTCGTGCATTGTCGCGCTGGTGCAGGCCGATTGAGGGCTCATCAAGAATATACATCACACCCACCAGGCCGGCACCGATCTGTGAAGCCAGGCGGATACGCTGGGCTTCTCCGCCGGACAGCGTTTCCGCGCTACGGCTCAGAGTAAGGTAGTTAAGCCCCACGTCCACCAGAAACTGCAGACGGCTCTGAAGTTCCTTCAGAATCTTTTCCGCGATTTTGGCGCGTTTGCCGGCGAGTTTGAGCTTCTGAAAGTATTCGGCCGACGCGGCCACGGTCATTTCGGTGATGGTGGGGAGGTTCTTGCCTTTCACCAGCACATACCGCGCATCCCGCTTTAGCCGGGTGCCGTGGCATTCAGGGCAGGATTGGGAGCTCAGGTATTTGGCCAGGTCCTCCCGCACCATTGAGGATTCGGTTTCGCGGTAACGGCGTTCCATATTAGGGAGGATGCCTTCGAAGCGATGGGTACGCACCACACTGTCGCCGCGGTCGTTAACAAAGTGAAAATCGATGACTTCGGAACCGCTGCCGTGCAGCACGACTTGTCGGTATTTCTTCGCCAGTTTGCCAAAAGGCTTTTCCAGGTCGAAGCCGTAGTGGTGAGCCAACGATTCCAGCATCTGGAAATAGTAAAAGTTGCGTCGGTCCCAGCCGCGGACTGCGCCTTCGGCCAGGGCCAGGCTCTCGTCGACGATAATCCGGTTTTCGTCAAAAAACTGCTTTACTCCCAGACCATCACAGGTGCCACAGGCGCCGGCGGGATTGTTGAACGAAAACAGTCGCGGTTCCAGTTCCGAAATACTGTGGCCGCATTCGGGGCAGGCAAAGCGGGAGGAGAACACCATGTCACCGAGTGCGGCCGGCCGGGTTTTGCGGCTGGGCTTTTTCGCGCCGGTCTCCTCTCCCATGAAGCTGACCATCGCCAGACCATCGGCCAGGTTCAAGGCAGTCTCGAAGCTTTCCGCCAGTCTCTGTTCCAGGCCGGGCTTGATTTTCAGGCGATCTACAACCACCTCAATGGTGTGCTTTTTGTTCTTCTCGAGATTCGGCGGGTATTCGATTTCACAGACCAGGCCGTCCACACGCGCACGGATAAAGCCGCTGGTCTTCAACTCATTGAATACGTGCAGGTGTTCGCCCTTGCGTTCCCGGATGATCGGCGCCAGGATCATCACGCGGCTGTCGGCCGGTAGCTGCATCACCTGGTCCACCATCTGACTCACCGTCTGGGCTTCCAGTTTGAGGTTGTGGTCAGGGCAGTGCGGCTCGCCCACCCGGGCGAACAACAATCGCAGGTAGTCGTAGATTTCCGTAATGGTGCCGACTGTGGAGCGAGGATTGTGGGAGGTGGACTTCTGTTCAATGGAAATCGCCGGCGACAGCCCTTCAATATGATCCATATCGGGCTTTTCCATCATCGACAGGAACTGGCGGGCATAGGTGGAGAGCGACTCCACGTAACGGCGCTGGCCTTCGGCATAAAGCGTATCAAACGCCAGGGACGATTTGCCGGAGCCCGACAGGCCGGTGATGACCACCAGTTTGTCGCGCGGAATGCTGACGTTGATATTTTTCAGGTTGTGGGTGCGGGCGCCCCTGACCAGTATAGTGTCCATGGAATACTTCGTTCCTCGAGATGCGGCAAAGCCGGCCATTATCGTTAATATGAGTGCTTGCAGTAAAGCACTGTGGTGAAGGCGGGAGGGCCGATGTGCCGTAAGCATGTTGGCAAAAGTAGCCGATGGAGTCCGCGAAACCGGTTAAGACCGAGTGGCGGTTGCTAATATGACAGTAAACTTTCTATTGCACATAGGCTTGGTATAAACTTACAGCCGAATGCAACACGGTGAAA
Organism: Pseudohongiellaceae bacterium; assembly: GCA_040879025.1. Lineage (GTDB taxonomy): Bacteria > Pseudomonadota > Gammaproteobacteria > Pseudomonadales > Pseudohongiellaceae > JBBDLF01. The sequence continues at coordinate 69,930 of JBBDLF010000022.1, forward strand.
TTAGACGGTAGACAAAGATTCTGGAGGGTAATGTGGCTAGCAGAGGTGTGAACAAGGTTATTCTGGTTGGTAACTGCGGGGGCGACCCCGAAACCCGCTATATGCCCAACGGCAATGCGGTAGCCAATGTAACCCTCGCCACCAGTGATACCTGGAAAGACAAAACATCAGGGGAGAATGTTGAGCGCACGGAGTGGCACAGAATCGTATTTTTCAACCGCCTTGCCGAGATTGTTGGTGAATACGTGCGCAAGGGTTCAAAGCTGTATATCGAAGGGCGCCTGCAGACCCGCTCATGGGAACAGGATGGCGTGAAGCGCTATACCACAGAGGTCATCGCCAACGAGATGCAAATGCTGGATTCCCGCGGCAGCCAGGGTGGTCAAGGCCAGGGTGGTCAAGGCCAGGGCGGTCAAGGCCAGGGCGGGGGACGGTCCGACAACAATTACGGCGGCGAGAAGCCGGCTGCTCCGGCCGCAGCGGCCGCAGCGGCGCAGTCATCCGGCTCACAGGCACCGGATTTCGACAATTTCGACGATGACATCCCGTTTTAGGGAATCCTCGAGTTCCAGTTCTTACCTTTCCAATCGCCCGTTGGTCCAGCCAGGGCGTTACCAGGCCCGCGGTGTCTTCCGACGGCGAGGCTGGTGTTGGTGATTTGTTCTGGCGGGCCGGCAATCTGGCGAGCATTGTGAAACTATTACTGACAGGTGCGGAAAGCCCAACAGCGAAAGCGCTGGGAGAACTATTGCGGCAACGGGACATCCCCTTTGTGTCTTTGTCGGCGGCTGATCTCGATGCGGCTGATACCAACCAGGCGGCAAAAATCGTGTCGTCACATAAACCCGACCAGGTAGTGAACCTGGCCGCCTTCGAACAGGGCAGTCAACATGCGCTGTTCAACGCCCGAAAATTCGAAACCGAATGCCGGCGTCTGAATACACAACTGATCACCACGCTTGCCCTCACCTGTACGAAATTGGACCTGCCCCTGTTGCAGTTGTCGAGTTGCTATGTGTTCGACGGTGAGAAAAAACTTGGCTACAACGAACTCGATGAGCCCAATCCCCAGGGAGTGTACGGCAGGACGTTGCTGGCCGGCGAAACCGCCTTGCAAAAATATGATCGCCACGTGCTGATACGTGGTGGCTGGCTTTTCGGTCCCGGTCAGGATGAACAGGTCAGACACTGGATAGACGAGGCGCGGCGCCTTGACGGAACCCTCACAGTCGGTCGCCGACGCTTCAGTCCCACGCCAACCGAAGACCTGGCGCGGGTGATTCTTGCGGTTTGCCTGCAGGTGGATTGCGGAGCCAATGTGTGGGGGACCTATCACTACTGCGGACTGGAAACCAAAAAAGAAAGTGAATTTGTTCAGCAGGTGCTGAAATACGCGGCTCAGCATGACGAGACGATTTACCAGATGCTGGAAAACATCAGCATCAGCGAAAAAGCGGTGCGGGCACCGGAAATCACCAATTCCACCCTGTCCAGCAAAAAAATCTTTGATACCTTCGGCATCAAGCAGCGGTCCTGGCACGGCAGCCTTCAACACACAATCAAGACACTTTACCAGGACCGGAAATCCGGAGACGAGTCGGTTATGGCGCAATCTCGCGGCATCGGTGGCTGACAAGTCCCTTGCCTCACACGTTATAATCCTCCAATGACAGCCTTGACACCTCTGACCCCTATAGCAGCGGGCCTGCAACAACTGTTGCAGCGCCTGGAGCCGATTGACCAGTCTGAGGTGGTGCCGCTGCTTGGTGCCTGCGGCCGCGTGTTGGCTGATTCAATCCAGTCTCACGTCAATGTTCCTCCTGCTGATAACAGCGCGATGGACGGCTATGCGCTGCGTTGTGCCGACGTCTCAGCGGCGGGGAATATGTTGCCTGTGTCCCAGCGTATTGCCGCGGGGTGTGCCGGGACACCGTTGCAGCCTGGAACCGCCGCCCGAATTTTTACCGGGGCTCCCCTGCCGGAGGGTGCTGACGCTGTGGTGATGCAGGAGAACTGTGAAGCCTATAAGGATACCGTTAAAGTCATCAAGGCGCCGAACAGGGGCGAGAACATCCGCCGCACCGGTGAGGATATCACGGCGGGCACCACGCTGCTGTCCCGCGGTCACCGGCTGATGCGGCAGGAAATCGGCATACTGGCTGCCTGCGGGATTGCCGAGATCACCGTTTTTCGTCCGCTCCGGGTGGCAGTATTGACCACCGGCGATGAACTGGTGGTTCCCGGGAATCCACTCAAGGCAGGCCAGATTTACAATTCCAACTTTTATACGGTGGCCTCCCTGCTTGCCGGTCTCGGTATGGTACCCATTGATTGCGGTATTGTGCCTGATGACCCGGCCAGTACCGAAAAGGCGCTGCGTGACGCGGCGGCACGGGCTGATTGCGTCATCACCAGCGGTGGCGTGTCGGTTGGCGAGGAAGATCATGTCAGAAACGCCGTCAGTAATTCGGGTTCTCTGGAACTGTGGAGACTGGCGATCAAGCCCGGGAAACCGTTTGCATTTGGCATGCTGGGGGAGGGAAACAGTGCCATCCCGTTCTTCGGACTCCCCGGCAATCCAGTCTCCGCGTTCGTCACTTTTGTACTGGTGGTTCGTCCCTGCCTCCTGCACAGAATGGGGGCCAACATGACCGTGCCCCGGTCTTATCCTGTCACAGCGGGGTTTTCCTTGCCTCAAACCGGGGAGCGGCAGGAATACCTGCGGGTGACGATGAGCCCCGATAACGGTGGAAGACCCCGGCTCTTGCCCTATAATAGCCAAAGTTCAGGTGTGGTTTCTTCACTTGCCGCGGCTGACGGTCTGGCGGTGGTTGCCCCGTTCAGTGAGGTGAAACCAGGACAGGCCCTGGAGTTCATTCCATTCTCCGAACTTGTGAACTGACCATGTATACGATTTTGACCCGTCTCCGTAACCCGGCGCTCCTGTTGACGGCCTTGCTGGCCGCCTGTCAGCCTGTCCGAAACGTGCCTGAACGCAGTGAGGAGGCGCGGATTGAATCAGAACAAACGACGACGGTCGCGACGGAAGAGGTGGAGGATTCAGCCTGGGAACAGGAATTTCAGCGTCAGCGCATTATCGGTGATTTGCTGTATGACGCGCTGAGGGCGATGGATGAGGATAGACTGCTGACTCCGGCGGATAATAACGCCCATTCCCGTTACCAGCGGGTGCTGGCGTATGACCCGGACAATGCGCTCGCGCTTGAAGGTGTGAGCAATATCGTCACGCGTTATATCGAACTGGCGGAGGATGCCAGCCGACAAGGTCGTTTTGAGGCCGGTCTGGATTATCTCGAGCGCGCCCGTTTTGTCGATCACGATCATCCCGCTATCGATCCGGCATGGCAGACCTTGCAGGATGAGATGAACTCCTCCGACCTGTTTTTCGACCTCGACAGGGATGAATTGCGAAGGCGGTCCGCGTTAATACAGGAAGAACTTGCCAACATTGCGGAACAGGCTCGCGAGCACGAGGCCTTTTTTCTGATTACCGCACCCAGTGACGCGCAGGCCAGATGGATTTTTGGTGTCATGCGCGAGGCGGTGGAAGGGTATCGTCTGCGCGGCAATATAGAACTGGGGGCGCGTGCCACGGTGCGATTGCGCATGCCCGAAAACACAAACCTCGAGGCCCGGTCCTGAAGCTTCCGATTATGGTATTTGACAAACTTAAAGGTCGTTTACCCACCCTTGGCCGGTCCGGACTTTCGCTGGTTGTCATCGTACTGGCTATTCTGGCGATCGTGATACTGGTGCTGGGAATGTACTGGAGCATGGAACCCGGTGAATTCAACCTCAGTGCCAATACGCAGGACAAACTCGCGGTCACCAGCAGTGACTATGTCGTGGGCAGCGCTACCATCGCGGCACTGATTCGGGTGGGGGAAACATTGCTGGACAAGCCGGGCGGCTATATCAGTAACGATGTCATGCCGCCCGGGCTTTACCTGGACAATATGCCCAATTGGGAGTTCGGCGCGCTGGTGCAGGTTCGGGATCTGGCACGGGCATTCCGCGAATACTTCAGTCGGTCGCAATCCCAGTCGCGGGAAAACCCGGACCTGATTGTCGCCGAGCCCAATTTTCATATGGACAGTGAGCGCTGGATTTTCCCACGTCCGGAGAGTGAATACCGAGAAGCCACGGAGCGTCTGTATTCCTATCTGGAGGATATCGCCGACCAGGATACCGGCGATGCGCAATTCTACGCCCGTGCCGACAATCTCTCCGCGTGGCTGTTCAATGTTTCCTCACGCCTGGGGAGTCTGTCACAACGTTTGAGCGCCAGTGTCGGTCAGAGCCGCATCGATACGAACCTGGTGGGGGAGACGTCGGCCACCAGTTCGACGCCCGTAAGCAGCGAATCCCGCGTTCAGACCTCATGGTTTCAGATTGATGATGTGTTCTACCAGGCTCGGGGGGCCACTTGGGCTCTGCTGCACTTTTTGCACGCTGTGGAACAGGACTTTGCCGATGTTCTGGCGGACAAAAATGCCACCGCGAGTCTGCGCCAGATTATTCGCGAACTGGAGGCCAGCCAGCGCCCCGTCCGCTTTCCCATCATCCTCAATGGTTCCGGTTTCGGTCTCTTCGCCAACCACTCACTGACGATGGCCAATTACGTCTCCCGCGCGAATGCCGCCATCATCGACCTGCGGACACTCCTCTCTCAAGGTTAAACGCGATCAGGTCTTTGCTTTGTGTTGTGGGTTGTGAGGTCAGACCTGAGCCCCACAACAGACCCGACAACCCAATCAAGACCTGAGTCCACGCGAATGAGAATCATTCGCCACCGACCCTTTGGATAACGACATGTTGTATGGACTGGAAAATGAACCTGAATACCTGGATCTGCAGGTGGAGATGGTTCGCATGCAGACCTGGGTGAAGAAGAACAAGAAGCGATTGCTGGTCATCTTTGAGGGACGGGATGCGGCCGGCAAAGGAAGCACGATCATGCGCTTCGTCCGGTTCCTGAACCCCAGACATTACCGCATCGTCGCGCTGACGCGTCCCACTGAACTGGAACAGGGTCAGTGGTATTTTCAACGCTACATCAAGGAACTGCCCAATCCAGGTGAAATCGTATTTTTTGATCGAAGCTGGTATAACAGGGCTGTAGTGGAGCCGGTTATGGGATTTTGTACCCAGAAACAATACCGGTTCTTTCTTGAACAGGTCGTGCTGCTGGAGCACATGCTCAAGGAAGATCGCCTTCAACTGATCAAGTTCTGGTTCTCCATCGACGAAGAGGAGCAACAGAAACGTATCGATGAACGCAAGATTAATCCGCTCAAGCAATGGAAACTGAGTACAGTGGATGCGCTGGCCCAGACCAAGTGGGATGAATACACCCGCTACAAGGAGACCATGTTCGAGCAAACCTCCACCAAGGCCAATCCCTGGCTGGTGGTGCAGGGTAATGATCGCGACCGGGCTTGTCTCGAAGCCATGCGTTACGTGCTGAACAAGGTCAAATATCCGGAGAAAGGATCCACCGGCCGCCGGCTGGAACCGGATCCGGAAATAGTCCAATTGCAGCGGGCTTACGATCTGCAAATAGAAGGGTATTTAAAATGAGTGAAACCGGACTGACAGGCTCTTGCGAATGTGGATGGATTTACTACGAATTGCTCGAGTCGCCGCTGATTGTTCAGGCTTGCCACTGCCGCGCGTGCCAGAAACAATCCGGTAGCGCCTTTGCCGTTAATCTCTGGATTGAAGGTCACCATATCCGGGTGAGCGGTAAAGGCAAAGGGCCGGCGCATTATCCGTCACGGGGTGGCAGCGGAAAACCACATGACATTTTTTTCTGCGACCGGTGCGGCACCACGATGTGGAGTCGCTACCATGCCGCGCCGGGGGAAAACTATTTTGTCAGGGCAGGTACGCTGGACGATCCTTCCGTGGTTAAACCCGATGTTCAGGTGCACACTCGATGGAAAGTGCCCTGGCTGCAACTCGATAATTCCATTCCAGCCTATGAAGACTTCTATGACATCAAGGAAGTCTGGCCCGCCGAAAGCCTCGACCGATTGCGGGCAAACCGTGCACGGGAGACTTGACCCGGCAAACGCTGCCGACAGGATTGTTGTAAGTGAAATTTTTTGTATTCGGTTACCTTCGCCTCTTTGTGTTTGCCGCCGGCATGCTCGTCGGCATTCAGGTCCCCGGTTTTGTCGATCAATACAGCAAACGCCTGGATGCCCGCTTTTCCGAGGCAAGTCACAATATCAGCGGCTTCCAGTCCACCGCGAGGCTGCTGTTTGGTGGCGACATGCAAGCGCTGATCCGCTATTACGAAACCAGTGGTGATCCGGTGTTTGAAAGCGACGCCGACAGCATCCGGAATATCTATAACCGCTACAGGATCCTTGCCGCGGAAATGGAGGCGCTTGAAGGGAATGCGATAAGCCGTGCCATGCATGTCGGCTTTGCCGCCAACGAGGAATTGTTTCAGGAAACCCTGAATCAGTACAGCTACACGGTACCGCTCAATACGCAGGCGGTGGGATGGGGGCTGACCATGGCGTTGCTGCTTACCGTTCTGGGGGAACTGACGGTTCTTGGCCTGGTGAAAGCCCCGCGGTTGTTAAGTCGCCGACGCCATTCACTTCCACCCTGATCAGCGCGGCGGGTCACTGCGTTCCGGGTGGCTGGCATTGATTCTGAACCAGCCCGCGATGCTGTAACGATCCCGGTGCGCCGGCAGAACTTCGTGCGGAAACTCTTCGCTCAAGAACATCACCAGAGTACCGAACAGAGGCGTCACCCTGGCCACTTCCTCCGCGCCAATATCAGGGGAGTACAGCACCAGTTCACCGCCGTCGTGGGTAGTCCAGCCAGGATTGAGGTAGAGCACAACGCTGAGTTTACGGTTGGCCTCGCCCTTGAAGGCGTCGAGATGTTTACGATAGAAACCGCCGACCGGGTAATGGGCAAAATGACTCTCGAAACTGAACAGACCGAGAAACAGTTCCCGGTTGAGCTGCGCGCGCGATTGCTCCGCCCATTGCAACCAGGCTGCCTGCTCGGGGCTCCGGCCATCGAGCCAGTGGATCTTGTCCCGGCGGACAAAATCATTGATCAGTTCGTCACCGTGGCGACCGACACCCGCGCGCCGGAAACTGGTCGAGCGCAGCTTGACCGCCCGCAGCAGCAGTGATTGCGCGAGTTCGGGGGGCAACGCGTCAGGCAACCGGCACCAACCCTGCCGCCTGATCTCCGCGGCGGCGCGGGCCATTAACGGATTGTCAGCCGGCAGCGGTAATTGGGGGATGGCATTCATTGTTGATTTCCTGAAGGATTGGCGCTATTTACGGCAAAATCGCGTTCGAGTAAAGCAAATTACGTTAGAATGGGGTTTCGTAAAGCAGCTACCCTCAACAAAATCAGGAGAAATCGAGAATGTCGAATGAAGGATATCACGAACCGATTGAAGAGCTTAGCGATGAAACTCGTGATTATCACCGGGCGATCACTTCGCTGATGGAGGAGTTGGAGGCGGCTGACTGGTACAACCAGCGTATCGACGCCTGCAAGGATCCCGAACTGAAGGCCATTCTGGCGCATAACCGGGATGAGGAGAAGGAACACGCTGCAATGGTTTTGGAGTGGATTCGCCGCAAGGATCCCTGTTTCGACGAACACCTTCGGGAATTTTTATTTACCGACAAGCCCATCGCCCACGAGTAAGCGCGTTGTTGTCTGGCAAACGTTATCTGGCAAACGTTATCTGGCGAACACCAGGTAACCCATATAGAGCAGATAGCCGGCCAACAGAATGCTGCCTTCGAGCCGGCTGATTTTCAGGCCGGTCAGGGCGAAGGGCAGCAGGATCACTGCATACCCCACCATCACCATAAAGTCCACACTGTTGAATTCGGCACCGTTCACCGGGCGCACCACGGCGGTAATTCCCAGAATCCCCAGTATATTGAACAGGTTCGATCCGATGATGTTGCCCACAGCAATGTCGGATTCCCTGCGCCACGCCGCAACCAGGGACGTCGCCAGTTCGGGAATGCTCGTTCCGATTGCTACGATGGTCAGGCCGATGACTGCTTCACTGATACCGATATGGACCGCGATATCCACCGCGCTTTCCACGAACAGGGTGCTGCCGTAAATCAGCAGGCCGAGACCGAACAGGGTCAAGGCCGCATGTAACCATACCGGTCTGTTCGAAGGCACGATTACCGGATTCGCTGTCACCAGAGAAGCCGAAGCCTGATCCTGTCTGGCCTGCAGATAGCTGTAATAGAGAAAGGCAAAAAATCCCGTCGCGAGAAGCAAACCGTCCAGTGTGCTCAACATCTGGTCGAGCAGCAGCACCCAGGTCAATATGGAAGCACCAATCAACATGGGAATCTGTTTTTTTATCAATCGCAGATCGAGAGCGATTGTACTGATCAGAGCGGTGAGGCCGAGTATCAGTCCGATATTGGCGATATTGGACCCGACAACATTGCCCAGTGCGATGGAGCTTCTACCGGTGAGTGCGGATTCAATACTGACGGCCAATTCCGGTGCACTGGTTCCCATCGCAACGATGGTCAGACCGATGAGCAGGGGAGAGATACCCAGTTTCAGCGCGATGGCGGAACTGCCCCGCACCATGAATTCGGCACCAAAAGTGAGAATCAGGAATCCAACAATCAACAGGATCAGGGAAATGATCATGAACTCACATCAATCAGTGCTTACTGAGGCTGGTCTTGAGGTTTGTCAACGACGAGATCAGGTGTGGGATCGATTCCGAGTTCAACCTTCTTCTTTCGCTGCCAGACAACAATACCAATCAGAATGGCGGCTCCGGCCAGATGATACAACAACCCGAACGGCGGCCACATCAGCAAGGCCGCGCTCAACAGCAGCAGGGCGGCGGTAAAGACATTGAGCCGAATTTCAAGATGCCAGTGAAGAATACCCGCTAGCGCATACAGCCCCATGCAGGACCAGAAAAACACTTCAATGCGTTCGGGCCAGGTTCCGGAAATCAGCGGCGTATAGGCGAACAGCAAAGGTACCAGGTACAATCCTTTGGCTACTTTCCAACTGGTCAAACCCGTGCTCATGGGCGGGGTATTCGCGATGCCGGCTGCGGCGAATGACGCCAGGCACACGGGCGGAGTCACATTACTGTCCTGGGACAGCCAGAAAATGATCAGGTGAGCGCTGAGCAGCATGCCGGTCAACAATTCCGGCTCCAGCATTTCCTGCCGGATCAACCGTTTCATTTCCAGTGGCATTTCCTGTAAGGCGGTGACGGGATCGCCGCCGAACAGATTCAACGTGGCCACGACGCTGCTGGGCAGTTCCATTGTTTGCAATGCGGTCAATAACTGGGTGTGGGTAATCAGGTCGAATATCAGCGGTGCGGAAAGAGTGGCCAGTACTATGTATGATGCAGTGACGGGAAGTCCCATGCCGAGAATCAGCGACGCCAGCGCCACCAGCACAAGCGTTATGAACAGGCTGCCCTGGGCCCACTCGACAATCATCAGGGAAAATGCATTGCCAACACCGGTAGTGGTCACCACGTTGATGATCAGACCTACAGCCACCAACAACAGGGCTGTGGAAACCATGGTGCGCACACCGTCGACCGTCGCGTTGAATATGTTGTCCCACTTCATCGGATTTTTTGACAGCCACGAAGCGACGATGACGGTCAGGGTGGCGAAAGCTGCCGCGTTGGTCGGTGATCGCCCGATGACCAGCAGCGCCACCAGCACAAACAGGGGGATGATGAAATGCCAGCCCTGCCTGAGTACGTCGCTGACTTTGCCAATAGCCTCAATATTGTCCGCGGTGAGTCCGAGGCGCTTGGCTTCGATGCGTACAAAATAGCTGACCGTCAGAAAATAGAGAATGGCGGGCAGCGTGGAAACGGCGATAACGGTCAGGTAGGAGATCTGGGTGTAGCTGGACAGGACAAAAGCGCCCGCCCCCATGACAGGCGGCATCAGCGCCCCGCCAGTGGACGCCGCTGCGACGACCCCCGCGGAAAACCGCCCGTTGAATCCCGAACGCTTCATCATGGGAATGGTAATGACACCGGTGGAAACCGTATTGGCCACCGCTGAACCCGAGACCGAGCCCATCAAGCCGGATCCCACCACGGCAACCAGTCCCGCGCCGCCGGTAAATCGACCGGCCAGACAACGGGCCAGACTGACGATGAAGTCGCCGGCTCCCGAATGCAGCAGGAAGGAGCCAAAAATTATGAACATGAAGACAAAGGTGGCGGAGATATTCGCCGTCAAGCCGAACATGCCTTCACTGCTGAAGAAGCTGCGGTACAGCACCGTTTCCAGACTGAGTCCGGGAAAGGAAAAAACGCCGCCGATATAACGCCCCGCAAACAAAATGTAAGACAGGCTGATGAGAATGAGGATGGGCATGAACCAGCCGGTGGTGCGTCGGGTAAATTCAATGGCCAGGGCGATGGCGATGATCGAAACGATGTAGTCACTGAGTATGTACTCGGCTTCCCGCGCATACAGTGCGTTTTCAAACAGAATCAGATAAGCGGCGGTGCCTATGGCCCCCGCCGCGAGCACGATATTGGTCCAGTAATGCGCTCGGTGTTTCTGCGCATCCTCGCGTTCATTTGCCATGAACGCGCAGATGGCGCAGAAGCCACCGAAGTGAATGGCCGACAGCCATAACTCGGATGTACTGGCGAAAACATTGGCGTAGATGTGGAAGAGCGCAAAGAGAAACGCGGCCCATTTAAGCAGGGGAGATTTCATAGGATGAGCTCTGCAGATCTATATCTCAAGGCTGGCCCTGAAGTTCCGGCGGAATCAGTCGTTCAGGAATTTCCAGGTCAACTTCACGGTAGTATCGCAGGGCGCCCGGATGCAGCGGCGCACCCAGCCCGTTAATCGCAATTTCAAGACGCATGTCATTGGTAGCGCCATGTATTTCCTGCAGCGTGGCGAGATTTTCCCAGATTACCTTGGTGATCTGATAGACCACTTCGTCTGGAATGTCATCGCGAACCACCAGGACGTTGGGCGAGCCGATCGAACGAATCAGTTCGTTCTGGTTCGGGTAGGTTCCCGGCGGAAATTCATACCAGTCCCACAGTGGATACTTGGCGTTGATCTTGTCCAGCGTTTCCTGGGTCCAGTTAAGGATAGTCATGTCCTCGCCGAGTAGCGCATAGGCCTGGGTAATGGAACTGACAGGGGCGCCCGCCGGCACATTCATGCCAACGATATTCCCATCCTGCAAGGCGGTGGTGGTCGGGCCGTAACCCATATAGGCAAGATTCATCCTGTTTTCGTAATCAATACCCAGTGTTTCCAGAATGAAACGACCGGTTTGTTCGGCGCCTGAATTCCTCGCGCCCAGTACATAGCGTTCGTTGTCAAGCGTATCCAGATCCATGATCGTGCCGGTGGACGCCAGTTCCGTCAGTAGCACGAAATGCTCTACGTTCTGCCACATGGCGCCGACGCTGCGCATGAAAGTCTGCGGTTGGCTGATGGGACCTTCACCGGACCAGGACCAGGCGCCGAAGGGGCCCTGCAGCAAGGCGAACTGCGCCTGGTTATCGCGCATCAGTTTGACGTTTTCAAGCGATCCCGCGGAACTGATAGCGGTCAGGGAAATGTCATGGGTTTCGCTCAATTCAGCGTGCGCTAGGGTGGCGATCGCAACACCTACCGGATAGTAGGTGCCGCCCGTGGTTGCGGTAGTCAAAACATAGGGCCGGGAACGGCTCAATTCGTCGGAACAGGCGCTTACGAGGGTGAACAGCAACAGGCTTAGTGCGAGTTTTTTCATACAATGCAGATCTGACTCAGCTCAAGAAAGCCACGGCAGACGATGAAAACACATTTCCCCGGAAAGCACAATATGACCGCGACAGGGTGTCGGAAGAGGGATTGGATGCTCTCCCGGTTAGCTTATCAGGTGCCGAAAAACCAGTACCCGGCGACGATGGCGACGATAATACCGGCCAGATCCGCCAGCAGGCCGCAGGTAATGGCATGGCGCACATGGCGGATGCCGACGCTGCCAAAGTAAACCGCCAGCACGTAAAACGTGGTTTCCGTGCTGCCCTGGATGGTAGCGGCGATACGTGCGGCAAAGGAGTCAACCCCGTGAGTGCTCATGGTTTCCAGCAGCATCGCCCGCGCGCCACTGCCGCTGAGTGGTTTCATAAATGCGGTGGGCAAGGCGTCGACAAACGCGGTGTCGATGCCCACGGAGCTGATGACAACGACGAGTCCCGCCAGCAACAGGTCGAGGCAGCCGCTGGCGCGGAATACACCTATCGCCACCAGCATCGCCAGCAGATAGGGAATAATACGGACAGCCGTAGTGAAACCTTCCTTGGCTCCTTCGACAAACACGGCATAGCAATCCAGCTTCTTCCATACCCCCGCCAGCAGAAACAGCACAATCACACTGAACAAGGCCAGATTACCCACCAGTGCCGACTGTGACGCCATAAGAGCCGGATCAACCCGTGACAGCCAGGTGATCAGCAGTGCCATCAGCGAGGCAAAGCCGGCGAAATAGGCGAACACAACGCGATCCCAGATCGGCAACTTCTGTATCCATGCCACACTGAGCAAACCGACAAAGGTCGAAGCCGAGGTTGCCATCAGAATCGGCAGAAACACGGCGGCCGGTTCCGCCGCGCCTTGCTGTGCGCGATACAGAAACACGGTGACGGGTAGCAGGGTTACCGACGAAGTGTTGAGCACTAGAAAGAGTATCTGCGCATTTGATGCGGTGTCAGGCCGGGTATTCAGTTCCTGCAATGACCCCATGGCTTTAAGTCCCATCGGAGTGGCGGCATTGTCCAGTCCGAGAACGTTCGCCGCCATATTCATCGTGATCGAACCGAGTGCGGGATGATCTCGAGGCACCTCAGGCATCAAACGGGCAAACAGCGGTGCCAGGACCCGTGACACCACCCGCATCATGCCACTGTGTTCGGCGATGCGAAACAGCCCCAGCCACAGTGCCATCACGCCAATCAATCCGATAGCGATTTCCACGGCCAGAGCGGCCATTTCAAACGTCGAATTAATGACATCCGAAAAAACGTCCGCGTTGACCCCGGTGGTCCACTGCCAGCAAGCGGCCACAAAAGCCGTCAGGAAAAATCCGAGCCATATTCTGTTTAACATGAATTCCGGTAACCGCCGCGAATCTTGTTCAAAGGTTCCTTAGGTTAACGGCAAAAGAGGTGAACAGTTTTACGCGCTGTGCCGACACTGTCCTGTACCTGCGCCGGTTTGCATTTACTCGTCCCGCAGGTAAGATCAGCTCTGTGATGGCGGAAGGCGGCGTGTGATGAAGGGGATGGGATGAAAGCAGTAACTCAAATTACAGCAGTCAAGGCCGCGGCGAAGGTCCGGTCCGGAGACCGTCTGGTGGTGGGAGGATTCGGCATGACGGGTCATCCTGTACAACTGCTGGAAGCCATTGCCGGGACCGATGTCACCGATCTGGTATTCATTGGTAATAACCTGGGGGAGCCAGGTCTGGGCGGTGGACTGTTGCTGCGCAAGGGCAAGGTAAAAAAGGCAATTGGCTCCTTCTTTACCAGTAACCGCGAAGCAGTACAAGCGTATATGAATGGGACGCTCGAAGTCGAGTTGCTTCCGCAAGGCAGTCTGGCGGAAGCGATACGCGCCGGTGGGGCCGGCCTCGGTGGATTTTTTACTCCCGCCGCGGCGGGAACCGATCTCGCCAAGGACAGGGAAACCCGAATCCTGAACGGAACAGAAATGGTATTCGTTGAACCCATTCACGCGGACGTCGCACTGCTGCGCGCCTGGAAGGCGGATACGGCCGGTAACCTTCAGTACCGTTTAACCGAGAATAATTTTAATCAGGCCGCCGCGATGGCAGCGACAACGGTCATTGTGGAAGTGGAGCACATTGTCGCGGAAGGGGAACTCGCCCCGGAGGCCATTCACACGCCGGGATGCCTGGTGGATTTTCTGGTGCAGGCCCGTCTCAGGGAAAAGGATCTGGGATCATCGGCTCGCATTGGCGGGCAGGGCGTCAAGGTTGACGCAGACAGACTGGCGATGGCCCGCGCCGCCCTCGAGGAACTCCAGCCCGGGGATGTGGTCAATCTCGGCGTTGGAATCCCCACCCTGGTGGCCGATCTGCTGACGCCCGCCCATCAGGTCATCCTGCAGTCCGAGAACGGTATGCTGGGCATGGGGCCGAAACCTGCTTCCGGCGGTGCCATGACCTATCCCATCAATGCCGGCAAGATTCCGGTGACGGCCCTGCCCGGCACCAGTTATTTCGACAGCGCCATGTCCTTTGCCCTGATCCGGGGCGGGCATGTGGATGCGACTGTGATCGGCGGGCTGCAGGTGGACGAACAGGCCAGCCTGGCAAACTGGGCGGTGCCGGGGAAGCCTTTGCTGGGTGTGGGCGGCGCGATGGATCTGGCGGTGGGGGCAAGGCGGTTGATCGTCACAATGACCCATACCAACAAGGCCGGGGAGCCCAAAATCGTTCCCGTCTGTACTTTACCGGTTACCGGCAGGAATGTGGTGGATGTACTGATAACGGAACTGGCCGTATTCCGGTTTATCGACGGCCGGCTGACCCTGGTGCGGGTCCAGGAAGGTTGCAGCCTGGATGAGATACGGGAAAAGACGTCGGCAGATTATCGAATTGCTCTGGACTGAGGCGGGAAGCTGAGAGGCCTTGTGAAAGTCATTGTGCCTGGTTGATCTCAATAGGAACCCGGAACGGCGCGAGTCTGACGGCATCGCCATCGGAGGAAAATGCCCGGAATCCTGCCGTAACGGGTTCCTGCACCCGGCTGAAAAGTTCCAGTTCCTCATCGGTGAGATAGTAGGAGAGCGCTTCCCGTGTGGCTTCGGGATTTGCCAGTTCCACCATTTGTCTCCGCATGTCTTCGAGTACCGCCGGGTCCGGTTGGGTGGGGCGGCCGCCATTCTGCGAAGGGTTGAAGACCATGCGTTGTTGCAACAGATCCTGACGGGCCCGGTTCTGTTCCGCCGTGACGGCTATCAGTCCGTCGATAATTTCATCCAGGCGCTCGTCCGAGACTTCCAATGCGTCGAGAAAGTTGCGGTATTGCGTCCCCACCGACATCAGCGCGGCCTGTTCCATCGGATCCATTTGCGTGAATTCCCGCACCAGATCGGTTGGAGTGACAGTTCGCGCAGTGACTGACGGCGCGGGCGAGCGCTGTTCGTACTCGCGGCTGACTGTTTCCCGGATACGCTGCTCCAGTTGCTCGTAATCCGGGTCAATACGAGCCTGTGCCGCTTCCAGTTGCCGTGACAGATTCGTCAGCTGGGTGCCTGAACTGCGTAACTGGTCGCTCAACGCTTCAACCTGGTTCTCCATGTCCAGGCGTCGGCGCGTGTTATTTTCCACCTGGGTCATCAGATCCTCGACGTGGGACGCATACCGGGCCAACTGTGCATCCTTGGCCGCCGTCTGCTGGTAAAGATACCAGCCATAACCGCCGGTGGCGCCGAGCAGCAGGGTCATTGCGGAGACTATAATTTTCATGTCTGGTTTTCTCCGGATTGGTCCGTCTCCGGTGCCGGGGAGTTATGGCGGGAGTCGGTGGTGTCGTGTGCGCTTCGGGTGAGCGGGCGTTCTTCATCCATCTTGTTAACGAGCACCAGGGCGCCGACGAAAATCGAAGTAATTGTCGTGATGCCCAGAATCAGCCCAATGCGGAAAATCATCTCAATATAAAAGCCGGAGTACTGGTAAACCAGCCAGGCCACCAGGTTGACCAGAACCAGCGACAGACCAAATGAAATCCACACCGCTTTTTTCATAAAACTCCCGTTTGGCTGCCCGTGGATGATGTGCCCCGAGGTGTACAGGTTACCGCTAATTCGAGATCAACAGCAATCCTTCAATATAGGCTTCGTTGCGCCCGAGAAACACCACCAGGTCATCGCGGTTGTCATTATTAAGCTCAACCGCAAACAGGTCGCCATTTTCGACCGGGCGGTCCAGCACAATCTGGACATCAACCCCGGCGTCGCTTACCTGTTCCAGGTAGGGATTGGCTGCGACCACGGCATTATTGAGAATTTCGCGCAGGTTGATTTCATAATTGTCGCGTTCTCGACTGTACCCGAGAGCGCTCAGAAAATCATCCGATTCCGGCTCTGGCGTGATCGCATCGAGGAAGATGTCGAGGCGGTTCTCCACCAGCGCCACCAGGTCAAGATTGCTTGATGAGGGCACCAGTCGCGCTGCGCTGGTGGGCACAAAAGCGTCATCAGTACTTGCCCGCGCATCTTCAACCAGGCCCATTACGGTGGAGGCCGCGCGCAACGCGGAAGGAAAACTCAGTGTTATATTGAGACGGCGGTTAGGCCTGCGGGCGAAGCTCTCGCCCTCGTTCGGATAAACAAACGCTTCCACGTCGATGCTGCCCGACAGTGCCAGCCACAGGAACACATCGCCTAGGGAGATGGACTCGACACGCCACAACCACAGGTCCTTCAGACCATCGCCATTCTCGTCGAACAGAAAGGTGCTGAGGACGTTGCCCGCAGAGCGTAACACCTGTCGCGGTTGCTCCAGGTTCATGCCGTCCGGGGTACCGCCGAACAAACTCACTTTACCGCCCTGCCTCAAGAGCAGATCGTCGATGCCGTCACCGTCGATGTCTTCCAGAATTTCTTCATGCGTCAATGAGAGCAGGCCGGTCAGGTTGGAAAAATCCAGCCTGTCGATATCGAATTCACCTAGCTCAGCTTCTATGGCGGCAATGTCCAGCGTATAGCTGGGAACCGGGTTGAAATAGCGCGGGTTGTTTCCCGATGCCAGAAAAACATCAAGCTTCTCTTCGGTGCTGGAAATCAGGTCATTGAATCCGTCCGCGTTGACGTCGCGCAGCTCGACCTGGGGAATGCGTATAAACTGACCGGTCTCGCGTTCCAGTTGCGTGGGTTGCAGCGCCGTACGCATGCTGACCTCGGATTGTACGTCAATGGGTGGCTGGAAACTGCCATCTTCATTACGAACGTGAAGCTGCAGTACTCCGGCGCCTGGAACAACAAGATCGGTGATGCTATCGCCATTGATATCGCGTCCGATGCGCACCTGGTTGATGCCTTTGCTGATAAATCCACTCAAGCCCGCCAGCAGCGTTTGGGCTTCGCCGATGACGCCGTGCGAGATTGGCCATGCCATCACCCGAGTGCCATCGACCAGCGCGATAATCGTCAGTCCCGCATCATCAGGATGCAACCGGCTGATATCCCAGCCCACGGCCGCGCCGGGAAGTTCGAGCGTCGAGTAGGTTTCGAAGTCGAAACCGTCGACCGACTGAAAATACACGCGCAACACATTGCTTTCTATTGTCAGTAGATCCTGAAGATCGTCGCCGTCTGCGTCCGCCACCACCAGCTGTTCGGTCGCCACAGGCAACTGAAAAGCATAACGACTGTAATCTGGCACATCGATTTCGGCGGCGAATAACACCCCCGCGACAGCGGTTGCCCAGAACACCACTGACAGGATTGCCGACAACCGCATCATGGTTGTGATACCAGCAGGGAGGTGGTGGTGCTGTGTCGCAATATCAGATCGGGGTAGGCGTCGTCATTAAGAAAGCCGACGGAAAACTGAATGATGGTACGGGCAGGTACGTATTGCCAGAACGGTTCACTGGCAATGCGCAGGTCGGCGGCAATCTTTTTCGCTGCCAGGGATCCATCGTCGGTGATGTACATGGCGTCCTGAACACCGTCGGCGTCGATATCATAGGCAAACGTCATCTGTTCGGCGAGGCCGCGTACATTGCTCGCGGAAAACGTTTCCTCCAGACGGGATGCCGGGCGTCGCCCGAACACCTGACCGGGTTCAGCGTCCCTGCTATCATAAAGCAGCTGGGTTCTGACAACACTGGCGTTGCGTAGCGCATCGACTATCGGAATGGTGTAGAAACTGACGTTCAACTCCGGCATGCCGTCATTGTCGATGTCAATAAAATTCAAACGCGTGTCATAACCGGAAAATCGCATCACCTGGTCCGGGTTGTCAAAGTCAAACCGACCGCCCGTGTTGCCAAAGAACTGTGCACTGCGTTCATCCCCGTCGCCGCGCAGGCGTATGATATCGATCAACTCATCATTGTTGAAATCGACCAGTCGGATATCACCCTGGGTATCAATGGGTCCCCGCCAGTCCGGTCGGTCGGAGAAGTGGCCATCATCGTGCTGCAGCACAAGGTTGATCTGACCGCGAATATCATTGCCAACATTCAGAAAAACAATGTCCGCCCGACCGTCGCCATCGGCTTCGGCAAAGTGGGCGCTGGGCATCCATTGGTCGGATTCCATGATGGCATGGCGGCCGCGGGGCAGTTGCCATTGCTGAACGAATCCGGCGAAGGGTGTGCTGCGCTCAGCGGAGAGTTGCACCTCAATGCCTTTCTCGCGATCTATACCCATGGAAACGGAAAGTCCCTCCTCGCCGACAGGACGTTCAGAGGGGGCCAGTTCGCGGTTGATCGTCGAAAACTCCTGTACCAGGGAGAATGTTTCGTCAGGGCCTCCCTTGAAATAACCATAGGTTTCCGGGCCAGGTAACAGCAGGTCCAGGTGACCGTCGCCATCGAGGTCCCGTATGTCATGCACAATCTCCACCTGTTCCCTATCGGGCATGCTGGCGATCAAGGGCCATTCAATCACCGGTTTCAGATTGCCCGTGTAGCTCTCGATTCCGGCCTCCAGGCTGAATACGCCGCTGTTGGTGAAAAGCAGCAATTCCTTGCCCGGGGCTGGTCGCAGGTCGGCGAAACCCACGGCGATGATCTCCGGTTTGATTTCGATTCGCCGGGGCACGGCGTCGAAACGACCGCCGGGTTGCTGGTAATGCACCAGCAATTCGCGCCCGGTATTGCGGTCCCAGTGGGGGACCACGACATCGGCCAGTCCGTCACCGTCCATGTCTTCCTGGACGATGGGCGAACCCAGAATGTCGTGGGTAATCTCCGTGACGGTGTAGCTCTGGGCGCAAGCGGCGCCCGACGTCACCAGAAGCGACAGACTGAACAGCCTGACAGGGGTTATCAACATGCTATTGCCGTTCCTCGACGAGTTCGCCGTAATCACTGGTTATATTGAATAACCCGAGAAAGCTGTGTGATCTTTCACCCTCCACCTGATCATAGCGGTACAACGCGAACAACATCAGATCCAGAATTGTCAGGCGAGTGCGATCGGGTGCCAGGGAAGACCGGTACTGCAACAGGGGACCGAGCGATACCCGGCTGATGCGGCGACCGGGGTCCCATAATGCAAACTCCCGCTCCAGTACCGCATCGCCGCGCCAGACACTGACGGCCACCTCGTCACCCAAGTCAAATTCGTTGTTGATCCGGTCGATAAATCCCTGGGCTGATTCCACGGGCGCGCCATTGAGAGCCACCAGAATATCGTCAACCTGGAGGCCCGCACCGGGCAGTGGGCTGTCTTCGTGGATCTCGACTATCCGGACGCCGGAGGTCAGGTTCTCATCAGCCTGTTGCAACACTTCGGTGCGATAGCCGGCCCGTGTAGCCAGGGGGTCTATTCTGAAAAGCTCACGCGCCGCGGTGCGGTTACTCGCAAGTCTCGGCGTCACCGAAGCCTCCAGTACCGTGGTATTGCGGCGGAGGCGAAAAGAAAATTCCTGCACTGCGCTGGTTTGTTGTTCCAGGGCCTGCACGGTGTCCGGATTGTCGGTTTCCAGACCGTTGATGGAAAGAATGACGTCACCGGGCAAAATGCCTGCCGCGGCCGCTGCACCACCGGGTGTCACCGACCGTACACGTACGCCGGGAAGCACCGTCAGGTTGCTGAGTGAATCGCTTTCGTTAATTCCCACGACGAAGCCGAAATCCACGCCGGATGCTGTGCCGCCCGGATTGAGGAGGGAGATATCCTCGGGTGAAAAACTGAGGCTGGGGACCAGTTGCGCCGGTTCATAACTAATGCATCCCGCCAGCAGGACACTGCAAAACAGGGCGACAATCAGCGTGCGGGCCTGGTCGCGAGTCTGTGAAAATTGCGTCTTATCGATACTGCTCACATTTTCCTCTTGGCGATGACTGCCAGTGCCAGAACCACCAATACTACCATTTCCGGTAATGGAACCCAGTAATTCAGCTGCAGCGTGCGTTCGTCAATCAGCACGTCGGAATATCCGCGGACAATGCGGCTGACTTCATTGAGATACGACTGATCCACCAGCGAGGGCTGAAAGGCCACATACAGATAATTGACGGCGTCACCGAGCAAGGGCTTGAATATATCCAGTGCCAGGGTTGCGCCCAGCGCCGAGGTGACAGCCTGTGTGGCGCTGGTGGAAAGCACGGAAATGAGCAGTCCAAATGCGAGGGTGGCGGGTAGCGGCAGTAATGCAAGGATCAGTCCCAGGCGAATTTCATTGCGCATCTCTTCGCTGCCAATCAATTCGAAACCGTCTTCGACGATCGGACCGTATTCCCAGAACATACCAGCGGCCGCGACGGAGACGACGAACAACAAAACCAGCGAAATCAGCGCCAGCAAATGAAGATGAGCCAGCTTCGCCAGCAGAAGGGCGGGGCGGCTGATGCGGCGAATCAGCAGATGCCGGATCAGCCCGGTATCGCGGTCATAGGCCAGCGAATGCGCCGCCACGGTCACCAGAATAAAGCCCAGCAGTATCAGCCCGGTTCCCAGTCCGTCCACCAGGTGCCCATAGGCATTGTTGGCGGCCAGTTGATCGGCGAAATTACCGCCTCCCAGCAGACTTTCCCGGGCCTCTTCGCCCGCCTGGGTCAGACGCGTCAGCACGAAGCCGGCCACGACTATTACCGAAGGCGCCAGGACAACTATTTTGCTGCCGAGATTGCGCAGGGATACGTAAAGCTCCGCCTTGAACGCGGTAATGAAGCCTTCCATCATCATCCCTGTCCTCCGGTGATACTCCGGAACAGAGAACTCAGGGAGGGGCGATGAATCACCAGTTCAGACACCTCAATGCCCTGCGACACCAGCATGCTGTTCAATGCCTCCGAACTGGTGGCGGTAAGGCTGAAATGCAGAAACCCGTCTTCATCCGTGCGTTCGTAAGCAGCGACGCCGGTTTCTTCAATCAGCGCGACCGCAGCCGACGGGTCGTTGCAACGCACTCGCACCTGGGAGTGTTGTTGGGCCAGCAGATGACCGATCTCGTCACTGAGCGCGATCACGCCGTGATCCAGAATTGCCAAGTGGCTGCAGATCTGTTCCAGGTAAGGCAACTGGTGGCTGGAGAGCAAAAATGTGGTGCCCTCGTCACGGTTGAGCCGGCCTATCAGGGCGAGAACATCGTCCACGCCTTCGGCGTCGAGACCGTTGAAAGGCTCGTCGAGAACAATCAGCGCCGGTCTGCCGAGCAATCCCTGTGCAATGGAAGCGCGACGGCGGTTACCCAGAGACAGGTGCTTGATTTTAAAGTCGCGATAACGCTCAATGCCCAACAGCACTTCCACTTCGGCACTGTGACGAACCGGTTCTTGGCACAGAAGCCGGGCATGTTCCAGTGACTGGCGAACGGTCAGGTTGGGATGAAGACTGGGTGTATCGAATATGCCGACTATATCACCGCGAGCGCGATACAGTTCCGTGGGACTGAGGCCCAGCACATGGATGTCGCCGCCCTGAAAGCCCTGCAGGCCCAGAACACATTCCAGCGTTGTGGTTTTCCCCGAGCCGTTAAGACCCACCAGGCCTAAAATAGCCTGGGCTTGAACCTCAAGGTTCAGGCCACGGATAACTTCGTGCCTGCCGTAACTTTTTTCCAGATTGGTCACTGCAAGCGGCAAACCGCCAGGCGTGAATTGAGACATGGATTTCGCGTCTGAATTGATTGATTGTGAAGCCGGTGCAGACTTGTATCGCGGGCGGCACCGGAAACCGATGCGCCCGCGCAAGCGAAGCCCCGTCCCGGCTAGTCGACAAAGATGTCGTCTACCTCTATCTGCCTGATCTGGCCGTGTTGCGCCAGTTGCTCCGCGTCGATGACCGACAGGTTGCCAACCACGGAAATCAGCTTGGCGCGCCCCGCAACGTGTTCCTGATGGAATTGCAACATATCTTCCAGGGTCAGTGACTGAAGTTCTTCAAAGCGGCGGCGTCGCGGGTCTGCTCCTTCAAAACCCAGTCTCTCCCAACTGCGCACTGCAGAGATCACTTCGCGGAAGCCGACGGTCGACGTGCGATATCGGTTGATCTGTGCGTTTTTCGCTTCATTGAAACGTTCGTTGGAGACCGGCAGGGTGTCGAGCAGTTCGATAAACGCCGCCAGTGCATCGGGGGCTTTGTCAGTCTGCGTGCCGATCGCGCCCAGCATCAGGTTTTCATCTTCCAGCCGGTTACCCTGCGCGTAGAGTGCGGAGGCGGAGTAGGCCAGCGCCCGGGCTTCCCGCAACTCCTGGAATACCACGCTGGACATGCTGTTGCCGAAATAGGTGTTGTAGATTGATGCCGGTACCGAACTTTCCTCGCTAAACTCGCCGTCCGGAAATTCGATACGTACCTGGGCCTGCGCCGTCGACTGGTCCACGACGAAAATCTCGTTCTCCGCAACTTGCCGGGCGTCGCGGAAACGATAAGGCGGCGTGTTCCTCAGGTTACTCTCTTCAATCGTGTAATTTTCGCGTAACGCGCTCACCAGTTGTTCCACCGGCATGGAGCCGGTATAGGTGATCGTATGCTCGTAATCCAGCAGGTCGCCGGGAAGGCCCAGCAGTTCTTCCAGAGGGGTGTTGCGTATCTCCTCGGAGGCCATCGCTTCCAGCATCGGCGATTCTTCGCCGTAGCGATTGAACAGGTAAAGCGCCTGGGCGATCGCCTGGGGCGAGCTCTTCTGGTCCTGTCGTGATTTAAGGATGATGCCTTTCAATTCCTCGAGGGTCTGCGGTTCCGCGGTGGGATTGCGGATCAGGTCCAGCATCAGATCCAATGTCGGTTCAAACTGCTCATCCAGCCCGGAAATGGAGATACTGGACTGATTTTCCCCCGCGCTGAAACGGAATTCACTTCCCAGCCGGTACCACTCTTTTTGCAAGTCCTCATTGCTGAGCATTTCCGTACCTGCTTTGTCCATCAGCGCCGACGCCAACCCCAGTTTTTCGTTCGCTTCGGTTCCCGTTTCCACAATAATCGAGAAGCTGAACAAGTCGTTGAGCGGATTGGGTGAGTAATACAGGGGAACCCCTTCGGCATATTCCACAACCCGGTAATCTTCACCGGCCTGAACATAGGTGGGTTCAATTTCCTCAATCGGCAACGAAAGCACCTGGGTGGCGAACGGAGACTGACGGGTAGGATCAATAACCACCGGATCAATTTGCGGTTTCTCTACCTCGGGGATGTGGTGCTGACCGTCTGTCCGGTAGACCGCGACGTAGTCATCCTGAAAGTATTTATTGGCCACATCAATGACGTCCTGCTTGGTAATCTGTTCCAGACGTTCAATTTCATCGATGTAATAGTCCCAGTCTGTATGTGTCAGAAAAGCCTGTCGCATCAGCGTGACGCGGGCGGTATTTGATTCCAGTGACGATTTCTGGTTTTTCTTGAAATCATTGACAATGGCGGGAATGATCCAGTCGTCGAACTCACCGTTCTTGATGCGGTCTATCTGCGCCAGCAGCAGTTCTTCCACCTGTTCCAGCGTTTGTCCCTGTTTCGGAACACCCCACAACTGCTGTGAACCGTAGTCGTTGAGGAACCGCGGATATGAACCCGCCTGCTGTACCTGTTGCTGCTGGTTCAGATTCAGATTGATCAGCCCCGCCGTCCGGTTGTCCAGAATCATATCCAGCATCACCAGCGCTTCATTGTCTTCGCTGCTGTTTTCCGCGGTGCGAAACGCCAGTTGCACCTGTTCTTCACCGGGATACTGCACAGTGGTTCGTTCCGCGCCCTGCAGAGGCGGTTCCGGCCAGGGGCCCACTTCAGGCACATCGTCCGCTTCCCACTGATTGAAATTGGCGCTGATCAGTTCGATGGTTTCATCAATATTGAAGTCGCCACTCATGAAAATGGCCATGTTATTCGGCACGTAATAGGTGTCGTAGTAGTTGCGAATATAGTCCAGATTCGGATTCTTCAGATGTTCCGGATGGCCGATGGTCGGCTGCTGACCATAGGGATGGCTTTTGTATAGCAGTTCATCGGTCGCGTAGAGAATCACGCGGTCAGGATTGTCGAGACTACGGTTCAGTTCTTCATATACCGTTTCCAGTTCAGTATGGAACAAACGGAAAACCGGCTCGATAAAACGGTCCGATTCGATGAGTGCCCACTGCTCGAGGCGGTTTGAAGGCAGACCGATTTTGTAGACAGTTTCCTCGTAAGAGGTATGCGCGTTGAGACCGCTGCCGCCCATGCTGTTGTAGACCTTGTCTATTTCATTGGGCACGGCATACTGCGCTGCCTCCTGGGCAACCTGGTTGATCAGGGCGTAGATTTCGGTGCGGCGCTGGGGGTCTGTGGTATTGAAATGCTCTTCGTACAAGTCGGCGATGCGGTCGAGAAAAGGCTTCTCCATTTCGAAGTCCAGGGTTCCCATATTCTGGTTGCCCTTGAAGAGCAGGTGCTCCAGGTAGTGGGCGAGGCCGGTGGCATCCGCCGGATCGTGCTTGCTGCCGGCCCGTACCGCGATTTCCGCATAAAAGCGCGGCTCCTCGTGGTTCTCGGTGAGATAAACCTGGAGGCCGTTGTCCAGTTCAAAAATATGGGTATCCAGGGGATCATTCGGATCCGGAGTATTGATGCGGCGGTAACCGCTGTCCGTCATCGCCTCGGGAGCCGCGGCTTCGGCGGTGGTGCTTTCCGTTGCCGGGGTCGGGCCGCAGGCGGCGAGAACTGCAACCAGTGTGGACAAAAGCAGGATCTGTGCCTTGTCCGTCAGATTTGACAAAAACCTCATATGTAATCCCCAGAATAATCGGTAGTGGTGTGGAGTTGTTTCGAAGACAGAAGTGTACTTTATCTGATTCCGCGGGAAATCCCTAGACAGTGCGGGTTAGCCGACCTTGGACCTTAGCTAAAGACCGGATTTCCCCGTCTGAATTGCAGGCAGGCCAAAGGAACCGGTCGGAAACCGGCCTTCATTGCGACGAACGCCGTCGCGCCATGATTTTCTCCTGAATCTCCCAGTTCGCCGGCAACAGGTCTGTGGCGGGTTCGGCGGTGCCATTGAAGAGCATATAGGGTTTGCTGCCGCTCTCCCAGGCCGGCCATTCGGGTTGTCCCGGCACCCGCGGTATGCCGGTTCGGGCAAAAGACACCCAATAGTCGGACATGATGTCCGCCAGACGACCGTCCGCGGCCGTCGGGCGGGCTCGCAGTGTATGCACATTATTAAAGGCGTAGGCGATTTCCGCCGCATGATAGGCGCCGATCTCTTCCCGTTGCGGTCCGGGCGGTTGATGGGTGAAGAAATACAGATACGCATTCTCGTCCACATTGGCGGTCATACTTGCCCAGGTGACCATTTCCCAGCCGAATACCCCGTCGCGAAACGCATCCAGCGTGGACTGGCGCAGATCGCCGGGCGGGTAGACAGCCAGGAACTCTCCGGCCAGATCGTTATGGGTTTCCTGGATTTGCGAAACGTAAATGTCATGGTTTTCCGGAACGCCCGCCAGTGCGCCCAGGGTGGTGCCTTCTTCCTTGTTGAACCCCAGCAGCACCGGCACCTTGTTCTGTTCGCCGGCGGCGAATATCGCATACGGCTGATCCGGGACAACCCATCCGTCCACGATACCATCCGTTCCGTAACCCGCGGCTTCGGCGGCCTGCAGTAATTCCCGCGCCGGCATGGCGCGCAGTTCCGGCAAAGAGGGTGCGCTGATTTCCGCCGCCAATGCAGCGCCTGTCGCAGTGGCCTGATCCAGGGTCTGCCTCACATCAAGACGGCCGCCGCTCTCGCCGATGGCTTTATGGAACAGTCCGTTTGCCAGAGGGGAGGCAGTGAGAAAATTGACGCTCCAGGAACCCGCGGATTCCCCGAAAATGGTCACGTTGTCCGGGTCCCCACCGAATGCGGCAATATGATCCCTTACCCACCGCAAAGCCTGGACCTGGTCCAGAATGCCGTAATTGCCGGTTGAACCCTGCTCCGATTCCGCCTGAAGCTGCGGGTGGGCAAAATAGCCGAATACACCCAGACGATAATTCACGGTGACCACCACCACGCCCTTGCGGGCCAGGTTGGTGCCATCATAAGTGTTGATTGCGCCACTGCCGCGTGTGAGAGCGCCACCGTGAATCCATACCATGACCGGGAGGTTTGCGCCACGGGCGGCGGGGCTCCAGACATTGAGATACAGACAATCTTCGCTGGTGACGCGGGCAGGGCGATAATAGAACCCGTTTTCGGCGTAGGGCGATTGCATGCAGTCCGGTCCGAACTCGGTGGCCAGCCTTTCAGATGACCAGCCGGCTGCCGCCATCGGGGCTTTCCAGCGGCGCTCCCCTGTCGGCGGTTCCGCATAGGGAATGCCTTTATAGGTGCGAATGCCGTTATCAGGGCCCGCCGTTGCGCCAAGCAGGGTGCCCTGCGACGTTTCCAGTCTGATGTCCTGGCTCGTCGCCGCGCTGCCGGCGGTGAGCAGTAATGCTGTTAATACTATTCGGAACATGACTTCCCCCCGTACCCTGTTTTGGAATGTTGCAGCCGCAATGGATAAGCAACTATAACTCCGTATCCGGGAATGTTGTTACTCTCGTTGCATGAGGCAGTCACAAATTGTTACAAAAAACTCAGCAAAACGTTATGTTATCCCACGTATAGAATGGTGCTTCTGTCGTTTTCATGGGGGGATCAATCACTATACAGCGTATAATCCGCAACCATCGCGTACCTGGAATCCTGTGTCTCACGCTATGTCAAAGAACCCCTTTACCACGCTGGCCCGCTTGCTTTTACTGGTTTCCCCCATCGCGGGGTGCACCACCGCGGATTACCGGGACAGCGCCGACACCGAGACCTATGCCGCCATAGCCGACAAGGCTGAACTGGTGCCGGGCGTGTCCCCGGGCGTGTCTATCGACCAAATCGAGGGGGTCAGCCTGGAAGGTGTGCCCGTCAATGCCGAGGTGTTCGAGTTTCTCGACACTGAAGCGGAAAGTGAAGTAGGCGCCGCCATTATCAGCCTGGACCAGGCGCTGGCGCTGGCGTTCAACCACAGTAGAGAGTACCAGGCCCGCAGGGAACGGCTTTATCTGGAAGCGCTGTCACTCACATTCGATCGTTATCGCTATACACCGGCATTTGCCGCCGGCGGCGATGCATTCTACCAATGGGATGCGCAGGACCAGTTTGTCACCGATATGCAGAGTCTGACAGGGATGACGCGGATCAGCACCACTGAGACCGTGGATGCGTCCACCACACTGGGCTCCCGGGTGTTACTCAAAAGCGGTGGCGTCGTTGCCCTGACTTTGACCAATAACTTTCTGCGTTTTCTGACCGGCGATATACGTGAAACGGCCGGCTCCGCATTGCTGGCGACTTTTGATCAGCCCTTATTGCGCGACTTCGGTCGTGAAGTGGAAACCGAGGCTCTGATCCAGGCGGAACGTGATTTGCTGTATGAACTGCGGGATTTCACGCGCTTTCGCAAGACCTTCGCCGTGCGCGTGGCATCGGGGTATTACTCGGTCTTGCTGGACCGTGAAACCGCGATGAACAATTACCTGGGCCTGCAGGCGGTGAACCTGTCCCTGGAGCGGGAACAGGCATTCCAGGAGGAAGGCCTGCGCACCTTGTTGCAGGTGGGAAGGCTGGAACAATCCGCATTACAGAGGGATTTACGCTGGACTGCCTCTATTACGCGCTATAAAAGCAGTCTGGACAATTTCAAGGTCTTAATCGGATTGACCCAGGATGATAGTATTGTTCTCGATGACAGCGAGATGGACATAGTCGCGGAAATCGGAATGGTCAATCCGGATCTGGAACTGGGCGAGGCTCTGGAACTGGCGCTGACCACGCGGCTGGATTTGTACACCGAACTGGACAGGGTGCAGGACAGCGCCCGAAGGGTTAACGTGGCAGCGAATGCCCTGGCCCCGGCTCTCGACCTGAGTATTCGGGTCAACGTGCCGGAGTCCGGTAACCTGGGTGAACTGGATTTTGAGAACGCTGTGTATACCGCGGGACTGGCTCTCGATCTGCCCCTGGACACCAAGCTTGAGCGCAACGATTACCGACGTGCATTGATAGGCTACGATGTCGCTATTCGCGATTATCTTTCCGCGGTGGACGATGTCAAACTGGATGTGGCCAACACCTGGCGGCGCATGACCGAGGCGCAAAAGAATTACGAAATCAACCAGGTGGCCGTTGAAATAAACGAACGGCGGGTGGAAGAAGCCGAATTGAGGGCGGAACTGGGTCTGGGTGACATACAGGACACAGTTGACGCGCAGAACGACCTGACAACGGCGCGGACCGATCTGGTGGCGTCGGTAGTGGATTTTAATATAGCCAAGCTGGAATTCTGGAGAGACCTCGGCTTGCTCTATATCAATGAAGACGGACAATGGGAGGAAGGCGTCGATGAGCCTTGATGCGAAGACAATGCTGGGCAAATTGCGGGACCGCCTGCCCGGAGGCGTGCGTGATCAATGGATCAACGCACGCGACCGTTTTCTGGCAGCCAGACGCTCCACCCGATATCTGATCGCCGGAGGAGCCGGCGTTGTGGTGGTCGCCCTGCTGATGGTCGGTATCGAGGCCACTGATTCCTCACAGGGCAGCGTGACGTTTGAAGCCAGAAGGGGCCCGCTGAACGTCACCGTTCTGGAAGGCGGCGCGCTGGAGGCATTGAATTCACAGGAAATCCGTTCCGGTGTCCGTGGACGTGAGGGCGCTCAAATTCTCAGTATCGTTGAAGAAGGCTATCGCGTAACCGACGAGGACGTACGCAATGGCAAAGTGCTGGTGGAACTGGACACGGCGCAATTGATTGACGAACGTCTGAACCAGGAAATCGGCGTGGAAACCGCCGAGGCAGGCTACATAGAACGCAAGGCGGAACTTGAGATACAGATCAACCAGAATCTGACTGACCTGAATGATGCCCGCCAGACCATGAAATTCGCCCGGCTGGATTTCGAGAAATTTCTTGGTGCCGATATCGTCAACGAAATCATCGGTACCCTGGAGATCGAGGAACGCCTGGCGCGCGCGGAAGCCATTGAAGCCGAGGCACTGGAGGAAGTGACGCAGACTCTTGATTCCCGCCGTGGTGACTTCTCCGATAATCTGAATACCGGCGTTGCCGTTGACAGTCGCCAGCATGCATTCGATCTCGCGGACATCGATACCCTGCCGCCCCAGATGCAGGAGCGAATACGTCAGATGATGGCGGACAATGATGGAGAAGTGCCGCAGGATATGCTGGATCGTATGCAGCAGTTTCAGGGCGGTGGCTTTTCAGGTGGACAGTTCGATGGTCGTGGTCCGGCCGGCGATCGGGAACCACTGGAAGAAGGTGACAGCACTACGGAAATGGCGACCATTCTTGAACTGGCGCCCGAGGAAGCGGACGCTGCCGATATTGGGGTTACCCAGTTGTTGATGGATGCCGAATACATGGCTATTCGCAACCAGATCGATTTTACCCGCTATGCCGATCTGGACATGCTGGCCGACGGTGAAGCCAAACAGCAACTTCGCAATCTGTACGATGATGTTCAGGTGGCCGAGCAGGAGTACCTGCTGGCCCAGGACAGGGTCGAGGGCCAGCGCCGCCTGGAAGTGCGGGGCTTCATTACGCCGACAGAACTGGAGGCGGAAGAACTCAAAATCAACAAGGCCGTCAATCGGGAACAGGAAACCGAGACTGCGTTGAACCTTTACATTCAGTATACGTTCCCCAAGGACGCCGAGAAGCTGTTGTCTGATTATGAAAACGCGGTGATGGCCTATCAGCGCACACTCAAGGAAAATATCGCGGAGCAGGCCCAGGAACAGGCGCGGTTCAAGTCAGCCGAGAAAAAGTTCAACCTGGAACGCGAACGTCTGGTAGATATCAATCAGCAAATCACTGCCGCCACGATCCATGCACTACGCCCCGGTCTCGTGGTTTACGGTGCCGCCGATCAGAACAGCCAGCGCCGTCGTGGCAACCAGGAAGCGATACAGGAAGGCGCCACGGTGCGGGAGCGGCAACCCATTCTGACGATTCCCGACATGCGTGAGATGGTGGTCAAGGTAAATATTCACGAGTCAGCGGTCAAGCGCGTGGCGGTGGGACAGAGAGCGAATATCGTGGTTGATGCCTATCCCAATATCAAACTGACCGGCCGGGTACTCAAGGTTGCCGTGGTAGCTGATTCGGCCAATTCGTTTATGAACCCGGACATGAAAGTTTACCCCACCTCGGTACTTATCGACGGTGAGTACGACTGGTTGCGACCGGGCATGAGCGCGGAAGTTGAAATACTGGTCAACAGCCTGGATGATGTGGTTTATGTCCCTCTGCAGGCGGTGACCTATTACAATGATGATCAGGTGGTTTACGTCTCCAACAATGGACGAACCCAACGCCGTGTGGTCGAAGTAGGCGATTTTTCCGAGCAATTCATCGAGATTGTCAGCGGTCTTCAGGAAGGCGAAGAGGTCCTGCTGTTGCCGCCCGGACAAGGCTTTTCCGGATAACGCCATGATTTCTCATGATTCAGTCGCGTCCGGTGGACCTGCCTCCGCCGACGTGGCTTCGCCCATGGATCACGCCAACCCGCAGCTTGTCGCGCGGGTGGAGGATATCCGCAAAACCTATTATATGGGCGCTCTGTCCGTCGAGGTATTGCACGGCATCAGCCTGGACTTCTACCGGGGTGACTTCATCAGCATCATGGGTCCGTCCGGCTGCGGCAAATCCACCCTCATGAATATTCTGGGCTGCCTCGACCAACCCACATCAGGCAAATATTACCTGGGCGAAGAGGACACATCCAAAATGGTGGATGACGACCTCTCCGCCATTCGCGGCGCGCGACTGGGGTTTATTTTTCAGTCCTATAATCTGATTCAGCAACTGACGCTGCTGGAAAACATTGAGCTGCCCCTTTTTTATCAGGGTAAATCAGAAGAGGAAAGCCACGAGATCGCCGTGGAACTGGCGGTTCGGGTAGGGCTGGGTGACCGGCTTGAACACAAACCCTTCGAATTGTCCGGTGGTCAACAACAGCGTGTCGCGATTGCCCGGGCGCTGGCGAACGATCCGCTCATTATTCTCGCCGATGAACCGACAGGAAACCTGGACTCGAAATCCGGCGCGGAAATTCTGGATCTGTTTGATGAATTACACCGTCACGGAAAAACCCTGATCATGGTGACTCACTCCGATGAACTGGCGGAACGATCCGAACGCCAGATTCGCCTCAAAGACGGCCTGGTGGAAAGCGATGAGCGACACCGTCATTAAATCCTCAGCCGCTACTATGGCGCAGTCCGGCCGCCACAAGGCGCATTGGAACTTCAACACGCTGCGTGTGCGCAAAACCGTGGAAGTAGGCCTGAAGAGCATCTATTCTCACGGCCTGCGGTCGTTGCTGACGGTACTGGGTATCGTTATCGGCGTAGCGGCAGTCATTGCGATGCTGGCGGTGAGTGAAGGTGCCAGTTATGAAGCGCAGCAGCAGTTTCGTTCTCTGGGAAGCAACAATATTCTGGTCAAGAGCGTCAAGCCCGCCGAGGTTCAGTCGGGCGGCGGCAATCCCTTCGGTGGGCAGTCGGTGGTGTACGGTCTGACCTATCAGGATATTGAAACGATCAGTCAGACGATTCCCGGCGTCACGCGTGTCATTCCCTCACGTATCATCCAGAAGAGGATTTGGTACCAGTCCGGCAACATGAATACCGATATCGTGGGTACCGAAGTGGATTATCCCACGTCACGGAATTATAACCTGCGCGCCGGGCGCTTTTTCTCCGCTGCCGAAGTGCGTGAGCGCGCTAACGTGATGGTGTTGAGCGACGAGGTGGCCAACGAACTCTTTCCGGTGGAAAATCCTGTCGGCCGGAGCATCCGTGTTGAGGGGGATTATTACGACATTATCGGCATCATGGAGTCGGAAGGTTTCTCCAATCTTGGTCAGAACCAGGCCGGCAGTTCCAATGCCGCCCCCACCCGGGTGTTCATCCCTCTCACCGCGGCCAAAAGCCGCTTTGGTGAAACCATCAGCCGACAGACCAATGGCGGCATGGAATCCGAAACGGTGGAACTGCATGAAGCCATTATCCAGATCGAGAACCAGGATCATGTACTGGAAACCGGTGAAATAGTTGAACAGATTCTCAGGCGGCGGCACCGTGACATGGACTATGCCGTTGAGGTGCCCCTGGCGCTGATCCGCCAGGCCGAGGAGAGCGCGCTGCGAGACCAGATTGTTGCCGGCGCCATCGCGGGTATCTCGCTGCTGGTGGGCGGCATCGGCATCATGAATATCATGCTGGCAAGCGTGACCGAGCGCACACGGGAAATCGGCATTCGACGCGCATTGGGCGCCAAGAAAAAAGATATCGTGCTGCAGTTCTTGATCGAGGCGGTCATCCTGTCGGGGGTGGGCGGCCTCATCGGCGTGGTTATAGGAATCATCATCCCGTTTCTTATCAGTGTCTTCTGGGACATGACGACCATTGTCAGCTTTGCCGCGCCCGTTCTCGCTTTTTCCATATCAGCGATGATCGGGGTCATCTTCGGTATTTATCCTTCCATGCGTGCCGCGGAAATGGACCCGGTGGAAGCGCTGCGCCACGAGTAATCCGGTCACTCCCGGGCAGGGATTTGTCCTTGCCGCCCGCAGGGTCTATGATGCTGTGAATCGCTGACACAGGCTCATGGCGTGAATTCTTCTCCCCCCGGCAAGTTGCGGCAAAAGTTCAGGAGTTCCCTGGATAATTTCCGTCACAAACTGGCCTATTACGATGCAATGCCGCAATTGCTGATACTGGGTATCCTAAGCGGCATCCTTTCGGCATTCCTGATCGTGCTGTTTCGCCTGGCCGCGGAAACTCCCCTGTTTTTTGTGCTGGGCGACAGCAATGCCTTTGAAACGTTGCCGCCGGCAGCGCGGTTCCTGTTTCCGTTCACCGGTGCCATCGTGCTGGGTTTCGCTCTGCACTATGTTAATCCCGCCTACCGCCAGGTGAGCGTTTCCCATGTGCTGGACCGCCTGCACAATCACGAAGGCAAACTGCCCAGGCAAAACATCATTGTGCAATTTTTTGGCGGCATCATCACACAGCTTAGTGGGCAAAGTGTAGGCCGCGAGGGCCCGGCTATTCATATAGGGGCGGGTGTCTCTTCTTTGATGGGTCAGTGGTTGCGGCTACCCAACAACAGCATGCGCACACTGGTGGCCTGCGGGGCGGCGGCCGGTATCTCCGCCTCTTTCAATACACCAATGGCCGGGGTGATTTTCTCCATGGAAGTGATATTGATGGAATACACCATCATTGGCTTTATACCGGTGATTATCGCCTCGGTACTGGGTACGGTAATCAGCCAGATGGTGTTCGGTCAGTTCACCGCATTGAGTGCCGGTGAACTGGAAATGAACCTGCTCTGGGAACTGCCGTACCTGGTGCTTGCGGGGCTGGTATTCGCTCTGGTGGCCGCGTGCTTCATCCGGTTCTACATGTTCTTTTTTCGGCTGCGGAATCATTCCATCCGGCTTCGCTTTTTGGCTATCGGACTGGTGACGGGGCTCGTCGCCATCGGCGTTCCCGAAGTGCTGGGCAGTGGCTACGATACGCTCAACGGCGCTATAGACGGCGATCTGGAGGTGCAATTATTGCTGCTTATCGTGGTCGCGAAACTGCTGGTTGCCGCCGTTGCCGCGGGCCTTGGCATGTTGGGCGGTCTGATTGGTCCAACGCTGGTTATCGGCGGCTGTCTGGGAGGGGTGATCGGCATAGTCGGCAACATGATGGTGCCGACGTCATCCACACCGGATTTCTACACGGTGGTAGGCATGGTGGCATTGATGGGGGCGG
The DNA here is from genome assembly GCA_040879025.1 of Pseudohongiellaceae bacterium. GTDB lineage: Bacteria > Pseudomonadota > Gammaproteobacteria > Pseudomonadales > Pseudohongiellaceae > JBBDLF01. The sequence continues at coordinate 103,989 of JBBDLF010000022.1, forward strand.
TTTTGAACGCGCCTCTGGCCGCGCTGGTGGCGATTCTGGAATTGAGCAACAGCCCCGCCATCATTTTTCCCAGCATGCTGGTCGTTGTTGTCTCCAGCGTCACGGTGAGGCAGGTATTCAAATGCAGGGGCATTTTCATGGAACAACTGCACTCGCTTGGGCACGGCATTAACTACAAGGCGGGGCGGCAGTTTCTTTCCCGTATCGGTGTACGCAGTGTCATGGAAACGTCGTTCGTCAGCAGCGGGCGGCACATCAAGCCCGATCGGGCACAAACCCTGCTCGATACCGGAGTGCTGTGGATCGTTATCGAAGAAGCGAGTCAGGACCTGAGGCTGCTCAGCATGTCAAATCTGGCGAAGTATCTTGATCGGGATGGAAAATCGACGGAAGATGACACGATAGATGAAATTGACCTGATGGAAATTCCCGGGCGGCGCTATGCACTGGCCCCCATTCCACCGGAGGCTAGCCTGTATCAGGCCAGTGTTCTGATACAGCAGACCGAGGCTGATGCGCTGTACGTGGAGCGTTCGGGAGGGCTTTTGAACAGCCGGGTCGTCGGAATCATCACTCGTGAAACCATCATGAGCCACTATGGCATAAAGAGCGAAATGTAGAGCGGTACGCAGAGCTATCCATGCGACACAACCCTGCTTTGATCAGACTGTTCCGTGCCTGTAAACTGGCGCCGGCGTTCAGCGCGCTGTGGTTCGCGTTCGGCTGTTTCGCGGCGGAAGCTCCTGCTCCGCTCTGGACTCCCTACGACGAATCCGCTGAACTGGCGGAGCAGGCGGGGCATGGTAATCCCCGTATGCGATTCCAGTTGATCAATTCACGGGTCCTGGACAAAAACACACTGTGGCGGCCTTTCGAGGAAGAATTGGCCGCATTCCCGGCCGCGCGTTATCAGGCTCTACTGCCATTGATTCTGGAACAGGATATTGCCTCATTGCAACGCTCTGTAATAGAACAAAAATTCAATTATGAAGAGTTGGTGTTATTTTACCTTTACCGCATCCGGGCTATAGAAAGCGACAATGCCCGCTCATTGAATGCTATCCTGGCGGTCAACCCTGAAGCATTGGCTGACGCAAGACGACGGGATCAGCAGCGTTTGGCAGGGGAAGTGAGCATCGATGATGATTCCCTGTTCGGCATGCCGGTTTTATTGAAAGACAATATCGGTGCCGATGGCATGGCCACGACGGCCGGCGCGCTGGCACTGCGAAATAACCGTACAGGCAACGCGTTTATCACGGCACGCCTCATTGAGAGCGGTGCGGTGGTGCTGGGCAAGGCCAATCTCAGTGAATGGGCTTATTTTTTCTGCGACGACTGCCCACTGGGATACAGCGCCATCGGCGGTCAGACACTGAATCCTTACGGTCGAAGGCGTATTGAGTCCGGCGGTTCCAGTTCAGGCAGCGCCGTTGCCGTAGCCGCCAATCTGGCCGTGGCGGCTGTAGGAACCGAAACTTCCGGTTCCATCCTGTCGCCGGCGAGCGCAAATGCGGTGGTGGGACTGAAACCCTCAACGGGCATGTTGAGCCGTACCGGTATCATTCCGCTGGCGGGCAGTCTGGATTCGCCCGGACCGGTTGCCCGGAATGTCGCTGACGCGGTGAGGCTGTTCAACGCGATGAGCGGGTTCGATCAGCGCGATCGCGCCATGCCGTTATTGAGCGCGGATGCGTCTCTTCAACTGCGGCAGGTGCCGCTGGGGGAGTTCAGGCTGGGGGAACTGGAAAGTCTGGCGCAGAACGGCCAGTACAGAGCAGCCACTACTGCGCTGGCGGATGCGGGTGCCCGTATGACGAACGTGGCGATGCCGACGTTTTCGGCATCAGGATTCGATCGGCTGTTGGCGGCGGAAATGGACCGCGATCTCAGCAATTACCTGCGCCAGATGGCGGCGGATGAAGTAGCGGCGCGAAGCGTCGATGACATTCTGCTTTTTAACAGCGAGGCACCGTCACTACGTGCGCCTTACGGACAGGCGCTGTTTGACCTGATGGTTGATCTTCAGATTGGTGCGGAGGATGAGGCGCTGCTGCGAAACCGGTTACGCGACAGCGCGCGTGAACTGCTGGAGTCCGTTTTTGTGGAAGGGCAACTCGATATTCTGTTGTCCATCAACAATCTGCACGCGGCGGTGGCCGCACTGGCGAATTACCCGGCTATGACAATACCCATAGGACTGACTGAGGACGGAAGGCCGACGGGATTGACGCTGATTGCGCCAAGCTTTGCCGAGCAGACTCTGGTGGATGCGGCGCTGCAAGTCGAACGGGTACTGGCGCCGCGTGTTCCGCCCCGGGACTATCAACGATAGTACTTTTTTGTTGTTCGTTGGTTGGATTGGTGTTCTTTTTTGGCCTGGAAGTTGGGCGTCAAGTGGGAATTTGGTGTTCTTTTCCGGCCGGGGAGC
>JBBDLF010000023.1:0-21729 GCA_040879025.1 Pseudohongiellaceae bacterium
CATTGAAACGATCTTCAACTGTATATTCCAAAGTGATTGTGGCGGACTCACCAACGGCAAGAAAATCATAATCGGTGTGCGCGAATTGGTAATCCTTGCCCTGCTCTCTGTCACTCCCTTTGACCAGGGTCAGATTCTGTCCGGCAGGTGTATTTACATCCAGCAGGTAGTAATAGTCATCCGGCTGCCAGGACACGTTTGTGTCATCGAACTGAAAGCTGCCCTTGCCGCCGGTAAGGGTAACGCTGGTGAGAGCAAGCACTTCGCCAGGATCAGGGTCTATGTCATTGACAAGCACATTTACCGAAATGCCGGCTGAGTTTTCTGTGGTGCTGGCATTGTCATCGACAGCTTCCGGGGGCGTATTGGTGCCCTCGACAGTAACCACAACCGTTGAAGTATCCGTTCCTCCATTGCCGTCACTGATATTGTAGCTGAGTGTCACATCTTCCAGTTCGCCCTTGATTAGATGATTAAATGCATTTCTTGGATCAAAAACCACTTTGTTGTCGACTATCGTTACCTGGCCTCCACTACCACTTGAAGCGCTTGTGACAGTGAGTACATCGCTGGTATCCACATCTGTGTCATTGGCCAGCACATCAAGCGTGATCACCGTATCAGCATCAGTATCCCCGGTATCCGCCACAGCAACAGGCCCGTCGTTGGTGCCGGTAACGGTAATATTGACCGTACCGACACTGATATCCCCATTGGCATCTTCCACTTCATACGTGAAAGAGTCGATGGCCTGTTCACCTTCTGCCAGATACTGGTAGTAAATACCCGGGTCATAACTCAGGCTGCCATCACTATTGAGCGTTAACTCGCTGTTGGTGCTGGAAACGAGACGCACGGCGCGCAAAAAATCAGGAATTTCATCGGCACCGTTACCATTGTCGAGTAACACATTGCCGCTGATCGAGGAGTCCTCGTCAGTCGCGAAGGCATCGTCATGTGCAATGACGGCTTCATCTTCCGGATTGACATCAACACCATCGACACTGGTTCCCAGTTCTTCCCAGGCGCTGGCAGCCAGATTGAATGCATTGAAGGTAAAGACTGAGGAATCGGCCTCTCCGGTGCCCGGGTCCGTATGATTTGCGATGAAGGTAAGGTAGGCTGCAAGGTCAGTCTGGAATACCGGGCTCAACCATTCTGTCAGCGTTAATTCAAGCTTGAGTTTGTCAATATCGGAGCCACCATCGTAGGTATCATTGGCTCCGGTGTTCTCCAGAACATTGTATAGCCCCACATCATTCCCCTGGCCGGCAAAAATCCTGTCGTTGCCACTACCGCCATCGAGGTAATCATCAGCAGGTTCCGCCTGGGAATTACCGTCATTGAGGGTTGCCCAGTCCTGCCACTCAGCATTGGCATTGCCATTTTTGCCATTTCCCGGGTTGTCTTTGCCCCAGTTTTTGCCGTTGCCTTTGGTTTTGCCATCGCCGAGCAGAACATCGTTGCCCGCACCACCGAGCAGGATATCTGACCCCTTGTCGCCAGCCAGGATATCGTCTCCGTCATCTCCCTGGACCAGATCATCGCCCATGCCTCCGTCCAGCAGGTCTGCATCCGCCCCTCCGGACAGAACATCCTCACCGTGGTCTCCTTCCAGCACATCCAACCCGGCTACACCTGAGAGGGTGTCGTTGCCTTTCTTGCCGATGAGGACATCGTTGCCTTCGCCCCCAACAATGGTGTCGCCTTCCTGACCGCCCTGCGCGTTATTATTACCGGCACCGCTTGCTAGAGGATTATTGCCACCCTTGGAATTTTTGGAATCATTGGTACTGTCATTTTTGTTATTGCCAGCCATGGTGAGTTCCTTAGACTAGATTTTTAGTTCATTTATTATGAGGAGTCACTGCGGTTATCTGTTAGAGACAGGCGCGGTACGCAATGCGCTGCCGTGAACACCCATTGCGGGCTGTCCAGCGGAACGCCGGGGGGGCGGTAATCTGTATAAAGAGAGCATTGCTCAAAAACTGACAGCATATGGAGTAACCGGGGGCATACCTTGCATACGGCAAGGGTGCACTGGTTGCCCCACAAACTAGAAGAGAGAGGACTGTATGCCGAATTGGCCGGGTTGTCCACTTTTTTCGTGTTGTGCCGACGGTCGGCAATCATGACAAGCGCTATCCGGCATAACAACCGGTCTCTTAACGTTAAGTGCAACGGTTACAATACACTGTTTCGCTGGTTCCGGGTGGTATCCGCCACCATAATCGCCTCTTACTCAGTATCCTGATGGGAGAACCTGCATTGAAACGCCATTTATTGAAACGCGGTATAAATACCGGTCTCGCGACGTTACTGACAACGCTTGCAGCGCACCCTGGCGTCGCCGCGGAAATTGACGAGATTGTCGTGACTTCCCAATATCTGGAGGAAACCATTCCCCTGGAATTGAGCCGCTACGGAAACCAGGTTGAGATCATTACGGCTGAGGAGATCCGGGAGCGCGGCTTTGTGGATATTACCCAGACGCTGCAGATGATGGTCCCGGGTCTGCACATCGCTCCGAAAAATGGACCATTTGATTACTTTGACGCCTCGCTGCAAGGTTCGCGTGCCCAGGAAATCCTCTGGCTGGTTGACGGAGTTCGCATCACCAACCGCCTCTACAACGGAACAAGCCCGCTGGACACCGTGCCCGCCCACATGGTGGAGCGTATCGAGGTGTTAAAAGGGGGGCAGGGCATCTTTTACGGTACGCAGTCCGTGGGCGGGGTGGTCAATATAGTGACCCGGGCCTTTAGCCAGCAAAACACAGGCGCGCTGTCGACCGGGGTAAACAGTAACAACGGCTTCAACGTCAATGGTTTCTTCAGCGGCGCCTCCGGGGATCATCAGCTCGTGGTTTATGGCTCCAGGGACGACGCGGATGGGTATACGCCCTGGGCCGGCGAGGACATCCAGCCGAGTGCCACGGACCATGAGCGAGGCTACGAGGTCTCTACCGCGGGAGTAAAATATGCCTGGAATGCCACGGCGGAGTCGCGTTTGTCGCTGCAATACCAATTGTCCAGCGCCGATCTCGATTTCGCGCGGCCGTTCCTGAACAACACCGGCAGCAACGACAGGGAAGAAGAAATTCTTACCATGAAATACGACTGGCAGGTCAGTGATAACATCGAGTTGTTCATCAAGGCCTACCGGCACACATGGGATACCGAGTTCACCCAGATTGACAACGAGCTGGATGCCGGCGGCAATCTGACCGGTGGTGTGCGTGTGGTGAGTGACGGAGCCTTCTGGGGCTATGAGGATACTGGTTTTAACGCCATGGCCAAACTGAATTACGGCGGAAATTTTGAGTATGTGCTGGGTTTCGACCATCAGAATTTTTCCGGTGAGGACGAGGTATGGCGCATTGCCGACCAGGAAGAGACGGTCAATGCTCCTTTTATACAGATCCGAACCACCAACGAATTGTTTGCTGACAGTACGCTGGCGTTGGGTATACGCAACAACCAGGCTTCCGACGCGGATGACTCCACGGTGTGGAACCTGACAGGCAAGCATTTCTTCAATGACAGCCTGTACGTGCAGGGCAACCTCGGCACCTCATTCCGGCTGCCGGACGCGGAGGCTCTGTTTCTCAATGAATACTACGACAACGATAATGACGGCGTGCCAGACGGGGGCTGGTTTGCCATCGGTAACCCGGATCTGGAACCGGAACAAAGCAATAATATCAATCTGTCTCTGGGCGGCAATCTGTACGCCATGAACGTTGAAATGACCGTATTCAAGCGCGATATCGAGAACTACATTGAGTCCTATGTCCCCATTACCATCGGCGGTGTGGAAGGCGAGAGTTTCATCAATACCCGTGATGAAGTGAACATGGAAGGGCTCGAGTTGGTCGCCGCGATGCCGCTCTCCGATACCTGGTCAACACAGCTCAGCTACACCCGCACACGCGCACAGCTTAACAACAGCGGTGCGCAGTTGACCGGCATACCGCGCAGTGAAGGCAAGATACGCCTGGATTATCGTGCGGCGGGCCTGCCTTTAGGGGTTTCCCTCAACAGCAATTTCGTTAGCGACATCAATGCCCGGCGGGGTGCGTCGCGGGACAGCTATGTGGTCACCGACCTTTCCGCTTTCTATAACGCCGGCAGTGATGAGCAGCATCGGATTGTGCTGCGGCTGGAGAACGTGACCGATGAGGAGTATACTACCCGCATCGATCTGGGTACTGAAGACGCCACCGGCGAATCATACCTCTACAGGAACCTGGGCATGGAAAGAACGCTGCACCTTTCGTATACCTACAGGTTTTGAATGCTGCCCCACGTCCTGAGTTTTTATCGTCGTTGCAAATCCATTCCGGAACGCTCGGTCGTTGTTTTTTTGAGCGCCTGCCTGTTGTCATCGTGCGGCGGTGACAATGAAGATGGGGAGCCGGTGGAATGGATCGATGTGCCGTTGTCGGAGCACACCTTCTTCGATTCCCAGCGGCAATATCTTGAGGATGACTATGACATCCTGGTATTGCGCGAGTCCGCGCTGGAATTCAAACTGGGTCTTGATGAGGGTGATTCGATCATATATCACTGGACTGTGGACATGGCGCAACCCGAATTGTTGACTTCGGAATTTCACGGTCACACCCACCGTATCGGAGAGGAGCCCGGCACCGTCATGTTCTACAAAATACACAACGACGGTGCGGAGGCGGGAACCCTGGTTGCTCCGTTCGATGGCATACACGGCTGGTATCTGAACAATGAGAGCAGTGAGGATATCACGGTCAAATTGCATGTCTCGGGGTTTTACGAAGAGATCGACTAAAGTGGTTCCGCGGCGCGCCGTTTCGCACCCAAAGGCCAGGTCATGAAGCAATTTCGCCGTTACCTGATTCTCAGTCACCGGTATCTCGGCATCCCACTCAGCGGCGTGTTCATCCTCTGGTTTATTTCCGGCATTGTCATGATGTACACCGGCGGGATGCCGTCGCTTACCGAGGTGGAGAGATTGCAGCGTAGCGCCCCGCTCGATCTCACCGAAGTGCGCGTGACACCGGCGCAGGCGTCTGCCGCCGCCGGGACTGAGGCATTGCCGGATCTGCAGATGCTTGCGGGCCGTCCCGCCTACCGGTTTCCCGGCTCACCGCTGACCGCGGTGTTTGCTGATACCACAGAGCATCTGCGGTCGGGGCAGGTTGACTCACACTACATCGCCGCGGAGTTCATGGGGGTCGATCCGTCGCTGGTTACACGCACCGGCTTGCTGGAGGAAACCGATCAGTGGACGCTGGAATTGCGCGACTCCTTGCCGCTGCAACATTTCGAAGTGGCCGATGGCCGCGGTTCGCAAGTGTATGTTTCCCCGCAAAGGGGCGAGGTGTTACTTCATACTGATATGACCGACCGTCTGCTGGCCTGGGCCGGCGCCATACCGCACTGGTTCTATCTGGAGTCCCTGCGGGAAAACCAGCGCCTGTGGGTTCGCGCTGTCGTGTGGACATCCACGTTGGCCTGTGTCTTTGTCGTGCTCGGTCTGTTGCTGTCTGTCACCCAGTTTCGCCGCGTTCGGCCGTTCAACCTGGGCAAATCCATCCCGTATCGGGGCGCGCATCGCTGGCATTATATCCTGGGCTCAGTGTTCGGAGTGCTGACGCTCACCTGGGCGTTCAGCGGATTGCTCTCTATGGAACCCTACCGCTGGACCACGGCGCAGGGCATGCAACTGCCCCCGAATTTGTTGCGCGGCGAACAGCCGGCGCTGGAAAGCTTCGACCGCATCGCCTATCCCTCCAGCACGGATCTTCTCAGCCTCCAGAACTACGCAGACCTGAAACAGGTACGCCCGACAACGATTCAGGGACAGCCTTATTTTGAACTGGTCTTTGCCGGAGGTGACAGCGCGGCGGAGGATCCGCCATTGCAGACCCGGTTGGTCCACGCGGGCAGCCTGGAAGAGCGTACGTCGCTGTTTGACGCCGACGCTCTGCAGCAAGTGCTGGAAACCGCGTCGATGGGTGTTCCGGTCGAGGAGAGCAGGGTATTGGACGAATACGATAACTATTACTACCCCCGCAACAATTATCAGTGCTATGAGCGGCCGCTGCCAGTGTTGCGAGTGAAGTTCGATGATCCGTTAAATACCTGGTATTACGTGAATCTCAGGGACAGCCGGATTGTTGCCACCAATCACCGGCTCAGCCGTACCGAGCGCTGGCTGTTCAGCGGCCTGCACAGCCTGGATTTCCGCTTCTGGTACGGTAGCCGGCCGCTGTGGGATATCGGCATGATGACTCTGCTGTGCGGCGGATTGCTGTTGAGCGTGTTTGGATTTTACCTGGGGTGGCTGCGGATTGTGCGGTATGTGGCTGACGCCTTGCGGCGGCAGGCGCCAGACCTGGCTGAGCGGCCCTAGCGCTGTTCAGAGGGTCCCTGATGGACGATTTTCCTGGGGGTTGACAGGCCACAATGCTAAACTTGTCAAATCAAGGCGAGAATCACGGTCTAAGGGGCGTAACAATAACTTACGTCTTCATGCTTGCTTGTGGAAAACAGATTGCTTATTCTCCGGAATGCTTGATCCTTGGCTACGATCACCCCTTCAAAGGTCCGCCTGGTGTAGCCCCGGTGGCCGGACGCGGTCGACGGCCAACTCGGCCAAGCAAGAAGGTGGGCACAATCTGACAGGTGCGCAGGATTTAAAGACGCGAGAGTGGTAAGCCAGCGTGGTAAGGCAAAGTAGAGTGATAAGCTAAAGTAGAGTGGGAGAGTCAAAGATGGTAACAAGAAAGCGATTGATGTCGTCTTTCATCGTGAGTGTCGGTGTCCTTATCTGTGCCCCGGCCGTGTGGAGCCAGTCCGGTACCAGTATCGACGCCGGGGACTGGCCGGATTATAACGGCAATATGGCGGCTCAGAGCTATTCGCCGCTCGACCAGATCAATGCGGAAAACGTCGGCTCTCTGGAGCTTGCATGGCGCTTCAACACGGAGAAATTCGGTCCCTCGCCCGAGTTCAACAACACCTCTACACCACTTGAGGTCGATGGCGTGATGTACGCCACCATGGGCGCCACGCGCAATGTGGTGGCACTCGACGCTGCCAACGGACAAATATTGTGGGTGTGGCGCCCTCAGGAAGGCGAAAGATACGACAACGCGCCGCGCAAGGGTGCCGGTCGTGGGGTGGCGTTCTACCGCAATGGTGACGAGACACGCATTCTGACCATCACGCCTGGCTTTCAACTGGTTTCCCTGGACGCTGAAACCGGCATCCCCGACCCTGATTTTGGTGATAATGGCGTGATCGATATGTTCGTCGGACTGCGTAATGCTTACGAAGACGGCTATGACGACATCGATATCGGCTCCTCCATGCCGCCCTTTGTCATGAACGATGTGATTGTAGTGGGTCCTGCGCACCGGGTGGGTATGCGCCCGCGGTCCAAGACCAATGTTGTCGGCGACGTGCGTGGCTTTGATGCACGCAGCGGTGAACATCTGTGGACTTTCCACACCATTCCCGAACGCGGCGAAGTCGGCTTTGAAACCTGGCTTGATGACGGGGTGCAATTTACCGGTAACGCGGGCGTCTGGTCGCCCATGTCCGGTGATCCGGAGCTGAACCATGTCTATTTGCCGGTGGAATCGGCAACCGGTGACCGCTTCGGTGGTGACCGGCCCGGTGACAACCTTTTCGCGAATGCGCTGGTCGCCCTGGACATCACGACCGGCGAGCGCCAGTGGCACTACCAATTGATCCATCACGACATCTGGGACTGGGATAACCCGTCCGCGGCTGTTCTGGCGGATCTGCCCAATGGCCGTGAAGTGGTGATGCAGGTGACCAAACAATCCTGGGTCTACACTTTTGATCGGGCGACCGGTGAGCCAATCTGGCCTATTGAGGAGCGCCCGGTTCCCGCCGGAGACGTACCCGGTGAATGGTACTCGCCCACACAACCTTTCCCCACGCGGCCCGCGCCATTCGACAGACAAGGGTTCACTGAAGACGATGTGATCGATTTTACGCCGGAACTTCGCGCGAAGGCCCTGGAGTCACTCTCGGAATTCCGCCTGAGTCCCAATGTCTATCAACCCCCCTCACTGGCGGATGCGGCGGACGGTACGGTTGGCACGCTGAGTCTGCCGTCCGCCACCGGAGGCGCCAACTGGGAAGGCAGCGCCGTCGATCCGGAAACCGGTATCCTGTACGTGCCCTCCAGAACAGCCCTGTCCGTATTGTCCGTCGCAAATGATGAGAATTCCGACGTCGCCTTCAGCCAGGCATTTGGTGTGCGCGTCCCCAGGGTAGAGGGATTGGAGGTGGTCAAACCCCCTTATGGCCGTATTACCGCGATCGATATGAACAGTGGCGATCATGTCTGGCAGGTTGCCAACGCGGATACACCGGACTCCATCGCCAACAATCCTGCGTTGGAGGGTGTTGACCTGCCACGCACCGGCGTTCCGACACGGGCCGGCATCGTGCTCACCAAAACCCTGCTGTTTGCGGGTGAAGGTTCGGGCGGTGGACGCTGGCTGCGCGCCCACGACAAACAAACCGGAGAGATCGTCGCAACGATCGAACTGCCCAATACACAGACTGGCGTGCCCATGACCTATGAACACGATGGCAAGCAATACGTCGCCATGTTTGTCAGCGGAGGCGGCCGGCCGACCGAATTGGTGGCCTACGCGTTACCGTAACCTGATACCGTAGTAAGGAGTAAGTAGCTATGCTAAACAAATTATTGCACCGGGCGGCGCTTGCGCCGTTATTGTTGGTCGTTGGCCTGCCCGCGCAGGCTGCCGATTTTGTGCTCGATCCCAACGAGTCCCGCGTCTATTTCAATTATGCTTACGAAGGCGAACCCTATCAGGGCGAGTTTAAAAACGTGGAAGCGACCTTCGAGATAGATCCCATGAGCCCGGGCGCGTGTAATTTCTCGGTAACGATCCCGATTGCCGATATCAGTGTCGATAACCCTGAAGTGCTGGATTACCTGCTGGATATCGAACTGTTCGACGTGGACCAATGGCCAACGGCCAGCTTTCAGGCCGAAAATTGCCGTCTGGAATCAATGGACACCTTCGTAGCCGATGGCAGTTTGACCATCCGGGATCAAACCCGTCCCTTGAGCTTTCCGTTCAATTTCGAAATTGAGATGTACGACGGCCAGCCCCGCTTTCACTTGACCAGTGAAGTGACGATTCAGCGACTGGAGTATGGCGTTGGTCAGGGCTACTGGGCGAACACATCGGCGATTCCAAACGACGTGTCCATCGAAGTGGATGTCTACGCTGTCCAGCAATAATTAAACTTTACTTTCGCTAAGGCTTATTTCATGTTTTCCAGTTTGTTTTTCAAGTGCGGTCGGTTTTCGCTAATCCTGGTCTGTTCAGCTTTATTGCTATCCTGCGACCGTCTGGTGACACCTAATTTTGAAACTGAAGTTCAAGAACTCAGGGGGGGAGGGTATACGCTCGATAAAGACCATGCGGCGCTGTTGTTCAAAATAAATCATCTGGGCTTCTCTACATTCATTGGTCGTTTCACCGATTTTGATGCGTCTCTGGATTTTGATCCGGAGAATGTTGCCAATTCCAGTCTGGAAGTCATTGTCGATACGTCGTCAATCAATGTGAACCTGCCTGAATTTGAAGAAGAACTTCGCGGCTCAAGCTGGTTTGATGTGGAAAATTATCCACAAGCCGTGTTCAGGACAACCTCGTTGGTGGAAGCCACAGATGAGGATACCTTCGTGTTTGAAGGCGATCTGACCTTATTGGGAACCACGGCTCCGGTGACTCTTGTTGCCGACTTTCATGGTGGTGGCCGTAATTTTCTGACTCGACGCTATACGCTGGGTTTCTCGGGAAGCGTCAACTTCCAGCGGTCGGATTTCGGCCTGGATAATATGGTGTCTTTTGGGGTGGGCGACGATATCGAATTGGAAATTCATGTGGAATTTCAAGACACTGATCAGTAGGTCATAACCCCCAACCAAAAGCCAAACAAAAACCTCATCCAGCGAAACCGGGTGGGGTTTTTTGGTTTAGTAATTCAATAAATCAAGAGAGTGGTCCGACCCCGCCCCAAGGAGTAAGGTCATGCGATTATTGTTTGTTTCCGTGGTGTTGGTGGCTCTGTCCCAAGGTGCTGGAGCACAGCTTCTGGCGGCACGTGATAACCCGGTGGTTTATGGTCATCACCATATCAATGCGTCGGATATAGATGCCCACAAGAAATTCTGGATCGATGGGTTAGGGGGGTCCTCCGTCACCATCGGCACTTCCACCGCGGAGGTTATTTCGTTTCCCAATGTGCTGGTGTTCCTCACCAGCCGTGAGCCAATCGCGGGAACGATCGGGTCGGTGGTTAACCATGTGGGATTCGAAACAACGGACATTCACACTGACGTGGCCCGGCTTCAGGACATTGGCTTCCAGATGATCACCCGTCAGGAACTGCCCGCCAGCTATACCGTCGTGGACGGTATCGCGCGGAGGGACGGCGGCAATACCATCGCCTACGTATTGGGACCCGACGACACCAAGGTGGAACTGATTGAGAACACCGCCATTGAACATCCAATCCAGATGCATCACATCCATTGGGCAACCCAGGAAGGCGAAGCCATGCAGCAATGGTATGTGGAGCATTTCGGCGCGATCCCCGGCACCCGCATCGGGCAGCCCGCGGCGGATCTGCCGGGAGTCAACCTTACCTTCGCCCCGTCGACGGACCCGGTAGCGCCCACCCGCGGCCGCTCGATTGACCATATCGGTTTTGAAGTGGAAAACCTCGAAGCGTTTTGCCGCCGGCTCGAAGCCAGCGGCATCACCCTGGACAGAGGTTATACTCCCGTGCCGTCACTGGGTATCGCGATCGCATTCTTCACCGACCCCTGGGGAACCTATGTCGAGCTGACCGAAGGGCTGGATGCTGTTACATTGCCCTGACTCGCAGCATCACTGCGAATCATTCGAATCGATAAAAAACTCGAGCCGTTCGCCGTAGCCGGTTCCCGGGCGCATCGCATTCATGTGGCCGTAACCGGGCAGTACAAAATTGGTGAAATCGGCCACCTCCCGCGTCATCCGCGAGTCCTGACAGGCTAATCCGGGACAGGCCATTTGTCCAGAATGGTTCACCAACCCCTGTGTCGCGGCGGCCGGGCTTGCCGGGGTGGAAAATAAACCTTTTCGGGTTTGGCTCGTCTACTATTCAAGGCGCGTTCAACGTGCGCCAACCCGACCCGAAACCCGGCCCCAAGGAAAAATTGCATCCATGTTCTACAACTACCTGTCAATCGCGCTGAAGCAACTGCGCAAGCAACCGGTTTTTTCCGGCATCAAAATTTTCAGCCTCACGCTCGGGCTGGCCTGCAGCATGCTGGTTGTGATGCACGTACAATATATAGGCAGCGCCAACAAACATATTGCCAACTGGGAAAACACCTATCGGCTGGTGACCCATATGATGGTGCGGGAGACCAACACGCCGTATCGAACCCGCGCCACGGCCGAACCCTATATTCCGCAACTGCGGCTCGATTACGGTGACCAGATTGAGTACGCCGCTAAAATCCGTGCCGGTAACGCCTTGTTCAGCCGCGGCAACGAAGCGTCCGAGAATGATTTCTACTGGGCCGAGCCCGATGCCATTCCCATTTTTGACCTGCGGTTCATCCAGGGCGACGCCAGCGGCGCGCTCATCGAACCCAACACCGTGATTCTGACCGAATCCACGGCACGGAAGTATTTCGGCCAAGACAATCCGATGGGCCAGACCCTGACCATCAACAACCAGGCCGATTTGCGGGTGATCGGTGTGATCGCCGACTACCCGGTTGCCGCCACCACACAGATGGACATGCTAATTTCCATTCCTACCGGTACCGGGTTGTACGGCGAGAACTTCATGAACAACAACGGTTGGATCGGCTTCCAGGGCAGCGAGGCTTATCTGACGTTTCCGGACCAGGCCACCGCGGAGCAAGTGAGCCAGGATTTGCCGGAATTTCTGGAGCGCAACCTGCCTGAGGGTGCGGTGACGTTCAGCCGCCAGATCGGTCTGGGGCTGTCGCTGCAACGCCTTGACGACATCTATCTGAACCCGCTGAATAATTTCGGTACCGTGGAAACCTCCACGTCAAAAACCGTGCTGCTCGGCCTGGTCGTTTTCTCCATTCTGATTCTGGCCACCTCCTGCATCAACTACATGAACCTGTCCCTGGCGCAACTTTCCCAGCGGAACCGGGAAATTGGTGTGCGCAAAACCCTGGGCGCCAGCCGCCGCCAGATTATTGCGCAGTTTCTTGTTGAGTCGCTGCTATTGACGGTGATTGCGTTGTTCATCGCGATACCGTTGGTTGCGATAGCACTGCCCACCTATACCAATCTCACCGAAACCGGGTTCAGTTTCCTCGACCTGTTTCGCACCGGTTTCATCGCAGCGCTGGTCGCACTGGTTGTGGTAACCGGTGTGGTGGCCGGGTTCATTCCCGCGGTGTCGGTGTCACACCTGCAACCTGCCAGCATTGTGAAAAACGCCAACACCACGACACGACGCGGCAGGCTGAGCAAGGCGGCGGTCACTACGGCGCAGTTTGCATTGTCCACGGCGCTGATGTTGCTTGCCATCGCGATTTATGTGCAGACCAACCACCTGCGGGAACTGGACGTAGGTTATAACAGAGATAATCTGGTTATTCTGGACAGCCGTTACAGTACAATTAACCCTGAAGTCTTCAACTACACCGCACTGGTGAATGAACTGGAACAGCACCCGGGTGTATTGTCCGTGGCCACTTCCGATTTCCGTCCACCCGGCACCGGACCGATCAATCCCTGGCGCATTCCTCGTTTCGCACCGGACGAAACCATCACCGTCGCGCATACCGGTGTCAGTCCAGGCTTTATCGAAACCTACGAAATGGAACTGTTGGCCGGACGCAGTTTCTCGGAAGACTTTGTCTCCGACTTCATTCCGCCCCAGGGGATAGGTGGAGCGGAGGACTCGGAAGGGCAGGTATACGGCATCGTGATAACCGATCTGCTGGCCCGGCGCTTCGGTTTCGATTCTCCGGACGCCGCCATCGGGCAGAGCTTTGACCTGTTCGACACAAACTTCAGAGTGATTGGTGTGGTCAAACGCTTTCAGTTCAGCAGCGGGATGGAGGCGGCCGAACGTTCCATTGGCATTCTTCGTTCCACGGTGAGCCCGATGCGCTACCTTCATTTGCGGCTTGACCCGATGCAAACCGAGGCGGCGCTCAACCACATTGATACAGTCTGGGAACGACACCAGCCTTCGGTACCCATTGAGCGCACGTTTTTCGCGCAGACCTTCGATGACATCATCGCCGATCGTACCGACGGATTGAGCATGGCCGCGCTGATGGCGAGTGTGGTTACTGTGCTGATAGCCGGGTTCGGGCTTTATGCGTTGGCCAGCTATTCGAGTTTGCGCCGCACCAAGGAAGTGGGCATTCGCAAGGCCCTGGGCGCCACCGCCGACTCCATCGTCATGTTGCTGGCATGGGATTTCATCAAACCGGTGCTGGTGGCATGCGTCATCGCCTGGCCCATCGCGTGGTTCGCAATCGAGGCTTTCTATGCCGGCTTCACGTCGCGGGCCGGCTTCTCAGTGCTGATCTACGGAGTAGTCACCGGCGGGGTATTGGCTGTCGCGTTGCTCACGGTGGCAATCCAGTGCTTTCGCACGGCCAACTCCGATCCAGTAAAATCGCTCCGGTACGAATAGCAGAGTGTCCCCTCTCGCTCGTTGTATGGGTGTTCGCCGGCCGATTACGAAAGAGTCGATGCTTACAGGGCTGAATTTCATTATAGTGGCAGGTCAGTAGCCAACCGGAGACGTTGACTGTGGACATTGAAGCACTGAGGGCGAACATCGGCCAATTCCTTGACACGGCCATCAATTGGAGCAGAAGTCCTGAACTCTATGCCGAGTTTGGCATCATCCTCCTGGCGGTGATCCTCGCCTACTCCTTTGCGGTACTTCTGAAAAAATACTCTCCCATGCTGCGCCGGGAACCCGCGACGGGAGTCTGGCTGCCTCTCAAGAGAGGCATTTATAACATCAGTGACCTGCTGTTTCCGTTGTTCACTATCCCGGCTCTGGGTATCGCTGTCGAAATAAGTGAATTCATGCTGTCGCAAAGCTGGCTGGCGCGCATCTGCCAAAGTCTGGCGGTGGTCTTTGCCTTGTATTCCATCGTTACCCGTTTTGTGAGCAATGTATTCATCAAAATTATTTTCAAATGGTTCATTATTCCCATCGCCATACTCGCCATATTCGATGTATTGATCCCTATCATCGCTTACCTGGATGCGCTGGATATCCAGATTGGTAATATTCGTCTTTCCGCCTATGGTCTGGCCCGGGTCATTATTTTTGGCTCAATCCTGCTGTGGTTGGGTATTTTGCTGAACAACATGGGCCAGCAATTGATCCGCAAACAGGAAACCATCAATCTCGAGATCCGCGAGATTTTCGCCCAGCTGTTCCAGGTCACCCTGTTTATAGTGATCGCTATTCTGCTGCTGCAGATTCTGGGTGTGAACCTCACAGCCCTGGCGGTGTTCGGGGGCGCATTGGGTGTGGGCCTCGGCTTTGGGCTACAGGCCATCGCCTCCAACTTCATTTCCGGTCTTATTATCCTGCTGGATCGCTCCATCAAGGTCGGCGATTACATCGAACTGGAAGATGGCCTGGCTGGTACGATTCGCGACATCAATATGCGCTCCACGCTGATGGAAACCTTCGACGGCAAGGATGTCATGGTTCCCAACGAACAGTTCATCTCCACGCGGTTTGTCAATTGGACCCACAAGCACAAGAAACAGCGCTACGATATACATTTCCAGGTGGCCTATAAGACCGACATCCCGAAAATGCTGGAAATCGTCAAGAAGACGGTGCGTTCTCATCCTCAGGTGATCAACAAACCGGACACGCCCATTGAAGAACTGGCGGACGCCGAAATCGCCTCGTTCGGTGAGTCGGGTATCGAGATACTGGTGGAGTTCTGGATGGAGGGTATCGACGACGGTGTCAATCGTGTCGGCGCCGACCTGCTGCTCATGATCTGGCAGGCCCTCAAAGACAATGATATCGAGATTCCGTTCCCGCAGCGGGATGTACACCTGGTGAATCAGGGCGGGGCATAGCGACTACACCCCGGACGCCACGGGCTTTGACACTCATTGACGAGTCTCCTGTTCCAACCGCAACAGCGCGCCGTCTTCCTCATCAGTGAGCACATACAGATTGCCGTCCGGGTCTTGCTTGACGTCAATCACTCGCTGCTTCAGTTCCCGCAACAGAGCCTCGCGACGAATTTCTTGCCCGCGGCTGTTGAAGACTATACGTTCCAGATGGCCGGTACCGGGAATACGGCCCACCATCAAGGAACCGACCAGCAGATTGTCTTGCCAGGCCGGGATTTTGTCTCCACGATAAAATGTCAGGGCGGAAGGGGCGATGGATGGCCACCAAAGGACCACCGGGCTTTCAAATTCTTCACGCCAGGGTGTCTCCGACACCCAGTCTCCGCGATACATTCTGCTGTAGGAAGCGACAGGCCAACCGTAGTTTTTGCCGGGCAGGACGATATTGACCTCATCCCCTCCCTGGGGCCCGTTCTCGGTTGACCATATAGCGCCGGTTTGCGGATGCAAGGTCAGGCCGAGCTGATTGCGGTGCCCCACTGAATAGACCTCTGGCAAAAACTCACCGCTGGTGACAAAAGGATTGTCCGCCGGCACGGTCCCGTCGTCATTCAGGCGCAGCAGTTTGCCATAATGACTGGCGGGGTCCTGGGCAAGCTCGCCGATGCCCGCATAGGCTACGGCACCCCCCACGGACATCAACAGTTTGTTGTCTGGCGTAAACAGCAATACCGAGGCGGAGATGGCCGTGTCGGGTTCGCTGGCGACAAAGATCTCTGACACATCCACCAGCCTGTCTTCTACCAGCCGACCACGAGCCAGGGCCACGGTCTGATCGGGTTCTCCGTTGGTAACGATGAGTTTGTGGTAGCTCAGATACACCCGTGAATCATCCTGTGGGTGCAGCGCTATCCCCATCAAACCGGCGCGGAATTCGCCACCGTATATTTCCGGCAATCCCGGAATGGGTTGCGGCAACAGACGGCCATCGCGAATGATTCGCAGGCGGCCCGCATAGCGTTCGGTAATCAGAATATCGCCATTGGAGCGGAACGCCATGGCAAATGGATTGGCGAGGCCGGTTACCACCGGCACCACTCGCAGTGTTTCCACTTCGAAGGTCTCCACCACCATCGGTTCGGTAATGGATGCCACCGGTTCCCGTACGGTCTGCGCCTGCAGGGGAGTCGGCATAGCGCCCAGCAACAAGCCCATCGATGACGCGGCAAACATTTTCAATGCGCTGGTCAATTCATCACCTGTCAATAACGCGATGCCAGATTTCATTCAAGGGAATATGCCTGATATCAGCAGACAAATTGCCAGTGGGTGCTGGCTATGCCGAGAGCCCCGATTTAAACTGACCGTCTCACACCTTTTTCCCACTGGATTGTAACCGAGGTATATCCGATGCAGCTACTTAAACCCTTGTCGATTATCGCTTTAATGTTTCCCCTGGCAACCATGGCCCAGGAGTTATCCCCGATTCAGCAGAAAGTTGCGGACGCCATGCAGGCGCCCTGGCGCACTGCAGCCGAACAGGAACGGGACGAGGACCGTGATCCTGTAGCCGCGGTTGAATTCATGGGGCTGGAAGATGACATGACGGTGATTGAGTTCCTGCCGGCGGCGCAGGCCTACTACACCAAGATTCTTGGCCCGGTGCTGAGGGACAACGGCCACCTGATGGTGGTGGACTCGGAGTCGACATTCCAGCGCTGGGAGGATTGGACGCAGCAGGATGAATTCGCCATGACTCACCAGGTGACATTCGAAAATAATTACAACAGAAATGAGGGCCGTTACATTCCCGGTGAGTTGAACTTCGGTGTCGATACCGCGGACATGTTTCTCTATATCCGTGAGTACCACAACTACAGTGCGGAAGATAATGCCCGTATCAATGCCGAGGTGTTCGAAACGCTAAGGCCCGGTGGCAGCTATGTAATCATCGATCATACTCGGCGTCACATGCAGGAAGAGAATGGCGACACGCAGCGCAGAGAGGACCCGGTGAGCGTGATCCATCAGGTTCTGGGGGCGGGTTTCGAGTTTGATCGCTGGTCGGATATGTTCTATCAGCCCGCGGATGATCTGAGCCAGGAAGTGGGGCGCATTCCCAACATGACCGATCGTTTCTTCTTCGTTTTCAAAAAGCCTGAGTAGACAGTCGATTTTTTTCAGGGTGCTGGCAGAGGATATCTGGGAATCAGCCTGCTTGTCCCTGGAAGGAACGGAACATTAGCATAAAAAAAAGGGGCTCCACGGCGGAACCCCTTTCTTATTTGGTCTGTCGTTATTACCATCAAATCCCGAAGCGCAACCCCACGGTCAGCACATCGACGTTTTCATACTTTTCGGCGGCCGCTTCAATACTGATGTAATCTGTAATGCGGAACCCCAGGCCAGCGCCACCGCCAATCTCCCAATCGTCGTCGCGTATGTTGAAGCCAAACCCTGAAGCTTCGATATCCAGATTCGAATAGCTGGGAGCAAGGAAAGCGTAGAAGCGATCACCGATAGCCCATTCGCCCCGCACTAGCACACTATAGAATGACTTGACCTCAAAATCGAACCCCGCTGCGGAGTCATCCTTGGTCCCTGTGCCCAACCGCATTTCCGGCACAATGGTAAACCCGGGTGACATTTCGATGATGTAGCCTACCGACCCGGCGACTCCACCGAAGGAGAGATCAGCACTGTCCTCCGATATCTCGAAATATCCTCCACTCACAACCACTTGAGCAGAAGCGGTGCCCGACAGCGCCAGCGCCGCCAGAAAAAATAAACACCTCATTGTCATAACCTCTTTCATTAGTTTGCAGGCAACCAATACATGGTCGCGATGAGTTAACCACATGTACCGTGAGCATTCAATGAATATCGTGGGAAATCCTTCAGTTTACGAGCCGCCCAGTTCGTAGTAAACAATGGGCACAAAATCCACGGCGGTCCAGCCTGCCGTACTGCTTCACCGTTGACATGACAACCGATTTCGCTATCGAAAGTTATCTCGGGTCGGGTCCCGCTGAATCATATACACGCTTCCAGCCACATGCTGGATCGATAATTCAATATCGGACTCATTATTCTGGGAACGAGCAATGTTCGCGACCAGAGACGCTGAGGCAGCAATCCCCAGCGTCAAGACAATCCTCGCGGTTGTGCGCATACTGGTTCACTCGATAGACAGACCGGATAAATGGGGGCGACCTGTGGTAAAACTCAACCCCCGTTCTGAATCTTCCCGCCACTCGCCGCCGTCATCATTCTGACAATCTCCTCGACAATGCGTGGTTCCAGACCTTCGGTGTGCCCCTTGTCGAGACGCACGACATCCGCCACCACTTTGCCATCGGCGCAGCCTGGATACTCAAACACCTGGGCGGTGCCTGGTCGCGGCAACAGCCCCCATTCGCGGGTGCCCGGATTCTGGCTGCCGCCGTCATGAATGTAGCCGGGCTCAGTGTCCACTACGTCCTGCCGCCGCACTCGCGGACCGCAGTCATATTTTTCCGCCCAGGTGGACGTATCGGGCAGTGATACGATTTCATATTCGCCGATGGCGTAGATATGGGAGAAATCACAGGTCGGGTCGCCGTCCGGGGGGCTGCTGTTGGCCGAAGACGTTGCAGGAGGAGTTCTCGGAGGCTGCGCATCGGCCTGGGTCGGACGGCCCGCACCCGGTGATCGGGGCGGCGCGCCACCCAGACGTCCGCCGGACAGGCTCACAAATCCGTCCACCTTGTCAGCAAAAAATTCAGAGCAGACAATGCGGCGTGAAGTGGAACCGCCCTGGGAATGACCCGCGAGCCAGAAGGCGCGGATATTCTCGCTTCCCACCGTGTCAGTCACGGCGCTGACGATGTTCTGCAGATAAGTATCATCATCCGAGGTCCAGCGACGAATGGGCGCATAAGGTGTCGCTATCACCAGCCGGTATTCTTCTTTCAATTCATACGCAGGAAAATAGGCATGCTGGTAATTAGTATTGGAACCGCCCCCGTGCAGATTAAGTATGAACGTGACGTCTTCCCCCGGTTGCAGGTCGCAGGGGTAATCCAGCACGTAAGTGCGCCCGGTTCCCGGCTCGGTCACCGGCTCGTCCATGGCGGGCGTACAGGCGCTTCCCAGCAGTTGCATCGGTTGCTGGGCCGACACCGATGTGCTGCCCAGCAGCAGTGCCATGGCGCCAATATAGTAAAGCGGAACTAAACGCTTGCCGGAAGTTACTAACATCCTGGAATCTCCGTCAGTTTGGTGATTTAAATGATTGTTGTTGTGTCATAAAACGAAATACCTGCGGATACGATAACCGCAGTGTCGGAACTTGACAACCGGCCGCTGAATCGACGGCACCAATTGGCATTGGGTGGCATTACGCCAAAAAGACACACGCGACAATGAAGTCAGTGCCTCTTATTCCTGATTCTTGTTTGCTGCCCCAACCATCAACTCAACAATCCTCTCCGTAACCCTCGGCTCCAACCCCTCCGTATGCCCCTTATCCAGTCTCACCACATCCGCCACGACCCTGCCATCCTCACAATTCGGATATTCAAAAACATCCGCTGTACCAGGCCGCGCAGCCATGCCCCAAACCGGATATCCCATACGTCCGCTGTCCTGCACCCAACCAGCCTCCGTGTCTACAAGCTGTGAATGCTCACGGGCATCACAGTTATACCTGGCCGCCCAGGGGGAAGCGTCCGGAAGAGAAACAATTTCATGCTCGCCGGTAGTATAGATATGTGAAAAATCACAGGACGGCAATTCACCACTGACCGGTGGACGGGGGCGGGCAGGGGGAGGGGAGCCGTCGGGAAGCGGCGGGCCGAAGGCGTCAACCAGCGGCGCATTGCCGATACGGCCGCCGGACAGGCTAAGCAGGCCGTCCACCTTGTCGCTGAAGAAGTCTGTGCACACCAGGCGGTGCGAGGTGCCGCCGCCCTGGCTGTGGCCGGCCAGCCAAAAAGCCTTGATGTTGTCGGCGCCCACAGCCTCGATCACCTGGTTGGTAATATTGTGCAAGTGGGCATCATCCACGTCCGGCATCCACATGCGTACACCCGGCCCACCGCCCATAATGCCCCCAAGCGCTGGACTACACTGGCAATGACACCCGGTCGAAAAGGACTTCGACGTGCCATTACCAGCGCCCCTGCCCGGTATCGAGGTGGCGGCCAGACCCTCCTGTCGCTACCGGCGCCACCAGCCCGAAACCACGCTGCTCTACCGCATCGTCGAGCAACACTATCCAGCGCTTCTCGCGCACCTGGCAACTGAAGGTAGAACCCTGCCCGACTACGTGCAGCAGGAGTTCACCGACTACCTGAAGTGCGGCCGGTTCGAGTTCGGTTTCCTGCGGGTCAAGTGCGAATGCTGCCACCACGAAAAGCTGGTGGCCTTTTCCTGCAAGAGAAGGGGCTTTTGTCCCAGTTGCGGCGCACGTCGCATGGTGGAGAGCGCGGCGCTGCTGGTGGATGAGGTACTGCCCGCCAGGCCGATTCGCCAATGGGTACTGACGGTGCCGTTCCCGCTGCGCTTCCTGTTTGCCGCCTACCCGGAGCTGATGAGTCGGGTGTTGGGTATCGTCACCCGGGCGATCTCCACCCACCTGACTCACCAAGCCGGATTGAAGAAGAATCAAGCGCGCACCGGCGCGGTGACCCTGATCCAGCGCTTCGGCTCGGCCCTGAACCTGAATATCCACTTTCACATGCTGTTTCTCGACGGAGTGTACGTACAGGATGGCCACGGACACTTTGGCTTTCGCCAGACCCCGCCACCGACGGTCGAGCAGCTCCAGGACCTGCTGCACCGTATCAGCCAACGGGCAGCCCGCTTCCTGGAACGGCGTGGGATTCTGGAGCGGGACGAGGACAACAGTTACCTGACCCTGGATGGTCTGGAAGAAGATCCGCTTAAGGACATTCATAGCCACTCGGTCACTTACCGGATCGCCCTTGGCCCGCAGAAGGGTCGCAAAGTGTTCAGCCTCCAGACTATTGCTCCGCAGCCGGAACTTTCACCCGAGAACACCAGAGTAGCCAAACTGAATGGCTTCAGCCTGCATGCCGGGTGGCCGCTCGGCCCCATCAGCGCAAGAAAGTGGAGCGGTTGTGCCGCTATATCGCAAGGCCCGCAGTCTCTGAACAGCGCCTGTCGCTTACTCCCACCGGCAAGGTGCACTATGAGCTGAAGACACCGTTCAGAAATGGCACCACCCACGTGATCTTTGAACCCTTGGATTTTATTGCTCGGCTCGCGGCTCTGGTACCCAAGCCCAGAGTGAACCTCACGCGCTTCCATGGGGTATTCGCACCGAACAGCAAACACCGTGTCCTGGTCACGCCGGCAGGGCGGGGGAAGGGGAGCAGCAAGAGCAAAGGCGACTCCCACCCGGTTGACAAGACGCCCGCCGAGCGCCATGCCGCCATGACCTGTACCCAAAGGGCATAAAGGCCCAGCGCCTGAAACGGGTGTTCAATATCGACATCGAAACTTGCGAAAAGTGTCAGGGGCCGGTACAGATCATCGCATGTATAGAAGAT
>JBBDLF010000024.1:0-20061 GCA_040879025.1 Pseudohongiellaceae bacterium
CATGGAGATTTAGATCGAAAAATGGACGCGACATCTATCCTGACAGAGGGGGTCCCTGAGGTTCGAACGGCCCCAGTCCATGAAATAGCCGCGAAACTGGAGAGCGTAGCCTTATAATTAAGAAATTGCGTTTCCAAATTTTCTCTAGCGACTTCATGTAGCACACTCCCAATCAATGCCAATCTGGCCGTTTGGAAATACCCCGAGTGATCTACACAACCAATGCCATAGAATCGTTGAACAGCGTCATCCGTAAAGCGACCAAACGCAGGAAGCTATTTCCCAATGACAACTCTGCAATGAAGGTGGCGTTCCGGGCCATCCAGCAAGCCGCTAAAAAGTGGGCAATGCCAATAAGGGATTGGAAGCCAACGCTAAATCGTTTTATTATCGAGTTCGGTGACCGTCTGGACGGCCACCTGTAATGGGGTGGACAGTTACATAGTATGGTTTACAGGCTCAGATTTTACATTCGCTCATTCGAGAGATCTTTCAAATAGTCCCGAAATTTGATCCCACTCGCTTTCAAATGCTTCATTCACATTGCAGTAAGAACCAACGGAAACAAGCTGAGTCACTTGTCTGTATGAAAAGACTGGAGATCCTGCTGTAGATGCTCGCCGCAATCGTAGCAGGCGAAACTCAACAGGAGATTCCGTAAAACCACCTCCTGGCACACTAGTCCGCTCCATTAATACTAGTTTCCAATCATTCTGATCGGAGCCCAGTTTGACCAATTGTATTGATCTGAGTACACAATCTGCATTCCGCAAAGTAATGAAATAATTTTTTGATTCGTTGTAGGGTACAACCGTCCACAATTCCTGTTGTCGAGGAGAAAAATCATCCGGTCGGCTTATGAGAAAGCTGAAATCGAATTGCCCGTGAGCAGTACCGCTTGAGATATATCCGATGGTCAGCCAATCTGGAATACCATCGGCGTTTAAATCCAATCGATGAACTCCTGAACGAAATTCAAAATCAAACACTCGCCCAAGATCAGTATCTTGAGCGAGGATGAGTTTAGAGTTTGATAAAGCGGCTGTTGTGATTGCTAATAGGAGAATACATTTAAGCATATAGACCTCCTTGGACTCCGACGACGTAAACCACATATTGTTCGTCAACCCTAATGTTTGACTTTATCGCTAACCAGTGAGCTAACTCGACGTTTGCATATCGTAGAATCACTCGATAGCTACCAAGTCCCCTTACGCCTGTTCGAGAACAAACCGGCCACCTTCCCTGGCCCCGACAGCGTCAAATATCATATCGTAGGTTTTGCCTTTTGAATCCAAGAATAAAAAATAAGCCTCTTCGTTCCCTTACGGGTCGCCATGGTCTGGAATGTTACGCTGGAAAACGCGCCAGTAATGCCTGACACCCGTTATCTGTTCCTGACCGTCCGGGCCGATTGTCTTCGTGATCGGGCTCCGGCCGATTAGCTCGGCAACTTCGTTGTGATCGGCGATATGGACCACCGTCATTTCGTAGACCCTGCCGTCGATCTTCATCCGAACCCGAGGGTCCCGCTCGATATTGGCCCACCACCGCTTGGAATGGGGAAACTCCCGCTCCAGCCGGGAGTCCTGTTCACTGCCGCCCACATAAAGCTCCTCGCCGCGGGGAGTGGCATTGATGACGACCGAGTGGGGAATCCCGTACCAGGTTCGGGTTTCAAGCATGATGGTGTTGCCGCGGATCGGGTCGTTCACCTGATTGATCCAGTCCCAATTTGCCACGGGCTCCCGCACAACCTCCCCGCGGAGCCACAATCCGGGATAGCCAGTGCGCCCCCTCTCGGCGAATTCCTCGCTGCGGGCATCGAGATAGGGAGGGTCCAGGCCGACTACGCGCAGAGTCAGGAGTGAAATGAGCACAAGTGCTCCGATAAGCAATGCGCCAATTTTCAGGACACGCGGCATAGCAGTTCCTCCTGACTCTGACATTATGGATTTCTAAGCTACTCCAGATCGACCAGGCAAGCAAATTCCTTCGTTGCGCTTTGTTGGGATAGGTTTGGTCGGCGCTCACACAAGGGACGGCAGGCTCGTACGAGTGCACCTTCCTCTTTCCCGGGCACGAGCGAACCCTGCCAAGAAAACAGAGTATTTTTCACGGGTGGGACAATGCATTATTGCAGGTAGGTATCGAACCACGTCAGAAATTCATTTTGAACGTCCGACATAATAGGTTGCGGATATATCTCATGGCCTGCGTCCACTGAAACCAGCTTACTGGGAACGTTCGCGTTCTGAAGCACTTCCAGCAACCTGACACTGTTGCGCTCATAGTTTACCGCTTCATCATTTCGGCCGTGAATCAGCAGGGTGGGAGGGTCGTCCGGGTCAACCTGCTCAATGGGTGATAGCGAAGGAATGAGCGCCGGATCAAAATCCATGGGCGATGCACCAAACAACATCACGTCAAACTCACCCCCTTCGAGGTCGGTCGGCGGCATCAGGGCGACTACAGTGGAAAGACGGAATTCAGTCTCATCATCCTCAATGGTATATGCGGCCAGCAAGGCCAGGTGGCCACCTGAGCTAACACCGATTAACCCCAATTTTTGCTCTTCGATACCATACTGACCGGCATTTTCGAGTATATGCCTGACGCCGGCCTCTACACCCTCAAAGGCTTCCGGTATTTTATAGGTAGGCATACCAGGATGATAAAGCTGAAAGAGGGTATACCCCCGGTGCAAAAGCACTTCCCAAAATGGGCGAATCATATTCAGATTGTCATCACCTGAAAGCCAGCCGCCACTGACAAGCAGAATAATACCGTGACCGTTGGATTCGGCTGGCACCACCACATCGTAGTACATGGCCATGCCGTCTTTTTCGCCATAGACCTGATAAGGGGCGATAGAAGGTTCCTGGGCTTGCGTGTTCATGGCAGCGACCAAAAAGACAAGAAACATCAGGCAAGCAAAATTATCTTTCATGAAAGTGATCCTGGCCGTCTGGTTTACACAATAGTCTTTGTACATTTTCCTCAATCAACGAGAAGACAGCCGATTGCGCAAGCGCATGAAGGAACAGGATCCATGCCAGGCCGAGAGAGGAACTGGGAAAGACGAACTCGTCACCGGCGCTGTCCATCGCTACGAATTCAAGGCCGGACTTCGCCAGGCAGACCAGGCAAATGACTCCGCTGTAGGATTTAAGTAGCCTGGCCAGATCACGTATTCTGGCTAATCTGGTTTCGATCAAAGTGTTTCTGTTGCTGGAAACATAAATAACAGCATCCTGAATCACGCTCAGGTTGTTTAAAATGACAATGCCTATAACTACCAAAAGTGATAGATAAATCCAGGCAAAGCCCTGCCCAACAGGTTGGTGGAACGAACCGGACATTTCAATATAGGAATAGGCGAGGACGCCATAGAACAGGGTGTTGAAGGCGAAAGTCAGTAGCTGAAAGTTGCCTCCAAACAACCAGGAAGACAGGGCCAGGGCAGTCTGCTTCCAGAACCAGCGGTTGGCGGTGGGTGCATTGCCCCCTCCGTCGATTCGTTCTATATAGCTCTCATGCAGATCGCCAATCAGGAAATGCCCGATTTCTTCCGGCAACAGAAGTTCCAGTGCTTTAACCGCCAGTCGGGGAGGTTTGGTTGCGCTGTGTTTTCCGGTAGGGTTGGCGTCCATATCAGCCTCGCGAGCGCTCTATTTCACGCAGGGTCAGTCCGTCCCACATCGTCGTGATATTGTCTTTGCTTATCCGAACTGCCTCACGGCCTTTGGCAGTTATCCTCAAGTACCGTTTTGCCCTTCCGCCTCGCTCAGGCGTTGGTTCGCCTACTTTCGTCGTGACAAGGCTCTTGCTTTCCAGACGCTCGATGGTTTTATAAAGCGATCCGATGGAGACATCCCTGCCGATTTCATCGTTGAGTAACTTCTTTATCGAGGCGCCATAGGCGTTATCGCGCAGGCGCAATACCGCCAGGAGTACGAGAAGTTCGAACTCACCCAGTTTGGTTTCCTTTGCCATGATGTCAGCCTTGTCACTTATATACTCTTCTTTGTAGAGTATATAAGTGTGAAAGTCAACAGTTGCTTAAAAGACCGCCGGCCTGGCGGCGTAGACAAGAAGTTATACTATCGAAACTGGACAAATCTGCGGTTCAAAGCTACCTTTCACCTGCCCGAATGACTCTCCGGTGCCAGCGAATAAAAACCAACCCCAGGTGATTCCACTCCATGTTCCGCCGCCTCAAGCACTGCCATAACATCGAGGATTTTCGCCTGCTGGCGAAACAGCGCCTCCCCGGCCCCATCTTTCATTACATCGACGGCGCCGCGGACGATGAAATCACCTACCGCCGCAACACCGAGGCCTTCGCCGACTGCGACCTGGTGCCCAATGTGCTGGCCGGCGTGTCCGATGTCGACATGTCTGTCACCGTGATGGGCCAGAAGTTGGCCATGCCGCTGTTTTGTTCACCTACGGCGCTGCAGCGCTTGTTTCATCACGACGGGGAACGGGCCGTGGCGCGCGCGGCGGAAAAGTTCGGCACTCTGTTTGGTGTCTCGGCACTGGGTACCGTAACGCTTGCTGAAATCGGCAGGACCATCAGCACGCCCAAGCTGTTCCAGTTTTACTTTCACAAGGATCGCGGCCTGAACCAGGCCATGGTGGACCGTGCCAGGGCAGCCGGCTTTGAGGCTCTGGCTTTGACCGTCGATACCATCACCGGCGGCAATCGCGAGCGCGATCTCTATACCGGCTTCACTTCTCCACCGCGACTCACTCCCAAGAGCCTGATGAGTTTTGCCGTGCATCCCGGTTGGGCCCTGAATCATTTTCTGCGCGAGAAATTTGAGCTGGCGGAACTGAAGGACTATGTCAGCCAGGGCTCCAATATCGCGGTTTCCATTGGCGATTATTTTTCTTCCATGCTGGATCAATCCATGAATTGGTCCGACGCGGAAGATCTGCGTGCCAAATGGGGTGGCCCGTTCTGCCTCAAGGGCATCATGAGTGTGGCCGACGCCCGCAAGGCAGTGGATATCGGCGCCGATGCCATCATGGTATCCAACCATGGCGGACGGCAACTGGACGGTTCCCGCGCACCCTTTGACCAGATCGCCGAAATCTGCGATGCCGTGGGCGACCAGATCGACGTGATCTGCGATGGCGGCATCCGCCGCGGCACCCATGTGCTGAAGGCGCTGGCGGCGGGCGCGAAGGCCTGTTCCGGCGGTCGCTTCTATCTGTATGCCCTGGCAGCCGCCAGCCAGCCCGGTGTGGAACGCACGCTCAACAACCTGCGCACGGAGATCGAACGGGACATGAAGCTCATGGGTATCACCCGCCTTTCCCAATTGAATCGCGATATGTTGCGGTACCGCGAACACCGATAAAGCGGCAGCCCTCCACGCAAGTATCCCAGCGCGAGACGCCTCGATATCGGCACATCTATGCGGGAACCAGCAATAGCGCTATGCTCATGCCATGGGCTCAGCTATGGGCCTTCCAACAACAAGAAGCGGAGATTCCCATGCAGTCGCCAAAAAACCTGCTCTCACCCCTCTGCCTGCTTTTCACCTGCGCATTCAGCCTTCCGGCCTTCGCCCAGGCCCCAAGAGATTTCGATGCGGAGATCGAAGCCGCCATCCGCTCGGCCAAGCAGGCAGCCGGCACTGAGTGGCTGGGTACCCTGAATCGCATCTGCCTGCTGCCGGCCAGTGGCGGCGTCAATACCAGCAACAACGTACCGAGCTATGTCACCGACCCCAGCCGCATTCCGCCGCGGGAGCAATGGTTCGCTGAGCCGGCGAAGGTCTTCGACAATCTCTACTTCGTCGGCGGCAGCAGGCATTCGTCCTGGGCGCTCACCACCAGCGAGGGTATTGTCATCATCGATACCATCTACCCCTACAATTCGCGCGAGTTGATCATCGGCGGGCTGGAGACGCTCGGGCTGAATCCGGAAGACATCCGTTATGTCATTATTTCCCATGCCCATGGCGACCATATAGGCGGCGCCCAGATATTGCAGGAGCGCTTCAATGCCCAGGTGGTGATGGGTGAGGAAGACTGGCAACTGGTGGAACGCTATCCCAACCGTTACGCCACCATGGCGCCGTCGCGGCAAGATGGGCGCGGCATCGTCGCCTACGATGGCATGGAACTGACCCTGGGCGACACTACCGTCAAACTGTGGGAGACACCCGGGCACACGCCGGGCACGCTGTCCTATACCTTTACCGTCTATGACAACGGCCAGCCGCTGACCGTCGCCTACTCCGGCGGCACCGCGTTCAATTTCGTCAATAACGTCCCGGATCCGGGCATCCAGAATTTCCAGATCTACATCGACTCGCAACGCCATATAGCTGAGCAGGCGGCGGCCGCCGGCGCCAGTGTGCTGTTATCGAATCACTCTGAGTTCGACAACGCGGTCAATCGCAACCGCATGCTGGCCGGCCGCGGTGACGGCAGTCACCCGTATGACGTCGGTGAGGAATCGGTGCAGCGCTATTTTGAAGTCATGCAGGGATGCGCCCGGGCGGCGCAGCTAAAGCTGGAGCAGCAGGGCGGGCTTGATCGCGCCCAGTGATCCGGTTACGCTCTGGTCACTTGACCACTTCAGGGTGCAACCATGGCGCGACGATTCCTTTCCCGGGCTTACCTGCTGATTTTCACCGTCCTGATCGCGCCGGCGATCCTGGCCCAGTCCCAGTATCCGCAAAACATCCTCAACCAGAAGGGCAGTTTCATGCGCCAGGGCGCGGCCGCCCTGGGGGAACCGTTTCGCGGCATCGCCACCGCAGAAGGCATTGTGCCGGGACTGTTTCCCCTGCGCAGCACCGGTGCTTCCACCGAGGCGGTGCGCATCGCGGCGGACGCGTTCCTGGCCACTCTCACCCCGGTGGACCTGAGCCGTTCCCATTTTGCGGTGGATGACCCCGAGTGGCGCAACTGGTCCAACGTGGATGTCGGCATCTTTGCCCGTCACGGCCTCAGCCTGGAGGAAATGACAGCGCCGCAAAAAGAGGCTGCCTGGGGATTGTTGCGGGCATCATTGAGTGCACACGGCCTCGACCAGACAATCCGCATCATGCGCACGGAAATCCCGTTGCTGGAATTGAATGACGAACCCATCCGCTATGGCGAAGAGAAATACTACTTCACGGTCATGGGTGTTCCCTCGGCGGACGAGCCCTGGGGCTGGCAGTTGGATGGACATCATCTGGTGATCAACTTTTTTGTCCTGGGTGACCAGGTGGTGATGACGCCGGCGTTCTGGGGCGGCGAGCCCGTGTTCACAACCAGCGGAGAGGCGGCAGGCAATGTGATCCTGCAGGAAGAGCAGGACCTGGGACTGGCATTGATGCAGTCACTGACGCCGGACCAGCGCGCCCGCGCCACCCTTTCCCCAGAGAAGCTGCGTAATGCCCCGATGGCGGCGGGCAACGCCGACAACATGACCATCGATTTCGCCGGCATTCCCGGCCGCGACCTCGACAGCAACCAGCGCCTGGCACTGCTCAAGTTGACCCGGGAGTACGTGGGCAACCTGCGCACACCCCATGCCGATGTCACCATGGAAGAGATCGGCGCCCACCTGGACAACACCTGGTTCGCCTGGATCGGCGCCTCGACCGACGATGCGGTGTTCTACTACCGCATCCACAGCCCGGTGATCCTGATCGAGTTCGACCACCAAAGCCCGGTCGGCACGCCCTATAACACACCGGGGCAGCCTACGCGTGACCATATTCACACTGTGGTGCGTACTCCTAACGGGAATGATTACGGGAAGGATTTGCTGGGGCAGCATTTGAGGGCGCATCCGCATTGAGGGGTTTCCAGAACCGGCGCTGAATTTGAGATCCAACATGTCTCTTTCCCGGTCACGAACCAGATCCTGAAATTGATTTTGCTGAGCAACTATTTCAACGAGAGTGACATTCAGCTCATAAAAGCCCTGCCGTCGCACAATAACCCTGGATAGCCGTATCGCCAGCGTGTGCCCGTAGTATTTGTATGCTCTCGTCTATGGAGCAATTATGCTTAGGACACCTCCAAAATCAAATAATCTTTTAAGAGCGTATATGTTCGCTTTAGTTTGTGCTGTCCCTTCGATGTCGCAAGGACAGGAAATTAGTTCATACAGGATTTACAACGAAGGTATCGATGTTGAAGCCTCCCTTTACTTCAATGAAATTGAAGATGGATTACCAAACGAATTCGGGGTCAGGCTTGCACGACTTAATTTAAAAAATGCGCTGGAAGTCCTAGTGCCGACCGACCTCTCCTTAGTGCTGGCTGTTCAGGTGCTGGATGAAAGTAAGCGCTTGGTTGCCAGTTCTGCGGTTTCTAGCTTTAATCATGCTAGTGCTCCTGAGTTCGAGGAACATAACTTATCGCTCGATGAAGGACTGGATATCGCTTTTCGGTTAGACGAAATAATAGACCTTGAAGATATTCAAGCATCAGACGCCAGCTCTGTTTATTTGGGGTTCAGGTTTAATTTAATCTCAATATCGCCTGAAAATAACCTGCCAAAAATGCGTATATTCGATTTTGAGACACAAACTTCTCTCTGCCAGATTAGCGCAGAGGAATAGGTCAAGTACAAGCAGTTGCTGCGCTACTACAACTGCTTCTGTTGCCATCTATCCTCGGCGGACAATTTACCCGATTGTTTTAACAAGCGCTGCGGGTTTAACTTACTGAAGCAGTGACAGTTGCAATCGGTATCCAATTTTCACGGGAGGAATTACCTTATGGACTTTAAACTACCAGTAATACCCTCGGCACTGGCTTTGGCTCTCAGCACCACCGTATCGGCCCAGGGGGTCAGTGTCGGGGAGGCGATCAGCGAATGGCCGCAGGGGCAACAGGATACAGTGCAGATGATGATCGAAAAATACGGCGAGCCAAGCGGCGCGACGAACGACCGGGTTGTCTGGACTGAATCTGACGGTCCCTGGGATGAAACAATTGTTTACCGGGAAGCCATCGAGCATGAGTTTCCGATGCCGCACGAAGACTATCTGGAACAGTCAGTATTCCTGGAGGTGCCCGCAGACAAAATGGATGAGCTCTCCGAGTTTGACGGCAGCATTATTGTCTACCGCACCGAAGGACGAATCGCCGCCCGTTGCGATAAGGAAGCCGCTAACTTTCTGGCGCTGAACTTGGCTCACGATATTATCAATGACGATAAGAGTGTGGAGCGAGCACGAGAGGAGTACGCCGACGCAATTCGTGAAATGCTATCCGGTACAACGCCAGAAATCATGAGCCAGTTGACGTTTGAGCCGATGGATCAGGACAGGGCGGCAGCCGCGGATGTTTCAGTGATCGATCCGGATGAGCAGCCATCAGGTGTCGCTGGTAATTAACGAGCTGCCTGCTAGTCGACAGAGGCCAAGGCACGGCACGGATTCGCCGGCATGGTAAAAGCGCTTCCAGGATGGCGTTTTGACTGCTGTTTAATCTCGCCTGCCCCTATAGCGAAATGCTTTTTGAATGCGCGTGAAAACGCGGCCTGGGATTGATAGCCGACTTTCTCTGCTGTTTCTCCGACCGAACAGCCCGACTCGAGAGACGCCCAGGCAAGCTGCATCCGCCACCAGATTACATACTGCATCGCTGTCCATCCGCTGAGAGCTTTGAAAGTAGCGGCAAACAGGGTGCGAGACTGGGCCGCCTCGCTCGCCAAGGCCGCCAGCGTCCAGGGGCACTCCGGCTTGAGGTGAATGGCGTCGAGCGCTTGCGCGATGCGCGGATGCGCATGCAGCGCAAGCAGTCCCGGCTGTCGTGGAACGCTCTCCATGTAATGCGACAGACCATACGCGAACAGCAGTTCACAAAGACGGTCAAGCAGCGCCTGGCTGGTCGCGCTTTCCGCGAGGCTTTCCCGCAGGATCATACCGGTAAGCGGCTCAAGCCACGGAGCCCGCTCGTCGCAGCGGATCAGTAACAGTTCCGGCAGTGAAGCCAGCAGGTGTTGCGCAGCGCGGTGACGGAATATCACTTCCGCGCATAGCATCCCGGTTCCGTCCAGGGAATCCGCCTGCCGGTATGAGAGATGCTGCTGGTGGCCCGTAAGAGGCACCACTGGCGACATTGAATGCGCTATTTCCCGCGGAAATAACAACAGGTCACCGTTGTGCAGTATGGTGTTGAGCCGACCCGGGATCTCCAGGCGGCAGCTACCCGTCGTCACCAGGTGGAAACAGGTTTGGCCTGGCTGATGTTCCCTGATATGCCAATTCCCGCAGACTTTGGCATTGTGATAAATGCTTACTTGCAGACGAATTAGCTGTAGCAGGTCGGAAATCGCACGCATGGTTATAAATGAGCCTCTGTAAAATCCAATCGCAAGAGCCCGCGGCCCGGGTTGGATTTCAGCTGCCTCGAGTGAAGAATGTACGATTGAGCAATTTATTCGTACAGTTTGTTGTGCATAGTACAGTTGCCACGATCTAGAATGCAATGACACAACTTGGCCCCGGACTCGGTAGCATGCCGTTGGAATCAACGCCGGATCGTTAGCGCATATGTTCGGGGCGGTCACTCACCGTTGAGTTTCCAGTTATAGGGAAGATCGGCCCTGATTGGCAGATCCGGCGGGATTTGATGATGCTGCCTGATAAAAGTCCCAACGCCGCCACTATCCTCAAAGTCATCGGAGAACCAGTCGAAAATCCGAGATACCCGGACACTACCGCGCTCGAGCCTAAGCCCTTTGTCGGGATTGGCGAGAAATTCCCGTGTCTGCTCATCGAGTTGCTTGTCGATAGGGTCGGCGGTGAAGGCTTCACCACGCAGGTCCGGACAACTCAGCGACGCGCAGACTATTGCGAAATGTATGCGCGGCTCATCCATTCGGCGCAACACCTCATGTTCGATGTAGTCGAGGTTTACGGCTTCGCCACCCAGTGTGCCGATCGGCTTTTTCCAAACCGGAGAGAACCAGGACCCGGCATCACGGATGCTTTGCAGAGGCTGGTGATCCACCACCATTTTAATAGCAAGAATGTTATAGGCATTGATATAAAAAGCCAGTCGTTGTTCATTGGTAGCGAGCTCGTCGAGAGACTGTTGTTCAAGGAGTGATAGAACCTCGGCATACAAAGGGTCATTCTGCATGGCGGAGTAGTTCACCCTGGCGTGCCGAATGCCGTCTTCCTCTGCAGGGCTGAGATGGCGCTGCAACAGTTCATTATACGCGGCCCAGTCTGGTGGTTCCGCGATAGAGAGCGGGGCTGTTGCCACGAAGGACATTGTCAGCGCCAGTGGCAGCTGGAAAAACCAGACTGATCGGTTGGAGCACGGAAGATTTCGACGGCGCAAAGGCATGAACTTTCCTCGGACAACACGGGTTGAGTTCTATTTTGACTCGGAAACCGGGTGATTGTTACAGCTAAAAGACTAACAGCCAGCTAAATATGAAAAAGGAATAGAAATCAGCGATGGCCAGCACACCCTTCAACCCCGATGAACTGCTGTCCCGGCTGAGGCAGGGCGATCAACAGGCCTTCACCCAACTTGTTAGTGAGCATCATCTTCGATTTCTGGCTGTGGCCCGCGCCATAACAGGGGATACCTGGGCAGAAGAGGTGGTTCAGGACGCCTGGCTGGCCATTTATCGGGGGTTGCCCGCCTTCGAGGGCAGATCTTCGCTGAAGACCTGGCTGTTCACCATCGTCAAGCATGCTGCCAAGGCAAGGCTTCGCAAGGAAAAGCGGCTGGTTTCGCTGGACAGCGCGATGGAAGGCGGCAACAGGAGTGAGGTTGAAAGACTTCTTGACAGTCGTTTTGATGGTGCCGGCCGCTGGGAGGATTTTCCCGGGGCCTGGCGCACCGACAGCGCCGCCGCGCTGTTGGAAGAAGAAGAACTTCAGTGCTGCATCGACAAGTGCCTGCGGCGGTTGCCGGCCTGGCAGTGCGCTGTGTTTATGATGCGTGACATGGACCAGCTTGAATTGCGTGCCATCTGTAACATTTTGGATATCAGTGACTCGAATGTGAGGGTACTGCTGCATCGTGCAAGACTTACCCTGATGCAAATCATTGATAGATATATGGAGACCGGCGAATGCTGAACTGTCGCGATATTGCCCATACCGCCAGTGACTACCTGGACCAGAACCTGAGTTGGAGAGAGAGACTGGCGGTGCGTCTGCATCTGCTGATGTGCGCTAATTGCAAACGGTTCGTTTCGCATATGGCATTGACCGTCGCGTATATGCGGATCCGGCCGTCGGCAATCCTGTCCTATGTCGAGGCTGAAGTCATCGAGTTGCAAATCCGGATCCACGCCGCGGAACAGGAGCAGCAAGGCTAATGAGGAGACTGAGCGAAACAAAAAGAGCTCCCCTGAATCGAGGCAAATCCCAAGGGTGGTTATCGATAAGAGCCCGCCTCAAGAGCGGAGCGCGCCATGCCTCTGCTGTCAGTTTACTCGGAATGGTATCCGCGGCGCCGCCGGCTTTCGCCCAGGCTGACGGGGAAACCGGACGGAACAGCATTGAAACGATTGCCGTGATCGGTTCACGCAGCCCTGGACGTCCGGTACTGCGATCTCCGGTGGCTGTGGATCTTCTCGACCAGGCCCAGATAGATCACGCCGGTGCGATGGCCGCCGAACTGGGTGAAGCCCTGAGTACACTGATCCCGTCTTTCAATTATCTGCGGCAGTCCAACTCGGGAACCTCGGACCATGTGCGGGCTGGTCAGCTGCGGGGCATGAGTCCCGACCAGATGCTGGTTCTGCTAAACGGTAAGCGTAGGCATACATCGGCGGTGGTTAACACTGAAACCAAGATAGGGCGTGGCACGGCGGCGGTGGACTTCAACACTATCCCGATTGGAGCGATCCAGCGAATTGAAGTGCTGCGGGACGGCGCCGGGGCGCAGTACGGTTCTGATGCGATCTCGGGAGTTATCAATGTCATTCTCGAGGACACCCCGGACGGCATTGAATTCAATGCCGGATACGGACAGCATCGGACCCGGCTGGACGCGATTGATAAGGACATCAATGACGGCGAGACCTTGACCCTGAGTGGCAAAGGTGGATTCTCCCTGAGCGATGGCGGCTTTTTTCAAAGCGGTTTTGAATTGACAGAACGCGATGCCACCAACCGTGCGGGCTTTGATCAGATACCCTTTTTTATTCCCGCTACACCGGCAAACCTCGCGGTGCAGGGACAGCGCAACTACCGCATGGGCGATCCGGATGTCGCGGCGATTAATCTCTGGTATAACGGATCCATCAGTCTCGGCACCAGTGACATTTATAGTTTCGCCACGTATGGCGATCGCGACACGGAGGGCGTCACGTTCTTCCGCTATCCTGAAGAATCCCGGACCGTAACGGAACTTTATCCCGAGGGCTTCCTGCCGGTGACACTCGGAGAGAATCGAGACTATTCCGCCACGCTTGGCTTGCGCAGCAATCTCGAGCGCTGGACTCTGGACAACAGCGTGACCCTTGGCGGCAACCGATTCGCCTACGGGGCGAAAAATTCCTTGAATGCCTCACTTGGACCGGCAAGTCCGAGGCGGTTTGACTCCGGCGAGTACCGGGTGATACAGCGCAGCGTCAATCTGGATCTGCGGCGCGAAAATCCGATAGAAGGCCGTTTGGGCATGTGGTCACCGGCCGCCGGTCTTGAGTACCGTCGCGAAGAATTCCGCAGTCGGGCAGGGGAGTCCGCCTCCTGGCAGCCTGGTGATTTCGACGGCGATATCGGTGCCCAGGGCGCCCTGGGCCTTACGCCCCAGGACGCGACCAACGGCGCTCGTGAAGTTTATAGCGCTTATGCCGAGCTTTCCAGCCAGTTAACTGAGGCGCTCGTGGTCGACGTCGCGGCACGTCTGGAAAACTACAGTGATTTGGGGGAGGAGCTGACCGGGAAGTTGTCCGGAGCCTACAGTTTCAACTCCCGCTATACGCTGCGCGCGGCAGTGTCCAACAGTTTGCGTGCGCCCTCGATGAGCCAGCTGGGTTTTGCCGACCGCAGTATCAACTTCGGCGAAAACCGCACACTGGTCACTACGGTGACGCTTCCGGTGGATGGCAGTCTGGCGCAGGCTTTTGGCGCCAAAAATCTTAAAGCGGAAACCGCGATCAACAGAAGTATTGGCTTTGTCACGCAGCCGCTGGATGGACTCTCCGTAATGCTGGATGTTTATTATATCGAGCTCGAGGACAGGGTCACGTTGTCGGAGCGGCTTTTCGGCGAGGAACTGGCAGATTTTGTACAGGCGCTGCCGGGCGGGGCCGGCATCGAGTCGGTACGCTTTTTCACAAACGCCGTTGACACTCGTACAGGCGGCGCTGACCTGATACTCGCCTATTCGACCTCCGTCGGCGCGGGTGAGCTTTCAGTCACCGGTGGCTACAATTACAGCCAAAACCGCATAACGGGCATTGCGCCGCCGCCTGATCAACTGAGGATTCTGGATCCTTCGTTTGTTCTGGTGGGCGTCGAGGAGGAAAACACACTGGAAGAGTCCGCGCCGGCGCAAAAAGCGAATCTGTCCGTGAACTGGTCCGACAGCCGTTGGGGATTGACGGGCCGTTTGCATTATTTTGGCAGCACAGTCAGGGTATTTAATTTCGGCGGCGGCTTTGAACCGCGGCAGCGTTATGGTTCGGAATATGCCGTCGATTTTGAAACACGTTATACCTTCAGCGATATGCTGTCACTGACTCTGGGCGTCAATAACGCCTTCGATAACTATCCGGATCGATCCGGAGCGGACATCAACTTTTTCGGCAATCTGCCGCACGATGTGCTGTCGCCGGTTGGCGTCAACGGCCGCTATGTGTACTCAAATATCAAAGTGCAATTCTAACGGGATTTGGGCCGGGCCTATTGTATGTGCTTGCCGCGATAGAAATGGTCATCATTCTGCTGTTTCTGGGCGGGGTTTTGAAAAAGTACACTTACGGCGCGGTGCTGGTGTTCCATGCGATCTCTACATTTTCGTCGTTCGGGCAGTACCTGTCATTCGACAGCCTGCTGTTCTTCGCCGCGTGGCCGATGTTGGCGGCCTGTCTGACCCTGTTCCTCCTGCGCGAGAGTGATGTCAGACTTACCGTATCCTTGCCCGTGTAACAAACGGTCATTTCCTGCATCTATTTGTGGAAGTCAGCCGGTGGATGTAGCCGGTCTGACCAGGAAATCACACGGTTGAACCGGGACTGAATAAGGAGTGCAGGATATGAAAAAAATTACCGCAACGGGAGCCGCTTTGGCGGCGCTGTCCATTGCTTTTGCAGGTGTGATCGGAGTAGCCGCGCAGGCTCCGTTCGGCACGACAGAGCATCGGGCATACGGTGACGCACTGTGGGAGAGCCTCAGAGAGCAGAAGCTGGTTGGCGACGGGGCGATAATGTCAATGCCTTATGAAGGATCTGATCCTCATGGTATGGTGCTGGCAACGCTGGAAAGCGAAGTTGAAGTCAACGGGGACAGCGGTTCGGTTGTCGTCAAGCGCAATTATGGAGGCCCGCAGGCCACTATCGAGACGGTGTCGAACAATCCGGACGAGTACCTCATGGCTACCACCGTGATGTTTAAACGGGAAGGCTTCGATCCCGAAAATCAAAACTGGTTCTGGGCCAAGTATATGCCCGATGCTTCCTACGATACGGCTCCCAACGGCGCGGCTCTGGTAGGCACGCCCACGGGCTGCGTCTCCTGTCACGCAGAGGCTCCTGGTGGCGACATGGTATTTCTAAACGATCGGTACTAGCCCGCTAGAGACCGGTAGAGGAGCGGTTGAGAAGCGAAGGTTCCATGAACATGACGGTGAGATAGGTGAAATAATGAAAAAAGCAGTGACGTTATTCAGTTTTTTGGTCGCTATACAGCTTTTGGTCGGTGCTTTCGTGTTTGCGGCTGAAAATGAGACTGCAAGGCAGTCAGAGATCAGGCAAAGGCTGGAGACATTGATTAACAGCGAATCCCGCTCCGAGGAACTCAGAGCAAGAAATCAATATCGTCACCCGCTGGAAACCTTGATGTTTTTCGGAATCGATCCTGCCCAGACCCTGGTGGAGGTTTGGCCCGGGGGGCAGGGAGGGTGGTACCGCAGCATTCTGGAACCTTTCTTCGCCTCCGGGCCGGGAACCTATATTCCGCTCGCGTCCGACTCCGCGTTTCCGCAGCCGGTGGCGGAGATTCCCGACGGGACGGTCGACAGGGTGCTGGTTTTCCGGGCCCATGCCTTTATGATCTACGATCACCCGGCCCAGGACTATTTCGACGCGCTGTACCGAATGCTAAAGCCGGGAGGGATATTCGGGATTGTTGATCACCGCGGCGATGAGAATGTGCCACAGGACCCCAGCGCGGAGAGCGGGTATGTTAATCAGTCCCACATGGTAATGCTGGCGGAAACCGCGGGGTTCGAATTACTGGAACAGTCCGAGATCAACGCGAATCCCGCGGACACCAAGAATTATCCTGACGGACTATATTCACTGCCCCCGACGTTGCGCGGTACATTATTCAATCGGTCACTGCGGGATCGGGTAATGGAGATCGGTGAAAGCGACCGAATGACCCTTAAATTCATCAAACCAATGAACAGATAAGCGATCCAACAAATCTCTTTCCCGGCCACGAACCAGATCTTGAAATTGATTTCATCCTGATAACAACCTTTCCGAAATGCTCAGCGCGAAGAAAATGGCTCATGGTCTCATGGAACTCGGTAAAATCACCCACACGGATTTACCTGTTCCGCGTGGCCCGAACAGAAAGAAGCTTTTGGCTCGGCACTTGAGTAATCTGGAATACATGCCGGTAGTTCCGTTAAATTTATCGTAAATTTAACGGAACTACCGGCAGCGATCAATGGCAGACTGTAATTCTCCTTTTGGCTCTTTGTTATTGTGTCAGGCTTGGTCAAACCGCCCGATCCGGGGTGGAGGTGCCCACCCTGGCGGTAGTTCGGCCTGGGAATCGATGGACTCCTTCTCTCGCAAATGTTCCAGAATCTGGCGGATGACCACTGGGTCTTCTATGCAAGCGATGATCCGCACCGCCCCTGCTGTTCGGTGCGAATATCCCATGGTACAGCTAGCCAACTTTTCGCTATTTTACTATTTTGTTGGTGTCCCCTGGTTTCCTTTGGTATCCCCTGGTTTTCGCAGAGAGATCAATAAAGTCATAGACACGCTCAACAAATGTTCCCTGATGTTCCTTAGCCAAAAACGAAGTTTTTCATCAATTTGATCCCAAGATTTTTGCGAGATGATGAGCTTTCTAAGAATTTTCCTAATTCCCTCACCGCCTTTTCTGAACCACAAACTGCACTTTTTATAAAATATTTAATCGCTTTCTCATCAGATTGAGATTGCTCATAACTGCCGTTAATAAAAATATTTGCTAAGAATAAGTTGGCATCCGCATTTTCACCTTTTGCCGCCTCTAACAATTTTTTGATCGCATTATTTGCGTTCGGCTCAACTCCTTCTCCAAAAAGTTCCATAAGCGCTAGATTGTACTTGGCATTCATATCCCCCTGTTTATCTGCTTCTGAATACCAGAAAATTGCCTTCTCATAGTCCTTTTCAACACTTTCACCAGTAGCGTATAAAGCCGCAAGTGAATTTTGTGCAGTCAATTCTCCAGACACAGCCATCTCGCGTAATTTTTTAACGTATGCGTTATCTCCAGCCAAGACATGAGCCTCCTATACCTCTGCAGT
This sequence comes from Pseudohongiellaceae bacterium, assembly GCA_040879025.1. Classification (GTDB taxonomy): domain Bacteria; phylum Pseudomonadota; class Gammaproteobacteria; order Pseudomonadales; family Pseudohongiellaceae; genus JBBDLF01. The sequence continues at coordinate 17,698 of JBBDLF010000024.1, forward strand.
GCCGCTTCTGGCAACCAACTGGCAGATCTCGATCTGCCGCTCTAAATGCATTTCTCCATGCCTCTCTAGGTGTTCTTCCAGCACCTGTTCCAGTGACAGTCTCAGGACAATCTGTTCCGCAATCATCCACACCTTTGCCTCTGCCAGGACCGGTAATCTGAACGCCGTTGCACTTAACAACACAGGTGTAGTTCCCCCTGCCGAACAAAGCTCCAACTGCAGCGCCCGCGACTCTTGCGGCTCCCTTTCTGGCAGACTGACTTAAAACTATGCGAATTCCAATTCCAACCGCTATAGGAACTGCAGTGCCTTCTGGATCAATAAACGACAGTGGGTTTTGCCAAGCGTAACTGTAAGTGTCTAGTCCATCTGATAGCCCTAAAGGATCACTCTCAATATACCTTCCCATTGTCGGATCATAATCTCTAAAGTAATTATAATGTAATCTACTTTCTTCATCCTCATACTGCCCCGGGAATCTGATATTATTGTCGATCGTGGCAACCGTCTCACTCACCTCCCCAAACGGCTCATAACTCCCAGCCCAGACAACGTTTTGAGATGCATCAGTAATCTTCTGCGGCGTCCCCAGATGATCATTATGCACAAAGTAAGTAGCCTCATCCTGAGTCCCGGTATCATCCACCAGCGCCACCTGCTGGCCATTCACATACACGTACTCACGCAAGGTTTGCCCCGTACCCGCATCAATCTCCGCAATCACCTGACCCGCCTGATCGTAGATAAAATGCACGGCTGCAGATGAGTCCCCGTTCACAGTCTTGACCGCCCGCTGGCCCATGGCATTGTGCAGGTTCTGTACCGAGGCCGTGGTGGTGTCGCCGCTGCCACTGGCGCAGGGCACTGGTCTGGTTATGGTAGTCGCAGGCAGAGCCATTTCCAGTGAATCGAGATCGCCACAAGCGATATCCGGGTTGTCGGTCAGATCGACGGTCTGCAGACTGTCGAATACGTCCAGCCCGGTGACGTCGGTTATGCCGCTGCTGGCGCAGTTGAGAGCAGTCACCTCATCGACGGTGGCCCAGCCGTTGCTTGCGGCCTGGCCCAGCACACAAGCCTGGAGATTGGCATCCGGCAGGCTCTGGTCATTGACGAGACTCAACAACTCGCCCTGGCTGATGCTGCTGAACAGATACAGTTCTCCGTAGCCCCCGTCGGCGCCGAATGCGCCGATGGCGATCTGTCCGTGGGGTGTCACGGCAAGGCCCTGGCCGAAGTTGGCGTTCTGTGCATCTGGGCCTGGGCACCAGGGCGGCGAGTCTTGCCAGATGAATCCAAGGGTTCGAAGATCACATGGGTGGTGCCGTTCCTGAATGGCGTCTTCAGTTCATACCGCATCTTGCCAGCGGTAATGGAGCTATCGAAGGCCAAGAAATCGCAAAACAGCAAAGGCAATCAATAAGAAAATTACTGCGACCACGCCAGCCAGCATGTACGTATTGTACAACTTGTGAGCTTGGTCCTCTTTTAGCTTGTCAATATTTTGAAAATACTCCTTGGCATCAACTGGGTGAGAGACGACGTAATTTGGATCTGTAATGACTTTTAATGCGTCATTGTATTGAGAGTCTATATAAACGTAGACAGCAAATGCCCAACCTTCTGGCAATACGGGACATGATACGTAAGCAGGTATTCCTGATTCAGTCAGTATCTTCCTGACCTGCGCTGCATAATCAGCATCATCTGTTGTCATTAGACGCTTCAATTCGTTCAAACTCAGCCAGCTTATGGATAAAAACTACATAGCAAATTGTTACAAAAACGCTCCTGAGGGCGGTTAGCTTCAGTGAGCATTCCAATGCTTATTAGTTCGTATAAAGCCGTCACTTCTCGGAACGACTTGATGACCTATCATCCTGTAACGGCTGTTAGGCTGACACAGAGTTTTGAGCACCCTCCAATAAGAGGGAGGTGAGACTCTTTACCTTTGCATGGTTTTTATATCTTCATAGGTAGAACTAACGATCGAATACACCTGCCTATCCCTAGGATACTGACTGTCTGCAAATTGAACTAGAAATTGTTCAATCACCTCAAAAGCTGACTCCGTTCCAAGAGCCATTAAACCAAATCCTGCCTGAATGGCAGGTGTAATTCCGTCCTCATATAAGATATTCTCTAAAACCGGTATATCCTGCTCGGTACCAACTTCACCTAAAGCCAGTGCTGCCGTGGCCCTCACCTCGTCTTCTGCCGCCGTCGCTTTAGACCGTATAAAGTCGTGATACTCACTGAAGTTGGTTTTGTCTTGCCTTGCTAGTGTATTTGCAAGTGCAATACGAAAAATATCCAGTTCTCGGGGGGGGGGGGGTATTTTTACAGCGGCCGGGGGTTGTTGGG
>JBBDLF010000024.1:20071-21664 GCA_040879025.1 Pseudohongiellaceae bacterium
CCCCCCCCCCCCCCCCCCCCCCCCCCAATGTTTACAGCGGCCGCGGGTTCTGTGGCCGACCGGATCAGCACCCCTACGAACTGTTCCTCCAGTTGGAGGAGATCGAACACCGCACTACCCGCGTTCGTCGGCCTCAGAGTAATGGCTTCATCGAGCGGCTCCACAGAACACTGCTCGACGAACACTTTCGCATCCAGGGTCGAACCAAATGGTATGAAAGCCTGGAGCAGATGCAGAGTGATCTGGACAAATACCTGGGTCACTACAACCAGAATCGGCCCCACCAGGGCCGAAATATGCGAGGAAGAACACCGATAACGGTGTTCAAATCCGGGCTACCGAAGCCGGAAAAAACTTCTCGCGTGAAACCGGCAGCAAAAGCTGCTTAAATAAACTACCCTGCGGGGGCACGTGTCAGGCGAATACTGTCACTGTACACATTGGGGGAGACCAACAAAATGGTATATTAACTGTAATGGTTCAGACCCGATCTCACAGTACAGCCAGCCAACTTTTCGCTATTTACTATTTAGTTGCTGTCCCCGGGTTTTCCCCGAATTTCATTCGTAATTTATTTAATGCAGCCTCTAAGGCCTCCCCTTCTGAAGTAAATTTATCTATCCCAGAATCAAAATTCATATCTTCAACAAACAATGTTTCATCAGCGTCGATATTAGTATCGGGTCCAAGATTAGCCTGAAAGCTTGGGTTGAGTCTAAAGAGCTCCTTTCGATATATTTTGAACGAATAAAGTTCTGGGGTATCTATCAGGTTTAAAATATCCACAGCAAATTCAAACGAATTCTCATTAATAATTATTGGCGCAAGTTCATAACGCGCGATTACTCGATTTATTACAATAATCTTGTCAGAAATCATGTTATCCATTCATTTCAATCCTATTTGGAACACCGACATTGACAATGTCTAGCATAACATCCTCTTGGCGCGGATTGTGTTGCCATTCGCTTTGCTGCTACACAAGCCAGTGCCTCACTTCGCCCAGTGGCGGTACCGAATACTCTATCAGGACAATTAACACAAATATCGATTTGTTGGACATAGCACGAAGCTGTACAAGTCCAGTTTCTAGATGTATACCAGTCCCAGACAAACGCACCACCAAGCCCAATTAGCCCACCCACGACGGCCCCAGGTGGACCTGCTACTACTCCCCCTACACGAGATCCAATTGCGATGGCGCTGCCACCATCTGGATCATAAAAGCTAACCGAGTTTTGGTACGCATATGAATATGAATTATAACCTCCAACCAACCCAATCGGGTCACTCTCAACATATCTCCCTATACTCGGAACATAATCTCTAAACCAATTGTAATACAACCCACTCTCCCCATCCTCATACTGCCCCGGAAACCGCACATTATTCTCAATCACCGCCACAGTCTCACTCACCTCCCCAAACGGCTCATAACTCCCAGCCCAGACAACGTTTCGAGATGCATCAGTAATCTTCTGCGGCGTCCCCAGATGGTCATTATGCACAAAGTAAGTAGCCTCATCCTGAGTCCCGGTATCATCCACCAGCGCCACCTGCTGGCCATTCACATACACGTACTCACGCAAGGTT
>JBBDLF010000025.1:0-60307 GCA_040879025.1 Pseudohongiellaceae bacterium
GCGTCCGTTGGAGTGGTGCCTCGCTGCCCTCGGCCGGAAAAGAACACTGATTCAATCCTGTGGGTGTCACAACTCACCAGGTGTCCCAAAGTCACCACACTGATCCTGTGAAACTCACCAGAATTCAGCCAGATCAGAAGATGCCTGGTTCAATTTGCAGTAACAGCCCGGATCCGGTGATTCTCACTATCAGTTACGTAAACCACCCCTTCATGCACAAATACCCCGTGCGGTCGTGCCAGGGCACATTCCAGCGGATGCCCGTCCGGACCATCGCCCTGCTCGCCAGTGCCCAAAACGGTTGTGATGATTTCTGAGTTCAGGTCCATTCGCCGGATCACGTGATTTTCGGTATCCACAATATACAGGCTGTTATCTCCGGTGGAGTAAGCGATACCTTTGGGACCGTTGAAGGTTGCGGTCAGGGCGGGGCCATAGTCGCCACTGTAGCCACTCTCTCCGGTGCCCGCGATTCTCTGTAATGTTCCCGCGCGCAAATCAAGTTTGAATACCGCGTTGCCTTCCCGAAGTACCAGATAGGCGTTGCCGTCATTATCCGTATCTATCGACCGCGGGCCAAAAAGCGGTGTGCCGTCCAAGGATGCCGCGTCGGGTGTTTGTTCACGTTCACCGGTGCCGGACAGCGTATTTATAGAATTATCATTCATATTCACACGTCGAACACGGTGGTTGCGTATATCACAAATCAACAGATTGCCGTCGGCGTCAAAGGCAATGCTGTGCGGCTGATACAGTTGCGCATTTACCGCGGCGCCACCGTCACCCGAGAACCCGGGCCTGCCATTCCCGGCCACAGTGGAAACAATGCCGGTGCCTGCCTCCACCCGGCGTACCACATGAGCATCCCGTTCAACGATGTACAAATTGGCTTGGTGATCAAAACGTATTTCATGCGGCGCGGAGAAAGACGCCGACAAGGCGGTGCCCCCGTCTCCGGAGTAAGCTTTTTCTCCGTTACCGGCAATCGTAGTCAGACGACCGCTGACCAGGTCGAGGCGACGGGTTCTGCCGGTATCCACTTCGCAGAAGTACAAGGCGCCATCAGGACCGACGATTACCCCGTAAGGATTGTTAATGGGCGTGGAGACCGCCGGCAGACCGGAGGGGCCTTCATATTCATAACCGGCGATTCCCGTGCCCGCGACAGTGCGAACACCAGCCTGCTGTTCGCGAAGTTGTGCCCGGGCTTTGCCGGGGAGGTATAGCGACAGGGTGGTAGCCAGTGCACCTGTAAGGAAGAGGCGGCGCGAGATTGGAGTGGGCAGAATGGGGGGCATGGAAGACATGGAATACAGGCACCTGAAATGAGTGTTTGGGTTACAGCCAATATACTCCCTGCTACACTCAAGAGCCAAATAACCGCTGCTATCAGGATCATAATCATGCGTATTTTCCCTGCTTTACTCGCACTCTCTCTATTGGTGGTGTCGGAGTTCAGTCCGTCCCCGGCCATGGCGCAGACCCTTGATCTGGGCCGGGGCGAGGTTCCGTTGAACGTTCCCGCGGAAATTGACACGGCCAATCCCGCGCCACTGGTCGTACTGTTGCACGGCTACGGTTCCAGCGGAGCCGGTCAGGAAGACTACATGAAGTTTGGCGAACTGGTGGACCGCTACGGTTTCATTCTGATCAATCCGGATGGAACCCGGGAATCGGGGGGTGATAACAACCGTTTCTGGAATGCCTCGACCGCCTGCTGCAATTTTATGCAAAGCCAGGTGGATGACACCGCATACGTCATTTCGCTCATTGATGAAGTCAAATCCCGCTTCAATGTTGATGACAGACGGGTTTACCTGATCGGTCATTCCAATGGCGGTTTCATGTCTTACCGGATTGCCTATGAACACCCGGACACGATAGCGGCAATCGCCAGCCTGGCCGGAGCCGCTTCCACGGAATCCCTGCCGGCGCCGACACGTTCGGTGCACGTCCTCCAGATTCATGGAACCAGCGACACCACGATAAGCTATGAAGGCAGTGATATTAATGGCAATAACTATCCCGGGGCCATCGAGACGGTGGAGCGCTGGGCTGCCTATAACGGTTGTGCGGTGCAGGGCGATACCACCGCCATGCTCGATCTGGAAAGAAACCTCGATGGCATGGAAACCACCGTTGTACGCTATGACGACGGTTGCAGAACCGGCGGTTCGAGCGAGCTGTGGACCATCGCCGGTGGATCTCATGTTCCCGCCATATCCGATTCATTCTCTGAACAGATCATTGAGTGGTTGCTGGCGCGTTCCGGAGAGAGATAGCCGCATTTTCGCCAAGCGCACCGGAATCCTGCAGTCCGATCCGACGCCCCCATTCCAGGTCAATCTCGGTTATAATCGCGCCTGCCCTCCATTCACCGGTCGCCGGGCAACCCTGTTCAAGTGGTGAACACAAGATCAATGCCTGCCACCCCGTCAACCAGCGATTCCCCGGCCGCGAACTCGACGCCACTCCTTGCCGCGAGAAACCTGATTTGTGAACGTGATGATCGCGTTTTGTTCGCGGGGCTCGATCTCGAACTCCGTTCGGGAGAAGTGGTGCAACTCAAAGGCAGTAACGGCTCCGGGAAAACAACTCTGCTACGGATACTCTGCGGTCTTAATGACAGCTTCAGCGGTGAGATTCAATGGCAGGGCCGGCCCATCAAGGGGCATTCGGACGCTTATCTGTCGAACCTGCTTTACATCGGCCATCATGTCGGAGTGAACAAGGTACTGACACCCGTAGAAAACCTGCGATGGAGTTGTGCCCTCCATGAAATTGCCACCGATGTTGACATCCTTCAGGCGCTGGACCGGATTGGTCTGCGCGGATATGAGGAATCCCGGTGCATGACTCTGTCCGCCGGCCAGAAACAACGGGTCTCACTGGCACGATTACTGATCAGTCCCGCCAGGCTCTGGATTCTGGACGAACCCTTTACAACGTTGGATGTGAACGGCGTGAAGCTGCTGGAAACTCTTTTGGCGGATCATGTGGAGAACAGTGGCGCGGCGCTGGTGACCACGCACCACAATCTGTCGGTCGCGCACCACCTCAGGGTGCTGAATCTGGACACCCACGTTCCGGACGAGACGATATTGCAACCGGAAGGTGGCTGGTAATGGTCGCGCAGAGCACGACATTCAGCGCGTTTTCCGCAACTCTCAAGCGCGACTTGTTGATTGCATTCAAGCGACGCAACGACTTGATGAACCCGCTGATGTTTTTCTTCATCGTGGTCACGCTTTTTCCCATCGGCATAACGCCCGAGCGCGAAGGCCTGCGCGAAATCGCGGTGGGCGTGTTGTGGGTATCCGCGCTGCTGGCATCGCTACTGTCGATGGATAATCTGTACCGCTCCGACTACGAAGACGGTTCGCTCGAGCAACTGTTACTGACGCCTCATCCGCTGTATTTCATGGTGCTGGCCAAGGTGATCAGCCACTGGCTGGTCAGCGGTTTGCCGCTGGTTCTGCTGTCGCCCATTCTTGGCTATGTTCTCGCGCTTCCCGCCGAAGCCTACTGGACCATGATTGTCACCTTGCTGATGGGAACACCTGTGCTGAGCCTGCTGGGATCAATCGGTGTGGCGTTGACAGTTTCGCTCGGCAGTCGCGGTCTCATTCTCGCAATGATCATCCTGCCGATGAGTGTCCCGGTTCTGATAGCCGGCACCCTGGCGGTGGATCAAGCCCTGGCCGGGGGGGCGGTGGCCGGGCATCTGGCCATTATGGGCGCCATGCTGGCAGCGGCGCTCAGTCTGGCGCCGCTGGCATCGGCGGCGGCATTGCGCATCAGCGTCAGTTGACTGATTCGGAACCGTCCGATAGACGATTACCGTGATTACAATGAGTTACAATACGTAACATCGGTGTCGCCTGAGCCCGTGATATAGTGCCTTGCACGATATAGTGGAGAAGAAATGGCCTGGCTCTGGTTCTCAAAATTGGGTTCGCCCAAATGGTTTTATGAGCTCTCCGGCAAATGGCTGCCCTGGCTGGCGGCCGCGATGGTGGCCGTTCTCAGTGTGGGCGTTGTCTGGGGGCTTTTGTTTATGCCGCCGGATTACCAGCAGGGATTCACCACGCGCATTCTGACCATTCACGTGGCTGTGGCGAGTATGTCGCTGGCGTTCTTTCCGTTGATGGCGGTAGCCGGTACCATCACCCTGGTCTGGAAAATGAAACTGGCGGACATGGTGGTGAAGACCGCCGCGCCGCTGGGAGCCTGGTTTTCAGCACTGACGCTGGCGTCAGGGTCCATCTGGGGCAGTGTCATGTGGGGCACGTGGTGGGAGTGGGACGGCCGGTTGACGTCAATGCTGTTTCAGTTCTTCCTGCTCATCAGCGTCATCTCGCTGCGTTCGGCGCTGAACGATAACGAAGCGGCAGCCAAGGCCTGCGCGGTACTGTCAATAGTGGGCTGCATCAATGTCGTGGTGATCAAGTATTCGGTGGATTGGTGGGAGACTCTCCATCAGCCGGCCAGTTCCCTTTCCATGAACACCGGAAGTGTGAATGGACCGGAATTCTGGGTGCCCACGGCGCTGATGATGCTGGGTATGTACCTCTTTCTGGCGGTGGCATTGATTCTGTCCATCCGCAATGAGATTCTAGAGAGGGAGCGCCGGGCACAGTGGGTGCAGGACCTGGCGAGGGTAGCCTGAAGGCGCTGAAAATGAGACCGGAAACTGATGTTTGAACTGCAATTCAATAATTTTGGCGAATTCCTCGATATGGGGGGTTATGCCTTTAATGTATGGACGGTTTACGCACTGTTCGCGGTATTTATACTGGCCAATCTGCTGATACCGCTCAGACGCCGGAAGCAGATAATCCGCGAATTGAAGAGGCGCCGGATTGTCAACGAGGGCGTTACGCGAACCGGGGGAAATCCGAACCAGAATCAAGAGCGAAACGGTCTGAATACTTATCCGGCCAATGGGATTGATACGGTGGGAGAAAATCAGTGAAACCACATAGACGCAAGACACTGGGCATCATCGTGTTCATGGGCTGCGGGCTGAGCATGGCCACCGGGCTGGCGCTGTTCGCGCTGAGCAGCAATATTGACCTGTTTTACACACCCACCCAGGTAGCGGCCGGAGAAGTACTGCCAGACCAGCGAATCCGCGTTGGCGGAATGGTGAAGGAAGGATCTTTTCACAGCGCCCAGGACAGCCTGCGGGTCGAGTTCATGGCCACCGATTACAATCACGACGTACCTATCCGTTATGAGGGTATTTTGCCCGACCTGTTCCGTGAGGGGCAGGGTGTTGTAGCGGAGGGCAGCTTCGATACCAGCGGTATATTTCATGCCTCTCGCGTTGTCGCCAAACATGATGAAGACTATATGTCGCCAGAGGTAAAAGCGGCTCTGGATGCGGCCGGCAAGCAGCCTGGCAATCCACAACCCTACGGATCAACCCCGGAATAAGCGATGGTACCTGAACTCGGGCATTTCGCCCTGATACTGGCGTTTTGTTTAAGCGTACTGCTCGCTACCCTGCCGACCATTGGCGCCGCCAGGGGAAACGAGTTGTGGATGAACCTGGCGCGGCCTCTCACCGCGGGTATCTTCGTTTTTCTCAGCCTCAGTGTTCTTGTCCTTGGTTACGCCTTTGTCACCGATGACTTTTCCGTAAGCTTCGTGGCAAACCATTCCAACAGCCTGCTGCCCACCCGCTACAAGGTGACTGCAATCTGGGGTGGCCACGAAGGTTCCTTTCTGTTCTGGACGTTCATGCTCGGCGCGTGGATGCTTTCAGTCAGCCTGTTCAGCAAGGCCATGCCGCTCAGTTTTATTGCGCGGGTACTGGGCGTTCTCGGCGTAATCTGTGCTGGCTATACCCTGTTCATGTTGGCTACTTCCAACCCGTTTGACCGGGTTATTCCACTGGCACCCGTGGATGGCGCCGACCTGAATTCCGCGTTACAGGATTTTGGTTTTATCGTGCATCCACCAACCCTCTATATGGGTTACGTAGGGTTTTCAGTGGTGTTCGCCTTCGCCATCGCCGCGTTGCTCAGTGGCCGTCTCGATGCCGCCTGGGCGCGGTGGTCCCGACCCTGGGCGAACACGGCGTGGGCAATTCTTACCATAGGTATCGCATTAGGGAGCTGGTGGGCTTACTACGAACTTGGCTGGGGCGGCTGGTGGGCATGGGATCCGGTGGAAAATCCGCCGGCCATAACGTGGTTGCTGGGCACGGCACTGATACATTCACTCGCGGTAACCGAAAAACGTGGTGTATTTAAAAGCTGGACCGTTCTGTTGGCCATTCTCGCCTTCGCCGGCAGTCTGCTCGGTACCTTCATTACCCGTTCCGGTCTGTTGACCTCGGTGCATGCCTTCGCCAGTGATCCAACCCGGGGCGTTTATATTCTGGGTTTCCTCGGTTTTGTTGTCGGGGGTTCGTTGTTGCTGTTCGCGATACGCGCGCCGCTGATGAAGAGCGAGTCGGGATTCGGCAGCTGGTCGCGGGAGCTTGTGCTGTTGGGCAACAACGTGATACTGGTGGTCGCGGCAGCCTCGGTGTTGCTGGGAACGCTTTTCCCCATGGTCTATCAGGCGCTGACCGGCAACCTGGTTTCCATCGGGCCGCCTTATTTCAACGCGATTTTCGTGCCACTGATGGTGCTGTTGGTGATTCTGCAGGGCATCGGTCCGGTCTGCCGCTGGAAGCGAACATCGGTGAAGCTGCTGGTGTGGCAGTTGAGCCGGGTGGCAGTCGCCAGCATTGTTCTCGGTGTGGTGCTGCCTACCGTGATCATGCTTGAATTTTCCCTGCCGGCTATTATCGCCACCATGCTGGCGTTGTGGCTCGTGCTCACCATTTTCCGGGATTTCCAGGTCAAGCTGGCCAACAAGCCGGGCCTGAGCGGGCTGCGTTCGCTGTCCCTGAGCTACTACGGAATGCAGGTGGCGCACTTCGGCATGGCAGTGCTGATTTCCGGCGCCGCTTTTTCCAGTTTCTACAGCATCGAAAACAGCGTATTGTTGACTTCCGGGCAATCCACAACGCTGGGGAATTATGAATTTACGTTCAACGGCACCCGCCCTGTCAATGGCCCCAATTACGTGGGCGACCAGGCGCAGATCATGGTAAACCGCGGTGGCGAGTTCTATCGCGAAATGAATCCGGAAAAACGCCTCTATCAGGCAAGCGGTTCGCCCTCCACCGAGATGGCTATCGACGCCCGTTTCCTGCGTGACCTTTTCATTACGCTGGGAGAGCGCAAGGAAGGCGGCGCCTGGTCGATGACACTGTATTTGAAACCCTTTATCCGCTGGGTGTGGCTGGGTGCCATATTCATGGCGCTGGGCGGCCTGATGGCCGCAGGCGACAAGCGTTACCGCAAATTGCGTGTCGCCCGGGCGATACAGCAACAACGTGAACGCGAGGGCGGTGTCCAGCCAGCAGGTTAACAGGTCTATCATGTCCAAAATCACATTTTTCCTACCCGTCATCGGCTTTGTGCTACTGGCCGTGTTTCTGTGGCGCGGCCTCAGTCAGAATCCGTCTGAGTTCCCCTCGGTTCTGATCGACAAACCGGTTCCCGAATTTGAACTGTTGCGGCTGGACAACAATGAACTGGTTGGAAAAAACGCGTTGCCCGATGAGGTTTTCCTGCTTAACGTGTGGGGAAGCTATTGTCTGCCGTGTCTGGTGGAACATCCTACCTTCATGCGGCTGGCGGAGGATGATGTGATTCCAGTGGTGGGAATCAATTACAAGGACATTCAGCCCGCCGCCCTGGACTGGCTTGAAAATAATGGCGATCCGTTCCTGTTCAGTATCATGGACCCTCAGGGCCGGCTGGGCATTGACCTGGGTGTTGCTGGCGCGCCGGAGACGTTCCTCATCGATGCCAGCGGCGTTATTCGCTATCGCCACGTGAGCGTAGTGGATGAGGCTGCGTGGCGCGACATTTTTGTTCCCCTGATCGAAGAAGTCGGGGGCGGGGAGCCTGACCCGTGGCCCTGATAACCCGCTATTGCCTGCGATGCATACTGCTGTTCAGCCTTGGCGCATTCTCTGTTTTTGCCGTCGCGGCCGTGGACACGTTTGAATTCGATACTGATGAGCAACAGCAGCGGTTCCGGAATCTTTCCGACGAACTGCGTTGCCCGATGTGCCAGTATGCCAACCTGTCCAGTTCCACAGGCGGTGTCGCCGAAGATTTGCGCCGTGAAATTTATCTGATGATCATGGAAGGGCGCACCGACGAAGAAATTGAGCAGTTTATGTTCGAACGCTATGGCGAGTTTATTTTCTTCCGGCCGCGTTTCAACCCTTCAACCTACCTGTTGTGGTTCGGTCCTTTGATTTTTCTGCTGATCGGTGCTCTCGTGGCGTGGGCCATACTCAGAAAAAGCCGTGGGACAACCGTCGCAAGTTCCGGTCTTTCCGCGGAAGAGCAGGAAAAACTGGCCCGATTGTTAAAGCAAAAATAACAGATACATTCTCTGCTCTGGAGTTCATTTTGTTCTGGTTATTGACCGTTTGTTTATTTGTGATCGCGATGCTGTTCGTGCTGGTGCCGCTGTGGCGATACCATCGCGGTGGTGTCGGCCAGGCCGCGCAACTGCGCAGTCACGTCAACCTGGTTCTTTTTGAGGAACATAAAAAAGAACTGGACACGGAACTGGCCGCGGGAAATATGGGGCAAGAGCAGTACGATTCCCTGTTGCTGGAACTGCAACGCAGCCTGCTCCACGATGTCGAGGACTTTGGCGACGAGTCGCCGGCGGAAGCCGGAGTGGGCGGCCGTTTGTCATCGAGCAAACTGGTTCCTCTGGTATTGGTGTTGTTATTGCCGCTGACGGCGTACGGGCTCTACTACTCCTGGGGCTATATGACGCACGTGGCATTGAATGATGCCTATGAACGGGCCGCCAGGCTGGGCGGCGGTGAGGCCGGTGCGGAACAGTCGGACGCACAGGCCCGCGACCTGGTGGTGGAACTGGGAGAAGCCGTACAAAGGAACGACGAAAACGAATGGGCGTGGTTTTTTCTCGGGCGCAGCCTGTCCATGCTGAACCTTTTCAACGAATCGGCGATCGCTTTTCAACGCGCCGCGAATCTAATGGAGGACGGTCCGGACAAGGCATCGGTTCTGGGACAACTGGCACAAATTCGGTATATTATGGCCGAAGGTGAATTAACGCCCGAGGTGCAGTCGGTCATTGACCAGGCGCGCTCGATGAACTCGAGTGACCTGAACTCACTACGCCTGTTGGCAATCGACGCGGAGAATCGCCAGGACCTTGACGACTCGATTCGTTATTGGCGCCTGTTGATACAGGCGAATCCCAATTCAGTCGAAGCGCAGTCGCTGCGTGGCAACATCGCCACCGCGCAACAGTTGCTGAATACCGGAGATGATCAGGCTGCCGGGCCGAGGGTCGAGGTCAATGTCTCGCTGGCCCCCGGCGTGCGGTTGCCTGCTGAAACACGTATTTTCATGGCAGCCCATAACGCCGAAAGGCAAGGTATGCCGCCGCTGGCCGCGACCAGTTTTACCGCGGCGGATCTGCCGGCTTCCATCACATTGACTAACGCGAATGCCCCCAGCCAGTTCGATCTGTCGTCAGCGGATACTGTTTATGTCACGGTGCTGGCATCGCGGGCGGGTACGGCGAATCCGCAGCCGGGTGATTACCGGGTCGTATCACAAAACTTCGCTCCCAACGGCGAACACGTCATAATTGACCTGGAGCTGTCCAGTCAGGTCCCCTGAATCGCTCGAAGCTGTGTCTTGCACTATAGTTTCTCATGTACCTGACCGAGTTTGTAACAATCGCCGTCGCCCATCTGGTCGCCGTAGTGGCACCCGGCCCGGATTTCGCTATCGTATTCAAGCAGACCGTGGTGCGAGGCAGGCAGGCGGGCCTGTGGACGAGTGCCGGCGTTGGTACCGGAATACTGGTGCATGTTGCCTATTCTGTACTGGGTGTGGGAGTACTCCTCTCACAGTCCGGCGGGTTTTTTGTTGTAGCCAAATTCGTTGCAGCGGGTTATCTGGCCTGGCTCGGTGTCATTGCTCTCAAGTCGTCGATGGGCCGGGATATGGTCGATGTACAGAGCGAAACGGAGACCGCCTATTCCAGAAAAATGGCCTTTACCATCGGATTTTTTACCAACGGGCTGAATCCGAAGGCAACACTGTTTTTTGTTGCCCTGTATGCAGTGGTAATCAGTGCGGATACGCCGATCACAGTACAGATACTCTATGGCCTCTATCTGGCCTTTGCGACATTTTCCTGGTTTGCACTGTTATCCTGGGTGCTCGGAAAGGACGATATCCGCCGTTATCTATTGCGGGCGGGACCCTGGTTTGAACGAGCCATGGGTGTCGTATTTCTGGCTATCGCTGTAAGGTTGCTGTTTTTCACCTAGTGCTCTGGTGGAGCAGCGCAAATTTGGCCATCGTTTTACAATGTTGATAAAGTGGACATAAAATAACGCCTGATCGAGCATAACAACTTTTATAACGATGGAAATAACAACGTGAAGTGGAGAAAACCATGATTGGCCTGATGATGGACAAGCAGCTCAGCATTCCCGAAATACTCGAGTACGCGGCCGTCTATAACCCGGACGGCGAAATCGTCAGCCGCACGATCGAAGGCGATATCCACCGATACAACTACAGCGACTCACTACTGCGCACCCGCAAGCTGGCCAATGCCCTGTTGTCGCTGGATATCAAAAAAGGTGACCGCATAGCCACCCTGGCCTGGAATACTTACCGGCATTTCGAGCTCTACTATGCAATTTCAGGTATCGGAGCCATTACCCATACTATCAATCCGCGACTTTTCGCCGAACAGATCGTCTACATCATCAATCACGCGGAAGACAAATATATCTTTGTCGATCTCACGTTCGTGCCGTTGCTCGAACGAGTCGCCGGGGAACTAAAAGGAGTCAAAGGCTTCGTCATCATGACGGATAAAAGCCATATGCCAAAAACCACCCTGGATCATGTGCTTTGCTACGAAGAACTGATCGCACCACACAGTGATGAATACACCTGGCCCATGCTGGATGAAAAAACAGCGGCAGGCCTGTGTTATACGTCCGGGACCACTGGCGATCCGAAAGGTGTGTTGTATTCCCACCGTTCGACGGTAATCCACGCTATCTCCTCAGGCCGCGCCGCAGCGCTGAACCTCGGGCCTCTGTCGCGCGTATTGCCTGTAGTGCCGATGTTTCATGTCTGTGCCTGGGGTATTCCGTATTCTGCACCGGTGGCCGGAGCCAGCATCATATTTCCCGGCGCGGGTATGGATGGCAAATCTCTGTATGACCTGATTGAAACTGAAAGCGCCACTTCACTGCTCGGCGTACCAACCGTATGGCTGGGGCTGCTCAACTATGTTGACTCCATTGACGGTAACCTGGACGGCGTGGAAAACGTTGTCATCGGCGGCTCCGCCGCACCGTTGTCCATGCTGGACAAGTTCCAGGACAAGTACGGCGTGTTTCCCATTCATGCCTGGGGCATGACAGAGATGAGCCCGATGGGAACACTGGTCTCCAAAACCTATCCATTGCTTGATGCGGATCTGGAATCCCGCCATAAAATACAGGCCAAGCAGGGCCGTCCGGTTTTCGGTGTTGAAATGAAAATTGTCAATGACGCCGGGGTGGAACTTCCCCATGATGGTAAAAATTATGGCCGGTTGCTGGTGCGTGGACCCTGGGTTGCCAGTGCCTATTATAAAAGTGATGAACAGTCCGCGTTCCAGAAAGACGGCTGGTTTGATACCGGTGATGTCTCGACTATCGATCCCGAGGGCTACATGCAAATTGTTGATCGCAGCAAGGATGTGATCAAGTCCGGCGGCGAGTGGATCAGTTCCATCGAACTGGAAAATCACGCCGTCGGCTTCGAACCCATCGCCGAAGCCTGTGTGATCGGGGTGCCTCATCCGAAGTGGGACGAGCGGCCGCTTTTGCTGGTGGTGTTGAAGGAAGGGGAGAGCGCCACCCGCGAGGAAATACTTGAATTCCTTGAGAGCAGGGTGGCCAAATGGTGGTTGCCGGATGAGGTGGAGTTCGTCGAGGAATTGCCGCACACCGCGACCGGGAAGCTGTTGAAAACGTCCCTGCGCGAAACCTATCATGACCATTACATGACCAGGACCTCTGAATAGCGCCATGACCGCTCTGGCCTTCAGCCGCTCGATTTGGAGAGAAAGGCCTGAAGCGGGTCTCGCTGATCCCGGCCGCCGGGTAACAGGTCCTGCCAGAGTCGTGGGAAGCCGGGAAGCTTGAGCGCGTGTGCCGGTCCTTTCGTGTTAGAATTGCCATTCCGATAAACAGCGGTAAGTAACGGGCCTTATGCCTTTTGACCTGACACAACGGAAGCTGATCGATAACTTCGGTCGTCACATCGACTACGTACGCCTGTCCGTGACGGACCGGTGTGACTTTCGCTGTGTCTACTGCATGACTGAAGACATGACGTTTCTGCCCCGCGACCAGATCCTGTCCCTCGAGGAATTGCACCGGGTGGCACGCGCGTTCACCGATCTCGGTGTGAGCAAAATCCGCATCACTGGCGGCGAACCGCTGGTACGCAACAACGTGATGTCGCTGATTTCGAAGTTGGGAGTGTTACCGGGGCTGGAAGAGCTGTTGCTGACCACCAACGGGGCGCAGCTCGGCAAGTATGCGCAACCACTCAAGGATGCCGGCGTCAATCGCGTCAACATCAGTATAGACAGCCTGCAGGCCGACCGGTTTGCCCGTATTTCGCGTGTGGGCAAGCTGGAAAAGGTACTGGAAGGCATTGAAGCGGCGCGCAAAGCCGGATTCGAGCGCATTCGGCTGAATACGGTCATCATGCGCGGTTACAACGAAGACGAGGTGATAGATCTCACCAGCTATGCGCTGGAACGCAGTCTGGATATCGCCTTTATCGAGGAAATGCCTCTCGGCGACGCATCCGACCATCAGCGTGCTGACACACTGTGCAGTAACGATTGGGTGCGCGATGTGTTGGCCGGGAAGTATGAATTGGTCAGCAGCGCGGCAACGACCGCGGGCCCGTCCAAATACAGCCAGGTGCCGGGCTACACCAGCCGAATTGGCTTCATCTCGCCGGTGAGCCACAACTTCTGCGCAGACTGTAATCGTGTGCGGGTGACCGTTGAAGGCCGGTTATTGCTGTGTCTGGGCAATGAACATTCTGTGGACTTGCGTGCCATATTGCGCAATCCCGCCTGCGGTGACGATGACCTGCGCCATGCCATTATCGACGCCATGGCCATCAAGCCGGAACGGCATTATTTTTACGATAAAGACCACGAACAACCGGTTCGCCTGATGAATATGACAGGCGGCTGACCAGACCTGCTGCCTGCTTCACCCCTGGAATATTTCCATGCCAGAAGCGCTCAATATTGCCGTCATCACGGTCTCGGACACCCGCACTGAAGAAACCGACAAATCGGGAAAGGTGCTGATTGATGCTCTGACGGCGGCCGGTCACACGCTGGCCGCCAGGACAATTGTCAGGGATGATGTGTATCAGTTGCGGGCGGTGGTCTCCGCCTGTATAGCCGATCCGGGTATCGAGGTCATACTCACGACCGGCGGTACGGGGTTCACCTCACGCGACAATACCTTCCGCGCTCTCAGTCCGCTGCTGGAAGTTCCCATCGACGGTTTCGGAGAACTGTTCCGACAACTGTCGTTTAAGGAAATCGGCTCTTCCACCGTGCAATCCCGTGCCTTTGGCGGTCTGACAAACAAGACTGTGATCTTCTGCCTGCCGGGATCTCCCGGCGCCTGTCGGACAGGCTGGGAAAATATAATCGCCGAACAGCTCAACAGCGACCACCATCCCTGTCATTTCGTGGACAAGGTTCGGCCTGAGGCAGCGAGTTAAGAGAAGATCAAGAGAGAATTAAAAAAACACCAGCCGATTTTGCGAGGAGCTATTCCGGCTGGTGCAAGTGGGCATGATCAATCAAACATGAAGGGTTGTTTCGCATAATGCTCACCTTCCTGGGTTTACGTTAGGCAACGGCGTACATGATCAGTGCGGGTACTGCAATTGCGCTCAATACAACGAGCGTACTCACCACGGCTGCTTCAATGGCCGGCCATGCTTTCACTATGACTCTCGACATGGGACTCTCCTTTTCGTTTCCCTGATAGTAGTTAATGTACTGCTTGTGAAACCTGATCCACTCTCAGGCTTCGATGGTGATAGTAACACATAACGGGGCGTTAGGTAACATTAAATGTGCATAAAAGTTGCAATTGTTATAAAAAGTAACACATTGATAAACTTCCCTGGGCACCGTGGCCTCTGGTGTCCGGAAAGCCCGGTCTCCAGCTTCTGTGATCAGGGTCGCGGTGGACTGGCGCTGAGAGGGTTTGTAACTAAACGTAACGTTACTATGGGGCCGGGCTGTGTTTAACAAATCCACGCTGCCATCCAGTCTGAATGCCAAAGTGGTCGCCATTCCCGAGAGCCGACAACTCGATATCCTGGCGGATCTCTTTGTGCGGCGCGGCGCGCACGTCATCCGGGTGCCCTTGATCTCGATACTGGATGCGCCCGACCCGGAACCGGTCAATACGTGGCTGAGGGAGTTTATCGACGATCCGCCGTCCCACTTCGTTCTGCTTACCGGAGAGGGGCTTCGGCGTCTGGCGGGATTTGCCACGCGTGCCGGGATACTTGATGAATTTGTGGCGGTGCTGGCCCGCGTCAACAAGATTTGCCGGGGTCCAAAACCCGGCAGGGCGCTCGGGGAACTGGGCCTTAAACCCGATGCATCCGGTAAAGAACCCACCACGGACGGTATTATCGCCACACTCGAAGATCTTGACATTGACGGGCGCATAGTGGCGGTGCAGCTTTATGGTGAGGATCCCAATACCCGTCTGATCGAGTACCTGACGAGCCGGGGGGCTCGCGTGCGACAGGTTTCACCGTATATCTATGCCGCCCACAGCGATGAAGAAAAAGTGCTGTCACTGATTGACGACATCGCCTCGGGGAGCGTTGATGTGGTCACCTTCACCAGTCAGCCCCAGTTCAAACGTCTGGTCACCGTTGCAGCCAAATATGAGCGTGAAAACGGCTTGCGCGAAGGCCTGGCGCGGACAGTTGTCGCCGCGGTCGGTCCGGTGGTGGCAAAGCAACTGGAGGATTACGGCGTAGCGGTTTCGGTGATGCCCGCAGACGCTTACTTCATGAAGCCGATGGTGAGCGAGATTGCGCGATTTCTCCAAAACCGGAAGTGAACGCGGTTTGATAGCCTGGCCGGAGGCGGGTACACTTGCCTCGCTCCAGGTTCCTGTCACAGGCTCCCCCTGAAGGAGATCACTCTATCGTGCGTGTTACAACTTTCAACTGCAATGGCGTCCGTTCCGCCGCCCGCAAGGGCTTTTTCGAATGGCTCAA
This sequence comes from Pseudohongiellaceae bacterium, assembly GCA_040879025.1. GTDB lineage: Bacteria > Pseudomonadota > Gammaproteobacteria > Pseudomonadales > Pseudohongiellaceae > JBBDLF01. The sequence continues at coordinate 15,438 of JBBDLF010000025.1, forward strand.
GACCGTTAACCCCGATGTCGTCTGCCTGCAGGAAACCAAGGCTCAGTTTCATCAACTCACCGACCCGTTATTCTGTCCGGACGGTTACCATTGTTTTTATTTTGATGCCATCAAGCCCGGATACGCGGGCACCGCGATGTTCAGTCGCCGGGAGCCGAACCGCGTCACCAAAGGCCTTGGCTGGCCGCTGGCTGACGAGGAAGGGCGCTACCTGCAGGCCGATTTTGGCCAACTCAGTGTCGCTTCCCTGTATATGCCTTCCGGGTCGGCGGGTCCGGAGCGGCAGGCGCGAAAAGTGATTTTCATGGAGCATTTCATGGAACATATGAAAACGCTGCGCCGCAAACGCCGACAATTTATCATTTGCGCGGACTGGAATATCTGTCACAAGGAAATTGATCTGAAAAACTGGAAAGCGAATCAGAAAAACTCGGGTTTTCTTCCCGAGGAGCGCCAGTGGCTGGACAAGCTGTACGACGAGCTTGGTTTCATTGATGCATTTCGTCTGGTGAACAAGGAACCGCATCAGTACAGCTGGTGGTCGCAACGAGGCCAGGCTCGAGCCAAAAATGTGGGATGGCGGCTGGATTATCATGTTATCTCGCCGGGCCTGATGGACCACGTCAAGGCCGCGGACATTTATACGGGTGAGCTCTTTTCAGACCACGCTCCCGTTACCCTGGAGTATGATCTGGAACTATGAGGAAGCTGACGCTCGCCTGTATGTTGGGTTTACTCTCCTGTGCCGCGCAAGGCCAGGAATTGTCTGCGGTCATCGACACCAGCAAAGGTGCGATGCGTGTGGAGTTGAACGCGCGAGCGGCTCCCACCACCGTTGCCAGTTTCGTCAATCTGGCGCTGCGCGGCTTTTATGACGGACTGAATTTTCATCGGGTGGAACAGAATTTTATGGTACAGGGCGGGGATCCGCTGGGCACAGGCACCGGCGGCCCCGGGTACCGCTTTCGGGGTGAAACCGTGCTGAATCATAATCAGCCGGGCATTGTATCGATGGCCAATTCAGGTCCGGGCACCGATGGCAGCCAGTTCTTCATTACGCACGTCGCAACGCCGCACCTGAATGGCCTGCATTCCGTCTTTGGCCGGGTTGTGGAAGGGTTGCCCGTGGTTTACCAGTTGCGGCGGGGAGATACCATCAACAGCATTACCATTGAGGGCGAGCCCGGCGCGGTATTACAACGCAGAGCGCAGCTGTTGCAGGAATGGAACACCGTTCTGGACGAACAGTTTCCGGAATTGAAACCGGCGCCGCAAACAGCGCCGTAAGGTTCGCTCTCACTGGACAACTCAGAAGACTTTTTTGAATGGCTTGACCGTCACCGATGCGTAGACGCCTGCTTTCATGTACGGGTCACTGTCGGCCCATGCACACGCGTCTTCGAGGTTGTCAAATTCAGCGACGATAAGGCTGCCGGTAAAACCGGCGTCGCCTGGGTCGTGCCGGTCGATGGCGGGATGCGGCCCGGCCAACGTGACCCGGCCCTGGTCGACAAGCTTTTGCAGGCGCTCGATATGGGCCGGGCGAACGGTTTTGCGTAACGGCAGACTGTTTTCAACATCGGTACTGAGAATCGCGTATAACATTTGTTCCTTGAGCCTCTGTTTGCTTTTATTCAGTTATCAGCTTGCGGTAAATCGAGTCAGCAATAGACTCGGCAGGCACTCAGGAGCTTTGTTTTGAATCCCGTTTCTCCGGCTCTTCTTCCGGCATGTATTTCATCAGGAAGGGCAGCTGCCCGAAAATGAATATAAAGGTAATCACCAGGTTGCCAAATACCTTGAACTGAATCCATGCCGCTTCCGACAGCGTGTATGCCACGGCAAGGTTCACCCCGCCGAGTACGACAAAAAACACGATCCAGAGATTATTGAATTTCAGCCACACTTCCCGGGGAGCCTGGACCGCGTGTCCCATCATGTGCTGAATGGCGGGTTTGCTGCCAATGAAACGGGTACCGAGGAAAACCGTGGCGAAAATCCAGTTGACGACAGGGGCTTTCCATTTCAGAAAGTCCACGTCGCGGAAAATAATGGTGGGTATGCAGAAAAGCACGACCGCACCGAGCGTAATCCATTGGAACTTGTCGAGCCGGCGTTGAACGATGAATAAGGTGCCGTAGACCACGATACTGGCTACGAGCAGAAATTCGGCCGCGCTGAAAATGCCGCCCACGGAGCGTTCAAAGCCGCCGATGCTCACCATCCGCTCGTCAAGCACCCAGACAGAGAAGAAGATCAACAGGGGAATATAATCAATAAACTGTTTCATGAAACGGTGTTCCGGTTGATTCTGCGCCAGGCGACCATCTTAATCGATTTACCGTTAAGAGTCTGCTTTCCACCCCGGTTGTACTACAATTCGCTCCATCCTAAGATGAACCCACCGCAGGCGAAGAAAATCATAACAACACGCAGGCCCAGTACACACTTATGACCGAATTCCTGCAAGTACACACAGTCAACCCCGAACCCAGGCACATCAAGCGTGCCGTCCAGGTGCTGCAGAAAGGGGGGGTGATAATCTACCCCACGGACTCGACGTACGCCCTGGGTTGTCGTATGGGCGACAAAACAGCTCTGGAACGTATCCGTCGCATCCGCCGCCTCGACGAAAAGCACCATTTCACACTGGTGTGCCTGGACCTGTCGTCACTGTCTGTTTACGCGCAGGTCGACAACAGCGCCTACCGAATACTCAAGGCCTATACACCTGGCGCCTACACTTTTATCCTCAAGGCCACGCCGGAAGTACCAAGGCGCCTGATGCACCCCAAGCGCAGAACCATCGGAATTCGTGTGCCCGGTAACCCGGTGGCCCGGGCGCTGCTTGGGCAATTCGGGGAGCCGATAATGAGCACCAGCCTGCTATTGCCCGAAGACGAGCAGGCGCTGACGGACGCCTACGAAATGCGCATCAGGCTGAACAATCAGGTGGATTTGATTGTCGACGGTGGTCCCTGCAGCCTCACTCCCACCACGGTGGTGGATCTGGTGGGCGGAACCGCGGAAGTGATCCGTACAGGAAAGGGCGATCCGGAACCGTTTAAGTGAAATCAAACATTCACCCCGGAGCGCCGGGTAGAGTACACTTCACGGTTTTTCCCGATAACAGGAACACAGGAGCTCAAGTTGTCTACAATTGATTCCAAGCAGCGTGTGCTGTCAGGCATGCGCCCGACGGGACGGTTGCATCTGGGCCATCTCCATGGTGTGCTGAAAAACTGGGTAAAACTGCAACACGAATACGACTGCTATTTTTTCGTGGCAGACTGGCATGCCCTGACCACTCACTATACCGAGCCGCAGATCCTCCAGGACAATGTGCTGGACATGGTCATAGACTGGCTGGCGGTGGGGGTTAATCCGGGTTCCGCCTCGCTGTTTCTGCAATCCAAGGTCCCCGAACACGCCGAGCTTCACTTGTTGCTATCGATGATGACGCCTCTTGGCTGGCTCGAACGGGTGCCCAGCTACAAGGACCAGCAGGACAAGTTGAGGGACAAAGACCTGGAAACTTACGGCTTTCTGGGTTATCCCCTGCTACAGGCCGCCGATATTCTGATTTATCGCGCGGGTCTGGTGCCGGTGGGTGCCGATCAGGTCGCTCATGTGGAACTCACCCGGGAAGTGGCACGGCGGTTCAATCATATTTACGGCCGTGAACCGGGTTTCGAGGAAAATGCCGAGGCAGCGGTCAAAAAAATGGGCAAGAAGGCCGCACGGCAGTACACCAATCTGCGGATCGCCTATCAGGAGCAGGGTGAACAGGAGGCTCTGGAACGGGCGCGGGCCATGATCCATGAGCAGCAGAATATCTCACTGGGTGATCGGGAACGGCTGCTTGGCTACCTGGAAGGTGGGGGCAAAATGATACTGGCGGAGCCCGAGGCGCTGTTGACGCCCGCTTCCAGGATGCCGGGGCTGGACGGGCAGAAAATGTCAAAGTCCTACAACAATACCATCGCGCTGCGGGAGCCGCTGGATCAGGTTGAGAAAAAAATCCGCACCATGCCGACCGATCCGGCGCGGGTGAGGCGTACCGATCCGGGAGAGCCGGAAAAGTGCCCGGTATGGCAGTTCCATCTGGCTTATTCCGATGTTGAAACCCAGGAATGGGTGGTCACGGGCTGCCGCAGCGCGGGCATTGGTTGTCTGGACTGCAAGAAGCCGGTAATTGACGCGGTAATCGCGGAACTGGAGCCGATCCAGAAAGCGGCCGCGCAATATGAAAAGGATCCGGATATCGTGCGATCCATCATTATTGACGGCTGTGAGACGGCGAGGGAAGCGGCGCGGGAAACGCTGCAGGAAGTGCGGCCCGCGATGGGACTGAACTACTGATGCGGCTCGACTCTGTTGATTCGTTGCCGCGCTTCGATGACGAAACCTGGCGAACGGATAGCGATGCTTTCCGATACTTACTCAAACATCGGTTGATGTTAGAATTCGACACTTTACCACGCGGATAGAAGAATACGGTTTGGCAATTTCAGCGACAAGCACCGAATCCGAAGCCGAAAGCGATGTGCTGACGGAGGCTCCCAGCCAGCAGGAACTGGCTTTCGCCTATGTCGGTGGCAGAGCCATCACGGAATTGCCCAAGGATCTGTACATCCCGCCGGATGCCCTGGAAATATTCCTCGAAGCTTTCGAAGGCCCCCTCGATCTGTTGCTTTACCTGATCAAGCGCCAGAATATCGATATTCTGGAAATCAATGTTGCTGACATCACCGACCAGTACATGGCCTATGTTGATCTGATGAACGCGGGCCAGTTTGAACTGGCGGCGGAATATCTCGTCATGGCCGCCATGCTGGCGGAGATCAAGTCCCGCATCCTGCTGCCACGCCACAGTGATGAGGACGAGCAAGACGAAAATGACCCGCGTATGCAGCTTATACGTCGGTTGCAGGAGTACGAGCGCTTCAAGAAAGCCGCCGAAGACCTGGATGAACTGGCGCGTATGGAGCGCGAGATACATCGGGTGAGCGTGTTGTTGCCGCAGATGGAAAGGGTAAGCCCGGAACCGGAAGTGCCCCTGCAGGATGTGCTGATGGCGCTGGCATCGGTACTGCGCCGCGCCGATATGTTTGAACATCACCATATCCAGCGGGAAACCTTGTCGACCCGGGAAAAAATGTCAGAGATTCTGGTGCGTGTTTCCGCCGACAGGTTTGTGCCGCTGGTGTCGTTGCTGTCACGGGAAGAAGGTCGCCTCGGCGTGGTGGTGACATTCCTTGCGGTGATGGAACTGATCAAGGATTCGCTGGTGGAAATCGTCCAGAGCGAACCTTTTGCCGCCATTCATATCAAGGCCAGAGGCGACTCCACGCTGAACTGATGCGACAATGCGAACACACTGAAGAGTACCCACTGAAGAGTACCGACCCGATGGAAGTGGACAGCAAAATCAAGACAATCGTTGAAGGCTTATTGATGGCGGCCGGCCGTCCTCTGTCGCTCGACGCCATCGCCTCTGTGTTCAATGAGGAAGAACGACCGGACAGGAATGAGCTGCGCGAGGTCATGGATAGTATTGCCGCAGATTGCCGCGATCGGGGATATGAGTTGAAGGAGGTGGCGTCCGGATTCCGTTTCCAGGTAAAACAGGACCTGAGTGAATGGGTCTCGCGGTTGTGGGAAGAGAAACCTCAACGTTATACCCGTGCCCTGTTGGAAACTCTGTCGCTAGTTGCCTATCGTCAACCCATCACGCGGGGTGACATTGAAGAAATACGGGGAGTAGGGGTCAGTTCTAATATTATAAGAACTCTCATGGACCGTGAATGGGTGCGTATTGTCGGCCATCGAGACGTTCCGGGCCGCCCGGCAATGTTTGCCACAACCAGACAGTTTCTGGATTATTTTAACCTGAAGAATTTACAGGAATTGCCGGCGCTGTCGGAGATTCGCGACCTGGGCAAGAATACGCCCGAGTTTGATCTCGAGGATGATCTGGAAAACCGCCGAGTACTTGATCTTCCCGAAGATGTCGTGGATGAGTTAAGTACCGTGTCGGAAAGCGGCGGAGAGATCGAATTGCTCGACGAGGAAGAAGCGGTGGCGCTTTCTCGAAAACCGCTGGACGAAATACTTGCCCAGGAAATCGAACAGGCGCCCGATGACGATCAGGTGCCGGATTAATTCCTGCAACTGGCCCGGGACCCATTCCCCTATGGATGAGAAGCTGCAAAAAGTGATTGCTCGCGCCGGCTTCGGGTCGCGCCGCGAAATAGAGGGCTGGATTACTGCCGGCCGCATCAAGGTGAACGGCAAAGTGGCTGCTCTCGGCGATCGGGTCACGGACAAGGATCGTGTTCAAGTTGACGGCAAAACCCTGGCGCCGCGCAAGGACAGTCGCAAGTCTCGACGGGTCTTGCTTTACAACAAGCCGGAAGCTGAGATCTGTACCCGCAAGGATCCGGAGGGAAGACCAACCGTATTTGATCGGCTGCCAAGACTCAAGCACGGCCGCTGGGTGTCGGTCGGACGCCTGGATATCAATACCAGTGGTCTGCTGCTGTTCACAACCGACGGCGACTTCGCCAATGCGCTGATGCACCCAAGCGCGGCCATCGATCGTGAATACGCGGTGCGGGTGATGGGAGAGGTCTCTCCTGAAATGATCAATAATATGTTGCAGGGCGTAACGATTGACGACCACCCGTGCCGCTTTACCGATTTGAAACTGTTTCGCGGCGGCAGCTCGGGTCCAGGCCCGGAAAAACGAAAAGGAACCGACGAAGGTGTCAACAAGTGGTATCACGTTACTCTGATTGAAGGGCGTAATCGTGAGGTTCGCAAATTGTGGGAATCGCAGGGACTCAGGGTAAGTCGCCTGAAAAGAGTGCGATTTGGCCCCTGCTTTATCCCCAGCCGCGTCCGGCGCGGACAGTTCTACGAACTGACCGAAAAGGAAATTGAACTGCTGGGGCAAGCTCTTGACGCCCCGGCGGAAAAACCAACCCGTCGCAAACCAACCCGGCGCTAATCAAGCCGGCGCCGGTTCGTAACCCTGTACATCGATAGCCTGACCGTTAACCGACCTGCTGTCGGGGCCCATCAGATACAGGTAGACCGGCATCAGGGATTCAGGCGTGGGCCGCGTTGCCGGGTCTTCGGCGGGGTAGGCGGCGGCACGCATCGCGGTGCGGGTTCCGCCGGGATTGATACTGTTCACACGAATGCGGGACGTGTGTTCCAATTCTTCCGCCAGTACCTGCATTAATCCTTCCACGGCAAATTTGGATACCGCATAACCGCCCCAGTACGCGCGCCCCTGCCGGCCCACACTGGACGAGGTAAACAGCAGACGCCCGTCGTTTGCGCCCTCCAGCGCCGGGAGCAGCGCCCGGGTAAGCATGAACGCGGCGTTGACATTCACCTGCATCATCTGGTGCCATTCGGTTACCGGGTAATGCTGCACCGGTGTGCGTGAACCGAGCATCGCCGCGTTGTGCAGCAGTCCATCCAGCCGGCCGAACTGTTCATCAATGGAGGCTGCCAGGGTCTGGTAATCAGGCTCCACGGCCTGCGCCAGGTCCAGCGGGTGAATCGTCGCCTTGCCGGGAGCCGCTTCTTCGATCGTGTCGTATACCGATTCCAGTTTGGCAACGGTGCGTCCAAGCAGAATCACTCTGGCGCCGTGAACAGCAAACGTGTGCGCGGCCGCCGCGCCGATCCCGCTACCGGCGCCGGTAATCAGAATGGTCCTGTCAAGAAGCAGATCGGAGGGGGGTGAATATTTCGGCATAACAATCATTCCTGGATATTTTCGGATGTAACGGCGGTGAAAAGGTAGCGGTGACAGATTCCGATTCAGACGAATTTGAGCATTGCCAACAAAGCTTCGGTTTTCTCGGGTGAGCGCAGGATAAAATCCGCACCCCATTCCTCCACCACTGTGTCGGGATGAAGATAACCCCATGCGGCGGCTACCGCGATGATATCGGCATTCCTGGCGGCCTGTATATCACGGATATGGTCGCCGATATAGACCGTTCGTTCTGTTGTCACGCCAAGTTGGGAGCAGGCAAGCAGCAATGCCTCAGGATCGGGTTTGCGCACGATGACATGGTCCGGGCATACCAGCGCCTTGCAACGTGGCACCAGATCCAGTTTCTGCAACAGCCGCGTACTCAGATACTCCGGTTTATTGGTTACTATGCCCCATGCAGTGCCGGTGGCATCCAGCTTGTCCAGCAGTTCACGCATGCCGGGGTAAGCCCGGGCTCTCGAATGCAACAACTGGTCATGGTACAGTTCCAGCAGGCGGCTGTGCAGTCGCAGGTATTCGGGATCCGGCTCTTCGATTTCAAATCCCAGCTTTACCAACGCACGAGCACCGTCTGAAACGGTCTGGCGAATGAGTTCGTCAGCAACAGGTTCGCGTCCTTCATCCATCAATAATTGCTGCATGACAGTGATAAAGTCCGGCGCTGTATCCACGAGTGTGCCGTCCAGATCGAACAGCACGCATTCAATGGAGGCATCGACCGAAGTTTTGACAGAACGACCGGTGGGAGAGGAATGGAAATTGTCTTCGGGCATGGGATTATCAGGTTTCGATTGCTGGCTTGGCGTACATCGCGAGGTAGTTTACATCAAGGGAGTGTTCCAGCGAATATCTTTTGGTCAGCGGGTTATAAGTCATGCCGGTTTGTTTGTACAGGTCCAGCCCGGCACTTCGACACCATGTCGCCAGTTCCGACGGCCGGATAAACTTGCTGTAGTCATGCGTGCCTCGCGGTAGCAGCTTGAGCACGTACTCCGCGCCGAGTATAGCGAAGACGTAAGCTTTCGCACTGCGGTTGATCGTTGAGAAAAATACCCGCCCGCCGGGTTTGAGCAAGGTAGCGCATGCCTGTACGACCGAGTCGGGCGCCGGGACATGTTCCAGCATTTCCAGACAGGTGATCACGTCAAACCGGCCGGGTTCAGCCAGGGCCAGGTCTTCCACCGGGACTTTGCGATAATCGATTTCCAGCCCGCTTTCCAGTTGGTGCAGCCGCGCCACCGCCAGCGAAGCTTCGGCGAGGTCAATAGCCGTCACCTGCGCGCCTTGATGAACCATCGCCTCCGCCAGCAAGCCGCCACCACAACCAACATCCAGCACATCCAGACCGGCAAGATTCACGTGATGGCTGATGAAACCCATCCGCAAGGGGTTGATGTCGTGCAAGGGTTTGAATTCGCCATTGGGGTCCCACCAGCGCGATGCCAGCGCCTCAAATTTGCGAATTTCCTGTTCGTCTACATTTTGCATGCCTGTTCCTGAATGAGTTCCTGCCATCCTGCAATGTGTCGTCTCAGCTTGGGCGGATCAAGGGTTTGCAGCTTGCCCTCTGTCAGTACGGCCCTGCCGCCGATCCAAACATGACTGACCTGCGAGGCGCTGGCGCTGTAAACCAGATGAGAAACTGGATTATAAACCGGTAGCGTACTCCATTTCTCCAGGTTTACCGCAGTAATGTCCGCCAGTTTGCCCGGCTCAAGGCTGCCGATCAGTGATTCCAGACCCAGTGCCCGGGCGCCGTTCAGCGTTGCCATTCGCAGCACAGTCGCGGCCGGCAATGCGGTGGCATCGGCGGCCACGGCCTTGCCCAGCAGGGCAGCGGTGCGCATTTCCGAGAACATGTCGAGATCATTGTTACTGGCGCAACCGTCGGTACCCAGCGCGACGTTAATACCTGCGCGGAGAAGCCTGGCGACTTCACAAAACCCGCTGGCAAGTTTCATGTTGGATTCAGGGCAATGCACGACACTGGCATTGAAGTGACTCAACTGCGCGATCTCCTCGTCGTTCAGTTGTGTCGCGTGCACGCACACCAGCCGTGGACCGAGCAGCCCCAGGTCGGCCAGCCGCGCCAGCGGTCGCTTGCCGATGGCGGCGACCGCGTCAGCTACCTCTCCGGCGGTCTCGTGAACATGCATGTGAATGGGAATATCCAGTTCCTCGGCCAGCGTCTGAATACGTCTTAGCGGGTCGTCGGAAACAGTGTAAGGGGCATGTGGACCGAACGCGGTGTGTATCAGTTCGCTGTTGCGATAACTGTCATGCAGTTCGGTGGCCTTGTGGATATATTCATCCGCGTTTTGCGCCCAGACGGTCGGAAAATCCAGTACAGGACTGGCCAGTTGCACTCGCATGCCGGCTTTCAGCGCCATCTTCGCTACGGCTTCCGGGAAAAAATACATGTCGGTAAAACAGGTAGTCCCGCCGCACAGCATTTCAGCAATGGCCAGTTCCGCCCCCTGGGAGACGAACGCCTCGCTCACGTGCTCACTTTCCAGCGGCCAAATGTGATCCTGCAACCACTCCTGCAGAGGCAAGTCATCGGCGACCCCGCGCAGCAGGGACATGGCCGCGTGGCCGTGGGCATTGACCAGGCCGGGTATCAGGACGTGATGAGGCAGCTCCAGTTCCTGCTCTGCACGTATTCCCCGGGTTTCCTCACGTTTCAACAGGCCGACGATGCGTTGGTTTCTGATGGCGATGGAGTGATGCCGCAGGATGGTATCGTGAGGTTCGACCGGAACTACCCAATCAGCATGAATCAGCAAATCGACAGCTTCGGTCAGACGGGACGGCGGCACTCGTGGTTCCTTGGTGTTTTTCACAGGTTCTGTGTAAGCCCCGAGTATAACTGTTATCCAACAAAATAGCTTGACCCGGGAGCCGGGTTGAGGTCTCGGCGAAGCGACTGAAAAGGATGGAGATTTATCCCGGGAAAAAGCGTATTTCAGTGTCAGAAAGCAGCGGGTTTATGTTAATATTACGTGTTTTTGCCAGCCAGTAAATATAACACAACCATTACCCGAATCTTCAGTGGGAAGCAGCCGTTTTATGTCTGACATAGCCAAGCAGGTTTTACCCGTCGCTCTGGAAAGCGAAATGAGAGAGTCCTACCTGGCATACGCCATGAGCGTTATTGTCGGGCGTGCCTTGCCGGATGTGCGGGACGGTCTGAAACCGGTGCACCGCAGGGTGCTTTTCGCCATGAATGTCCTCTCCAATGACTGGAACAAGCCGTACAAGAAGTCGGCGCGGGTTGTAGGGGATGTGATCGGTAAATATCACCCTCATGGTGACAGCGCGGTCTACGACACCATTGTGCGCATGGCCCAGCCGTTTTCATTGCGCTATCCACTCGTGGATGGTCAGGGCAACTTTGGTTCGGTGGACGGCGATGCGGCGGCCGCGATGCGTTATACCGAAATCCGCATGGCCAAGGTTGCGCACGATCTGCTGGCGGATCTGGACAAGGAAACCGTCGATTATACGGAAAACTACGACGGGACAGAACACATTCCCGATGTGCTGCCAACGCGCATTCCAAACCTATTGGTCAATGGCTCGTCCGGTATCGCTGTGGGCATGGCGACCAATATCCCACCACATAACCTGACCGAGATCGTCAATGGTTGCCTGGCCTTGCTGGATAATCCGGACATTGACATCGACGGGCTGATGGAACACATCACCGGTCCCGATTTTCCAACAGCGGCAATCATCAACGGTCGGGCCGGTATTGTTGAAGCGTATAAAACCGGACGAGGCCGCATTTACATCCGGGCGCGCGCGGAAATCATCGAGGATGAAAAGACCTCTCGGCAGACCATTATCATCACCGAGATTCCCTACCTGCTGAACAAGGCGCGGCTGATCGAGCGCATCGCGGAACTGGTCAAGGAAAAGAAACTTGAGGGCATCAGCGAACTGCGTGACGAGTCCGACAAGGACGGATTGCGTATTGTCGTTGAATTGCGCCGCGGTGAAGTGGGAGACGTGGTACTGAATAATCTGTATTCGCAGACTCAGTTGCAGGCGGTATTCGGAATTAACATGGTAGCTCTGGTGGATGGCCAGCCGCGACTGGTCAACCTCAAAGAAATACTTGACGCATTTATTCGTCACCGTCGTGAAGTGGTTACCCGCCGTACGGTTTATCTGTTGCGCAAGGCGCGTGAACGCGGGCATATTCTGGAAGGTCTGGCGGTAGCCCTCGCGAACATAGACACGGTCATCGAACTGATCAAAACCTCACCCTCATCCGCAGAGGCCAAAGAGAAACTGTTAGCACGAAGCTGGAAATCAGACAGTGTGATGAAAATGCTCGGTGAAGCCGGCGCCGACGCCTGCCGCCCTGACGATCTTGAACCACAGTACGGTCTGAAAGACAACGAATATTACCTGTCACCGGCCCAGGCGCAGGCCATTCTGGATTTGCGACTGCACCGCCTGACCGGCATGGAACAGGAAAAACTGATCAGCGACTATGCCGAACTGCTGAAACAGATCTCCGACTATCTGGAAATTCTTGGTAATCGCGAGCGTCTGCTGCGGGTAGTAAGGGAAGAACTGGAAAAGGTCAGGGATGAGTACGGTGACAATCGCCGCACTGAAATAGTGACCTCGCAACTGGACCTCACAATGGAGGACCTGATCAGCGAAGAAGACCGCGTGGTCACGATTTCCCAAACAGGTTATGCCAAATCCCAACCGCTGGCAGACTATCGCGCGCAGCGTCGCGGAGGCATGGGCAGGGCGGCGGCGGCTGTCAAGGAAGAAGACTTTGTTGAACATTTACTGGTTGCGAATACCCACGATACCTTGCTGTGTTTCACCAGCGCCGGCAAGGTGTACTGGCTGAAGGTCTACCAGATTCCGCTTGCCAGCCGTGCCGCCCGTGGTCGACCAATCGTCAACATCCTGCCGCTGGAGGAAGGTGAGCAGATAACCAGCATGTTGCCCATTCAGGAATATCGTGAAGACCAGTTTATCTTTATGGCAACCGCCAGGGGTACCGTCAAAAAAACTTCGCTGACGAGTTTTTCGCGGCCGCGCAGCGTCGGTCTCAGAGCGGTGGAACTCGACGAAGACGACTGTCTCATCGGCACCGCTTTGACCGATGGCAGCCGCGATGTCATGTTGTTCAGCAGCAGCGGCAAGGTGATTCGATTCAATGAGGGGGATGTTCGCGCGATGGGCAGAACCGCACGCGGGGTAAGAGGCATCCGGTTGACCGGCGATCATGAAACCATTTCACTCATTCTGCCTGAGTCAGGTTGCCAGATTCTCGCGGTGAGCGAGCACGGCTATGGCAAACGAACCGACGTGGATGAGTTCCCGGTTTATGGCCGCGGGGGCCAGGGGGTTATCGGCATCCAGGCCAGTGAACGCAATGGCCGCACAGTCGGTGCTGTCCAGGTTACCGAGGGCAATGAAATCATGCTGATATCCAATCGCGGAACGCTGGTACGAACCCGGGTGGATGAAGTGTCGGTTCAAGGCCGCAACACCCAGGGCGTGAGGCTGATTAAAGTGAAGGACGACGAATTGCTGGTAGGTGTGGAACGCGTTGAAGAGCCGGAAGAACTGGAAGCCCTCGACGAAGCCGCCGAACAGGATGCCGTCGTAGTCGTTGACAGCACAGAGGAAGGTGAAAAGCCCGACGAAAATCAGGCAGGCAATGGCGCAGGCAACAGCGATGACAGGGATGAACGCGATGAAGACAACAACGGCGACAAGGGAGAGGCCGAGTAGGTTTGTGATGCAAGTCGTCGATACCAGTACCCGGGTAGCTTTTCTCGGACCGCAGGGGACTTTTTCTCACAGCGCCGTGCTGCGGCAATTTCCTGCCGAGGTCTCCCTGAAGGATTTTGTCACCATTGATGAAGTCTTCACGGCAGTGGAGAACGGGGAGGCCGACTTCGGCGTTGTGCCGGTGGAAAATTCCACGGAAGGGGCGGTCAATAACACCCAGGATTGTCTGGTGGATACCAGTCTGAAAATTGTGGGTGAAGTCATCGTGCCCATCGAGCACCATTTTTTGTTCAAACGAGGCACCGACATCACGCGAATCAACAAGGTGGTGTCCCACAAGCAATCTCTGGCTCAGTGCCGGAAATGGCTGGTGGCACAGTGGCCGAATCTGGCGCAGGAAGAAGTGGCGAGCAACGCCGAGGCAGCCAGGCGCGCCACTGTTGAAGATAACGTAGCCGCTATTGCCGGTGAGATGGCCGCGACGATTTACGGTCTTGAAATCGCCGTTTCCCGTATCCAGGACCAGCGCAACAACAGTACCCGGTTTCTGGTGCTTTCGAAGTCGCCCGCGCCCCCTGTCGGGAAGGATAAAACCAGCATTCTGGTTTATACCGAGAATCGGCCGGGGGCTCTTTTCCGGATTCTGGAGCCGTTTGAACGCAACAAGGTGAGTCTCACCAAGATAGAAACCCGGCCTTCAAAAAAAGAAGTCTGGGATTATGTATTTTTTATCGATTTCGAAGGGCATGTTGATGATGAGCCCATCAAGGCGCTTTTTGAAAAGCTCAAGGATTGTACTGCGGAGGTCAAGGTGCTCGGTTCCTATCCCATGGCTTCACCGGCCTCGGTTTCCGGGGAATCAAGGTAGTGACCATGACGACCGCACTCGGTGACAAGCACATTCTCATTGTCGGTCTTGGACTGATCGGCGGCTCGGTGGCGCGCCGCTTGAAACAGAACAACCCGCAACAGCCTGTGACAGCTTTTGACAAGGATGCATCGCAACTCGCTCAGGCGCGGGATGAAGGAGTAATCGACAATATCGCGGGTGACCTCGCGGCTCTTGCCGCGGTTGCTGATTTGATCGTGGTGGCGGTTCCTTCCCTGGCCACCGGTCCTGTGTTTGAACAACTGGTAAAAAATCTGAAACCGTCTGTGGTCATCACGGATGTGGCCAGCGTCAAGGGAAAAGTTGTCGCCGACGCAGGCAAGTTGGGTCGATTTGCCGCCCGGTTCGTGCCAGGGCACCCTATCGCGGGTTCGGAAAAAAGCGGCTATTCCGCATCGTTCCCCGACCTGTTTGCGCACCGCCGGGTCATTTTGACTCCGCTTGAAGAAACGGATGCCGATGCCATTCGCCTCACACACCTGTTGTGGCGAGAAACAGGCGCGGAAGTTCATGGAATGAGCGTATCCCGCCATGACGAGGTATTGGCGGCTACCAGTCATCTGCCGCACCTGCTGTCCTATGCTCTGGTGGACGTTCTGGTCAAACAGGCGCAAAGCGAGGAAATTTTTCGGTATGCCGCCGGCGGGTTCGCCGATTTCAGCCGGCTGGCATCCAGCGATCCTGTCATGTGGGCTGATATATTCATCGCCAACTCAGGTGCCACCGGCGTCATTCTGGATGAGTATATCGATAACCTCGCCTCCCTGAAGGCGGCTCTTGTTAAACAGGATCACGGCGGTCTTGTTACCATGTTCTCCGCGGCCCGAGCCGCGCGTGAAAAATTTATCAGCAGGTACTTCAATAGTAGCCAAAATAGCCAAGGCCACGAATTTCCGAAGGAAAACGAAGTCGTGTTCGTGGCTGATCCCGGCGGCTCCGTGAGCGGTGACATTCGTGTGCCGGGAGACAAATCCATTTCCCATCGCGCCATAATCCTCGCGGCGCTTGCCGAGGGCGTGACGCAGATCAGCGGGTTTCTTGAAGGTGACGATTCCCTCAATACTCTGGCCGCTTTTCGTGAAATGGGTGTGACCATCATCGGCCCGGAAAACGGTAAGGTTGTGGTATACGGTGTCGGTAAAAACGGACTAAAGGAACCGCGCAAACCGCTGTATATGGGTAATTCCGGCACCGCCATGCGACTGCTCTGTGGTTTGCTCGCGGCGCAGGCATTCAACAGCGAACTCACGGGCGACGAATCCCTGAATGGCAGGCCCATGGGCCGCGTCGCGGACCCCCTGCGTCGGATGGGGGCCGTAATAAGCCTGAAACACGACAATGACAGTCCTGGTGGCGCCGGCAAAACCGATACGCCTCCGATTCGCATTACTGGAAATGCCGCGTTGCACGGCATTGACTATGTCATGCCCATGGCCAGCGCCCAGGTTAAGTCCTGCCTGCTTCTGGCGGCACTGTATGCCGAAGGTGAAACCCGCATTACGGAACCGGCCCCGTGCCGTGATCACACGGAAAGAATGCTGGCGGGATTCGGCTATCCTGTCGTTCGGCGGGACGGCACGGGAGTCACGATTGTTTCCGGGGGCCATACTCTGGCGGCGGCGGATATCGCGGTGCCGGGAGATATTTCGTCAGCGGCATTTTTCATGGTGGCGGCCAGTATCATGCCGGGCGCCGATCTGGTTCTGCGTCAAGTCGGCGTCAATCCGACCCGGGCCGGCATCATCACGCTGTTACGATTGATGGGGGCTGATATCGGCGTAAGCAACGAACGTGTCGCAGGCGGAGAACCGGTGGCTGATATCCGGGTTCGCTACGCGCCGTTGCACGGCATTAAAATACCGCCGGAACAGATTCCGCTGGCAATCGATGAATTTCCGGTGCTGTTTGTCGCCGCCGCCTGCGCCGAAGGTTGTACCGTGTTGCACGGCGCCGAAGAACTGCGGGTGAAAGAGAGCGACCGTCTGCAGGTTATGGCGGACGGACTGGCCTTGCTGGGAATTGAAAACCAGATTCACGCTGATGGCATTGCCATCGAAGGCGGTACGCTGGGTGGGGGTGAGGTCGACAGCCATGGAGACCATCGCATCGCCATGTCATTTGCCGTGGCCTCCCTGCGTGCCACCGGACAAATTCGGATTCGCCACTGTGCCAATGTGAGCACGTCATTCCCCGGCTTTGTGGAACTGGCCTCCCGCGTGGGCATCCGTCTTTCGGCAACCCGGACAGGAGCGGATTGATGCCCGGGCCGGTTCCGGTAATAACGATTGACGGCCCCAGTGGGTCCGGCAAGGGAACCATCGCTGATCGGGCGGCTCGAAGTCTCGGCTACCACCTTCTCGACAGCGGATCGCTGTATCGTATTCTGGGTTGCGTGGCGGCGCAGGAAAACCTGGATTTCAATAATGCGAAGGCACTCTCCGCGCTGGCCAAGCGTCTGGATATTCGATTCGGTGAATCCGGCCCGGGCTCGGTCACCGTTGACAGGGTCGACTTTTCAGAGATCATCCGCAGCGAAGAAGCTGGCACCCTGGCCTCCAGAGTGGGTGAAATTCCCGATGTCAGACAGGCATTGCTCGCACGCCAAAAAGCATTTCGCCAACCCCCCGGTCTGGTTGCCGACGGCCGCGATATGGGTACGGTGGTGTTCCCTGATGCCGCCGTCAAAATCTTTTTGACGGCCAGCGCGGAAGAGCGAGCTGACCGGCGCTATAAGCAGTTGATTGCTAAGGGTATTGGTGCTAAGCTGCCCGACCTTTTGCAAGAGTTAAAAGTACGCGACCAACGGGACAGTAACCGTGCCGTGTCGCCGCTCAAACCTGCCGAAGATGCCTGCGTACTGGACACCACCCGCATGACTATTGATGAAGTGGTGGCCAGGGTGCTAAGCCTGGTGAAGCAGTAACCTCGCCAGAGAGACCGTGGAATTTGAATGGCAGGAAAACGTTGTCCGGAATCTGACCGCCCAGTTATTGTCAGCCCCGGGCCAAATTAAATTGACCCGCATTGACTGGGTGCGGATTGGGTTGCGACGTGAATCACCCCGAACCGGTTCGAAACCAAAGAATGGATTTACGTTGTAATCTTTTGTATTTATGGGAAATATATGAGCGAGTCATTTGCCGAACTATTTGAAGAAAGTTTAAAAGATATTGATATGACGCCGGGTTCCATTGTCACTGGAACCATCATCCACATCGACTCAGACTGGGTGACCGTCAATGCCGGACTCAAATCCGAAGGCGTTATCCCCCGGGTCCAGTTCCTTGATGAGCAAGGCAATTTTTCACTGGAAATCGGTGATCAGGTCAAGGTGGCGCTTGAAGCCGTTGAAGACGGTCACGGTGAGACCCGGCTGTCGCGCGAAAAAGCCAAGCGCGCCGAATCCTGGATGAAGCTTGAAGCAGCCTACGAAAAGAACGAAGTGGTTATCGGTGTGATCAATGGCAAGGTCAAGGGCGGTTTTACCGTCGACCTCGACAACATCAGGGCATTCCTGCCCGGTTCGCTGGTGGACATCCGCCCGATTCGCGATACCGCGCATCTCGAAGGTCAGGAACTGGAATTCAAACTGATCAAACTGGATCAGAAACGCAACAATGTGGTTGTGTCACGCCGCGCTGTGCTGGAGGCGGTCAGTTCCGAAGAACGGGATGCTCTGCTTTCGCGGCTGCAGGAAGGCATTGCCATCAAGGGTATTGTCAAAAACCTCACCGACTATGGCGCCTTCGTCGATCTCGGTGGCGTGGACGGCCTGTTGCATATTACCGACATGTCCTGGAAGCGTATCAAGCATCCCAGCGAAATCGTCAACGTCGGCGACGAGATCAATGTCAAGGTATTGAAGTATGACCGTGAGCGTAATCGCGTCTCTCTGGGTCTGAAGCAACTGGGCGAAGATCCCTGGGTCAACATCAAGGATCGTTACCCGGAAAACACCTGCGTCAAGGCAACGGTGACCAATCTTACTGATTACGGCTGCTTCGCTGAACTGGAGGAAGGGGTTGAAGGCCTGGTTCACGTCTCTGAAATGGACTGGACCAACAAGAACATCCATCCGTCCAAGGTGGTCAATCTGAGTGATGAAATCGATGTCATGATTCTGGATATTGATGAAGAGCGACGGCGGATTTCCCTCGGCATCAAGCAATGCTTCCAGAATCCCTGGGACGGCTTCGCCGAACGTTACAACAAGGGTGACAGAATCACCGGCAGCATCAAATCCATCACTGACTTCGGCATCTTTATCGGGCTGGAAGGTAATATTGACGGTCTGGTACACCTGTCGGATATCTCCTGGGAAGACCAGGGCGAAGAGGCGGTGCGGGAATACAAGAAAGGTGAGGAAATCGAAACCGTCATACTTTCCATTGATCCGGAAAGAGAGCGTATTTCCCTTGGTATCAAGCAACTTGAGGATGACCCTTTCGTCAATTATGTGGCCGAGCGGGAAAAGGGCAGCATTGTCAAAGGCACGATAACCTCTGTGGATGCCAAGTCCGCGACGGTTACGCTGACCGAGGGTGTCGAAGGAACCTTGCGGGCCTCTGAAATCAGCCGTGAAAAGGTTGAGGACGTACGTAGTGTGCTGAACGAAGGCGATGAAATAGAAGTCAAGATAGTCAGTGTGGATCGTAAGAACCGTGTACTGAGTCTGTCGGTGAAGGCGATCGAGATTGACGATGAGAAAGCCGCCGTCGCCGACCACAAAAATCAGGAATCGGGCAGCGCTGCGCCGGCAACCATCGGTGACCTGATCAAGGCACAACTGGATAAAAAGTGAGCGGATCCGTGCAGGGAAGCACAGTGCCGGGAGGTGTTGTGCTCTGTACCTTTACCTGTAGCGCCGTTGTTGCCGATAGCTGTTATAGTCGCTGTTTACAGTACAGAGGATGAACCATGACCAAATCTGAACTCATTGAGCGTATTGCCGGCAAACAGACACAGTTGTCGGCAAAGGACGTGGAGCTGGCGGTCAAGTCGGTTATTGAGTACATGTCTCAGGTTTTGTCAGAAGGCGGCCGCATTGAGATTCGCGGTTTCGGCAGCTTTTCTCTCCATTACCGGGTACCTCGCATCGGACGCAATCCCAAAACCGGGACACCGGTGGCGCTCAACGGCAAATATGTACCCCACTTCAAACCGGGAAAAGAACTTCGCGACCGCGTCAACAGGGCGCTGCATGAAGCTGACAGCTTCTAGCCGGTGCTGCCGGACAGATTGACCCTCCTGACGGAACAGCCTGATATCCCCACGATCAAGCTGTTATAATGCATTCCCCAATCACTCTGGCGCGACACGCCTCAAGTTGACTCAATGCGTAAGTTCATGCGCCTGCCGGCCCCCCTGTCTCCCGAAGTCACCCGGTCAGGGGCTGTTGCCCTGAAGGAAATCAGATGACGGCCTCGGAGGTTTTTTTTGTGCTGCTGGCGGCGGCAAGCTTTGTGTCCGGCTGGTTGCTGGCTTCGCGGCGCAGACGGCGAACGGCCAGGTCCGAAAGCCGGCTGGCGGAAATTTTTCATGATTATTTCGTTGGGCTGAACTATCTGCTTAACGATGAGCCCGACGAAGCCATCGATACGTTTATCCGCGCACTGGAAGTCAATAACGATACCGTGGAAACCCATCTTGCCCTGGGGACCCTGCTACGCCGGCGCGGCAAGGTGGACAAAGCTATCACTGTGCATCAGGCGCTGCTTGAGCGGCCTGATCTTGACCCGGCCTTTATGGCGGCAGCGAGCCTGGAACTGGCTACAGATTATGTGGCGGCGGGTTTGCTGGACCGCGCCGAACGCCTGTTAAAAGACTTGCTGGAGTCCCATGGTGAGGCACCAGCCGAGGCCTTGCAACAATTGATGACGGTGTACCAGATCGAAAAGGAATGGAATCGGGCGGTGGAGTGCGCCGACAGGCTGTTGCAGAATCCACGCTACAAGAAAGACGCGGAAGTTCGCAGTCGGGCCGCCCATTACTGTTGCGAACAGGCCGATGACGCTTTTCAGAAAGGAATGCTCGGGTCTGCGCGCGAGTCGATAAGTCGGGCGCTTGATTTTGATCGGGCAAGCGTGCGGGCTACTTTGTTGTCAGCTGAACTGGAACAGAAAGTTGGCAATTACCGCAAAGCCGTCAAGGAACTGGTTTATATCATGGACCAGCATCCCGAATTTACCTCTGATCTGATTTCCCCGTTGGTTGAATGTCATCAAAAATTGGGTGACGAGGACGGGTTGCAAAAACTGTTGCAGAGCATATTAATCAGAGAGCCGCGGATGACAGTCATTCTGGAGTTGACCCGACTGGAAGCGGAACGGTCCGGACAGGCCGCCGCCGCCGTGTTTCTTTCTGCCCGGATGGCGGAGCACCCGTCTATCAAGGGGCTGGTGACCCTGCTGCAACTGCAATTGCAGCAAATAGAAGGCAGTGTGCAGGAAAATTTGAAAGACAGCCTGAAAGTGTCCCGCGATGCGCTTGACTCGCTGGTGGACCAGAAACCCGGTTATCGGTGTACGCATTGCGGTTTTGAATTGAGAGGGCTGATCTGGCAGTGCCCCAGTTGTCAGAAATGGGATACCATCAAACCGATTTTGGGCCTGGAAGGCGAATAGGCATTGAGGAGTGACGATGGCTTTTGACAAAAAATGTATTATTGTGGCGCTGGATTTTTCCAATGCCGCCGATACCCTGGCCCTGGTAGACCAACTGGACCCATCGATCTGTCGCGTCAAAGTGGGAAAGGAACTATTTACCGCCTGCGGACCGGATATCGTCAGGCAGGTGATGGCCCGGGGTTTCGAAGTTTTTCTGGATATGAAATTTCACGACATACCCACGACCGTAGCCCGGGCCACGCTTGCGGCGGCGGAACTTGGCGTTTGGATGCTCAATGTGCATTGCGCCGGCGGGCGCGTGATGATGGAATCAGCGGTGCAGTCAATCGAGAACCTGGGTGCTGACAAGCCACTATTGATCGGCGTGACAGTTCTCACCAGCCTGGCCGGTGAGGAACTGGTGGAGGTGGGGCTTGATCGGGTACCGGACGAACAGATTTTGAGACTGGCGTTGCTGGCGCAGGATTGCGGTCTTGAGGGCGTCGTGTGCTCCGCGACCGAGGCGCCGATGTTGCGCAGTATGCTGCCGCAGAATTTCCATTTGGTCACGCCCGGTATCCGCCGTCACCAGGATGCCAATGATGATCAGAAAAGGATTACCGGGCCCTTGCAGGCACTGCAGAACGGCAGCAGTTTTCTCGTCATTGGCAGACCGATAACGCGTGCCGACTCTCCCGAACAGGCGTTGCGGGAGATTTACGAGGAAATTTTAGCGGTTGGATGAATCTTTGCTAGACTCTAAGTGTCTGTCCGGCCGGCCGAGCGGTTCAAGCCGTCAGACCAGCAGGCAGTGCCGCGGTTGACCGCGACCAAACCGGCCTGCTGCAAAACAAATCATTCACGTTTTCTCATAGCGATAGGGACATTACTATGCACAGATTTGCTCGTCTGAAAATTATGTTAAGTGCGTTATTCCTCTGCATGGCACCTGTGGCATTGGCGCCGCTGGTGACAGCCGCTGAACCGCCCGTTCAGCCAACCTCCTCCGATACCCATGTCGACATCAATAGCGCCGATGCGGAGGAAATTGCCGCGGTGCTCGACGGTGTCGGACTCACTCGGGCCAGGGAGATTGTGATGTTCCGCGAAATGAATGGCATGTTCATGTCCGTGGACGACCTTGAGGAGGTCAATGGAATCGGACCGGCGACAATTGAGCGCAACCGCCAGAAAATTCTCATCAATACCGAATAACAGGCGTGGACAGGGTGGGTGTCCGGTGTCAGCACGCGCCCGCCCTGTCGATTTTGGACTGCTTGCCGACATAGAAGTCAGAATACCACCGGCTTTCGACGCCACGCCAGGGCGCCGGCCACGTCTTTGGGGATGCTGATTCTGATCCTGATCCTATTTGCGACAGTCTTGCCAGTGGCTGTCATCCTCACAGGATTGCTGCGGTTTGCCGCGCAACGCACCGGACTGGTGGATTTGCCGGTGGCCCGCAGTGCTCATGGCTCACCTACACCGGTGGGAGGCGGTCTGGCCATAGTGCTTACCTTTTTGTCGGTTTGCCTCTGGGCCTGGTCTTCCGGGCATATGCCGCTGAATGAAATGCTGGCGCTGGGTGGCGGCGGAGCCATTGCCTTGCTGGGATTGATTGATGATCGCTGGCATCTGCATATTCGCTGGCGTCTGCCGGTGCAGTTTGCCGCGGCCGCCTGGGCTGTTGTCTGGGTTGGGGATATCGCGCCAATCCGGTTTATGGATTGGCAACTGGACAATGTCTGGGTATTACGTATTCTCAGCCTGCTGGCCCTGATCTGGTTGCTTAATCTGTATAATTTCATGGATGGCATCGATGGGCTGGCCGGTAGCGAAGCGGTCTTTATCGGCGCGGCCCTAGTTTTCCTGCTCACGCGTGGCGGCGACCCGGTGCTTGCTATATTATCTATTACATTGTGTGCCGCAAGTTTCGGCTTTCTGGTGTGGAACTGGCCTCCGGCCCGTATCTTCATGGGTGACGTGGGCAGCGGCTTTATCGGGTATGTTCTGGGCGTTATGGCCCTGCTGGGCATGAGCCACGACAGCCTGAGCCTTTGGGTATGGGTATTGCTGTCCGGCGTATTCATAACCGACGCCACGGTGACCCTGCTGCGCCGGTTTTTGCGGGGAGAGAAATGGTATGAGGGTCATAGCTCTCACGCCTACCAGAATGCAGCCAGATGTTACGGGAGTCACATAAAACCCACACTGGCTGTGATACTAATAAATATCGTATGGTTGGCGCCTCTGGCATGGTTCGCCCACCGATCCCCGGAGTACGGGGCGCCACTGGCCTTATTGGGTATTTTACCCATCGGTATACTGGTATGGCGGATGGGGGCGGGTCGCCCGGGTTAGATCGCTGCGAGGACGCAGGCTGAGAGTGAGTGAGAGTAGCGCGGTGAATATCTATACGGTTCCGATTTCAAGATCGGTCAAACAGATGCTGATGATGGTGGCCGACAGCGTTATGCTGGTATTGGCGCTGTGGCTTTCCTTCGCGTTACTGGGGGACGCGTTCTTCGAAAAAAGCCGCCAGTTCTATCTTTACATCACCGTGGCAAATATTGCCAGCATACTGGTGTTCACCCGCATGGGCCTTTACCGGGCCTTGTTGCTCTACATGGGGTTGCAGTCGGTTTTCATCGTACTGCAGGGCGTCAGTTTTTCAACGCTGTTTGTCGCTGTTTCCTATTTTGCGTCCGGTTCACAGTCTGGTGGCGGTGCCGACTATTCCGTCCTGCCCATCTACTGGATGATCACACTGCTGTTCGTCGGGGGCAGTCGATTCGTCGCCAAGGTAGCGCTGCAAAATCTGATACAGAATTTTCGCCCCAAGGAGCCGGTTGTTATCTACGGTGCCGGCAGTTCCGGTATGCAACTGGTCGCCGCTCTGCAGAATGGTGATCAGTACCTGCCTGTGGCGTTTGTTGATGATGGGCGACATATCGTCGGCAGCACCGTCAACGGCATCCGCGTCTATAATCCCAACTCGCTCTATGAACTGATTGAAACCTATTCGGTTCGCCAGATTCTGCTGGCGATTCCTTCAGCCACCCATGCCGAACGCAAGGAAATTCTCAACCGGCTGGAACATCTTCCGGTACACGTGAAAACCGTACCCGATCTGTTTGATATGGTGTCGGGCAAGATGGGTGTTGACGAAGTACGGGATATCGATATTGAAGATTTGCTGGGGCGCGATATCGTACCACCGAATCCGGAACTGCTGGGTGCCTGCATCAGCGGAAAGTCAGTTATGGTTACCGGCGCGGGAGGCTCCATCGGCTCGGAGTTATGTCGCCAGATCATCCTGATGAAACCGGCGCGACTGATATTGCTGGACGCATTCGAGTTCGGGCTGTATGAAATAGAGAGCGAAGTGTGCGAGAAACTCGCTACTGTGGATGATGGTGACCGTGTTGAGATAGTGGCGCTTCTCGGTTCCGTGTGTAACCGCGTGTTGATGGAAAACGCGATGAACCGGTTTCAGGTTGATACCATTTATCACGCCGCGGCTTACAAGCAAGTACCGATGGTGGAGAAAAACATCGTCGAAGGTGTGCAGAACAATATCTTTGGCACCTTGATTTCCGCACAAACCGCGGAAAAATTCAGGATAAAAAACTTCGTACTCATTTCCACCGACAAGGCGGTGCGGCCCACAAATTTCATGGGCGCCACCAAACGGTTCGCAGAACAGGTATTGCAGGCAATGGCCCAACGCAATGGTGACACCCGTTTCAGCATGGTGCGTTTCGGCAATGTGCTGGGTTCCTCTGGATCAGTTGTTCCATTATTCCGCCGCCAAATCAGCATGGGTGGACCTGTGACGGTGACTCATCCCGAAGTGACGCGTTATTTCATGACCGTGCAGGAGGCGGCTCAGCTGGTAATTCAGGCAGGTTCGATGGCGCGGGGCGGTGACGTGTTCGTGCTGGATATGCATGAGCCGATCCGTATCGTGGACTTGGCGAAAAAAATGATTCACCTGATGGGATACGACGTCAAGGATGAAAATTCCTACCGGGGCGATATCGGCATTGAATACTCTGGCCTGCGTCCGGGAGAAAAGCTCTACGAGGAACTACTGATTGGCGAATCGGTGACCGGCACTGAACACCCCAAAATCATGCGCGCAGAGGAAGACACACTGTCCTGGGAGCAGCTTGATGCGCTGTTGGGCAGACTTCAGGAAGCCTGTTACCGGATTGACCTGGCATCGGTAAGGGCAATACTGATTGAGGCCGTCGACGGCTTCGAGCCCAAGGAACCGGCAAGTGACCCTTTATGGGAAATGCAACAGCCTCCCGTATCCGCTTCGGTCCCCGTTGCTTCGCAGGCGCAGTCAGAGGCTTCGGCGCAAAAGGCAGCTATGGCCGCGGCCAAAGTGACGCGTTTGTTCAAGGAATAGCCGACAGTTACTCCCGCCGCCGTGCCGAGGTGATTATCACCGGTTCCAGTGGCACGTTCTGATGACCGCGCTGAGTGCCCGTGGCGACATTGGCTATTTGGTCGACTACATCCATGCCGTCAATCACTTCGCCAAAAACCGCATAGCCGAAACCCTGAGCGGTTTCATCCGTGTGGTTGAGGTAGGCGTTGTCCACCAGATTGATAAAGAACTGGGCGGTAGCGCTATCCACGACGCCTGTCCGGGCCATGGCGAGCGTACCTCGGGTATTGGGTGTATCAGCCCTTGCCTCATTCTTGACAGGAGCATAGGTGGATTTCTCCACCATATCGGCGTCGAAACCGCCGCCCTGCACCATAAAGCCGGGAATGACGCGGTGAAACACCACCCCGTCATAGAATTCATTATCGACATAACGCAGGAAATTCTCGACGGTTACAGGCGCCTTGTTCGGCCACAACTCAATGGTCAATGCGCCGACGTTGGTTTCCATCACCACCACGGGATTGTCCTGGGCCATGGCGATATTGCTGAATCCGGTGGACAGAGTCGCGAAACCGGCAAGGAGTCCGGCCAGTAAAAAAAAGCGCATGCAAAGTTCCTCCTGATGAGTCGATGATCCAGAGGCGCACTATACAATACTTTGCTCAAGCTGTCGTGATCCCCGGCGACGTGCGGAATCACGGAACAGAGGGGGGAATATTCTTTCAAAGCGGCTGGCAACAAACCGATTGATGCTGGTACCGTTAACCATCCGACTTACTCAAGGCGTTTTTGAAAATGACAAGGAAGCAGGATACTCACACCGGGGCTGGGAAGTCTCCCGACAGGACACACACGTCTGGAAAAACCACCCTGGTTGGTATTGGTGCGTCCGCGGGCGGATTGGCGGCGCTCAAAGCGCTGTTTGCCACGATGCCCCCCGATCCTGGTGTGTCGTTTGTGGTGGTGATACACCTGTCACCGGACGACGAATCTCACTTTTCCGAAGTGCTGCAGACGAGTTGTCCCATGCCGGTGAAACAGGTAACCCATGCCGTCGAGTTGAAGCCTAACCATGTCTATGTGATTCCGCCCAACGCAATTCTCAAGAGTGTGGATACTCACCACCTGCGGCTTTCCCCCCCGCGGGGTGATTCGGACCGGTACGCGCCAATCGATTATTTCTTCCGTACGATGGCTGGGACCCACGACGGCGACTCAGTAGGAATCGTACTCAGCGGTACCGGGTCTGACGGCACACTGGGCCTGCGGCGAATCAAGGAGGCTGGCGGCCTCACCATTGTGCAGACATCGGACGAAGCGGATTACGACGGCATGCCCTGCAGCGCGATTGCCGACGGTATGGTAGACCTGGTGCTGCCGATCAGCCGGATGCGTGATGCGATTCTGCGCTTCACCCGCGTTGCGCCTGAATTACCGAATGTTGAGGACGGGATCGATGCGAAAGAGGTGAATACTCAGTTCCTCAGCAAGATATTATCGCAAATCAGAGCCCGAACGGGTCACGACTTCGCGCGTTATAAAAAGTCCACAATCTTGCGGCGTATTCAGCGGCGCATGCAGATTCAGCAACTCGATACCCCGCCGGAATATCTCGATCTGCTGCGAAACGACGGCCGCGAGGTGAAACAGCTCTCCGAAGATCTGCTGAGCACGGTGACGCAGTTTTTCCGCGACCCGGAGGTATTCGAATACCTGGAACACCAGATTATTTCGCCGCTATTCGCGGGTAAAACCGAGACCGACCACGTGCGGGTGTGGTCAGTGGGTTGCTCCACTGGTGAAGAAGCCTATTCTCTGGCAATTCTGCTGGCCGAGGCCGCCGGTACGATGGAATCTCCGTCAGGAATACAGGTGTTTGCCACCGATCTGCACGAAAAATCGCTGGAACGGGCGCGCGAGGGTTTCTACCCCGAAACTATCGCGTCGGACGTGACTCAGGAACGTTTGGAGCGGTTTTTCACCAGAGGCGGCAACGGCCATCGTGCTAGTCGAGAGTTGCGGGAGATGGTGGTATTCGCTTCCCACGATTTACTCACGGATCCGCCGTTTACTCACCTCGACATGATCGTGTGCCGCAATTTGATGATCTATCTGGAACGCGAAATACAGCAGGAAGTGCTGAAGGTGTTCCACTATACCCTGGAGCCGGACGGTATTTTGTTGATCGGCAACTCGGAATCGGTTTCTCCCTCCGACCTGTTCGTGGCAGAGCGGGGCAATCTGGGTGTGTACCGCCGCCAAAACCCTTCGCCGTCTTCGCAAAAACCGGGTTCGCCGCTGCGGCCCGCGCGTGTACCGTTTCGCGGACAGCACTCCGCTTCATTCGATTCGCCGTCCATGGCCGGCGGTTTTGGCGCGCTTCATGCCACCCTGGCGGAACAGTATGCCCCCCCCAGCATCATGTTGACCCATGACCACGAGGTGGTTCATTACTCGGCGCAGGCAGGCCAGTATCTGGTTATTCCGGGCGGCAAGCCTACCAGCAATGCATTCAAACTGGTGATGGAGCCATTGCGAATTGAACTGCGTTCGGCGCTGCAACGTGCCGCCGAACGGGGCGAACTGGTTTATTCAAGACCGGTGAAGGTCCATTTGAATGGTGAGTTGCGGGAAGTGGTGCTTCGCGTTCGCGCGACAACCGGTCCGAAACCTGGCGGATTCTACCTTGTGATTTTTGACGACATCCGTCGGCAGAGAGACGATGCCGACGGCCGCACCTTGGATGACAACGGGGCCGATACCAGGGAAATGGAAGCGGAACTGGAACTGACCCGCAATCGTTTGAAAGCGGTGATAGCGGAATACGAGACGTCTCAGGAAGAGATGCGGACCTCCAACGAGGATCTGCAAAGCGCCAACGAGGAATTGCGTTCCACGCTGGAAGAACTGCAAAGCATGAACGAGGACCTCAACACGGTGAACAATGAGAACCATCATCACGTTGACGAACTCAACCGGCTGACAAGTGACCTCGAGAACCTGCTCGCCGCTACTGATATTGCGACACTGTTTCTCGACCGGGAATTCCGTATTCTCTGGTTTACACCGCGTGTGGCGGAGCTGTTCAATATTCGCCAGGGTGACGAGGGTCGGCCGCTGTCGGACCAGACGCACCATGTTTCCGATACCGAGATTCTCGCCGACGCGGAACTGGTGCTGAATCGGCTGGTTCCGCTGGAACGGGAAGTATCAAGCGATGATGGACGCTGGTTCCTCGCGCGTGTGCTGCCCTACCGCGCGCCGCAAGGCTCAATCGACGGTGTGGTGATAACGATGATAGATATCACCGCCCGGAAAAAGGCCGAACAGTCCCTGATTGAGGCTCATGACGGACTTGAACAACGTGTCAGCCGGCGCACCGAAGAACTGGAGGCGCAGAAGTCCCGATTGCGCTATCTGGCCCACCAGCTGGCATCGGTTGAACATCGGGAACGCAAGCGCATGGCGGCGATTCTGCACGACGATCTGCAGCAATATCTGGTGGCGCTGAAGATGAAATTCCGCAAACTGGAACTGGAGCGGGATGGTGACCCGGCCCGGTTTGCGCAAACCCTGTCACGAGGAGTTGGATTGATCGAAAAAGCCATTGCCTGTTCCCGTGACCTGACACAGCATTTGCGGCCGCCGGTATTGTACGAGGACGGATTTATACCGGCGTTGCGCTGGCTGGCCGGAGAGATGGCCCAGAAGCATGGGCTGAAAATAGAGGTGGGGGTGCAGGACAATCACGTACTCCTTGATGAAGATATCCGCGCCATGCTGTTTGACAATGTCAGGGAGATTCTGTTCAACGTGGTGAAACACGCACAGAGCTCCGAGGCGGTGGTTTCAGTCCACAGGGAAAAGGCCTGTCTGCATGTGGCGGTTACGGACAGGGGCATCGGGTTTGATGTGGAGGAGATCGAGCGCAGGAGGGAAGATAATTCCGGTCTGGGGCTTTTCAGCATTCGCGAACGGCTTGAACCGATTGGCGGAACGATTAATATAGATTCCAGCCCCGGAAAAGGAACCCGCGTGACCCTGAGCATTCCGGTCAAGCTGGATGAGTCCGGCGAGCCCAGTCAAATGCAGTTTGCTTCCCTGGAGGATACTTCTCTCCGCACCGGCAAGCCGGCACACAGCGAATCTGCGATCCCCCGTATTTTGGTGGTGGATGATCATGCCATCGTGCGTCAGGGTCTGGTAACGCTGATAACCCGTGACCAGCAAGTGGAAGTGATCGGAGAAGCATCCAATGGGTTGATGGCGATCGAGCAGGTAGAAAAGCTGGATCCCGATGTGGTGTTAATGGATGTGAACATGCCGGAAATGAATGGATTCGAGGCCACCCGGGAGATTCGCAGGCGCTGGCCCCATGTGCAGGTAATCGGGTTGTCGGTTCAGGATGATGCCGCCACCACACAGTCCATGCTGGAAGCAGGCGCCGGAGATTTCGTGTCCAAGGCCGACGATGCACAGGCGATGGTGGAAGCCATTGTTCGGCTGAAAGCCATGGCGGGATAGTCTCGCGGCGGCGTTGCCACCCGGGACGGGTTCCCGGTCATCGCTCGCGCGAAACCCTTGCAATAAAACCACGTTTTGCACCGGTCTACGACAGTTGTATACTGTGTTCCTGGAACGGGGGTTCTCACCGTTCCCCGCGCGTGTCGCGCTAATGGATATTTTGTAAAAAGGAGATTTTTCCATGAAACACCTGCCCACAAAACCTGCCTCATTATTGTTTGCGTTTCTGTTTCTGATCCCTGCGGCGGTCATGGCCCAGGACAGCGAGATAAACTACACCTACATTGAGGCAGACTATATAAATCTCGACCTGGATGCCTTGGGGGACAGTGACAATTTCGTCGAAGATATCGATGATGGAGGCGGATGGGGAGTTCTGGGTTCATTCGCGATAAGCGATAGCTGGTTTGTCTTCGGATCGTATTCCGAGACGGAAGCGGACGCCAGCTTCATCGACGATAACGAAATGTTGATTCCCGCGGACAGTGACGCCAAACGGTTTGATGTGGGCATCGGTTTTCACGCCCCGCTGAATGAGATGGCGGACTGGGTGGTTCGTGCCGCTTACACCGATACTGACATTGATGACTTCGATTTCGGCGCTACCGAAGATGAGGATCTGGATGATCTGTTCGATGATCCTTCAGACGGCTATTTTGTTGATGCGGCGATTCGCATGCAATTGATGCCGGCGCTGGAAGGCAAGTTTGGCGCACGTTATACAGATATCGAGGACAACGACGATATCAGCCTGTTGGCGAGTGCGTTGTGGGAGTTCACCGATAATTTTGCCCTGAACCTCTCCGGCGATTTTGGCGATGACGTGCGTCTCTGGCGACTCGGTCTGCGTTTCGGATTCTGATGCGCCCGCGGCTGTGAAAGGCCATCCCGCTTGACCGGCCGGGGCTCATCCCATCGGCAACACAGTGTTGTGTTCTCGAGATATTGTTTGGCGCTTTCATCGCAGATGCTTATACTCGATGGGGTGAGCCCGGTGGCACCTTTAAAGAGAGATTTCCGATGACAGCACAAATCAATCCTGTCAGTGAGGATAAGCTGAACGCTTTTCTGATGCAGGTAATGACCGACCTGGGTGCCTGCTCTGCGGGTTTTATGACCCATCTGGGCCATAAGCTCGGACTGTACAAGGCGATGGCCGGCGCGGGTCATCTTACGTCCGGGCAACTGGCGGAACGGGCGAACTGTAACGAACGTTATGTCCGCGAGTGGCTGAACAGTCAGGCGACCGGGGGCTATGTCGAGTACAGGTCCGATGACCAGACATATTATTTACCGCCCGAGCAGGCTTTGGTGCTGGCTGATGAATCCGGCCCTTGCTTTTTTCCACCTGCACTGGAAGTGTCGGCCTCTATGTGGTTCGATGAAGAGAAAACGTTCGATGCTTTCCGCAGCGGCGACGGTGTACCCTGGGGAGATCATCACGGGCGCCTGTTCTGTGGGGTAGCTGCGTTCTTTCGCAGCGGCTACGCCGCGAATCTGGTGTCCAGCTGGATTCCGGCACTGGATGGCGTTAAGCAGAAACTGGAGGCGGGCGCGAGGGTCGCTGACATCGGCTGCGGTCATGGTCATTCGACCATTATCATGGCCCAGGCGTTTCCTGAATCCCGCTTCTACGGATTTGATTACCACCCGGAGTCTATTGAAGCGGCTCGTCAACATGCAGTCGAGGCGGGTATCGCGGACCGCGTGGAATTCTCGGTTGCAACCGCCAAATCTATACCTGACAACCAATTCGACCTCGTGTGTTTCTTCGACTGTCTGCATGATCTTGGTGACCCGGTAGGCGCTGCCAAACGTGCCCATGAAGTAATGGCGGATGATGGCAGCGTGATGCTCGTGGAACCGTTCGCCTGTGACGCGGTGGAAGACAATCTGAACCTGGTGGGACGCATCTACTATTCAGCTTCCACGGCTCTGTGTTGTGCGCATTCCTTGTCGGAGGAAGTCGGCCTCGCGCTGGGCGCACAGGCAGGCGAAAAGCGACTTGGGGAGGTATTTCATAATGCAGGGTTTGGGCAGTTCAGGCGTGCCACCGAAACGCCGTTTAACCTGATTCTTGAGGCGAGGAAGTAAGGGAGGCCGGGGGATTGGGGGAGGAGATGAGAGACGGGAGAAATCAATCTCGATCTCCCCGTCTCCCGTCAGCCAAAGCTTGCTTAGATCTGCTCTTCGATGGCCCGAATCAGCTCTTCCGCATCCGGCTCAACCCTGGAGTCAAAATGGGCCAGCACTTCTCCGGATTTGCTCACCAGGTACTTGTTGAAGTTCCACTGAGGTTCGCCGCTTTGCGCGCCAAGGTGGGCAAACACCGGATGGGCTTCCGCGCCTTTAACATGGGTCACATCAGTCATCAGGAAGGTGACGCCGTGATTGATGTAGCACACTTCGGCAGTCTTGGCGGCATCATCGTCTTCCTGATTGAAGTCGTCGGAGGGAAATCCGACGATGACCAGACCGTCATTCTTGAAACGCTGATACAGGCTCTCAAGGCCGGTGAACTGGTAAGTGAAGCCGCAATAGCTGGCGGTATTGACCAGCAGCACGGGTTTTCCAGCAGTTTCGGCGCACAGGTCGATGGTATCGGCAGAGTGGAGCATGGTCATCTCGTGCTCCAGCCACGGGGCGCATGCTGCGTCCTGGGCGGAAGCAGTAGTGGAAACCGGTACATCAATTAAATTGGCCGCGGCCAGAACGACAAGGGCCGCACACAGGGTTTTGAGTGCTTTCATTACGGAACTCCATTGAGGATTATGATGTTGCTTTGGAAACAGAGTAAAAGCTGCTGCGGCCAAAGTCCACCATTTGATGACGAGGACTCCAGTTAAGCCCCCCATATCTCGATCAAAAAAGACCTCTAAGCACAAATAAGTGGACTAAAACCCCATAAACCCCCCGTATTTCAAAGCGTTACTCGGGTCAGACCCCGAAGAACCCGAAGAATCGCCGGATCGCGTACCCGATGGCTTCCTGGTGTTCCATCGACAGGCCTTCATATAGGGGCAGAGACAAACATCTCCGGCAGGTAATTTCGGTAATGGGCAGAAACAGATTCTCGAAGGCGCCTTCATAGGCTCGCTGGTCGTAAAGTGGCGTTGCATAGTAAATGGCGGTGGCGATATTCGCCTGCTGTAACTGCTGTCGCAGCAGGTCTCGTTGATCGCAGCGCAGGGTGTATTGTCCGTAAATGTGACTGTAATCCGCTACCGCTCGCGGCAACCGGATGGGGAGACCGGAGAGCATGACGGTATAGTTGTTTGCGAGCCGCCGACGCTCGGCGAGATGGCTGTCCAGGTACTTGAGCTTTACATCCAGCACCGCGGCCTGTATCGAGTCCAACCGGCTGTTGTAGCCGAATTCGCGATGACAATTGAGGACGGCCGCGCCATGGTTGCCGAGTTGGCGCAGTTTGTTGGCCAGCGTGCTATCGTCGGTGATCACTAAACCGCCGTCGCCAAAGCTGCCGAGGGGCTTGGTGGGATAAAAACTGAAACAGCCAAAATCACCGAATGTCCCCGCCTTGTGTCCCTCGCTTTCGGCGCCGAATGCCTGCGCGGCGTCTTCTATGACAATCAGTCCATATTGGTCGGCTATACTTTTGATTATCTCCATTGAGGCGACCTGCCCGAAGATATGTACCGGTAAAATGGCTCGTGTATTGGGGGTGATCGCATTTTCGATACCGGCCGGATCCAGGTTCATACTCTCTGACTCGATATCCACATAGATCGGTGTCGCACCGGCATGATGAATCGCTTCGCTGGTGCTCCAGAACGAAAACGGCGTGGTGATAACCTCATCGCCCGGTCCGATGTCCGCCGCCCGCAACGCCATAAGCAAGGCGTCTGTACCGGAGGCGACGCCGATCGCATGGTCGACGCCGAGATAGACAGCAGCGTTCTCTTCGAAGCGCTTCACCGCCCGCCCCTGTACAAAGTCTCCCTGTCGAATCACCGCGCCAATGGCCCGATCAATGGGTTCTTGCAGCGAATTATTCAAACGCCACAGGTCCACCATGGGAATGGGAGCGTCAATGCCGCTCAAACGCCGTTCCATGCTTAACCTCATTCGATGCTATTGGACGAATATCCGGCCGCCGATCTGCCATAGGTCCGGCAGGGGAAGTCTGAACTCCTGGCTGATGGCAGCCGCGTTAATGCGTTGCGCCAATTCAAGCACGACGCAACCATCCGAAGCAGTCATTTCCGGGGACTGGCGACCATGCACCACCTGGATGAAATGGTCTATTTCCGCAGCAAGCAAATCGCTGCCCGGACAGTACCGGATTTCATTGGAAATGCCATCGTCGCCGATGCGGCTCTGACGAAGGGTCCGATCGTTGCCGTCAAATACGGCGTAGGCGGATTTTGAAAAAATGCAAAAACGTTGGTCGCGCGGACCAATCCGGCTGGCAAGTAGCCTGGCAACACAGCCGCCGGAAAATTCAAGGCGTGCGTCAACAAAATCCCAATGTTGACTGACTGTTCTCTTTCCCCGCGCCTGTATGTTGACAACCTCTTCACCAACCAGTTGCAGCGCCAGGTCGATATCATGGGTCATCAGGTCCATGATCACACTAACATCCGTGCCACGGCCGCTCCATGGCGTCAATCGCCTGGCTTCGAAATAGGAAGGTTCAGGGATGGCCAACTGCAATTCGATAAACGGAGCATGAAAGCGTTCCAGATAGCCCGGCTGTAATACCAGGGATCTGAACCGGGCAATCTGCGCAAGTTTCCGGGCATCGTCTGCTGAACTCGTCAGCGGTTTCTCGAGCAACAGATGAACACCGTTTTCGAGCAGGCGGCGGGAAATGTCGTAGTGGCGGGTGGCGGGCACCACCACGCTGGCAATGTCGGGTGTCATCTCCGCCAGCATGGCGTCGATATCGGCAAACACCAGGACACTGGGGTGGGTCTCCAGTGCAAGGTGACGCCGGTCCTGGCTGGGATCGACGATAGCCGTCAGCAGGGCACCATGAGAACTCGCATATTTTTGCGAATGGTAGCGCCCGAAGTGGCCGTAACCAATTACAGCGGCGCGCAAAATGCCCTCGCGTTCCCCAAATCCGCTTGAACTGCACTGATTTCTGTGGTCTGCATGCTGAAACAGCAAGGGGTTCTTGCCGGTGAGTTCCATTGCAAACAATCCCTGTTCGTAACTCGGTTGCTGAGACAGGTGATTGTTTCACGCAGCCCACGCGATCCAATTGATTTTTGTCAATTAGTCGCGCCAGACGCACTGGTTCAGGCAACACGTCCCAGACCCCGCAGCGGTCACAAAGTTGTTCAGACGTCCCTAGTGTCGGATATACGCCCCGTTGCTGTTTCTCATCCACAAAAGCGCATTGGTTCGTTCAGTTATGTCAAAAAATCTGACCTCGCCTCCGGTGAACACTTCGGACAGGTTCGCAGCCCAACGCTGCCAGTCGCGATTGCCCACGATAGCCAGTTTCTCAATATCGTTAAAGTGCTTCAGATCAAATCTGATATCTTCGATTGCCGCCTTGATTTCCCAGCCCCTGAAATCCTGAATTTCGATCAGCCACCTGGTCTTGCCATACTTTTTGATTTTTTCTTCAGCCAGGGAAATGACATCATCGTAGTCCTCGTTAGTCAATTTTCCCGAAGCCTTCGCATGAATAAAGTTGTCTCTTGTCAGCGGAAGCAACTCGATCATTTGTAATCTCCTTACAATCCGATACGTTACCAGAACAACTTCAGGGAGATCCTATCCAGTTCAGATATTTCCCAATACAAACAACTTTTTTAATCCAACGCTTTCTTGACATATCTCCGTGGATACGTGAATTAATTATCCTAAACTTGCTATAAAACACTATCAATAAAATTCAGTGGGTATGAGTCCACGATCGAGAAAAATGGAAAAACTCCTACATGAACTGGCAGGGCTGACCACCGTCTTATCAGGAATTGACTGAATGGTTGACCTTTCCGTTATTCCTCTGTGGGGCGTCATCGTCGTTTTTATCGCAGCCGCGGCGGTCATCACGTTCGCCGGTGTGAAACTCGCAGGCACGGCGGAAGCCATCGCGGATAAAACCGGGTTGGGGCAGGCGATCGTTGGCGCGGTCTTTCTGGGTATTTCCACCTCGCTTTCAGGCACTGTGCTCAGTTTTTATTCCGCTTCGCAAGGGCATTCTTCACTGGCCATCAGCAATGCCGTCGGAGGTATCGCGGCACAAACCGTATTTTTGGCTGTTGCGGACATTTCCTACCGCAAGGCCAATCTGGAACATGCGGCCAGTTCCCTGGAAAATCTGCTGCAATCAGCGCTGCTCGCAACGCTGCTGGCGGTACCAATACTGGCGATGGCCGGTCCCGAAGTGACGTTTTTCAACGTACACCCGGCGTCGGTTCTGCTGGTGGTGTTGTACATCCTTGGCTTGCGTGTGGTGAGCAGCAGCCGGGGCCAGCCATTCTGGCGCGCGACCCAGACGCGGCAGACCCAGAATGAGACAAGCCAGTCACATCCCAGTAACAAAAGTCTGAAATCCCTGCTGCTCTATTTCGCGATACTGGCCTTGTTGTTGGGTATCTCCGGCATCGGGATGGCGGAGAGCGCGCTCGAGATTGCCGGCCGTACAGGCATTTCCCAGACGATAGTCGGAGGCTTCCTGACGTCAGTGGCCACCTCTCTGCCCGAACTGATTACAGTGCTGGCCGCGGTTCACAACGGAGCACTCAATCTCGCAGTGGGAGACATTATCGGCGGTAACAGTTTCGATGTGCTGTTTCTGGCCGGCTCTGATGTGTTTTACCGGGCTGGATCAATTTACCATCAGATCAATAGTGATCATGTGGTCATGACCACCATGGCGATGCTGATGAACGGCATGCTGATGTTGGGGCTGTTGCGCCGCGAAGAGCATGGCTTCGCAGGCATCGGTTTCGAGAGCGTGGCCGTGCTGTTGTTTTACGGACTGTTGATTATCATGATGATTTTCTAGACGTATGGCGGGGCGGCCCATCCGTAAGGACGGCCTTGGTTTCCTCCCCAAGAGTGCCCCGCCTTTTTTTTGAATGGAGACAGTTAAATGCCAACGGCCTCTTGAAATATATCGTGCCTGGGAGCGCGATACCGCTCAGGCTGAATTGAAGCGTATCACCCTGGAAATCCGGTATCCGAAATGCTGACCCGTATCTCGACCCTTCCGGGCTACTTCGCGGCTGAATTTTCGGCGCGAGGTTATCAATTTGTTCTGGATGGGGATCAGGTTGTAATCCA
This sequence comes from Pseudohongiellaceae bacterium, assembly GCA_040879025.1. Lineage (GTDB taxonomy): Bacteria > Pseudomonadota > Gammaproteobacteria > Pseudomonadales > Pseudohongiellaceae > JBBDLF01. Next base: position 52,691 of record JBBDLF010000025.1, read on the forward strand.
TCACAGCGAAGGTTGGCAGTTCAGTTGCTTGACGGAGACCTTTCCTCCTTCGTCATTTCCCCCGGTCTTGTCGGTCGCGGTTAGATTGATCTTGCGATCCTTGTTCACTGAAATCGGATACCCGGCAAGATAGAAGCGGCCTGGTAAGTCAGACGGGGGCAGAGTTATGGAATCCAGGGAATAGTGCTGAAGCCCAGGGAATTCATCGTCAGCGATGGCTGCGGCTAGATCAAGCCGACTATCAGGGTGAATTACCCAATACCTAGACAAAGGAAGCGGTAGTCGATGAAGTTTACCTGCTTCTCCGGTTCGATTTTCCCCTTATCGTGCTCTGTATAGAATGGAAATACATGTGGGTCTATTGAGGCAAGAAATTTTGGCCCAAGTGACTGCAAATATTGGTCATGCGAAGTTGTCTCTATCATTCTCTTGCTGCTCCATTTCCCGCGTCTATCACCCTGTAATCACACCAAGGCATTAGCCATACCAGGGTATTGACTCGTGTTCTATGGTGGCGAACATCTACAGCCCGGCCACACGGTCCAAGGTATCTGGATACTTCTCCACCAGCTTAATCAGCATGGCCGGGGCACCCTGAACACCTTGGCCTTGTTCCCAGCGCTCCAGGGTGCGCTTTTCAATACCCAGTGCGGAAGCAAATACCGCTTGTGACATATTCAGCCGCTTGCGGATGGAGAGGACTTTCTTACCGGAGAGGGCGACTTTGGCCTTGCGCTGGACGTCGTGGGTTTTCAGGGTAATTTTCCCTTCACGGGCTTTCCCAAGGGCGTCGAAGCCTTCCTTCAATTCAGTGAACAGATCACGTTTTGCCATATCGTTACCTCCTCCTTGCTTTTTCGTTCTCTAGCAGCGCCTTGAGTTGCTTCTTCTACGCCGGGCTGAGATCGCTCATTTCGTCTTTGTCATAAAGGGTGAACAGCCAGAACTGACACCGGTCAACGAACCAGTAATAAATAATCCGGATACCGCCCCTTTTTCCCTTGCCCCTGGCTTCATCACTCCACCGTAGTTTTCTGAGCCCACCGGTTCCCGCGATTGTGTCCCCGGCGGTCGGGTTTTCCATAAGGTGGAGTTGCAGGAGTCGGTATCCACCATCATCCAGGTAACTCGCCCTTATTTTTCAAACGGCGGCAGTTCGATGAAGGTGGCAAGCATTTGTGTAGTATACGCATTATGCGTATATCTGTGAAGTCTTCCGGCAGGGTGATTCAGTGGGCGACAGGCAGAAACCCGGCCTTGCAGAATTCAGTGACAAATTCGGTGACAAATTGAAAAGTGGGAATTTTTAGGAGAAAGTGAGGTGGTATAACTTGCTGATTTTATTGCTAATTTGGCTGCCCAACCTGGACTCGAACCAGGAACCAAGTGATTAACAGTCACCTACTCTACCATTGAGCTATTGGGCAGTAAATGCGGGTCTCCATAGCAGGAAACCGCCGACTGGCTACACTGAAAAGTATAGCGAGGCGAGTATACTAATGACCAACCGGTTGCAGGTCAACTCCCGTTTGGCGGAAAGCGCAAACCAGCCGTGAAGCGACTGTCGGCTTCTGCTACCATTGCACGCCTGAGAACGGTTACCATCTCCATTTTCCCGATACCCCCGGTTCTGTCCCATGCCCAACGCTGTGTCCGAGCAAGCCCAGTTTTCCCTGAAAGCCGGATTCAAACCCGCCGGCGATCAGCCCGCCGCGATTGCTGGACTTATTGAGGGTCTCAAGGACGGCCTGCTGGCCCAGACCCTGTTGGGAGTTACCGGTTCCGGCAAAACCTACACCATCGCCAATGTGATTGAGCACTTGCAGAGACCCACGTTGGTTATGGCGCCGAACAAGACACTGGCGGCCCAGCTTTACGGGGAATTCAAGGAGTTCTTTCCGGACAATTCCGTAGAGTATTTTGTTTCCTACTACGACTACTACCAGCCAGAAGCTTATGTGCCGTCGTCCGACCTTTACATCGAGAAGGACGCGTCCATCAACGATCATATTGAGCAGATGCGGCTTTCCGCCACCAAGGCTCTGTTGCAGCGCCGGGACGTGATCGTGGTAGCGACCGTGTCGTCCATCTACGGCCTGGGGGATCCGCGATCATACCTGCGGATGATCCTGCATCTGGATGTGGGTGACCGGATAGACCAGAGGGCGGTGTTGCGGCGCCTTGCCGAATTGCAATATACCCGCAACGACATGGAACTGCAGCGCGCGACCTACCGGGTGCGCGGCGACGTCATTGATATTTATCCGGCCGAATCCGAGCGCCATGCCATCCGCATCGAACTGTTTGACGACGAGGTGGAAAGCCTGTCGTATTTCGATCCACTTACAGGCGCGGTGGTGCGCAAGGTGCCGCGCCTGACCGTCTTCCCGAAATCTCATTATGTGACGCCGCGGGAAACCATGCTCGAAGCGGTGGAGCATATCAAGGCAGAGTTGCAGGGACATCTGGCGCTGTTGCAGAAAAATAACAAGCTGGTGGAAGCCCAGCGTCTGGAACAGCGTACCCGTTTCGATCTGGAGATGATCCAGGAACTCGGGTATTGCAACGGAATCGAGAATTATTCGCGTTATCTGTCCGGCCGTGCCGCCGGTGAGCCCCCACCGACGTTGTATGACTATCTGCCGCCCGATTCGCTGGTGGTCGTGGATGAGTCTCATGTGACGATTCCGCAACTGGGCGCCATGTACAAGGGCGATCGTTCCAGAAAGGAAACCCTGGTCGAATACGGATTCCGCCTTCCCTCCGCGTTGGACAATCGCCCGCTGCGATTCGAGGAGTGGGAACGGCTGACGCCGCAGCTCATTTTTGTATCAGCGACACCTGGCCCCTATGAGGAAGCTCATGAAGGACAACGAGTAGAGCAGGTGGTTCGGCCAACAGGCCTTATTGACCCGGAACTCGAAGTGCGGCCGGCCTCGACCCAGGTGGATAATTTGCTGTCCGAGGTGCGCAAGGTGGTGGCGCGCGAGGAGAGGGTGCTGGTTACTGTACTGACCAAACGCATGGCGGAGGATCTCACCGATTATCTGGCGGAGCATGATGTACGCGTGCGTTATCTGCATTCCGACATTGAAACGGTGGAACGTTCGGAAATCATCCGTGACCTGCGTCTGGGCGTCTTCGACGTGCTGGTGGGTATCAACCTGCTGCGGGAGGGTCTGGACATTCCGGAAGTGTCCCTGGTGGCTGTACTCGACGCTGACAAGGAAGGCTTTTTGCGCTCTGAACGGTCCCTGATTCAAACCGTGGGCCGGGCGGCGCGCAATCTCAATGGCCGCGCGATTCTTTATGGTGACAATGTCACCGGTTCAATGGAACGGGCCATGGCGGAATCCGGTCGTCGCCGCGAAAAACAGATTGAATTCAATACCGAACACGGCATCACGCCGGCCGGCGTTCAAAAACGGGTGCTGGATGTGATGGAAGGCGCCTACGGTTCAGTCTCCGGGGGCCGCTCACGCCGCAAGCAGCGCGGCGTGGCGGAACCGGGCAAGCGACCGGGCACCGCGCAATTCCGGGACCCGGAGGAAATTGCCTCAGAAATAAAGAAACTGGAACAGGCGATGTACGACCATGCCCGTAACCTGGCTTTCGAAGAAGCGGCCAGCGTACGTGACCAGATCTCACAATTACGCGATCAGTTGATTGCGTTGTAAACCGTTTTGCCATGATGTGGCATGGCAATCAGCCACAATGGGCGATGACGAATTGCTCGCTCTGGCTCCCGCTGTGGGCATTGTTTTGAAATGGAACGCCGTGGTGTACCAGAATGGCACATCCAGCGGCTACCCGCGTCTGTAATTGTGCCCAGTGCTTTGAATTCAAAGAAATAATCTGATTGGCACGAGCCTTGCCTTGTTCTGGACACCGGCTAATAACAGAGTGGATGTCCCATGTTCAAAAGCTATTTGAAACTCACGTTGAATCACATGCTTTCCCATAAGCTGTACACCGTGATCAATGTTCTTGGGCTTTCCGTCGGCCTGGCCTGCTTCCTGTTGATCAGCCTGTACATAGCGGATGAACTCAGTTACGACAACCACTGGCAAAATGCCGACAGGCTTTACCGTGTGTCGAGGGACTATTATCCGACGGAGTTCCGGGTCTCCGGCCGACGACCGGCCTCGATCAACGCACCGTTTGCGCCTCAGTTAAAAGCCGAGTTTCCGCAGGTGGAGGAATCGGCCCGCCTGTTTCCGTTTGCCCAGCCGCAAATCAGATTGAATGACGTTTCGTTCCAGGAAAGCCGTTTCATGTATGTGGACGCCGCTTTTGTGGATCTGTTTTCCTTCGAGTGGGTGCGGGGAAATGCCGGCCGGGCGCTGGCCGAACCGTTCTCGCTGGTGTTGACGGAATCGATGGCAGTGAAATACTTCGGAGACGACAATCCGATGGGGCAGACCCTGAGCTTCACTTACTCAGCCGACGTACCCATGCAGATAACAGGCGTAATACGCGACCTGCCGGAGAATACGCATCTGGAAATCGATGCACTGGCTTCGCTGACCACGCTCAGTAGCCTGATGGGCGACGGCATGCTTACCAACTGGAATTCGCTTACCGATTTTCATACTTACATTCGACTGGCACCGAACACCGTCATTGAAAATCTGGAGCGTGAATTTCCAGCATTTATCGAGCGTCATATCGGTGAAGGAGCCAGTGTGGGAACCGGTGTCAGCGCACAACGCGTGCCTGATATACATTTGCGTTCGCAGCGCACTGAAGAACTGGTTCCCCCCGGTAACATTGTCAACGTGTATTCATTTATCGCGATAGCTGTGGCGATTCTGACCATTGCCTGCATCAACTTCATGAACCTGTCCACGGCGCGTTCGTCCAGTCGCGCACGGGAAGTGGGCATGCGCAAGGCCGTCGGCGCGCGCAACTCGCAATTGGTCGCCCAGTTTCTGGGCGAATCGCTGTTGATGACGGTCATCGCTTTGCTGGTGGCTATAACGCTGGTTGAATTACTGCTCCCCTGGTTTAACGCCTTCGTGGGAAGAACCCTGGATTTTCCCTGGTACGAATGGCGCGTCCTGTCGGCACTCGTACTTTTGGCCGTCCTGGTGGGAGCAGCGGCCGGTAGTTACCCGGCGTTTTTTCTCTCGTCCTTCAATCCTTCCCGCGTGCTGAAAGCCGGTGTAAACCTGGGCAGTGCCGGCGCGTTATTTCGCAAGGCGCTGGTGGTGACTCAGTTTGCCATCGCCATTGTGTTGATCGTGGCGACGGGTGTTATCTACGCGCAGATGAACTTTGCCCGCAATATCGACCTGGGACTTGAGAAAGACCGGGTCGCCATTCTGTCCGGCAATTCCTCTGTCGGCTTGGGAGAACAGTGGCTGGCAATGAAGCAGGAACTGCTCGCGTTTCCAGAGATAACCGAAGTTACTCGTTCTCACTATGTTCCGTTTACTCACGATGACAACGCCATTCCTGTGCTGCGGAATCGCAATGAGGTGCAGGATGCGCAACCACTCAAATTCATGGCCGTGGATTATGATTTTTTCGCCACCTATGGCATCGAGATTATCGCCGGACGTGATTTCGATGAAGGACGGGCCGACCGCCTGGTGCTGCCCGGTGAAAATCAGCCGGCTTCTTCAGGAGGGTTTATTCTGAATGAGTCAGCCGTGCGGGAAATGGGCTGGACAGTGGCGGAATCTCTTGGTCAAACCGTGTGGATCAGTCTGCAGAATACTCCCATCGGACCTTTGCTGGATGGTCCGGCCGGCTTTGAGCTGATCGGTGTGGCTGAAGACGGCTATTTTGAGTCGTTGACAACTCCTCTGGAGCCCATGATGTTCTTTATACCGTCCACCAGCGTTACCATGACGCCCCCTTTGCGGCACGCGGCGCTCAAGCTGACCGGCGAAAGTATGGAACAGACTTTTACCCACATAGATAATGTCTGGCGTGAATTCCGGCCGGAGACACCCATCGACCGCCGGTTCCTTAACGACCATTTCAATGCGCTTTACCAGGGCGAACAACAGCAGAGTGTGATGCTTACCTGCTTTACCGTACTCGCTATCTTCATTGCCTGCCTCGGCCTCTACGGCCTGGCCAGCTTCAATGCCGAACGCAGAACGCGCGAGATCGGTGTGCGTAAAGTGTTGGGTGGCAGCGTGTGGAGCATTGTGGTGTTACTGACCAACGACTTCAGCAAACTGGTGCTGCTGGCCAATATCATTGCATGGCCGGTCGCCTGGCTGGTGATGAACCGCTGGCTGGAGAACTTTGCCTACCGTGTCGACCTGACACCCGTGGCATTTATCGGTGGTGGTTTACTGGCGCTGCTGATCGCCTGGGTTACGGTGGGAGGCCAGGCGGCGAAGGCGGCGAAGACCAATCCGGTGCTGGCGCTCCGGTACGAATAAGTCAATGGCAAACAGGCAGTGGCAAGCAAAGAGAAACAGGAGGCAGACGCGATCGGTCGGGGGTGTTAGGGTCTGCTCGGAAAGAGCCGGGCCGAGGCCTGTCTCCTGCTTCCTTTCCCTTGAAAACAACACTCGCTTAGTGTCGCGCGGTCACCGCTCAGCTTTCAAGGCGGCGAGCCAGTACGTTTTCATTGCCTGATTCCAGGTTTCCGGCAACCGCCTGTTCCGGCGTTACCATTTCACCGTAGTATTCCTCATTATCGTCTTCATCGAAGAGAATTCCCTCCAGGCCGACTGAAGCTTCCGCCAGCAGGCCCTCGGTGTCGGTCCAGACCACGATGTCGTTATCTTCTCCTATTTGGGTCTGGGTGCGGGCCGACCAGTTGATGATGGACAGTCCTGCCTGGGCGGTAAGGGAGAATGAACTCTCTTCCCTGAACGCATCAACGGCTTCCTGGGTCATCAGCAACATCGCGATGGCTCCGGCCGAAACCCCTGCCTGGGCACCCAGACTGGCGGATCCGATGTTGTAAAACGCCGGATTGCTCCAGCCGTCCTCCTGCCGGGTTACCAGTATGCCTTCACCGCCGGAAACACCGGCGATCAGCGCGGCGGCAGCGTAGTCGGGGACTATGAACAAGCCCTCAGCCTGCGCGATCTGATCGGTTAACTCCTGGTCTTCCCTCATCTGGTCGACGATGCTGGCTGCTTCGCGAAGGTCTTCCATCGGGCCCATCTCGTCCGCGCGATCGGCGAACGCCTCATCCCGGTCTGTCGTGTCCCGGGTCTGGTCCTGCGTCGCCTGGGGCTCATCCAGTGGCGTGCGCGGATCGTCCTGCGCCAACGCCGATGCTGACGCCAGACCCAGAGAAAATAAGGTGAGTGTTAAGAGTTTCATCTTCATGGTGTATTTCCCTCTACAAGTTATGAATTAAATCCCCAGCCCCATACGATGCGGAAAACGTCCAGTGTTAGCAAGGGGTGATAAACCTGAGAACCGGAGGGGGAGATTACACGCGTCCGGGTAACGCCGGCGTAACATATTGTTGTCGGTTATTTGACTGAAAAGCGAATAATTTATAAAGTCATACCCTAAAGAAGCGATATAGATAACTGTGGTGTCGCAACCGGCCACCGTATACTATCTGTTGAAAGAACCGAGAAAGAACCGAGAAAGAACCGAGAAAGAACCGAGAAAGAACCGAGAAAGAACCGA
>JBBDLF010000025.1:60407-94113 GCA_040879025.1 Pseudohongiellaceae bacterium
GAAATAAAACCAAGAAGCAAGTGCAGGAAGACGACATGCAGCGATTGACCATGGCGTTCGTGGCCGCCACTGTGTTGTTTGTTGGCGCGCAGGCGCAGGCGCAAACCCTGAGGGGATCATCAGCCTCAATGCAGCGTCAGAATCAGGAAGCCATCAGTTATGGCTATACCTTCATAGAGACACCGCAAACAGTCAGCCGGTTTGTCGACGCTGGCGATCTGGTTGCGGTCCACGCCACCGCGTCCCTCGACTTCCATGATGTTTCCTTTCCCTACGCCCGGCCCGCGGTCAAACTGTTTCTGGAGCGCCTGAGCGCCCAGTACCGCGCCGCCTGCGGAGAGAAGCTGGTGGTGACCAGCCTTACCCGCCCCATAGCACGACAGCCGGTCAATGCCGCCAGCAACTCAGTGCATCCCACCGGTATGGCCGCCGATCTCAGAATTCCATCCAAAGGCAGCTGTCGCTCGTGGCTGGAAGGCACGCTGTTATCCCTGGAAGGCAGTGGTGTGCTGGATGTGACGCGGGAACGCTATCCGCCTCATTATCATGTGGCGGTGTTTACCCAGACCTATAGAGACTATGTGGCGTCAATGACCGGTGAATCCCGCGAATACCGGGTACGCCGTGGCGATTCGCTGTCGCGGATTGCTTCCCGCTCCGGAATCAGCGTGGCGCAATTACGCAGAGCCAACGGCCTCAGTGGTGACCTGATTCGGGTGGGCCAGACCCTGCAGATTCCCGGCAATTCCGTTGTCGCCGGCACCGCGTCTGCCACGGAAGTAGCTCATCGCGTCCAGAGAGGGGAAACCCTGTGGCGTATTTCGAAACGCTACGACACCAGCGTCAATCTGTTACGGGAAGAAAACGGCCTCACCGACGACTTCCTGCAGGTGGGACAGGTTCTTCGCATCAGCACCGCCGGAGCGGAATAACGGCTCCGGCGCGCCGTTGGAAACCTCGCACTGAGATACACAGGAGTCGCCTACAGGTTTTTCAGGCGCAGCCGCAACGCGTTTGCGATCACGCTTACCGAACTCAGTGACATGGCCGCCGCGGCGATGATCGGCGACATCAGTATGCCGAAAAACGGGTATAAAGCCCCCGCCGCGATCGGCACGCCCGCCGCGTTATAGAAAAACGCAAAGAACAGGTTTTGGCGAATATTGCCCATGGTGGCCGCAGACAGGCGGCGCGCACGGACAATTCCGGTGAGATCGCCACGCAGCAGCGTGATACCGGCGCTTTCCATCGCCACATCCGTACCGGTTCCCATGGCGATACCCACATCGGCCGCGGCCAGGGCAGGGGCATCGTTGGTGCCGTCACCGGCCATGGCAACAACCCGACCTTCCTCGCGCAGTTTATTGACGAGGCGGCCTTTGTCTTCGGGCAATATTTCAGCCTCCACCTTATCAATGCCCAATTGTTTCGCCACTGCTTCGGCGGTGCGGCGGTTGTCTCCGGTCAGCATGACCACTTCCATGCCTTCATTCTGCAACTGCCTGATGGCCTCGGCCGTGGTTTTCTTGATGGGATCGGCAATGGCCAGCAGGCCGGCGGGTTTGCCGTCTATGGCGAGAAAAATCACCGTGGCGCCCTCGCCGCGCAGTTGGTCCGCCTGTGACGCCAGTTCCGAAACATCCACGGCATTGTCTTTCATCAGCGTGGCATTGCCCAATGCCACCTCGCGGCCGCCGACAGTACCGATAACGCCCTTGCCGGTGGGGGAGTCAAAATTCTCCGCGCTCTGTAATGGCAGTGATTTTTCCTTCGCGGCCACCATGATGGCATGCGCGAGCGGGTGTTCACTTCCCTGTTCCAACGACGCGGCGATGCCGAGCAGTTCGTCCCTGTGGAAGTCTCCGGTGCTGACAAGCTCCGTCACGGTGGGTTTGCCTTCGGTCAGGGTGCCGGTCTTGTCCACGACCAGCGTATTCACCTTTTCCATCCGTTCCAGCGCCTCGGCGTTTTTGATCAGCACGCCAAGTTGCGCGCCTTTGCCAACACCAACCATGATTGACATGGGCGTGGCCAGTCCCAGGGCACAGGGACAGGCAATAATGAGTACGCTCACCGCGGCGATTAATGCATAGGTCACCGAAGGCGGGGGGCCGTAAACAGTCCACAGTACAAACGCGATGATGGCAACGACGATCACCGCGGGAACGAACCAGCCGGCAACCGTGTCCGCCAGTCGCTGAATCGGCGCGCGGCTGCGTTGTGCATCCGCCACCATCTGCACAATTTGCGACAGCGTCGTATCCTTGCCGACGCGTTCGGCTTTCATGATGAAACTGCCGGTCTGGTTCATCGTGCCGCCCACGACTTTCGCGTCCGCTTCCTTCATCACCGGCATCGACTCGCCGGTAATCATCGATTCATCCACGGCACTGCGGCCTTCAGTCACCACGCCGTCCAGCGGAATTTTTTCGCCGGGCTTGACGCGCAGGAGGTTGCCGGCATGAACCTCATTCAAGGCCACTTCGGATTCTTCGCCCTGATCATCAATGCGCCACGCGGTTTTTGGCGCCAGGTCCAGCAGCGCACGAATGGCGCCGCCAGTTTGTTCCCTTGCTTTCAGTTCCAGAACCTGACCCAGCAACACCAGCACCACAATCACCGCCGCCGCTTCAAAATACACCGCAACCGTGCCCTCCATGCCGCGGAAGGTTTCCGGGAACAGTCCCGGGGCCACGGTGGCGACGACGCTGTAAACCCAGGCGACTCCAGTGCCCATCGCGATCAGCGTGAACATGTTCAGACTGCGGTGAACCACGGAATACCAGGCACGCTCGAAGAATGGCCGGCCCGCCCACAGCACCACGGGCGTTGAAAACACCAGTTGCAACCAGTTGGAAACCACGGGTCCGGTCAGGCGCAAGTCAAACAGGTGAGCGCCCATCTCCAACACCAGCACCGGGAGCGTCAGCACCAAGCCGATCCAGAAACGGCGCCGCATATCACTCAGTTCGGGGTTTTCGCCTTCGTCACCGGTAATGGTCTCGGGCTCCAGCGCCATGCCACACTTGGGGCAGTTACCGGGACCTTTCCGCCGCACTTCCGGGTGCATGGGGCAGGTGTATATCGCATTCATATCAACCGGCGCCGCTGCCGCGTTCCCGTGCTTGTGTTTTTCATCGTCGTGGTGACAGCATTCCGAACTCATGGGTCCTCCTGTTAAAACCTTCTGCAGTTCCTGTAGGGGTCACGTGCCGCATGTTAGACCTTAGAGTTGATCCAAGGTCAAGCAATTCCAAACAGGGCACTTAGTTACAACTTCCCGGCATCTCCTCAATCCAGTCACTGACGAGCGCCACGCCTTCGGCATGCACCAGCGAACGGCCCAGTTCCGGCATCATGACAGCGGGGTCGCCGGACGCCATACGGAATACCAGGATGGACAATTCCGGCTGTCCCGGCACCATGCCATAGCGCAAATTGCCGGCGCCGCGGCCGGCCGCAACCGGCGGCTTGCATCGACCCCTGTCCAGATCGCTGCGGTGAAAGCCGTCCAGCAGAAGCGCCGAGGTATCGGCCGGTCCGGTCGGGCTGTGGCAGTGGCCGCAGTTGATATCCAGATACGCAACCGCACGTTCCTTAATGGGTAACGCGGTGTCCTGCCAGCGCGGCACGGGTTCAGGTTCGGGTGGTTCATCCAGCCAGCCCCGTTCGACAATGGCCATCAGTTGATCGCCCAGTTGATGGGAGACGGCGCCTAGCGGTTGCATGCCGCCATCAGGGTAGTCAGTGACATGACAGGCCGCACACTGGTTTTCGTTGGGGATAAAATAGGTAAAATTCTGCGTGCCCTGTTCTGTGTTCAGTGACAGACGTTCACTGGCGCCGGCCACTCGCAGAAAAGCCTCGGTCTGATCGTCATTCCACACATAGGGAAACGCCTGCCAACCCTGTTCGCGCCGTATCAGAAGGCGGGTTTCCAGCAGGCGGTGATCGTCCATGGTAATGCTGACAAGGTCCGCGTCAGTCTGTTTCAATACCCGGCCACCGGCGGCAACCGGGTAATAGAATGTTTTGCTTAGCACCGTGCCAACCGGGTAATCGAGTTCGCCGTCCCGGGTTTCAATGCGGCGGCCTTCGGGAATCCATAAACTGCGAAGTTTATGCGCGTAGTCGGAGAACAGTGCATTGGCCGGTTGAAAGGGCAGCGTGGCGGAATGCGGCTGCAATTGTCCGCCGCGTAGCGTAAACAGGTTCCAATCGGAAAGCCGCGGCGGATTGTCCCCGGCGTGAAACACCGGTGGCGCCTCATAGCAGGACTGCAGCAAGAAAAACACCAGTACGGCTGACATCAACCGGTGTAGGTTCATTGGTATCACTCGCCCGCGGTGTTGATCTCGATAGCCGACAGGACTGGAAATTCGCACTGGTGCGCCGCGTCGTCAAAAGACGGAGCGACAAATCCGTTGGCCCCGTCCAGGTTGACAAAGCCGGCATCCCCGTTGTTCCGCAGACACAGAATTTCCGACGGTTGTTTGCCCGGCACCACCACGCCGTCCCATACGATATCGGGTGTGGGCTGTTGCGTGGCCTCGTACAGTGCGATCAGCGGATCTGAATCGGGGTTGGCGCCGCCTCCGGAGAAGGCATTGTCGTGCAGAAAAATTTCTTCAGGATAAGGATCGTAGTTCGGATCCTCGACAGAAGTTCCCGTGATGCCATAGCTGAGGATCATCACGTTGGCGGTGTCGTTGTCGCGAAATTCATTACCGAACACTTCGATGCTGTCGTTGGCCAGAATCATCAGTCCGGTGCCGGCGGGCACCGTGCCGACGATATTGCCTTCGGGAGCGAAATTGTCCGTGTTGTTGTTGACGATTTCATTGTTGAACACGCGGGTGTTGCGGCCGCTCTGCACCGGCAGGTTGGGCAGGTCGAATACCAGAATGCCACCGGTATTGTTGGTGGCCAGATTATCGTGGACGTCGGCAAAGGTTGAATTCTCGATTTCGATGCCGGCCACATTGTATTCGGCACGGGAGTTACGCACGATGATATTGGACGATTGTCCCACATAGATTCCGGCATCCGATGCGCCAATGGCCACCGCTCCCTCGATCAGAATATGGCTCGACTGCACGGGATAGATTCCATACGCCCCGTTATTGGTCAATGGCCCGCCGGTCCACTCGGTGCGTACCCGTCGGATGGTGACGTTGGTGCTTTCATTAATCTTCAGCGCATCACCGACGGTATCTTCGATGGCCAGATCCTCGATAACAAAGTCGTCGGCACCCACCAGCAATCCCTCGGCACCCTGCATCTGATTGCGGAAAGACAAAACCGACACATCGATGCCTTGCCCTCGTATCGTAACGCCCGGCACGTTCAGCGACAGGCTGCGCGTGATGTCATGCGTTCCGGCGGGAATATCGATTACATCGCCCGGCTCGGCCTCGATCAGTTGCTGTTGCAGGGCTTCCTCAAAGCTGAGTTCGGGAACAGGGGGTTCGGATTCCCCACAGGCGGTCAGCGATGCCGCGAGGATCAGTGCCAGCGAAGGGATGAAGCGAGTAACAGAGGCGGAGGAGGTCATCAGATGTTCTCCAGATATTGTTGTGTTTTCACCATCTTACAGGGGCGGGTCAGAGTCCGCCAGAACGATATTTCGTGCTAACGGGCCATGCCGCGGCTAAAAATGGTAGGATTACTGTTCCTCCGGAACGGGCTGGTCATCATGTTAAAAAAATGCGTCAGTGTCTTCCTGGTTTCCCTGATCGGGCTGCCAATCACGGTTGCCGCCCAGCAACAGGGTCCGCAATGGATCGCCGGTGATCACCACATTCACAGCCGTTACAGCGTGGGCTGGGATCGCGATCAGAATCCCCCCACGCCAATTCTGGGCGGCGACGCCAGCTACCCAACGCCCATGAACGCCCTGATGGCCAAATACCATGGTCTTGGCTGGATGGTCACCACGGACCACGGTGGCCCAAACCACAGTCAGGTCAATCTGGAAAGGGCTTATCCGGAATTGCTGCAATCACGTCTGGTGGTGCCCGAGGTGATTCAGTTTTACGGCATGGAATTCGACACGCCCGGCGCGGATCATTCCAGCGTGATCATTCCCCACACGCATGATGAAGCCGAGCGACTGCACAGCATTGAATCGCAATTTTCCAAGCGTGAGCCCTGGCCCGAGAATCCGGACTGGGACACTGAACCCCGCATGCTGGAAGCCCTGCGTTTCATGCGGGATTTTCCGGAAACCCCCGTCGTGATAGCCCATCATCCTTCCCGCTCGGCACCAGGTGAACGGGATTACGGTTTGGACACCCCACAGGAACTGCGCAGCTGGAATGATACTGCTCCCAATGTAGCGATAGGCATGGAGGGTGCTCCCGGCCATCAGGCGCGGGCGCTCAATCCGGACGGGTCACTGGATCCAGACGGGGTCCGTGGTGTTTACGGCAACCACCCGACCATGGGGGGCTTTGATCAGATGACTGCCATTTTGGGCGGGTTCTGGGACTCGATGCTCAGTGAAGGACGAGACTGGTGGATTACCGCCAATTCGGATTCCCATGTCCACTATACCGAGGGTGGGTCTGACTTCTGGCCGGGCGAATACTCCAAGACCTATGTCTGGGCGGAGAAAAACCACGATGATATTCTCAATGGTATACGAGGTGGCCGCGTATTCGTCACCACCGGCGATCTGATCAGCGAGCTCTACGTAAGCGCAACAGTCGCCGGTATCGATGCCAACATTGGCGGCAGCCTGACTGTGCCGACCGGCACCGCGGTGGATATCACCGTTCGCTTTCTGGATCCGGAGTCAGCCAACAATCACGGTGACAATCCGGCGGTAGCACGCGTTGACCTGATTGTCGGCGAAATGCACGGGCACGCTCAAGACCCGACGACCGACACCCACGCCCATACCCGGGTGGCGGCTCGTTTCTCTCCGGCGCAATGGCAGCAGGACGGCGCATACAAGGTGATCCATTACCGCCTTGACCCGCTCAACAGCGACCACTATATCCGTGTGCGCGGAACCAACACGGATCAACTGGAACCCGAACCCGACCCCCGCGGCGAAGATCCCTGGTCTGACTTGTGGTTCTACTCCAATCCGGTGCGACTGCTGACTCAGTGATCATCTCGCGGCTATGTCAAGGCTTCCCCTTACTCCACAATTGCCTGCGCCACCGCATTCACAAAATCCGTTCTCAGACCATCTACCGGTGTCTGCACCATCAGCAGCCCCACAAGGTCATTGTGAGGATCCACCCAGTAGTAGGTGCCGAAAGCGCCGCCCCAGCCGAAGCTGCCGGGGCCTTTTCGGGTGTCGGCCTTGACGGGGTCCAGTACGACATCAACGGTCAGGCCGAAGCCCAGACCCTCAGGGCGGTTGGCATCGGGACCAAACAGGTCATCCACGTGGTTGGATGCCATCAATTCCACGGTGCGCAAGCCCAGGATGCGCTCGCCGTCGAGTTCGCCGCCGTTGCCCAGCATCTGGGCAAACCGGATGTAATCATCGGCTGTGGAGTACAGGCCGCCGCCACCGGAGAACAATGTGGTGGTGTTCAGCCAGCCGGGGTTGCCTTCGGTGCGTTCCAGTTGACCTTCGTCGGTGCGCAGATAGCGCATCACCAGGCGTGACTGTTTGTCGGGCGGTACGATGAACGCCGTGTCTTCCATGCCCAGGGGCTGGAACAGGCGTTCATCCAGAAAGCGGTCAAAGCTCATGCCGGAAGCGACTTCCACAATGCGGCCAAGCACTTCGATACCGGCCAGGGCGCTGTAACTCCAGCGGGCGCCGGGCTGAAAATCCAGCGGCACTTTGCCCAGGGTGGGAATGTACTGTTCGAGATTCATGGACAAGTCCCGTGGCGCGACGCGGTTGCCTATGCGCGCGCCCACGCCGCCGCTTTCCAGACCGGAGGTGTGGGTCAGCAGGTCGCGCACGGTGATTTCGCGCTTGGCCGGCACAGTGTAGTGGTCCGGCAGTTCCCCCGGCGCGGGTGTGGCGTTCTCGTCCATCGCGATGGCCACCTGGGTATTGGTGAATTCTGGAATGAACCGTGAGACGGGATCCGACAGACGGAGCTTACCCTCTTCCATCAGCATCAGTATGGCCACTCCGGCCACCGGCTTTGACATCGAGGCCATGCGGAAGATGGCATCGCGGCGCATGGGTTTCTGTTGTTCCCGGTCCATCCATCCCTGGGTTTCCATATGGGCAATCTGCCCGTGCCGCGCCACCATGGTGATGGCGCCGGTAATCTGCTGGTCAGCCATGTAACGTTCGATCAGGTCATCAATGCGCTCCAGCCGCTCACCGGACAGACCCACGTCAGCCGGGCGGGTTTCGGGCAGGGAATCGGCCAGCAACGGCAGAGGTGACAGGGCCAGGACAAGGGACATCACGAATGAGGGGGCAATATGTTTCATGGGGGAGTCTCTCTGGTATTGTGGTATTAAGTGTTGGTGTTAAATGGTGCTGTTGGTCGTCATGCAGCATGGTTGTACAGTAGGATTTTTGCCGGGGGAAGTCCAGCGTGGCGTTAGCCTCTGAGAAAAAATAGTTCCACAAACAAATAGAAAAACCGGCGGGTTGTGATATAAAAACTTCATATCACGAAAAACATACGAGGCGGCCTTTCTAGCCCGGACTATTCATGAACCACCTACTGCGGACGCCGATATACCCGAAAAGACAGCGCGTGCTCCCTCCAGGTGCTCGACGTACTGTCAAGTACGCCTGCGCGCCTTCCGGTCCGCGCCACGCTGTCTTTTCGGGCATCTCGACGCCCTCGCTACGGCGGTTCATGAATAGTCCGGGCTAGAGGCAACGTTTGAGTTGGAGTGAGCCGATATCATCGGCATCGTTCGTCGGCATTGGGGCACCAGTTGCATAAGGTTTCAGGACTGATGGATAAGAGAGTTGATAGAGCATCAAGATTGATTCATGCGCCGCCCTCTAGAATCTACGAGGCGTTTGCTACTCCCGGCGCAATGGAGAAGTGGCTTCCCCCGGAAGGAATGACCGGTTTAATGCTTGCGTTTGATTTTCGGGAAGGGGGCGCCTATCGAATGCGTCTCTCCTATAACGATCAGGACCACGTGACAGGGAAAACATCCGACCACTCTGACGAAGTCGAAGCAGGGTTCATTGGATTAATTCCAGATCAGTGCATTGTTCAGTCCGTTACGTTTAATTCTGAAAGTGCTGAATTCGCGGGCGAGATGCGTATAACCTGGGTCTTTGACGAAGTGGACCAAGGTGCCAACGTAACCGTCCTCTGCGAAGACGTGCCGGAGGGCATACGAGCGGAGGACCATGAGGCGGGTTTGACGTCTACACTTCGCAACCTGGCCGCCTTCACTGAAGATATCAAGTGAAGCAAAGTGTCAAACATCGCTTGGGTGTTTTGTAATGGACTGGTAAATGAAAGTTTTTGGAGCAGGCTATGAATGCATACACCTCTCTTGTTATTTGGCAGATGGCTGTTGTACTTCTCGGTCCTTTCGCCGTTCCTTTGGTCTTTATCGCAAAACCGGGGGATAGACAATGACGCCCGCGCATAATATTTTCACGACCGCGTTTGCAAAGGTTTATCCGCTGTATGTTCGAAAGGCGGAACGCAAGAATCGTACGCAAGAAGAAGTTGACCAAATCATTTACTGGTTGACGGGCTATGATCAAGCGGGATTACGGCAGCAAATTGAGCTGGAACACGATTTTGAAACATTTTTTGCTCAAGCACCGTCCATTCATCCGAATTGTTCGCTTATCAAGGGCGTAGTGTGTGGTGTGCGCGTAGAAGAAATCGAACATCCGCTGATGCAAAAAATACGCTATCTGGACAAGCTGATCGATGAGCTCGCAAAAGGAAAAGCGATGGCGAAGATCCTGCGGGAATAAGTCGATTGCAATAGAGCCAATAGGTTAAAAAGGCCGATGGCCATTTTTATGAACTGTTATGCATCTGCAGGAGAAAGTCATGGAGTCCAAAACCGGGAAGCGTGGTACTTGCCTTTGCGGTGCGGTGCGAGTCGTCGCTAAAACAAAGAGTCGTGGTATTGGCGCGTGTCACTGCACGATGTGCCGAAAATGGGGTGGCGGTCCGCTTTTCGCGGCCGAGTGTGAAAGCGAAGTGGATTTTGAAGGCGCCGAGCATATATCCACCTTCAGCTCTTCAGAGTGGGCTGAGCGCGGCTTCTGCCGGCAATGTGGCACTCATCTGTTTTACCGGCTAAAACGGGAAGGGCACTACGTAATCCCTGTTGGACTTTTTGACGACTGTGACCAGTGGAAACTCACTGAACAAATATTTATCGACCAAAAACCTTCGTTCTACTCATTTGCACAAGAGACGAAGGATCTCACCGGTGAAGAAGTTTTTGCCCAGTATTCTGGAAAATAAGCACGAAGAGGTGTACCTGCATGCCTATGACTCGGTCGGCCGTCAAGGCGGGCCTGGCCCAGGTACTTTGATTTTTACAATCACCGGCGCCGGCATTCCCGGCTGGATCGAATGATGTCGGCACAGAAATATAACCACTTGCTGCCACTACCCATGGCAGCTTGACCAAGGGGCGTTAAATGACGAATCTACTATAGTAGATAAGAACGCAGCCCTCTGTAGGAATTGTGCTTTAAAGATGATAACCGCATGCTTGGGTGACAAGAAATCAATTGAGTTGGTACTTGAGTTTAATGAACCTGTAGAAGCATGCGGTTTGTCAGATACTCTGGGTATGTTTGATCTCATAAAGAAAGCCTGGTAACGGTGTGGAACTTAAGCTGAGCCAGAGCTAATGTCTGTGGCAAGAGGACAGCCGATGGAAGCCCTGGTACAGAATGGTTACGGGTCAGTTGACGTGATGGAATACGCCGAAGTGGAAAAACCCGCTCCGGCGAACAATGAAGTGTTGGTGAAGGTGGTCACAACCGCCGTGAACGACTGGGAAGTGGGCATGCTCAAGGTGCCGGAGGCGGCGTAGGAACACTCGCGGTACAGATGCTCAAGAAGTACAAGGTTGAAGTCACCGCTGTCGACCGTGCCGGGAAACTGGAACAACTGCGCTCACTGGGTTATGACCATGTGATTGAGTATCCCGAAGTGGATTTCACGCGAACCGGCAAGCAGTATGACTTTATTCTGGATGCGAGAACGAGCAAATCGGTGTTCGACTATCTGCGTGCGCTGAAACCGGGCGGCATTTATGCAACCGTCGGCGGTGACAGAATCTTCAGGTTTATGTTCACGGCACCGTTCATCAACCCGTTCGTCAAAAAGCGTTTGAAACTGGTTAGTCTGAGAGCCAACAAAAATCTGACGTACATCAACGAGCTTATTGAGTCAGGAGAAATCAGGCCGGTGATAGATCGCGTCTTTGAGTTTACCGAAATCCATGAGGCCCTGAGCCGTTTTCTTCGCGCCGAGCATTTCGGCAAGGTTGTGATCCGGATGGAATCCCCATGGCCAGCCTCGGTTGAATGAAAGAATGTGATTGCGGTGGACCGGCAGGTAGGCCAAATGACATATGTGTCACCAAATCGACATATTGTCATGTTTTTGTCACATTTATGAAATATAGTGCAGCGATTGCATTCACGTTGTCCTGTGGCGATACCGCTGCGGAGACGGTTCAGGCGGAAAAAGCTTAGAGGGCGGGAAAAATGGAGGGAGAAAGAAAGTGGAGGAAGGAGAAAGGAGAAAGTGGAGAAAATTCAATGAGTAACCTCACCCCAAAGATCGCATTAAGTCTTGCATTGCTGACAGCCACCGCCACGGCAGCCGAAAATACCCCAAGCATTCAATTCTCCGGTCGCATCCAGGCCGACAGCACCGAGTATGACGATGGCAGTTATCCCTATGCCGATGGCAGTGAGGTAAGGCGCCTGCGAGCCGGTGTGGCCGGCAAGCTGATAACAGACTGGGAATACAAGGTGGAGTATGAATTCGCACCAGATGACCCCGAAGTCAAAGATATCTATGTGCGCTATACCGGTATTGAGAACACCCGGGTCACGGTGGGGAATTTCAAGGTTTTCGCCAGCCTTGAGGAGTTGACCAGTTCCAACAATATGACCTTTACCGAACGGGGTTTGCCCAATGCCCTGGTCTCGACCCGCCGTACCGCCGTCGCCTACCAGACCTGGAGCGATCGCTACAGTTTCGCCGCCGCGGCCTATGGCCACGAGGCTAACAATTCAGACCGGGGCACCGGCATGTCGGCGCGCTTCGCCTATCGCCCGGCGCTGGCCGGTGACGCGCTGCTGCATCTGGGTGTCAATGCCGCCCTGGAACAACCCGATGACGACACGGTGCGCCTGCGCACGCGACCTGAGCTGCATCAGGACAGCCACCGCATTATCGACACCGGCTCCTTGATCAATGTGGATGACACCACCAGGCTGGGCCTGGAAGCGGCCTATGTGAACGGCCGTTTTTCCGCGCAGGGCGAATATCTGCACAAGCGTCTCGGGCGCAGCAATACCTCGGACCTGAGCTTCGGCGGTTACTACGCCTATGTGAGCTATTTCCTCACTGACGACACACGGTCCTACAGTAATTCTGATGCCATTTTCGGCACCATCTCACCGTCTTCCGATGCGGGCGCCTGGGAAATCGCCGCGCGGGTGAGCAAGCTCGACCTGAATGATGGCGGGCTTAACGGTGGCGAAGCGGATGCCATTACCGTGGCCGTCAACTACTACATGACCCGCGACCTGCGGTTCCAGGTCAACTATGTGATGACAGACGCGGATCGAGCTGCGATCAACGACGACCCGAATGGCTTGCACGTACGCGTTCGTTTTACCTGGTAACGGCTGACGAGACAAGCGCCCCAATCATGGGTCATCCCGATGTAACCCTTTTCCCGGCACCCGCGTCTTACCCCTGACGGCAACACAGAATGCAGCCCCGGGGGAGCCACAATGATCGCGCTGAAAAAGCTGAGCAAGTCGTATCGTACAGCCTACATGGAAACCATGGCGCTGAAGAATATCGACGCGCACATTGGCAAGGGCGAATTCGTCGCTGTCATGGGTCCCTCCGGCTGCGGCAAGTCCACCTTGCTGAATGTGGTGGGCATGATCGATGAGCCGAGCGGCGGAGAGTATTATTTCGACGGGGAGGAAGTGGGGCACCGCTCGGAAAATGATCTGGTCGATCTGCGCAAGCGCAATATCGGTTTTATTTTTCAAAACTTCAATCTTATCGACGACCTTTCGGTGCGGGAAAACGTTGATCTGCCACTGCTGTATCTTGGCCTGCCCAGAGCGGAACGCCGGCGCCGAGTGGAAAAGGCGCTTGCCCTGGTGGGTCTGGAAAGCCGCGCCCGCCACAGGCCGCAGGAATTGTCGGGCGGACAGCAACAGCGTGTTGCCGTGGCGCGCTCCGTGGTGGGCGACCCCAAGCTGATTCTGGCGGACGAGCCGACGGGAAACCTGGACACCAAAAACGGTGACGAGGTGATGAACATGCTGGCGATGCTGAAGGAAAGCGGCGTGACCATTTTGATGGTGACGCACTCACCGGAGCATGGGAGCCGCGCCGACCGTATCATTGAAATGCTGGATGGCGAGATAGTCGGTGGCGAGACAGTCGGTGGCGAGACAGTCGGCGGCGAGGGCAATGCGCGTCCAGCCGCAGTCGTTCAGGAATTCCCGGCAGCGCAGCCGGCCGACCGGGGGTAGCCTGTGCTCGCACACTTCACCCGGATGGCATTCAAGGCACTGTGGCGCTTCAAGCTGCACACAGCGATCAGCCTGTTGAGCCTGATCATCGGATTCGTCTGTTTTATTTCCGCGGTGCTGCTGTCTACCTATGCAGACAGCTTTGACCGACACTGGCCCAATGCCGACAATATTTACAACCTGATCATGCAGCCGGTGGGCGACAGTCCGGTACCCGCAAACTTTCCCATTGTGAACCAGCCCGCGGCCCGCTACCTGCGCACCGCATTCCCTGAAGTCCCGAACATAGCCCGGGTAAGCACCGGCTATCCGATGGATATCAATTACAACAGCCAGGCGGCCACCCTGGATACCAAATTCGTCGAGCCTCAGTTCTGGAACATATTCCCCCTCGACACGCTGCATGGCGTTTCCATGGGCGAACCCCTGCCACCGAGTACCGCGATGATCACCGCGGAGGCCGCGCAACGTCTTTATGGCCGGACCAACGTGGTGGGTGAGCGACTCATTGTGGCCAACGCGTATGACGTGACCATCGCCGGGGTTGCCGCCACCCTGCGGCAACCCTCGCACCTGGAGTCGGGATTGAACTTTTTCAACACCGAACTCTACCTGCCCATGGCGATGCAGGAACAGCGGACACGGGACAACATCGCGCAGTCCGGAGGCGACCCGGACGCCGATCGCTGGGGCAACCAGTCGGATTACGTGTTCATTCAGTTTCCCGAGAACACGGAGGTATCCGCCGCTGCATTCAACGAACGTCTTGACCAGTTCGTAGACACCTACATGCCGCCCGAGCGCGCAGAATTCCAGACCTTCGAAATACTGCCTGTGAAAGACCTGATGCCCACCCAGTTTTCTTTTCTGACCGGCGGCTTCAATATCATCAACGCCCTGGTGGTCACCGGAGCACTGGTGTTATTGATCGGTTGTTTAAATTACTCCAACCTGGTTATCGCCCAGCTTTCGCTGCGCAGCCAGGAAATCGGGGTGCAAAAGATACTGGGGGCCAAGCGCGGCATGCTGTTGCTGCAGTACAGCTACGAGAGCCTGCTGTTCCTGGGGTTTGCCATGCTCGTTACTCTGGTGATTTTCTGGTTGCTGTTGCCGGAACTGGGCGCAATGGGTTATGTGGGGGTGGACAGAATGCTGCTGCTCAATCCTTCCTTGTGGACCACTTTGTTGCTTGCCTTGCTCGTCATTGTCGCCATCGCCGGTGGCTATCCCGCGGTAAAAACCGCCCTGGTGCCCTTGGTCACCATGCTGCGGCCCAAGGGTGCCAGTGGCTATTCCGGTCGCCTGCGGGGCCTGATGGTGGGTACGCAGTTTTTCATCTCCGGTACCCTGATGATTCTGGCCAGTGTCATGTGGCTGCAAAACCGCGCCATGACCCAGCAACTGGATGGCGCGGTGCTGGATCCCAAGGTAGCAATTACCGTCTCCACCCGAACCTATTCCGTGGACCCCGAGTTGCTGATCACGGAACTGCGCAATCACTCCGCCATCGTCTCGGTGACCCAGGTCGACAGGCTGCCCTGGGAGATGGGCAATTCGTCCACGGGATATTCCCGCTCACCGGACCGAAACGGCACCAGGATAGATATCAGCCGTCACTACGTGGGTTTCGATTACTTCACTACCATGGGCATACCGCTGACAGGTGGGCGCACATTCTCACCAGAGCGAAACAACGACGAACTGCCTCCGCTGGTGGATCTGGAACCGGTCAGCGGGCCCTATGCTATCGTCCTCGATCGCAAGGCCGTACAAAGTCTGGGATGGAACAGTCTGGACGAGGCGCTGGGTGAAAGTCTGTACCTGCATGCCGAGCCGCCGTCAGTGCCGCAAGAGATGACCGTGGAACTCACTGTGATCGGCGGCATCGAAGCGCCCAAACACCAGTTCATCGATTTTTCCGCCTTCGGCAGCGGCGGCAATGCCTATTTCCTGCGTCGGCACGAAGCGAGCTACCTGATGGTCAAGGTAGCCCGCGAAAGCCTCAACGAGGGACTGCGACACATCGACGAAACCTGGTCACGCCTGATGCCGGAGATTCCCCTGCAACGCAGCTTTGTCGACGAGCTGTTTTATTCCTCCTATGGCATTTTCCTGTCGGTCAGTGTCGCTATCGGCGCTTTGTCGGTTTTCGGCTTTCTTGTGGCCAGCATGGGTTTGTTAGGGAACGCGACGTTTATCACCAACATGCGCCGCAAGGAAGTGGGTATTCGCAAGGTGATGGGTGCCAGCAGTAATCGCCTGTTGCGAATGTTGCTGCTGGATTTCGCCAAACCCATTCTGATTGCCAACGCAATCGCCTGGCCCCTGGGCTATGTGCTGGGAAATGGCTATACCACCTTGTTTGCCGCCAGCGTGGAAATTGGCTGGATGCCGTTTGTACTGAGCCTGGGGCTGTCGGCGCTGATTGCCTTCGGCGCGGTGTTTTCGCAAAGCTGGAAGAGTGCGCGGGTTCGACCGGCCCGCGTTTTGCGGTATGAATAGCCGTCGGTTATTGTGAGGCGTTTATCCCTCGCAGGGGCGCGAGCTACTGCCCAGGTTGTGTGTCCTGTGCGGTGGAGCGCATTGGCGTAGGTACAGAATTCCCCTATAGTTGCACGACACCAACTCAAGCCGAGGGCAACTATAATGAAAAGCTCGACCAAAAACCGCTATACAACCGGGAAAATCATGGGACTGCTGGGCACCCTGGTGCTGTTGACGGGAATAATGTCGGCAGGCGCGCTGGCTCAACTTCCTATGGCCCAACTTCCTGTGGCGGAACCCGAATCAGTCGGCATGTCGAGCGAGCGGCTGCAACAGATGGACGCCGCCTTGCAGGAACTCATCGACAAGGACCGCACCGCGGGAATCGTGACACTGGTGGCACGGGACGGCAAGGTGGTACACCAGAGCGCCCTTGGAGATCGTTCTCGCGAAGCGGGTGACGCCATGGCCGCCGACGACATCTTCTTTATCCAGTCCATGACCAAGTCCGTGGTCAGCGCCGCGCTGATGATGTTGTTTGAGGAGGGCGGGTTTTTGCTAAGCGACCCCATCACCCGATATCTGCCAGAGGTCGGGGATAAACAGGTGGTCCGTCGACGTGGCGATGCCGTGATACACGAACCGCCCGACCGGCCCATAACATTTCGAGATGTGCTGACCCACACGTCCGGCGTTGACCCGGAAAGAGAATTGCTGACACCGGAGCAGGAAGCGTTACTGGGACGCCGGGACACGCTTGCCGAAACGCTCCTGGGCCGGGCAGAGCTCCCGCTGGGTTTCTCGCCCGGCACGCAGTGGGATTACGGTTCATCCACTGACTATGTGGCGATGTTGGTGGAGCGGATTTCCGGTCAGCGGCTGGACCGGTTCCTCCAGCAACGGATTTTTGAACCCTTGGGCATGAATGAAACCTGGTACAACGTCCCCCCGGAATACACGAACCGTATCGCGACTCTGTACCGGCCCTCGGATGGCCTCGGCAGTCCGCTGGAACTGGCTTCAGATCCCGGCAGCCGTGGCACGACAAATTATTTTGGCGGGGTAAACGGATTGTATTCGACGGCGGCGGACTATTTCCGCTTCGCGCAGATGATTCTCAATGGTGGCGAGTTCAATGGTGTGCGCCTTCTCAGCCCCACCACCGTGAATCTCATGATTTCCAACCACGTAGGTGACCTGCCGGTGCGAGCCTGTGTCGGCTCCGACGGCTATGGCTTCGGCCTGAGTTTTGTCATGGTCACTGACGTAGGCCAGTCCAACGAATCTCTCTCGCCCGGCACATTCGGCTGGTGCGGGGCGTGGAATACGGTGTACTGGGTGGACCCGGTGGAGCGTACGGTGATGATATTGATGGAACAGATCACTGGCCCGGGTGGCTCAGACATTCGTCGCATGTTCCCCAACCTGGTCATGCAGGCGATTACGGAGAGCTATCACTCGGGCTCAGGGCGCATAGACGGTTATGAACCGATTGCGCGTTGACCCCGGCTGTTGGTCCTGTCCGGCAGGTCATGTGGGGAGCATTCTGATTCGCAACCCCCACTTTGTGGTATTCTGCATTCTTGGTCCGATCAAACAGCTTGATCCAGGCCAGGCAACTGGCTTACCAGTTACTGAATCGAATATATGAAGGAGGAAATTATGCGTCGTTCATTATTTCAGCTTGCCGGAGCCGGCTTGCTCCTGCTGGCTGCGGCATCCGCCGGCGCCCAGGAAAGAACCTATTACGCGGCTCACCATGATTATCGTGCAGTGACGGTGGTCGAGGGCCTGGTGCACCCCTGGTCCATGGCCTGGTTGCCCAACGGCGACATGCTGGTCACGGAAAAGCCCGGCCGTCTCAGAATTGTTCGCAATGGCCAGCTGCTGCCGGAGGCTGTTCCCGGCATACCCGATGTGTATTACGAGGGGCAGGGCGGATTGTTCGAGGTACTGCCCCACCCGGATTTCGCCCAGAACCAGTGGTTGTACCTGAGCTATGCCAAGCCCGTTGGCGACGATGACTCCACCACGGCCGTCATCCGCGGTACGCTGGAAAACGATCGCCTGACCAATGTGGTGGAAATTTTCGCGGCCCAGGCCAGCGGCCGGAGCCATTATGGCGGCAAGATGGTATTTGACGCCGACGGCTACCTGTTTCTCACGGCCGGTGACCGCCAGGCGCCTTCCACTGGTGATCTGCCCGCCCATCCCGCCCAGGACCTGAGCAATCACCACGGCGTGATCGTGCGGCTGGATGAGGAAGGTCGGGTTCCGGACGACAATCCCTTCGTGGGCGAGAACGGTGTGCTGCCCGAGATCTGGAGTTATGGGCACCGCAGCCCCCAGGGTCTGGCCATTCACCCGGAAACCGGCGACTTGTGGATGACGGAACACGGTCCCCAGGGCGGTGACGAACTGAACCTGATCGTCCCCGGCACCAACTACGGCTGGCCGGTGGTGGGCTACGGCGTGAACTACGTGTCCAGTTCACCGATCCATGAGCGTCAGACCTTGACCGGTATGGAATCCCCGACCCAATTCTGGGTGCCCTCCATCGCCACTTCCGGCCTCATGATCTATTCCGGTGACCAGTTCCCCATGTGGCGCGGCAGCATCTTCGCCGGCGCGCTGGCCGGAGAGCAGGTGGCCCGGCTGCAGATGAGCGAGGATTACCGCGAAGTGATCGTCGAGGAAACCCTGGCTTATGACATGGGACGCGTACGTGACGTGCGTGAAAGCCCGGACGGTTATATCTATATTGCCATCGAGGAGCGGGGCGGTGAGCCGACGAATATCGTGCGGCTGGAACCGCTGGAATAGCGCAATTCGGAAATGGGTGTCAGAGTCAACATTGACTCTGACACCTTGCGCCCATTAGAAAGGTTCTAAGGCAGTTCCTAGATAATAATTCTTTCATAATCCGTAGGCCCACAATTAACCCATATGTCATCTTCTGGATTATTTTCGCCAAGTAACGCTATGATAGCAATAGGATTGACAGCCCACCATTCATTTGAATTGCTCACGCCGATGAACCACACTTCTACCGCAGGTACAGATTCATAATCGTGCAGGTAACATTTCCCCCTGCGGTTGCCATAGAGGGCACCGATCTTAAAAAATTCATACTTACTTCCATTTTGTCGTAATATGCCTCTTCGGCGGGTGTCCACGTAGTCACTGTACCCCATGTTTTCGTCATATCCAGAATGGAGCCCACGCTGTACGCTTTGTAAACACAATCAGTTTCCAGTGCGCCAGCGTTGGCCGAAAATATTGAAATTAGTGCCAATGGAATGAAAGCGATAATTTTATTGGTTTTCATTGAAAGTCTCCTTTCCAGTAATAGGTACTTGGAGGGTTCTTGCTCCTGGATTTGCTCTGTCAAATTCATAGGCTTCAAATTTACTGTCCAGGGATTCACAGCTGCTTACAAAAGCCGCTCTTAAACGATTTGGATTGGTTTGCCCCACAATTTCCCAATCAATACGCGAGGTGCTGATGTGGTTAGTGTTCCGTGCAGCTTCTATTTTGTCTAAGAGAAGTTCTTTGCCTTCGATTGACATTTGATTAAAGAGCACTTCATAAAAATTATATCTGTCCTCCAATGTGTAGTTATCGCTATTCACAAATACTCGTGTGACGAAGTCGATATCAACAGGTAACCCCTGGCTTGTTTGTGCTTCGTAGGTATCGCAAGCTTGAATGAGTGCCGCAAAGTATCGATCATTTGGTGGCGTACCTTTGGCGCCCAGTTCAATTAACTCAAGGTCACTATCCGTCAGCCAGATTTCATCACCCGAACCATGTAGGGCCTGAAAGGCATAAGAAAGCTTCCGTCCATAAGGTATCTGTTCCCAATCGTTTGCACTGGAGAGGCGTGTTTGGAAAACAGGGGTTGGAGGAAGATTAAGTCTTTCAAGGTCGGGGGGGTTGGGGCTATCAGGAGCCTGGGCGTTTGCATTGGATATCATCGTGACGGTAGCCACAAGAAGGCAAAGGAGGTGAGAAAGTTTTTTATTCATAGCTGAGACTCCTGTGGTGTGGATTCCTAGTGAGCAAGATTCGGATAGAAAACCCTCCCCATCAAAAGACGTAATCTGTATCAACCTTCTACGGCCTTTATGATGGGATATAACTATAAAGTGAAGGACCTATGTTTACACCCGTATACAACTATCGGCAAATTAGGGGGTGTGAATTTCGACGCATTGCCAATCTCGTGGGATCAATCGCACAGCATAAGCGCTTTCTTTCATGGATAGCCTGGGCTTTCCCAATAGTAGACAATTCCTGCTGATGAAATCCTTTTATCTTTCCTGAGTCCGGGATCGCCTGGCCACTGGCCTGGTACGGACACCATTTTCCTCTCAAGATCGCGCTTGACCTGTGCCGCGGGATAGGCAACTCAAAAATTGTCAGGTTTTGCTTGTTTAACTGATCAAGGCCACAGACTTGATCAACGCATAAACCTGTTGCCCTGGTGACAGTTCCAGGCGTTGTGCCGACCAGGCGGTGATTTCCGACAGCAGCAATTGCCCGTCGGCCAGACGCAGGCTGAGCACGACACGTTGTTCGGTAGCGGCATGCAAACGTTCAACGGTGACAAGCAGATGATTCTGCATGCTGATACGCTGTGGATCATCCAGAGCCACACTCACATCGCGGGCGAGAATGCGTACTCGAATGGATTGACCACACTGTAGCTGTTCGTTCTCATTGATCGCGGGTTGCAACCAGAGCCTGGCCTGAGGCGGCCCGAAGGCATTCAACCCAAACGCGTTGGCCGGTCCGAGTTGTCCGGCAAGAATCGCAGCGGCGCCTTCATCCTGAAACAGGGGTGTATCAGGACGGGCCAAAGCCTGCTGCAAGGTTTCCATGGTGGTGATTCGCCCGGCTGCCATAAAGGCCACGTGGTTGGCCAGACGCTGCACTTCATCAGGTGAATGGGTGATCAGCATGATGGGCACCTGCGACTGCTGTGCCAGACGGGAGAGAAACGGCATGATTTCCCGTTTGGTCTGGCTGTCCAGCGCCGACAGGGGTTCATCCAGTAACAACAGTTGGGGGCTGGTAAGCAGCGTGCGACCGAGGGACAGGCGCTGGCGCTCACCGCCGGACAGTTGATCAATACGTTGTTGCAGCAGCGTTTCAATCGCCAGCATTTGCATCACCTCTTCTGGATGCAGGCGACGCTGTTCTGGTGCCGTGCGTTGATAACCGTAGAGCAAATTCTCCTTTACCGACAAATGGGGCAGCAGACTGTGTTCCTGAAACACCAGCCCGATGCGGCGCGCATTGGTGGGTACAAAACGGGAGTTCTGCTGCCAGCACTGGTCACCGAATCGCACTTGCGCGTCCGGCACCCGTTCCAGTCCGGCTATGATGCGCAGCAAGGTGGTTTTACCGCAACCGGAGCGGCCGAACAGTGCTGTAACACCATCAGTTGGCAGCTCGGTATCAATTTGCAGCCTAAACGCGGCCCGCTGCCATTGCGCCCTGATGCGCAGGCTCATACCCGCACCACCTGAAACCGCCGGCTGAAGCCATACACCGTGAATAACACCAGGAAGGAAAATGCCAGCAGGATCAGCGACAGCCGGTGCGCTGCCGCGTAGTTCATGCTCTGTGCATAGTCATAGATCAATACCGACAGCACTTTGGTTTCTCCTGGAATGCTGCCGCCCAGCATCAGGATGGCACCGAATTCCCCCAGCGTATGGGCGAAAGTCAGGGTGGCGGCAATCACATAGCCTCCCCGACACAGGGGCAGAATTACGGTAAAGAACCGATCAACCGGGCCGGCTCCCAGCGCGCTGGCGACCTCTACTGGCCGGCGCCCCAGGTTATTGAAACTCTCCAGTAGCGGCTGTACGGCAAAGGGCATCGAATACAATACCGATGCCACCAGAATGCCCTCAAAGGAAAAAGCCAGATGGGTCAGACCAATGCCGTCCAGTGAGTTGCCAATGAATCCGCGCGGACCCAGCGCCAGCAAGAGATAAAACCCGAGCACCGTGGGCGGCAACACCAGTGGAAGCGCGACGACAGCCTGAACCGCCACCCGTAGTGGTGAAGTCTTGCCCGCCAGCCACCAGGCCAGCGGTGTGGCGACAAGAAGCAATATCGCTGTGGTGTAAAGGCAGAGCTTGAGCGTGACCTCAATGGCTTGCCAGTCTGCGGGGCTGAGTCCAAACATTGTTTAATCACCTGCCAAGTCAGTTTAAAAACTGCATCTGGCGCTTCATTATTCCGGCATCACAAAGCCGTAGCGCTGCATTATAGTGTGCGCCTTGTCACCTTCGAGGTAATCGGCGAAATCGAGTACGGCGGGTTTGCCCTCGCCGTAGCGGGTGATGACATAGGCCTGGGCGAGAGGATTATGCAGATCGGCATCGATCAGGTGATAGCCCTGGGTTGTCATATTGGGGAACAGTGCCAGCGACAGGGCAAGAATGCCGATGTCCGCGGCGCCGGACTCGGCCATCTGAGCTGCATGGGCAATATTCTCGCCGAACACCAGCTTGGCCTGCACCCCGGTCCATATACCGGTTGCCTGCAGCGCTTCCCGGGCCCGCTGGCCATAAGGTGCATGGTCGGGTTGGGCAATCGCGATGCGACTGATGCCGCCATTGAGCAGATCGCTTAATCGCAGCGTCGAGGCATCCCGGCCGGCGCTCCACAGAACGATGCGTCCGAGGGCATACACCGCCGGCTCGCTGGCTGTCAGTCCGGACTTGTGCAGCATTTGTGGATAGACAATATCGGCAGAGAAATACAGATCATAGGGGGCGCCGTTGCTGATCTGGGTATGGAACTGGCCGGAAGAGCCGTAGATTACGGTGGGCTGGTGGACGGGATGCTCGGCAACGTAGGCCGCGACGATTTCATCCAGGGCATAACGCAGATCGGACGCAGCGGCAATGGTGAAATCCTCAGCCTTGACCTGGGGCAGCAGGAACAGCCCGAGCAGTAGTGCCAATACTCTGCCTGCCAACCGGTTTATGTGCTTCACGCTTGCACTCCTTATATTTCCACTATTCCCAATATGATGTGTGAGGCTTTGATCAGTGCGCAGCATTCATCACCGACCTTGAACGCCAATTCATTCTGGCTGTCGCGGGTGATGGTCGACGCCAGGGTATTACCACCCTGCAATTGCAGCACCACTTCCACATTGAGTTCACCCGGCACAATACGCAGTACCGTGCCACAAAGGCGGTTGCGCGCCGACGTTCGCCCGCACTCCGCGGCGGGTGACAGCAGTATCCAGGAGGCCTTGATCAGAGCCTGGGCTTCTGAACCGATCTTGAGATCAAGCTCGGCGGCACTCTCCCGCGTGATCGTGGCGTAGACGCTGTCACCACCGGCCAGACGTAACTTCACACCGGTCATCACCGCGCCGTGCTGAATTGTTTCCACAGTGCCATGCAGCACATTACGCGCACTGGTTCGCATGGTAATCCTCCTGAACAGGGCCAGTGATTGTTTGAGATCTCCGCTGGCCTGAACCCGCGCCATGAAATCCTGTTGCAGTGACTGTAATGCCGCAAGGTCATCCAGCAGTTTTTGCCCGGCGGCGGTCATCACCGCGCCACCGCCACCCCGACCGCCTTGTTGACGTCTAACCAGGGCGGTCCCGGCCAGGTTGTTCATGATCTCCAGCGCGTCCCAGGCCGCCTTGTAGGTCATGCCAACGAGCCGGGCAGCGGCGTTGATCGACCCGCTGCTGGCTATCGCCTGCAACAATTGCAAACGGCGCGGCGAGATTTCACCCTGTTCAGTGCTCAGGACAAACGGAGCGGCGAGGTGCCCGCTGTAGGAATCGGAGCGTTTTGACATGCAGCGCAATATACTGTGCTATATAAGGAAAAAGCAAGTAAAATGGCCCGGAAAATTACAAGTACCGCTTTAGTTCCCGGTTCGCCCGGCTCAGTCGCTCGGACAAGAGGCGCACGATATAGGCATGCATTCGGCCGGATGCGAGGGGGTGCTCGCTCTGCACGGCGGCATGTTGCGCCGCTGTGAGTTTGTACAGTACGGCGTCTTCCTCGATTATCACGCTCGCAGACCGTGGCTCGCCTGTGTACAGCGCCATTTCCCCGAGTACGGCGCCGGCCTTGTAGTGCCGGAGAATTCGTTGCGTCCCATTGATTTCAATGACCACAGCCGCTGATCCCGATCCAATCAGGTACAAACTGTCGCCGGCTTCATTCTGATGAAACAAATAGGCGTCGGCATAATGGCGTTCATCTTTGAAATAAGGAGCCAGCGCCCGCGCGTACTCCTCGCTTTCGGTCATCGAGGCCAACATGGAAACCAGGTTGCTGTCGATACCGAGGTCGCCAAGCGCCAGTTCGAAAAGCAACTGTTCTTCACACCAGGCAACCCCATCGTCAAGTTGTTCAAACCGGAGATGTCGATGTCCGGAAGATTTTTCCGTCATGAACCCGACAGCTTCAAAGCGTTCTGCAATCGCATTGTCCACGGCGGTAATAATAATGTGAAAGCCGTGTTTGTCACTCAGTTGGGACAGCTTGGAGAAGGTCTTCACAGCGGAAGAGTCCAACTGGCCGAGATGGTGAAAATCCAGCACGAGAAAGTCAAGCTTTAAAGCGTCCGCGGCCTGTATGCGGTCTCGAATGCGCGCCATCAGACGGTCGGCCGTGCCGAAAAAAATGAAGCCCTGAAGCGCCAGTATGAGAATACGTTCGCCTGCCTGGTTGAGACGTTCACGTGTCTGCAGATCACGATCCACGTTGCTCGCATGATCACGACCGTTCGTTTCATTTTTGATCACGCTGAGTTTCGAATAGTTGATGACGAATAACACCGTTGCCACAGCAAACCCGAACGCCACGCCTTCCAGAATATCAGCGACCGCGATAACGGCCAGAATGAGAACAATGATTAAATAGTCCGCCGTTGGCAACTCCCGGCGGGCCTTCCACAACCATTCATAGAGAAAGTCGAGACCGACAAAGATCAGCAGTCCGCCGAGAACGAACGTGGGAATCCTACCGATAAAGTCGGTTCCGGCAAGCAAGGCCAGCAGGATGCCGGCGGCGTAGACCAGGCCCATAAGGATACCGTCACCACCGATTTTATAGGTGAACGCCGTGTCGGCGGCAGCCACCCGGCACTGCTGGCATCAACAAAGTTTGCGCCAACCTGAAAAAAGACCGTATAAAACACTGCCAGCGCCAAACAGAGCGTGGCCGGGAAAGTGGACCAGTGGTCAACAAACCGGGGAACGATATACAGCAGCAACGCAAAGGCAACGGCGGGCAGGCTCAACTGCAACAGGTGCAGGTCATTGAAAACGGCGAGTCCGGGTGACTGCCCCATGGCGACTGTGAGGCCGCCCTCCACGAAAATAAATCCGATACCGGCGAAAAAACCACCCATGACCGGATAGGGAATGTACCGCACCAACCCGCCCAGCCTCAGCTTGCCGAGAAAGATCAGGAAAGCACCGGATACCACTGCCGTGACCATGAGCGCCATTATCGCTGTCGCCAGGGTGTCGGCCGTTGGTTCACCCTCCATGAATACAAATATCCCGCTAACAATGGCCGCGAACACCGGAGCCAGCCCGCTTCTGGGGCCAGAAATCACGCCCTTGAAATCGCTGAATAACGTAGCCCCCAATCCGGTGATCAGGGTGCCGAGCAACAGCACGACAATGCCCGGTGCCAGAAAGTCAGGGGAAGTATTTGTGAAAATCAGCGCAGCGACGGAAATCGCCACAGTGACATTCATCACTGCGACGAGGACACCGGCGAGGACATTGGAGATAATTTTGTCTTTCTGCATTATTGTTTTCTTGTGGGAGACGTACCGCATGATGCGATCTGTACATGAATCCCCACGCTGTCTTCTTCCTATCGCGGAAACGGATTGAAACCCAGGTCGCGCTGCGGAGGGGTCTTTCTACAGGCAGTGTCCGGGTGAGTCAAGTCGATCGCTGGTTAACGGAAGCCGCGTGGGGAGGCTTGAATTGTCAATCTGTGGGTGTCCCCTTGGGAACCAGGCTTGCGCCTACTGGGGAATCTCGATTGTGGTTACCGGTGACAGATTACCGGCACAGTCGGCGTTGAATGCCTGTATCGCCAGCGAATAAATGCCTGGGGCCAGAGTCGTGGTGACTTCCGTGATGTTTGCCAATTCCAGTGTCTGGATGGGCTCGTAGCCGCGCCTTGTGGTAAAGAATACTCGGTATCCTACGGCATCCTCGACTTCGTGCCAGTTAATGTGCACGTCGTTGGTTTCCAAAAGACTCCAGTGAAAATGAGTCGCACCAGGGCAATTCTGATCGAACTGGCCTCGTATCAGCGTTGAAGCGATGAAGTCCTCAATTTCGGTCAGGCTCAAAGAAAAATTGTAATAGGAGGAATTGCACATAGGCACCTGGAGAATCTTGCCTACAGCCATTACCACACCAATTTGGGTCAGTTCCCCGTTTATTTCAGCGACGAGCGCGGAACCCATGTCTTCGTGACAAAAGTAACTGCCGCTTTGCCTGTGATCCAGGTAAAAGACAGTGCTATCAAGTGAAGCCGAGATGTAATCGTTCAGGGGATGTTGCGGCGCGTCTTCTCCGTGCGGATCAAGCACGGTTGCGACCGCCATTTGCAGCGTATCTGTCGTAGCTACGTCGGGTAGAATAAAACAATACCGGCCATCGACATAAAAAATGTGGCCGTCAATGCTGCAGGTGGCCTCATTGTCGCTGTCGGGGTTGTAGAAAAAATTGCCAACCGCTGCGGTGACTTTATCATTATAAACACGCACCTCCTTTCCTAGCAGTTCCCCGGTTGTCAAGGCCGCAAAAGCTATCGGTTCCTGCGTGGCTTTTTTAGCCAGGCGAACCAGATAAAAATCGCCGCCAGGAGAGGCTATGCGTTCCTCAATCTCGTAATGGTTTTCATCGTCGCCCAAACCGATCATGTAATAAGGCGGGAAGGAGTCAGTGGCATTCTCGATAATGTCATTGGGGTCGTTGAAACAGTACGACGACGTCAGTACCCAGTAAGGATCGATCAGCGAACCTTTGCAGAACTCCCGCAGGCTGCCATCGTAGACATCGTAAACCATTAACCGCGCCATCCAGTCCGCAGTGGTGATATCCGCCTCTTCCGGTTCGACCAGCGCAATACTGCCGCCGGCATGGACAAGAATGAGAAACACCGTAGTGATGAGAGCTGAGTTTTTCATAATGCGGGTACTACCGGAACCAGGTTGGACAGGCCGCTGTTACAGTATGCATTGAAGGCCTGGACGGAGACATAAAGCGTCTCGTCCGGGCGCAATTCTACTGATAGTTCGTTGACGCCGGCCTCCACCTCGAGTAGAACAATCTGCCCCTCAGGGTCGGGATAGGAAGCATAGTGAAAAAGGTATTTGGTGACATCCGTGGCGCCGTCCCAGGAAAGAGTGGTAAGGATCAAATCATTATTGCCTTCGGCGTATTCCACTGCCAGGGTCGGCGTGTCCGGGCATAGTGAATCGAAATCGAGGGCCTCATTGCGGCCGATGACATCGTCAATAAAATCCAGAAAATAAGAGGTGCGTGTGAACAGGCCGATGCCTTCGTCCGGATTGCAGTCACCCACGGTAATGCCCCCGCTGACGACACCAACGAGGAACTGCTGGCCATTGACATGGGCGATCAGTGGTCCGCCACTGTCGCCAAAACAGGCGCCGCTGGCCTCCTGAATGTCCTCGGTACAGATAATGGAATCCTCATTCGCATTGTCGCCGTCTGCTGCCGTCTCGTCGCCGTCACTGGCAATGCCCAAGGATTCAAGAATGATCTCAATCTGCGCCTCGCAATCCGCCGGAGACAGGATAGTGAGATCGGTCTTCAGCAGATTCACCTGCTGTGGGCGGGACAGGCTTTCAGAGTCAATCAGGCTACAGGTGTATTCGCTCTCATCCACATCGGGATCGGAGAAATTCAGTGTACATTCCGGCCCTGACGTGTCGGTCATCCCCCATCCGTACGCAGCGGCCAATTGATCAATCAACAGGCTTTCCTGGCCGGCCTCGAAAAGTTCGATTGGCGTGTAGTCTTCGGTGGGTTCGGTCAGTTTAAGCAGCGCGATATCGTTGGCCCCGCCATCGTAAAATGGATGCAGCACGATACGCTCAACTTTCAACAGCTCGATATCGCCGCTGTCCAGGTTGTTGGAGCCGGCCGCCAGTGCCAGATCTTCCGCTGAATTGCGCAGTACGCAATGCGCTGCCGTGAGTACCCATTGCGAGCTGATCAGCGTACCGCCGCAAAATTGAAGCTGGCTGGGTGAGTACTCATCGCTATCGATATTGAATACCAGCGCCATCATCCAGGGTTCATAAACAGTGTAGTCGCCGTTGATTATTTCCTGGCGATCTTCGTGGATGTATTCGCCGGCTACAGGAATTTTTGCAATGGCGGAACCGCAAACAAGGCTCAACAACAAAGAGAGCGGCAAAGCCGGCGTTGACATTTTTGTCATGCCAGATCAGGACCAGTATCAACCGGAACTCCGACAACTCCCAGCTCGAAGTTGAAGTCGAAGGTGTCATCGAAGATATCAATGGCCGCAACTTGTATGCGTTCATCCAGCTCAAACAGAAAATCCTCCTCAGTCAAATCAATGATAGTAAACCCGGCAATTGCTATGTCGAATACCGGTCGAATCAGACCGAAAAAATAGCCCAGATCAAAGCCAAGATCGGTATCATTCGTGAACTGCGCATTGGGCTTGATTAACAGATCGATATCAATATTACCGTCATTGTTCGAGTCATATTGACTGGCATCTGGCAGATCAATAACGCTGCCAAGATTGAATGCCTGTTGCGATCCGTTTTCAAACGACAGAAATGACTCGAAGCCGTCAAATTTCAGATTGAAGTTCTGGACAAAATTGGCTGCACCAAAGACATCGAAATCCAGCAGTTCAATGCCTACATTGGCGCTCACCGGCCCGAAATCGCCACCGAAGACAAGATCGAAAGGATTGATTGTGTTGTTGGGATCGGTGTTCCCCAACGCGGCATTCACTGCATACGCCACTACCTGATCCACATCCAGTGTAAGCTTGACCATGTCTGCGCTGGTGCCGGATGAGTCGAAGCTATTGTTATTTCCCGTAGCAGTACTGGTATCCAATGAAGGCCACGCAATATCAAGATCAAGGAAACTATCGAGTGGTCCCAGCGGAATACTGCCGGACAAATCGGTGTCATCAAACGAAAACAGGTTGATGGATGTGTCGATGTCCACATTCGGGTGCCAATCGGCCAGGCGGTCGTAAGCCCAGTGTCCACCACTGATGTAGGGGAACGGAATCAAAGTATCTGTCCACGACCATTCGTCAACCCAGTATTTACGATCGATATCCAGATCCACACTGGCGCCGCCGGCAAAGGTCAGATCAAGACTGTAGGAACCACCAGGACCGAAAGTACTGAAACCACCCTGCTGGACGCCACCGTTGTTAACCGCAAAGCTGCTGCTGTCAATATGCAGAACATCTGCTTGCACATTATAGGCTGTATTTAAATCGAAATTATACGGTACCGAAGCATCCACTGAACCTGCATCCAGTTCCAGTGTAGAGACCAGGTCAACATCCATGTCAAAGCCGTAACTCAAATCAACGGTATAGGTTCCCAGCAAGGGAATACTGACGCTGCCATTGATAATGTCACCACCGATATCGAAATCGAAAATATCAATCGTTGTTATGTCGGAAAAAATGAGCGCATCGCCGGTTGCCCACATGTTCTGTGCCACTGCGTCGAAATCGACTTGCTGGGAGCTGCTACTGAAAGTCATGGCAATATTTTCAGTGCTTGATGCAGTCGATGCCGTGCTGCCTGTACCCGGTTCTTTCGATGTGGCGGTGACACCAACGTTAAAATCAACATCCTGATTGGTAGGTAAGACCAGCTTGAATGTCTGGGTTTGACTGGTGCCGAAGAAATTCACTGCGGAATTGGTTACGTTCTGACCTTGCTGATTGAAAACAGTGACGCCCTCGGGGAGACCGGTAAACACAAAACTTCCAGTTTCAGTGGTATCGGTTAGGCCTGCGGTAACATTCAGGGTAACTTCATTGAATTCGCTGGCACTGCCAGTAGCCAGGGACACTACCGGTGCATCCGCAACCCCGAGGACATTGATATTCGCCACACCAGTTTCCGACAGGCCGAAGCTGTCTTGTATGGTGTAGGTGAAACTGTCGTTGCCACTGAAATTATGCGGGCCCACATAGCTGAAATTACCACTGCTATCAAGGGAAACGGTAGCACCCTTCACGCTGGTAAAATTGCCTACAGACAAAATACTGATGCTGTCATCGTCATCCGGATCATCATCATTGGTGAGCACGTTTCCGGTGATCGTGCTTTCTTCATTACCAGTAGCAAAATCCGCAACAGTGACCGGCCTGTCATTGATGCCGGTAACCAGAACAGAAACTGTGGCTGTATCGCTGCCGCCATAGCCATCCTGAACTGTATACGTGAAAGTGTCGGTAGTGGTCTGACCCTGCCCAAGCTTGCTCAGGGCTGCGCTTTGAGCGGCATAGCGAACATCACCGTTATGGAAGGCCAGCACATTTGAGCCTTTGCTACTCTGCGTGGTTCCCTCAACAAGATTCAGCGTATTGCCATCAACATCAGAGTCATTGCCGATTACATTCAGGTACAGAGCGCTTTCCTGCAACGTGGAACCACTATCGTCTTCCGCCACAGGAGCGTCGTTTAGCCCCCTCACGGTGACTGTCACAGTGGCAGAATCAAATCCCCCCCCGTTATCGGTAATGGTGTAGTTAAACGTATCTGTTGTTGTTTCACCCTCCTTCAGATACTGGTAAGCATCACCAGGAACGAAATCGATATCGCCACCGTTCAGGGTCAGCGTGGCACCTTTGCCGGTCGTGGCAGAGACCGAAGTGATTACCAGGGTATCGCCATCGTCATCGGAATCGTTGAGCAACAGATCAGCACCACTTATGGTGACTGTCTCATCTTCATTCGGCGCACTGACAGGAGCCTGATCAGGATCGCCCGGACGGCCGCCTACTTCGATGATGAAATTCTTGCCTGTTTGGACGTCCACGTCACTCCAGGCGCCATCATTCCCTAGCGACAGGAAATCTTCATCGTTCTGGTTGTTCGGTTCGACGTTTACCGTGGTTGTGGATTGGTCACTTTCCCAGTTTTCAAATCTGCCGCCGGCAGCAGACCCGGTCGTGCCGCCGTTCCAGAATGTAGTGCCGTTCTCAGGGCCTGTTACCCACTTCCAGGTGCCTTCCGTATCTGCATCGCTGGCACCAATCCAGGCACGCGCATTCCCGATCAGTCCTGCAACGAAATCGTTTTCCTGCTCCGAGGTGATGGTGACAAGATGGCCCGTGACACTGAATCTGGCATCAGATGGCGAGCCAACAGGAGAATTGAAAAACGGCACAGCGCCAATGAATCCGGGCCCCGGATTCATGGTAAGCACAGTGGTGGACCCGGCCAGAGCCAAGGCATCACTCCAGTTGAAACTGCCACTGACAAATTTATAGTAGTGCCCGTTGTCCGGGTTAAAGCTCCAGCCACTGGGTGTGTACTGATGAGTGGCATAAGTCCAGGTAGCATCAATTATTGAGGTTGTCTGATCCGTCCAGTGCCAGTCATAGACAGGTCCATCTAACTCTACTATATAGCCGGTGTTGACAAAACCCGCATTGGGTTGGTCATTCCAGATATCGCTTGACCCTAAAATCTCGGCATAATCTTCGTTATTTAAATTGTTCGGTTCGCCATAGACTGTTGACGTCTGTTGCGCAGTTACCCAGTTCTGATACCCA
Organism: Pseudohongiellaceae bacterium; assembly: GCA_040879025.1. Classification (GTDB taxonomy): domain Bacteria; phylum Pseudomonadota; class Gammaproteobacteria; order Pseudomonadales; family Pseudohongiellaceae; genus JBBDLF01. Next base: position 92,427 of record JBBDLF010000025.1, read on the forward strand.
CCACTCACTGTGGAACCGGTCGTGCCTCCGGACCAGAACGCAGTGCCAGCCTCAGGACCGGTTACCCATTGCCACTGGCCTTCAGTAGCCAAATCATTAGCACCAAGCCAGGTGATGCCGGCGGATATTTCTTCAACAAAAGTATTTTCCTGTTCAGTGGTGACAGTGGCCAGATAACCGCCGGCGGCATCAGCGGCACTCCGAGCCTCATTCCAGTCGTAATTTCCGGGAACAAATTTGTAGTAATGACCATTGGACTGATTGAAGCTGTAACCTGTGGTGTCATAATTGACAGCAAACAAAACGTTATCAACCGCTACCGGACGATTGTCATTACCGTCATCCAGATCCCCGACATCAAAATTGCCGTTGAGCGTCACTGTTACATCGTGGCTGGCTGCTCCGCCGTTCCCGTCTTCAACCGTTACCGTATAGGTTTGTTCCTTGATCTGGCCGTCTCGCATACTGTCCAACTGCTGGTCCTGTACGGCAAAATCCCAGCGCACTTCCCCATTCCCGCCTTCGGTGGAATCGCTGACTTTGGTTGCAGCCAGGCTGCCCAGATAACCACTGTCGGCTGCAGTAACCGTGATGGTATGCGCATCAGTCAGATCGATGTCTGAGAATTGGAAGGTGCTCGTCAGTTCATGCGAAAATGCGGAATCTATAACCTCAAACTGTTCTGTAATGGAGCCCCCACTACTTGCAGCAAGCAGTACTGGAGCATCGTTACTGCCTTCCACAACAAGTGTTACAGTGGCTGTGGCGTCGGCATCGAAACTGTCTTCCATGGTGTAAGCCAGGGTAACGCTGGCACTTTCACCCTCGGCCAAATATTGATATTCCCCGCCACCTTCCCAGACCACATTGTTGTCTTCGCTCACAACGCTGCCATTGCCGTTGGTAATATTGGCACTTTTTATATTCAGCAACTCGTCTACGTCGGGATCGATGTCATTGGCCAGCACATCTATTACAACCCGGTTTACGTCTTCTCCGGTTGTGACATTGTCATTAACAGCCAGAGGAATTGTGTTATCACCTTCGACTGTGACAGTGGCAGTGTTGGTGTCAATGCCGCCATTGCCATCAGAGATTGAATATACCAGCGTGACATCTTCCAGTTGCCCGCGGGTCAGATGATCAAACTGGCCGTCTGGATCAAACACAACCGCATCGGAAACAATGCTGACACTGCCGCCGCCGGTGCTGCTGGCACTGGCAAGAGTGAGAATATCGCTGTCGTCAAGATCGCTGTCATTGGCCAGTACATGCAGCGTCACCGCCGTGCCGGCATCTGTATAACCCAGGTCGTGAACCGCCAGGGGGGCATCATTTTCCCCGGTCAGAATAATTCTCACCTGCCCCTGAGTTTCACTTCCATGATTATCACTGATGGTATAGCTGCCAATTACCGCTACAGTTTCATCGACAGCAAGATAGTCAAAATCATTTCCCTGATCCCAGACCAGCTTGTTATCGACGATGCTTGCTGAACCCTGCCCAGCGCTGAATGTCACATTGCTGAGTGTGTGAGTATCACTGGCATCGGCATCTGTATCATTGGCCAACACATCGATGGTCAGTGCCGGCGCATTTTCAACACTGTTCTGGACGTCATCAATTGCGACCGGGTTATCGTTGGCACCAATCACTGTAATGGCAGCATTGGCTTTACTCACCACGC
>JBBDLF010000026.1:0-19368 GCA_040879025.1 Pseudohongiellaceae bacterium
AAAAACGGGTGAGCGGGCGTCCGTTGGAGTGGTGCCTCGCGGTCCCCGGCCGGAAAAGGACACCAACTCAATCTTGTGGGTGTCTCAAAATTTAGTGCGAAATTTATCTCTGAACCCGTTTTGTGGGTGTCTCGAAATTTATGGGTGTCTCGAAATTTATCTCGAAATTCATGGGGGACTGGGAAAAAACAGCAATCCTGCCGACTGGCGAACAGCGGTGCTAGAACACGCGGTTCAGGCCATCCAGCGCGGCGGTTCGGTAGGCTTCGGCCATTGTGGGGTAATTGAATGTGGTATTGAGAAAGTATTTGATGGAGTTGGCTTTGCCGGACTGCCTCATGACGGCCTGGCCAATGTGGATGATCTCCGAGGCCTGATCGCCGAAGCAATGAACACCCAGCAATTTCAAGGTATCGAAATGAAAAATCAGCTTGAGCATTCCCACCTGCTCGCCTGTGATCTGGGCGCGAGCGGTGTTTTTGAAGAACGCCTTGCCGACTTCATACGGAATGCGTTGCTTCGTCAGTTCGGCTTCCGTTGCGCCGATGGTGCTGATTTCGGGAATGGTATAAATACCTGTGGCTACTTCATCGATGAAATGGCACTCCTGCGGTTTGACGATGGCATTGCAGGCGGCTCTGCCCTGGTCATACGCCGCGCCCGCCAGCGACGGCCAACCGATGACGTCGCCAGCGGCGTAGACATTGGGGACCGCTGTCTGGTAGCTGCGGTTGACCTTGAGCCGACCCCGGAGGTTGGCTTCCAGACCTATTTTGGCAAGATCGAGCGTGTCGGTATTGCCTGTGCGGCCATTGGCCCACAGCACGATGTCGCTTTTGATTCTTTTGCCTGATTTCAGATACGTAACCACATCCCCATCGTAATAATCCATTCTGTCGAAGTCTTCATTGTGACGGCTGCGCACACCCAGATCTCGCAAGTGATAACTCAACGCGTCGGATATCTCGACGTCCAGGTAGGAAAGCAGGGTCGACTCGGGATTGATAACCTCCACCTTGCATCCCAGACCGCCAAAGATAGAGGCATATTCACAACCGATAACGCCCGCACCGATTACCGTCACTTTGCGTGGAGAATGAGTCAATTGCAAAATCGTATCGCTGTCAAAAACCCGGGGATGATCAAAATCAACAAATTCCGGGCGGTAGGGACGAGAACCCGTCGCGATGATGAAATAATCAGCCGTGAGCCTTTTGCGGGAAGCATCAAGCTTGATCGAATGATTGTCGATAAAGCGGGCGACGCCCTTAATAATCGGTACAGAATTACGATCGTAGAAATCCGACCGCATCCGAACCTGTTCCAATACGACACGGTCAGCGTGTTTAAGGACCTGCTGAAAAGTCAGCTTACGGGCGCCGGCTATCTCCCTGAACATGGAGTTGCTGTTGAACTGCATCAACTGCTTGACCGAATGGCGCAAGGCTTTGGAGGGTATGGTCGCCAGGTGAGTACAATTACCCCCGACATAATTGCGGTCGCAGATCATCGCAACCGATTTGCCGTTTTTCCTGGCGTTCATCGCCGCTGCTTCCCCGGCCGGACCGCTGCCGATGACGATTATTTCATAGTGTTTGCCGGTCATTGGCGCGCCCTTGCCTACAGGTTCAAAGAAGCCCTGCTGGAGTCAGAAAGCTCTCCGCATTTGCTGGTGTCGTCTCCGCACAGCCCGCAGGAACCCGCGCCGGCTTTCTCCAGTCCGCCACAGGAACCCTGGATCGGTTTTCTGCCTGCCATGACGCCCACCGACATCGCCAGCAGAACAATGAAAAATATCGCGATGGTAAAAAACAATGTTGACATAGTCTGGTTGCCTTAACCTCTTTCAGTCAGATAGTCGCGGAATGGCCGGGTAACGTCGTCGCTGAATCCACCCTCACCGTCCCTGCTGATAAAATAAACCGCGATGCCGCGTTGTTGAGCGAGGGCCATTCCCTCTTCCCTGCCCATGACCATAAACGCCGTGGACAGCGCGTCGGCACGAGCTGCGGAATCGGAAATCACATAAACCGCGGCCAGCGAATGACGCGCCGGATAACCCGTGCGGGGATCGATTTCATGTGAGTATCGAACCCCGTCTTGCTCAAAGTAATTACGATAATCCCCGGAGCCCGCAACTGCAATTGATTCCCCGCCCATATGCAAAACCCGGTACACTTCCGACACGGCGTCTCCCGGTGTCTCAATGGCAGGTACCCAACTTTCGTTACCTGGTTTGAATCCCTTGATCCGCAATTCTCCTCCAATCTCAAGAAAGTAATCATGTACGCCCAGAGATTCAAAATACAGAGCCACTTCATCCACAGCATAGCCCTTGGCAATGCCGCTGAGGTCGATATGAACATCAGCACGTTTACTCAGCGTACCCTGCTCAGCATTCAACCGTAAAAAACGGTAGTTCACCTCTTCAAGAAGGGCCTCGATTCGTTCGGCCTCCGGTACGGTATCGAAAGACGCGCGATCACTGCCAAATCCCCAGAGGTTCACCAGCGGCCCGACAGTGACGTCGAATGCGCCACCGGTAAGCTCACTGATCTCAAGCGCCAGCTGTACCACTTCCATCATTTCGCGGGAAACCGCAAACTCGGTCCCCGGCGCGGTGCGATTGAAGCGGCTTAGTTCGGACTCAGCCGCGTAGGTGGAAAATATCTCCCGGTCCAGTCGCGCCAGCAACCCGTTTATCGACTCCGCCACTTCCTGACGGTCTTGTTCCGCAGGCAGGTCCACCAGTTGGAACTGGTATCGTGTGCCCATCGTAAACCCGTTCATTCTCTCTATGCCATCGTTTCCACCTCCCGTGGTGAAAACATACGCCAGAAAAAGGCTGAGAAAGGCAATGCTGAAACTGTGTTTGCGCAACAGGTATTTCATGCGTCACTCACGAAAACTCATCCAGGGCAATGTTGTCATCCTCGACGCCCAGGTCCTTAAGCATTTTGATAACGGCGGCATTCATCATAGGCGGACCGCACATATAAAATTCGCAGTCTTCCGGTGCGGGATGCTCTCTGAGGTGCTGTTCATGAACCACCGTATGAATGAACCCTGTCAACCCTGTCCAGTTATCTTCCGGCTGCGGGTCCGACAAGGCGACATGCCAGGTAAAATTATCATGTTCGACTGCAAGACGGTTGTAGTCTTCCTCGTAGAACAGTTCGCGCAGGCTGCGGGCGCCATACCAGAATGTAATTTTGCGTTTGCTGTTCAACCGGCAAAGCTGGTCAAGAATATGTGAGCGCATGGGGGCCATACCGGCGCCACCACCAATGAACACCATTTCCGCATCGGTGTCCTTGGCAAAAAATTCACCGAACGGTCCGAACACCTTGACCTTGTCGCCCGGTTTCAGATTGAATATATAAGACGACATCTTTCCGGGAGGCAGTTTGCTCCCCGGCGGCGGCGTGGCGATACGGACGTTGAACTTGATGATACCCGTTTCTTCGGGATAATTGGCCATCGAATAGGCCCGTATGGTGGTGTCATTGACTTTGGATGACAAACCGAACAAGCCGAATTTTTCCCAGTCGCCGCGATAGATGGGCGCAATATCAAAGTTCTTGAAGTGAGCTTCGTAAGGCGGAATCTCGAGTTGAACATAACCTCCGGCGCGAAAATCCACGCTCTCTCCGGCAGGAATTTCCAGCACCAACTCTTTGATGAATGTCGCCACATTGTCATTGGAAAGCACTTTGCATTCCCATTGTTTCACGCCAAAAAATTCCGGAGCCACTTCGATTTTCATGTCCTGCTTGACGGCTACCTGACATGAAAGACGCCAGTTTTCGCGCGCCTGTCCCCGGGTAAAATGCCCTGCTTCGGTAGGCAGCATGGAACCACCACCCTCAAGCACCCGGCATTTGCACTGGGCGCAAGTGCCGCCACCGCCACAGGCGGAGGACAGAAAAATTCCGGCGTCAGCCAATGTGTTCAGCAGCTTGCCGCCAGCGCTGGCGTCTATGGATTTTTCCGGGTCGCCATTGATCTCGATACGAACATTACCACTGCTCACCAGTTTCGTGCGGGCGGCAAGAATAATCGCCACCAAAAGCATGACCACCACAGTGAACATGACAACACCGCCAATGATTGTTATAAAATCAATCATCTTCGCGCTCCGGTTAAAACGCCACGCCGGCAAGGGACATGAATCCCAGGGACATAAGGCCGGCGGTAATGAATGTAATACCCAGTCCACGGAGGCCTTCCGGCACATCGCTGTATTTGAGTTTTTCGCGTATTCCGGCCAGCGCGATTATCGCCAGCGCCCAGCCAAATCCGGATCCGAATCCGAACGCCACACTTTCCCCGAAGGTGTAATCCCGCTCAACCATGAACAGCGTACCCCCGAGAATCGCGCAGTTCACCGTGATGAGAGGTAAAAACACGCCCAGCGCGTTGTAAAGTGTCGGCACAAACTTGTCCAGGAACATTTCGAGAATCTGCACCATTGCCGCAATCACCCCGATGTAGCAAAGGTAGCCGAGGAAGGTCAGCGAAATATCCGGAAACCCCGCCCAGGCCAGACTGCCTTCTCGCAACAGGAAATTGAATATCAGGTTATTAACCGGCACAGTAATGGATTGCACCACTACAACAGCGATGCCAAGACCCAGCGCGGTCTCTATCTTTTTTGAAACCGCGAGAAACGTACACATGCCAAGAAACATCTGCAATGCCAGATTCTCGACAAAAATTGAACGAATGATGATGCTGACGTACTGCTCCATCAGAATACTTCCTCCGGCGCAGTATGAGGCGCCGGTCGGTAATCCGCTTGTTCAACCTGATCGGTACGTCGACTCCGTAGTCCCCAGATCAGAAAGCCGATAATAAAGAAGGCACTCGGTGACAACAGCATCATGCCGTTGGCCTGGTACCATCCCCCCTGCTCTATCAGAGGCAGAACCTGGTATCCCAGCAAGGAACCGGAGCCGAACAGTTCACGCAAAGTGCCGACCACAATCAGTATCATGCTGTAACCCAACCCGTTACCGAGACCGTCAATAAAACTGGGCAGCGGCGGGTTCTTCATCGCAAACGCCTCGGCACGACCCATCACGATACAATTGGTGATAATCAGTCCGACGAACACACTGAGGCTTTTGCTGATTTCGTAGGCAAAAGCCTGCAGAAACTGATCCACGGTGATCACCAGCGAGGCGATAATCGTCATTTGTATGATGATGCGGATATTGCCCGGCATGTAACCCCTGATCATGGAAATGAACAGATTGGAAAATGCCGTGACGCTGGTCAGGGCTACACACATCACCAGGGTAACCCTGAGGCTGGTGGTGATGGCCAGCGCCGAGCAGATACCCAGTATCTGTAGCGCAATAGGATTATTGGCCAGAATCGGTCGGGTCAGAATTTCTCTTAATTCAGACATGGGTTCGTGTTCCCGTTAAACCTTTCATTAATTTCCTGTTGCGACTGTTGTCAGATTCCGGATGGTCGAAACTGTTCAAGAAACGGTCGAAATCCGTTCTCGCCCATCCAGAACTGAATAATGTTCTCTACTCCCCGACTGGTCAGCGTGGCACCGGCAAGACCATCGATCTCATGATCACCCGCCGCGCCGCCCTGAACGACATCGATGGCAACCCGGCCATTCCCGTCATAAATCTCCTTGCCGGGCCATTGTCCCTGCCAGCGCGGATTCATCACCTCCGCACCAAGCCCCGGAGTCTCCTTCAACTCGTAAAAACCGATGCCGGTGACAGTGTTGGCGTCGCCCTCCAAGGCCAGATAGCCATACAGGATACCCCAAAGGCCGTAGCCACTTATGGGCAACACGATGGTTTCGAAACCCGTGCCGCCGTCCTCTGCGACCACATAAACCGTTGTATAACGGACCCGCCGCTTGATATTGGCGATGTCTTCATCCCGCGGCAGTGCGTTCGACAGATCCGGGTCGGTCAATGCGTCTCGAGGATCATACGTGACGGGATCGATACCGAGCGCGTCCAGTTCATTCTCAGAAACCAGTCGGCTTTCATCCAAATCGACAATCAATGGAGTAAACTGTTCAAACAACATTCCGACATCGGCGTTGGTGTGAACCTGGGAGTCAAACAATCCCGCCGCCGCGAGAATATTTTTTTGCCGGTCAAGCAGCTTGTTGTCATCCTGCATCGGCTTGAGTATCACCGCTGTGCCCGACACCACGATGGAACACACAAGACACAAAAGGAATGCCACCAGCAATGTTTGTCTGACTGAATCTTTAGATGACACCGCGCGCCCGCCTCCGTTTGATATTGGCTTTGATGACGACGTAATCAATCAGCGGGGCGAACAGATTGGCAAACAGAATCGCCAGCATTGTGCCCTCCGGATAGGCCGGGTTAAGCACCCTGATCACAATCACCATGATGCCGATCAATGCGCCGAATACCCATTTCCCGGCATCGGTCATGGATGCCGAGACCGGATCGGTGGCCATAAACACCATGCCGAATGCAAAGCCCCCCAGTACAAAATGCCAGTGCCATGGCGTGGAAAACATCGGATTGGTATCCGAGCCGATAAAATTCAATAACAATGTCGTCGCCACCATGCCGACCATAACCCCTGACATGATGCGCCAGGAGGCAATCCGGGTCAGCAGCAGGACGGCGCCACCGAGCAAAATCGCCAAGGTGGATGTTTCGCCGATGGAACCCTGCATCTGGCCCAAAAATGCATCCAGCCAGGTCAACTGCCCACCAGTGGCAACCGCCAACGCCGGCAGTCCATCAGTGGCAATCTGTGCCAGGGCGGTTGCGCCGCTGAAACCATCAGAAACAGCGGTCCAGACCGCGTCTCCGGACATCTGCGGCGCGTAGGCGAAGAACAGAAAAGCGCGACCGGCAAGCGCGGGATTGAGGAAATTCTTGCCGGTGCCTCCGAACACTTCCTTACCGACCACCACCCCGAAACTGATCCCCATGGCGGCCTGCCAGAGTGGAATGTCGGGAGGCACGATCAGCGTAAACAGAATGGAGGTAACAAAAAACCCTTCATTGACTTCATGACCGCGCTTGATCGAAAACAGTACTTCCCAGAAACCTCCCACGATGAACACGACAAGATAGATTGGAATATAGTAAACCGCGCCATACCAAAAACAGTCCCAAAGACTGTTGGGGTTATAACCGCCAATCAATTCAATCAGTGGCGCGTGCCAGTCGCCTGGTCCCGCCAGTCCAAGGTTGGCGATGGCGCTGTTGGCCTGAAAGCCCAGGTTGTACATGCCGTAAAACATGGCGGGGAATGCCGCCAGCCAGACCGTGATCATAATGCGCTTCAGATCAATTCCATCGCGCACGTGAGGCTCGGACACAGTGACCTTATCGGGCTGATAAAAAATAGTATCCACCGCCTCGAACAGCGCATACCATTTTTCATACCTGCCACCTTTCTCGAAATGCGGTGCCAGATCATCAAGTACTCGACGTAGTCCCATCCGATTGCCTGTTAACCCTCTTTCTGGATTTGATCAAGATTGTCCCGCAGAATCCGGCCATATTCGTATTTGCCCGGGCAGACATAACTGCAAAGTGCCAGGTCTTCCTCATCCAGTTCCAGCGCCCCCAGGTTGATGGACGTTTCTACATCGCCGACAATCAGAGCGCGCAGCAGTTGGGTCGGTAATATATCCAGCGGCATCACCTTCTCGTATGACCCTACCGGAACCATGGCGCGATTGCTGCCCTGGGTGTTGGTGGTCAGTGCAAAGCGGCGATTTTTGAACAACCCCGAAATGTAGATACCCATAACCGAGTGACGATGGGTTCCGGGTGAAAGATACCCGAGCAACGGTCGCTCCCGTCCCTCCTTGAGTACCGTCACCTGCAAATGGTAACGGCCCAGGTAATCCTCCGCGCTTCGCGCCGTGCGTCCAGCGAGAACCGACCCCGATATCACCCGGTTTTCCCCGGGGTTCATCTCGCCCGCCACAAGTTCATGCAGATTCGCGCCCAGACGGGTACGCACCAGCCTCGGGCTTGCAATCTGTGGTCCCGCCAGAGAGATCACCCGGCTCGTCATCAGACGACCCGTAACAAACAGACAGCCCACCGCGATAACGTCCTGGTAATTGATACTCCACACCTGGCGCTTGCTGCCCACGGGGTCGAGGAAATGAATATGGGTTCCGGTGAGCCCCGCCGGATGAGGCCCGGAAAAAATCTGTGTTTTGACATTGTCGCGGAAACCGGCGCCGGCAACAGCCGGAATCGCTTGCGGACTCTTGCAGACATACAATGAACCGTGAGTCAGCGCCGCGAGTACATTAATCCCACGAATAAAATCAGCCGATGACTGCTCAATCACCGGGCCTGGATCGGCCGCCAGAGGATTGGTATCCATGGCGTTGACGAAAATGGCATCGGGTTTGCAGTCCGGGGCGGGCACCTGGCTGAACGGACGGGTTCGCAGCGCGGTCCAGAGACCGGATCGAACCAGGTTTTCCACTAGCTTCTCGCGGGTCAGTGTCTGAAGTTCAGCATCGGAATATTTTTCAAAACCGACCTCTTCATCCCCGTCCACGTCAACAACCACAGAAAGCAATTTGCGTCTGGCACCACGATTGATCGCGGTGACTGTGCCGCAGGCGGGAGACGTATAAACAACCCCGGCTGTTTTCTTGTCACCAAAAAGCGGCTGACCCAGTTTCACCCGGTCACCCTCGCGGACAGCCATGGTGGGCTTCATGCCTGGATAGTCCCGACCCAGAAGTGCCACGCTGCGACAGAGAGTGGATTCACCAATTTCCTGCCGAGGGGCTCCCGCAATTGGCAAATCGAGACCACGCCTGATTTTGATCATCCAATAAGCCTGAATCGGTAATTTGCGACCGCTCTGAATCTGACTCCAAACGTCATCAAAGCGCGTCCGCTGCTATGAACTTTCATCACAACAGGTGAAAACAAAAACAAATGAAATTGGCCTCGATGTTTGGCAGTGCATGAATTCAGGACGGCGCAAATTATAGTCGCTCTGGCGCGAAATTACCAGGGGACCCGGGGGCCTCTGAACAACTCCATGACCGCTTTGGCCTTCGGCCGATTTCGCCGGCAGGCGTCAGCCCTCCCGCGGGTAGACGTTGTATTTCACGCCGGCCATCTGGTACACCATTCTGGCAACCTGACAGCAATAGCCAAACTCATTGTCATACCAGAGGTAGAGTACACAGTTGGCGCCATCCACGATGGTGGCGTTGGAGTCCACCACACAAGCCTCCCGCGTGCCGACGAAATCGCTGGATACGGCATCCGCCGCCTGAGTATAGCTGATCTGGTTCTGCAGATTGGAGTGCAGGGCAAGGCGTCGCAGAAACTCGTTCAATTCGTCTCTGGAGGTTTCATTTTCCAGGGTCAGAATAAGGATGGCCATGGAAACATTGGGAATGGGAACCCGCACGGCATTGCCGGTGAGCTTGCCGCTGAGTTCCGGCACCGCCTTGACCACCGCCTTGGCCGCTCCGGTCTCGGTCAGTACCATGTTCAGAGCCGCGCTTCGCCCACGGCGGCTTCCCGTGTGGTAATTGTCAATCAGGTTCTGATCGTTGGTATAGGCATGCACGGTCTCGACGTGGCCGTGCGCTATGCCATATTTCTCATTGATGATCTTCAATACCGGTGCGATGGCATTCGTGGTGCAGGACGCGGCGGTGATGATCTTGTCTTCAGGTCGGATATCCGATTCGTTGATGCCGAATACAATGTTTTTCAGATTACCTTTACCCGGCGCTGTGAGTATGACCTTGGCCACACCTTTTGATTTCAGGTGCAGGGACAGGCCGTCCTCGTCACGCCACTTGCCGGTGTTATCGATGATAATGGCGTTATTGATGCCGTATTCTGTGTAATCAATCTGATCAGGTGCATTGGCGTAGATCACCTTGATCACGTTGCCGTTGGCGATCAGGCACTTGTTTTCCTCATCGACGCGCAGGGTACCCTGAAATGCCCCATGCACCGAATCAGCGGTGAACAGGCTCGCACGTTTGGCCAGATCGCCGTCTCCACCGGGACGCACAACAATCGCTTTCAGCCGCATGACTTCGCCGGTGCTGGTGCGCTCCACCAACAGACGTGCCATCAGCCGGCCAATACGACCGAAACCGTACAGCACGATATCCTGGGAAGTTTCAATCGGCTTTCTCTTGACACCATCAAACGCCTTGAGTTCACGATATACAAATTCGTCAACAGCCAGCGCCTTGTCACCGAGTTGCTCCTGCTGTTCCATGAACCCGACAGTGAGCTTCCCCAGATCGAGATGGGTATGCCAGAGATCCAGCTTGGCCAGTGCCATCAGTACGGGGTGGGTCTCAAACTCCGACATCTCGTTCCGTTCAACCTGACGCACAAATCGGTGCGACTTCATAATGAACGTCACCGAGCGGTTATGCAGTGGACGACCGTAAATGTAAATTCCCACATCCCGTTGGCTGAACAGTCGGCCGATGACGGGGATCATCTCCTGTACCAATGCTTCGCGTTGTTTCCAGTCACCGAAATAGTCGTCGAGTTTGGGTCTGTTCACCACAGTTCCTTAGGTTTAATGCGAAAAAGAAGGCGGCTATTATCTTTCGAAAGGGCATGATGTGCAACAACACCGGGCTGCGACGGTGTGCCGCAACGCACGACAGCTCCCGCAGAGGCGGTACGTAGTTATTCAGAGGCTCCTTAGGTTACAATGCGCGGCTGGGATTACGGCGGAACCGGGCTTTCGGGGTTTGGCCGGACACAGACATGAGAGCGTGGCCTGTCTTACTGATGACTGATACGGATATTTTTGCTCCCCCGCTCCCCCGCGAATCTGGCGTGAAAGTCCGCTGGCGGGAACTGCACGGCTCCAGTCTGAGCCTGGCCATCTGTGTCGCCGCCGGCAAGCATGACGGACCGGTTCTGGTCGTCTGCGACAATAACGAGAACGCCGAACAGTTACGACGCGAGTTGAGTTTCTTCTGTGCCGGGCTACCTGATTTCCCGGTATACAGTTTTCCCGACTGGGAAACCCTTCCCTACGACACCTTTTCACCGCACCAGGATATTATCTCCGACAGGCTCAGCTCGCTGCACCATCTGCCGCAGATGCGCCGTGGAATTCTGATCATCGCATTCAACAGCCTCATGCACAGGCTGCCACCGCGTGACTATATCACCGGACGGAGTCTGGTACTGAAAACGGGTCAGCAGTTCAGCATTGACACCATGCGACAGAACCTGACCGCCGGGGGCTACCAGACAGTGGATACGGTTTTCGAGCACGGCGAGTTCGCTGTTCGGGGTGCCATCATGGATATTTTTCCCATGGGCAGCCAGGTGCCGTACCGTATCGACCTGCTGGACGACGAAATCGACACCCTGCGCAGTTTCGACCCGGAAACCCAGCGGACGATAAGCCAGGTGGAGGAAATTCGCTTGCTTCCAGGCCGGGAGTTCCCGCTGGATGAGAAAGGCGTCCACTATTTTCGCGGCCGCTTTCGCGAGCGTTTCGATGTGGATTTGCGAACCTGTCCGATCTATCAGGATGTCAGTGAGGGACTGGCGTCTCCAGGGCTCGAATATTATCTGGATCTGTTCTTCGATCATCTGGCCACTCTGTTTGACTATCTACCGGACGACACTCTGGCGCTGCGAACGGGCAACCTCGAAGAGGCCGGGAATGATTTTTGGAATGATATTAAACTGCGTTACGACGAACGATCGGTTGACCGCTATCGTCCCATACTCTCTCCCGGTGAAATATTCCTGACGGTTGGCGAAGTGCTCGGCCGCATCAACCAGCTCCCGTCGGTGCAAATTGACCACGTCACCATACCGGCCGGCGGTGATCGTGATGAGAGAGCCATTCGTTTCGACGCCAGGCCCTTGCCAGATCTCGAAGTGCAACCCAAACTGCAAAAACCAACGCAGGCCCTGCAGGATTTTATCGCCAACCAGCCCGCCGCAAGAATTCTGTTTTGCGTTGAGACCGCCGGAAGGCGTGAGGCGTTGCTGGAAATGCTCGGCAGTATCAAAATCAAACCAGACGTTCTCGACCGTTGGGACGATTTTCTGCAATCCGGTCATCACTTCGCCATCACTGTCGCGCCCATCGACCGGAGTCTCTGGCTGGCTGCTCAAAAGCTGGTGCTGATCACGGAATCGCAGCTTTTTGGCGGCAAAATCGCGCAGCGCCGACGCCGGGGAAAAGCCCAGCACAACAGCGAACTGATTATCCGCAATCTCACTGAACTGCATCTGGGCGATGCCGTGGTGCATCTGGAACACGGAGTCGGTCGCTATCGAGGATTGCAAACGCTGACCATCGATAATCAGGCAACCGAGTTTCTGACGCTGGAATATGCCCGAGAAAGCCGGCTTTATGTTCCCGTGTCATCCCTCCACCTGGTCAGCCGATACAGCGGAGCCGATACCGAGCACGCGCCGCTGCATCATCTGGGATCGGGTCAGTGGGAAAAAACCCGGCGCAAGGCCGCCGAAAAAATTCGTGACGTGGCCGCAGAGCTGCTGGATATTTATGCGCGCCGCGAAGCCAACAAGGGCGTCAGTTATCGCACTGATGATATCGACTACGAGAAATTTGCCGCCGACTTCCCCTTCGAGGAAACCGAGGACCAGGAGAGTACGATTGCCGCCGTGCTGGCTGACATGAAATCGGTGCGCAAAATGGACCGGCTGGTTTGCGGCGATGTGGGCTTCGGTAAAACGGAAGTCGCCATGCGCGCGGCCTTCATCGCGGTGCAAAACAACAAGCAGGTTGCGATTCTGGTACCCACCACGTTGCTGGCGCAGCAACATTTTGAAAGTTTTCGAGACCGGTTCGCCGATTGGCCCATCGTGGTGGATGTGATCTCGCGCTTTCGTTCAGCCAGCGAGCAACGTCGATGTCTCAACGAGTTGAAAGCGGGCAAGATCGATATTCTCATCGGCACCCACAAGCTGCTGCAGGAGAGCATCAAATACGAGGATCTCGGCCTGCTTATTATCGATGAGGAGCACCGTTTCGGTGTACGGCAAAAAGAACGGCTCAAGGCGATCCGCAGCAACGTGGATGTACTGACGCTGACGGCCACGCCGATTCCCCGCACCTTGAACCTGGCCCTGAGCGGAATACGTGACCTGTCACTGATCACCACGCCTCCGGCAAAGCGCCTGTCGGTAAAAACCTTTATCCGTCCGCAACAGGACAGCCTGATTCAGGAGGCGGTCCAACGGGAACTGCTGCGCGGTGGACAGGTCTTTTTTCTGCACAATGAGGTGAGCAGCATTGAGAAAGCCGCCGATCATCTGCGGGACCTGCTGCCCCAGGCCCGCCTCTGCATAGCCCATGGACAGATGCCTGAACGCGAACTGGAAAAGGTGATGGCCGATTTTTATCACAAACGCTATAACGTGCTGGTGTGTTCCACGATCATCGAAACCGGCATTGATATTCCCAGCGCCAATACCATCCTGATCCACCGCGCCGACCGGCTGGGCCTGGCCCAACTGCACCAATTGCGCGGGCGAGTCGGCCGTTCACACCACCAGGCTTACGCCTATCTGCTCACCCCACCGCACGGACGCATGACGGCGGACGCACAAAAGCGGATTGAAGCCATACAGGCGGCCACCGCCCTGGGCGCTGGATTCACCCTTGCCAGTCATGATCTGGAGATTCGTGGCGCTGGGGAATTTCTCGGCGAGGAACAAAGCGGGCACATGCAAAAAATCGGCTTTACCCTGTATGCGGAAATGCTCGATGAGGCGGTCAAGGCCATCCGGGCCGGCAGAATCCCGTCAGCGGATCTGGAGCCGGACGAAGCCATCGATATCAACCTGCGCATTCCGGCGCTGATTCCCGAAGACTATCTGCCTGACGTGCATGGCCGCCTGATCATGTACAAACGCATCTCCGCCGCCGGCGACGAGGAAGAACTGAAAGAACTGCAGGTGGAAATGATCGACCGTTTCGGCCTGCTGCCACCCCCGCTGAAATTGCTGTTCCGCCAGACCGCGCTGAAACTGCGCGCGAAGACCTACGGCATCAAGAAAATAGATGCCGGCAGCGCCGGCGGACGCATCGAGTTTGGCCAGAACACCCGCGTGGATCCGCTGTCAATTGTGAAAATGGTGCAAGCAGAGCCGCAACGCTATAAACTGGCCAGTGCCAACCAGGTAAATTTCAAGCATGAAACCGCCGATGCCGATGGCAAGCTGGAATTTATCGATGACATGCTCCAGCAATTCAAACTCGTCAGCCAACAAGCCGCCTGATTTTCCATGAATCCACTGCCCGCCCTGCTCTTTCTGTTTGCCCTGACCGCTGTCACCGGTACAGTTCAAGGCGCCACGGCTTATGACGGGAACCGCTGGTATCAGGTGGAAGTGAGCATATTTCTCAATGTTTCGGCGGACGATCATAACAGCGAATTCTGGTCGGCGCGCAAGCTTGATCTGGGATTCCCGCCGCGTCTGCGACCGTTCAACCGGATCTCCGATTTTCTGATGATCGATGATTTCGATGCACGGGTGCTGGACTATGGCCTGCGGTCCACCGGTTCGGACAGTGAACTGAATGTCTCCACGCGTTCCGCGGCAGACGGCATCAATGCGATTCCGGCCGGACCGGATCCAAGGCGCACTACGGCTGATATCCGGCTGCCCGATCTGCAGCGCCACCCCTATTACCTGCTGCCGGCATCCGAGGGGGATTTTCAGCAAACGAACCGGGCACTGGAGACGTCGCCCGATCACCGTCTGCTGTTCCATGGCGTGTGGCGTCAGCCCATACTGCAGGAGGAACAGGCCAGCCCGCTTTATATCACCGGCGGCCAGCTACTCGGCGGCCGGCACGAGCTGGAAGGCAGCTTGACGCTGCGATTCAATCGTAATGAAGACCGCGTGGTCATTGATGCCAATCTATGGCTGTCCGACTTCAGTACCTCCAGGCGTAGCGAGGAATTATGGACACTGCCGCCTCTGCCATCGTTCGCCACGCCGGAACCGGCGGCAGAAAACGTCCGCCAGCCGGTTTACTTCATCAATCGGATTATGCATCTGCAGCAAAGCCGGGATATGCGCAGCGACGAGTTTCATTACCTGGACCATCCGGCGCTGGGTGTTGTCGTCGAAGTGAATCCGTATGCCCCCCCGCCGTTGGAATTACCCGAAATCCCGGAGCTGCGGTTTCCGCCCCTTCGTTGACTCCATTGACTTCCTCCTTGGCTCCGTCACACGCCGGACGACCTCGCCAGTGAGCCGATACACAACTTCAACAGTTGCCGCACCTCGTCCATCCCGGTTTCCAGAACCGCGTAAATGCTTGCCATCGTGATGGTTTCAGGTGCCAGCCCCGCAGCCCGGTTCACCGACACCGCTATCGCCGCGTAATCCATTTCCAGTTCTCTGGCCAGCGCGGCTTCCGGCATCCCGGTCATGCCCACCATAGTGCAACCGTCACGCTCAAGCCGTCGAATTTCCGCCGCGGTTTCCAGGCGGGGACCCTGCATGCAACCATACACACCCCCGTCGACCACGGTGATTGCCGGACTCAGCTTGGCGGCACAATGCAACAGGGTCTGGCGCAGTTCCTCATTGTAGGGATGAGTAAAATCGATATGCACGACCTCTTCGAGGTTGTCGGAAAAAAAACTGTTCTCCCTGCCCGACGTGTAATCGATGATCTGATCGGGAATCGCCAGGACACCCGGAGCCAGGTCGGAGGTAATACCTCCCACGGCGTTGACCGCAATCAGCCGGGTGACGCCGGCCGCGTGCAAGGCCCAGATATTGGCCCGGTAGTTGATCCGGTGCGGGGGGATTTTGTGCAGGCCGCCGTGGCGAGGCAAAAACGCTACCGGTCTTCCCGCCACAACACCTACATGCACTTCCACCGGATCGCCGGAGAAAGGCGTAATGACGGGATTGATCTTTATGTTGTCGGCAATTTCCAGCTTTGACAGGCCGGTGCCGCCTATGATGCCTAACATGCTTCTTCCGATGCCTTGCCATAAAGCGTGACTCATGGCGCTTCCGACAACGCCGGAACCGGACCCGCTCACTCTTGTCACCGATTGTTTATTCGCTCCGGCAAAGTAAACCACCCTTGCCGGTATGGCAACTTTTTAACGCGCAAAGGAGTGACAACTCAAAGAGTACGGGATTTCGGGAGCCGGTAGGGGAGACACTGTGAAGGCGCAGCCGCGGTCCAGGGAATGCCTGCCCCTGGACTATCGGGCTGCTGAGCTTATCCAGGCTAGCCATTCAAGGCTTGGCGAAGATCTTCAGCTCGTTGTGGAACCGCTTCATTATTGCGCCTTTTACTCAAAACTCCAGCACCGGCAGAAGGATAATCTTCAATCTGCGAGCCCCTTCACAGTCTTCAGCGCAGCCGGGAGCCGCGACACGGATATCAGCGCGGCTTTTCCTGATCCAGCGAAGGGGTATAATGCCGGTCGTCCTCACCACCCCGACCAACAATGACAGCGTGGCAATCGATGCAGACAAGGCTTCATCTTTACCGGTTTCTCTGGAACCGTCGCTGGTTGGGCCGCCGAATTGGCCGTCAGTTGTACAAGGCTCTGGGAAAGCACGGTCAGGCACCGGATGCACCGTTCACGACGGACTTTTTTGGCCTGCGTTACCAAGGCAATCTGCGCAACAGCATTGAATTCAATATTTTCCATTACGGGGCATTCGAGAAGCCTTTGTTGTTTTTTCTCCGCGACACCGTGCTGGCAACGGCGAATGACCAGGCCGTTTTCTGCGATATCGGCGCCAATATAGGTCAGCATTCCTTGTTTCTTGCGCGGCACGTGGCCCAGGTGCATGCCTTTGAACCCTACCGCCCGGTGAGTGACAAGCTTCGCCTTCAGATTGAACTCAATCACCTCACCAATATCCATATTCACGATGTGGGCCTGAGCGATCAGGCCGGCAAACTGCCGTTTTACGCTCCCACAGGACGCAATCAGGGTATCGGGTCATTTGATGCCGGCACGGTCAGCAAGGGCAACAAGGCCATCGGTGAACTGGAACTGGTCCGCGGCGACGACTACTTCAAAGAGCAGGGAATACAGCGGGTGGATTTGATGAAAATTGATGTCGAGGGTTTTGAAAAGCCGGCTCTGGCGGGCCTGAACGAGACACTGCGCCGGTTTCGTCCGGTGATCGTCTGCGAACTGAGCTATGGCAAGGCGCTTTCGTTCACCTCACTGGATGAATTGCAAACTGCGCTGCCACCGGATTACGGCCTGTTCACGTTCGACAACCGCAAGGCCGATGGCAGCAAGGCGCGCCGACAGGGAGCCAAAGCCCGCCGCAGCGGACAGTACCGCTTGATTCCTTTTCACTTCACCCAGACTCAGGGCCAGGACGATATCGTTGCCTGTCCTCGGGAGCAGCAGCAGACCCTGCCGTTGAGTACTCTGGGACAAGAAATCAGGAATACGGGGCAGGTCTTAAGGACAAAAAAAATGGCCTAAAGCCGGAAATTCAATCCCGGTTCTAAGCCATATTCAGTATGTTTCCAATCCGTATTATCGACAGTGCCTGAGAAACCTTTAGCAACTAATTGATTTCAGAAGCTTTGTTCGCGCACTGACAAGGGATTGGTACGCCCGGCAGGAATCGAACCTGCAACCCTCGGCTTAGAAGGCCGATTAATCTTTTTCAAAAAAAAATTTAATATTCAAATAGTTATAGGATTTTTGCTGTGTCAGCACAGCACTATTAAGCACTTCTTCGAATACCAATTCAACGGGTTACGTCAGACACTATCAGGTCTCGCCCAGTGTCGATGATATTCACCCTTGACTGGAGGGTAAATCGAAAGCGGTTCTGACCGATACCAGTGCTATTAATGTCGATGATTGTTTCGACAATCTTCATTCCGCTGACGTGGGTGATTCTTTCACAAGGGTCGTATCTATCAACTTTGTTTATGTGGGTAATTTCATATAACACGTTGTTTTTACTAAAATATATTAGCTAGTATTGCATATCGATACCTCCTATTGTTCTTGTTTTGCTGGATATATGTACAGTAGTATCGTCAAGTATTTCCAAAAGCTTAGCCTTATGGCTCCTGGATAGCTCTGTCCTGCTAAACTGTCGAATACTGGATTAGGAGAAGTAAATGGCTACCATCAGAACCTCATGCAACCACCTTATGCTCATTTGGGCTCGGAATGAGGTCGGATTGACGGTTGAGCAAGCGTCGGAAATATTGAACATTTCTATTGCTTCTCTAAAAGCAGCTGAGGCGGATGAGAGACCTCTAACCCTAGTTCAGTTGCAAAAAGCTGCGAAAGAGTATGACTTTCCTCTCGGCTACTTCTATTTTTCGAATCCTCCCAAAGAGAAATCGTTTGAGCCCGTGCCTGATTATCGTATCGCTCCAGAGCTAATAGGTCAGGAACTACCAAAACTTCAAACTGAAATACGAAAGGTTCGGAATCGGCGGGAGCTATATATGGACTTAGCGTCGGAATTGGGTATCGAAGTACCACGATTCCAATACTATTCTGATGCGCGCCAGATTGATCCGATACGAGTACGAGATCGTCTTGGTATTTCTACGCTCGCACTGCGCTCGATGCCCATCAATCAAGTATATGGTTACTGGAAATCAAAGATCGAGGACGACGGCGTCCTTGTGTACGAATCCCAGTACATACCCAAAGCATCTGGGGTAATCGGTGCAGCCATATTTTATCCAGAGCTTCCAATTATCTTAGTTAAACGAGGTGGCGGGGACAAAGAACGAAAGCTTTTTACGCTTCTGCATGAATATGCACATCTCCTAATGGGACAGTCCGCGATTAACGACAAGCAGTCGACTCTTATTGAAGACGGTAGAAATAGGGAGTCTTCGCTTGAATCAGTGTGCAATGAAGTTGCCTCACAAATACTTGTCCCCCAAGAATTAGTGGATGTAGATGAGTATCGTCGTATGGAACCTCAGGAAATGATGGCCAAGCTTTCAGAGCATTTCAAAGTTACCTACAGCACGGCTGCGGTATGCCTTAAGAAACTTCAGCTTATTTCTTCAAGCTCACTCCAGAAATTACTGCAAATCAGGCAACAAAAGCACGACGAGGAACAATCTGCGGCAGGGCGTAAAGAGATAAAAATTCCGAGAGAGGTAATATCCCAGCTAGATCTTGGGAAGCCTATGTTTAATGTGGTACTGCGAGCTTATTCGGAAGGAATTTTGGATGTATTTGACGCATCGAAACTCTTGAGTTTACGCGTAAACAAGATCGATAAGCTGGTCCCGAGTGCTCGCTAATGATCTATTGTATAGATACTAGTACATAAACCCATTAATTATGAAACATAATGTTTGCTCATTTTTGCGTCC
>JBBDLF010000027.1:0-19188 GCA_040879025.1 Pseudohongiellaceae bacterium
CAAAATGATGGGGTCAGGTCTGACCCCCGGCCAATTGCTCTCCTGTCGGGCAGCTTGTAACATGAACTTGCAGCACTATTTTTGTTGATCAGTCGGGGCGGGACATGGCGAAGGCAAATCTGTTTTATGCGCAATCTGGCGGAGTTACCGCTGTCATCAATGCCAGCGCCTGCGGGGTGATTGAAACGGCAAGGCAGAACAGGGACAAAATCGGCAAAGTGCTCGCCGGCCGCAATGGCATCATCGGGGCGTTGCGCGAGGAGTTAATTGACACCGGCAGAGAGTCGGCCGGAACCATCGCCGCCTTGCGTCATACCCCGGCCGGAGCGTTTGGCTCCTGCCGCTACAAGCTGAAAGGCTTTGAAGAAAGCAAGGCGGAGTATCAGCGTCTCATGGACGTATTCCGTGCCCATAACATTCGCTACTTCCTTTACAACGGAGGCGGTGATTCCCAGGACACGGCCAACAAAGTGTCCCAACTGAGCGTAAAGCAGGATTTCCCCATTACCTGCATCGGCATACCCAAGACGGTCGATAACGACCTGCCTGTAACAGACAATAGTCCGGGATTCGGATCAGTCGCCAAATACGTGGCGGTTTCCATTCGGGAAGCAGGCCTTGATGTGGAGTCCATGTGTGCGAGTTCTACCACCGTGTTCGTGCTGGAAGTCATGGGCCGCCACGCCGGGTGGATCGCCGGTGCCGCGGGTCTCGCCGCGGAACAGGAAGGCGATGCGCCCCACATTATTCTCTTTCCTGAAATTCCGTTCAATCGGGAAAAATTTCTGAAAAAAGTCGATCGATGCGTGAAGAAGTACGGCTACTGCGCTGTCGTGGTTTCCGAAGGCGCCAGCAATCCCGATGGAAGTTTTCTGGCGGAAGCCGGCACCCGCGACGCCTTCGGCCACGCGCAACTGGGAGGCGTGGCACCTTTTATCGCCGGGATGATACGTGAAGCACTTGGCTACAAGTATCACTGGGCCGTATCGGACTACTTGCAACGGGCGGCCAGGCATATTGCTTCAGCCACCGATGTGGAGCAGGCGTATGCTGTCGGAAAGGCGGCGGTCGAATTTGCACTTGCGGGCAAGAATGCGGTGATGACAACCATCGAACGCAAACCCGGCAAACACTATCGCTGGAGCGTTGGCGAAGCGAAACTGTCAGATGTCGCCAATGTGGAGAAAACCCTGCCGCGCAGCTATATCACCGCCGACGGCTTTCACATCACTGATGCCGCGAGGGCTTATTTCGCGCCGCTGATAGCCGGAGAGGATTATCCGCCTTACAAAAACGGCCTGCCAGAACTTGCACGATTGAAACGGGTTCAGATCAAAAAGAAGTTGCCACTCTGGAGGGGTTGACCCCGGCACGTTTTCCGCTCGCGGACTGACCCGGTTTGACAATCCGTTGGCGCCAGTCTTTCACGGGGCCAGCCGACTGATTTCCCACTGTCCTGTGCCATCAAACCGGTACTGAAACCGGTCATGCAACCGATGTTTGCCGCCTTGCCAAAATTCGAGTTCATGGGGAACCACGCGAAATCCACCCCAGTGGTCCGGCAAGGGAATCCGCCCCTCGGCAAATTTCCGTCTCATTGCCTCGTACTGATCAATCAACAGCAATTTAGTGTCGATGCTGGCGCTCTGCTCAGAAGCCCACGCCGCAAGCTGACTCTCGCGCGGGCGTGTCAGAAAATATTTCAGCGACTCAGCGGCCGACACTTTTTCCGCCTTGCCGCAGACGTGTACCTGTCTCTCTATACTGTGCCAGGGGAAGTGCAGGCTGACCCTGGTGTTGCCAGCCAGTTCCTTCGCCTTGCGACTCGCGTAATTGGTGTAAAAAACAAAACCCCGCCGGTCGAGGTGTTTTAACAAAACGATACGCTGGCTCGGCTGGCCATCGCTGGAAACCGTGGCCATTGTCATCGCGGTAGGATCGCTCAGTCCCATTTCAATCGCCTGTTGCATCCATTGATCGAACTGGTCGAACGGATCGTCGAGCAAGTCTTCACGATTAAGTCCGCCACGAAGATATTCGCGACGTATTGCTTCGAGATCCATAGTGATTACCGAAGGGTGCCTTTCGCCTAACGCAGAAGTTCGCCGTGCTCCCAGAACTGTTCCCGCGCCGTGCCGGTGGAATAATAGAAGGTGCCGGGGCCGTGCTTGTCATTGGCAAAAAATTCACCTTCATACCGATTTCCATCAGCCCAGCGATAGGATCCCTCGCCGTGGTAAAGATCGTCTCTGAACTCACCGGTATAATTCTCGATATTGCGGGACAACCAGAACTCGGTATGACGATTCTCGTCCCATCGCGGCAGATTGAAAAAATAGGAACCTCTGCCGTGGCGCACATCATTTCGCCACTGGCCAATATACAGATTCCCCTTTCCGTTCCAGAATGTGCCTCGCCCGCTGCGCTGACCCGCTTCCCAGTTCCCGTCGTAGATCGCCTTGTCATTCGGGGAAAGCGGTTCTTCCAGCCGACCCTGCCCGTGAAACTCTCCGTCCTTGAAATAGCCCCGGTAAACAGCCTTGCCCTGCGGCACGCGAATTTCCATCGTGCCGCGCCCATTCCCGCAGTCACCGTAAACACATTCGCCGCCAGTTTGCTCAAGAAGCATCTGCGCGCCGGCCGGGCCGGCCGCCAGAACAAGGCCCAACAACAGCAGTCCGGCCAGCCTCTCTGGGTGATTCAAATTCACTGACATAGAAACCTCATTGCCTGTTTCTCCGCGTAACCCGGTCGGCCCGGTGAGGCGGATTTTGTGCGATTATATACGCATCATGCAAGTACACTCTACCGTAAACGATTGGCTGCGGGACAATGGCTATGGGGCAATCAGCACCACGGAGCCGATATCCGGCGGCTGTATCAACGATACCGCACTGCTCACGACCCAAAGCGGGACAGCGCTGTTCCTCAAGCAGCATCCCCACCCACCACCCGGGTTCTACCAGGCGGAAGCCTCCGGCCTGACTGCGCTGCGGGCCATCCCGGGTGAACCGCAGACATTACGTGTACCGGAGGTCATTCATGCCGACAAGCACTTCCTGCTGCTTGAAAACCTGGGAAAAGGCCGCCCCGACAACAGCTATCATCAGGCGCTGGGAAGCGGTCTCGCCGACCTGCATAGCCGGCGGCAGCCCTGTTTTGGCTTTTCCCGGGATAATTTTTGCGGTACCACCGCCCAGTGTAATGACCGGATGAAGGACGGTTTTGCTTTTTTTCGACAGCATCGGCTGCTGACTCTGGCGCTGCGGGCGAAGGAGAAGAACCAACTCACGGCTGTTGAACTGAGCGGCGTCACGTTTATCGCCGACAATCTGCAACGCTGGATTCCTGACCAGCCACCGGTGTTGATTCATGGCGATCTCTGGTCGGGAAATGTCCACTGCGATGCGGACGGACGCCCCGCGTTAATCGATCCGGCGTGCTACTGGGGCTGGGCAGAAGCCGAACTGGCGATGACAACGCTATTCGGCGGATTTCATCCGGATTTTTATCACAGTTATCAATCCAGCTCCGGAATTGATAACAGCTGGCGGCAACGTGCGCCACTGTATAACCTTTATCATTTGCTGAACCACCTGCTGTTGTTTGGCGGTGCGTATCATGATCAGGTGTTGGCGATCATCAGTCGTTACGCCGATTGAAGCTACGACACACCCCGCAGAACCGAGAGCGGACTGCTGTTTACCACCCGGCGGGTTGAGTTGACGCCCAGGGCTGCAATAGTGACCATGCCCAGCAGCGGACCGGCCAGCCACACCCAGAAGTGGAAACGGAATTCCTGTTCAAAAACCTGCTCCTGTAAATAGTAAAGGCTGACCTCGGCGCCCACTGTGGCAATAATGCCGGCCATTACCCCGATCGTGGCGAATTCGAAAAGCAAACTGCCAAGGATGAGCCGCCGTCCGGCACCAAGCGTTCGCAAGATTGCATTTTCGTGGAACCTTTCATCCAGTGTTGCATTCACACACGCCAGCAGAACCAACGCGCCGCTAAACAGCACCAAAAAGGATATCAGTTCAATAGCCGAAGTAACCTGCGCAATAATATTGCGAATCTGTTCAATCAGTGCATCAATTTCTATTACCACGATAGTCGGAAACATCCGCAACAGGTCGTTAAGCAAAATTTTCTGTTCCTGTTCCATCAATACCGTGGACAAAAACGTAGCACCGAGGTGATCGAGAGTTCCCGGCGAAAATATAAAATAAAAATTGGGCTGCATATTGTCCCAGCGGACGCTGCGCAGGCTGGTGACCTCCGCTTCCACCGATTGTTGATTCACCTCGAACTGAACCGTATCACCCAACTCGATGTCCAGCCACCCGGCGTACTGTTCCTCCACGGAAACCTCACCGGGCGCGAAATCCTCCGCCCACCATCGACCCGACACGACCTGGTTATCAGGCGGCAACGACTGCGCCCAGGTTACCTGCCGGGTGGGTGTGCGGCGGGGGCCGTCCTCGACATCAGCGCCTTCTCCACTCGCTCCACTATCTCCACTCGCTCCACTCTCTCCACTATCTCCACTCTCTTCACTCTCTCCACTATCTCCACTCTCTTCACTCTCTCCACTATCTCCACTCTCTTCACGTCCCTCGTCCGCAGAATCCGTGATTACCGGCCCGGCCTGTTCCGACGCGGCCTCCGTCAGTGTCCCCCTGCCGCCTTCCTGGTCGTCGTCATCACGCCGGGAAAGGAACTCACCATTGACCGAGAGCACTCTCGCGCTGATCATGGGATAGAAAGCGTTCGCCTCAATACTGTTTTCAGCCAGAAAGTTCTGAATGCCTTCAACCTGTGGCTGCGTGATGTTCATCATGAAATGATTGGGTGCATCTTCAGGAAGCTGCGCCTCCCAGTCATCTATCAGGTCAGTGCGAAGCAGCGTCAGAATCAGCAGTGACATGATGGTGACTGAAAATACCAGCACCTGCAGAATGTTCTGGCGCCGGCGGCGACGGACCGCGGACATGGCCAGTTTGAGCGCACTGCCTGCTTTCATTCCGATTGAACTACCCGTGCGCAACATCAGGTAGGACACCGCGCCAAGCACCACGGCAATACCTGCAAGCGACAGCACCAGCACTGAAGTGAGGAAGAAATCCTGACTGTACCAGTAAATCAACACCAGGCTACCGCCGATGCCAAACAGATAAGGCAGCCGGGTGCTGATGTGCGGATCGATATCCTTCCGTAACACCCGCAGCGGCGGGGTTCCCTTCAACGCCAGCAACGGAGGCAAGGCGAAGGACAGCAAACAAATGAAGGCGGTGACCGACCCCAGCACAAAAGGCTGCAGCCCGGCCGCCGGCAGGTTGACCGTAATAATTGAACGCAGCAGCCACAACACTCCCTCATGCACCAGCCAGCCGGCGACCCAGCCGACAAGGATGGCCCCGACAGCCAGCATCACCTGAATCAGCAGGTACACTCGAGAAATTTCCGCCGAAGTGCAGCCCAGGGTTTTCAAAATGGCAACGTAGTCGAAGTGACGCTCACTGTAGCGCCGGGCGGTCAGCGCAATGGCAACGCCGGCCAGCAGCACGGCAAACAGGCTGCCCAGCATCAGAAAACTCTCCGCCCGGCTGAGCGCATCACTGACCTCTTCACTTTCATCCCGCACATCGCGCAGCCGATACTGACCTTCGGACTGATCCCGCAGCCAGGTGGAAAAAAGGTCGAGTTGACCGATATCACCGGCAAACAGGTAGCGGTAACTGGCCCGGCTGCCCGTCTGGATCACATTGGTGGTCGGCACGTCGGCGATGTTCAGCATGAGTCTGGGTCCGGCGCTGTCCACCATGCCACCCTGCTGGCGGTCAGGCTCCAGGATAATCACCCGCCCCAGGCGTAGTTCCGCTTCCCCGACGTAAACTGTGTCGCCAGGCTCGACATTCAGAGCCGCCAGCGCCCGTGATTCGAGCCACACTTCTCCGGGTGGCGGACCGCCGTCCGCGGCGACACCCTCAGCAAAGGGCTGATCGGCCACCAGCAGTTCACCTCGCAACGGATAACTGTCGCTCACGGCTTTGGCGGCGACCAGAACATTGGCCGTGTCAGAAAAAGCCATCGAGGTGAAGGAAAGCGTTTCTGCAGTACGCAGTCCTCGCTCCCGCGCTTCATCGAGCCAGATGCGAGGCGGCTGTTGGCGACCACTCACTACCCGATCAGCCGCCAGCATGTTCGCCGATTCCAACACCAGCGCGCTTTCAAGCCGATCCGTAAACAGCGCAATGCCGGTAACCGAGGTAACCGCCATGACCAACGCGAGAAACAGCAGGCGCAATTCGCCGCCCTGCCAGTCACGCCACAGCAATCGAAGCGCCAGGCGTAACAGAATCACGGGATTACGGGATAAATTCGAAGCATCAGCCATTCAGCGCGGCTCCCACTGCTTCATCGCCGGCTATTTCTCCGGCAACCAGACTGACGATGCGGTCACAACGCTGGGCCAAGCGTCGATCGTGGGTGACCAGCACCAGTGTGGTGCCATATTCCTGGTTCAGTGCAAACAGCAGGTCTATCACCCGAGCGCCGGTGGACGTGTCGAGATTGCCCGTAGGTTCGTCCGCAAACAATATCTTGGCCTCCGATGCAAAGGCGCGGGCAATGGCGACGCGCTGCTGCTCGCCACCGGACAACTGATTGGGATAATGCTTCACACGGTCCTGCAACCCCACACGCGTCAACAGTTGCCTGGCCTTGGGATCGGCATCAGGATCGCCCTTCAGCTCGATTGGCAGCATGACGTTTTCCAGAGCCGTGAGGCTGGGCAAGAGTTGAAACGACTGGAATACAAAACCCACCAGTTGCCCGCGCAACACGGCTCGCTGTTCTTCGTCAAGGCCCGCCAGACTGTGGCCGTCAAGGTAGACATCGCCCGAAGTCGCGCCGTCCAGACCTGCCATCAACCCGAGCAGTGTGGACTTGCCGGAACCGGAGGCGCCGACGATAGCCACGGAGTCACCCGCCTCGATCTGCAGATTAATTCCCTTGAGAATGACCAGCTTTCCTTCGGAAGTGTTCACACTCTTGACCAGCTTTTCTGTTCGAATCATTGTGCTGACGCTGCCTCTTCACTGCGTTGACCGGGAATGGATCAAGAGCTGGATTATAAGCCATTGTCGCCGCCAACGGTGTCGTTGAACGGTGGAAACGCCGCTTCCGACGCATCGCTGCATTGCATATGCCGCTCGTCACTATAAAATGAACCGGATTCACCGAAAAAGCTCTCTCGGTGTTACAGACGCACTGCACATCCATTCACGCACACCAGGTTGTATCGATGCCCTGTTCCCTCACCCTTGCTTCCCTCGCCCGCCTGTTGTCCAAGCACCGGATTTCCGTGCTGATTCCCGCCGCCGCGCTTTGCCTGGTGGTTCTGCTGATACCGGCCGCCTACAGCGCTGAACCCTCCCGGGTTCTGATGATTTACGGAGACAGTCTCAGCGCGGCCTATGGCATGGAAGAAGAGGATGGCTGGGTGGCCTTGCTGGCGGAAAAAATCAGGGAGCAAGGCTACCCTTATCGCGTGGTCAACGCCAGTGTCAGCGGCGAGACGACTTCCGGTGGACTGGCCCGCCTGCCGGCTATGCTGGACGCTTATGACCCTGAGCTGTTTTTGCTTGAACTCGGCGGTAATGATGGGCTGCGCGGTTTGCCGGTGGACAACATCAGACAGAATCTGGATGCCATGGTCAATCTGGCTTCGGAAAGCGGTGCCCGGGTGATACTTGCAGGTATCCAGATTCCACCCAACTACGGGCCGCGATATACCGGCCCCTTTTTTGAGCAATATGCGGAAATCGCAGCAAATGATGACTTACCCCTCATTCCCTTTCTGATCGACGGTATTGCGCAGCAACCGGAATTGATGCAGAGCGACGGCATTCACCCAAAGGCGGAAGCACAAAGGAAGATTGTGGAAAATGTCTGGCCGGTGCTGAAGCCCTTGCTGGAGAACGTTCCGGAATGAGTTCCGGCTTACCGGGCAAACCGCTGAGATCTGGAATCCTGTTCGTAATGGTTGGGCCGGCGCTGCTCGGTATTCCGGTCCCGTATGCGGCTGCTGCGTTGTACCCGTTCCCGCACCAGCCGATCATACTGTCGCTGTACCACGCTGCTGTTATGATCGTAATCGTTCAACTGGTAACCGTAACTGCGTCTCGCGGTTGATTTCTCGTTACGCTGGCGATTTTCACGCCGGTTTCTGTCATGGCGGTTGCTATTGACATGAGGCGTTGCGCGATTGCCAGGCACGATCACGCGCGGATGCGGATAACGGTAAGGCGTGGTGTACACCCGATCCTGGAGCACAAAGTGCAGACGGCGATACAGATGGTTTACTTCATCGAACCAGGCGATCAATTGAGGATTTTGCCGTCGATCCACCGCGCGCAACATCGCCTCTTCCAGACGATTGTAATAACGTTGCATATCGGTAAATTTGCCACTCAGATAGGCTCGGGAACGGTCACGGCGCACACTGTCGACAAACTGGCGCGTTTCATAACTCAGGCGTTCGGCGTTATGACTCACGCTGCTGTAGCCGCCACGCTTGCCGGCTTCCCTTGCCAGGCCCGCGCTCATCTCATTGAGCTGTGCCGCAAGTCTGGACAGTTCCCAATTGGAAGCGTGAGCATTTTGCGAAATAGTCAAAACAAGAAGGGACGTAGCCGAAAGAACAAGCAAGGATTTTAGCATCTTCGTGCTCCCGCTTTTTCTGCATTGATTCAGTGAATGGCTGCGGCTTCCAGTGAATAATCCGTTAATGTAAAACCGTTCTTTATTGAAGCCTATCCTAACGCAGGCAACTGAACAAGAACTTAACGGACCTTAATAGATGCTATCGGCGAGTTTATGGGACTCTGCGATAAGCGCCAAATAGCGCGATATCACCTGCTCAAGCCCGTGTTCAATGGATTCCACCACCAGGGCATGTCCGATGGAAACCTCCAGAATGTCCGGGATCCGCAGAAATTCCGGCAAATTGAGCAGATTGAGATCGTGGCCGGCATTCACGCCGACTCCGAGAGTGCCGGCTTTGGCGGCCGCATCACGGTATTTCCCGAAAACCGCCGTTTCCCGTGCCGTTCCGAATGCGCGCGCATAATCCTCGGTATACAACTCAATGCGGTCGGCCTTGACATCCGCCGCCGCATGGACAGCAGCTTCATCCGCGTCCAGGAACAGGCTGCTGCGAATGCCCGCGCTCCTGAGATGGCGGAGAATATTCTCAAGCTGAGCTCGGTTCGCGTTGATGTCCCAGCCATGATCAGAGGTCAGTTGCTCCGGTGCATCGGGCACCAGGGTACATTGTGCGGGCATTACATCACCTACCAGTTGCAGAAACCGGTCAGACGGATAGCCTTCAATATTGAATTCAACCTCGGGAAAATCCTGCAACAGACTGCTTAACTCCAAGACATCCTGTCGCGTGATATGACGCTCGTCAGGACGCGGGTGCACGGTGATCCCTTTCACACCGAGCGCAAGACAACGTGTTACAAAACCCGTTACGCTGGGATAATCCCTGCCGCGCGAATTACGGAGCAATGCGATTTTGTTCACGTTGACACTGAGTACGGTCATGGCGATAACAGAAAACTCTCCATCAATTGATTCACGGCCTCGGGTTGTTCGGCGTGCAGCCAATGTCCTGCGTCCTCTACTGTTTCTATTCGTGCCTGCGGAAACAAGGCCTTGAGTTGCCCGTGATGCTTTTCCCGCAGGTAATCAGACCTGCCCCCTCTAATGAAGAGCACGGGTTTTGTAAACGGGCTACCCGGTTCAGGTGCACGAGTGAGTTCTTCATAACATTCATGCAACGCCTTGACGTTCATCCGCCAGCGGTAGCCGCTCTTCTCTTCCCGGGTAAGGTTGGCAAGCAAAAAACCGCGCACGTCTTTTTCCGGTATGTGCCCGGCGAGAATCTGATCCGCTTCGGAGCGCGACTTCAGCGTTTCCGGCGTGATCGCGTGCAGGCCGGCAAAAACGGCTGCATGCCCTTCACGGGCGGAGGGGCTGTTCTCGGCATAATGCACCGGAGCGATGTCCACGACAATCAGCTTTGCCACCCTCTCGGCTTGGTCCAGCGCCAGTTGCATGGCCACTTTTCCGCCCATGGAATGGCCCAGCATAAAGCATTCGTCGATTCCCTGACGGTCAAGAAACTCCAGTACATCGTCCGCCATCTGGCGATAGTGCATGGTATCGCTGTGGGGCGAGTCGCCGTGGTTGCGCAAATCGACGCCGTACACGGTGAAATGGGCCGACAGTTTTCTGCTGTGCCAGCCCCAGTTGGCCAGATTGCCGAACAGGCCATGCAGAATAACCAGGGGTTCACGATCATCCGGGCTTTTCGCATCGGAGTAGCGCCTGAAATTAAGCTGCATCGTCGGCGCACCTCATTGCAGTTCGGCTTTGATAAAATTCATCACATCATCATGGTGGGTTTTTGTATTGACTTTGTCCATGATACCGGCGAGGCGGCCGTCCTTATCGATAATAAATGTGCTGCGAAGTACGCCCATGTATTCACGGCCCATGAATTTCTTCAAACCCCAGACGCCGTATTTTTCCGCAACGGCATGATCTTCATCCGACAGCAGCGAGAAGTTCAGTTTGTCGCGTTCCACGAATTTGGCCAGGCGCTTGACCGGATCGGGACTCACCCCCAGCACCACCGTATCCAGTTTCTCCAGTTCCTTGCGGCTGTCACGAAGTCCGCAGGCCTGGGTGGTGCATCCCGGAGTCATTGCCTTGGGATAGAAGTACAGCACGACATTTTTGCTGTCACGAAAATTCTTGAGGCTCACCTTCTCGCCATTTTGATCCAGCAAGGTGAACGCCGGTGCCAGGTTTCCAGTCTTGATTGCCGCCATTGAGGTCTCCGGTTGTATTCTGCCCGCGATTGAATATCTGCGGCATTATAACGCAATGCCATTGTGATATGCTCTTTGTCGAACACCACAGAGGCGGGCATCGAGCCGGATGGTCAACTCAGTTGTCGTATTAACCGGGGCAGGCATCTCCGCCGAATCAGGCATTCAAACCTTTCGGGCGGTCGATGGCCTGTGGGAGAACCATGCTGTCGAGGATGTAGCCACGCCTGAAGGCTTTCAGCGCGACCCTCAGCGGGTATATCACTTTTATAACGAACGCCGACGCATGCTGTTATCCGATGCTGTCCGGCCCAATGCCGCTCACTACGCCCTGGCTGAATTCGAGTCTGCCTTTGCCGGCAGGTTTCTGCTGATCACCCAGAACATCGACAATCTCCACGAACAGGCCGGCAGCCGCAAGCTGATTCACATGCACGGCGAACTGCTGAAAATGCGCTGCGTCAATTCCAACCTGGTGTTCGATCTGCGGGACGATATCAGTTTTGACAGCCATTGCCGATGTTGCCGCTTGCCGGGAAATCTGCGACCCCACGTGGTGTGGTTTGGAGAAATCCCGCTGGGCCTGGATGTCATCAACGAGGCGCTGGAAAACTGCGATCTGTTTATTGCCATAGGCACTTCCGGCAACGTCTATCCGGCATCGGGTTTTTACCAGACCGCGATGACAAACCAGGCGCGCGCGGTGGAGCTGAATCTGGAGCCTACCGGCGCCGCTTATGACGTCTGCCGCTACGGGGCGGCATCAAAGGTGGTGCCGGAATTTTTTTCCGCCTTGTTACAGGGACAGCTGCCGTTTCCGGAAAGCGACTGACGAGGCCGGTATCAGAACCTACAGCCGAAACAGGCAAACCTGGGGCGGCAGGCACTGATTGTTGTCGCATAGCTGCAGTCGCACTTCTATCCCCACGCTGTTGCTCAACAGGTCTGGTCCCGCTGCAGTCCTGGTGAAAACCGCCCGCAGATCAATCGAGCTTTCGTATATCGCCAACGTGGTCGCTTCGCCATGTGCTATCTCGCTGTGAGCATCCGGATAGTCAACACTGTCGAGTTGCCAATGTTCTTCAGTGGAACTCGTCGATAACGTCAATGGATTGAATTCTCCGGTTGCGCTGCCGGGGGCTACCAGGTGCCAGTCCGGCTCAAGGTCGATGTGCACAGCCAGTTCCGCCTGATGTGATGCCCCTGCCGGCAGTGTGAGCCAACTGACTGCCAGTCGCGCCCGGCCCTGTTCCACGTAGCGCACCGGCTCGACTTCACCGTGCTGAAAATTGGCTATCGCCCGAATTACCGTGTTATGACTCAGCGGCTGTTCGTTAACCTTGCCGGATACGGCTGCTACGGCGCGCTCCACCAGTGATTTGTAGCGCGGGGTCTGCGCCTCATTCTCCGCAGGCAGAAGCTGACTGCGATGGTATAGCGCAACCAGACAGTCCAGAACCAGACCCACCGGTGACAGCGTGGCGCCGTCACTACTGTTTCTGCTGCGAGTGAGTTGTGGACCGGAAGCCTGTGCGGGGCCGAGGAAAAATTCTCCGGTATCCTCGTCGAGAAACTCCAGTGTTGTGTTCATTACCCGGCCGGCGCGATGCAACCAGGAAACATCGTTGCTTACGTCGAACAACGCCAGCAACGCCTGACAATAGCCGGCGTAATCTTCCAGTTGTCCGGCAATCGACACCGCGCCGTCGAGATAGATCCGGCGAAAATGATCCTGTTCATCACGATTGGTATTCCAGATAAAATCCGCCGCTTTCATCGCGGCATCGAGATAGCGGGTTTCTTCCAGGACAGCGCCTGCTCGCGTCAAGGTGACGATCATGCCGCTGGCCCAGGAGACAATGAGCTTGTCGTCGCGCAACGGGTGTGGCCGTTGTTCACGGATCCGATAAAGCTTCGCCAAAATTGCATCCAGCCGCTGGTAAATCGCGTCGCTCGCCTGCTCCTGGTTCTGCACGAAATTCTCCAGGGGCTGGGTCAGATTAAAGATATTCCTGCCTTCGAAATTACCGCTCTCACTGACGTTATAAAGCGCGCTGATGAAACCCAATTCGTCCTCGTCCAGAACTTCGTTCAACTCGGCATGAGTCCAGGTAAAAAACAAACCCTCCTCACCTTCGCTGTCGGCATCGGTGGCCGAATAAAATCCGCCATCGGGCTGTTGCATCTCCCGCAGTACATAATCAAGGGTCTGACGCAAAACCCGGTGATGAAATGGCTTTTTGAACAACACCCATGCCTGTAGAAAAGCCAGGCCCAGTTGCGACTGGTTGTACAGCATTTTCTCAAAATGAGGGGCCAGCCATTGCGCATCGGTGCTGTAGCGATGAAAGCCGCCCCCCACCTGATCATAGATGCCGCCTCTGGCCATGCCGTCAAGCGCCCGGCCGAGAAAACCGGCTTTTTCAAGATCACGGGAGCGGTGAACATCGTCCAGCAAGGCCAGCAGCAATGGCTCCTGGGGAAACTTGGGGGCACCGGCCAGGCCTCCGTACGCCTTGTCCTCACGGTTCAGCGCCAATTTCGTGGCCTCTTCAATGGCCTCCCACTGGATAACATCCGCTTCCGCCTTTTCGTTGAGAATATGCTCGATAGCGCGATGCACCTTCGCGGCGCTTTCCCGCAACTCGTCCTGCTTCTCATTCCACGCCGCGCTTACAGCGTTCAACAATGAGGCGAAGGATTGCGGCGGAAAATAGGTGCCGGCATAGAAAGGCCTGCCGTCACCGAGCAAAAAACTGGACATCGGCCAGCCGCCCTGGCCGGTCATCAACTGAACGCCCGTCATATAAACCTCATCCAGATCGGGATACTGCTCCCGGTCCAGTTTGATGCTGATAAAATCCCTGTTCAACTGCTTCGCGATGTCGACATTGTCAAAGCTCTCCACCTCCATGACGTGACACCAGTGGCAGGTGGAATACCCTATCGAGAGGAACACGGGTTTGTTTTCCGCGCACGCGGCTGCAAACGCTTCTTCTCCCCACGGGTACCAGTTGACGGGATTGTGGGCGTGCTGCAACAGATAGGGAGAGTCTTCAAGGATAAGGCGGTTGATGAAGAGGGTACGGCCTTTTTCGTCCAGATGGTCGGTGCGTTCAACGTAACTGCCGCGCTTGCGTTTCTCTTCGCGCCGCAGACGCACTTCGAGATCGTTGTCGATTTGTATCAGCGGTTCAGACATGGCGGTTGCTTGTATCGATTTATTCAGGTGACGAGGACAGCGCATCAGCGACGAGAGCCGGCGCACGCTGAGTGAAACTCCAGTGTGGCCCAGCAGCGGGATTAAAGCAATGCGGTGAGTTCTTCCGGAAAATATGGTTTATTACCGTTCAGCGCGGTGGCGGTAATCCGGGCGTCCAGCATTCTTTCTCCACCAGGATCCAGCAGGATCTCCTGTTCAAACAACAGCCTCACGCGGGACAGCTTGCGCGCTCGCACGGTGACCCGAAAACCGTCTCCACCGCGCAGTGAGCGCCGATAATTCAACTCGGCCCTCACCACCACGATGATCACGCCACGAACAGTGAGGTCGGTAAAGTCCAGCCCCCTGCTGCGCAGATATTCATGACGAGCCCACTCCAGATAGTTCTGGTAGACAGCATTGTTGACAATTCCCTGCATATCGCACTCGTAGTCGCGGACCCGCATGGTCAGACTGAATGGCTGTGTCGGCGCAGAACTTGACGCAGAACTTGACATAGTACTGGCATAACCTTCTATAAGGGTCGGTGGCGAATGATTATCATTCGCCACCGACCCTCATTATCTGTTGGTGTTGATTACAAAAGCAAATTTCGCATGGCTCCGCTATAATGGCAGCCACCGCCGCATGACGACGCAGGATAACCTATCAGCCATGAATGCCTTTATTTCCAGCACCCTCACCTGGGCCACCAATAATCTGTTCAGCCTCATCGCCACCTTCGTGGTGTGTATTGTTTATGTAATTGTGTTGCGATATGTCCGGCCGCGACTGGAACAGGGCGTGGAACGCAGTCAACTCCAGGGCAACGCGCTGCAAAAAGCAAAAGGCTCCATCGTTCTGATCATCGCCACACTATCGGTTGTTGTACTACTGTTTATCTGGGGGATCGACTTCAGCGGCATTCTCGTGCTTTCCACCGGCCTGCTGACGCTGACCGGTGTCGCGTTGTTCGCGAGTTGGTCAATGCTCAGCAACATCACCGCGTTTTTTATCCTGCTGATTCACCAGTCGTTTCGGCGAGGTAATTTCATACGCATTATTGAGATGGATAACTATGTTGAAGGTTATATCTCCGAGATTAATCTGTTCAGCACCAAACTGATTTCAGAGCAGCGCGAGATTATCAATTATCCCAATAATCTTTTGATATCACGGCCTGTGATTATCAATCCCCGCGCCCACTTCCAGACTGTGGGAAAAACCACGGATCTGCTTCCTGCTCTGTTGGATTCCGAAGCAAGTCCACCCTCGGCTTCGTCAACCCAGCGACTACCATAGCAACGCTGTAGTCACCGCACACACAATCACTACGGCCCATGCCGGCACACGAAAATGGACCAACAGAACAAACGCGGCCAGCGCCAGGCCTGCGTCCGCCAGGGAAAATATCGCCGCGGGTATAACCGGGTCAAGAAAGGCCGCCAACAACAACCCCACCACCACGGCATTAACGCCCTCCAGTGCTGACCGGACCCCTTCAACGTCCCGGAACCGGTGCCACACCGGTAACAATCCAATGACCAGCAGATAGCCAGGCAGGAATATGGCCACCACGGCGAGCAAGGCAAACAGAATTGACTGGATATCTCCCGAGGCGAGCGTGGACGCGGCACCGAGATAGGCTGCGAAAGTGAACAAGGGCCCCGGGACAGCCTGGGCCGCGCCATAACCCGCGACGAATTCCCCTTGCTCCACCCAGCCGGTGGGCACGACTTCGCTTTGCAACATCGGCAACACGACGTGGCCGCCGCCGAAGACCAGGCTGCCCGCCCGGTAAAATCCATCGGCGAGATGAACCCAGTCCAGCGTGGTGCCGGCCGCGGCAACAGGAAGCATTATCAATAGCATGACGAACAGGGCAAGGGCTATCGGCGCTACGCTCTGGCCCGAGGGGAGCGGCGAGGAACCGGGACCCGGAATCTTGCTGTGATCAATGAGAATAAACCCCGCCAGTGCTCCTGCGAGGATAACTCCCAGTTGCATCACCACCCCAGGAACCAGCGCCGGGCCCAGCAACAACAGCACCGCGGCGGTCAACGCAAGAAAGCGTCGGAACAAATCGGGGCACAATTGCTTTTGCATACCGACAAGCGCCTGGGCCACAACGGCGACAGCCACCACTTTCAGTCCATGGAGCCAGGTGGCATTGTTTATTCCGGGAATGTCATCGTAAATCAGAGCGAACACTGTCAGCACGACGGCCGATGGCAGCGTGAACGCGAACCAGGAAAGGCAGGAACCGAGGATGCCGTGGCGCAAATAGCCCACGGCAATACCCACCTGGCTGCTGGTGGGCCCGGGCAGAAACTGGCACAGGGCGACCAGATCCGCGTACGCCGCGTCATCCAGCCATTTTCTGCGGCTTACGAATTCTTCTCGAAAATATCCCAGATGGGCAATCGGCCCGCCAAAACTTGTCAGGCCCAGCCGGAGGAAAACCAGAAAAAGCAGCCAGGGCGAGCGGCGGTTTCGCGCCGTGGTTTCTTCATGCATCTCGCGGCCTTTAATTGACTCTTTGCGGTAACTCTTTGCGGTAACTCCTTGCGGTAACCCCATACCGGGTTCCGTTGACAAACGCTACCGGCGAGAAGATTACCGGGTCTTCCGCCAGTGCGGGCTATTATATGGTATAGTTTTGTACCACGATATACCGTGTGGGAAGTTTCACAATGAAAGCAGGTATAAACGGCTTCGGTCGTATTGGCCGTCTGACACTGAGGGCGGCCTGGGACATGGAAGAGTTTGACATCATCCAGATCAATGATCCCGCTGCCGATGCCGCCACCTACGCACACCTTCTCAATTTTGACTCGGTTCACGGTCGCTGGAAACATGAGGCCGCGTACGACAACAGCGCGGTTCTGATTGATGAAAAACGTATAGCCGTCACCGGGAATAAAGCTATCGGGGAGACGGACTGGTCGGGATGTGACATCGTCATTGAGGCCAGCGGCAAAATGAAAAGTGGCGAAGTTCTGCAAGCCTATCTCGCCCAGGGGGTGAAGCGGGTGGTGGTTACCGCTCCCATTAAGGAACCTGACATTCTGAATGTGGTCATGGGGGTGAATGACCATCTTTATGATCCCGCTGTTCACCCGATCATCACCGCCGCCTCCTGCACCACCAATTGTCTGGCACCGGTTGTCAAAGTGATCCATGAGAACCTGGGCATTCGCCATGGCTCCATCACGACCATACACGACCTCACCAATACCCAGAGCATTCTTGACCAGCCGCACAAGGATTTGCGCCGTGCCCGTGCCAGTGGCATGAGCCTGATTCCGACAACCACGGGCTCCGCAACCGCCATAACTGAAATTTTCCCCGAGTTGAAAGGACGCCTGAATGGCCACGCGGTGCGGGTGCCCCTGGCCAATGCCTCACTCACCGATTGTGTGTTTGAAGTGGAACGTGCAACGACCATTGAAGAAGTGAACAGTTACCTGAAGGCTGCCGCGCAGGGCGAATTGAGAGGCATCCTGGGATTCGAGGAGCGCCCTCTGGTGTCAATCGACTACCGGACCGACCCTCGTTCGGCCGTCATAGATGCCTTGTCCACGATGGTTGTCAACCACAC
This sequence comes from Pseudohongiellaceae bacterium, assembly GCA_040879025.1. Classification (GTDB taxonomy): domain Bacteria; phylum Pseudomonadota; class Gammaproteobacteria; order Pseudomonadales; family Pseudohongiellaceae; genus JBBDLF01. The sequence continues at coordinate 17,708 of JBBDLF010000027.1, forward strand.
ACACGTGAAGATTTACGCCTGGTACGACAATGAGTGGGGCTATTCCTGCCGGGTGGCGGAACTCACCCGAAAGGTCGGGTTAAGCGGTTAGTTCAAGGAACAAAGGAAAGAGAGTAGCGGCATGCTGGCGCTTCCCACAATCGGGCCACAGATTCGGCAGTATCTGATCGTAACCGGTAATTACTGGGCGTTTACCCTGACCGATGGCGCATTGCGCATGCTGGTGGTGCTGCACTTCCACAACCTCGGCTACAGCCCCCTGCAGATTGCCTCGCTGTTCCTGTTCTATGAATTCTTCGGCGTCGTGACGAACCTGGTCGGCGGCTATCTTGGCGCGCGTACGGGCCTGAACCGTACCATGAATGCCGGGCTTGCCTTGCAGGTGTTTGCGTTACTCATGCTGGTGGTGCCGGCGCAATGGCTGACAGTGCTCTGGGTTATGGCGGCGCAGGCTCTGTCCGGCATCGCCAAGGATCTGAACAAGATGAGCGCCAAGAGTGCCATCAAGCTTCTGATTCCTGCCGACCGGCAGAGCAGTCTCTACAAGTGGGTCGCGATTCTGACTGGCTCAAAAAATGCGCTTAAGGGGGTTGGGTTCTTTCTCGGTGCCGCCTTGCTCGCGTCAGTCGGTTTCCAGGGGGCGGTGCTGGCCATGGCGACCGCACTGGCAGTCGTGTGGACGGTCAGTATTTTCCTGCTACGGCACGACCTCGGCAAAGCCACGGCGAAACCGAAGTTCAGCGAACTGCTGTCGAAGAGCCGCGCGGTGAACGTGCTCTCCGCCGCCCGCCTGTTTCTTTTCGGTGCTCGTGATGTCTGGTTTGTGGTGGCTCTGCCGGTCTATCTCAGTGCGGAACTGGCCTGGGATCATTCGATGGTTGGCGGTTTTCTCGCCATCTGGATTATCGGCTATGGCTTGGTGCAGTCGTTGGCCCCGAAGATTACGGGCGCGCGTTCAGGCACTGCGCCCGATGGCCGTTCCGCCTTCAGCTGGGCAGCGGGTCTGGCCACGCTGCCCGCGCTGATCGGTCTGGGTCTGATATCCGGACTCTCGCCTCAAGTGGTTCTGGTGGGTGGCCTGCTCTTTTTCGGCGCCCTTTTTGCGGTCAACTCGTCGCTTCACAGTTACCTGATCGTCTCTTATGCGAAAGAGGATGGGGTCTCACTGGACGTGGGCTTCTATTATATGTCCAACGCCCTGGGGCGGCTGGTGGGGACATTGTTGTCGGGCTGGATTTACCAGGTATACGGACTGGTCATGTGCCTGTGGATATCCACTGGATTTATCGCTGTCGCCGCAACGATCTCGCTGGCTCTGCCAAAACATATTGCGCGACAGCGCAAAACAAAAACGGCCTGAAGCGAAACACTTCAGGCCGTCACTGTATGGTGCCGCCACCAAGAGTCGAACTCGGGACCTGCTGATTACAAGTCAGCTGCTCTACCACGGCTGAGCTATAGCGGCAAAAAAACGATCAAAA
>JBBDLF010000028.1:0-93178 GCA_040879025.1 Pseudohongiellaceae bacterium
TCAATCAGTCAGGAACGCTGCTTGATGGGCATACACCAGATTTGACAATAACTCCACGAATTGGCGACATCTCGCTTGTAGTGTAGAACCGGAATATGATCCAGCGTGCGAAAGACTTGTCCAGAAAGAATGTTTTGTTTGTTACTTGGGATGGCCCACAGACCTCCTATCTCGAAGGCCTTTTCCTTCCCATTTTTCGTGGTCTGGCAATAAAAGGTTGGGATTGTCATGTGCTGCAATTTACGTGGGGCGATCCGGAGCGAGTCCAACTTGTCAAGGCTGCGTGTTCTCAAGCCGGGGTGCCGTACCATGAACTTCGGGTTTGGCGTAAACCCGCTACGATTGGTGCCGTTCTAACCGCTGTGAGAGGAGTACGCTCGATCCGGCGGGCGATTCGTGAGTGGAATATCCATGTGGTGATGCCGCGAAGCATACTCCCTGTCCTGTCCAGCATGCGGGCACTTCGTGGCATGCAAATACCTATGGTGTTTGATGCGGATGGCTTACCATTGGATGAGCGAGTCGATTTCCGTGGCATGTCACCGAAAGGCCTGACCTATCGCTTTCTCCGGGACGTCGAGGCCCAGGGGGTCCGTTGCGCAGATGTGGTACTGACCCGGACACAGAAGGCGGCGGATATTCTGTTAGCCCGTGCTGGAGCAGGTGTCGAGGCAGAGCGCTTTTGCCAGGTAGGTAACGGACGAGATGTGGATCGTTTCACTCCCAGCGGCCGAGATTCAAGGGAGCAGGTCCGGAAGCGGTTGGGGATCGATGCCGACGCGCCCCTGCTTGTTTATACAGGGTCTCTCGGCGGGCAGTACTGCCTGTCCGAGATGCTGATGTTGTTCTCCAAGGCCGTACAGCGTCGACCGGATGCCCGGTTTCTGATCCTTACCGGGTCTCTGACCGAGGCCCGATCAGCAGTAATACAAAATGCCGGACTAAAAGACAAGATCGTAATCCGATCAGTTTCGCCGAATGAAGTGCCGGAGTACTTGGCGAGTTCCGACCTTGGGCTTAGCCTTCGCAGGCCCTCATTTTCCATGCAGGGAGTGGTGCCCATCAAACTGGGTGAATATCTGCTGTGCGGATTGCCAGTAGTCGCAACGCCCGGGGTTGGCGACGCCGTTGCTATCTCGCCAGAGGTTGGTTTCCCGATCGACGAACTCGATTCGGTCACGCTAGAGCGGGCCGCAGCATGGTTTACGGACGAAGTGTTAGTCCATCGTGAATGTTTTCGGTCCCGTTGCCGCGAGGCAGGGCTCGAATACCATTCCCTTGAATCCAGTATTGCGTCCTACCAACGGGCACTTGAGCGTGTTGGTTTGTGAATATCTTACTGCTTTGCAGGTACAGCCGTGATGGTGCGAGCAGTCGACTGCGCTTGCTTCAGTACCTGCCAGTATTGGAGCGGACAGGAGTACACGTCACGTCCTCCCCACTCTCTGACGACTCGTACCTGCGAAGACTTTACGGCGAGAAAAGGCGGTCACTGACCGGGATGGCGCGTGGCTATTTCAACCGCGTCTGTCGCATGTGTCGGGCTGGCAAAGCCGATCTGATTTGGCTGGAGAAGGAGGCGTTGCCATATCTCCCTTTCTGGCTGGAACACCGATTGATGCCCTCTGGCGTACCTTATATCGTCGATTATGACGATGCAGTCTTTCATAACTACGACCTCTCGGACAATACCTTAGTCCGGCGGCTGCTTGGACAAAAGATTGATCGCGTTATGGCCGGTGCGGCCACGGTGATCTGTGGCAACGGCTACCTGGCAGACCGGGCGGAGCAGGCTGGCGCCAAGCGTGTAGAGCGGGTGCCGACGGTGGTGAATATAGAGCGTTATACGCCGGTGCCAGTGACCAGTAACGCTTCTCCTGTGATCGGTTGGATCGGGTCCCCTTCTACCCAGCATTACCTCCTTGAACTGCGCACCGTATTCGAGAGACTTCACCGGTTACATGGTATTCGCCTGGTGCTGGTTGGCGCCACGCTGGAACTGGCACAGCAGTTTGGGTCCGTACCTGTTGACGTGTTGCCTTGGTCCGAGGAGATGGAAGCCGAGCATGTCGCTGGCTTCGATATTGGTATTATGCCCTTGAGGGACGGCCCATGGGAGCGCGGCAAGTGCGGCTACAAACTGATCCAGTACATGGCCTGCGCCAAGCCAGTAGTCGCGTCTCCTGTTGGTGTGAATACCGAGATCGTGCAGGGACGTGACTGCGGACTGTTGGCCACCAGTCACGAACAGTGGTTCAGTGTGATAACCCAACTTCTGAATGATACCGCGTTACGCGCCGAGTTAGGAAAGCGCGGACGTGTGGCAGTCGAGCGCCATTACTCCCTTCAGGTCCAAGCACCGCGTATGGCCAAAATTCTGTGCGGTGCTGCGGCGAGGGAGCCTTGATGTGCGGAATTACCGGTTTCTGGGATACGTCGAAACCCGCTGAGGAAGCAGTTGCGGAGCGCATGGCGGCACGGGTCTCGAGTCGCGGGCCGGACGATGCCGGTGTATGGATAGACCCGCAAGCCGGTGTTGCACTTGCCCACCGCCGGTTGTCTGTTCTTGATCTTTCTCCGGCCGGACACCAGCCCATGTGCTCACCCTGTGGGCGCTATGTACTCGTCTACAACGGCGAAATCTACAATCATCGAGATTTGCGTGGTGGCCTTGAGGCCGAGAGAGCGGCTTTTAACTGGCGAGGGCACTCGGACACGGAGACCTTGCTGGCGGCCTTGCGCTACTGGGGTGTACCGGGAACTCTGGCGCGGCTCAACGGTATGTTTGCATTCGCTCTTTGGGACGATGCAGATCGCCGGCTCTACCTCGCCCGGGACCGCATGGGCGAGAAACCTCTGTATTACGGACGCAGCGGGGACGCCTTTTTGTTTGGTTCGGAGCTCAAGGCACTGACGGCGTATCCCGGGTGGCGTGGCGAGGTGGATCGTGAAGCTTTGGCACTGTACCTGCGCTACAGCCATGTACCGGCACCCTGGAGCATCTACCGCGGCATCGAAAAACTGCCACCGGCACACTACGTGGTGATTAGCGACAGCGGACGCGCGGTGAGTGAGCCTCAGTGTTACTGGGACCTGGCATCCGTCGCGCAGTGTGGGATGGCTGAAGCTGGCGGAGAGGCTGGGGACCTCACTGATGCCTTGGACGATCTGCTACGGGATGCCATTGGCCGGCGTATGGTTGCCGATGTGCCTTTGGGGGCATTCCTTTCGGGGGGCTACGACTCCAGCACGGTAGCTGCCCTGATGCAGGCACAGAGCCCGAAACCGGTGCGGACATTTTCCATCGGTTTTCACGAGACCGGCTACGATGAGGCGAAGCACGCCCGCTCGGTCGCGGGACATCTGGGCACTGATCACACGGAGCTCTACGTCACTCCGGAGGAAGCCCGGGCAGTGATACCACAGTTGCCGGAAATCTTCGACGAGCCGTTCGCGGATTCCTCCCAGATCCCCATGTTTCTGGTCAGCCGATTGGCACGGAACCACGTCACCGTCAGTCTATCGGGAGACGGTGGAGACGAACTCTTTGCCGGCTACAACCGTCATGTGGTGGGTCCACGGCTGTGGCAGCAGCTCGGTGGGCTCTCGCCCGGTCTGCGGCGTGGATTGGGTTCGGCCATTAGCGGTGCTGTCAGACTGACTGGAAACAGCAGGAGGTGGCTTGGTACCGGGACCGGCATTCCTCAGCTTGGACATAAGCTGGATAAATTGGCGAGCGGCCTGCGCGCTGACGATGCTCAGGCCTTTCACCGCGATCTGCTTTCGCACTGGAAACGGCCCGAGGTGGTGGTGCGTGGTGTACGCGAGCCCATGCTCCCTATAGACCGCCTCGGGGGTATGCCCCAACTGCCTGGAGTCTGCGAACGGATGCTTTATCGCGACATGGCGACCTACTTACCCGATGACATTCTCACCAAAGTAGATCGGGCGAGCATGGCGGTAAGTCTTGAGGCGCGCGTGCCGCTGCTCGACCACCGCCTGGTTGAGTTCGCCTGGCGGGTCCCGGTCGGCTTCAAGGTCCGCGACGGCCAGGGCAAATGGCTGCTTCGTCAGGTACTCTACCGTTATGTGCCTCGGGAGCTGATGGATCGACCGAAGATGGGCTTTGCCGTTCCCATCGAGCATTGGTTGCGGGGACCATTGCGGGCTTGGGCAGAACCCCTTCTGGATGAACAACGCATACAACAGGAAGGGTTCCTTGACCCGGCACCCATCCGCCAGATGTGGGCGGAGTACTTGTCCGGTCAATCTCGTCACCAGGGCGCGCTTTGGAACGTCCTGATGTTTCAAGCGTGGTTACGAACCTGGTCATAACGTTTGGTTGATGGCTATCTGCGATATACAGGATCACTGAAGCGACATATGTTTCCTTATTGGGGGATCTACATACTGCCTGCGTTGATGGCGGCGACACATCGTCGGCCCGCCGTCAGTCTATGGATCGTTCTGGGAGCAGTTTACGCTCTATTGATCGGGCTACGTTATCAGGTGGGTGGTGATTGGAGCAGCTACCAGTTACATCTTTTGCGTGTGGGCGGCTTGCCCTTACATCAAGTACTGATCTCCAGTGATCCTGGTTACTATGCGCTGACCTGGCTTTCGTCTCGCATCGGCGCCGGTATCTGGTTCGTCAATCTTGTCTGTGGATTGATTTTCACGACGGGCTTGGTCGCTTTCGTCCGCCGTCTGCCCGAACCTATGCTGGCTTTCGCGGTAGCCATGCCTTACATGTTAGTGGTCGTGGCGATGGGATATACCAGACAGGCCACTGCGTTGGGTTTTCTTCTGTTTGGTCTGGCCTGGTTGATCGAGCGGCGCCTGCTGGCCTTCGCACTGGCACTGGCCGTTGGCGCAACTTTTCATAAATCGGCAGTAGTACTTCTCCCACTCGCCATCCTGGCTGATCAGCGTACCCGGTTTCTTACAGTATTATGGGTCGGAATTGCCACTACAGTATTGTACCTGCTGTTTCTGGCCGAGCAGGTGGATAGTTTCTGGCAGAACTATGTGCTGTCGGATTACTCTCAGGCTTCCGATGGTGGCCCGATCCGCATCGCGATGAACGTGCTCCCGGCCGTACTCTTCCTGCTCTGGCGACGCCGCTTCGTCATGACGGGGGAAGCTCGCGCGCTGTGGACCTGGGTAGCCCTGTTTTCCCTGGCTTGCCTGCCATTGGTGTTCCAGGCCCCGACTGCGGTTGATCGTATCGCTCTTTACTTCATGCCACTGCAGTTGGTGCTATTCAGTCATCTGCCCTCGCTGGTGGTCCCTGCGCAGCGGGCCTATGTACGGGGGGCGATTCTGGCGTACTACGCTGCAGTGCTGTTTGTCTGGCTCAATTTCGCCGGACACAGGCAAGCGTGGTTGCCGTATCAGTTCTGGCCGCTGGCGGCGGGCTGATACGTATGCGTGTGGTGTTGACCGCAAACACATCGTTCTATCTATGGAATTTTCGCCGCTCGACCATCGAGGCTCTGTTGCGCGAAGGCTGCCAGGTGTTGTGCCTGGCTCCGCCGGACAATTACTCGCCGCGCCTTGAATCGCTGGGCGCACGCTTCCATGCGGTGAAGATAGAACGGGCCGGGGCGGGTCCGGCAACGGAACTGGCGCTGTTGTATCACCTCTATCGTCTGTTGCGTCGGGAGCGTCCTGACGCTCTTTTCAATTTCACCATCAAGATGAACCTTTACTGCGGGCTCTGTGCGCGCAGTCTCCGTATTCCCTACGCCAGCAACATCTCCGGTCTTGGCACGGCCTTCATTCACGACTCATGGCTTTACCGCCAAGTGCGGCGCGTGTATGGTGTGGCCAATCGCGGTGCCACGCGGGTGTTCTTTCAGAATCCGGAAGATCGGGATCTGTTTGTCTCTCGCGGCCTGGCGCCTCCCGAACGCACTGTCCTGCTGCCCGGCTCCGGGGTCGACACGCGGCGTTTCGCTTTCTCCCCTCTACCCGATGGTATACGGGACGGCCATATTACCTTCCTGATGATTGCACGATTGATCGCGGACAAGGGCGTGCGTGAGTACGTGGAGGCCGCGCGTCGGGTGCGTGCTGCCTGGCCGACTGCCCGCTTCCTGTTGCTTGGTCCAGGCAAGGTGGATAATCGTAGTGCCATTTCGGATGCGGAGATCGCCGCCTGGCAGGAGGAAGGCATTGTGGAGTGGCAGGGTGAACAGACTGATGTCCTGCCGTTCTTGCAGCAATGCCATGTATTGGTCCTGCCGTCGTATCGTGAAGGCATGCCGCGTACTGTATTGGAAGCCGCCTCGGTGGGGCGGCCAGCCGTTGTCTCGGATGTGCCGGGTTGCCGCCATTCAGTGGAAGCGGACCGCACGGGTTGGCTGTGCCGTGCGCGTGACGCCGGGAGCCTGGCGGCAGTGATGATGCAGGTGCTGGAACAGGCCCAGTCTGATCCGCAGTGGTTGGAGGCATTTGGAGAACGGGCGGCCCAGCGGGCGCGCAGGGAATTCTCTGAAGCGATCGTCGTGCAGGCGTATCTGGATGCATTGGCGCTGATGGCCCCGCCAGGGAGCGTCAGTCGTGTTTAACATCTACAATTTTCGTATAGCGACTTAAAATATTTTATCCTGCGGCAGCAACCGCGAACTGGAGCAATAACGATTGAGATGAACATTCTTGCAAACCCCGCTTTCAGGAACGCGCACAATAATCCATATAACCTCCTGCTATACAGCCATCTACTCAAGATTTCCAGTGTAAAAGTGGAAGAGTTTAACTGGCGTACGCTTTTAACCGGTAAGCACTCTATAGTCCATATTCATTGGCCGGATCACGTCTTCAATGGGAAACCTGGCGCGAGATTCTTCGTCCGCTTGATGTCAATGCTTCTGAAGATGGTCGTAGTGAAACTTAAAGGCTTGCGTGTGGTTTGGACTGTGCATAATCTGGAGAGTCACGGGCGTGTGCACCCGAGACTGGAACTGTGGTGCCAATGCAGGTTCATTGACGCGGTCGATGGAGTCATTCATCTGACGGACACCGGGCGTGTGCTGGCGGAGAGCAAGTATCCGGCCCTGGTCCTGAAAAAGTCCGCGATCATTTTTCATGGTCACTACCGCGATGCCTATCCGAATGTCATAGGCAAGGCCGTAGCGAGAAAGAAACTGGGGTTGGGCGAGGATGACAGGGTCGTATTGTTTATCGGCATGGTGAGACCCTACAAGAATGTGGAAAACCTGATCAGAACGTTTTCCGCCATGGTGTCGACAGATCTCCGCCTGGTGGTTGCCGGGGTTGCTTCGATTAACTCTGGACTGGAGCGGAATATCAGACAGCTTGCATCCGAAGATTCACGCGTCAGTCTCCATCTTGAACATATCAGTAGCGACGATATTACTGTTTTTCTGAATGCGGCGGATCTTGTGGTATTACCCTACCTTGACATTCTGAACTCCGGATCCGCCATACTGGCATTGTCGTTCGGCAGGCCGGTCCTCGTCCCACAAATAGGTGCAATGACAGATCTTCAATGCCGGTTCGGTTCTCACAGAGTCCACCTGTATCAGAATGAACTGAGCCCGCAGATCCTGGCCACCGTGCTGGATGCTGTTACCTCGCCAGGTACAGAGGCCGAAGCAGGAAGGCAAGACATGCCGATGGAATACGAGTGGGACCATATTGCCGGGCAGACTTTCTCGTTCTACACGAACGTACTTTCCCCAGGCAAGGATTCTCTCAAAAAGGGCGCGGTGCTCTGAGGCACTCCGCTCCCAGAAGTGTTCAGCGGTTTAAACAGGCAAATGATCATTATGCGAAACACAAAAGTTAAAGAGCGTCATTCCGTGGTACAAACCGCTCACGCCTTTGAAGGTTTAGCTGATGGGGATGCGCGCATGGCGAAGGCCGTATTGGGTTACTCCAGCCGAAAGGGTTGAGGGTCTTCTGACATGATGGTATTGACGAAAGATTTTAAGGACAGCATACAGGCGCGTACCCAGGCTCCGCTTGCAGCGACTGACCGCTGGCAATCTCGGCGATATCAAGACCGTCGGCGGAGGGAGTCAGCGAAGTTCGCATGCCTTTTGGGCCCGGATACCGAGTCTATCTCGCCCAACACGGCTCGTCCTGGTTGCTGCTGCTTTGCGGTGGTGACAAATCCAGTCAGCAGAAAGACATTGCGATAGCAAAACGTTATTTACAGGTAACCGTTCATTATAAGGAGTCCTGTTAACCCCCTTCCTCGCGCGATAATCTGGTCTCTTCATTAACCCAGGAGATCCTACGATGACTCATCCCTCGCGCCGTACACCTGCCCAGTGGCAGGCCCTTATTGAACAATGGCAACAAGTCGACCAACCGGCAACACAATTCTGCAAAGACAATGGTGTTGGATACGCGAGCTTTTGCAAATGGCGCAAGCGCCTGGCTGATGAACAGACACCGGCGGAACCTAACACGGCTCCCCGGTTTATTGATCTGAGCGCTCTGCAATCAGAAGCTCGTCCATGGCACATTGTGCTTATTTCTGACAAGTATTGTTCCGCTATGCTGAACAGCATTGATTGGTAAAGAGCTCCCTGAGTTACGACAGGTTTCAGCAAACAATTGATAAGCTTCCTTGATCCGGGGAGCAACGCCGTAATCTGTCAGGTTCAGACAATATCCCGGGTCCAGAAATGCACCAACAACGTAAGGCTCGATGATACCCTGACTGGATCTGGCCCAATCGATCGCTCGAGCGAAGCTCTCCACCCAGAAATAAATGCCAGACCCCAGCCAATCGTAGGAATTTTCACTCGCATTGAGATGCGAGTTACCTGCCAATACTTCCTCTGCGACGGAACGATCGCAGCCATGAAAGCCGACAAGGGGAGAAAGCTTGCGTGTTATGGTCATTCCATTGACCTAAATAAAGCGTTACTTCAGTTTGTGTACTCTTTGGCGAGAATTCCGTCCTCATTCAGAATACCGGCGCGCTTGAGCAAGTCGACTGACTTTTTCTTGTCAGCGGCGATAGCCTTGGCGCGCTTGACCGTGGCGGGTGTCCACACGGCCTGCTCGGCGTTTGTAATTGCCGTTTGCGTGTTGTTAACTGGTTTTCGGGCCTTTTGTGTCATAACGGTCCCCGTACGAGCTAAAAGACGGACCTTCAGGAGGGCTGGATCCTTTGGTCCTCGAAAAGTATAGCACATACTGAAGCCAGCGCCCCGGAAGTAGGGGACACTGATAAGTTGAACTTAACGATACAGCGAACTCGCATTTGAGCATTTGAGGGCATGCTGGGTAGGTTGTCGAATTCGCGACTACACTTCTTAAGGATTCAATAATGTCCGCATTATGGTGTTTGACACCATAACTTTAATGAACTAGGATTTTCCAGTGAGAGCACGGAAGCTCTTTCATTACAAAGCCAGGCAAGGCCAGGTGCTGATGGAGATGGTGATCTGGGCATTGCCGGCTTCCAACGCGGATAGACCACATGGATTGAAGTACCGGTTGTACTGCGGTCGTCCGGGAGGCGCTTGCATCGTTCGCTATGACAATGAAGTCGGCAAGGGTGATCATCGTCACTATGGCGACGTCGAGGAGCCCTATGAATTCGAGTCGGTTACAAAGCTGATCGCGGACTTTCGTATGGACTGCGCCCGTCTGGCGGGCTGGAGGTGGTTCTGATGAATCGCATTGAAATCGAAGTCATGACACCTGACGCGGCCCTGGAGTCATTTTCCCAAACATGGCGTGAGGCCGAGTCAGGCGAATGCTCTGTTCCCCGCCTCGCATTCGGCAGTCTGAAATCCCTGTTCTCCGCCATCACTCCCAAGCGCCTGGAGCTGATTCGCTTCGTGGCCAGGCACGGCAACCTGAACACCCGTCAATTGGCGATACAGCTGGGGCGCGACTACAAGAATGTTCACAACGATGTCGCTGCCCTTGTGGAGCTAGGGTTGCTGGACAAGGACGGGCAGGGCACCCTCACCGCACCCTATGATGAGATCGTGATACACGCGCCAGTGCGGGACGCGGCGTGAAGGGTCAGCAATCCCGCGGCATCGAGAAATAAACGAGGTCCTCTCCAGAAAAATCTGCAAAGATCTGGGAGTGCCTCACCCATAGCGGCCTCACTCGCTGAGCCATACCCCGCCCCTCAGATCACAAAACTGAGAACCAATCGACACTATTCGGCGTGACATGTTGAAGCAAACCTGGAAAGTGCCGTTACCCATTAAGGCTCTTTAAAAAGATCGATAACACATCACCTTCGTCTGCCGGAAGTGATCGCCAGCCGGTACCCAAATACTGATAACCGGCAATAGTTTTATGCGTACCACATCATCCTCTTCCCCACAGAAACTGCACTTCATATCCGGCCTTCCCCGGGCCGGGTCTACACTACTGGCCGGCATCCTGCGCCAGAATCCACGTTTTCACGCCGCCATGACCAGCCCGGTAGCGCCTTTGCTCAACACGTTCCTGGAGCAGGTGGGCGCGAACGGCGAATTCTCCCCATTCTTCACCGAGTCTAAACGCCGCGACATGTGTCGGGCGCTGCTGTCGGCCTATTACGCTGAGATGGTCGACCGTCCGGTGATCTTCGACACCAACCGCATCTGGACCGCGCGCCTGCATCAACTGGTGGAGCTTTTCGACGGTTTCAAGGTGATTTGCTGCGTGCGCAATCCCGCCTGGATCATGGACAGCTTCGAGGTGATCTACCGCAAAAACCCGCGATACGGCGGGTGACGGGACAGAAATTGACGAACTCTATATCTTCTTCTGGAGTTCCAGTGCTCTTTTCAAAAGCTGGTCTACGTTTCTACGCGAATAGGATTTACTTCGATGAACCGCAGCCAGCAAACAGAGAATGACTACCTGTTTATCCACGATCTGGCAGAGTAAGCGATAATCTCCTACCCGGTATTTCCATAAGCCGGTCAAGTTGGCCCGTAATGGCTCGCCCCGGTCCCGTGGATTGCTACACTCGATATGCAGTTTTTCCAGATACTTTTTGATCGTAATTGATCTGTCCGACCTAAGTTTTTTAAGTCAGTCGCAAAGCCTGCATCGTACTCAATCTTCCAATCCAAGTTCTTTCCATAGCTCATTTATTGGCCTTTTAGGACGATTCGCCTTGACACGCTCCATGATGATGGCCATCTCTTCCAACTCTTCCAATCGCTCGATGACAGCATCACGTAGTATCTTGCTTTGGTTTAATCCTAGCTGGTTAACCACTGCATCCAGACGTTTTTTAACATCGTCCTCCAATCTAAAAGTCATCATACTCATGGGTGCTTCCTCGCCCGCCCGCTAGGGGCGTGTCTAGGAAATAATCGTCGTCATTGACTCTTGTATTATATGTAATAAATATAATACATTCAACTTCTTGCCCAGCGCTTTGCCTTGGCGCTAGACCTGTACGTTCACTTACAGATCTTGGACGTAAAGTTCATGATAGTGTACCTTATCAGTATTAAGGTATATAATTATAGACGTTAACATGAATTCGCGCGATAAGATCACGAAGCTGCCGTTTCCGGTTCGTCGCGCCCTGCGAAAGCTGGGCGGCGATATACGTGATGCCCGCTTGCGGCGGCGCATTCCCACGAAGATCATGGCAGAACGCGCTTCCATTAGCCGGACCACCCTTAACAAGGTCGAGAAAGGCGATCCCGGCGTTTCGCTCGGGAACTATGCGACCGTTCTGTTCGTGCTTGGATTGCACGGCCGATTGGCCGAACTTGCCGGCAGCAAAACCGATAGTGTGGGCCTCGCACTGGAAGGGGAAAACCTGCCGCAGCGCATACGGCGACCAACGAAGCCGGCGTAAAGCGTGGAGCGTAAAACGTAAAACGTAAAACGTAAAACAAAAAGGTAAACCATGTCAGTTTTGGTATGCGGAGGCGCAGGTTACGTTGGTTCCCATGCACTCAGGCTTTTGTTATCCAGGGGAATAAACTGCGTAGTACTCGACGATCTGTCAACAGGGCACACATGGGCTGTACCGGAATGTGCAAAGCTTTACAGGGTTGACATGACTTCGCTGTCGGATGTCATGGGGGTTTTCGAGAACGAAAGCATCACGTCAGTATTGCATTTCGCTTCAAAGTCCATCGTCAGCGAGTCTGTCCAGAAGCCAGGGTACTATTACAAAACCAACCTCCTGGCTGCCCTCAACCTTATAGAAGCAATGGGGGCAGCTCAGGTTAAAGAACTGATCTTTTCCTCGTCCGCTGCCGTGTTTGGGAATCCACTGACAGACACTATTGATGAATCCCACCCTGAGTGCCCGATCAATCCCTACGGCTGGAGTAAATATTTCATAGAGCGGATCCTGGCCGATTCAAGCATTGCCCATGGCTTGAACGTTGTATGCCTGCGCTATTTCAATGCCGCCGGTGCCGACCCCTCCGCGGAAATTGGTGAGGCCCACGCAAACGAGACGCACTTGATCCCGCGTGTGCTGGTGGGAGCATTGGAGAAAGCGGATGCTGCGTTCGCTTTGTACGGGTCTGATTATCCAACGGCGGATGGCACCTGCATCAGGGATTATGTGCATGTCAACGACCTGGCCAGGGCTCATCTGCTTGCCCTGGAGTTTCTCGGCACTAACCCCGGCTTCCATCGATTCAACCTTGGCTCGGGACGAGGGTATTCGGTATTGGAAGTGTTGCGGGCTTGCGAAAGTGTGACCGGCGTTGAAATACCCTTCGCTGTCCATGACAGGCGCGCCGGCGACCCGGCGCGGCTGGTAGCGTCAAGCAATAAAGCCAGGGATGTTTTGGACTGGACGATTGAGTATGATGACATCGAGGGTATCGTGGAGACAGCGTGGAATTGGCACCGGTCTTATGCGCGCAGGATCAGTCCTCCCTGATAAACCCTGATAACTCCCGAATAACTCGCGAAAAACAAGAGGACCCACCATGAACAAGCCAACCTTCAGCCCGGTTATCACTGCAATCGCTCTCAGCCTGAGTCTGCTCTCAAGTTCTGTCGGCGCCCAGTCCAATCCGCCGGAAGGCTGGGTCACGCCGTTTCCGGCCTTCCGCATCATTGGCCCGCTCTATGGTGTGGGCATGCTGGATCTCAGCGTGTTCCTGATCACCTCCAACGACGGCCATATCCTGATCAACACAGGGTTGGCCGATTCCACCGAGCACATCCGCAGCAACATTGAGTCACTGGGCTTTGATTTTGATGATATTCGCATCCTGCTCACCTCGCAGGCGCATTGGGATCACACCGCCGCCATGGCCGAGATCAAGGAGCTCACTGGCGCCGAAGTGTGGGCCACGCCGGAAGATGCCCGCGTGTTGGAAGACGGCGGTTTCTCCGACGCCCATTTCGGCGGTCGCGAGACTTTCGAGCCGGTGGAGGTGGACCGCATCGTTGAACAGGACGACCTGATTACCCTGGGCGATCTGCGCATCACCGTGCACGAACACCCGGGTCACACGGAAGGCAGCTCCAGCTACACCTTCCAGGTGAGTGAAGGCGGGCGCACATACGATGTGGGTATCATCAACATGGGCACCATCAATGGCGGCAAGCAACTGGTGGTTGACCCCACCTATGAAGGCGTCGCCGTTGACTTCGCTACTACGTATAACAAGCAGAAAAAGCTGAATGTGGACGTGTGGGTAGCTGCCCACAACGGACAGTACAACATGCATGACAAGTACATGCCGGGGCAGGCGTACAGCCCGGAGACCTTTGTGGATCCGGCGGGGTACATCAGGGCGGTCGAGGCGCTGGAGACCAGTTACCTCACTTTGATTGCCGAGGAACTGGATAGGTGATGCTGTCGATTTCAGCGAAGCGAGTATCCCTATAGGCTGGCGGCAAGTCACCCGTCGATTGAAAAAAGGTAACGCATTTCTGACCCGGGTTATGGTCCCCAAGCTATGGTCCCAACTGCTCTCGCCCCGCCATCGGCATCAGTAGTTCACTCCCCGGTGCGTTCTGCACATCAAAGGTCTTGAGGGTCATGGCCACGAACTGGTAGTACCCGATAAGGCCCACCAGGTCCATCATGCCTTCGTCGCCTGTTATGGTGTGCAGGCGGGCGAAGGTTTCTGAACTCACTTTTGGTTCACTGACCAACTCCCGGGCGAACTGGATGATCAGTTGTTCGTGTTCGCCCATGCCGGGGATGTCGTTGGCTTCACTCATGGGGCGGCGGTACTTGACGAAGTCCATGATCTCCTGTTCCAGGCCGGCGGTGCGCCCCAGGGGTTCATGGGCGGTCCACTCATACTGGTTGCTGATTTCCCGCGCGGTGGAGAGGATGGTCAGTTCGGTGAGCCGCTGGTCGTTGGCGGTGCCATAGCGCACCCGTTGCCGCATCAGCCAGGCGCCTTCCGCCATCTGCGGGCTGTAGGCCCACATGCCCAGGGGGCCTCTGAGACCGTCCTCATAACCGTTGCCGGGGCTGGTCATCATGTCGTAGACACGCTGGCCTTCCGGGTTAAGGTTCTCGCGCTGCACGGCCGGCAACCGCGCCCAGGAGTCGCGGTGGATGTCGGAGGGTATGTCCGCCTCGGTCACCGGTGGCGGCATCTGCAAATTGTCGAAGGAGTTCCATGCGGGCGGCGTGCAGGCGGCCAGCAGGCCGGCGGACAGGGCGAGTAGCAGGATCAAAGTCGGACGGGTAGTCATGGGTGTCACCATTAAGGAACGGAAGGGGCATTGACGGGCACTTTTGGATTACGTGGATGATATGCTTCCGGCCGTGTTGTTCAGCCGGCGGAAGCCTTTGTCCGTTGTCCCAGTAACTGCCCCACATGCACATACAGCGTAAACAGCACCATAAACGCCAGGAACATGAACGTTTCACTCACCTGCATCAGGTAGCCGATTAGCCCGATCGTTCCAAATGCTGCCGCGGTGGCGAACAGCAACATCACTGTTGTTTTCACGCTAAGCCCGTGACGTATGAGATTGTGGTGCAGGTGATCCACGCCGGGTGTGAAGGGAGAGATCTTTCGCAGCGGGCGCCCGATCAGCAGGTAAACGGTATCCAGCAGCGGCACAGCCAGAAACCACAGCGCGAACACCGGTGCGAAGCTTGCATCGGGCCCCTGTGACTCACTGATTAAAATCCACGCCACCATGAACCCGAGCATGGTGCTTCCCGCATCCCCCAGATACACCAGCGCATTTTTCTTCCACAACAGCCGAAAATTCATTGTCAGGAAGGCGGCCAGCGAGCAGCCCAGAATGGTCGACAGGGCGAGCAGTTCGAAGTTGCCCGCTACGGCGGCCACCGCTGCAATACAGGCCAGTGCAATCAATACCAGCCCGCCCGAGAGGCCGTCGAGGCCGTCGGCCATGTTCACGGCGTTGATTACCCCCACGGTGGCGAACACGGTTAGCGGGACGGACAACAGGCCGAGTTCAACCGGGCCGGCGCCTAACAGATTGCCCAAGGATTCCAGTTTCACATCAGCGACGGTTGCCATCACCAGGGCGGCGAAGCCGTGGGCGCCCATCCGTACCGATACGCGCAGCTCAATGGCGTCGTCCAGCAGGCCGACAAACAGCACCAGTGAGGCCAGAGCAAGCAACGCGCCGTATTCGTGGAAGACGTTGGGGGTGAACAGAATCATGACCAGTGTGCCCAGGAAGATGCCCAGGCCGCCGATCAAAGGGGTGGCTTTTTCGTGTGTTTTCCTGCCGCCGGGAACATCAACCAGCCCCATGCGGTGGGCGAACGGTTTGAGCATCAGCAACGAGATGCCCGTGATCAGAAACGAGTTGAAGAGTGTGGCGTAGGTCACCGTTATTCTCTAATTCTCAGGGCAGTCCATAAATGATTTGCACACCGGCGCTGGTGATCAGTTTGTAATCTGTTATGCCGTCGCCGTTGATTTCGGTTTCCAGCAACGCATTACCGTTCTCGTCGGCGAAATCACCCAGATAGGTGGACTCGGCCTCGGTTAACGGCGTGACGAAGTAATCCGGCCGGAAATTGGCGCCGCCTATGGTGAGGATGCCGGTGTAGCGGTCGGTGCTGACGTCGAAACCGAACTCCGCGACAGAATCATAAAAAGTGTCGCTGGTGACAAAGGGCAGCACATCTTGCGTGGTGCCGTCGGGATATTGCACTTGCCAGGCGTAGTCGGGGCTGGTGGGGTCGTCGCCTTCCGGTGGAACGAATACGGTCTCACCGGTGCCTCCGGTACCCGGCGTGGTTTCGGTGAAGCTGAAGGTGCCCGAGAACTCAAATTCGCCGTTGTCCAGGCGTACGCGGCCGCTGGGTTCCACACGCACGTCGATTTCGCTGTCGGCGAGGACCGCGCCGCCCGCGAAGCTGACGATGTCGTAGGGGGCGGGTACAACCACCACACCCACACCGTCGGTGACACCCAGCGCGGAACCATCGGGGAGCACGGTGATGCCGTCAGGAACGCTGGCCGGCACCAGAATGACGCGGGAGACAAAAGCCGCGATGTCGCCCACGTTGACTTGCCCGGTGGTGCTGTCTACCTCGGCATCCGCGCCGCCAACCACCTGGCTCAATATCGAGCCGCCGGTGTTTGTGCCCAGCAGTGTGGCAATGGACACGCCGTCGGGGTTGGGGAACTGCGCCAGCAACTCGGCCAGTTCGGCGGCGTCGCTGCTGCTGAGGCCGGCGTTCTCCAGCGCCGTGCTGCTGGTGGTGATATCCAGCGGCAGACTGGAGTCGAGATTGATGCTCACCATGTCAAGCACACGGCCCAACAGCGTGGGATTGTCCGCCAGCAGGGCTTGCGTGGTTTCGCTGTCGACGAATTCGACGGTTTGACCTATGGCGTCACCGATGTTGGCCAACTGCCGTTCCAGGGTGGTTTCCGACAGTGTGCGGGCATTGACCGCCATGGGCAGGCTGACAACAACACCTGGCACCCCGAGCGCGGAATTGACCATGTCGGTTACCGCCTGCATGATGGCGGCGGCATCGGCTTCCGGGGTGTCGGCGGAGATGGCGGCGACCACGGAGGCCAGCAGGGTTTCCACCTGTAGCTGAGTATCCGCGACATTGGCCTCGTTAACGGGTTGGTTGGTGATGGCCTCCAACAGGGTTGCGATGCCGGCGATAGTATCGACCACCGCGTCGGCATCCAGCGTTGCACCGGCCTGGGTTGCTTCGCCGATCAGCGTCAGTGCGTTGCCGAGCGTGGTAATAACGGTGAGACCCGAATCCACGGAAGCGGAACCGGAGCTGATGAGGTCCGCGGTCTCGTCGGCGAGGGCCGCCGCGTCGTCCAACGCCGTCTCGATGGCCAGGATGGTTTCCTCGGTCACCGGCTCGTCGGGATCTATCTCAATGTCGTTGATGGCGCTGTTCACTTCCGTCAGGCTGGTACCGCCGCCACCGCCACCGCCGCCGCCACTGGGTGGTGTGTGGACGGCGCAGGCTGTGTCGAAGGGTGTCGGGGCAGCAGCCTGGGGGCCGGCCGCGCCGGCGAATTCGAGTTGACCTTGCAGGCCGTAGGCCCCGCTGTATGAGCCGGCGAGGCTGCCGCCGTTGATCTGGAAGGGGCTGCCATCGGTGCAGGGGAATGGACTCAGCGAGACTGCGTTGCGGCCGAAACGGATGTTCGCCGGGCCCCCTGTCTGTATGAGAAATACGCCATAGGTGAAATTGCCGGAGGCCGCGTTGTCGATAGTGGCGACGATATCGCCCAGGAGGCCGCCTTCGTCCGCAATCAGGGCCAGTTGGTTAGCGGCATTGAAGCTGACGGAAGCGCCGGTGAACGAGGCCAGGTTGTTGTTGACGATGGCTGATACCTCGAATGATCCATCGCCGCTTCGGCCCAGCACGGTGACTGACTGGTTGGCCGCTACGGAGCCGTCGAGTACGCCGCCGGTGAAACTCATGGTGATTGCGGGGATGGAGATTTCCAGCCGTCGGTCGGAGTTGTCATCGTCGATGGTAAAGCCGCCGCGGAACGTGTAATCGCCGTCAACAACGTCCTGATGTTGCAGAGTGAACGAGAAGGTGGGGAAGTCGAGGTCGCCGGAAGTGGGGATACCGGTAACATCATCAATGATGCCATTGGCTGCGATGCCGTAGGTGTTGGGGCCAAAATCGCCGCCGGGGTTTTCCACAATAACTTCATCGTCGGCTACACTCAGGTCGCCCGCGTGGGCGGACACGCCAAGTGCCAGAACGGATCCTGCGACCAGCGTTCGCAACAGATAAGTGTGGTTACGTTGGAGGCGGCGAAAATCGGTCATTGTGTGGATCCCTCTTGGTTCCTGGTCCGGAGAATTCGGGTTGCATGGGACACGTTCGACAGGCCGGGTCGGTGTTCCTGGACACGTCCTGCTGCGGAAAGTGGCTGGTATTGGTTCGTTTTTTGTATTCAGTACAGGCGCTTATAGAACTGAGAGCGAAGGGTAATCTAACATAGTTTGTGGTGGGGCTGAATCTTTTTTTCGGGGGTTTTTCGGAGGGGTTGCAGGGACTTTTCAGGGGTTTTGCAGGGATTCTCTCGAGGCTTGCGTAGAGATGTCCGTGGGCTTTCTCTAGGATTTCCCGGGGGGTGTCTAGAAGCGGAAGCCCAGCTGCAGGCCTGCAAATCCGTAGGGGTTGTCTGAAAATGAACCACTTAACGGGTTGTTATAGTGGGGCAGAATGCCGAGGAACTGGTTTGAGTAGAGGTTGCCGGTAAGGCTGATGTGCGTGTGGGGTGTGAGCCACCAGGAAGCGCGGGCGGTGAGGGTGTGGTTGCTGTCTTCGGGGGAAGCCCGCGATCGCAGGAAGCCCGGCAGTTGCACCGGCGGGGTGGTGGGTGTGGCGGTAAAGTGGTTGTCGTGGCGCTTGATGAACTCGTAACTCAGGCTGATCGGCAGACGCGGGCGGAGCTGCCAGTTCAGGCTGGCGCCGGCGCGGAAGAAACTTTCGTCCAGACGGAAGCTTTGTTCAAAATAACTGGCGACGGGTTGAGCGGTCAGGTCGGAGGTGGTGGCCGAGGTGGCTTCGCTGTCGGAATACCCGCCCCAGAAGGTGGCCACCATGGCATTGGTCAGTGGGAGGCTGAGCAGCAGTTTGGCTGTCCAGCCTTTGTCTTCCAGTTGGGTGACGCTGAAGGTTTGGGGGTCGCGGAAGCGAATGGTGAGGTTGGGGAAATAGAGTTCGCTGATGACCACGCCGAAATCGTCGGATTCGGCGTCGAAACCACTCAGTTGCAGTGTGGCGGTGCGGCGGTGGTTATTACCGTTGAGAAGACGGCCTTGGTAGATGGTCCACTTGATGCCGTATTCCTGGCGGGTGGTGCTGAGGGCATCATCCAGGTCTTCGATTTGAGCCGAGCTGATCTCGCCGAGTTGCACGGTGAGGTCGTGTTGCTGGCGCTGGTAGAAGAGGGTGAGCCAGGAGGTCAGGCCGTACTGAAGCTCGAACCGTGTGCCGGTAAGGTCGCCGGTGTCGCCGGTGAGGTTGTCGTTGCTCTTGAGCAGGTCTTCGCGAACGTCGAGAAAGTCCAGGGTGTCGTTGATCAGCAGGCCCGCGAGGCTGAGTTCAACTTCGTTGCGGCCGAGGGTGTAGGCGGCATCGTTGCCGGAAGATATCCAGCCCAGGGGCTGATCGGCATGGGTTCTCGGGGCGATCAGGGCGGCCAGCAGACTGGTGGCGCTGATGGCGACGATGTGCGTTAGGGGTATGCGGTTGGCCATCGGTTTGGGTTCTGGGCTCTGGGCTCGTTTTGTGCCGGGCTCGGGGCGAGTACGATACTCGACATGGTTTGTATCGGCAAGGGCACTGCAATCCTGGACACCCACAGATTTTCGATCGATCCATCTGGAATATGGGATGGAATCTGGTGGAATCTGGGATGGAATCTGGGACACCCACAAAACGGTGAAATCTGGGACACCCACGAATTCGCGACCTGATCCGGCGACCTGATCCGGGACATCCACAAACGAACTAATTCGGATCCAAACCCGGGGCACCCAGACATTCGGGGTTGTGGGTGTCCCAGATTCCTCTCCCAGATTCCTCCCATCCCAGATCCCACCTCCCGGATTCCAGAAACAAATTTTGTGGGTGTCCCGGATTTGGGGGCATTTTTTCGGTGTCATTGGCTCCTTAAATCAGCTAAACTTTCACGCAAAATAACCGGGGCCGCTGGCACTTTTTTACGTTGAAGCACAAACGCCGCGCCTGTTTCCGCACAGCCGCGTTCCAGCCCTTTTATTGCAGTTATCGAGCCATCCCATGCGTTTGAAAAGTATCAAGTTAGCTGGTTTTAAAACCTTCGTTGACCCCACCACAGTAACCTTCCCCTCGAATCTCTGCGCGGTCGTTGGTCCCAATGGCTGCGGCAAGTCCAACATCATCGACGCGGTACGCTGGGTGATGGGAGAAAGTTCGGCTAAGAATCTGCGCGGCGAGCACATGACCGACGTGATTTTCAATGGCTCGGGCGGACGCAAGCCGGTGGGCCAGGCATCAATAGAACTGATTTTCGACAACAGCGACCACCGCATCACCGGCGAATATGCCGGCTTCGCCGAAATCGCCATCCGCCGCAAGGTTTCACGCGATGGCCAGTCAGATTATTTTCTGAACGGTACCAAATGTCGGCGCCGCGACATCACCGACATCCTTCTGGGCACGGGCCTCGGCGCCCGCAGCTACTCGATTATCGAGCAGGGCATGATCTCGCGCTTGATCGAATCCAAGCCCGAAGAATTGCGCGTGTTCATCGAGGAGGCGGCTGGCATTTCCAAGTACAAGGAGCGCCGCAAGGAAACTGAAAGTCGTATTAAGCGTACTCGCGAAAACCTCGAGCGTCTCACCGACATCCGCGATGAACTGGAGCGCCAGTTGCAGCACCTGCAACGCCAGTCGGTGGCTGCGGAAAAATATGGCGAATTCAAGCAGCAGGAACGCGAAACCCAGGCGCGATTGAACGCTTTGCGTTGGCGCGCCCTGGACGAAGAGTTGAAGGAAGTGCAGGTTGTAATCCGCGAGTTGGAGCTGAAAATCGAGGCGGCCAGTACTGAGCATCGCTCCATTGATACCCGCATTGAGAAGCATCTCACCGATGGCACGGAATTGCAGGATGCCTATGGCGAGGTGCAGGCGCGCTTTTACAGTTTGGGCAATGACATTGCGCGGTTGGAACAGTCTATCGAACATCACATTGAGCGCGTGGATCAATTAAAGATGGACCTGCGTGAAACCGAAGAGGATTGGGAGCAAACCCGGGAAGAAATGGATGTGGATCTGCAGCAGGTTATTCGCCTGGAAACGGAACTTGCTGCGATCGATCCGCGTCTGGTCGAGGCTAATGAAGCGGTCGAAACCACAACATCCGCGTTAGAGCTTGCCGAGGAGCGGATGCACGCATGGCAGCAGGAGTGGGACGAATTTAATCAGCGCGCTGAGGAACCGCGGCAGGTTGCCGAGGTGGAACAGTCGCGAATTCAACAGCTTGAGAAAATTGTTGAACGTGGTCTGGAACGCAAATCTCGGCTGGAATCAGAGCGCGAAAGTTTGGGCGAGAACGCCGGGGATGCCGAGACGGAGAAGCTTGCGTTGGAGATTGCGACGGTGGAACGATCACTGGAAGAGTTGCAATCACAACTGAATAAATTGACCGATGAAATTGAGGATCGGCGCTCAGCGGCACAAGTTTGTAGCGAGGCGCTGGATGAAGCGCGCAGCAACCTGCAGACGGCGCGCGGTAAACATTCTTCCCTGGAGGCGCTGCAGCAGGCCGCCTTGGGAATGGATAATGAGGCGCTGAATACGTGGATGACAGCGAAAGGTTTGACGAATCGTAGCCGGTTGGGCGAGAGCATTCGCGTGGAAAGCGACTGGGAAGCCGCGGTTGAAGCGGTACTCGGCGATACGCTACAGGCGGTTTGTGTGGATGGCTTGAACGGCGTGGCCGACCTGCTCGCTGATTTGCCGGACGGGTCGGTCGGGCTGGTGGATGTTTCCGGTGTTGCTGAGTCTGGTGCTGAGCCTGGGACACCCACAAATTTTTCAGGGTCTGAATCTGGGACACCCACAGATTTCTCGAATTCCGGGACATCCACGAATTTGTCGCCGCTGGTCGGCAAAATTTCCGCCGGGTGGGATGCCGGGGCGTTGTTCGCCGGTATCTATGTGGCAGAGGATTTAGGCTCGGCGCTGGCTACTCGCGGCGACTTGGCGGCGGGTGAGTCGGTTGTGACGCGGCAAGGCGTCTGGCTGGGGTCGAATTGGGTACGGGTTCGAAAGGGTGCGGATGCGGCCGCCGGTATGCTGGAACGCAAAGGTATTATATCTAAATTAAATAATATTATCAATGAATTAGAATCTAAAGTTGAAGTATTAGTTGGAGATCAGGCGGACATCCGTAGGGCATTGGCTGACTTCGAAGCGCGGCGCCAGGACGTACAGCAACAGCTCAGCGCGAGCAATCGTCAATTTAGCGAGATGAAGTCTGAGTTGAGCGCGCATGTGGCAAAGGGTGAACAGGCGGCGCTGCGTCGTGACCGCGTGAGTCATGAGTTGGAAGAACTGGATCGGCAGTTGTCGGTGGAGGAAGAGAATATTGCGGCGTCGCGAGCGCGGTTGCAGACGGCGCTGGACAGCATGGAGCAGGATGTTTCTCGTAAAGAGGAACTGAATCAGCAGCGCGTGGCGCGGCGAGGCGAGTTGGAAAGCGCCCGAGGTGAGGCGCGGTCGGCGAAGGACTCCGCGCATGAACTGGCGCTGGGACAACAGTCGGTGCAAGCCCAACTGAAGTCCACCCGCGAAACCATGGACCGCATGGCCAGCCAGGTACAGCGGTCGCGGGAACGAATTGAATCGCTGACCAAACAGATTGAAAGCGGTGACGAGCCGCTGGCGCGCATGCGTGGTGAACTGGAAGAGCTGTTGGAAAAAAGGTTGGATGTGGAGAAGGATCTGGCTGAGGCCAAGGCCCGGGTTGACGAGAACGAGCATTCAATTCGTGTATTGGAGCATGACAGGGCGCAGGTGGAGCAGAGTCTTTCCGACGTGAAGGAGGACCATATGCAGCGGCGCCTGAAGGTCGAAGGCTCATCGGTGAAGCGTGCGGGATTGCTGGAGCAGCTGCAAGAAGCCGGGTTTGACGTGGAAACCGTATTGAGGGAGATTCCCGAGGAGTATACGGATACAGTCTGTGAGGAAGAGCTAGTCAAGATTGGTAATCGGATTCAGCGGTTGGGGCCGATTAACCTGGCGGCGATTGATGAATACAAACAGCAGTCGGAACGGAAGATTTATCTGGATCAGCAGAATGAGGATCTGGAGAAGGCTTTGGCAACGCTGGAGAACGCGATTCGCAAGATCGACAAAGAGACGCGGGCGCGGTTTAAGGAAACGTTCGATCAAATTAATCAGGGTTTGCAGAAGCTGTTTCCGCGAGTTTTTGGCGGGGGACACGCGTATCTGGACATGACGGGCGAAGACCTGCTGGATACCGGCGTTGCAATTATGGCGCGGCCACCGGGCAAGCGGAACAGTACCATCCACCTGTTGTCTGGTGGTGAGAAGGCGATGACGGCGATCGCGTTGGTCTTCTCCATCTTCCAGTTGAACCCGTCTCCGTTTTGTATGCTCGACGAGGTGGACGCCCCCTTGGATGATGCCAACGTTGGCCGCTATGTCAACCTGGTAAAGGAAATGGCGGAAACCGTTCAGTTCGTCTTCATCACCCATAACAAGCTCACCATGGAATCTGCCCACCAGCTGTTGGGCGTCACCATGCACGAACCCGGCGTCTCCCGCATCGTGGCGGTAGACGTGGACGAGGCGGTCGAACTGGCTGCGATGTAGCTCTGTTCCCTGGACACAAGTTTAAACCTGGGACACCCACAGACTCAGATTCAGGTCTGGCACATCGGCAAGTCTGGGACACCCACAAACCCAGCAGCCCGATTTTCCGCTATAAGCGGGCTTCAAGGTCTGATTCTGGTGATTCTGGGACATCCACCGTCTAAGTTGGGACACCCATGAAATGTGATGGAATTTGTGGGTGTCCAGGATTTTGGAAATTTGTGGGTGTCCAGGAAATGTTTTTTCTTGCAAAAACTAAAGAAATGCCCCTAACCGCAAGATAACCTTGGTAATTTCCGAAAATCGAAACGGGTATTTTGGTCGTTTGAAAATTACGAAATGAGAAATAATTAGATATGGAAACAAGAGAGCTGATTATTTTGCTGTTGGGATTGGCTGTCGTTGGCGTGATTTTGCGTGGGCTGTACATCGCGCTCCGGTCCCGTCGCGGCCATCTCCGGCTGGCCATCGACAAGAACATTCCTCACGATGTGGACCTTGATGCTCTCGAAATGACGGAATTGCCAGGAGGGGGTGCTCGTGTGGTTGAGCGCGGCTTGAGTCAGGTAAATCGTCAGAATCAACGTGCGAAATCTGGATTCGGCCGCAATGGTGAGCTGGATTTGGGCGGTGATGCTGGCAACGCGGGTGCCGTACCGGTGTTAATGGATAGCGTAGAACTTCGCGATCGGGTGGAGAAATCTGACGCTGCAGAGGTGCCAGGCCAGGATAACAATCATTGGAGCAACGCCGATGACGACCGGTACCATGAGAGTGATAGTAACGATGATTATGCAGACGAGGATGAAGACGCAGTGGCAGGCTATAAGGACAACGACTTCGACGATGAGGACGACGTTGATGATGAAGTGGACTTCGACAAGAACGACTCAGATCCCCCATATAGCACTGAGGAAGAATTTGTTACAAATGAGGATTATGACAGCGATGACGGATACGATGATGAAGTCGAAGATACTGACGAAGATGAAGAGTCCGTGTTTTATAATGAAGAGGATAGTAACGACGCCAATTCGGATTCCAATGATAACCACAGTAGACGTGAGCCCACACTGGGCCCTGACGATGAATTTGAAGAATCGCTGGAGAATTTAGCGATCACCCCTGGGGAACGCATAGGTGCTGATAATAATCCGACGCCGGTTAAAACTAGACAGACGCCCTTGTTTGAGTCTGATAACGACGAGCCTGGTTTTGAAAAGCGAGCAGGAATTTTTGAACGAATTGGAAACAAAGCCAAGTCGAGCGCTGCGTTTACAGGCCGCATCACGGGCAAGCTGAGTGAACGATTCGTGACAGCCAACGATGAAATGGATTATGAAGGTGACGAAGATATACTGATGGATTATTCTTCAGAAATTGAACAGACAGATGAACCAGGTCGCCCATCAGAGGCGCTGGCCCGGTCGACACGAAAATCTGCGCGATCACGACGCGGAGACGGTCTGCAAACGGCGGAAAATTTGGCCGAAAAAGATTTGGAAGAAAGGGTTGATAAAAAGCGATCTAAACCTCAACTCCGTGAAATTGAACCCTCGGAAGTGCTTGTCATCAACGTCATGGCGCGTGAGAGGAAAGTGATGAGAGGACACGACCTGCTTCAGGTGTTGATAACTTCCGGACTGAAATTTGGTGACATGCAGATATTTCATCAACGAATGGATAATTCCAACAAAAGCCCTATAATATTCAGTGTGGCTAACATTCTCAATCCCGGAACTTTCGACCTGAACAACATGGATGAGTTTTCCACTCAAGGCGTGAGTTTGTTCATGGCTCTTCCTACACCGATCAATAACCTGGTAGCGTTCGAACAAATGCTTAAGGCCGCTCAACAGATTCGTGGCGCTATGGACGCCGAAATGAAGGATGACCATCGTAATGTAATGACCGCACAGACAATTGAACATTATCGTCAACGAATTCGCGACTTCGAATTGCGTCAATTAAAAGCCGCTAGCAAGAAATAAATTAACTTTTATTTTTTTGAGACATCATGCCTGCCAGGGACAGCATAAAAAAGGAAATCGAAAGTCTGCGGCGGCAGATAAATCACCACATTCGCCTGTATCATACAGAGGATGCTCCTGAAATTCCCGATGCGGACTATGACCAGTTATATGACCGACTGGTTGAGCTGGAAACACAATATCCCTCATTAGTAACACCTGAATCTCCTACGCAGCGAGTGGGCGGAACGCCCTTGGCTGAATTTTCGCAAGTTCGCCATGACACTGCCATGCTGTCACTCAATAAGGTAACAAATGAGAGAGAGCTGGACGATTTTGATGCACGGGTCAAAAAAACACTGGAAACTGATCAACCGGTACAATACAACTGTGAACCGAAAATGGATGGAGTGGCAGTAAGTCTGCTGTATGAACATGGTTTGCTTGCGCGGGCGGCTACGCGTGGTGACGGCGTTGTCGGCGAAGACATTACCCACAATGTAAAAACTATTCAGTGCGTTCCACAACAGCTTGATATTGGGGGGATACCATCGCGGTTTGAAGTGCGTGGCGAAATATTTCTCAGCAAGGCCGGATTTGCGAAGATTAACCGGGATGCTGAGAAGGCAGGGACAAAGACCTTTGTAAATCCGCGCAATGCCGCTGCGGGAACTATGCGCCAGTTGGATCCACGACTGGCATCAAAGCGGCCGTTGCAAATGTATTGTTATAGCATGGTTTCGGGTAGCAGTACCCATGTTTTGCCCGACAGGTTAAGCGAGATTCTTGACCTTCTCGAAGGTTGGGGGTTTCCCGTTAATCCTCGCCGTGAGGTAGCAATTGGAATTGAGCCATGTCACCAATATTGTTTGAAGCTGTTGAATGATCGCCCAGGCTTGGAATATGAGATCGACGGTGCTGTCATTAAAGTTGATGAGCTTGGCCTGCAGCGTGAGATGGGTTTTACATCAAGGAGCCCGCGCTGGGCGATAGCCTACAAGTTTCCTGCGGAAGAGGTATCTACAAAAGTGCTGGATGTTGAGTTCCAGGTCGGTCGGACTGGAGCGGTTACACCGGTGGCAAGATTGAAACCCGTTTTTGTTGGTGGAGCGACCGTCAGTAATGCCACGCTTCACAATATGGATGAGGTGGCACGTTTAAATTTGAATGTCGGTGATACGGTGATCATTCGGCGCGCTGGGGATGTGATACCACAGGTAGTGAAGGTTATAGAAAATATTCCTAATCCGTCTCCAAAAATGGTTCACGCACCAAAAGTTTGTCCAGCCTGTGGTTCTCCTGTTGAAAAAGAAGGCGTGGTGTATCGTTGTAGCGCTGGGATTATTTGTCCGGCGCAGAAGAAGGAATCGATTCGACATTTTGCGTCACGTTCGGCAATGGATATAGAAGGGCTGGGAGAGAAACTGGTCGGTCAATTGGTAGATCGGAATATACTCGGAAATGTAGCTGACATATTCTTGCTGGAGGCACCATCATTGACCGAACTGGATAGAATGGGCGAAAAATCTTCTGAAAAATTGGTTGATGCAATTGAAAAAAGCAAGCACACGACGTTAGCAAAGTTTTTGTATAGTTTGGGAGTTCGCGAAATAGGAGAGGCTACAGCCGCAGCGCTGGCAAACTATTTCGGGACACTGGAACGGATTATCGCAGCGGATGAGGAAACTTTGATGGCGGTTCCGGATGTCGGTGCAGTTGTGGCATCACACGTACACACGTTTTTTTCCATTGAGGACAACCTGGCGCTTATAAATCGATTGCGGGGGCTTGGAGTTCATTGGCCCGATGTTAAAGTGGCCGAGCATGATCGTCCACTGGAAGGTCAAACGTGGGTTCTAACTGGATCGCTGGATGCAATGCCTCGTGATGAAGCCAAGGCTCGGTTGGTGGTGCTTGGAGCCAAAGTCGCCGGCAGTGTGTCAAAGAAGACCAGTTGTGTTGTGGCAGGCCCCGGGGCTGGCTCCAAATTGACCAAGGCCGAAGAGCTTAATTTGAAGATTCTCGCTGAAGACGAGTTCCTTGCTTTTCTGGACACCCACAAACTGTAATCAATGGTGAGAGAAGTCGGAGAAACCGCAGTCTGAGACACCCACCATCGTATTTTACTAACCAAGGTTCACGAATCACGTATTTCTTGTATATGGTCAACTTCGTGGGTGTCTCGGAATGCTCTCGGAATGCTCGGATGCTGATGCAGGAATACCCGGATTCAGTGGTGCAACAAATTCTGGCCATTCAACGTCTAATAGATAATTTGATAAAATCTGGACATCCACACTTTCCATGACTACATTTCAGGTTTATAGGTATCCAGGAATAGAAATATTTGGGTGTCCTGGAATAGGATTAATTTGTGGGTGTCCTGGGTTGGGATGGATGTGGGAGTTGTGATGATATTGAGAGGAAGTGCAGCACTGGCTGTAGCAGCTTTGCTGAGTTCCTGTGTCTCGTCGCCGCCACGGGACGTGGCTGATGTTTGTTCCATTTTCGAAGACCGTCGTTCATGGTATAAGGCTGCCAAAAGTACTGAGGAACGTTGGGGTGTCCCGGTACCGGTTTCAATGGCATTTGTTTATCACGAATCGTCGTTTCACAGTCGTGCGAAACCCCCACGTACAAAAATACTATGGATAATCCCAGGTCCGCGCCCGTCAAGTGCATTCGGTTATGCCCAGGCCTTGGACACCACCTGGTCGGATTATGAAGGTACGATCGGTGAACGCGCCAGGCGAAATAATTTTGGCGACGCGATCGATTTTATCGGTTGGTATAACGCCAACAGCTACCGCATGAACAACATACCACAGCACGACGCCGCCAATCTCTATCTGGCCTATCATGAAGGAAATGGCGGCTACTCCCGAGCAACATATGCTGACAAGGCATGGTTGGTTTCCAAAGCTAACCAGGTTCAAGAGACCGCCAGCCGGTTTCAATATCAATACGAAGGATGCCGCGTAGAGCTTGAAAAAAACTGGTTTCTGCGCCTATTCTCCTGAACTGAGTAAAAACTTTGAAATTCCTTTGCCTGAAGCCAATGCCTGGGTGAAAATAGCGCGCATGAAATTTATGCGAATAGGATAGTTTATGTCCTGGTGGGGCAAAGTTGTCGGTGGCGTTTTTGGATTTATGATGGCCGGACCTCTCGGTGCGATCCTTGGGGCAGCCGTTGGAAATTATTTTGACGGTGGATTGGAGAATCTTCGCCTGGATTCCGGGATGGATCTTGGGAATACCGAGCGTGTTCAGTCAGTATTTTTCGCGACCACTTTTTCCGTAATGGGGTATGTTGCCAAATCGGACGGCCGCGTCAGCCCTGATGAGATAAGAATTGCTGAACAATTGATGCGTCAGATGCAACTTAATGCACAGCAGCGCAAGGTAGCGATTAACCTCTTTAATCAGGGAAAGGTAACGGGTTTCCCTATTCATCAGGTGTTGGAGCAATTCCGAAAGGAGTGTTTCCGCCGCCGCAATCTGATGCAGATGTTTCTCGAAATGCTGATCGCCACTGCGTTTGCTGATGGCCGTCTTGAAGTTCGTGAACAACAAATTTTGGAGCAGATTTCAGCTGACTTGGGATACTCACGTTCAGATTTTCGTGCATTCGTAAGCCGAGTGACGGGGCAGATGAATTTTACAGAGGGACCGTCGGCGGCAGACCGTTTGCAAGCAGCCTACGAAACGCTGGGTGTCACAAAATCAGTCAGCGACGCTGAACTCAAAAAAGCATATCGCCGTCTTATGAATCAGCATCACCCGGACAAGCTGGTGGCCAAGGGGCTGCCTGACGAGATGATGAGTGTTGCAAAGAAAAAGACCCAGGAGATCAAGGCCGCTTATGAACTGATAAAACAACAGCGTAAGTGAGAAATTCTGGACACCCATGCATTTTTTCTAAAAAAATTAGCGTCCCGCTCTGGATTAGCCTATAACCAAGATACAGTCCGTAGAGTTCAAGGAGGAACTCATGCCGCAACCTCGCCACAGAATCGTCGATACCGCTGCTACTACTTATTACCATTGCATTTCTCGATGTGTCCGCCGGGCTTATCTTTGTGGTACAGACCGCGTCTCCGGCAAATCTTTTGATCACAGAAAGCAGTGGATAGTGGACCGGATTAAGAAGCTGTCCTCGGTGTTTGCTATAGAGGTTTGCGCTTATGCAATCATGTCAAACCATTTTCACGTGGTATTGCACATAGACAAGTCAGGATCTGCCAACTGGGACATGGATGAAATTATTGACAGATGGGAGAGGCTTTTTAAATTGCCCTACCTGGTTGAACGGTATAAGTCGGGTGAGAAGTTAGGAGGGCTTGAATATGATATGCTTGTAGGGCTCGTTACCACATGGCGTGATCGACTGGGTGATTTGAGTTGGTTCATGCGGTGTCTTAACGAAAGAATTGCGAGATTGGCGAACGCCGAGGATAGTTGCTCAGGCAGGTTTTGGGAGGGACGTTTTAAAAGCCAGGCCTTGCTTGACGAAGGTGCCGTCATGTCATGTATGGCATATGTCGATCTCAATCCAATCCGAGCAGGTGTGTGTAAGTCTGTGGAAACATCAACATTTACCTCAATCCACGAGCGTCTGGTTTTTGCGGGTAAGTCTGGCAGACGCGGAGATGCGGAATGGCTCAAGCCATTGCGTCGCCCCGGTGCCAAGAATTCGCAACGTGCACTAATGATGAACGAATTTTCATATTTTAATCTTGTAGATTGGACAGGGAGAGCAATTCGCTGCGGTAAGCGTGGCGCAATCCCTGACCATATACAACCCATACTTGGGAAACTTGGAATCCAGACGGATAACTGGGTGAGTAATATTCAATCTCTCGGACAAAAATTTTATCGCGTCTTAGGGTGTGTTGAAAGACTGAGGCAACTGGCAAAGCAACAGAATCAGTGCTGGGTCAACGGGCTTACAACCGCGGAGGAGTTTTATTGCTAGTACACTGAGGTCTTTCATTGAAAACCGATCTTTCAAAAACAGACGGACTAGTTTACAACTCGTCTCCTAATGTAATATTGCCGTATTGCCGCTCAAGTTACCCATCTTAAATTATATCCCTTGTCAGAAGCGAGATAGCAAGACACAGGTTTGTGTTTTCTGATAGGAAAGCTTGTGGGTGTCTCAGATTTTTATGTGGGTGTCCCAGGTTAGATTGTGGGTGTCCCGGGTTAGCTGCCGGGTTAGCTGAGATTGTGGGTGTCCCGAATTACCCGGTTTAGGATTTTTGTGGGTGTCCCGGGTTGGGGGGGACCGGGCCTTCGTAGAGGTTGTGGTAGATTTTCAGGGTGGAGATGGCCGGGATGGCGGCCAGGGCTCTGGAAAGTTGGTGGTTTTGGGTGGGGTCGAGGGGTGGGGTGTGCAGGTGTACTTCTACTTCGATGCCGTGGTGCAGGTAGTGGAGATCGATGCCGGCAATTTCGGCGTCGCTGATGAGGCCGCGACAGTGTTCCCTGATTTGCTGGAGCAATTCATTTCGCAGCGGCCTCGCATCAAATTCATCAAGGTCGTGTTCTTCCGGGTCGACATGGACCAACACGTCATTGATGTCACGAAACTGTTCGATGACCGCTTGGCGCGCGGCTTCTCCGAGCTGGTGACCCTCGGAAACGGTAATCCGCGGGTCGACCTGAATCTCCACTTCCAGAATGACCTTACCGCCTGATTGGCGGCTACGCAACTTCGTGATCCTCCGCACAGGTTTGATGGAAAGAATCGCGGCTTCAATTTCTTGTCGTCGCTGCTTTGGAATGGCTGTGTCCACCAATTCCCGCAGGCTGTCCAGGCAAAGTTGCCACCCTATGCGGGCGATCAGCAGGGCGACGAATGCCGCCGCGATCGTATCCAGCCAGGCAAATCCGAATTGCGCCCCCAGTATGCCTACAAAAACGGCGATTGAAGAGATGGCATCGCTGCGGCTGTGCCAGGCATTCGCGCGCAGTAGCGACGAATTAAGGCGTTCCGCAGTGCGCATGGTGTAGTGATAGATCCACTCCTTGGCCAGTATCGAGACCGAAGCCAGCAGCAGAGCGCTCCACGCCGGAACGGGAAGCGGCTCGCCTGATCGCAACCGTCCGTAGCTGTCGTACAGCAAAATGCCGGCAACAGCAAAAAAGACCATCCCCATAAGCACGGTGCCCAGGGTTTCGAAACGCCCATGGCCGTAGGGGTGTTCCTCGTCAGGCTCGTCGTGGGAGAAATAAGTGACGACCAGTACAAAAATATCGGTAACCGCGTCACTGAGCGAATGAATACCGTCACTGATCAGCGCGAAAGAATTGCTGAAAAAGCCGCCGGCGATTTTGATGATGCCCAGCAGGATATCCAGGTACATGCCCACCAGGGTTACTCGGGTGGCTTCTTTCCTTGGGTCAGTTGTCGTCATTTACCGCTTGCGGTCTTTCTTTAATCAGTCGGCTTCAAAGAGGGGAAGAACGGGTTCACTGCCAAACTCAGGACCATGCCGCCCAAGGTGCTACACAGAATATAACAAAGCGTGTTACAAACACCGGACAGGCGAAAAAAAGCCCAACAAAAGTTGGGCTTAAATATACTATCAAGGGAGAGATAAATGAAACAAAACCCACAATTTTGTCTATCTACCTACACTTATTCAGACTTTGCGGCCTGACAAAAGTTCCAATGCGCGTTCAAAAATAATTTTAAACAAGGCGCAAATCAGGCGGCAGCCCACCAAGTTGGTACCTAAAAACCACTTAAATCATTGATAAATAACATATTATAAACGAATCACCTCTACCCCTTCCAGTCCCGCTTTATCCAGTGATTCCTGGCTGCCAACCACCCCGATACTGGCGGAATCAGGTGGCAACCACGCCTCGGAAACACGTCTTAAATCCTCCAGGGAGACGTCCAGCACACGCTGACGGAACTCCATGCGTTGCTCCAGGGTGCGGTTGAACAGCCGATTATAGAACGCTTGTTTGGCTTCGCCCGCAGGGGATGATGGCTTGTCCATCGATGCAATCACCCCGAGTACGGCTTCTTCCAAGTGCCTGGATTGATGTGTGCCGGTGACCACCCAGTCAATGGCGCGATCGAAGTCGGACAAGGTGTCGGTAAGCCTGGGATCACGGTAGGAAAAGAAGCGAAACGATGCCGAATTGGCATCCTGGTCCGCGCCGGCACCGTAAGCGCCCCCTTGTTCACGGATCGCGCGATGCAGAAAACCATTGCGCATAAAACCGGCAAGAACCGTTAACGCGGCATTATCGGGATGACTGAATGGAACGGTCGGGAAAGCCTTGGCACAGAAATTGACCGCAGTTGTGGTAGCCCATGCCTGACGCACCGTCTCTCTGACGGGTTGAACTGTTATACCGGTGAACCGATTCAGCTTTGCCTCGTTTTGCCAATAGCGTTCCAGATGTCGCCGCAGCGTTTCCTCGTGTTCGTCTTCGGCAATCAGTAAAAACTGCCGGGGCGCGTTCAACAAGGCTTGATGGATGCGGCGAAACAGTTCGAGCAGGCGCTCCACCGTGACCGTTTCCCCCAGTCCCTTCCGTAACTGCTTCAGGTCCTGGATGCCCACCAGACCGGAAAACTGATGGTTCAACTGCGCCGCCGGGCTCATGCGGCTGGAGGCAAGCGCAACGGCAAGGGTATGTCCCGCCCCGGTAATGCTGCTTTCTCTTTTCGCCGCGGCCTGTTCGATCAGATCCTTCACGCGATTCGACTCGTCGAACCGGCAATCACGTAAAGTGCGTGCCAGTAAATCGGTCATGTCATTGTGATTGCGCACCAGCGACTTGGAGGAGAGCACTACAATCCCGGTTGCCTTTTGTACATCATCGACATGACTGCGCATGGAGGCATAACAATTCACTCCACCGCTGACACGCGACTGCCATGTTTGTACCTGGGTATAGCTTTTATCGCCCACACCCAGTTCCGTGAGAGAATTGGTGAAGTGGGGAAGCACCGCCAGTAATTCCGGCTCAAGCTCGGGCAGGTCGATTATCACCTGCTGGTAGCTGATGCCGTTGGTGCCCTGACCATAGAAGCTTAGTTTGGCATTGGCCGCCGCATCCGACAGGATATCGCCGACGCCTTCAGGTTCGGTGATGGTGGGTGGTATATCTTCCAGGCCTACCTTGGGCAGCACCCCGGGATCATCTTCCTGTAACTGGCGCGCCGCCAGCGCCTTGCTCTGGGTGATAATGTGCTTGATTTCAGAGTTGTCCAGGCCCGCCTTGATGAATTGAAGCCGCGTACTTTCCGCGTCCGCTTGCCGGTCGTCCAGGCCGGGATCCGGCCGTAGGGTGAGTGTGAGGCGGTGGGTATTGTTGAGCAACAGTTTCCGTATAAGGTTTGGTATAAACGTCAGGTCTTTTATCGCCTCGCGCAATTCCGCCACCACCGGGTCGATATCCAGCACCTTGATGGGATCTCCGCGATGCACGGCGGTGGACAGGCCCGCCAGAATCAGCTGCAGGCCATAGGGATAGCTGTCACCGGTGATTTCCCGCTGCTGCAATTCCAGTTGATGCAGTGCCGCCTCAACCTGTTCCTGTGGCACGCCTTCCTTTTCGATAGTCTCCAGAGTTTCCGTCACCAGTTTTTCCACCGCCAACGTGGCGTTTTCAGCGCAACCTTCAAGGCCGCAGAGAAAACTCATTTCCCGGTTGTTGTCTTCCAGCCCGCAGAGCGGAGAGGGCGCATGTCCCAGGTCTGAGGTTTCCAGGGCCTGCAACAACGGACTGGCGCTGTTGTCCAGCAGCACAGCGGTGAGCAGGTGTGCCTGGAACAGGTCGTGTAAGGAAGTGCTCTTGCCGAGAAGCCAGCCGGTGACGACATGCGTTCTGTCGTCTGTGTCATTTTCTCCGGGGTAATAGTCCTCCACCCTTATAGGTGACAGGTATCTTTTTTCATCTTCGACTGCGATATGAACGTCCAGTTTGTCAAATCGACCCAGCGCCAGCTTCTCAATTTGTTTATGATGTTCAATAGCCGGTATGTCACCGAAGGTCATGAATACCGCGTTGCTGGGGTGATAATGACTGTTATAGAAGTTTTTGAGATCTTCGTGACTCAGGTCGGGTATGCGCTGGGGATCACCGCCGCTGTTGTAGTGATAGGTGGTCGTGGGAAACAGATAAGTGCTGAAGGTTTGCCACAACACGCTGGTTGTGGAACTCATGGCACCTTTCATTTCATTGAAAACCACTCCCTTGAACTGTAACTCACTGTCCGGATTCTCCGGTTCGGTGAACTCCAGGCGGTGACCCTCCTGGGCAAAATCAAGCTCGTGAAGCCGGGCAAAAAATACCGCATCGAGATAGACCCCTAGCAAATTATTGAAATCCTTACGGTTTTTGCTTGCGAAGGGATAGGCTGTCCAGTCGCTGCTGGTAAACGCATTCATGAACGTGTTCAGCGATCGTCTGATCATCATGA
This sequence comes from Pseudohongiellaceae bacterium, assembly GCA_040879025.1. Taxonomy (GTDB): domain Bacteria; phylum Pseudomonadota; class Gammaproteobacteria; order Pseudomonadales; family Pseudohongiellaceae; genus JBBDLF01. Next base: position 35,195 of record JBBDLF010000028.1, read on the forward strand.
AGAACGGATCGCGCACCGGAAACCTTTCGCTGCCGCACAAGGCCGTGTGTTCCAGAATGTGAGCGACCCCGGTGGAATCCATGGGAACGGTGCGAAGGGCGACGAGAAATACATTTTCCGTGTTGTCGCTGGCCAGGTGAAAGTGGCGCGCGCCGGTTTTCACGTGTTCGTATTCTTCGACGACGATGTTCAGGGAGGAAATCTGATGGCTGCGTAACCGGTGGAAGGCGGGGTGCACGCGCTGTCGTTTGGGTTCAGTTTGTGTGGCTTCGCGAGTGGTTTTGCCTGATGAAGCTGTGCTGCTCATAAAATTCTTGGCCTTGGGTTTGTGTGCCGAATTCGGCCGGGATACGATTTCCGGCGCGGTTGTACTGCTGCGGTTTCTATTGCTGCTGCTGTTCCTGTTGGTGGTCCTGCAAATTCCGGCCCTGATCCGGAGGCTGTTTTTCCGGAGGCGGTTTCTCTGAAGAGCGCCGATCCGGAGCCGGTTGGCCGGGTGATTGCTCCGGCGGTCGCTCCAGGCTGATTGGTCCAAGTTTTCCCGAACGAAAGTCATTCAATAGCACGTCTGAAACCTTATGCCAATCAACGCCCCGGTTTTTGCCTACACAGCCGCGGTTTCTGGCGATGGCGTCGAGCGTCGCTTCGGCATCCACTGGGCGAGTCTGCAGATTGTAACGCGACTGCAGCGCGGGATAGAAATCGGCCAGCAGCACCTCGGCTGCGAACCAGGCTATGTCCTCCGATTGCACTGCCGTGTTGCGGATGGTTCCGGTGAGTGCGAGACGGTAAGCCGCGGTTTGATCTTCCAGTTTAGGCCACAACAGCCCCGGCGTGTCCAGTATGACCCAGTTTTGATCCAGTTTGACTCGTTGCTGGCCTTTCGTGACCGCCGGCTCATTGCCGGTTTTGGCTACCTTGCGGTCCAGTATCTGGTTGAGGAGCGTGGATTTGCCGACATTGGGTATACCCACGATAAGGATTTGGCGCGGCTTTGCCGCTTGGTTCGGGTTTGTCACCGGTGGCGGCAGCAGTTTGCGGCAATGCGACAGGAGATTCTCTTTGGTAAGAGGTATCGTATTATTGTGGGTAAGGCAGCGGCTGCCGGGTTCAGCACTGAACCACCGCAACCAGGCTTCCGTAATTGCGGGTTCCGCCAGATCGGCCTTGTTGAGAATGCGTATCACAGGCTTGTCGCCGCGCAGTTGCGCCAGCAGCGGATTGGAACTGGCGGCCGGAATGCGCGCGTCAAGCACCTCGACGATGACATCAGTGTCTTTCATCACGCGGGCCAGTTCTTTTCTGGCCTTGTTCATGTGACCTGGATACCAGGATATGGGCATGGGAGACTTGTAAATTGCTTGAGAGATGCTCATATTACCCGCAGTTGCGGAAAGCACAAGTTGTGTGTGCGATAATCGGGTTTTTCAGACGATCACTCGCGGCAATCGGCCGCCTGGTCTATAAACAGTAGTGGATATGAGTATACAAACCGAAATTGAATTGAAGTTGCAGGAGCGGTTCAATCCGCAACATCTGGTGGTGGAAAACGAGAGCCATCGGCACAGCGGCCCGGCTACGGACTCCCATTTCAAATTAACCGTTGTGGCGGCGGGTTTTGATGGGCAAGGTCTGGTTAAGCGTCACCAGCAGGTTTACCAACTTCTCGGCGATGAACTTGCCGGGGGAGTGCATGCGCTGGCATTGCATCTTTATTCGCCGCAGGAATGGACGGCAAAGAATGAGACCGCACCCCTGTCTCCGGATTGCCGCGGTGGAAGCAAGTCTGGCTGAGATTATAAAAGACCATTCGTTCATTAAGAGATTGCCGGCCAGATTGATTCAGCGGTTGATAATCTACCCGAAACGTGAGTGGGTTGAGGTTTGTCACTGTACGATGGATTACCTTGCCCATCGCCTATTGAGTGATGTATTTTAGGGCCGATACAATGGCATAACAGCCTGATTTTACCGGGCGGCTTTGACGGGACGTATATTAGCCTTATTTATCAACAGGATGTGGCTCAACACTGAAACCGTCGCCCGGGCTGGCCATGATAAGGGGCTCCCTGATCCGTAATCAGGTTTCAACCTTTACAGGATGATTTCGACCTTCCCCATGCTGAATATTCCCGATTATGCACGTAAACCGGAAGTGGCCGTGGCTCTGATCACCATGCTGGTCGCCGTGGTGGGCATGGGAACCCTGCTGGGTATGCACCGGGTGCCAATGCTGTCGACCGACGCAGCCACTGGCGAGGTTTATGAAGTTGCACTGCCGGATTTTGCATCCATCAATGACGTGGACGAGAAGAAGACGCAGTTCTTTGACTTTTTTGAGGAATACATTGAACGGGAAAATCAGCGGCTCCTTGAGCGACGCGAGCAATTGCTGGTTTACAACGAAATTCTCGACAGTAGCTGGCGCCTTACGTTCAGTGAGCGACGCGCGCTGATCAAACTGGCTGAAGAGTTCGGCATCGAGACCGCGGAAGTTAGCGGCCGGGAATTGATGGACAAGTTGTTATTGCGGGTTGATACCATCCCTGTCTCGCTGGCTTTGGCTCAGGCCGCGAATGAATCCGCATGGGGGACGTCGCGTTTTGCCCAGGAAGGCAACAACTACTTTGGCCAATGGTGTTACTCGCAGGGCTGTGGCATCGTGCCGGAGCGCCGTCGCAGTGATGCCACGCATGAGGTGCAGAAGTTTATTTCCATCGAACAAGCGGTTCAGGCTTATTTTTATAACATCAACAGCCATGAAAGATATAGCCATTTCCGTCAGATGCGGGCACAGATGCGTCAGCGCGGACGCATTGATCCGGTAGCGCTTGCGTCCGGGCTTGGGGCGTATTCAGAACGCGGCGACAACTATATTGACGAGTTGCAGACCATTATTCGGCAAAATCAGCTGCAAAGTCGCGACGCGGGATGACAGGCCGGTTGGCTGTGCGAGGCTTTATCGCGTTTTGTGTTCTCTTGCCATTTTTCATTCTCCGGTTCCGGGATTGATCCATTGTACCGAATACCAGTAGTAGCGGTTGGCATCGCGTGCGCGCGCTGTGCAGATGTAGCGCCAGCGGCGGCCGTTGTATGTTTGGTCGGGATTAAGTTCCACCAGGCCGGTTTCTCTGTTCAGCCAATTCATCGGGATGTTTTGACTGTTGGCATAGCAACCTAGTTGCGACTGATTGTAATTGCCGGGTTCAAACTGGAGCCGCACGGAGGGACTGTTGCTGGTGGTGACCGGGGATTCGGGTTGCAGCAGCGAAACATGAAAGGCCAAAGAGTCAAACTTGGTGCGGGCGGATTCCAGATCGGCGTAGCTGCCGCCGAGCGGGTAGCGGGGCAGTGCCAGGTAATCCGAATGGAAGCCCACGGCGCCTGAGTTCTGCGCGATGCCTACAAAATCTTCTTCCTGCACCATGCCCTTGATTGCGGTGTCGAATTCTCCATAAGGATAGGCCAGGTAGCGGTGTGACTGGCCGGTTTCCGTTCGGATGCGTTGTTCTGCCTCGAGTAACTCGGCTCGCTGGCGCGCCAGCCATTGGGCCTCTGATTCACCCGCAGTTCGCGCCAGCATGTATTCGTGTGTGACCATGTGGTTGGCGATAACCACGCCGGCATCGGACATTTCGCGGATATGATCCCATGTCATGAACCCGTTTTGTTCGCCATCGATAGGCTGGGTGCTGACGAAAAGCGCGAAGGGAAAATCAAAGGACTGCAGGATGGGAAACGCCGTGTCGTAGATGGAGAGATAGCCGTCGTCGAAAGTGATAGCCACGGCCTTGTCGGGCAACTGCTGGTGGTTGCGCAGGCTGGTGATCATGGTGTCCAGGCCGATGACAGTGAAGTCGTTGTCGCGCAAATATTCCAGATGGCGGCGAAAATCCGCCGGTGTAGTGGAAGTAGAAGCAGGCGTGTCCTCCGAGATGTGGTGATACTGCAGAATCACCCCATGCTCCGCCCCCCAAGCCGTACCGGCGCTCACCAACCCCGCAACAACCAAGATCCAAGCAATTCGCATATCACCTCCAAAACCAGGACACCCACAAACTCAAATTCTGGACACCCACAAACTCAAACCCTGAGCCTTTCGTCCCAAATTTCATGGATGTCCACAATTTAGGCCCTTGAGATTCCAGGAAACTATGTGGGTGTCCCAGGTTTATTGTCCAAGGAAACTATGTGGATGTCCCAGGTTTATTGTCCCTAAATTTCATGGGTGTCCAGGATTTGAATGAATATGTGGGTGTCCAGGGTTGGATGGGTATTGTATGGGTGTCCGGGGATTATGGCTACGTTATAATGCGGGTTGAAACTGGCGGGTCGGGAGTGCGATATGGTGTTTGAGGGGAAGGCGATCAGGGTTGAGCGACTGGAATCGGGGGTTGCACGACTGATTTTTGACCGGGGGGACGCTTCAGTCAACAAGTTTGACCGTCTTACGCTGGAGGAGTTGACGGCGGCGGTGTCTGCGCTGGAGAAGGTTGATATCACCGGGTTGGTGATCTGCAGCGGGAAGGATTCCTTCATTGTCGGTGCCGATATCACAGAATTCAGCGCCATTTTCGCTTCACCCGCCGATCAGATTGTTGCCTGGCTTGCCGAGGCGAACGCGTTGTTTAATCGTATTGAAGACCTGCCGGCGCCCACGGTGTGCGCTATTCAAGGCAACTGCCTCGGGGGCGGTTTCGAACTGGCGCTGACGGCCGACTACCGTATTGCCACCGAAACCGCTCGCGTCGGCTTTCCCGAGGTGAAACTCGGCATTATTCCGGGTTTTGGCGGAACGGTGCGCATGCCCAGGCTGGTCGGCGCGGATAACGCCAACCAGTGGATCAGCAGCGCCGCCTCCTACGCGTCCGAGGTCGCTTTCAAGGAAGGCGCCCTTGACGCTCTGGTGGCGCCGGAGCAGCTTCTGGATGCCGCCGAAGACCTGATTGCCCAGTGCCGCGACGGCAAACTCGACTACCAGGCCCGCCGCAAGCGGAAAACCTCACCCTTGTTATTGGGCCCGGTGGAAGTCAACGTGGCGTTCCAGACCGCCAAAGCCCTGGTGACCGCCAAGGCCGGACCGCATTATCCAGCCCCGATCGCCGCCGTCTCCACGATGGAAAAAGCCGCCTCGATGGATCGCGCCGGCGCCCTGGCCGTGGAACACGAAGCATTCGCCAAACTGGCCAAAACCGATGTCGCGGCCAACCTGATCCAATTGTTCCTGAACGAGCAGTACCTGAAAGGCAAGTCCAAAAAAATCATCGCCAATGCCCGACCGGTCAACTCCGCGGCCGTACTCGGCGCCGGCATCATGGGTGGCGGTATCTCCTATCAATCCGCGTTGAAGGGTGTGCCGGTGATCATGAAAGATATCGCCCAGGAAGGCCTCGATCTCGGCTTGAAGGAAGTCGGTAAACTACTCGGCAAGCAGGTGCAGCGGGGACGCCTGGGCAATGAGGACATGTTGCGCGTGATGAGCAGCATCCGTCCCAGCCTCAGCTATTCCGATTTCGATCAAGTGGATGTGGTGGTTGAAGCCGTGGTGGAAAACCCGGGCGTGAAGAAAAAAGTATTGCAGGAAACCGAGCAGGTGGTTAAAGACGACGCCATCATCGCCACCAACACCTCCACCATTTCAGTCAGCCTGCTGGCCGGCGCGCTCAAACGCCCGCAAAATTTCTGTGGCATGCATTTTTTCAATCCGGTGCCGGTCATGCCGCTGGTGGAAGTCATAAAAGGAGACAAGAGCAGCAATGAGGCCATCGCCTCGGTGGTCGCCTACGCCGCTCGTATAGGCAAAACGCCCATTGTCGTGAACGACTGCCCCGGTTTTCTGGTCAACCGCATTCTGTTCCCGTATTTTGGCGCGTTCTCGCGCCTGATTCGTGACGGCGCCAACTTCCTTCAAGTGGATCGAGCGATGGAGCAGTTCGGCTGGCCCATGGGTCCGGCCTATTTGCTGGATGTGGTCGGCATTGATACCGCCGTCCATGCACAGGCTGTTATGGCCGAAGGCTTTCCCGACCGCATGCAAGTGGACTTTAAAAGCGCCATAGAGGCTATGTTTGAGAACAAACGGTTGGGCCAGAAAAGCGGCAGCGGATTTTATCGCTACGAACAGGACGCCCGCGGCAAACCCAAAAAACTGGTGGACGAGGCAGCCGCCGCCATCATCGAGCCCCTGCAACAGGAACAGCGCGAATTTGAGGACAGTGAGATTATTGAGCGCATGATGATCTGTATGTGCCTGGAAACAGTGCGCTGTCTGGAAGACAAAATTATCGACACCCCCGTCGAAGCTGACATGGGATTGATACTGGGGCTCGGTTTCCCGCCGTTTCGAGGCGGCGCCCTGCGCTACATGGACACGATCGGCCTGAAACTGTTCTGTGGGCTGGCGGATAAATACAGTGACCTGGGACCCCTTTATCATCCCACGGACAAGCTGCGGCAGATGGCCGCCGCCGACATGACATTCTATCCCAGGTCAACTGGCCAGGGAGCCCGGGCAGGGCGCAAGGAGTAGAGCTATGAGTTTGGATTCCAGAGACGCGGTAATTGTCGATTGCATCCGCAGCCCAATGGGGCGTTCCAAAGGCGGAGCGTACCGCCATGTACGGGCCGACGATCTGTCCGCTCACCTGATGGATGCCTTGCTCGACCGTAGCCCCGACCTGCCACCCGACCAGGTGGAAGATGTTATATGGGGCTGTGTGAATCAAACACTGGAGCAGGGTTTTAATATTGCCCGCAACGCCATGCTGTTGACGCGGCTGCCCCACAGCACCACCGCCCAGACTGTCAACCGGCTGTGCGGTTCATCCATGTCGGCGTTGCATACCGCCGCCCAGGCCATTCTCAGCAACAATGGCGATGTCTTCATCGTAGGCGGCGTGGAACACATGGGCCACCTCGCCATCGATCATGGCGCGGACCCGAACCCCGCGGCCTCTCTGCATATTGCCAAGGCCGCGTACATGATGGGTGTCACCGCCGAGGTACTGGCGCAGATGCATGGATTCGGCCGCGAACAGCAGGATGAGTTTGCCGTGCGATCACACAAGCTGGCGGACAAGGCCCGAAGCAGCGGAGGCTTCGCACGTGAAATCGTGGCGGTGGAAGGTCACGATGCCCGCGGTTTCAAACGCCTGATTGAGCATGATGAAACCATCCGTCCCGATACCAACAAGGAAGACCTGGCCCGGTTGCGCCCGGTGTTTGACCCGAAGAACGGCACCGTGACCGCCGCCACTTCATCACAGATAACCGATGGTGCTTCGGCCATGCTCGTCATGTCCGCCGAGCGGGCGAAAGCGCTGAATCTCAAACCCCGCGCCAGGGTCGTCTCGATGGCCCATGCCGGAGTGGATCCCTCCATCATGGGTTACGCCCCGGTGCCGGCCACATTAAAAGCCCTGAAAAAAGCCGGCCTGAAGATCGAGGACATTGATGTGGTCGAATTGAATGAAGCGTTCGCCGCACAGTCACTGCCCGTACTCAAGGACTTGAAACTGCTGGACCAGTTGGACAGCAAGGTGAATTTACGAGGCGGCGCCATCGCACTCGGGCATCCGCTCGGCTGTTCCGGCGCACGCATCAGCACCACGCTGATCAATGTGATGGAAGACCAGGACGCAACTCTCGGCATCGCCACGATGTGTATCGGGCTGGGGCAGGGCATTACCACTATTTTTGAACGTGTTTGATTTAACACGTAGCGACCGACAGGCATAATCGAATGGGCACGGCGATCAATATTACCCCCGGCACCAAAGAGGCGCAGAAGGCGCGGTTGCAACTGAACCGCAGCCGCAAAAACCTGCGTCGCGACGTGGGCAAGGCCATTGCCGACTTCAATATGATCGAGGACGGCGACCTGGTGATGGTGTGCTTGTCCGGCGGCAAGGACTCCTACACTTTGCTGGATATTCTGCTGAACCTGCAGAAACACGCTCCCATTGATTTCCGCATCAAGGCCGTCAACCTCGACCAAAAGCAACCCGGCTTTCCGCAACAGGTACTGCCGGAATATTTGGACAAAAAAGGCGTCGATTATCACATTATCGAACAGGACACCTATTCCGTGGTGAAGGAGAAGACGCCGGCAGGCAAAACCTTCTGTGGGCTGTGTTCGCGTTTACGGCGCGGTAGCCTTTACACCTACGCCAAAAAGATCGGGGCCGACAAAATTGCGCTGGGGCATCACCGCGAAGACATCGTCGAAACCCTGTTCCTCAACATGTTTTTCGGTGGCCGGCTCAAGGCCATGCCGCCGAAGCTGCTGAGCGACGACAAACAGAACGTGCTGATTCGCCCGCTCGCCTACTGCAATGAAAAGGAAATAACACGCTACGCCAGACTGAGCGATTTTCCGATCATCCCCTGCAATTTATGCGGCACCCAGGAAAACATGCAGCGTCAGGCAATCAAAGTGATGCTTGCCGATTGGGAAAAGCAGTATCCGGGCCGGGTGGAAAACATCTTCCGCAGCATCTGCAATATTTCGCTCTCGCAAATGGCGGACACCAGTCTGTTTCCTTTTCAGCATCTGAAAACCGAAACGCCGGGGTTTGAGTTGCTGGATACCCTGGAGTTGGTATGAAGATTCCGTACAGCGACCTCTCCCAGGATGCCCTGACCGGCGTGATCGAGGAATTCATTACCCGGGAAGGCACCGAACACGGCAGCCGCGACTACACCCTGGTCGAGAAAGTGGCGCAGGTGAGAAAGCAGTTGGAAGACGGCGAAATTGGCGTGGACTTCGACCCTGAAACGGGCACCTGTAACCTGACTCGGGAAGAAGCCCGGACATGAGCCCCAAACCCGATAGCGAGCCTGAAATCAGCGCCGAACTGGACGCGACCGGGCTGTATTGTCCCGAACCGGTGATGATGCTGCATAACAAGATTCGGGATATGAAAGCCGGCGAGGTTGTGCGGGTGACCGCCACCGACCCGTCCACCACACGGGACATACCCAAGTTTTGCCTGTATCTGGGCCACGACCTGTTGAAGGAATACCAGGAGAAAAACCGGTACTGTTACCTGATTAGAAAAAGTCAGAACTGAGCCAGGAGCCCCGGTGCCTCAACAGCCCCAAAAGCAAAAACAACCAGACCTGCGTCGAGAACCCGAGGAACTGTCCACCGAAGCTGCCATGCCCGCTTATCTGATAGACGCATCAATCTACATCTTCCAAGCGCATTTCTCACCCCATATCGAATGTGAAGATCAGGACGGCAACGACGTCAGCGCCCTGTTTGGGTTCACCCAGTTTCTGCTGCAGTTCATGCGCCGCATCAGGCCTGACTATCTTGCCGTGGCCCAGGATACAAGCCTGTTCTGCGGTTTTCGTCACCAGTTGTGTTCCCGATACAAAGCCAACCGGGTGTTGCCGGACGAGAACCTGGCGCGGCAACTTTCCGCCTGTGGCGAAGTTTGCGGCGCCCTCGGTCTTTCCGGATTTGCCAGCCTCAATTACGAAGCGGATGACATTATTGGGACACTCGGCAACCGTCTGCGTTCGCAGCCTGACGGGCACAGCTTGGTGCCAAAAAAAATCTGCGTAGTATCCAGAGATAAGGACCTGGCGCAAGTTCTGCATGACGTGGACGACGTAATATGGGATTATTCACGTAACCGTAAACGAAATCGCGTTCAAATATACGACGAATACGGCATCCACCCCCATCAGATTCCGGATTATCTGGGTCTTATTGGCGATTCCGTCGATAATATATTGGGTGTTCCAGGGATAGGGCCGGTTTCGGCGCGGGAGTTGCTGCGAAATTTCAACACGCTGGAAGGTGTTTACGAGAACCTCGACCAGGTGGCTTCACTGTCACTGCGGGGCGCTGTCAGACTTTCCCGATTGTTGCAGGAAAACCGGGAACAGGCTGTACTGGCTAAACAACTGGCCACCATTGTTACTGACGTGGACGACCAGGCAGAATCTTTTTCCATAGTTCCCTTGCAGTCATTAAGACGCCGGGCGGCAGATGCCGGGCGATTCCAATCAATACTGGTCGAAAACGGCTTCAATGACCGTCTTGCCGACCGGCTAACCGATGCGGCTGAGCAATTGAGCCGTGTTTGAAGGTAGTTTATGCGCATTGTCGTTGATGAAAATATACTTGCTGTAGATGATTATTTCAGTTCAGCCGGGGAACTGATCAAACTTCCCGGACGCCAGATCACCAACCAGGTCCTGCTTGACGCCGACGCGTTGCTGGTGCGGTCCGTCACCCCAGTGGATGAAGATTTGCTTAAAAATACCCGTGTCCGCTTTGTCGGCAGCGCCACCAGCGGCGTCGATCACGTGGATCTCGATTGTCTGAAACAACACAAAATCAAATTTTGCGATGCCCAGGGCTGCAATGCCGCGGCGGTGGTGGATTACTTTTTTTCCGCTGTGGCCCTGCTGCGAAAGCAGCATCAGCTTCCCGAATTGCCCGAAACCTTCGGTGTGGTCGGTGCCGGCAATGTGGGTGGTCTGCTGGTCAGAAAGCTGCTGGAACTGGGTTGCGAGGTGCGCATCAACGATCCGCTGTTGAACGCGGCGCAGAAATCGGCACTGAAAGGGGCCGAGTTTTGCAATCTGGAGCGAACAATGGGCGCCGATGTGGTGAGCCTGCATGTTCCACTGACGCGGTCGGGGCCGCACAAAACGTCACGGTTGCTCAATCGGGAGAATCTGGGACGCCTGGCTCCGGGGACTATTTTGATCAACACTTCCCGCGGTGAAGTCATCTGCGGAACCGGGCTGGCGGAGCTTCTGTCGGTTCGCGATGACGTTTTTGCGGTGCTGGATGTATGGGAAAACGAGCCGCTGGTGGGTGCGGATCTGGTCAGCAAGGCACAACTGGCCACTCCGCATATCGCAGGCTACAGCCTGGAAGCGAAAAACCGCGCCACCGCCACGTTGGCGGCCGAACTGGGCAAGTTTTTCGATATGACGCCGTCGCCACCCTCGGATACGGTGCTCACTGACAAGGCGGTGGATGTTGCCGTGACCTCATTGCTCGCGAATGATGATTCCTGGGCGACGGAAGTTCTGCTTTCGGTGCTGCCGCTGAACGAGCTTGATGCGGGTTTCCGTGAACTGGTCAGTGCCAAGCGTGGCCCGGCGGCTTTTGACAGCATGCGCCGGGAACTGGCTTCGCGCCGGGAGTTCTCTTCTCACCGTGTGTCCGCGGAGAAACTGACAGAAGAGCAGGGGAGAGTATTAGGCTGTCTTGGCTTTCAGATTGACTGATTCCGCGTAGCGGGCCAGAAATCGGCCAAGACTTGCCATGGCTTTCTCCAGCACATCACGCCGTGGCAGAAACACAATGCGGAAATGATTTTTGTCGTTGATATTGAACGCACTGCCCTGAACCAGCAACATTTTCTCCTGATCCAGAATATCCAGTATCAATTGTACGTCGTCTTCTATCGGATACGTGTTCGGGTCCAGTCTGGGGAACATGTAGATGGCGCCCTTCGGTTTGACGCAGCTCACCCCTGGAATTTGACCGAGCAGTTCCATTGCGATATTACGTTGTTCCAGCAGCCGGCCGCCGGGAAGAATCAGTTCATTGATGCTCTGGTAGCCTCCCAGTGCGGTTTGCACGGCATACTGGGCGGGCACATTGGCGCAGAGGCGCATGTTGGTCAGAATATCCAACCCTTCAATATAGCTTTTTGCGTTCTCTTTTGGTCCGGTGAGTATCATCCAGCCGGAGCGGAAACCCGCCAGCCGGTATGATTTGGACAGACCGTTGAAGGTGACGATGAAAACGTCGTCGCACAGCGAGGCCAGCGGGATATGTTGCGCCTCCTCGTAGACAATCTTGCTGTAGATCTCGTCGGCGAGTAACACCAGGTTGTTTTGGCGCGCCAGTTCAATAACGTCCAGCAATGCCTGCTTGTCGTAGACCGCGCCTGTGGGATTGTTGGGGTTGATCAACACAATCGCCCGCGTTCTGGGAGTCAGTTTTGATTTGATATCGGCGATGTCCGGGTTCCAGTCGGCCGACTCGTCACAGACATAATGGACGGGTTTGCCGCCGGACAGGCTCACCGCGGCGGTCCACAAGGGATAGTCCGGCGCCGGAATCAACACCTCATCGTTGTCGTTTAACAGGGCCTGCATTGACATGGTGATCAATTCGCTGACCCCGTTGCCCAGGTAAATGTCGTTGATCTCCACGCCGGGTATATTCAGCTTCTGACATTCCTGCATGATTGCCTTGCGTGCGGAAAACAGTCCCTTGGAATCACTGTAGCTCTGCGCGTTGGGCAGGTTGAGAATCACGTCCTGGAGAATTTCGTCGGGCGCCTCGAAATCGAATGCCCCAGGATTGCCGATATTCAATTTGAGAATGCGGTGGCCTTCCTCCTCCAGCCGCTTGGCTTCCTCGAGCACAGGGCCACGGATGTCATAGCAGACGCTCGCCAGTTTGGTAGATTGCTTGATGGGTTTCATGATGATCCTGGCAAAAAACAGATGTGGGAGTAGAATTGATTTCAGGCGGGGCTGGTAACCTCCAGTCCCGGCAAGTCACTCGACATCTTTGGAGACGGTATTCTACCTTATCTGAAATTTGAGGGAAATCATGAGCGGTTCAGCAAAAGATTCAGGAAAGGAGTCAGGAAAAAAGGTCCAGAAGTCCGAGGAGGAGTGGCGCGAGGAGCTTGATGACGAGGCCTATCGCATCCTCCGCAAGAAAGGTACGGAGCCGGCATTCAGCGGCAAGCTGTGGGACAACAAAGAGGAGGGGCTTTATAGTTGTGCCGGGTGTGGCGAACCGCTGTTCTCGTCCGACTGCAAGTTTGATTCAGGTACCGGGTGGCCCAGTTTCGATGCTCCGGTGCAGGAAAACGCCGTGGCGACCGAGGACGACCGCTCGCTGATGATGCACCGCACCGAAGCGCTCTGCAGTCGCTGCGGTTCACACCTGGGCCATGTCTTCCACGACGGCCCGCCGCAAACCACCGGGCTGCGATACTGCATCAACTCCGCCTCCCTGAAGTTCAAAAAAGCGGGGGTCGGTGGCGAATGATTCTCATTCGCCACCGACCCTCGGTTAGCGCTCTATGGTGTAGAGGCCGTCTACCTGGTTCAACTGGTTGATCTGGTCTACCAGGTCGAAGCCGCCTACGAAGGCTTCGGCGTTTTCACCGGTGAATACGCCGCCCAGGCTTGCTTCGACCGAGTTGCTGATGACGCCGGTGGGGTCCGAGAGGCTGCCGTCGACCGCATTGAGGTCGACCACCCCGCCAATTACCGTGCCATCGAAACCCACCGCCCAGTTCTGGTCACCGCCACCGACTTCGATGAACAGGTTGCCGTTTGAAATGGCGCCGCTGTTGAAGTCTACGTCCAGCCCCGCCAGCACCGAGGTGACATCGCCGGCGTTGCCGCTGCCGATGAACCCGGACGCCAACGAGGAGCCGTAATTCGCGCTGCCCTGCAGATTCGCCACCGGGGTGGGGTCGACATGGGCGATGTGGTTTTCCGTGCTGATGGTGGCCAGGTTATCGTCAACGTGGTTTACAACGACCCAGTTCTCCTCCACCGGCTTGTTCCAGCGGCCCCAATCGACGTTGTGTTCGTCGACGGTGGGCTCGGGGAGGGACAGAGCGTCCACCGCTACTTCTTCAGGCGGGTCAGCTTTGCTTGCGGCAAGAACGCCGGATACGTAAGGGGTTGCCTCCGACACTGTGCCGGTCAGGGCAAACGCGAAAACAAAAGCCTCGCCATTTTCACCGGTTACCATGCCGCCGAGCTCGCCCTTCACCGTATCCAGACCTGATTCGTTGTAGGTTGCTGTAGAGGTATCCAGATCAAAGCCCATCACACCAGGAGTGCTAAGTAAATGACCTTCACGGCCGAATTCTATTGACCAGGAATTTCCCTCACCAGCGCCGACCGTCAAGTCGAGATGCCCCTCTGAGTCGCCATTGGCGAAATCAAGCTCCAGCCCGAACGAACCGATAGAAGTGATGGCTCCGGAATCCCCGGTGCCAATGAACAGATCATCTTCACCACCACTGGCCGGAACATATTCATAATTAACTGTCCCGGTCAGGTTTGCAATCGGCGTCTCCGGAGCAACAAACCAATAGGCATCCTGTGCGAGCTGGGTAGTGGTGGCGCCTGGGCCGCGAATAACGCGCTGGATGCCCCCGTCTTCCCAGCCGCCCCAGGCGATGCCCAGATCGAGCACATCGGCATCGAAGTCTACTACATCTGTGGGCTCTCCCTTTCGAAAGATAGCATTCGGAAATTTCCTGAATGCATCAGCGACCGGATCAAATGGGATATCAGCCAGTATCGGGTTGCCCGAATTCCCGGCCTTCTGACCCAGTCCGCCGAACAACTGCGTGTCGGATAAATCGGAGGTAGCGGTAGCCAGAATGCCGATCTGCTCAAGCGACTGGAATTCGAGGCCGGACAATAAACCGTCTTCTTCCAGCAGGAAGCCACCGGCCGCCCGGGTTCCGGAGTAACCCTCACCGGAGAGCGTCAGATTAAACCCGCCGGCGAAGCCCGGGCCGGTCTCGATGCCTTGAGCGAATATCCCCGCCAGAGATCCCTCGACGGTCACATCATTGACCAGCACACCATCGTCGTACAGTTCAAAGTCATTAATATCAATGAAAGAATGGTCCATGACAACGGCCGTCGTTGCTCCATCAGGATGTCTGGTGAGTAACCCGCCAAAATCGATCAGCCATTGTTGATGGATGCCTTCACCCTGGAATCCCAGGCTGAGGTGACCGTCGCTGACGGCAAGGCTGTCGAAGTCCACATCAAAATAGCCTACGAAGTCGGTCAGTGATTGTGTTGTACCCTCGTGAAAAACCCTCCCGAAAAATTGCGCCGATTCCCCCCCGGCTTCGCTGGAAAAAGTGGTCGTGCCGGTCAAATCCGCCAACTCCGCCGGGAACGTTTCGATACTGAAGAAATAGCCATCGTTTTCTTCAAAGGTGTGAATATTGTTGACATCAAGCAGACGACGGTGCAACTCACCTTCACCGGCGACCCAGATGCCCCACTCGACACTGTGGTTTGGCAAGGTATTGCTGTAGGTTTTGAAGCCATCGGCCAGTGCGATGTAATCCGGGTCGGTATTGAACAGGTCTTCATCCAGTTCCCCATCGCCGCTGAAGCTGAAGACCTCTGGACCTCCCTCTTCCCCTTCGCCAAGCCCGAAAGTTGAGCGGCCAAGGATGATGTCATTTCCCCAGTTGGGGATCAGCGCCATGCCGATCCCGTTAAACGAGTCGGTGGAATACTCAAAAGGCTCAGGGTCCAATTCAAACAAGGCCACGCCCGACAAGGCAGCGTCACTTTCTTCTTCGAAACTGCGAAATGAAAAGCCGCTGGCCAGGCCACTGAGCGTGTCGCCAACAAAAAATCCGTGAAACAGGCCGCCTATGGATTCATCCACCGATTCCGTACCGGGGAAGGAGACAGTGCCTGACGGTATGCCGCTCAGCAAGGGGCCGTCGATGACACCGTAGTCAATCAACACCTCCCAGTTCTGGCTGGCATTCCCACAGTCTTCACCACCGATACAAATGTCGAGATTGCCGTAGAAGTTGCCACTGTACAGATCGATCTCCAACAGGCCGCTGAATGCCGACAGTTCACCGCCACTGGCTTTCACCTGCACGTGCTCGGTGGCGCTGAAGCTGTATTGTCCATCGTAGGAGGAGATGTCTGTCGGGGTGCCGGAAGCAAACCAGGCGCCTGCCAGCGGGGACAGCGAGTCAACGCCGAATTGATCATCATCAATGGTCAGCCCGGAGTTGCTTGTCTCTCCGGTTTCCCAGAAGCCCCAGTCCAGATCGTAGCCGCCCACGTCGGTTGCCAGGCTGGCCACCGCCGCATCAAGCCGGCGAGCGATCCGGTGGTCGTCTTCCACGTTGTAGGGATAGGAGTTGTCGCCCCAGTAGTCGATGTTTTCCACGATAACCGGATCACCGGTGGCGCCGTCCGAGGAGGAACCGATTATGCCGTCAATAATCAGGGGCCCGTCCAGATCTGGATCAGGATAGATGGTGAAACCGGCCCTGGTCAGCGTATCGGCCTCAGCGACCCCCACCAACGGAGACTGTTCAAACAGCAGCCCGCCATACAGCCGGTTGTTGTCGCCGCCGTTTTCCGCGAAGTCGAAGCCTGCGACCAGGCCTTCGGCATCGTCGCCAAGGAACGATCCGCTGATCGTGCCGCTGAAGGTTGTCTCGCTGGTCTCGCTTCCTGTTAAGGAGCCGTCATTAAAGTGCCAGTGAATCTGGCTGGCGAAATTTTGCAGCGGGATCCCGTCGAGTTCTCCGGTGATCCATCGGTAATCGGGCGTTGCGCACAGTCCGCTGCCCACGCAAGCCTCGATCTCAAAGTTGTTGATAACGCTGTTGGCCAGATCGAGATCGAACGAAGCGAAGATTTCGCTCTCGCTCTCGCTCTCGGACAATCTGTAAGCGGTCAGATCGTAACGTCGCGATGCGGTAAGATCCGCGATGTCGGCCGGTGTGAAGGTGGCAAACAGGGTCTCGCCCAGCACTTCATTTCCCGACGTATTGTCGAATGAATTATCGTAAAGCAGGGTTCCCGATTCTCCGCCGAACCAGTTTCCCCAGTGCAGGTCGAAGTTTTCATTCGGCTGCATAAAGTGACTGAACTCCGCTTGCTGATCGACGAGCCGGAATGATTCAAAAAAGGCAGTGCCGTCAGCAATCTGTACGTCACTTCCACTGGATGCGTCGGAGGCAGGCCCAAACAGGAACGGGTGGTTTTCCTCTCCCTGACCATCAAGAATCGCGAAACCCTGATTGGGCAGGGCGTCACGTTCGACAGACGTCATCACATACTGTATCGGATCGCCGTTAAACAGAATCGCGCCGTAAACCGACCGGCCGGGCAGCAAGGCGGGATTTTCCAGAATGCTGGTCAGTATCTCACCGTGGTCCGATTCACCCATGTCGTAGAGACCGATGTCCACGTTAAGCAGAAAACCGGTGCCCTCGTTGCCAAGGAATTGACCATTGGCGAACTGATTGAACGTGAAGGTTCCCTGACCATCGGAAACGCCGGAGTGCCAACTGATGTTCTGAGAAAAAATGCCATCGCCCAGCACGTTCTGGGACGCGCGGCTCAGCACCTCAACCAGGTTCGCGCCCTCACAACCCTCGGTGATACAGATGGTCAGGTAAGGGGTCTCGTCAGCGAAACCAGGAAAGCCAAAATAGCCCGTATCAAAATCAAAATACAAATGCGCACTGACGGAATGCACATCGTAGATGGGCTCAGACTCAAAGCCGGTCGCCACCAACTGCCAATCGAACACGTTGTAACGTTTTTGACCGGTCAGAGCGCCAATGTCGGTCGGCAACGCCGAACTCAGTACCAGCGGGTTCAGCAGGACAGCGGCAAGCGGGTCGGTGTCGCTGGAATTCAGGTATTTCTGCAACTCCAGATCAGCCTGACCATCGCCGACCCAGACACCCCAGTCGAGATCAAAGCCACCCACGTTGCTGTCCAGAGTGCCTTCAACAGGCTCCAGGCCCGCCAGTTCAATCAAACGGGTGAGCGAGCCGTTGGCCAGCGCGAGAGGTGAGTTTTCCGGCGTGGTGGCGAATACCGGATTGTCTCCGGTGATATCGTTGGTGATTCCACGAAACATCGAACGGTCGCCGGATGAGGCAAAACCCACACGGCCGAGTGAATCGACATCCGCTGGTGACAAACCGAATACAAGCGACGGCTCGGGCTCAGGTTCGGGCTCGGGTTCCGGCTCAGGCTCGGGTTCAGGCTCAGGTTCCGGCTCCGGCTCCGGTTCCGGTTCCGGTTCCGGCTCAGGTTCGGGTTCGGGTTCCGGCTCAGGTTCGGGTTCCGGGTCTTCTTCCGGACGGCAAACCGGATTGTTGGAGTTCAGGGTACAGGCAAGGGTGCCGTCACCCCGGGTTTCATTGGGGTTAAGGTTAATCGTTTCATCATCGTCATTCTGGTTGTCGCGTCGGTTGTTGCCGCCGTCGCTTCCGGTCAGATCGGTCGGTGCGGGAGGAGGGGGTGGGCGGGTGCCTGAATCACCGGTATCCCCGTCATCGTTTCCATCATTGCCGTCATTATCGCCGCCATCATTGCCATCGTTACCGCCATTACCGCCATCTCCATCGCCGTCGGCATCACCATCACCATCACCATCCCCATCGGCATCACCATCGGCATCACCATCGGCGTCACCATCGCCGTCATCTTCGCCTTCTTCTTCCTCCGGTTCCTGCACATTCAGCACCGGGATGTTACCCAGCACGGCAGGTTGAGTCACAAGGCCCGTTGGGGCACTCTGCGGTCCGTCTACCTGCGCATAGTCGTAGTCCGCGCCCAGACCAAGAGGCAGCGAGCCGCCGTCGTTCTCGAGATCGGTGCCGCCCTGGTACACACCCACGTAGAGAACGCCGGCGTCAATGATGCCCTCGTGATCGGTGCCGCGGATACCGATGGTGGCAAAGTTGGTTTCAACATTATAGGCATCGCGATTCTGATCACCAATATTGCCTGTTATGGTGCGAAAACCCCCTTCAATCAGCCGCAGCGTGGAAACATCGTCTGTCGCGGCGCCGGTTTCATCATAGCTGTACTCCACTATTTCGAACCGGGTGGATTCCTTCAGTGCGACGATGGCATTGTCCGTCATTCGCACCTGGGCAAACGCGGAAGGGGCGGTGATTACCGTATCACCGACATAAAGTTGCTCGCCTCGTCTCAGTTCCCTTGCCGAACCGCCGGCATCTTCGGCAGTGACCTGGCCGCTGACGGAGATTACCCTGCCCGCGCTGGTTTCCTCGGCCGCAAAGTTAGCCGGTGAATACAGCGACATGCACATCAACAGAAAATAGTAGTTGAGTCGTTTGGCTGTTGTTCGATAGGTCTTTTTCATTTGGACGCTCGTTTGCCCGCGGTTGGTTCTTAGAATTGGTATCGGAATCCTGCCTGGTACTTGAATCGTGTGTATTCAAAAAGAGGGATGTTGCTTTCGTTGTCAGTCCAGGATGTCTCTGCCAACAAATTCAGATTCTGCATTACCCTCCAGGTCCATCCGAGAGTAAGCGATTTGTTGCTGTCGCTGCGCTGGTCATTGAAAAACACCGGGTGCTCGTCAATGTGGTCTACTTCTTGAACAGATATTCTGAAAAATGGCGTGTGCGCAGGCGTGAAGCGGTAGAGTGTGCTGTAAGCGAGCCCGGTAAACCGGCGCCCGTTGTGTTCGCCGTTTCCTGAAGCCCGCGGATCTTCATCGGCGTGGTAAAGCGTGAGGGAGTGAGTCAAGTCCTGGGTGATTTTGGTCAGCCCGGCGGTGAACAGCAGTTGATTGACATCCCGTAAATCGTTTTGCGGATTGCTGCCGGTGTCGTAGCGTATTTGTGAAAACGAGCCGGACAGGCTCTGATACCAGCCGTTCTGTCCCTGACGCTGCCAGGAAGAGTTCAGTCCAACCGCCTGCTGAAAACTTTCGCCGTCGAGATTCACCTTCGACAGGGTGACACCGTGCCGGAAGCGGTTGGTTTGCGACCCCCAGTTCCACGAAACCTCACTGCGCAGGCTGTCGAGGTCAAACTGGTCACTGTCAAAATTGTCCGAGTGATTGAGGTTGACCGAGGCGCCGATAAAGGCGTCCCGGGTGAAAGGTCGGCGATATACCATGCCGAGGGTGGTGCTGGAAAAATTATCCTCGGTCTGCTGACCGTCGGGGTTCAGTTCGATTTCACCGATCAGGGGCGTGTCGATCAATCCGTTACTGGTGGCGCTGTTCACGTTGTCGTCAGAACCGATGTTGCTGGCCAGCGACCAGGTGAAGGTGGCGCGTTGCGCGTCCCGGCGGGTGTCGATCAGTTCGAGAAAGGCCTGGATATTGTTGCGGACATTGGCGGGCGGATTGGTATCCAGCACCGCCACAAACAGGTTTTCCGCGGCCGTGAGGTTTTCAGTCAGAAAATAGGCACGGGCCAGTTCCAGCCTGGCGCGCTGCCGCAATACACTGTCCCCGGCGGTGGCGGCCACCCGTTCAAACGCGAATACCGCTTCGTTGGGATTGCCGGATTCAATCGCCGCGGTACCCAAGGCAAAGTCGAATGCCGAATCGCCTTCCCATTCAGCCAGATTGTCCAGGCCCAGTGCAAAAGCCTGTTGATACTGCTCGTCGCTGTTGAGTGATTGCATTTGCGGGACAGGAGAGTCCGCTGCGGCGGCGAGGACATTGGCCGCTAAAGATTGAAACAGTACAACTGCCAATAGCCCCATCAGTAATCGAAAGCACATGTTCATTGTTATTGTTTTCCGCACACAGAGAGTAAGCCGGCCAGCCCAAAGCCAGTGGACGCCAACGCATTGTATCAGAATTCAATTGTCAGTCAGCAAAATTAGTGCTGCAGACTTGCATACACAAACTAATGATTTATTTGAAAAAAACTGTGAGCTGCTTCACTCTTTACCGAGGTGAACACGGAAAACCGTGATACAAATCACATCAGCGGCTTCCGAAGGTTCTGCTATGGACTTAAGTCGCGCCCCCGGTTAGGTTTAGGCACACAGACGGGACAGGAGCCACCCACGATGTTGTCAGTTCGACAGCCCTCTTTGCCGCTTGCGGTTGCACTGGTCGCGCTGTTTGTCCGGGGAGCGCCGGTCGCCGCGCAACAACCGGCCCAGGACCTCTTGCCTAACACGTTTTCACTGGGTGCGGCCTACAGCACGGGCGACTATGGCGAACCCATCGATACCAGCATTCTGTTCTTTCCGGTCAGTTATGCCTATCAGGCGGAAAAATGGGGCGTACAGGTTTCCAGCTACCACCTGGAGATGGATGGGCTCGGTAACGTATTGGTTAACGTCGGTGGTGTTACCCGCGCGCAAGGGCCCGTTCAGGAGGTGTCCGAACGTGGACTCGGTGACACAACGGCGCGTTTTACCTACCGGCTGGACCCGTGGTCGGCAACCGCTCCTTTCATCGACGTGTCCGTGGAGGTGAAATTACCGACCGCCGAGGAAGCCAAGGGACTGGGAACAGGAGAAACCGACTATGCGGCGCAGGTGGATATCTACAAACCGGCAGGCGCGACCACCTGGTTCGGCACCCTGGGTTACCGCTTTCGGGGCGAGTCGGAGCTGTTTGCGGGACTGGAGAACGCCACGTTTGCGCAACTCGGCTTTACCCGGCCGCTGGCGGGTTCGGCGCAGTGGAGTTGGGGGGCGTTCTATGACTTTCGTGAGCCGGCGTCGACCTTCTCCAAGGAAACCCATGAACTGTTTCCCTTTGTCACATGGAGGCCGAGCGCCCGCTGGTCGCTGATGAGCTATGGGGTGTGGGGGGCAACGGAAGACAGCGCCGATTATCTTCTCGGCACGCAGCTCAGTTATAGCTGGTAGAGAGGGTTCCCTAATACTGCATGGGCCGGACCGGAGGCGGCAGTATCGAAAGCCGCTCAATCGGGCGAATACGCTGGATTGGCGGCAGTTCCGGTCGCTGAACACGTTCCGGCAGATTGACCCGCTTCAGACGTGCAGGCTGCTGTTCATCGGCGTTAATCCCGGCCACAGCCGGTGCCACCATGGAGGTATCAATGCTCGCCGTGGCGACGACCGGTGCTATCGACGGCAATTCAAAACCGAGTTCCAGTTCCCGGGTTTTTGCCCGCATGGATGTGTCAGTCTCCAGCGTGATCTCACGGAGCGGAATCTGCGGTGAGGACTCTTTCAGAACGAGCTGCCGCAGCAGGGCGTCCCGTTCCAGCCTGGCCTGGATGTTTTCGCTGATGTCGATAGATCCGGAATCGGTGGTGGTTTCCACAGCGACCCTGACGGCGGCTACCGCGCTGTTGGCGGGCAGACGGCCGGGTTCGACGGAGTCGATGTTGCCGAGGAAAGGCTGCAGTCCGGTGCCGCCGAAACCACTCTCGCCGGTTTCCGGTGCCGGGCCGTAGCGTCCGGTGCCGCCGATGCCGCTGCCGTCGTCATCGCCATCACCGCGCAGATAGCCGGTGCTGGTGGAATTGATAATGACAAACAACAGCACCATGAACGCTGCCAGCGACAGTTGCAGCCAGTCGGGCTGGGGCCTGCGTACCGCCTGTTCCATTACTGTGTGCTGTTTTCTTGCCACGCTCTGTCCTGGGTCACTTGATCGGTGGCGATGCGCCGCCTTTTGATTCTCTTCCGTCCGTTGTCGCTCCGGTGTCCTTCTCGTTGCCGGTGCTGAAATTGAAAACGCCGAAATTGATCCGGCGGTTGGCATTTTCGCTGGACTTGTCCAGCTTCTGTCGCGCCAGCGCCTGTTTGTTCATTTCGGTCAGCGCTTCCATGCCAAGGGTGTTGGCAAGCTCGGCGAGATGTTGAATTGATTCGCCGGTTAACTTGTCATAATAAACGCTTCTATCGAAATAGGAAGGTTTCATACCCAATAAATTGTGGGTGCTCGCGCTGATATGGTCCTGGATGTTCTTGCCGAAAAAAAACACCTTTTCATCGAAGCCTTTCTCCGGAGTGAACGCACCGGTATTCAATACCACATGATCATCATCATTAATGTGAGCTACGCCCAGTCTCAGCCATTCATCCAGAATGACCCGGGGCCGGATATCCTGCTTGCATACCGTTTCCACCAGATCATCGAAGTTGCGTGCCCCCGGAGTGGAATCGCGCAATGGCAGAGGTAGAGGCCGGCCGCGGTTGTCCAGGTAATCGGGCGAACCCAGCCAGTGACCGATAATCCGGGCGCCAAGGGAGATGTTCTGCGGAACGGGTCGTTGCTCCCGGGTTTCACTTCGCAGCCGTTTAACGTCCTTGCGGTGCACTCCGGTGAGCAGGTTGATGCGGCTGTCGGACTGACGCTTGCCGTTAACCCTGAAGTCGCTTTCGGCCACATCCACGTAGATCGACTTCAGCATGGTGGCAAGTTGGGGATAGGTGATCTGGTAGGCGAGCAACAACCGCACCAGCGGCCGTAACAGCTTTTCGATGGCGGCGACCAGCACACCGGGCGGCGTACCGGGATTGTCAGGGGCCTGTTTTGACATGGGCGCAGTATAGCAGATGAGGTGGGAATTAATCCCACAGTTTTAGCCCGGTTTTTGTGAACCAGGTTAAAGAATGCTTCGGGCGCGGCGATAATAATTGACGTGGGAATAATTCCCACCTACTATGATTCTCTGACTGTCGGCATAGGACAAGGAAAGCCTGAACAGCGCGACGGTCAGTGAGTGAAGGAGCCAGAGAGAGACAGTGCATGCAAACGCAAACGCTTGACGGCAGCAGTCCACGATTTGACGGCCTTTCAACCGGGGGTTCTCAATTCGCGGGAATGAACCCGGTGTCCCATGAGCCGGACGCGTGGTTCACGCTTTCCGATGGCAACCGGCTTTGCTACGACGAACTGGGCGACCGATCCGGCTTTCCCATACTGTACTTCCACAACACGGGCAGTTCGCGACTGGAAGGCGCTTTTTTTGACCGCGATGCCAGAAAGTCGGGGTTTCGCCTGATCGCGGTGGACAGGCCGGGGATCGGCGGCTCTGATTTCAAGGCACACCACGACGCCCGGAATTTCTGTGCTGACCTGATCGAACTGATGGACTCTCTGGGTATTGAGCGGGTGGGGCTGATGTCGTTTGCCGCCGGCGGCACCTATGCATTGACCCTGGCCCATTATTATCCCGACCGTGTACGGTTCAGCGTTAGTCTGGCGGGTATTCCGCTGGTGGCCGATGACAGCCAGCCCTGCTCCTATGCGGTTTCCTGTATGAGACGCGCCTTACCGCCGCTGATTCGCGTCTTCATTCGATTACGCCATACCTTTTCGGCCACCACGGCCTCCGATTATCTCGAGCGGCTGCGCGATACCCTTTGCTATACCGACCGTAAAACGCTCGCCGATCCCCGGGTTATCAATCTGCTGGAGGCCGACCTGGCGGAATCGCGGCGCCAGGGATTCCAGGGTGTGGCCCGTGACACCAGCCTGTGTTTGAAACCGCTCGGTTTCGATATCGCCACTCTGCGGCTGCCGGTGCATATCTGGCAGGGCAGTGCGGATCACCTCTCTTCCCGTTCCAACTGCGAATATCTGGCGACGACTATTCCAGACTCCCTTTATTTTCGGGTGCCAAACCGGGGGCATTTCTTTTTTCTGCAGGGGATGGAAGAAGTTTTCGGTCGGCTGCGTCCGGTGCTGGCGAACCCGGTCCCCCAAAACAGTTCCCGGCGGGCGTCACGACTGGTCAGGGTTGCCGCCTGAACGGCAAGGCAGGTTGGGCGGAGTGGCTGTCAGTGTTCGTGAAGGTCGTGGTCGCAGGGATGGTGGTTATAGCCTTGCGGGCTGAGCCGCTTTGCCGACGTCTCGTGTTTCCTCTCTACACACTTGTATATTTTCGCGTCAATGAATGTTTCCACCAGATCGGTATCAAGTTGACCGGCTGTTGCCTCGGCCGTCAATAAATCCAGTGCCGCGGTATTGCTCATCGCCGTCTTGTAGGGTCTGTCCGAGGCGGTCAATGCATCGTAAATATCGCAGATGGTCATGATTTTGGATTGCACTGGAATCTGTTTTCCGGTCATGCCGAAAGGATAGCCGCTGCCGTCCAGTTTTTCGTGATGAGCCGCGGCGATCGTGGGGACGTTCTTGAACTCGCGTGTCCAGGGAATGTGATTGAGAAAATACATGGTATGCACAACATGAGACTCAATTTCCTTGCGCTCTGCTACTGACAGACTGCCTTTTTCTATACGCAGAAATTCGAACTCTTCGTCGCTCAGCACAGACAGGGAATCGTCGGGACCGCCAAGGCGAAGTTGTTCAATTTTCATTAGTAGCGTGGAGTTGTCCACAGGCGTCGTGGAAGGTTCATTGGCACGCGTGATGGCCGTAAAAAAATCCTCCAATTGTTTGATTTCCCCGGACAGCAGACTGCTGATTTTTTTTAATTCTCCGGTTGATGCGGCATTTTTCCGGTGCAGATCCAGTTGCTGTTCCAGCGAGCGAGTACGAAGCTTTTCCTGAGCCAGCAGAATTCTGTATCGGATGTTCTCCAGAGTGCCGGCGGGCAACTTTTTCTGTTTGACCAACACCGACTCCCGCACCCCCACCTTGCCGAAATCATGCAATAGCGCGGCGTATTTCAGTTCCTGAATTTCATTGTCATTGAACTGCTGGCTGCGCAGCACCCCGGTGCCGATGGCATTGACCGCTCCCGCCAGGCCCAGGCACAGATCAGCCACCCTGAACGAATGGCCACTGGTAGTGGGGTCGCGCTGTTCAATCGCGGCAACCGATGCGTTGACGAAACCTTCGAACAGGTTCTTGATGCTGTTGTGCATACGAGTGCTTTCAATGGCGATGCCGGCCTGGCTGGCAAGAGCCCGCAATAAAACGGTGATGTCATTATCAAAAGGCGTGGTGTTCAGATTAGCCGACGCCTCGTCGGTAATTTTCAGGTCCCTGCTCCGCTTGCAGTTGATGAACTGCAGCACGCCGATCACCTGATTTTCCTTTCCGGTCATGGGAATGGCGAACAAGGACTTGGTGTGATAACCCGTGGTTTCATCGAATGATTTATTGAACTGGTAGGAAACTGACGCAGGAATCCTGTAGGCATCCGGAATCATCAGTTCTTTATTGGTCAGCGCCACGTAGCCGGTAATTGATCTGTGGTCTAGCGCGAAACGGCTTTCCTGAAACGGAAAATCAATGGAATCATTGCGGGTGAGTTTGAATACAAGCTGTTTTTTTTTGTCGTCGTGGTCGTCCACAAGAAACAGTGAGACTGCATCACAGCAGGCGATATTCTGGCCTTCCGTGATAATTTTGCGTAGCAGCGCAAACAGATCGTATTCCGAGGAAAGCGCGATACCGATTTCCGCGAGTTTGGCCAGATTTTCGACACTGCTGCCCTCGGAACGTTCACGATCCGCTTTCTCATTGAGGTGAAGCCATCGATGGCTGGCCAGTTCCAGAAGCTTGAGGCTTTGTCGGTGGGGCAGGGCGTCATCCAACAGGATGTCCGCGTCGGCATCGAGCGATTCGCGGCACAGAAAAATCGCACACGGAAAGGCGGTACGCCAGTCTGCCGGCGTGTCAGTGGCCAACAGTTTTTCATCAAGCAGGACCAGCGCGGGGTTCAATGTACGGGCGGCGGCGAGGGAGTCGATGCCGGCCACGTCGTAGAGGCTGCCGTTGAGTTGCCGTAGTAAAGTCTGGTCGGCGAAACTGGGGCCGTGCAGCAAGGTCAGGACAGCAACTTTTGAAGGCAGCGATTCCATTAAGGATGATCCGGGGTTTCGCAAAACAGCGAGTGTACCCCAGCTCGGTCGCTGAAGCGATAGCAGGCCTCTTTAGTGAAACCCGGTGGCGGTCAGGATGCGGTGTTTCGACTTCTCAGCTGATCGATGAATCGCTTCAAGCCGCTCTGGGCTTCGGAGCGATAGCGAAACGGTCCAACGGAATCTCCTTCGCGAGTGCGAAAGTACCAAAGTTCCTCATTGCTGAAGAGACGATCTGAACGCGACGGTACCCGGGTCTGGGGCCGATCTTCCGAACGTGTATCAGGCATTTTTTATCCTTTGGTCTGCGTTAGCCTAAGGTTACCCTGAGCCGGTAAACGGGCCTGACCTGGTGCCAAGTGGTAACCTTAAGCTAACGAGTAACGCTACCATACTGGCAACAAATGGAAATTAAAAGAGCGCAAATTCTATGCCATTGCGGCTAATTTTTCCGGCTCCGCCAACAACCGTTAAATTCAGAATAAAACATTTAAAATCAATAAGATATAGTCTTTTTTGAATAATCGATTAAACGTGTTTTTGCTGGTTTTACAAAGAGATAAACAACTAATCTAAGGGTGAAAAAAGGTGCCGTGACAGCGTTGTTTTAACGCCTGTTATCCGGCTAACATTTACTCTCTGAATGTTTGGAATGTCAATGACAAAAGTCACTAGGGGGTTTCACTGAACCGGTGAAGAATTTTCACTGAGGCCAGGTCGGCGGGCGTATTGATGTTGAAAAAGCTTCCCGGCTCGCATTCGCTATCGATTTCCAGCACCGCGTCATTCAGTTCCTCCAGAATCTGCCGTGGACCAAACAGCTTTCGGTTCATGGCATCGACTATCGTCGGCAGCAGGGCAAAAGACCACAATGAAAACAGGGGTTGCACTTGCCCGTTGCTGCGGGTCCAGGTCACCTGAGCCTGGTGCCGTTTCATGGTCGCGAGCAGGCGCGGCACCAGGTCGGTCGGAAATACCGGGACGTCGGCGGGAAAGCAGGCCAGCCAGGATTCCGGCGCCGCCGCCTGCTCCAGGTGCCAGCTCATGGCGCTGGCTATGCCGGCGAGCGGACCGGCGTAGGCGTCCCGCAGGTCAGTGACACACGGCAGGCCGAATTTATCGAACGAAGCACTATTGCGGTTAACGCTGATGGCCAGGCTGTCCACCTGGGGGCGCGCGCGATCGATCACATGCTGGAGGATTTCCCGATCGCCGAGCTTCAGCAGCGCCTTGTCGACAAACCCCATCCGCGAGGCCTTGCCACCCGCCAGAATGACACCCCGTATTCCCGCATGCTCGGTACTTATGTTCAAATCGGCCCTCATCCAGTAAGCTAGCGGGTGGCGGGTTCAGTTTTGCCACGGTGGTCGGGCGTCTTCATCCCGGAAATCGAGCATAGTGGAGGTGAATTTTTGCCGCAAGAAATGTTATTGAATATGCCCCATTGGTGTGGGAGAATCGCGCGTTTTGTGGCGTTCAAGCCCCTGAGCACACTCAAATATGTGGGTTGTCACCACGATTGACTGCACTGTCGGTCTCGGCGCAGACCGGATCCGATAACTGAATTTCACGGTTTCTGGCTTCGATTGGCTCGGGGGTGTAACTGCCGCCCAGCGAGTGGAGAGGGTTATACATGCAGGTTTCGATTGAAACTACCAAAGGTCTGGAACGAAAAATGACCATCGCGGTGCCGTCAAATGACGTGGATAACGCCGTGAACGCGCGCCTGATGGAGGCGGCCAGAAACGTTCGTCTGGATGGGTTCCGCAAGGGCAAGGTGCCAATGAAGGTAGTGAAGACCCGCTTTGGCAAGGGGGTTCGCCAGGAAGTGGTGGGCGAACTGATGAGCAAGAGCTATTACGATGCCCTGCAACAGGAAAGCATCAAGCCGGCGGGTCAACCGCGCATCGAAGCCACCAGCGTCAAGGAAGGCGAGGATCTCACCTTCACCGCCGTATTCGAGGTTTATCCCGAGGTGGAACTGCCTGACTTTTCCAGGGTCAAGGCGGAAAGACTGGTGGCCGACGTGGATGAGGAAAATATCGACAAGATGATTGAAACACTGCGCCAGCAACGGCAAACCTGGGAGGACGTGGATCGCGAGGCCCAGTTGAAGGACCGGGTTAATATCGACTACACCGGACATCTTGATGGCGAGGTCTTTCCGGGCGGTACCGGCAAGGGCAGCAGCCTGGTGCTAGGGTCGGAGCGCATGATTCCGGGGTTCGAAGACGGCCTTGTCGGCAAAAAGGCCGGGGAAACGGTCACGTTGCCGCTGACCTTTCCCAAGGAGTACCACAATGCCGATATGGCGGGAAAAAAAGTGGAATTTGAAATCACCGTCAATTCGATTTCCGAACAAAAGATGCCCGAAGTGGATGAAGCCTTTTTTTCCAGCTTCGGCATAGAGGAGGGCGGGCTCGAAGCATTCCGCAAGGAAGTGGCCGCCAACATGGAGCGGGAGATGCGTACCGCTTCGCGCAACAAGCTCAAGTCGCAGGTGATGGATGAGATAGTCTCGCTGACAAAACTGGATGTTCCTGAAAGCCTGCTGGTGGGTGAAATCAGCCAGTTGCGCAACCAGGCGCTGCAACAGATGGGCGGCGGCAAGAATGTATCCCCCGAGGCTCTGCCGGACGCATTGTTCCGTGATCAGGCCGGCAAGCGCGTGGTGCTGGGGTTGGTGCTGAGTGAAGTGGTCAAGCAGAAAAAACTGACCGCGGACCCCGCCAAGGTGCGTGAAGCGATCGAAGAAGTCGCCTCAACCTACGAAAGCCCTGAGGAAGTCATCAATTATTATTACGGCAATCAGGAACAGCTCGCCGCCGTTGAATCCAGTGTCATGGAGGACCAGGTGTTCGATGCGATTCTGGAGCAGGCCGTTATCTCAGAAAAAAAAGTCAGCTACGAAAAGGTCATTCAACCGGAACAGCCACCGGCCGGATCAGGGAAAAGGCAGAAAAAGGCAGGAAAAGATTTATGACGGAGAAGCTCAGGGAAACAGGCAGTCTGGTTCCGATTGTCGTCGAACAAACAGCCCGCGGCGAACGGTCTTATGACATTTATTCGCGCCTGTTAAAAGACAGGGTGATCTTTGCGACCGGCGTGGTCGAGGACCACATGGCCAATCTGATTGTGGCCCAGTTGTTGTTTCTCGAGTCGGAGAACCCGGACAAGGACATTCACCTGTATATCAATTCACCCGGCGGGTCCGTCACGGCGGGATTGTCTGTCTACGATACGATGCAGTTTATCCAGCCACAAGTGAGCACTATGTGTATCGGTCAGGCTGCCAGCATGGGTGCCTTGTTGTTGGCCGGCGGCGCGCACGGCAAACGACTGGCGCTGCCCCACAGCCGCATGATGATTCACCAGCCAAGTGGCGGAGCCGAGGGGCAGGCCGCGGATATCGAGATTCAGGCCAGGGAAATCGTCAAATTGCGCCGGGCGCTTAACGAATTGATGGCCGAACATACCGGTCAGCCCGTCGAACAGATAGAGATTGATACGGAACGGGACAATTACATGACTGCCGCCGAGGCCGTAAAGTATGGCCTGGTTGATAAAGTAATCGATCGAAGAGTAGATAATAAAGTGAAGGATCCGGCGAACGGCTAGCTGGAAGGCGCGCGGAACCCGGGTTTTGTCGCTATGCGCTTGCAATTGAAGGCGAGAACCCTCATTTTTAGATCTGGACTGCTTGAACTTTGGCCTGTGGTGGTATTTTCTGCAAACCAGGCTTCAGGCAACAACTCCGGGACTTTTTTCCGGAGCGGTAAGCGAGGTAGCTAAATGTCAGACGATCGCTTCAATAAAGGGGATGATAACGGCAAGTTGCTGTATTGCTCCTTTTGCGGCAAGAGTCAACACGAGGTTCGCAAGTTGATCGCGGGCCCCTCCGTATTTGTCTGTGACGAATGCGTCGATCTGTGCAATGACATCATTCGCGAGGAAATTCAGGAAAAAGAAGCTGACTCGACCCAGAAGAAACTGCCGATTCCCGAGGAAATCAAGAAAACCCTGGACGACTACGTCATTGGTCAGGAGCGTGCCAAGAAGGTGCTTGCGGTGGCGGTTTACAACCACTACAAGCGGTTGAACTACACCCGCCCCAATGATGGCGTGGAACTGGGCAAGAGCAATATTTTGATGGTGGGTCCTACCGGCACGGGTAAAACCCTGCTGGCGGAGACGCTTGCCCGGTTGCTGGACGTGCCTTTCACGATTGCCGACGCCACCACGCTCACCGAAGCGGGCTATGTGGGCGAGGACGTGGAGAACATTATTCAGAAGCTGTTGCAGAAATGTGACTATGACGTCGAAAAAGCCCAGATCGGTATTGTCTATATCGATGAAATCGACAAGATCAGCCGCAAATCCGACAATCCGTCCATCACCCGTGATGTTTCCGGTGAGGGAGTGCAACAGGCCTTGCTGAAACTGATCGAAGGCACGATCGCCTCAGTCCCCCCCCAGGGTGGGCGCAAACACCCCCAGCAGGAGTTCCTGCAGGTCGATACCTCCAACATCCTGTTTATTTGCGGCGGCGCCTTTGCCGGGTTGGACCGTATCATTCGTGACCGTTCCGACAAGAGCGGCATCGGTTTCTCGGCGGAAGTGAGAAGTCACGACTTGGAGAAGAAAGTGGGCGAAACCCTTCGCGATGTCGAGCCCGAAGATCTGGTCAAATACGGGCTCATCCCCGAATTTGTAGGTCGATTGCCGATGATTGCGACGCTGGATGAACTGGACCTGGAAGCGCTGGTGCGCATTATCAGGGAACCGAAAAACTCGCTGATCAGGCAATACACCAAGCTTTTCGAGATGGAAAGTGTCGAAATTCAGTTTCGGGACGATGCGCTCAAGGCTATCGCCCGCAAAGCCCAGGAACGCAAAACCGGCGCGCGGGGCCTGCGTTCCATCATGGAAGGCGTATTACTCGATTCCATGTATAAGATCCCGTCACTTGAGAAGGTAAGCAAGGTTATCATCGATGCGGCCGTGATCGAAGGTGAATCCGAGCCGTTGCTGATGTACGAAAACCTGGACCAACAGCCCTCGTCACGCAAGGCAGCGGACGAATAGGGAACCAGGGCCGACCCCGGTCGAGGCCGGCCCCCCTTCGACCCCAAACCAGCTAATTTACTCCATTCCCCTTTATTTCTGAAAAAGAGTCACCATTGTGTCTTAAGACGGAAATAACCTGAGAATTGTGAACCGATACACGTTTGTCACAACACTCAGGCGTTTTCGCTGTAAACTTACCGCATCCGGTCTTGGCCGCATGGAACCCCGGCCCAATTCACCCCTTCGATGAGAATTTCACCTATGGATAAATCCGAGAGCAAAGTGGATGGCAACAATGTGTTTCCGCTACTGCCCCTGCGAGACGTGGTGGTCTATCCTCAGATCGTTCAGCCCCTGTTCGTGGGCCGACCCAAATCCATCAAGGCGCTTGAAACGGCAATGGCAAGCGACAAGCAGGTGCTGTTGGTGGCACAGAAAAATGCCTCCGACGATGAGCCAGGCATCAGGGACCTGTTTCAGATAGGCACGGTAGCCTCGATATTGCAGCTTATCCGTCTGCCCGATGGTACCGTGAAGGTGCTGGTTGAAGGCCTCAGTCGCGCGCGGGTGAAGGAAGTCGTCGCCGAAGAAGACTGTTTCCGTGCTGAAATCCAGCCTCTGGACGCTGAAGAATTGGTGAAGAAGGAAGCCGATGTGTTGCTGCGCTCCCTGCTGTCCCAGTTCGACCAGTATGTGCAAATGAGCAAAAAGATTCCTCCGGAAGTACTCACCTCGATCAGCAGCATCGACGACCCCGGCCGGTTGGTGGATACCATCGCGAGCCATATGTCGCTGCAATTGCAGGAGAAACAGAACCTGCTGGAACTTGTGAATCTGCAACCGCGGATTGAACACCTGATGGCCCTGATCGAATCGGAAATCGACCTGTTTCAGGTGGAGAAGCGGATTCGTGGTCGGGTTAAAAAGCAGATGGAGAAAAGTCAGCGCGAGTATTACCTGAATGAGCAAATGAAGGCTATTCAGAAAGAAATGGGTGAATTGGACGACGTGCCCAATGAAACCGATGAATTAAAGCGCCGAATTGAAGAGGCCGGCATGTCCAAGGACGCCAAGGAAAAAGCCCTGGCGGAACTTAACAAGCTGAAGATGATGTCGCCGATGTCATCGGAAGCCTCGGTGGTGCGAACCTATTTGGACTGGATGGTGAGCATTCCCTGGAGCAAGCGCAGCAAGGTCAGGCTCGACCTGCAGCATGCCGAGGATATCCTTGAGAAAGACCACTATGGGCTGAAGGAAGTCAAGGAACGCATTCTTGAGTATCTCGCGGTGCAGAAGCGGGTTCGCAAACTCAAGGGACCGATTCTGTGCCTGGTCGGGCCTCCCGGTGTCGGTAAAACCTCGCTGGGTGAATCGATTGCCCGCGCGACCAATCGCAAGTTTGTGCGCATGGCCCTCGGAGGCGTACGTGATGAGGCGGAGATTCGTGGCCACCGGCGTACCTATATCGGCTCGCTGCCCGGCAAAATATTACAGAAACTCAGCAAGGCTTCCGTGAAAAACCCGCTGTTTTTGCTGGATGAAGTGGACAAGATGGGCATGGACAACCGGGGTGATCCCGCCTCGGCGCTGCTTGAAGTACTGGACCCGGAACAGAACCACAACTTCAACGACCACTACCTGGAGGTGGATTACGACCTCTCCGAAGTACTTTTCGTGTGTACTTCCAATACCATGAACATTCCCGGACCGTTGCTGGACCGGATGGAGGTCATCCGTCTGCCGGGTTACACCGAAGATGAAAAGATCAATATCGCGCAGCGTTACCTGGTGCCGAAGCAGATGAAGAACAACGGCGTCAAGAAAGGAGAGCTGGACATTGGCGTGGAACCGATTCGCGACCTCGTGCATTACTACACAAGGGAAGCCGGTGTGCGTGGGTTGGAGCGTGAGATCGCCAAGATTTGTCGCAAGGTGGTGAAGGAAAACGCAATGGCTGACGAAGTTAAAAATATTGTGCTTAGCAGCGAAAGGGTGGAGCACTACTGTGGCGTGCGCAAATTCGACTACGGCAAGGCGGAGGAACAAAACAAGATAGGTCAGGTCAATGGCCTGGCCTGGACCTCGGTCGGCGGTGAGTTGCTGACCATTGAGGCCATGGCAGTGGAGGGCAAGGGCAAGATTACCCGAACCGGCTCACTGGGTGATGTGATGCAGGAGTCGATTCAGGCGGCCTTTACCGTGGTGCGAAGCCGCGCCAATCTCTTGGGTCTGGAACCGAACTTCCATGAAAAAATCGATCTGCACGTTCACGTACCGGAAGGTGCCACACCCAAGGATGGTCCGAGCGCCGGCATCAGCATGTGCACGGCTCTGGTTTCCGTGTTGACGCAAATACCCGTACGGGCGGATGTGGCGATGACCGGCGAGATCACGCTGCGCGGACAGGTACTGCGAATCGGCGGTCTGAAGGAAAAGCTTCTGGCGGCACACCGCGGCAACATCAAGAAGGTGATCATTCCGTCCGATAACGAACGGGATCTTACGGAAATTCCCGACAATATCAAAGCGGATCTCGAAATCGTGCCGGTGCTCTGGATCGATCAGGTGCTGGAGTACGCGCTGCAGTATCTGCCAACACCGATAATCCCCGTTGAAGGGAAAGGAACAAAAAAAGAGTCCGCCAAGGAAGATATGGACAAAAATAGTGACGAGAAACACATTAATACTCACTAGATGGCCCGAAAGTCCCTGAATACGGGCCTTTCTAGTTGACACGGCTTTCTTGCAATTGGTATAAATGCCCGGTCGTACAGGTGTTATGACCGTTATCGGGAAGAGAATTCGACCACAACAATCCGGGCCGAAACCCGGGATCAAGAGCCCAGGTTAAAGCCTGATGGTCAGTGTTTAAGGTTAGACCTGAAATCGTCCGTTTCAAGTAAGCGATAAATAACAACTTCTAATAGAAAAGGGGACACCGTGAATAAGTCTGAATTGATTGATGCCGTTTCTGCAAGCG
Organism: Pseudohongiellaceae bacterium; assembly: GCA_040879025.1. Lineage (GTDB taxonomy): Bacteria > Pseudomonadota > Gammaproteobacteria > Pseudomonadales > Pseudohongiellaceae > JBBDLF01. The sequence goes on from JBBDLF010000028.1 coordinate 69,540, forward strand.
CAGATCTTCCAAAAGCCGCTGCCGGTCGCGTGATAGACGCGATGATAGACACGATTACAGATTCATTGAAAAAGAATGATCCTGTGGTACTGGTGGGATTTGGTACGTTCGCGACGAAAGAAAGAGCCGCGCGTACCGGCCGTAATCCACAAACCGGTGCTCCCATCCAGATCAAGGCCGCCAAAGTACCGAGTTTCAAAGCCGGCAAGGCACTGAAAGATTCCGTTAACTCCTAGGCGTCACAACCCGGGTTGTTAACTGCTGGCCATTGCGGTCAGTGAGCTTTCTGCTGAAAAAGGCGCATCAACCGGTGCGCCTTTTTTAGTTTGTTTGGTTTGGATCCGGCTTGCTCTGTTTAATTTGGTTTGCCGGCAGTCCATGAGATGAAGAAAACGGCATCGTGCCCGGTCATGGCAATCGGGGACTGCTAATGTCACCGGACCATTACTGGCAAGGCGGGTCCACAGGAATCAACTATGCTGCAAGATATCAGAGACAATTCACAAGGTGTGGTGGCCAAGATCATCATCGGCCTGATCGTGGCGGTGTTCGCGCTGTTCGGGTTGGAGTCGATAGTGGGCGGCATCATGCGAAATCCGACGGTGGCGGAAGTTAACGGCGAGGAAATCACCGAGCCCCAACTGCAGGCTGGCGCCCAGAATCTGCTGGCTTCCATCGGCGGCAGCCTGGATTCGCTGGATCAGCAATTGGTTGAACAGATAGCGCTCAATCAACTCATTGAGGAAGTTATTCTGCGGCAGGCGGCTCAGCGCGCCGCGATGCGGATATCGGATGAACGCATCGATCAGGCGATTATCCAGACACCGCAATTTCAGATTGACGGCACTTTTAATCCTGATCTGGCGGCACGGACTATCGCCAGCCAGAGTTACACGGTACCGGGTTACCGGCAGGCGCTGCAGGACAATATGCTGATGGCGCAGTTGGCCAATGCCTATTCGTCTTCCGCCTTTATTACTGACGCCGAGCTTGAACGCATTGCCGGGTTGCGAACACAGACACGGGATTTTCGTTTCATTCCCGTTGCTCTTGGCACCCGCACTCTCGGTCAGGCGATCAGTGATGAGGAAATAGAACAGTATTACCGGAATAATCAGGCTGAGTTCACGGTTGAAGAACAGGTTGTGGTCGATTATGTGCTGCTCGACAGGGATGAGCTGTTTGAAGAAATCGAGACGGACGAGGCTTTGATTACAGCGCAATACGAGGTGGAGCGCGAGGCATTCGAGTCGGAGTCTGAATACCGCGCTTCGCATATCCTGTTTGAAACCGGTCCCAATCTGTCCGAAGCCGAGGCTGTCGCACAGGCGCTTGAGGCAAAAGCAAGGCTGGAAGCCGGCGAGAACTTTGGTGATCTGGCGATGGAACTGTCCAGCGACACCATTTCAGCCGAAGACGGCGGTGATATTGGTTACAGTGACGGATCCGCGTTTCCTCCTGAAATCGAGGAAGCAGCGGAGACATTGGCCGTGAATACAGTATCCGAGCCGATAGTGACTGAATTCGGTGTTCACCTGGTCAAGGTGACCGAGTCAGGTGAGAACATCTATCCTCCCTATGAGGAAGTGGCGGAGCGCATTGAACGCGAACTGAAAAGCAACGAAGTGCAGTTGCTCTACACCCAAATGCTGGAGGAGTTGTCCAATCGGGCGTTTGAAGATCCTGACTTGCAGACTATCACCGAGGAACTGGGTCTCGAAGTGCAACGCAGCGAACCGATGCCCCGCTCGGGCGGTACCGGCGTGTTGTCCAACCCCGCTGTGATCGATGCGGCCTTTGACCCGGAAGTGCTCGAGGAAGGGCATAACAGTGATGTGATTGAACTGGGTCCCACCCAGGCACTGGTGTTACGGACGGTTGAGCATAGAGCACCCGAGGCACGGCCTTTGGAAGACGTCCGCTCGGAGATTGCGGTGATTTTGCGAACCGAAATGGAACGTGAACGGGCGTCGCAGATTGGTAACGAAATTGTTGCCGCGCTGCGTGATGGCGAGCCGGTGGACGAACTGTTGCAGGAGTATGAACTGGCATGGAACGAACAGGCCGGTGCGGGTCGTACAGCGCCTGGTGTAAACAGTGAAGTTCTCGACACAGTGTTCGCGATGGAAAAGCCGCAAGGCGATACCCCGGTGTACGATGGAACCCTGCTGAGCAACGGAACCTTTGCCGTTATCGAGCTGAATGCCGTTAACTCCGGCAACGTGTCGTCACTGACAGAGCCCGAACTGGAAACGATTACCGGCACGCTGCTGGATGAGAAAGGCCAGTCTGATTTTGGCTCCTATGTGACTCATCTGCGCAATAACGCCGATGTCACTACAACGTTGTTTGACGAACCCTTCTAACCGCGGGCTTGGCTGTGAGGCCCACAGCCACACTTTATTCCTGGTCCAGTGTTCCCATGGCGGTGATGCTGAAGCCGCTGTCGACGTAGATGGTCTGGCCGGTTATTCCGGACGCCAGTTCGGAACACAGGAATGCGGCGGTGTTACCCACTTCTTCTATGGTGGTGTTGCGGCGTAACGGCGTGTTGCGTTCATTGTAATCGAGCATGCGGCGGAAACTCTTGATACCGGAAGCGGCGAGGGTGCGGATCGGGCCGGCGGAGATGGCGTTCACCCGTGTGCCATCGGGACCCATGCCGGTAGCCATGTAACGTACGTTAGCCTCCAGGCTGGCTTTGGCCAGACCCATTACATTGTAGTTTGGCAGCGTGCGTACCGCGCCCAAATAACTCAAGGTGAGCAGCGACCCCTGACGTCCCGCCATCAGTTTTTTGCCTGCTCGGGCCAGCGCCACAAAACTGTAAGAACTGATCTCGTGAGCGGTCCTGAATCCTTCACGGGTAGTGACGTCGACGTAATTGCCATCAAGTTCAGCGGCTGGCGCGAAAGCCAGGCAATGGACAATCGCATCCAGCCCGTTCCAGTGTTTGCCCAGTTCGATGAAAAGGGAATCAATTTCCTCGTCGCTGCTGACGTCGCAAGGGAAGCAGAGCGACGAGTCCCAACCGGCCGCGAAGTCCTCAACGCGCCCTTTGAGCCTCTCGTTCTGATAGGTCAAGGCCAGCTCAGCGCCTTCCCGGTGCATGGCATTGGCGATACCGGTGGCAATCGAAAGTTTGCTGGCCACGCCGAGCACCAGAACGCGTTTTCCTGTTAGTAATCCCATAACGGCTTCCTGTACTGATTAAAACCCTGACAGAGTGTCAGTTCCGCTCCGCGGAATGGCCGGTATTGTACCCGAACCACCGTTCTATTGGCGACTTTGACAGGTAGAGTTGATCCTGGGAGGCCTGTGCCCGTGAGGTAACGCTGTCACTGGTTTAGCGTGGCTGGCCCGAGGTCCCGGCGTGCCTCAGTTGACATCATGAAGAAAACGCTTGAGAAAAGGTGCCAGCGCGAGAGCGGCTGTGCCTGCCATCACGCTGTACAGCCCCGCGGAGAGATAGATATCGGTGTAGTTGGCAAGTGCCGCCGCAGGATCGGCCACCTCACCGGCCACGGTCGCGGCCCCGGTCATGGCCGCGATGATGCCGGACACAAAATTACCGGCCGCCATGGCCAGAAACCAACAGCCCATCATCATACCCACCACCTTGGCCGGAGACAGCTTGGTAGTCATGGAGAGCCCGACAGGAGAGAGGCATAACTCGCCCGTGGTATGGAACAGATAGAGCAGCACCAGCCAAATCACCGCTACCTGCGTAGGGCTTTCCGCGAAGGAAGCGCCGAAAACCAGCACCAGAAAGCCCAGGCCGAGTTGAATCAGCGCCAGCGCAAACTTGGTTGGCGTGGACGGTTCCCAACCATGCCGGGCCAGCCAGGTCCAACCGAAGCTGAACAGCGGCGCGAGGGTAATGATAAAGAACGCGTTCACGGACTGAAACCAGACCACCGGGATTTCAAAGCCCGACACCACGCGATCCACATTGCGGTCTGCCATCAGGTTGAGAGAACTGCCGGTCTGTTCAAACAATGACCAGAACAGCACCTGATAACTCATCAGAAACAGGCACAGCAACATGCGATCACGTTCAACCTTGCCGCATTGCTTGAGCGCGTAACCGATAACAATGGCGACCATCACAGTCAACGACAGCGAAAGCAGTCCACCGACCAGGGCCCGGTTTTGCAGCAGCCAGGCGACGACAAAAATACACACGAAAGTCAAAATATAGATGAGCCACTGACGACTGATGCCCGGCATGGCCCGGTCCCGCAGTCGTGCGGTTTCCGGCAGGGTCATCGCGGCGGGCAGCAGTTTGCGACCCCGGACAAAGACAAGCAGGCCGGCCAGCATGCCGATGCCGGCGGCGCCAAAGCCCCAGCCGAAGCCGCGGGTTTCCAGCAAATAGCCGCAGACCAGGGGACCCAGTAGTGCGCCGGTATTGACCCCCATATAAAACAGGGTAAAACCGCCGTCGCGACGCACGTCGCCGGGTTCATAAAGTGAACCGACCAGCGAGGAAATGTTGGTTTTGAGAAAGCCCGTGCCGGTGATGATCAAGCCCAGCGATACGTAAAAAAGCTGCAGGGAACCTACCGAACGTTGTACGAACGTTTCGCCCTGCACCGTGACTTCCACTGCCGCGGGACCTTCCAGGGCCATGCCGAAATGGCCGGCCACCAGCAGCACTGCCCCGAGCATGACGCAGCGGCCCGGCCCCAGGTAGCGATCAGAAATAATACCGCCTATCACAGGTGTGATGTAGACCAGGGAAATATAGGCGCCGTAGATGCCCGCCGCGGTTTCGTCACTGAACAGAAAGTGCTGTGTGAGATAGAAGATCAGCAGGCCGCGCATGCCATAGTAGCTGAAGCGCTCCCACATTTCGGTGAAAAAGCAGACAGTGAGGCCACGCGGGTGGCCGAGCAGCAGTTTCCCGCGCCCAGGTGGAACCGGTATCGCGTTGGTCATCATTATTCTTGTTCGCTGTTCCGCTGGCGCGCCATGCCAGCCCAATCAGGGACACCACCAGGCGCGGCCGGATGCCCGGTCGAGGAAGCCTCTCCAGGAAGCCTCGCCAGGAAGCCTCGCCAGGAAGCCTCGCCAGTGTGCTAGTTGATGTCCCGCGTCACCGCTATTTGCAACGTCAATATCTCTCCCGGGTAAATCAGGGCGCCGGGGTCGATCTGATTCCAGCTGGCGATGTCGGCCACAGTGATACCGAACTGTTTGCTGATGCGATTGAGTGAGTCACCCGGGCGAATGCGATAATGCACCACGCCGGGTGAGTCACCGGTGTCCGCATCCGCCAGGTATGTTGGCGCGCGCAGCAGCAGAACCTGCCCCGGCTGCAATATCGCATCAAGTGACAAGCCGTTCCATGCCACGATATCGGCTGATCTGAGATCATGCCGCCGTGCAATCGACCAGAAACTGTCGCCGCGTTTGACCGTATAACGTGCCGGGACGTTCGTGGAGACGGTGTTCGCGGTATTCGACACGGACGGCATTGACGAGAAGTCAGCGACCGTTAACGAGGAGCCAGGTGCGCGCGGGAGCATCAGAGAGCGTCCGGCGATGATGGTGCTGCCCCGGATGCCGTTGACCTGGCGTAACACATCCACACTGGTGCCAAGGCCTCTGGCAATGGAAGACAAGGTATCGCCGGGTTTGATTTCATACTGGTTCCAGGTGACGCGACCGGAGGCCGGCAGGCGACCGAGTTCGTCGGTAAAACGGCTGACTGACTGGTTGGGAAGCAGTAGCGCGTACGATCCATCGGGCGGGGTCGACCATTGGAGAAACCCGGGGTTCAGCGCCTTGAGAGCATCAAGTTCCAGGCCCGCCAGTTGCGCTGCCACGGAAAGGTCGAGTTGGTGTTCCAGGCTTACCGCTTCAAAATAGGGTTCGTTGGCGATCGGGGGCAGTTCGACTTCGTAGCTGGCCGGGTCGGCTACAATCGATGACAGCGCCAGCAAGCGAGGGACGTGACGCCGGGTTTCACCGGCCAGCGCCAGGTTCCAGAAATCCACCGGTTTGCCTTCGCGCGCGTTACGGCGAATCGCGCGTCTGACATTGCCTTCACCGGTGTTATACGCCGCCAGTGCCAGTAACCAGTCTTCGTCAAATTGGACATACAGCGCCTGCAGATAATCCAGGGCCGCGCGGGTGGAAGCCACAGGATCGCGACGCCCGTCATACCACCAGTCTCGTTCCAGTCCAAAACTGCGTGCCGTGGCTTCCATGAACTGCCACAGGCCTACGGCATATTCACCGGACGCGGCGGTGGGGTCAAACGCGCTCTCGACTATGGGCAGCAGGACCAGTTCGAGCGGCAGGTCGCGGCTTTCAACCTCGCCGGCAATCCAGTACAGGAATGGTGCCGCCTGAGTACCTATCTGATCGAAATAGAGCTGGTTGCCACGATAGGTCAGGCGCTCCTCTTCGATCATCGGATGGGAATAATTTTGATAAAGCGTCAGGTTGGCTGCCAGGCGTTCCCAAACATTGGTATAGCCTGCGTCTGCCGGGGTGGTTTCAATCACAATGTTATCGGGCGCTCGAACCCGGTGACTGTTAACGGAGAGAGCGAGGTTGGCAGGGCGTTCCGGAGCCGGGTTGGCCTCTTCACTTGTTACGGGGCTGGTAACGGTATTTGTAACGGTATCTGTCCCATCGCCGGCAACTTCAGTGCCAACGGTACGACAGCCGATCATGGCTGCGCAAAGGCACAGCACAGACAAGGGACGTCGCCAATGAGTTGAATACGAGGAAGTTGATATCTGCATCGGTTTCCATATCCTAAAAGTTGTCTTTCCAGTGTCTGAGTGCGGCGAAAACATCCACTTCCGTTCTTACCGGTCCGGCGGCGTGCTGTGTCGCAGTTGCGCGCAAGGCGGTGTTATCGCAGCGCAAAAACGGGTTGGTCAGCAACTCCAGACTCAGAGTTGATGGCAGGGTGGGATGTTGTCGTCCGCGTTTGGCGCTTTCCGCCGAAATACGGTCTTTCAGTTCCGGGTTCTCCGGATCAGCCGCGGCGGCGAAGCGCAAGTTAGACAGGGTGTATTCGTGCGTGCAGTAGATCTTTGTATTACCTTCCAGGTTTCTTATTTTTTGTAACGAGTGGTACATCATGGGCGCTGTACCTTCAAACAGGCGACCGCAACCGGCGGCGAAAAGCGTATCGCCGCAAAAGAGTAGCGGCGGGGAATCGGAACTCTCCGGCCGACAATAATAGGCTATGTGATCCAGGGTGTGTCCCGGCACTTCGAGTACGGCAAAACGTACACCAAACAATTCGAAGTCGGCGCCCTCGGTGACCGGCCTGGTGATGCCGGGCGTGTTGCCGGTGGCCGGACCATAGACAGTGGGCTGATATTTCCTGCTGAGAATTTCAAGACCGCCGGTATGGTCAGCGTGGTGATGGGTTATCAATATGGTATCGAGACGGAGCGATTCGCGTTCGAGGTAATCCAGAACCGGACGGGCATCGCCAGGGTCAACGACGCAGGCGCTTTGACCCGCGTCATCAGCGAACGCCCAAATATAATTGTCAGCGAAGGCGGGTATGGGGTGGATGCTGAAGTTCATATACTGCTATGGGTTCGTAAATAAGTACATGATAAAGGGGTGGGAGCAGAAAACAAACCCCTAAATAAGAGGCGGTGGCAGCTTTAATTTCGGCGCCATAAGGTTTACGCTTACCGGAGATCATGTGGACCAGGACCATTTCGGTGAAGATATTGTCAAGGCACCAGACCAGACGCCGCCTGCTCAGGAAAATGCCCGACTATGACACCTTGCATGAGTTGTTGAGCAAATGGTACCGCACGCCTCTGGGCGAGGAAGTGCTCAAGGCCGAACGGGCAATGATCAGCCCGCTGATTTCGCGCCTCTTCGGCTACCATATTCTCCAGATCGGCTGCAGTGAGCGTCATTCCGTGATCGACGACAGCCGGGTGGGACACAAGATCATCTTCTCTCCCGAATATCACCCCGGTTGCCGTCAGGCGGTGGCAAACATTGAGGAATTACCTCTCGCCAACGGCAGCATGGACGTGGTCGTCATTCATCATGCGCTCGATTTTACGTCCGACAGCCACCGGCTGCTACGAGAGGTGACCCGCGTGGTGCGGCCGGGGGGCCAACTGCTGATCATGGGCTTCAACCCCTACAGCCCCTGGGGACTGCGTAAACTGGTACAGCGTAACGGGGAAATTCCCTGGCGCGGTCGTTTTATCTCCTGTGGGCGTCTCACGGACTGGCTGAGACTGCTGGAGCTGCATATTGACTCAGTCAGTTTTGGACTTCACTTCATGCCGGTAAAATACTCCAAAATCCTTAAATATGCGCCCAGGTTCGAGGAAGCAGGCGGTCGGTTCAACAGCCCGTTAGGCGGCGCCTATTGTATATTGTGCTCCCGTCAGGTGATGCCCATCACGCCGATCCTGCCCCGCTGGCGCCCGCTTCGTACCCCCGCGACCATTCTCCCTGCCGCAGAGAACATCAGGGTCAGAATTCACTAGTGCGAGATAATTCGACCCAACCCGGCGGGATAGTGCGTTCGTGACCGCCATTGTGGAAATCTTTACGGACGGTGCCTGCCGTGGCAACCCTGGCAAGGGTGGCTGGGGTGCCTTGTTGCGCTATGGTGACACGGAAAAGACGCTCTACGGCGGTGAATGGCATACCACAAATAACCGTATGGAACTGACGGCGGTGATCAGGGCGCTGGAAGCCCTGAAAAAGCCGTGTCGCGTGGAAATTACTTCGGATTCGAAATATGTGCTTACGGGCATTACGGAGTGGCTGCCCAACTGGAAAAAGCGCGGCTGGAAGACCGCCGGCAAGAAACCGGTACTGAATGTGGAATTATGGCAAAGGCTGGATGAACTGGCCGCGAAGCATGAGATAGAATGGCATTGGGTACGGGGTCACACGGGACACCCTGAAAACGAACTGGCTGACCAGTTGGCCAACCGGGGCATTGACGAACTGCCTGATACTGCCGATGGCATTGACAGGTAGCGCCAGCAGTCGATCCCCGGAGAATAACACCCGTCACACAAGGCATAGAATAATTCCAATGAGACAGATCGTACTGGATACGGAAACCACCGGACTCGAACCGGAACAGGGCCATCGCATCATCGAGATCGGCTGTGTGGAACTGGACAATCGCCGTCTCACCGACAATCGCTTTCATTGTTACCTGAACCCGGAAAGGGATATCGATGCGGGCGCCGTAGAGATTCACGGGCTGACCAATGAGTTTTTGGCCGACAAGCCGGTATTCTCCCAGGTGGTGGATGAGTTTCTGAATTTCGTCCGCGGCGCGGAACTGATTATTCACAATGCCCCCTTTGATGTCGGTTTTATCAACAGCGAAATCACCCGCCTGGCTCATGGCAGGAATGGTCTGGGTCCGGTGGATTCGTGCTGTGAGGTTATCGACACGTTGAGCCTGGCACGCCAGAAGCATCCGGGTCAGCGCAACAGCCTGGATGCCTTGTGTAAACGTTATGCCGTGGATAATTCGCAACGGGTATTACACGGCGCACTGCTGGATGCCGAGATCCTGGCCGATGTTTACCTGGTGATGACCGGAGGTCAGACCCGCCTGATGCTCGGTGGGGATGAATCAGTGGAGTTGGAGATCAACACGGAACCGCGCCGGCTCGATGCCAACCGCAAGCCGCTGCGGATTGTCAGGGCGACAGCGGAAGAACTCAAGGCTCATGCCGAACAGCTCGCCCATATAGCGAGTAAAAGCGGGGCGGCCTGAACCGTGCCGGAGTGTGCGCTCCGGCACCTTGGCGTCAGTAGAAGTACACTCCCAGAAACCCGACGATGGTCAGCACGATGGTATAGGGCAGCGCCATGATGACCATGCGTCCGTAGGACAGCCTGATCAGCGGTGCCAGCGCCGAGGTGAGCATGAACAGGAAGGCCGCCTGTCCGTTCGGGGTCGCGACGCTGGGCAGATTGGTGCCGGTATTGATGGCTACCGCCAGCATATTGAAGTGATCGCGGCTGAACGCGCCGGCATCAAACTGGGCCCGGACCGAGTCGATGTATACCGTCGCAACGAATACATTATCGCTGATGGCCGACAGCAGACCGTTGGCAAGGAAGAACACCCCGGGCTGTATCCCTTCATCCAGGGTCAACACCGCAGTGATGACCGGCTCAAACAGAGCCTGGTCCTTGATGACCGCCACAATGGCGAAGAACACGACCAGCAGCGCGGTGAACGGCAAGGCCTCTTCGAAGGCCTTGCCTAGTTGATGTTCTTCGATGACGCCGTTAAAGGCCGTACAGAGAATGATCACCATCAAACCGATGATACCGGGTGTTGCCCAGTGCATGGCCAGACCGATGACGAGCAGTATCGCCACGACGGCCTGAACGATGAGCGCGGCATACTCGGCCTGGGTGCGCTTGGCGGATTGTTCCTGTTCAAACTTGGCCAGAATGTCGCGCACGTTATCGGGCAACAGCGTCCCGTAGCCGAATACCTTGAACTTTTCCAGCAGCACGGTGGTGATCAGCCCGCACGCCAGCACCGGCATCGTCACCGGCGCCATTTGCGTGAAAAACTCGATAAAGCCCCACCCGGTGCGGGTGGAGATCAGGATGTTCTGAGGCTCACCTACCGTCGTGCAAACGCCGCCCAGGGCGGTGCCGACGGCACCGTGCATCATCAGACTGCGCAAAAAGGCCCTGAACTGTTCCAGGTCCATGCGGTTCTGGTCGCGAATTTCCGCATCGTCGCCGTGGTCGTGTTCGCTGCCGGATGCCTTGCCCGAGGCAACCTTGTGATAAACGGAATAGAAACCCACGGAAACAGCGATCAAAACCGCCGTGACCGTCAATGCGTCCAGAAACGCCGAGAGTATCGCCGCCAGAAAGGCAAACAGAAACGACAGCATTATTTTTGAGCGCACCTTCATGAGTACCTTGGTGAACACGAAAAGCAGCATGTTCTTCATGAAGTAGATGCCGGCCACCATGAACATCAGCAGCAGGATGACATCGAGGGTACTGACAATTTCCTCGAACACATGGTTGGTGTCGGTCAGTTGCAAGGCAATGGCTTCAATCGCCAGCAGCCCCCCCGGCTGCAACGGGTAGCATTTCAACGCCATTGCCAGGGTAAAGATAAATTCGAGGATGAGGCACCAACCCACCAGGGTGGGGCTGATCAGCAACAGCAGCGGATTGATCAGAAGGAATGCAACGATGGTCTTTTTATACCAGTCCGGAGCAGCCCCAAGAAAGTTAGTAATAAAACCTCTGCCAAGCGTTTGCGTTGTCATTTATTGCTTCCCGTATGTTGGTGCCGCTGCGCACAAAGATGCCAAAGTTACAGGGATTTAATAGAATATTGCAAGTTTGTGTTAACCAGTTGCACATCCGGCCCCTGCCGGTGAGGATCGCTCCTATAGAATCAACACAATTTTGCACATATTTTCTTGATGCTTCGCAGTGGCTGGAGCACGACCGTTTCATTCTTTTCCATGATCGGCAGGTTCTGGTTCATGAGGAAGGGTTCCTGTGGACGGCTGCCACGGCTGCCCGGATGCTGCAAAAGGATGCCCCGCAGTTGCTGGTGAGCCAGTCTGATCAATTCAGGTATCTTGCCGCGTGTCTGAACCCTGAGCGCCTGCCGGCAAGGGCCGAACTGGTTCCTCTGCGCGGTCTGCTGGTTAATGCGGGTTATGACGAATTTGCGCTGGCGGGGCTGGGCAGCCAGGTTGTCAACTGGTACGCTTCCCATCAATACTGTGGCGCCTGCGGCCGACCCACGCGGCAACATTCCAGCGAGCGAGTGCTGTTGTGCGGCGATTGCAAGCTGAGCTTCTATCCCCGCATCAATCCCTGTGTCATCATGCTGATTACCCGGGGACGGCAATTGTTATTGGCGCGCCATGCTCGATTCAAGACTGGCTTTTACAGCTGCCTCGCCGGTTTTATTGAAGTTGGAGAAACCCCGGAGCAAACCGTGGCCAGGGAAGTGCGTGAAGAAGTGGGTGTGCAAGTCAATAATATTCGCTACAGACTCAGTCAGTCATGGCCGTTCCCCTCGCAATTGATGCTTGGTTTCTGGGCCGATTACAAGGCGGGTGCGCTGATGCCTGACGGAGTTGAGATCGATGATGCCGACTGGTTTGATGCCGGTGATCTGCCACCCACCCCCGAGGCCAGATTCAGTGTGGCGGGCGAACTGATCGACAGTTATGTTGATCAGGTGACCGCAACCGGTACAGGAGATTGAGCGTTGGAATTTTTGATTGAGTTTGCCATGTTTCTGGCCAAGGTAGTCACCCTGGTCGTCGCCATCGTCGTTGTCATTGCCACCATAGGGTCGGCCGGCAAAAACCGTAACCGGGACCTGCGAAAAGGGGTGTTGCGGGTCACCAGGCTGAACGACCATTATGAAGAGTTGCGAAATTGCGTGCGTAAGGTCGCTTTGGACAAGTCGTTGTTCAAAAAAGAGCGCAAAGAGGAGAAGCGGAAGCAGAAGCAGGAAGCGAAACAGAATGCCCGCGCGCTAAAACAACAAAATCAGAACGAGAACGACGATCAGACGCAGGAGGAGGAGCAGGAGCGGAGTCTGGTCGGGGTGCCATCGTCCAAAAAACGGGTGTACGTGTTGAGCTTTCGTGGCGATATCGCCGCCAAGGCCGTCACGTGTCTAAGGGAAGAGATCAGTGCTGTGCTGACCATCGCAAGACCGGAGGACGAGGTGTTGCTGCGCCTGGAAAGTCCGGGTGGCATGGTGCATGCGTACGGGTTGGCGGCAGCGCAACTTGCCCGAATCAAGGAACACAGGATTCCCTTGACGGTTTGCGTTGACAAGGTGGCGGCAAGCGGGGGGTACATGATGGCCTGTGTGGCCGACCGGCTGGTGGCGGCACCTTTTGCCGTCATCGGTTCAATTGGTGTTGTTTTTCAGATGCCGAATTTTAACCGTGCGTTAAAGAATCACGATGTCGACTACGAGATCATTACCGCGGGCCAGTACAAACGAACGCTGACCGCTTTTGGTGAGATTACCGAGGAAGGGCGCAGCAAGGTCAAGGACGACGTCAATGAAATCCACGACTTGTTCAAAAAACTGGTCAAGGATCACCGTCCGAGTGTGGATATCGAAAAGATCGCCACGGGAGAGATCTGGTATGGCACGCAGGCCAAGGATCGCTACATGGTTGATGAGATCAAAACCAGCGATGAATGGTTGATGGATGCCTGTGAAACAGCGGACGTGCTGGAAGTGGAATTTGAGCAGAAGAAAAAATTGCCGGAAAAACTGGGCATTATGGCGCAATCCGCGATTGACCGTGCCGTGGCGGCATGGATGGAGCGCTCCAATCCCAATAATTTTATGCAGTAATCGGAGGTGGATTTGCAGGGTTTCAAAGCGTTGCTTGTAGAAGAAGAACAAGGACAACACCGGGCTTCAGTTGTTGAGCGCGGAGTGGATGAGTTGCCCGCGGGAGACCTGTTGATAGATGTTCGGTACTCATCGGTCAATTACAAGGATGCGCTGTCGGCCCGGGGCAACAAGGGTGTCACGCGAAACTACCCGCACACACCGGGTATCGATGCCGCGGGCATAATCATTGAAAGTGATGACGCAGGGTTCAATGCCGGAGACGAGGTTATTGTCATTGGCTATGATCTGGGAATGAACACCGCCGGCGGGTTTGGTCAGCGCATTCGTGTTCCCGCCGGCTGGGCCGTCCCGCTGCCTGAGGGACTGACCCTGCGGGAAAGCATGGTGTTGGGCACCGCCGGTTTCACCGCAGCGCTGTGCATTGAAAAGCTGTTGCATAACCATGTGGCTCCGGACCGGGGCGATGTGCTGGTAACCGGCGCGACAGGGGGCGTTGGTGTGGTCGCTGTGGCGCTGCTTGCCAGGTTGGGGTTCAGGGTGGTGGCTTCCACGGGTAAACAGGAGCAGGAAGGCTTTCTCAGGGAAGCGGGGGCCGCCGAAATCGTCACGCGCGAGTCGCTGCTTGATGATTCGCAACGCCCGCTCCTGAAAGAACGGTGGGCCGCAGCGGTGGATGTGGTAGGCGGCGAGACGCTTGCGGGGGTGCTGAAGGCCATCAATTATGGCGGCAGCGTCGCATGCTGCGGTCTGGTGGGCTCCCCGGCGCTGAATACGGCGGTATTTCCCTTTATTTTGCGTGACGTCAATCTGCTTGGCGTGGACTCGGTTAATCAGCCACTGCCCAGAAAAACCGAGCTATGGACCAAATTGGCAACGCAGTGGAAGCTCGATAATCTGGAGTCCCTGTCCACAGAGATCGGCCTCGGTGAACTTGTCGACACGCTGGAGAATATTTTTCAGGGCATAACCGTGGGGCGGGCTGTGCTGAATCTTCAGCGCTGATCTGTCTTCTGTTCGGACCTGGCTATCTTCCTTCAACTCATCCGCCAAGGTGTCTCACTGCGCTGTCAAAGACGTCTCAGCGACGCCGGTAGAGCGGAAGCGGTTGATCGATACTGGCCTGATAACCCGTATGAAAGTCATTGAAGGCGTCGAGGCAGGCGTCGGGGTCCTGATCATGACGCAGACTGAACGCAGTGAAGCCGCAGCGTGACATATAGAAAAGCTGGTCACGCAGCACGTCACCGATAGCCCGGATCTCACCTTGATAACCCCGCTGCCGCAGTTCCCGGGCATTGGTATATGAACGTCCATCGGAAAAAAGCGGGAAGTTCAGCGCGATAAGCGGGAGCTGCATGATTTCTTCACTGGTGTCGGCAGCAATATCGCCAACGAACTGATCACTGTCCAGCCATATGCCGACACGTCCGGCATGATTGTCCAGTTCTTCACGATAATTTTTCCACATCTTCAGCGGCACAATCAAATTGATGCCCGGCGGTAAAGCGGCCAGTATGGAACTGTCACGGGCTTCCTTGATCAAGGTCCAGTTGTCGTTTACCAGTGCTTTATCCCTGATCAGTTTGGGCATAAACCTTTTCCTTGAAAGGGGCGATTCCCACCCGGTCGTAGGTGTCGATGAAAGACTCGCCATCCTGACGGTTCTGTTTGTACACGGAGACGATTCTCTCTATGACTTCGGGCACTTCCTCCTGGGCAAACGAAGGACCGATAATTTTGCCCAGCGCGGTGCGGTTGGAAGCCGAGCCGCCGAGCGAAATCTGGTAAAACTCTTCACCTTTCTTGTCCACACCCAGTATGCCGATATTGCCGACATGGTGGTGGCCGCAGGCATTCATGCAGCCGGAGATGTTGATATCCAGATCGCCGATATCACGCAACTCGTCAGGATCGCTGAAGTGGCGTTGAATGGATTCGGCCACCGGGATCGATTTGGCGTTGGCCAGGGCGCAGAAGTCACCGCCGGGGCAGCAGATCATGTCGGTCAGCAGGCCCCGGTTGGCGGCCTCCAGCGTCTGGGTCTTAAGGCTGGTCCATAGATCATACAATGCCGACTGCTCCACATCGGCCAGCACCAGGTTTTGTTCGTGCGTGATGCGCAGCTCACCGAAACTGTAACGGTCCGCGAGATCGGCGATAAATTCCATTTGTTTATCGGTAACATCGCCGGGCGCCACACCGGTTTCCTTGAGGCTGATCGTGGCGATGGCATAGCCCGGTTTCTGGTGCGGGCTGACATTGCGGTCTACCCAGCTTGCAAACAACAGGTCGCTTTGCAACAGCTTCCGCAGGATGTCATCCTGCGCCGGCAATTGCCTGTAATCCGGCTCGGTAAAGAACGACTTGCAACGCTGAATTTCTTCTTCAGTCAGCAGGATCGCACTGTCCTTGATCTGCTCCCATTCCTTGCGTACTTTCTCACGGAAGTTTTCAATGCCGGTTTCCCGTACCAGAATCTTGATGCGGGCCTTGAACTTGTTGTCACGGCGACCTTCACGGTTATAGACGCGCATGATAGCTTCCAGCCAGGTCAGCAGGTGTTCCTTTTCGGCAAACCCAACCACTTCCTCGCCGATGACCGGTGTACGCCCGAGGCCTCCGCCGGCCAGTATTCTGAAGCCGATTTCGCCCTTGTCGTCGCGCAGTATATGAACGCCTATATCATGCACCTGGACAGCGGCCTGATCGACGACCGTGCCGCATACCGCGATTTTGAACTTGCGCGGGAGGTAAGCGAACTCGGGATGGAAGGTGGACCACTGCCGGATGATTTCGCACCACGGACGGCTGTCTTCGATTTCATCGACAGCAGAGCCGGCGAACTGGTCGGTGGTGGTATTGCGTATGCAATTGCCGCTGGTCTGGATTGCGTGCATTTCCACATCCGCCAAGTGTTGCAAAATGTCGGGCACGTCTTCCAGCCGCGGCCAGTTGAACTGGATATTCTGGCGGGTGGTGAAGTGTCCGTAGCCCTTGTCGTATTCGCGGGCGATAAACGCCAGTTGGCGCAATTGCCGCGAGGACAGTAGCCCGTAGGGTACGGCAATGCGCAACATGGGCGCCAGGCGCTGGATGTACAGGCCATTTTGCAGGCGCAGCGGCAGAAACTCGGGATCGGTGAGTTTACCCGCCAGATAGCGATCGGTCTGGTCCCTGAACTGGGCTACCCGGTCCGCAAGCATTTGATGGTCGTACGCGTCGTACTGATACATAAAAATTTCCGTTTGTGTCTGGCCGCCCGGGTTCCGCCGGGGAGCCCATTTTAGGCAAATGTGCAGTCATTGTCAGTAGTCCGGCCCTCAATTGAGGTTGGGCGCCAGATCCCCGGCCACCTGTTCGGAGTCCTGTTGTTTCCGTTCGGCAAGGTTGACCACCTGATCCCGGCCAATTTTGCCCACCGCGAAGTATTTGGCCTGCGGATGGGAAAAATAGTAGCCGTTGACGCTCGCGGCCGGCGTCATGGCGTAGCTCTCAGTGAGCGAGATACCGGTGTTTTTTTCCGCCTGCAGCAATTCAAACAGGCTCACCTTCTGGGTGTGGTCGGGACAGGCCGGATATCCCGGCGCAGGCCTGATACCGCGATACTTCTCCTTAATAAGATCGTTTTTGGGCAGCGATTCATTCACCGCGTAACCCCAGAATTCGCGTCGTACGCGTTCGTGCAGGTGTTCGGCGAAGGCTTCGGCCAGACGGTCAGCCAGTGATTTGGCCAGCAAGGCGCTGTAATCATTGTTTTCCGCCACGAACCCGGCCGCGAGCGCTTCCGTCCCAAGGCCGGCTGTCACGGCGAAAGCACCGATATAGTCTTCACGGCCGCTGCCCGCCGGCGCGATAAAGTCGGACAGGCACAGGTTGGGCAGATCGTCCGCCTTCGGGGATTGCTGCCTGAGGAAATGCCACGTGGCGAGCCTGTCCTTGCGGGTCTCATCAGCAAAAATCTCGACATCGTTGTGCGTCATGGCCTGTGCCGGCCAGAATCCGATCACCGCGTTTGCCCGTAACAGTTTTTCATCCACGATACGCTTCAGCATCTCCTGCGCGTCCTGGAACAGATCTCTCGCGGCGGCACCGACTTTTTCATCCTGGAGTATGTCGGGGTATTTGCCGGCCAGACTCCAGGTGATGAAAAAGGGTGTCCAGTCGATGTAGGGAATCAGCGACGCGATCGGATAATCTTCCAGGGTTCGCGTGCCGGTGAACGACGGTCGTGGCGGCGTGTATTGACGCCAGTCAAAACGCAGCCGGTTAGCGTTGGCCGCCTCCAGCGTCATCAACTGTTTCTTGCTGCTGCGTTTGCCCGAGCGGACGCGAATAACCGCATAATCTTCGCGCACCTTGTCCGCGAAGTCCGGTTTGCTGGCTGCGTTAAGCAGTGAACTCACCACCGAGACGCTGCGGGAGGCATCGGGCACGTAGACCGTGCAGTCGTTCTGATAATGCTGCTCGATTTTCACCGCCGTATGCGCCTTCGACGTCGTGGCGCCACCGATCAGTAACGGCACTTTGAAACCCAGCCGCTGCATTTCTTTCGCGACATGCACCATTTCATCGAGCGAAGGGGTGATGAGTCCACTCAGCCCGATGATGTCGACTTTTTCATCTCGCGCGGTCTGCAGGATTTTGTCGCAGGAGACCATGACACCCAGATCAATCACATCGTAATTGTTGCAGCCGAGCACCACACCCACGATATTCTTGCCGATATCGTGTACGTCGCCCTTTACCGTGGCGAGCAGTATGCGGCCCTTGCTGTGCAACTCACCCTCCTGCTTCTCCGCCTCGATGTAGGGCAACAGGTAAGCGACCGCCTGTTTCATTACCCGGGCGCTCTTGACCACCTGCGGCAGGAACATTTTGCCGCTGCCGAACAGGTCGCCGACGATGTTCATGCCGTCCATCAGCGGGCCTTCGATTACCTCGATGGGCCGGTTCGCCTCTTGCCGGGCTTCCTCTGTGTCTTCCACGATGAAACGGGTAATGCCTTTTACCAGCGCGTGAGCCAGTCGTTCCCGGACATTGCCTTGACGCCAGGTGAGGTCCTCCAGGTTTTCCTTTTTCGCACCCGAACCGAAATCTCCGGCTACTTCCATCAATCGCTCGGTGGCATCGGCGCGCCGATTCAATACCACGTCTTCCACGCGTTCCTTCAGCACTGCCGGTATGTCGTCATACACGGTGAGCTGTCCGGCATTGACGATACCCATGGTGAGGCCGGCGCGGGTGGCGTGATACAGAAATACCGAATTGATTGCCTCGCGCACCGTGTCATTGCCGCGGAAGGAAAAGGAAACGTTGCTGACGCCACCGGAGATGAGGGCGCCAGGTAGATTTTCTTTTATGTACCGGCAGCAGTCGATGAAGTCGACAGCGTAATTATTGTGTTCCTCGATGCCTGTGCCAATAGCGAAAATATTGGGGTCAAAAATGATATCTCCCGGCGGAAAAGCAACCGTTTGTACCAGAATATCGTAGCTGCGCTTGCAGATGCTGTTTTTTCGCTCCAGCGTGTCGGCCTGACCTTTTTCATCGAATGCCATGACGATGACAGCGGCTCCGTATTTGAGGCACAATTTTGCCTTGGCGATGAAATCTTCCTCGCCTTCCTTCATGCTGATGGAGTTGACCACGCCCTTGCCCTGAATCAATTTCAAACCCGCTTCGATGATGTCCCACTTCGATGAGTCGATCATGATGGGCACTTTGCAGATATCCGGCTCCGAAGCTACCAAGCGCAAAAAACGCTCCATGGCAGCCCGGGAATCAAGCATGCCTTCATCCATGTTGATATCGATTATCTGGGCGCCGTTTTCCACTTGTTCCAGCGCCACTTCGAGCGCGGTATCGTAATCTTCCTCCTGAATCAGACGCTTGAAACGGGCTGAGCCGGTGACATTGGTGCGCTCGCCCACATTAACGAACAGCGAGTCGGGACCAATATTCATCGCTTCGAGACCGCTGAGTCGGCATTTGCGCGGAACGGAAGGGAGTGCCCTTGGCGTCACGCCGGCCACAGCCTGGCTGATCGCCTTGATGTGTTCCGGCGTGGTGCCGCAGCAGCCTCCGACAAGGTTAAGGAATCCAGACTCCGCGAACTCGCGGATAATGGCCGCCATCTCCTCGGGTGTCTGGTCGTATTCACCAAATTCGTTGGGTAGACCCGCGTTCGGGTGCGTTGAGACAAAGATCGGACTCAACGTGGAAAGCTCTTCCACGTGCGGGCGCAATTGCTCGGCGCCCAGCGCGCAATTGAAACCGATGGACAGGGCCCGCGCATGCGACAGGGAATTGCAGAAGGCTTCCACGGTCTGTCCGGAGAGTGTGCGGCCACTGGCGTCGGTGATGGTGCCGGAAATCATGATTGGCAGCCGGCATTGTTTTTCGGCGAAGCAGTCGCTGATGGCCACCACGGCCGCCTTGGCGTTGAGGGTATCAAACACTGTTTCAATCAGGATAATGTGGGCGCCGCCGTCGATCAGACCCGAGACGGCCAGTTTGTAATCCGCCACCAGTTCGTCAAACCGGACATTGCGAAACCCGGGATCGTTAACATCAGGTGACAGGGAGGCTGTGCGACTGGTGGGACCCAGCACGCCCGCGACGTAGCGAGGCTGGTCCGGTGTTTCCGCGGTGACTTCCCCGCAGGCGGCGCGGGCCAGCCTGGCGCCTGCCACGTTGAGTTCGTAAACCAGATCCTGCAGGCCGTAGTCCGATTGGGAAACCGCTGTCGAGTTGAAGGTGTTGGTTTCAATCAGGTCCGCTCCCGCACGCAAGTACTCCAAGTGAAAGTCCTGGATAATTCGCGGCTGGGTGAGGTTAAGCAGGTCGTTATTGCCGGTCAGGTCCTGTTGGCTGTCTCGAAAGCGTTCACCGCGAAAATCGGCTTCTGTGAGCTGTCGTGACTGAATCATGGTGCCCATGGCGCCATCCAGAACCAGGATTCGCTGCTTGAGGGCTGTTTTCAGTGCTTTTTCAATGTCGGTCACGCTATTGTCCATTGCTTGAGTCAGGGCTGATGCAAAAAGCCGGCAATTCTATCAGATTGTGTCGTGAACAGTCCTGTCGGCCTGTTTGCCGGGCAGGTGTCAATATCACGCGGAAGCAGATCCGGGAATAACCTAGTAATTTGCTAAGGTATTTAACTTCGCCGCGGAATGCAGTAAAATCACTGACTACACATCGAACCAGTCAGTTGTGAGAGGGTTATGAAAGACACTGCTATAAGTGACAATGCTGCCAGCGACAGTGCGACCAGTGATAAAAGTGACAAGATGATTACCATTACTGAATCCGCTCAGGAATATTTGGCAGAACTGCTCGGAAAGCAGAACTGCGAAGGCATTGGCGTGCGAATCTTCATACTCGATGCCGGCACTCCAAAAGCTGAAACCTGCATTGCGTTTTGTCGGCCGGGAGAAGAAAAGCCTGACGACGAAATGAAGCAGTACAAGGGTTTCAAGGCTTTTATCGAGGCCAATAGTATACCTTTTCTGGAAGAGGCGGTAGTGGACTTTGCCAAGGATTCAATGGGTGGACAGCTTACCATCAAGGCACCCAATTCACGGTTGCCCAGGCTCAGCGAGAACAGTTCGCTGGCTGATCGGGTGAATTACATCCTGTACAACGAGATTAACCCTTCGCTGGCCGCTCATGGCGGCAACGTGACATTGGAGGAGATCTACAAGGATAATATTGCTGTACTGAGATTTGGCGGGGGTTGCCAGGGCTGCGGCATGGTGGATGTCACGCTGAAGCAGGGTGTGGAGAAAGCCTTGCTGGAACAGGTTCCGCAACTGGCTGAAGTGAGGGATGTGACCGATCACAGCAACAAGGAAAACGCCTACTATTAAAAGCTTGGTTGGCGTGGCTCTGGCGGGCTTCCAGTCTCGCCGCGGTACGTGGCAAGGGATCCCAGACTAGGAATCAACCGCTTCGTAACGTCGCGCCAGGGACTGGTAAAGGCGCTCCTGGTAAGCTTCGTCATTGGCATCCAGTTCCTGCATGATTTCCACAAGATGCTGGTTGTCTTCCTTACCCTGCCACAATTTGCGGTAATGGCCTTTTTTGTACCCGTGGTCCTGGCGGAACAGGTTCAGCACGTTTTTGCCAACATACTGACGAAACAGTTCGTCCCAGTCCATGTGGCAATCGCGCATGATGGTTTCGAAAAGTCCCATTTCCACACGTCTGACCACAGCGGTGCCGATCAGCAGTTCCAGCCGGGTAATCAGGTCCAGTTCACCCAGGGCATAGTCTGTGCCATCGAAATGCAGCGTCTTATGGCGGTGATCGACGGTGAGAAAGGCTTGCAGTTGGTGTATGGCGTCTTCCAGGCGACCGTTGTTCTGTAGCAATATCTCCGACAGCATGAAGTGCCAGATGTCGATTAACTCCATCTGCAGCTGGGGCAGGTCACGGTCCTGTTTTTTCCACCATTTCCAACCGTGATGTTCGATGGCTTCGCTGCCTTCGACAACCACCGCGCGCAGATAGGGATAGCGTGCCTGCAACCACTCCGGGTCGACCTTGCTGTTCATCAGTGACTGCAGCGACAGCATGGTACGGGCCTGAACATCGGTAAGCATAATGACTACAACGGCTGGTTTGTCCGGCTTGATCCGGACTTATCGGGTTTTACCGGACAGGTTGTGATCCCGCCGGCTCAGGCTGCTGAGCATCTCCCGCCGGCTTTGCAGCATGTCATTGTAGGACTTTCTTGCGGCAATGCTGTCGGTGTCATTGGCTCTGGAGTTGTCCAATTCCTTGAGCCAGTTCTCCAGTACCTGGATTTCGCTCAGTAATTGTTCGGTTCCTTCTGTAATCAGCTGCTCATCAATGCCGATTTCCTCGGCTGAAGAGCCGCCCTGGTTCGCCCCGTCTTTCATGGTCCAGTCTCTTTGTTTGGTTTATGCGCCTTGTGCCGTCTGCGCGGCATTCGTCGCGGCATTCTCCGGTTTCCGGCCCGTTCCCTGATGTTGGTGAACGAATCTGGCCTGGTTTGCTGACTGTCGGCAGATGTAACTATCGGCAAGGCAGCCTGTATCAATAGTGCCCGGAGAGGCCACCGGGCAGAATGTCATACCTGAATTTTTCGGTCAAGGTTTTACACCGACCGGTTAGTAGCGTTTTGAGCGCTTTGGGGAGCTTTTGCGAACTTGATCAGTGATTTATGCGGAGGTGACTGAAGAGTCAGGAAGAGTCCTGCAGCATCGCCAGCCACTGCTGCCTGTAGAAAGCTTTGGGGTTAAGGTGGGATTCTGGCCTGCCCCACAGGTGGGTCAGCAGCTTGATGTCACTCTTTTTGATGAGGCGCAGCTCCATGTAACCGATTGTCCGATATGGCATTTCCAACTGGTCCAGTTTCTCCGCGGGGATTTGCCGCAACTGCTGGAGCGTGGCCTCCGGTAGATCCGGTTCCTTGTCGTGAAGAAAGGTCGCCAGAGCCGCGGTACGGTAGAGAGCGCGTAACTCGGCTTCCGGGTCGGCGATGGCCTGTTGCAACTCGCGAACGCGGATGCGGTGGATCAGTGTGGCCTGTTGATAGGCACCCCACAATGGATAGGCTTCAGTGCAGGCCTGTAGCGCCTCTTCCAGTCGGCCGGCGGCCTTGAGGCGCTGCACTTTTTGTTGCCAGGGCTCCTGATTTTCAGCTTTGTCCGCTTCAGGCGCGCTTTTGACTGGCATCGCCAAAGAGTCGCGCGTCTTGTGATTGGTCCTGTGACCGGTCCTGTGGCCGGTCCTGTGGCCAGAGGGGCCATCGCCCTCACTCATATGCTCTTCGTCGGATAGAAACCTGGCTTCCGGATTGATGCGTAACGGGGGGAGGGGGACATTACGCTCGTTGTTGCCTTCGAATTCCATCGACTGGTACTTGAGCAGGCCGTAGACGATGAGTGCCAGCAGCACAAGTGCGCCAATCACACTGAGAATGATCTCCATGCCTGCTCCCTGAATACTGCGCGCCGTGTGATCAGCCGAGGAATGTATGAAAAGTCGCTGGCGGATGCCAGGGGCTTTCTCAACAGCCTGTCAGGCGGTATGCCGTAATGCGGCTGTAGCACGGCAGGGCGCTCATCTTAGCAAACTTATAATTGGACGGTCGATGCTTTTGACCGCAGCCTGTCGTGTGTCCCTGCCGTTTCGGTGTATCGCTCTTTCCAGGCAAAAAAAAGCCCGACCTGTTGTCGGGCTTTGAATTGGCGTCCCCTAGGGGTTTCGAACCCCTGTTGCCGGGATGAAAACCCGGTGTCCT
>JBBDLF010000029.1:0-90434 GCA_040879025.1 Pseudohongiellaceae bacterium
TACAAGTCAGCTGCTCTACCACGGCTGAGCTATAGCGGCAAAAAAACGATCAAAAAACTGTCTGTCAATATCCACTGAGCGCGGCATTGAATCTTGTAAAACCAACCCACGCTGCCATTAAACTTCTACGGCGATAATACCAATCAGGCCGCGCATACTACAAGAATTCAGTATTCCGATCAATCCCGGATTTCCTCCGGCACGCGATTGATCCGGTTTGCGGAATAGGATAGCTTAGAGTGTTTTCGATAATGAAATACATGCCCGCTCCGGGCCGATGGATTCGATTATGACAAGCCCAGTTAGCATGGAATCCTGGACGCGGCTGGCGGCGGAGAGCAAAGCACTCTCCGCGGAACAGGACATCCGGCAGCTCTTTAAAAATGATTCCCGGCGCTTCGAACGGTTTTCGGTCACCACCCCCGACTACGTGTTTGACTATTCCAAGAACCTGGTTAGCAGCCATACCATGAGCCTGCTGCTGCAACTGGCGCGGGAATGCCGGGTACCCGAGGCGATCCAATCGATGTTTGCCGGGGAACAGATCAACCCTACCGAACAACGCCAGGCCCTGCACGTGGTACTCAGAGGACACCGGATCGCCGGCTTGTCCGAGCAAGTGGACGACGTGTTGGAGAAAATGGAGCACTTCACCGAAGCAGTCCGCGCAGAGCGCTGGCTTGGTTACAGCGGATTGCCGATCACGGATATCGTCAACATCGGTATTGGCGGTTCGCATCTCGGTCCCGCCATGGTGATCGGGGCCTTGCAACCGTGGACCGATGCAAAGCGGCGCTGTCACTTCCTCTCCAATGTGGATCCCGTACCCGGACAGGTGACGCTTGCCAGACT
Organism: Pseudohongiellaceae bacterium; assembly: GCA_040879025.1. Lineage (GTDB taxonomy): Bacteria > Pseudomonadota > Gammaproteobacteria > Pseudomonadales > Pseudohongiellaceae > JBBDLF01. The sequence continues at coordinate 853 of JBBDLF010000029.1, forward strand.
GAATCCAGCCACCACGCTGTTTGTCATAGCCTCCAAATCTTTCACCACGCTGGAAACCCATCAGAACGCGCAGCTTGCGCGCGCCTGGTTTCTGGAAAACGGTGGCAGAGAAAACTCCCTCGGCAAACATTTCGTCGCGGTCAGTTCCAACGTACAGGCCGCCATGGATTTCGGTATCGAAGCGGAAAACGTGTTTCCCCTGTGGGAGTGGGTCGGCGGACGTTATTCACTGTGGTCAGCTATAGGGCTGCCTGTCGCCTTGTGTCTGGGCATGGACAGCTTCCGCCAACTGCTGGCCGGCGGTCACAGTACCGATCAACATTTTTTGCATACGGCCCTTGAAGAAAACGTGCCGGTACTGATGGCACTGCTCACAGTCTGGTACGGGAATTTTTTCAGCGCCTGCAGCCACGCAATTCTCCCCTACAGCCAGCAACTCGCCTTGCTGCCGGCCTTTTTACAGCAGTTGTCGATGGAGAGCCTGGGCAAATCAGTTGATACCGGGGGAGAAACCGTGGAGATGGACACCGGACCGATAATCTGGGGCGCACCGGGCACCGACGGGCAGCACTCCTTCCATCAGCTTCTGCACCAGGGAACGCGATTGACACCGGCGGACTTCATCGCTTTCGCCAACCCGGCCATACCCGGTCACGAAACGCAGCATCGACATCTGCTGGCAAATTGCTTCAGCCAAGGCCAGGCTCTGATGGAGGGCAAAACCCGGGAGCAGGCTGTGCAGGAACTGATCGCGGGCGGCATGACCAAAGACGCGGCACATCATCTCGCGCCTCACAAAGCGGTACCCGGCAACCGCCCCAGCAATACGTTTTTGTTTCGCCGGCTGAATGCGTTCACACTGGGAAGCCTTATCGCGCTTTACGAACACAGTGTCTATGTGCAAAGCGCCATATGGCACATTAACGCATTCGATCAGTGGGGAGTGGAATTGGGAAAAGTACTCGGCAGCCGCCTGTACCACGTCATGGAAAAGCCGGAAACAGCGGCGGGAGAGAGTTTTGATGAATCCACTGCAAGCCTGATAAAGTATTATGGAAGTTGGCGGGACCCCAGAGCATGAATCACAGACAAACCGATAAAATTATCGTGGGGAGCGAGGAATGGTGCGGCTTTCCACTGCTGGGAATTCCGGCCATCAAGGCACGGATAGACTCTGGCGCAAAGACCTCATCCCTGCATGCCTTCAATCTTCGTTCGTTCAAACGCGGAGGTGTCCCGTGGGTGAGTTTCGAGGTTCATCCCCTGCAGAATAATCGCCGCACTATCGTGCGCTGCGAGACTGAAGTGCTTGACCGCCGCATGGTGAAAAGCTCCAGCGGCGTTGCTGAAAAACGCTATGTCATCAAAACCCTGGTTCACGTCGCCAACCACAGCTGGGAAATTGAAGTCACGCTCACCAACCGCGACTCCATGGGTTACCGCATGCTGCTCGGCCGTGAGGCAATGCAAGACCGCATTCTGGTGGACCCCTCCTCGAACTTTCTCAATGGCAACTTCACCAAGGAAGAAGTGCAGCGCAAGTACGGCTATTCACCGGCCCATATCGACGGTTTGCGCATCGCCGTCCTGGCCAGCAATCCTGATCTTTACAGCAATCAGCGCATCATCGAGGCCGGGGAGGAAAGAGGCCACGACATCCACTTTTTCGACATCAAACAATGTTATATGAAGCTGGATGCGGAAAACCCGGAGATTCATTACCGCGGGGGCCGCGTACTTAACGATCTGGACGCGGTGATCCCCCGCATACGTCCGAGTATGACGTTCTATGGCTGTGCGCTGGTGCGGCAATTTGAAAGCATTGGCGTGTATTCGCTCAACTCGTCCGAGTCCATCTCCAGTTCAAGAGACAAGCTGTTTTCCCTGCAGTTGCTGTTGAAGAACGGACTGGACATACCCACTTCGGGCTTCGCCAATTCGCCCATCGATACCAACGATTTGATCGACATGGTGGACGGCGCGCCGCTAATAGTGAAATTGCTGGAAGGAACCCAGGGTCGCGGCGTTGTCCTGGCGGAAACGCGCAAGGCGGCGGAAAGCGTGGTAAATGCATTCAAGTCACTGCGCGCCAACCTGATGGTGCAGGAATTTATCAAGGAAGCCGACGGCAAGGACCTGCGCCTGTTTGTGGTCGACAATAAGGTGGTCGCTTCCATGCAACGTGAAGCGGCGGCCGGCGAATTTCGAGCCAATGTACACCGTGGCGGCACCACATCGGTCGTCAAGGTGACTCCGGAAGAGAGAAAACTCGCTACCCGGGCGGCAAAAACCCTGGGGCTGAAGGTCGCCGGAGTTGATATCATCCGTTCCAAAAAAGGTCCCCTTCTGCTGGAAGTCAACTCCTCCCCGGGCCTTGAAGGCATTGAAGAAGCCACCGGAAAAGACATCGCCGGCATCATGATCAGTGCCATAGAGAAGGCGTTGGACTGGAAACGGCAGCTGGCCAGTGCTGCAGTCGACACACGTGAAGCATCACGTAAAGAGTCGGCCTGACCCCGCCCCCGGGGAAAATGAGTGAAATTCCCTACTTTTGGTCAACTGTTCCATTGAGAATATGGTCGAGGTACCGATATTAAATGAGATAGCGGGCCATGCGGTGGATCGGTTCGCGCCATAATCAGCCGAAAAGGGGAAGTCAGGATATGCAAAACAGCACCCGATTTACACGCACACGTCTGTCTCGCGCCGTTTCTCTCGCATCAATACCTGTCATGGGTTGTTTTGTCGGCCAAGCCGTAGCCCAGGACGACGGGGCCACGATAGAAGAAATTATCGTCACCGGCTCCCGCAGGGAAGCCAATCTACAGGATATTCCGATCAATATTTCCGCCGTCAGCGGCACCCAGATCGAGGAACTCCGGCTCACCGGTATCGCGGAGATCGCCAACTATGTTCCCGGCCTGACCATTGTTGACCGCGGCCCACGCGACGAAGTCCCGGATATTATGGTCAGGGGCTTGAATACCACGGGGCTCGGACCCGGGTATTTGAGCGATACCGTGGCCACCTATCTTGGCGAAGTGCCTCTGCAGGTAGACCTGCGGCCTGTGGATCTGGAACGGGTTGAGGTACTCATCGGTCCCCAGGGCACACTCTACGGCCAGGGCACCATGGGCGGCGCCATTCGCTATATTCCCCGGCTCGCCCAGCCAAGCGACGGCTTTACGGTCGACTTTCGCGGTACCACCAGCGCCACCGAAGAGAGTGACGACTTCGGTTATGATTACGGTGTTACGCTCAATATTCCCCTGGTGGAAGACGTACTGGCCCTGCGCGCCAATATCGATCAGATAAGAGATCCAGGCTTTATCGACTATAACTACGTGGTACGTGAGGGGGGTGTGTCGAATCCTGAGCCGGATTTCAGCGATCCGGCGGATGTGGCTGCGAATCTGCGCCGGGTGGAGGACGCCAATGGTGAAGATGCGCTCTCCGGCCGATTTAACCTGCGCTGGCTGCCTACCGACTGGATTGACGCCAATGTCTGGTATTACTACCAGGAAAATGAGACGGAAGGTCGCCAGATAGCCAATCGCCTCGCATTCAATACCGGCCGGTACGAATCTGGTATGCGTTATCTCGAGCCCAATGACTACACTAATGAACTGCTTAGTCTGGAAGTGAAGGCAGACCTGAATTTCGCCGAGGCCACGTTCGTTTATGGTGAAACCGAGTACGACGAAGTGGGCCAGCGGGACCAGACCGACCTGCTGCTGGATTTTGAATACGGATATGAGTTGTTCCCGAGCTTCTCGTCTTTCACCCGTGAAGAGGTCGCCCAGACAACGGAAACCTACGAAGCACGTTTCGCTTCACAACACGAAGGGCCTATCTCCTGGGTAGTGGGCTATTTTCACAACGAAGTGGATGCGGACGCCATCAGCGAGGAATTTACACCGGGTTTTGACCAGTTCGCCGTGGACAATTTCGGCGGTGTACAACTGCGTCCTGACAGCCTGGAATACATTCAACTGACCGATCAGTATGAAAAAGAGCAAGCCTTTTATGGCGAGATATCCTATGCGTTCACTGAGCGGCTCACCGCGACACTGGGTTACCGCGACTACAAGTTCGAAGTGGACACCTCGGGTGGATTCGGTCTGCCCTTGTTTGAAACCGTGTTTTTGGGGGAACCCCAGGATGCGATCAATGTCGATCTGGGTGTCAATGCGGGTGACGACAAAGGAGACCTGTACAAATTCAATCTCTCCTATAACCTCAACGACGACAACCTGATTTACTTCACCTACTCGGAAGGCTATCGCAATGGTGGCGTAAACTCCGTACCGGAATGTACGCAGGAACAGATTGACAGCGACCAACAGCAACTGTGCGCCTTGCCAGACGAGGTATTTATCGATCCGGACGAGATCGAAAACTACGAGATCGGTTATAAAGGCATGCTGTTTGATCGCAGCGTCTCAACCACTGTCGCTCTGTATTACATCGACTGGACCAACCTGCAGGTTTCCACCACCACCGACAATGGCAGCTTGCCCATCACCGGTAACGGCAGCGAGGCAATAAGCCAGGGACTCGAGTTACAGGGCCGCTGGTTGATCAACTCCAATTGGGATGCCTCACTCACGTACGCCTATACCAATGCTGAACTCACGGCCAGGGCGCCGGGTCTGGTGGGCCCGTTTGACGCGTTGGATGGCGCCCGGCTCCCCGGTCATGCGGAGCACCAGGGCAGCTTTAACCTGACCTACGATACCCAGGTCTGGAACGGCATTGATCTGGCTGTGAATTACGGCATTGTCTACTCCAGCGATGTCTACAACATACCCGGTGGCGACCGCGATCCGCTGGTTGATGCCGACGACGGCGATGCACCGGCGGACCGCGGAGGTGAAGCGATTCCCGGCTACGACCTCCACCACCTGTCCGCGACATTCAGTTGGGACCAATGGATGGTCCAGGCTTTCGTGGACAATCTTTGGGATGAATACTATATCACCGGCTCCCGCACCAGCCGTCGCTTTCTGCAAAACGAACAGACGGGGCCCGGTGACACCAGAGGGGGTTTTACTTTGCGCTCCTATGGCCAGTATGTAGGCCGGCCCCGTACCGCGGGTATCCGGCTCAACTACAGCTTCTAGCCGTGGAAACCCGGCCAGGGAGCTTCTTAAGCTGACAGCGGCCCCTTCGGGGGCCGTCTTTTTCATGGCGGTTGACTTGCCGGCAGATCAATTACAACAACTCCTCCGTGATGCCACCTCGGCATTGAACCGCGGCGATTATCGCGAATTGGACAGTCTGTGCCGACAGATCATCACGCTCGATTCCGGGCAGGCCGATGCCTGGTTTTTTCTATCCCTGATCGCGGCCACACAACGAAAGGTCAGCATTGCACTTCAGTTGACAGAAAAGGCCCTTTCGCTCGCAGGTCCAAACGCCGAGTACCTGTCGCAAAAAGCCCGCTTGCTGTCGCGGCTTAACCAGCGCGCCGCGGCCCTCGCCGCCGCTGACCAGGCGTCAGGTCTGCAGCCACAGTCTGCGGCGGTACTGGATACGCTTGGCGTGGTGTACAGTCATCTGGGAGAACACCACCGGGCGGTGCAGGCTTTCACTGCCGCGGTAAGCCTGAAACCGGAGAATCCCCAGTACCAGTTCAACCTGGGATCCGCACAACAGTTCATCGGCAACCTGACAGAAGCCGCTTGCTGCTATGAACAAGCGGTTCGCCTGCGTCCTGATTTTTTTCGCGCCCATTGGGCGTTGTCGGAACTGGAAAAAAACGCAAGCGATACCCGGCGCCTGGATTCACTTTTGCAGCATTGGCAACCGGGCAGCGAGCGCCTGAAACCCGAGGACGAGCTTTATCTCGGTCATGCCATCTCGCGGGAGTTTGAGAAACTGGGAGACCACGACAACGCATTCCACTATCTGCGCGCAGGTAAACAGCGACGGCGCGAGCAGGTCAACTATTCCCGGACGCAGGATGCCGGGTTATTTGCGGCGATAAAGCAGCACTTCCCTCTTGGCTCATCGATAAAAAACGCGACTGGCAAGGGAGAACATGCCGTCTTCATTGTGGGGATGCCACGCAGCGGTACCACACTGGTAGAGCGAATTCTGGACAGTCATTCCGGAATAGCGGCGCTCGGAGAGCTACAGGATTTTGCCCGGGCGGTAAAAGCGGTATCAGCAACGCCATCGAATGTCGTTCTGGACGAACAGGTCATCAGTGCCGCCTGTCATGCCGATCCCGACGAGATCGGTGCACGGTATCTGGCTTCAGTAGCCGGCCTGCATCCTGAGCCGGGGTATTTCATTGATAAAATGCCGCTGAATTTTCTCTACCTCGGTTTTATTCTCGCTTCGCTTCCGAAGGCGAAGGTCATTTGTGTTCACCGCAATCCGCTTGACACCTGCCTGAGCAACTTCAGGCAGTTGTTTGCCGTGAATTTTTCCTACTATAACTACCACTACGACCTGCTAGACACCGCAAGCTACTATGCTGAATTCGCCAAGCTGATGGAGCACTGGCAGTCCCTGTTCGGCGATCGCATCTACCAGCTACATTACGAGGAACTGACTGCTGACCCGGAAAACAGGGTGCGGGGGCTACTTGAATACCTGAACCTGCCCTGGGAACCGGACTGTCTGAACTTCCATCAGAGCCGGCGCGCCGTTTCCACCGCCAGTTCCACCCAGGTACGCGAACCGGTGTATCAGACTGCTGTGGGGCGCTGGCGGCGCTACGAGAAGCATCTGGATGACGTGAAGCGCTTATTGGATGAGAAAGCCATTCGCTACGAATGAAAATACAGCGGACAGCGGTTTTCTTCACCTACCGAGGCCTTAAACCGGTTTTGTAACGGCGATGAAGCGCGTACCATGAAGGCATGATCCGGGATACCTCATCAACTCCTTCTTGTTTTCGGTCTATGACCAGAAACCTGACACACTGGTTGCTATTACCTGTGCTGCTCTGCGTCACAGCACCGGTGTTCTCGCAGGAAGTGCGATTGGTGGAACTCTCCGGCGCGATCGGGCCGGCTACTTCCGATTTTGTCATGCGTTCCCTGGAGGATGCCGCCGAGACCGGCACCGAGCTGGTTATTCTGCGTATCGACACGCCGGGCGGTCTGGACCTTGCAATGCGTGACATTATCCAGAACATTCTTGCCTCGGAAGTTCCTGTTGCCGGGTGGGTTGCGCCCAATGGCGCGCGCGCTGCCAGTGCCGGCACTTACATCATGTATGCCAGCCATTTCGCGGCCATGGCCCCCGCCACGAACATCGGTTCCTCCACGCCGGTCAGCATCGGGGGAGGCTCAAGTCCCCTGCCGGTTCCTTCCACGCCGGACGACAGCGCGGAGCCGGAAGACGACTCCGATACGGATCAGGACTCGCAGGCCCAACCGGGCACAGCGATGGAACGCAAGGTTATCAATGATGCCATTGCCTATCTTCGCAGCCTGGCGGAATTGCGCGGTCGCAATGCGGAGTGGGCCGAGAGCACGGTACGTGAGGCGGCAAATCTGACGGCCACCCAGGCGCTTGACATGGGAGTCATCGAGATTATCGCTGCGAATGTAGACGATCTTGTCAACCAACTGGAAGGACGCACGACAACAATTGCCGGCCAGGAGGTCACCCTGGCACTCGACAATGCCGAGGTGGAACTCATCGAACCCGACTGGCGGCACGAATTCCTCGCCATAATCACCAACCCCAACGTGGCCTATATTCTTCTGATGATCGGAGTTTATGGCATCCTTTTCGAATTCTACAACCCCGGCCTGGGCCTGCCCGGTGTCACCGGTGTTGTCTGTCTGATCGTCGGCGCGTTCGCTTTGCAGATGCTGCCGATCAACTATGCCGGGCTGGCGCTGATCGCTGTGGGCATAGGACTGATGGTGACGGAGGCTGTGTCGCCCAGTTTCGGTGTGCTTGGCATCGGCGGAGTGGTGGCTTTTGTTCTCGGTTCGGTTATGCTGATGGATACTGAACTGGAAGCCTATCAGATATCCATGCCTATCATAGCCGCATTCGCAGTCGCCACCGCGGCGATCTTTTTCCTCACCCTGGGCGCCTTGATCAACGCCCGCAAACAGCGCGTGGTGAGCGGGGGCGAAGCCATGATAGGCGAAACCGCCGAAGCGCTGGAGGATTTCGACGGCCAGGGAGCGGTACGCATCTTTGGCGAAGCCTGGACTGCCGTTTCCGATACTCCGGTTAAAAAAGGCAGCAAGCTCAAAGTTGTCTCACGAGACGGCTTGATACTCAAAGTAATAAACGAGAGGTAATACTATGGAACCGTTTCTACTGACGCTGGCCATTATTGTTGTGGCCCTGCTGTTCAGCACGTTTCGCATTCTGCGCGAATACCAGCGCGGTGTGATTTTCATGCTGGGGCGTTTTCAGAAGGTGAAGGGGCCGGGTCTCATCATTGTCATTCCTTTCATTCAGCAAATGGTGAAAGTTGACCTGCGCATACTCGTCTGGGACATCCCCACCCAGGATCTCATCACTCGCGATAATGTGTCCGTGAAAGTGAATGCGGTGCTGTACTTTCGCGTGGTTGACCCCGAGAAGGCAACGATCAATGTGGAAAATTTTATGGAGGCCACCAGTCAGCTCGCGCAGACGACCTTGCGGTCGGTACTCGGTCAGCACGAACTGGACGAACTGCTGGCTGAACGGGACAAGTTGAACTCGGATATTCAGGAAATCCTGGACGTACAAACGGACAACTGGGGTATCAAGGTCGCCAACGTGGAGATCAAGCATGTCGATCTGGACGAAAGCATGATCCGCGCCATCGCCAAGCAGGCGGAGGCGGAACGGGTGCGGCGCGCCAAGGTGATTCACGCGCTGGGCGAGGCCGAGGCGGCGGAAAAGCTGGTGGATGCCGCCACACAGCTTGCAGAGCGTCCTGAATCAATGCAGTTGCGCTATCTGCAGACATTGACGGATATTGCCGGGGAAAAGAACTCCACGATCGTGTTTCCGTTGCCCATTGATATGATGGAAAATTTCAGCAAAATGCTGGGCCACTCGGGAAAATCCTGAACGCAGGGTCAACTGGGCAACAAACACGTGGCAAGACCGACGGCCGTTCGTGGAGCGGGGCTCAATCCGGTTGGAGCAAAGGCTTCTCGTGCTGGCACTGCCAGCATACGTCAAAAGACGGGTCGTTGGGTTCACCGCAACCGGGACACTTCCAGGCCACGCCGCTGTCCTGTCTGAAAGAAGACTGCACGATATCCTTCGCCTGTTCATAGTCGGCGTCGTTAACCACCCAGAGTTCAAGCCAGTCGTCGTAGGGGCGGATACCGTGTATATAGAACTCGTTCTTCAACAGCACGTCTATACCGGCTTCTTCTACCAAGTTCCTGGCATTATTCACCAGGAATCGGTTTTCATGGGTGTAAACCAGTTTCATCCGCCCGCCTTGCCGGTCAATCCGGTGCATCCGGATTCTCGATGCGCTGCACCTGAACCCGCTGAAGCCGGGGATACACCGCCGGGCCAAATTGATTATAGACCGCGACATCGGCCGCATCTCGCCCGTAACCTATAGCCACATAGCCGCCGGTAATGGTTTCCTGTGTCGCATCAAAGGTATACCAGCGGCCGGCCACATACGCTTCGAACCAGGCGTGCATGTCCATGGGTTGCAAACCGTGCAGGTAGCCGACTACCAAGCGTGCCGGAATGCTGAGACTTCGGCACAGCGCGATGCCGAGATGGGAGAGATCACGGCACACGCCCCATTGCCTGAGGTTCACTTCCGTCGCCGAAACCGGTATGTCGCTGCTTCCCGGTTCATACCTGATGGTGGTACGCACCCAGTTTTCAATCGCTTTGACCTGGTCGTAGCCGAGCTGTTGACCGTTGGTTATTTCCGTTGCCATCTGTCCGAATCGGTCTGATTCACAGTATCGGCTGGGGAGCAGGTATCCGAGAACCAGATCCGGCAGGTCCTGGATCTCGACAAACGGAGCGCCCGGCATTTGGTCGACCTGGTCCGCCGTCATAACGTCAGCCGTTGTATAAATAGCGAACGACCCGGGAGGTGCGACAAGCCGCTGGCAGAGATTGCCGTATTGATCAGTGAACTCCGCCGCAACGACACTCGGCACTAACCGATATTCCTCGCGCGCTATCCATTGCTGGGCTCCGCTCCGGGGCCGCAACATCAGCACGAAGGGCGTTGGCACAACGATGTCAAAAGCAAGATCACAACGGGTTCGCAACCACATCAGGGGCAATACACTCCCGGAAGCTTCGACCGGTCTGGAGTGATGTCCGCGATGAAACCCGCGCGTGCTGTGTCTGTCAATTTCATGGAAAACCCTCCGTGGAATGTTGAACGTGGTATCGCTTGATTGTATAGGCAAGCGCCCGCGACTAACAACATCGCACGCTGTGTCGTTATTGATAATGATTCGTATTCCGGTTAAGCTTTCGCAGATGACGAGCTGCACGGTTCATGCAGCCGGAAAGTGGAGTGGAATGGGTATGAGCTTGCGAAAACTTCAACTGTGGATAGCGCTTGGCGTTGTTGGCGCCGTGAGTACGACGTGCACGCATATGAATCCGGAACCGGCCGATGACCGGCAACATACCATGGCGCCCGCAACCGCTGGAGGCGCCGGCGATGGTGGAGAAGGGGGTGGAGGCGGAGAAGGCGGAGAACCTGCCGGTGCCGATGCGGTGACCAGTGATGCCGCCTACCGTGTGCAACTGGGGTTGATTCGCGGTCACCTGCTGGTGGGAGTGGGTTTGTACCGTGAAGGTCAACAGATAGCTTCCGAGACGCATATGAAACATCCGGAAGACGAGTTGTACGCCGCGTTGCTGCCAGCCTTGCAGGCAAGAAACGCCCCCGGGTTCGGAGAAGAATTGCAGCAACTGGCACAGGCTGTGGAAAACGGCGCACCGCCGGACAGGGTTGAATCAGCTTATCAGAATTTACTGAATGTGATTGACCGGGCCGAGAATGCGGCGGCCGAACCCGATGCCGCTCAACTCGGGGAAGTGATTGCCACGCTGGTACGAGTCGCCGCCGATGAATATGTCATTGCCAGGGCTGCCGACGGCAGCGTGGCGAACGCGCACGAGTATCAGGACGCCATGGGTTTTGTACAGGTTGCCGGTCAACTGGCGCAGCGCCTGGAAACGTTGAGCAACAATGTGGAAGCCATCACCACGATAAGGAACCAACTGGCTGACATTGCATCGATCTGGCCCGGCCTGACTCCACCGGCGCGACTGTCAACGGAGCCCGCGGTGCTGTACGGAACGGCTGCCAGAATAGAGATCGCGTCACTGTCCTTGTAGGGTTCCAGAGACCACTCGGTGGCTCGCGCGGCGTGCGTGCGGCCCGTTAATCGCCAGGCACTTCCCAAGGATCATAGCTGCCGAAACTCCACAGGTTACCCTCAGGGTCGCGGCACGAGTACAGACGGCCACCGTAATCCTGATCCTCCGGCGGCTCGGTTATCACCGCGCCTTCCGCGGCAGCCCGGGCATGGTGGGCATCGACATCATTGATGATGATGTAAGCGCTCTGCGATACGGGTTCCTTTACCGTTGAGAGGGGGCGCTGTAATTCACCGAAGTCATCATCCCGTGCTGATCCCAGCATGATCATGCCGTTTCCGAATGTGAGTTGCGCATGAGCGATACCACCTTCGCCGTCCGGAATCACCCTGTGTTTTTCAAAACCGAAGGCTTTGCAGAGCCATTCGACAGCTTCCACAGCATCGGTATATCGCAATGTCGGAATGATGGTAGACATCGTGTCTTTCACATTGTTTCCCATAGTGTCCTTGTTGCCTCGTGGCTTAGAAAGTCCATTTCCGCACCAATTTATACCTTCTAAGTCAAAATAACACCCCATTTTCCCACCTAACCCCCCGCTTTTCAATGCTTTACACGGGTCAGACCCGCAGGTGGTATTGTTGTTGTGTTTTTTGCATAATCGCGGTTGCTTCAGTTCAAGTCTAAAAGGAAAATCATGCCCTTCAACTTCCGAAGAAATGCCCTGTTCATCTCGCTTGCGGCCATTTCCATGGCTGCAGTTTCGGCCACCCAGGCGCAGGTCACGGGCTCGGAGCCTGACGACGAGGCGATCACGACTATTTTTGTCAGGGAGGTGCTGCCTTCGAATTTGCTGAATACGCCCGGCGCGGCCAGCCGCTTAACCGATGAGGAGATCGCCGCGCTGCGACCTTATACGCTGCACGATGCGTTCGACTTTATGCCAGGTGTGAGAACCATTGACGACGACGTGCTGGGGCGGCGATCTGCTATCGGCGTGCGAGGCGCCCCCTCACGGCGTTCCCGTAAAACCCTGTTGCTGGAGGACGGCACGCCGATTAACTTCTCCGCCTACCTTGATCCCAGCGCTCACTACACACCTCCTATGGAACGCCTGGCGAACGTCGACGTATTGAAGGGTGCCGGCCATGTCAAGTACGGGCCCCTCAATAATCATGGCATCGTCAATTTCCGCAACAAGCAACCTACGCAAATTCCCGAAACCACTCTGGATCTGGCTGCCGGCGATCTGGATACCTTCAAGCGACACCTGATGCACCGCCGCACCGATGGAGATCTGGGGCTCGTATTTTCCTATACCGGCGCGGACGCCGAAGGTTCCTTCGATATAGAAGACTTTCGCTACGATGATTATTATGCGAGCGCCGTTTGGGATATCAATGAACAACATCAGCTCGATGGGTCACTGACTTATTTCCGTGAACGCTCCCACTATGACGAAAGCAATCTGACGCCCCAGGAATACGCTGTCGCTCCCCGGACAAAGCGCGGGCGCTTCGCCCAGGAGTACAATACCTTTGCACTGAATTACGTCAAGGCAGACCTGTCACACGACTACCGTATCAACAGCCAACTCACTATGACAACGCGTCTTTTCGGCATTGACGCCGACCGCCCCCGGTTTACGGTTGAGCCTGAGGAGATTGTAGTCGATGCGCTGCCCGCGATTGAACTTGAGGACCCGGAAAACGCGTTTATACCGGGTGTTCAAGGCCTAATGCTCAGCCGTGATCGTTACTACCGCACCTACGGCGCAGAGAGTGGTCTGCAGTCTCGCGGGCACGTATTCGGCAATCTGGACCATACATTCCAGTGGGGCCTGCGCGCCGAGAGACACTTTCTGAATGACCAACGCTCGGAAGGGTCCCCGGGCGAAATCCTGAAGGAGTCCCATCGTGGCGCCAAGACCAGAGACGATGCGTACCAAACCACCGCCATCTCGACATTCCTTCAAGATGTCATCAGTTATGATGATTGGCTAATTACTCCGGGAATAAGGGTTGAGAATTACACCCAAAGCAGAAATCGCCGCTCAATAGCCAACGATCCCGGCCCTCACGATCCCAGAGAGGAAGATGAGAATTTTCTGGTGCTCCCGAGCATCAGTGTACTGTACGATGGAATCAACAATACCCAGATTTTCGCCAACCTGGCACGCGGTTACACGCCCGCCTTCGCGCGCCCAGCTTCAGGTTTCCCGCTCGACCCGGAAACGGGAATCAACACGCAACTGGGCATCAGAAGTAACCGGATATCAGGGCTGACTCTGGAATCCGCTGTTTTCTATAACCGCATCAGCGACACCATCGTGCAACTGCCGTTTTCGAGTAATGACATGAACATTGTGCTGAACAGTGCCGATTCCAAATCCTACGGCATTGATTTTGGCGGACGACTGGAATCCAGCGGCTTTGTACAGTCCACCTACAATTTCTTCGCCCAGCTGGCTTATAACTTCACCCGTGCCGAGTTCACCGAGGACCATATGGAGACGGGTATAGACGGTAACCGGGTGCCGGAAATTCCACTTCACGCGGGCAGCCTGACATTCGGTCTTGAACACAACTCCGGCTGGCATGTAAGTGTTACTGCCAGTCATTTTGGAGACTTCTATACGGATCCTTTAAATACTCGAACGCTGACGCTGGCCGATGAAGACAGGGAACCTGTCGGCCCTGGCGACGAGCTCGAAATTCGTGAACCAGCCGTATTAGGGCAAGTACCCGGTCATACTGTGCTTTCCGCAAGAATCAGTTACGCCCTGCCGGATCAGGACATCACCGTCTGGGCGCAGGGCCGAAACCTCAACGATAAACTTTACATCGCTGATCTGGAAAATGGCATCCGCCCGGGCGCCGAGAGAACTTTTGTGGCCGGTGTGACGTGGCGCTTTTGAACTGAAAATCTATCGCCCGCCAGGAAGGTTAGTGGGCTTTTCCAGTTCGTATAAAGCTTCTGTGATGTCATCAATTTTCGTTGCAAGCAGAGCCTGGGCATCCAGAAGACCCTTGTTGTAATAAAAAGCACCTAATTCGCCGGATATGAAATCAAGGAAAAACTCGCACTCGAATTGCCCAATTTTCTGACCCAGTTCTTCATCAAAGTAGGACTTCAACTTCTCGACCAGCACTTCTTTTTCTTCTTTGGAAAACTCTATTAAAGACATTCTGTTTCCTGCTTGGTTCCGGCTTGCTTTCCGCTTGCCTATTGGTTCGTACCTTCATACGCCTTCGTCAGCGCGGCAAGGTCGAACTTCTTCATCTTGAGAGTGGCCTTCGTCAACCTCGCGAGCTGTTCTTCACTGCCATTTTGCAACATTCCATCCATATCAGCCGGTGTAATCTGCCAGGACACTCCATACTTGTCTTTAAGCCAGCCGCACTGCTCCGCTTCAGGCACGGCAGAGAGCTTTTCCCAGTAGTAGTCGATTTCGTCCTGATTTTTGCAGGTCACAACAAGCGATAGTGCTTCATTAAAAGCAAAATCGTGTTTGTGAGCACTGTCCATGGCGGCCAGCCAGTAATCCTCAATCATAAAGTCGGCGAACATGATGGTGCCTTCCTCGTCCGGCTCGTGTCCGGCCCCGTAGCGCACCAGATTGCCTTGTCGCGAGTGCTTGAATACCGACAGGTAAAAATTGATCGCTTCCTCCGCTTTGCCGCAGTTCTCCCCAACAAAAAGCATTGACGGCACGATCGGGGGGCGCGGTTCGTTGTCCGGATTGGAAAGTATCAATTGCCACGACAGACCGTATTTATCCTGCAGCCACCCGAACCTCTCACTAAACGGGTACTTGTCGAGCGGCATCAGTGCCGTGCCCCCGTGGGATAACTTTTCCCAGACCTCATCGAGTTTCTTTCTGGCGTCCTCCTCCCGTGACGACGACTCGAACAATAGTGGATCGAAATTCACGATAAATGAGATTGACGGATTAAACCTGAAAAGCGGTCCGGCGCTGATGGACATGAATTTCTGCCCCCAGATCGTGAACGATACAATGTCGCAATCACCTGACGGGGTATCATGTATTACACTGACATTCGTCACTTCCGAGTCCGGAAAGACGGAGGCATAGAATTCCGCTGCTTCTTTGGCTTCTTTGTCATGCCACAGGTGTGGAAAGATTTTTTGCCTGTTTGCGGCCATGATGATTCTCCCTTTACTCGTTTGGCTCGCCTGTTCTAAGGAACCTCTGATTAATTCTGTACCGCCTCTGGCTTTCAGCCGAATCCGGTATCAAGGCGCCGTTTTGAAGGCATGCGTCGGCCTGTCGAAAAACGGCAACGCCGAGACCGGGTTCGGCTGGAAGCCCCGAAGGGCGGGCCTGTCGCGCGCCGCCGCCGCGTTGTCGTGCTTGCCAAGGGCGACGGCCATTGCCTGCGCACAACGCCTTGCGGCGACACGCGACAGGCTCCGCAGAGGCGGTACAGAATTAATCAGAGGTTCCCTAAGTCACAGTATCTCAAAGATATCGTAAGCCACCTTGCCTTCCATCGGTTTATTCTTGCCGACACTGACAATGTGATTCAGCCAATCATACTTCTCCGACGCCGTGTTGAACACCGGCGTGACCCGCCAGTACAGGCCATCGTCACCACGGGCGATAATCCCTTTGTAAGTCATGTAGATGAGCGCCCCGTCATCCGTCTCCAGCGTAATGCGCACATCGAGACTGTTGCGGCCGGCAACCTGGGTGATCCAGTCCGCGCCGCCGGGATGGACGGTGCCGCGCAGGCGCGGGCCGCTAAAGCGGCCGCCGGTAACCGGTGCAATGCGGGTATGCCCGGCATCCAGTTGCTCCGCCACATCCAGCGCCAACTCCATGAGAAATTCAGATTCCAGTTCACTCGCTGCGGTTTGCGCTTTAACCATGTGGTTGACTCCCGGATAGGCGATGGTCAGAACGATGACAGCCAAACCGGCCAAACCGCACCGGGTCATGCCCTTGCCCTTTGTGTTCTTTTCAGACTCTTGCATCACGACACTCCTGTTCAATAATGTATCTGTTTTTGAGCTTGTTCCGTGCCCACCGTTCTCCCTGCCGCCTCCCCTGGAAACGTGACGTCAGCTCGAAGGAAGATCGGGCTTACCGGAACAGAGATAAAGCCAGATATAGCCGACTATGCCCGCGATAAGGGAGGCGATCAATATTCCCATCTTGGCCATTAACAGCTCGTCGGGCTGGTTTGTAAAGCCCAGTTCAGCGATAAAGATGGCCATGGTGAAACCAATACCGGCAAGAAAGGAAACACCGGCTATCTGACTGAACCGGGTGCCCGCAGGCAACTGACCAATGCCGAGTTTCAAGGCTATCCAGACACAGCCGGTGATGCCGACAAATTTACCCAGCAGCAGTCCAGCGGCGATGCCCAGGGCGACCGGGCTTGCCAGGGCCTGGTCCATGGTAGTCACATTGATGGGAATACCGGCATTGAACAGGGCAAACACTGGAATGACCAAAAAGGCGACCGGCACATGCCAGATATGTTCAAGACGCAGCAGTGGCGGCTGAACACTGTGGATGCCGTCCTCGAATGTCTGAACGATAGCATGCAGGTTATTGTTGAGCATAATGTTGCGGTTGCCCTTGTAACTGGTGTCGAATCTCAACAGCAAATCGCGTACATGTCGGCTGAACAACCCCGGGTCGTACCTGGGTCTGGCGGGAACCGAAAACGCGCCGAGCACACCGGCAACGGTCGCGTGTATGCCAGACTGCAACAAGGCATACCACAAACCAACCGCCAGCAGAAAATAGGGAAGGATGATACGCACTCCAATCAGGTTCAGCAGCGCCAATAACGCCAGGACCAGAATCACTGCCAGTAACCAGTTGGTCACGATAGATTCTGTGTAGAACAAAGCGATCACCAGTACCGCACCGAGGTCATCGACAATGGCCAGAGCAACAAGAAAGGTGATCAGGGTTTTTGGAACGCGCTTTGCCAGCAATACCAGAACGCCGATGGCAAAGGCGATATCCGTGGCCATGGGAATGCCCCAGCCACGGGCACCCTCTCCATCGTAATTGAAGGCAAGATATATCAGTGCCGGTAGCAGCATACCGCCCAAAGCCCCGACAATGGGCAACACGGCCTGTCGCGGACGAGCCAGTTCCCCAACCAGAATCTCCCGTTTCAGCTCCAGGCCCACGACAAAAAAGAATAGCGCCATCAAGCCGTCATTGACCCAGTGATGAAGCGTGAGGCGCAGTTCCCAGGAACCAATACTGATTCCCGCATACAGATTGATCAGTTCTTCATAGACACCGGCAAGATTACTGTTGGCGAGCACCAAGGCTGCCACCGTGGTCCCCATCAGCAGCAGCCCGGTGGTGGTCTGACGCGTAATGAATTCTTCAAACGGAGTGATGATGCGCTCGAAGGGTTTTTCCCAGGGCGCGAGATTGATGCCTTCGCCGATCGGCTCAGGCGGCGTATCGGAATTATCAGGATTGCTCATGGAAGCAAAAGTCCAGCAGGCAGGTGCTTAACGAGAATAAAACAGGCTACCTTGAGCAGCCTGCAAGCCGTCTTTTCCTCGATGTTGTCTCGCTGAGACAGCAGCAGAAATGGAATCACCCAACGTAGTGGAACCCAAGTAAAAATACAGCACCGTTTTCTACCCGGGCCCCGCTACGCCGCCCGCATTTATTGTCTACTCGTCCAGCTGCTCCTGCGTTCGCTCCCCGCGCAGGATATTGAACATGCCATAGTTGCCTTCGTGACAACCGTATTCATACAGCTGACCTGCTACTTTGGTCAATGGCAAAATCGCGGAAATCTTGTCTGTAAAGGTGGAAGGATCTTCAAGGGTCCACTCGTATTCAATCGAACCAGGGCTGACGCGAGTGAAGCGTTCGGTGAGCTTCTTGTCCTTGGCGTTGCCGAAACGGCTGAAACTCGGTGCCAGATCGGTAAAATTCCTGGTCGTGACCACCAGCGTGTCTCCGTCCCAATGGCCTCTGGAATCGCCGGTCCACAATCGAATGTCTTCGTCAAGCGAGCCAGAGTCATCGAGCGGGACAATGCGGGCGTCATGGACCATTTCTGTCAGGATAACCGCATGATCCTTGTTTTGAACAATCTGCACATTGGCGTTGTAGCCACCGCCGGATAATGGCGGACCGGCGTTAAATCCTATCAGGCAGCGTTCCGACAGGCCGCGATCTTCCGGCCCGTCCTTGCCGATGCCTCCGAAGACAGCCAGCACTGGACGCTCACCTTCAACGTCCGGCCCCAGGTTGGCAGTGTGCACTGCCGCGCCTTCAGCGATGTCAGGAAGTCGCCCGTCAGGTGGGTAGACGATCAGAGAAGTACGCACGTTCGCGCCGATACTCGCCCTCTCATACCAGAAATCGTTATAACCCCCGGTACTTCCGGCACCCGCCGGTGGAGCTTCCGGGTTAATCACGAGTTCGGCCTCCGCTGCATCCGCGGCGGCACGCCTTGCCTCCTCACGAAGCCGGTCCTGCTCAAACTCCTCCGCCGTCAGAAACTCCTGCGTGCCAAAGCGCTCGGGTCGCTCCAGGGGTGTACTGGAAACAAAATTCCAGACTCCCTGCAAATCAGGCTGACCCCACTCCGTGCGTGGCGCGACGTAATCGTCCGCCGTCTGGGCAATGGATAAGCTGATCGGAGCTATCAGGGTAGAAACTAAGATTAATAACCTGGCTTTCATGGCGCTGCACCTCGAATTATCTTTTCCCCATGCTAAGCCAAGGAGTGCACAGGGGCAACTGATTTACGCTGCTATAATGTGCGGTTGAAACAGAAAGAGCCCGTCAATATCCTTGAATTCACGAATGTTGTGGCCCCCTGATAAATCGGTTCGTTTTTGTGAGTAGCCAAGGTATTCTCTGTTCCTGGACATCCACATGATTTCAAACATCGACATCATCCCGGACATTCGTGACGGCCTCACCAGGAAAGAGCGCCTGATCCTCTATTGCCTGAAGCTGGCCCAGGAGGAAATGAAGGGGCGCAACGTGTCTACCATCATGCTCTACGGTCGGGTGGTGGAGCATGTCGACATCAGTCAGGAGGAATTTCAATCCATCCTGTCGCGACTGGTGGGTCTGACGCGGTCGGACACGGAATATTATTGGCCGCATTCTTCAGAGGATCAGAACTGATTCCACCAGTACTTTGCCGGCCCTACTCGCGCCACTGCTTAATCGCCCTTTCACCCGCTTCCACAGTTTGACAGATCAACGTATTGATCGTCATCGGCCCCACACCTCCCGGCACGGGCGTATAGGCATGGACCCGGTCGACCAGGGGTTCAAGTTCTATGTCCCCTTTGCCGCCCGGATGAGAACCTGCGTCAACCACAATGGTGTTGTCCTTTATCCAGTCAGCCCTGATGTATTCCGGCCGGCCCACTGTCGCCACGACAATGTCCGCCCGCCTGACCACGTCCGGAAGACCCCGAGTTCTGGAATGGCATATAGTCACCGTGGCGTTGGCGTTAAGCAACATCGCCGCCATGGGTTTTCCAAGTATCGGACTTCGACCGACAACAACCGCTTCCTTTCCTTCCAGGGAGAGATTGTAAGCCTCCAGCAGACGCATTATTCCCCTGGGCGTGGCAGAGCCATAGGCTTTCACACCCATCGCCATTCTGCCAAAACCGAGGCAGGTGACTCCGTCAACGTCTTTCTCAACATCAATTGAGTCAAAACATGATCTTTCGTCAATCTGTTCGGGTACCGGATGCTGCAGAAGAATGCCGTGGACATTGGGGTTTTCGTTGAGTTCGCCGATTTTTCTGCGAAGCTGCTGCGTGGACGTATCCACGGGCAGTTCCACCTTTAACGATTCCATCCCGATCCGTTGACACGCATTGCGTTTCATCCTGACATAGGTCACTGAAGCCGGATTATCTCCAACGAGGATGGTTGCAAGGATTGGTGTGGCGCCGTTTTGTGCCTGCTTCAAGGCGGCAACGCGGGCAGCCAGATCATTTTCAGTTTTCTGCGCGAGAGTCCTGCCGTCCAATACCAGTGCCGCCATACGCTGCCATCCATTCGCTCAATGCTGTCCGTCGATTATAACATCGGTCAGCCGGTGGCGGGACGCAAAACGCCGCGCTTTACTCGTCGCTATCGGGTTGTTTTCGCGACCTGTAAAATTTATCCATTCCATACATGGCGACGACCAGCCCAATGGCCAGCGCAACCCCTATGGCCAGGCTATCCAGGGCCACGCCGAGGGCAGCCCCAATAGCTATACCAACCCCGACATAGAGCCCCGGCTTGACTTCGTTATATTTCATTACATCGCCTCCTCAGCTTTTGAAACGTCGCGTACCGCTTCACTGGAGCCTGCGCAACGGCGAAGCTGGCGACTCATCAGACCCCCACTTGATGGTCGCGACCGCGAAACAGGCGCTGGAACGGGAGCTTACAGCGCGAAACGGCGGCTGAATCCGGCACACTGGTTCAATTTTACCGTTTGTGCGAGAATTCGCCAGACTTCAGCAACCCATTAGAGGCTACTCCCATGAAACGCACGATTCTCAGCCTGTTCGCCATTCCCTGCTTCTGGTTTTCCACCGCCGTCATGGCCCAACCCGAATACGTCACCATCGAGATGGAAATTGACATCGACAAATCCGCTGATGATGTCTGGGCTGCTGTTGGTGACTACTGTGACATCCGCGAATGGCTGGGCGTTGACTGCACCATCACCTCCGGCGACGGTGGCATCGGTACCGTGCGTTCGCTGGCAGGCGGCCGCATCCTGGAGATTCTGGTCGCTCAGACTGAACTTTCCTACGGCTACACGCAGCCTGCCGTGGAAGGTGCGTTCTACAATCTTTACCATGGCTTCATGGAAGCGCGACCTACGGGCGCCAATACCTCCAGGCTGCTTTACACGTTGATGCTGGATGTGTCCAATATGGCTGATCAAGCCGCCAAGGATGCCGATGCAGCAAGACGCCGCGCGACCTTTGAGCAGGCTCTGGCCAACATGAAAGAGATTGCGGAACAATAGGTCTGTGCCCGTTGGTGGACAGAAATCAGTACAGGAGAGAATATGTTTAGTCATGTTATGCTGGGCACCGGTAACGTGCAAAAATCGAAAGTGTTTTACGATGCCATATTGAGCGTTCTTGGGTGCGAACCGGGTACCACCGACGCCAAAGGGCGTTGCTTCTGGGTAACCAAAACCGGTGTCTTCGGCATCACCAAACCCATCAATGGCGAGGCGGCCTGCCACGGCAACGGCAGCACCATCGGATTCGCGGCGGCAAGCCCGGCTGCCGCGGACGCCTGGCATGCGGCAGGTCTGGCCAATGGCGGAGTCACCTGTGAAGACCCGCCCGGCATCCGGGAAGGCCGGACCAGCAAGCTTTATCTGGCGTATTTGCGCGACCCCGACGGCAACAAAATCTGTGCGGTGCACCGAATGTAACCGATGCTGGTTGTTACGAAACTTCTGAATAACTCTATGGCGGCTCTGAAGGTCCGGCGCGTGCCGCTGCAAACGTTGGTATGGCGCCGGTTGCATGTGCCCGTCTTAATTGGTTCTTGATTGATTCTCAATGCAGCGAAGAAGGTTCCCGTCTGGATCAACAAGCGCGAACATACGAAGTCCGTGCTGAAACTCCGGCGGTGAAATGCGTGGAATTTTCGCGCAATCACTCGGTAGCTCAGCTTTCTGAAATGCTGAGTACAAATCGTCAAGGTCGTCAACGCGAATACATGCGCTGAAACAGCTTGTGCGCGGATTCTGGTCGTGGCGAAAGAATTCAAGTTCCAGCGGCCCGCGGGACAGAATCATCCAATCGTCATTCTTGAAATTGGTCTTGAATCCGAGGGCGGCGTAAAAGGCGGCAGTTGCGTCAAACACGCGGCTAGGCAGGTTGGCGGTTACACGATCCGGCATGGCTCTGTTCCCGAGTTATTGGGAGAAGAATGCGGCCTCACCGGCGTCAGTCATGGCACCGGCGATGGCCCTCGTCTTGGTCTGTGCGGGAATGTCCAGGCAACGATTCGGGATTGCAGTACGGACGCCGAATCAATTCCGGGTCGACTCGTCACTGGTGTCCGCACGATCGTCGTCCGCCGTATCCTTCGGAGTTCCGTCGCCGTTCATTCCCATGCTTTCATAACGGCGCCATCCGGCCAGGATACCTATCAGGCCGTGGTTGCCCTCATGGCAGGCGTATTCAAAAACGGGATCCGGTGAACGTCGCAGCGGCAGTCTGGCAGACCAGGAGCTATCCCAGGAAAGGGGATCCTCCACGGTAAAGTCATAATCCAGAGTATTCTCGTCCACATAGTTGATGCGCTCGACGATATGGGCCTGATCGGACATACCTCGCAGATTATAATCATGGTAGTAATGGCGGGTATCGATGACCAGCGTGTCGCCTTCCCAGTGGGCGACGGAATCTCCCTCCCACTTGAGCTGCCTGGTGTGATGCTCGCTGTCCAGCCGGATAATGCGGGCGGTGTGCACCATTTCGTTCAGGATCATCACATGGTCCCTGGTCTGCACAATCTGCATATTGTTGTTGTAAGAGCCCGGAATCATGGGCGGTCCGCCGACGAAGCCGGTGATGCAGCGATCTACCGTGGTACGGCCCTCGGGACCGGCGCTGTCGAACAGCATTTGCCGATATTCAGCACGGCGTTCGCGACCGGCAACATTATAGGGGGGCATTCGCCCGTTGGGCGGATCGTAGATCAGGGAAGTTCGGCGGCTTTCGATGGTTTCGCTGCCACGCTCGTACCAGAACTCATTGTAGGAGATCACCCCGGGTGGGTAGCCAGCGCCGCCAACGGAATCGACGATCAGGTCGCGGTTCTGGCGGCGGTTTTCAAATGCTTCCCATTCCGCGGCTTCCTCGGGCGTCAACACTTCCTTGTCCGCCAGTTCCGACGGTCGCTGCAACGGAGTAATGGTACGGAAGGTATACGTGCCCTGAAAGTCCGGGTGGCCCCATTCGGTACGGGGGATCGACTCGCTCTGGGCGCTGAGCGCCGGGGACAGCAACAGGGTGCAGAGACTAATGCTGAGGGTTTTCAGGGATGACCTGTTCATGGCTGGCTCCATTTCGTATCTTGATTTGATCATGGGTAGCGCTGACGCTGGGATAGCTTACCGGTGCAGCAACCTCTGTATCGGCCGAACAGGGCGGCACAAAGGCATATATTGGATAGAAATTACGCCTGAATGCCGCTAATTTCAATAGAAATATCAGAGTTTCAGGCCGGAACGGCCAAGGAATGCGTCCAGTCAGCCAGCAGGGCCCGCAGGGCGGCGATGAACGCCAGGGGTTGATCCAGAGTCAGGTGATGGTGTGCATCGGGAATTTCCACAAGCGGGGCGTTGCGATGCAATAGCTGGTGCATGTATTCGCCGGTCTCCGGCGGCACCACCACACTGTGTTCGCCCCGCATCAGGGCGATACGGCAACGCACCCGCGACAGGTGTTCCTCCATGTCTTCACGTTGCACCAGGACGAAGACATGGGGATCGAATTTCCAGGAATAGCCCCCTGTAACCGACCGCAGGGAATGGCGCGCCACATAATCCACGATGTAGCGATTTTCGCAGGGCTGTGCCGGAATCAGGCGGAAGCGGGAGAGCGCGGTCTCCACGTCGGGATAGGTCTTCAATTCGCCAAAGATGCGGCCGGACTGTCCCGCCTGGGACTCGGGATCGGGCTTGCGCACCGGCGAGTCCACGATGATGAGACCGGCCAGGGAGTCGCCATACAGTGACGCCGCCACAATGCTCACCAGTCCCCCCATACTGTGACCCACCAGCACCGGCGGCCCGGTGAACGCGGCCTGCTCCACCACCGCCATCAGTTCCCGCGCCCACAGACGCCGAGGATAGGATTCCCGCCGGCCACTGTCGCCGTGACCACTGAGATCCGGCGCCACCACACTGAAGCGATGCATCAGCAACGGCGCCAGGAAACTCCACCAGTGAGCATGGGCGGCGCCGCCGTGTACCAGCACGATACCGGGGTTGGCGGGATCGCCCCAGCGCAGATAGCGGATGGAAGCGCCATCCACCTCCACGTGGTGTTCCGTACAGGCAGCGGCGACGGCGTTGGAAAACCACTTTGGCGGGGTTTGGATCAACGGCTCGGCCTTCAGCCGGTCTCGCCGGCATGCATCGCAATCAACTCCAGCAATTCGTCTGTCTTTGCTTTCATCAATGCCGCGTCACCCCGCGATTCCACATTCAGGCGCACCACCGGTTCGGTGTTGGACATGCGCAAATTGAACCGCCAGTTCTGAAACGTCATGCTGAGTCCGTCGGTGTAGTCGTCTGTGAGTGCGGTCTGGCGGTAATGAGCGTCAATCTTTTTCAGCAGACCGGGCGGATCTTCGACGTGCTGGTTGATCTCGCCGCTGGCGGGGTACGCGACCATGCGTTCGTTGACCAGTTCAGACAAGGGTTTGCCGGTTTCGCTGATCAACCCGCACACCAGTAGCCAGGGGATCATGCCGCTGTCGCAGTAGGAGAATTTGCGGAAATAGTGGTGGGCACTCATTTCTCCGCCGTAGACAGCGTCCTCCTTGCGCATGCGCTCCTTGATGAAGGCATGACCGGTTTTGCTCTGGATGGCTTTGCCGCCGAGGGATTCGGCGATCTCTATCGTGTTCCACGTAAGACGGGGGTCGTGGATAATTTTGGCGCCGGGTTCCTGTTCCAGGAAGCTTTTCGCCAGCAGCCCCACGATGTAATAGCCTTCGATGAATCGTGCGTTTTCGTCGAAAAAGAAGCAGCGGTCAAAATCGCCGTCCCAGGCTATGCCAAGATCGGCCTTCTCTGTCAATATCGCGTCGATGGTGGGTTTGCGGTTTTCTTCCAGCAAAGGGTTTGGCACGCCGTTGGGGAAATGGCCGTCGGGCTCATGGTGTACCTTGATGAACTCAACCGGCAATCGCTGTTCCAGCAGGTCGATCACCGGTCCGGCACCGCCGTTGCCGGCATTGCAGACAATGCGCAACGGCTTGAACTGGTCCACATCAATATAGCTGACCAGATGATCGATGTAGGCCGGCCGTATGTCTCTATGGGAGACGGTCCCCTTCTTTTTGCTGTCGGTGAATTGGTTCGCTTCCACCAGCCGGTGGATATCGGTGAGCCCGGTGTCGCCGCTGATGGGTTTGGATTGCTCCCGCACCAGCTTCATGCCGTTGTAGTCTTTGGGATTGTGGCTGGCGGTGACGATGATGCCACCGTCGGTTTTGAGATGAGCGGTTGCGAAATACACTTCTTCGGTGCCGCAGCGGCCGATGTTGATCACGTCGACACCTGCGTCGGTCAGACCGCGGGTCAGTGCTTCAGCCAGCTCTTCACTGGTGAGGCGTATGTCGTAACCCACCAGTACCGAGGCCGGGTTGAGAAATTCCGCGAACGCGCGACCGATGCGGTAAGCGATGTCTTCATTGAGTTGATCGGGTATGCGGCCCCGTATGTCGTAGGCCTTGAAGCAGGTGATCTCGGTGGTCATCAATTCAGTCCCTTTATGCGGCTCTGTCTTGTCGCTGCGCGCGGCTCAATGCAGCGTAGCGAGTAAACGAATCAACTACGGCGTATAGATATTTCTGTAGTTGTAGTTAGTGGCTTCGATAAACCCGTCGACGCTGCCGCAGTCAAAACGACGCCCCTTGAACCGATAGGCAATCACCCTGCCCTCACTCGCCTGGCGCATGATGGCGTCGGTGATTTGCATTTCGCCATTCTTGCCGGGCGGGGTGGTGCGGATCAGCTCGAAAATGTCCGGTGTGAGAATATAGCGGCCGATAATCGCGAGGTTACTCGGGGCGTCCTCCGGGTCAGGTTTTTCCACCATGGAACTCACGCGGTAAACCCGGTCTTCTTCCTTTTCACCTTCTATCACGCCGTATTTGCTGGTTTCCTCGCGAGGCACTTCTTGCACCGCGACAATGCTGCACTGATATTTTTCGTACAGCTTCACCATCTGGCTCAGTACGCTGTCGCCGTTTTCCACCACGCAATAGTCGTCGGCCAGTATCACGGCGAACGGCTCCTGGCCGATGAGGGTTTCGCCGGAGAGAACGGCGTGACCGAGACCTTTGATTTCAATCTGGCGGGTATAGGAGAAGGTACACTCGTTCATGATCCGGCGAATTTCGTCCAGTGCCTTTTCCTTGCCGGTGCCGGCAATCTGGTCTTCCAGTTCATAGCTGATATCGAAGTGATCTTCCAGTGCGCGCTTGCCGCGGCCGGTGACGATAGCCATGCAGGTCATGCCGGCGCCCATGGCTTCTTCAACGCCATATTGAACCAGTGGTTTGTTGACCAGCGGCAGCATTTCCTTGGGCATGGCCTTGGTCACGGGAAGAAATCGGGTGCCGTAGCCGGCGGCGGGGAACAGGCATTTCCGAATTTTTGACATCGCACTTCCTTTGAGTTACTCCCGTGAACCGTTCCTTTCGTGTCAGGCTTACGCGCCTTCTACCACTCGCCCGTAAACGTCCTCAAACCGAACGATGTCATCTTCACCCAGATAGTCTCCCACCTGCACTTCGATAACTTCCACCGGGTCGTTACCGGGGTTTTCCAGGCGGTGCTTGCTACCCAGGGGGATGAAGGTGGACTCGTTCTGTTTCAGCATGAACACGTCGTCGTTGCGGGTGACGCGGGCTTCGCCCTTGATCACCGTCCAGTGCTCTGCCCTTTTATGGTGCAACTGCAGCGACAGTGCCGCACCGGGGTTCACGATAATGTGTTTCACCTGGTAGCCGTCCTGGTTCACCAGCGATTCGTAAGAACCCCATGGCCGGTGGACCAGTGCATGGCTGATGACTTCGCGCCGTTCCATGCTTTCGAGCAGTTCAACTATCTTTTTTACCTGCTGCGCCTTGCCGCGATCAGCCACCAGGACTGCATCGGCGGTTTCCACCACGATGGCATCGCTGAGACCCACCGCGGCAACCAGTCTGGACCCGGCGTGAATATAGCTGTTGGTCACTTCGGTGGTGAGCACATCACCTTCCAGCACATTGCCCTCGTTGTCTTTTGAGGCCAGATCCCACAGAGCATGCCAGGCGCCGACATCGCTCCACAGGGTTTGCAGGGCAACCACCGCGGCGCGATTGGTTTTTTCCATCACCGCGTAATCGATCGAATCGGCGCGACAGCGGTTGAAGATATCCGCCGGTATACGGCTGAAATCATGATCCTGTTCCAGGCCTTCAAATGCCTGGCGGCACACTTGGTCGATGTCGGGAGCATACCGCGCCAATTCCGTCAGATAGGTGGTGGCCTTGATAACGAAATTGCCGCTGTTCCACAGGTATTCGCCGCTGTCCAGATAGCGCCGGGCGGTTTCCGCGTCTGGCTTCTCGACAAAGCTGTCCACGGCATTGCCCAGGTTTTTCCCCGAGGCATCATCGATGGGCTTGCCGGATTTGATATAGCCGTAACCGGTTTCCGGTGCGGTCGGCACGCTTCCGAAGGTGACCAGATAGTTCTGCCGGGCCAGTGCATTGCCGCAGTTGATGGCGTCATGCAGTGCGGCGTTATCACCGATTGCATGATCGGCGGCCAGTATCAACAGCACTGCTTCGGGGTCCTGGTGAGTGGCGATCAATGCCGCCATCGCCACCACCGGCGCGGTGTTGCGGCCGCGAGGTTCCAGCACCACATTGCCGCGCAGGCCCGCCTGACGCAGTTGTTCCGCCGCCAGAAATCGATGATCCTCATTGCACACCACGATGGGATTGCCCAGGTCGGGCAGGCCTTGCAGCCGTTTCAGGGTATTCTGGAAGAGTGACCCCTGCTGGCGTGGAAACTGGATAAATTGCTTGGGCAACAAAGCCCGGGAGACCGGCCACAGCCGCGAACCCACGCCTCCTGCCATAATTACTGGAACTATCATTGATTGCCTTTGTCGGAATTTTACGGATTTCGTGCGTTCGACTGACCGGACAGGAAAAGTTTACCAGACTTTCTGTCGATTATTCCGGCAGGTTTCGATAACATCGCATGCTTTGCGCGGCTGGCGCCACTGGTTCGGGAAACATGGCTCGACTTAATACCTGCTTTACTCCAAAAAGCGCTTACGAAAAAGACGAACTGCTGGACTGCGGCTTCGGCAGAATGTTTGGTCCCGGCAACGCGCGCCTGCCGGTCGGCAACATGCTGATGGTCGACCGCATTACCGAGATCAACGACAGCGGTGGTGATTTTGGCAAGGGTCAGATTATCGCCGAGTTGGATATCAACCCCAAGCTGTGGTTCTTTGACTGTCATTTTCCTGAAGATCCGGTGATGCCTGGCTGCCTTGGGCTTGATGCCATGTGGCAACTGGTGGGATTCTATCTTGGCTGGCGCGGCAATCTCGGCCGGGGGCGGGCATTGGGCGCGGGCGATGTGCGTTTCAGCGGAGAAATACTGCCCGACGCCAAAAAAGTGGTTTATAAACTGTCCCTCAGCCGCGTGATTGAGCGCAAACTGGTTATGGGTATCGCGGACGGCACAGTGTCGGTGGACGGCAATGTCATCTATACCGCCAAGGGACTGAAAGTGGGGCTGTTCATGCCCGCAGACAAGTTTTGATACCCGTTTCAGGCGATAATGGCCGGCAGCGATCATGGCAGCAGATTTCATACAGTAGATTAACTCAACATTTGAACTACGTGGATAGAGGCTTGGTATGAGACGTGTGGTTGTTAGCGGAATCGGAATCGTTTCCTGCCTGGGAACTGACAAGAGCACCGTGCTGCAATCGCTCAGGGACGGACGCAGCGGCATTCGTGCGAAACCCGAATACGAAGAGATGGGTCTGCGTTCCCATGTCTGCGGTTCCATCGATATCGACTTTGGCCAGCATATAGACCGCAAGATGCTGCGCTTCATGGGCTCGGCGGCGGCTTACGGATACATCGCCATGGATGAGGCGGTGAAGGATTCCGAACTGTCGGCAAACCAGGTTTCCAATGACCGCACCGGTATCATCATGGGAGCCGGCGGCTCCTCCTCAGAGGACCAGGTGGAAGCGGCTGATATTCTGCGCTCACGCGGCATCCGCAAGGTGGGCCCTTACCGGATTACGCGCACGATGGGCAGCACGGTCTCGGCCTGTCTGGCCACGCCGTTCAAGATCCGTGGCATCAACTATTCCATTTCTTCCGCCTGCGCCACCAGCGCACATTGCATTGGCAACGCAGTGGAATTGATTCAGCTTAACAAGCAGGATGTGATCTTCGCCGGCGGCGGTGAATCGGAACACTGGACCTTGTCGAACATGTTTGACGCGATGGGCGCCCTCTCCACCAAATACAACGACACGCCGGAAAAGGCCTCACGCGCGTTTGATGTGGACCGGGACGGTTTTGTCATCGCCGGGGGCGGTGCGGTGCTGGTTGTGGAAGCGCTGGAGCATGCCGTGGCCAGGGGTGCGAAAATCTACGCGGAGATTACCGGCTACGGCGCCACTTCCGATGGATATGACATGGTTTCTCCATCAGGAGAAGGTGGCGTGCGCTGCATGAAAATGGCACTGGCGACGGCGAATGGTCCGGTGGACTATCTCAATACGCATGGCACCAGCACGCCGGCGGGCGATGTGTCCGAGCTCAAAGCCATCAAACAGGTGTTCAGCAAAAGCGATATGCCGGTGATCAATTCCACCAAGTCGCTCACTGGTCATTCTCTTGGCGCTGCCGGCGCGCAGGAAGCCATATATTCGTTGTTGATGATGGAAAATGATTTCATCTGCGCCTCAGCGAACATTGATAACCTTGATCCCGAAGGTGAGGGCATGCCCATCGCGCGCGAACGACGGAACAACGTGAAGCTGGACAGGGTGATGTCGAACAGCTTCGGGTTCGGCGGCACCAACGCCACATTGATTTTTGACCGTTACAGTCAATAGGTTCGGCTTTCGATGGCGGCGATGCAAGGGATCAGGGCGGGCTCAGGTCTTGTTATCATGCTGAATCTGAACGCTTTGATAGCACGACACCTTATGGCTCATGCTCCCCCGGCTTTCCTGACTTCCCTCGCTCTCATGCTGGCCCTGTGTCCTGCAGTCAGTCACGGTCAGAATTCCAGCCTCGGCAATTCCCTCAGTGGAGAAACCGCTCCACAACCTTTGCCGGTGGCGCGGGCGTTCCCCTATTACGTGAGTGTGGAAGA
This sequence comes from Pseudohongiellaceae bacterium, assembly GCA_040879025.1. Classification (GTDB taxonomy): domain Bacteria; phylum Pseudomonadota; class Gammaproteobacteria; order Pseudomonadales; family Pseudohongiellaceae; genus JBBDLF01. Next base: position 31,317 of record JBBDLF010000029.1, read on the forward strand.
AAATGAGCGATTGTCGGTGACCTGGCAAATTGCCTCAGGACACTATCTTTATCGCGGGCAGTTCAGTTTTGCGCTGCAGCGCGGCCCCGAGGGTGACGTTCTACCGCTGGACGCGACCATACCCGTCGGCGTCGCATCGAACGACGAGTTCTTTGGTGATATCGAGATCTATTACGACACCGTGACCATCGGCCTGCCCCTGCCGGTTCCCCTGCCAGCTCTTGCCTCAGGCACGTCCCTGCTGATCAGCTATCAGGGCTGCGCGGTCTGGGGCTATTGTTATCCTCCCCAACAGGTTTCCTACCTGTTGAATCCGTGAGTCGTTGAATCGGCGAGTCAGTAAACCCGGGCGCTGAACCCGGGAGTGATCCAGTCTCTGATTTTATTGACTGATTTCTTAAAATTGGATGAAAATCGGTATAATTTCTGAGAAAATGCGGCCAAAATAGCCGATCCTGATGGGTATTGCATTTAGTTCGAGCATTAGTGGTCTCGACCGTGCCATCATCAGGAGAAGCCGTCTTTTCTGTACATAGTGCGGTGCCCCGGCGCAGCACCGTGAGGGAATTTCAACCATGGCATCCATGCTGATTATCAACGGACCCAACCTGAATCTGCTGGGCAGCCGTGAACCGGAAGTGTACGGCTCCGACACCCTCAACGATATCATCGGGCGGATGCACAAGCTTGCCACGGAGGCCGGTCACGAGCTGCAACATCTGCAAAGCAATGCCGAGCATGAACTGATTAACCGCATCCAGGCAGCCAAAAACGATGGCACGGTCTTTATCATTATCAACCCGGCCGCCTTCACCCACACCAGCATCGCCCTGCGCGATACGCTGCTTGCAGTGGAGCTGCCTTTTATTGAAGTTCACCTGTCCAACCTGTACCGCCGCGAACCCTACCGCCGCCATTCCTACCTGTCCGACATTGCCGTCGGCACTATCGTGGGGCTGGGCGCTCATGGCTACGAACTTGCGCTGCAGGCAGCCATCAGGAAACTGTCAGGCTGACTGACGTGAGCCATATTACGAGATGACGAGATGGACATTAGAAAAGTTAAAAAGCTGATTGAATTGCTCGAATCTTCCGATGTCGCGGAAATCGAAATCAAGGAAGGCGAGGAGGCAGTTCGCATCAGCCGTTCTCCGACAATGCACCATCCTGTAGCGATGAACTATCAAACCGTTCCCGCGCCGACTCAGGGCCCTGTTCCGGCGGCGGCTCCGGCTCGGGACGACACCGTCGCGGAAAAGCCGGCGCTCGATGGCCGGGTTATTTCCTCTCCCATGGTAGGCACTTTCTATCGATCGCCCTCCCCTTCATCGCCCCCGTTTATCGAGATCGGTCAGCATGTGAAGGTGGGCGATGTGATTTGCATTGTTGAAGCGATGAAAATGATGAACCAGATAGAGGCTGATTACAGCGGTGTCGTCGAGGCCATTCTGGTCGAAGACGGTGAGCCGGTTGAATACGATCAGCCGTTGATCACCATCGTTTAGTCCGGCTTCGGCTGATTCGACCAGCCGGAGTGGACCACCAGGCTTACCGCTATGCTTATTCCTAATGCTTATTCCCACGCATACTCCTGCGCTTACCCCGACAACTACCCCGACGTTTACGCTGAAGTTTACGCCGATGTTTATCCCGATTATTTACCGAAGGGTTCGACTTCATGCTTGAAAAAGTTCTGATCGCCAACCGGGGAGAAATCGCCCTTCGTGTGCTTCGAGCCTGCAAGGAGCTGGGCATCAAGACTGTCGCCGTGCACTCAGTGGCCGACAAGGGCCTGATGCACGTTCGCCTTGCCGATGAATCGGTTTGCATTGGCCCAGCCTCACCTGCGGGCAGCTATTTGAACATTCCCGCCATTATCGCCGCGATGGAAGTCACCGACGCCGTGGCTGTTCATCCCGGCTACGGCTTTCTGGCGGAAAACGCGGACTTCGCAGAGCAGGTGGAAAACAGCGGCTTCGTATTCATCGGCCCGCAGGCGGATACCATCCGGCTGATGGGCGACAAAGTGTCCGCGATTGAAGTAATGCGCTCCGCCGGCGTGCCGACGGTGCCAGGGTCGAACGGGCCACTGAACTCAAACAACGATCGCACACTGCAACTGGCGAAAGAAATAGGCTACCCGGTTATTATCAAGGCGGCCGCCGGCGGCGGCGGGCGCGGCATGCGCGTGGTGCATAGCGAAGCGGCGCTGCTGAAGGCGGTCTACGTCACCCAGTCGGAGGCAAAATCCTATTTTGGCAGTGATGTGGTGTACCTGGAAAAATTCCTGGAAAACCCGCGCCATGTGGAAATTCAGGTTATCGGTGACGGCAGGGGGAATGCGATTCATCTTGGTGATCGCGACTGCTCGCTGCAACGCCGCCATCAGAAAGTGCTGGAAGAGGCGCCCGCTCCCGACATTCCCCAGGACGTGCGCGATGCTGTCGCGGAAACCTGCGTGCAGGCTTGCATCAAGATGAAATACCGCGGCGCGGGCACACTCGAATTTCTGTATGAAAATGAACATTTTTACTTTATCGAAATGAACACGCGCGTACAGGTGGAGCATCCCGTGACGGAGATGATCACCGGCGTCGATATTGTGCGTGAACAGTTGCGCATTGCCAGCGGAGAACCTCTGTCAATCAGGCAGTGTGATGTGAAGATAAGAGGGCATGCATTCGAGTGCCGCATTAATGCCGAAGACCCGAAGACGTTTTTGCCCTGCCCGGGCAAGGTGAATCTGTATCACGCGCCCGGAGGCAATGGTATTCGCGTCGACTCACATCTGTACAGCGGCTATACCGTGCCTCCCTACTATGATTCGCTGGTGGCAAAACTCATCAGTCATGGCGACACCCGCGAACAGGCGCTGATTCGAATGCATAATGCCCTGGATGAACTGCTCATCGACGGTATTCGCACCAACATACCTTTGCAGAAAGATCTGGTGCGGGATGCCGAGTTTCAGAAAGGCGGCGTTAATATCCATTATCTGGAACACAAACTCAGCTCCTGATGTCGTGGCGGCAACTGAAAGTGCAAGTGAGTTCCGAACAAGCGGAAGCCATTGAAGTCCTGCTGATTGAACTCGGCGCCGAAGCGGTTACTCTTCAGGACGCGGGCGACCAATCCATCTTTCAGAACGTGCCAGGTGAAACACCTCTCTGGGACCAGTCGGTGTTGACCGCCCTGTTTCGCATGGACCTGTCCGTGAATTCACTGCTGGACACACTGAGGCAACAACTTGGATCGCAGATTGTCGGCGAACCCCTGGTTGAAGTACTCCAGGACAGTGATTGGGAACGCGCCTGGATGGCCGATTTCAAACCCATGCGCTTTGGTGATCGCCTGTGGATTTGCCCCAGTTGGGCGGACCCGCCGGAACCGGACGCCGTCAATATTCTGCTCGACCCCGGACTGGCTTTTGGTACGGGCACCCATGCCACCACCGCGTTGTGCCTGGAATGGCTGGAAGGACAGGCACTGTCCAGGTGCCGCGTTATCGATTTCGGCTGCGGGTCGGGGGTGCTGGCTATTGCCGCGGCGCTGCTCGGTGCCGCGCAGGTCCGGGCCGTCGATAATGATCCCCAGGCGCTGGCTGCCACGGCAACCAACCGTGACAACAATGCCGTTTCTTCTTCGGTATTGCAGGTGTGCAGCCCGGAAACCTTGCCGCCGGAACCCGGCGATGTTCTGGTGGCGAATATTCTGGCTGGCGCTCTGACGGAACTTGCGCCGTTGTTCGCCCAGTTGCTGCAACCCGGTGGACGCCTGGTACTGTCGGGAGTATTGCCGTCCCAGGAGGAAGAGCTGAACCGCGTTTACCGGCAATGGTTCACGATGGCGCAGGCCACTGAACGAGACGGCTGGCTGCGGATGGAAGGCGTTCGCGACTAGGGAACCTCTGAGCAAATCTATGACCCGCTCTGGGCCTTCAGCCGATTTCGCGGCAAGGCGCGTTTCGCCGGAGGCGCCTGTACGTAACGTTACAATTCGCTTGCGCGTTTTTGAACCGGCAAATAGGCACCCATTGAAGAATAGCCTACAATCGGACTGTTGAATTTTACGCCTCGTAATTCGAGACGAACACAGCCCCTATGCTCCGCCCGGTATACCAATGGCTTTACAAGTGACCCAGTGCCCCGCCTGCGAATCCAGCTTCAATACCAGCGCTCGTCTGCTCAGCGCGGCCAATGGCATGGTGCGCTGCGGCGCTTGTCTCACAGTGTTCGATGCCCGCGACAATTTTGTCCCCTCCGCCTTCGAACAGTTAACCGATGAACACGGCGATGAAGAGTACGCGGGTTCGGTTTTTATTTCAGGAACAGAAGACTACTTCGATCCCGGCTCCTTTCTCACTCGCGAATCACCGGGTCAGCCTGAACCTGAAACCGCACTGCCACCGGAGCCTGAACGCGAACCAGATCGCGAGCCACCCCCCGTTCGTGAACACTTCTTCCCCGCCTCGCTGGACCAAGAAGATGATGACAAGGCAAATTTGACCCCGGCGGATCTGGATTCGCTCGACTCGCTGACCGATCCGCTCGAACTGGAGGCGGTTCAGCCGGACAGGACCCCTCTGTCACGGCGGCTGGCAATGGCCGCGGCCGTGGTTGTGCTCACACTGACACTTCCGCTGCAGTATTTCTGGTTTAATCTGCCACAGCTCAGTCAGAATGCATCACTGCGTCCCTGGTATGAAACCGTCTGTAACCTCACCGGTTGCACACCGCCAGCGCAGCGCCGGTTGAATGCGATCCAGAGTGATAACCTCGTGGTGCGCAGTCACCCCACGGTGTCTGGTGCGCTGGAGGTGATGTTTGTGTTCCGTAACGAAGCCGGGTTTGAGCAGCCGTTTCCGGTTGTGCAGTTGCAGTTCACCGACCGGGACAATCAACTGGTGGCCTCCAGAAACTTCACCCCACAGGAGTATCTGGATCCCGCATTGCGACAGTTGACAATGATGCCTGCCGGATCGCCGGTTCAGATTTCCCTCGATATCGTCGACCCCGGAGACGACGCCATAAACTATGCGTTAGCTTTTCGCTTCAGATAACGCGAGATAAACGCTTTAAAGACAGTATTTTGTGACTCAACCACTTTAACGACGACGGGTCTGCCGTTATCATTGGCAACCAATCACCGCGAAAACGAGGGAACCTCTGAAGAACTGTCATGATCAACATTGGACCCTACACAATCCACACGCCGCTGTTGCTCGCCCCGATGGCCGGTATCAGCGACAAACCCACACGTGAGGTTTGTGCGGCGCATGGCGCGGGGCTCACGATCGCCGAGATGATTACCTCGAACGTGGCGCTGTGGCGTACCCCGAAGAACCGGTGCCGACGGATCAGGGCCGGCACGGAAGGCCCGCATGTCGTGCAGATAGCCGGGTCCGACCCCGATATGATGGCTCACGCCGCCCGCGTGAATGTGGAAGCGGGAGCGGACATCATCGATATCAACATGGGCTGCCCGGCCAAGAAGGTGTTGCAGAAGTCCGCCGGATCGGCGCTGTTGAAGTCTCCCGATCTGGTCCGTCGCATTCTCGTGAGCGTGGTAAAAAGTGTCCCGGTGCCTGTCACGTTGAAAATCCGCACCGGATGGTGCAGCGAAACCCGCAATGGCGTGGAGATTGCAAAGCTTGCCGAGCATTGTGGCGTCAAGATGTTGAGCGTTCACGGGCGCACCCGGGCCTGTCGTTTCAGGGGCGAAGCGGAATATGACACCATCGCCGCCATCAAGCGGGCGGTACGAATTCCCGTCATCGCCAACGGTGATATCACCACGCCGGAGAAGGCTGCCTGGGTGCTGAAGCATACCGGGGCTGATGGTTTGATGATCGGTCGCGGCGCTCAGGGCCGACCCTGGATATTCGCCGAGATTGCTCACTATCTGGAGACGGGTACCCATTTACCGGCAAAGACTCCCGCGCAAATTCTGCCAACTCTCCAGATCCATCTGGACAAACTCTATAGCCTGTACGGGGAAGAACGGGCGGTTCTGATCGCGCGCAAACATGTCGGTTGGTATACCGCGGCACTGGACTCTTTCTCCCAAACCGCCCCCGAGACTATTTTCCCGACCCATTCTCAAGCCATTCCCCAACCCGCCTCACAGGGTACATCCACCGCGATCAGTGATTTCCGCAAAACCTTTAACCGCTTGCTCACGGCGCGGCAGCAGCAGGCCGCGATAACCGGTTTTTTCAGTGGCGAAGCTGTCACCGCGGAGGCTGCATGAGTACCGAAGATCGCGAGGCAAACCTGGAGCGCCTGGGTTTGGCCGGCAACAGCGAAATACCCGCGACCGGGGAATCCGTTTCGCTGCGCAGTGAAGTGGAGAAGGCCCTGCAACGTTATTTCGAAGAGATCGGCGATGAATCGGCTACCGATCTGTATCAGATGGTACTGAAAGAAATTGAATCTCCGTTGTTGATGGCGGTGATGCGGTACACGGGCAACAATCAGAGCAAAGCTTCTACCCTGCTCGGTTTGAACCGTGGTACGCTACGAAAGAAACTGAAGCAGCACGGAATGCTGTAGTTCCACGTCGGTGGGAGCCTGGTAAGGAAGCCGCTGGAAGACCAATGAAGTGAGTATCGCTTTCTCTGCTGTATAAATTTGAGATGAACTCTATGACATCAGGAAATTCTGCTGCCATCGGCCGGGCTTTGATCAGTGTTTCTGACAAAACCGGGATCGTTGAGTTCGCCAGAACGCTCCATGAATTTGATATCGAAATTCTGTCCACCGGAGGCACCTATCGTCTGCTGAAGGAACATGACGTTCCGGCAATCGAGATTTCCAAATACACCGGGTTTCCGGAGATGATGGGGGGCCGCGTCAAGACCCTGCATCCAAAGGTTCACGGTGGCATTCTCGCCCGTCGCGACATTGACGGCGAGGTCATGGCAGCCAGTGACATTCCTCCCATTGATCTGGTTGTGGTCAACCTCTACCCGTTTGAAGCCACCATCGCCAAGCCCGATTGCTCGCTGCCTGATGCCATAGAGAACATCGATATCGGCGGTCCCACGATGCTCCGGTCCGCTGCCAAGAACCACGGTGATGTTACCGTGGTGGTTGATCCGGACGACTACGAACTGATTGTCGATCAGCTGCGTAACAACGATTGCGCCGTCGGCTACGCCACGCGTTTTGACCTGGCCGTGAAAGCATTTGAACACACCGCCGGCTACGATGCCGCGATAGCCAACTACCTCGGTTGCCGGCTGCCCGACGGCAATGACAACCAGCCGGAAAAGTTTCCCCGCACCTTCAGCAGCCAGTATGTCCGGCAACAGATACTGCGTTACGGGGAGAACCCTCACCAGGATGCCGCGTTCTATGTGGAACGGGAGCCGGACGAGGTCAGCGTCAGCACCGCCGAACAATTGCAGGGCAAGGAGCTGTCATTCAACAACATTGCCGACACCGACGCGGCGCTGGAGTGTGTCAAAACCTTTTCGCGGCCGGCCTGTGTGATTGTAAAGCACGCCAATCCCTGTGGAGTGGCTGTGGCCAACACCATAGAACAGGCTTACGATCTCGCCTTCCAGACCGACCCCACCTCTGCGTTTGGCGGCATCATCGCGTTTAACCGCGAGCTGGACGGCCCAACGACGCAGAAAATCATCAACCAGCAATTTGTTGAAGTACTCATTGCCCCTACAGTTTCAGAACAGGCGTTACAGATCGTGGCGGAGAAAAAGAACGTGCGGGTATTGCAGTGCGGTGAGTTGCCGTCACAAGCGGCCGACGGGCTCGATTTCAAACGCGTCAATGGCGGACTGCTGATTCAGGATCGCGACGTGCATGAAATGGACCCGCAGAACCTGAAGGTTGTCACTGACAGGAGCCCTTCCGACGATGAGATGCGGGATCTTCTGTTTGCGTGGAAAGTGGCGAAGTTTGTTAAATCCAATGCTATTGTTTATTGTCGGGACAACCAGACCATCGGCATCGGCGCGGGTCAGATGAGCCGGGTTTACAGCGCTCGCATCGCCGGCATCAAGGCGGCCGACGAGGGTCTGGAAGTACGCGGGTCCGTGATGGCCTCCGATGCCTTCTTTCCGTTTCGCGACGGTGTTGACGCGGCCGCGAAGGCTGGCATCACCGCGGTCATTCAACCCGGCGGCTCCCTGCGCGACGAGGAAGTGATTGCCGCCGCCAATGAAGCCGGTATGACGATGGTGTTTACTGGTGTGCGGCATTTCCGTCACTGATGATGGTCAACGGCAGTCAGAGACTGAAGGTCGCGGGGATTTGGACGGGTCCCTGGGATCCGGCGGTGTCATTCCAACCGATCCATTAGAGTCTTTACATGAATGTTCTGGTAATTGGCGGCGGCGGACGCGAACACGCCCTCGCCTGGAAAGCGGCGCGATCAACAGGTGTCGACAAGGTCTTCGTGGCGCCGGGCAATGCCGGCACCGCGCTGGAGAAGGGTGTTGAAAACATCGCCATCGATGTCATGGACTTTGCCGCGCTGGCTGATTTCGCCACCGACAACAACGTCGCCCTGACCATTGTCGGACCCGAAGCACCTCTGGTGGCCGGCATCGTGGACATTTTCACCGAGCGTCAGTTGCCCTGCTTTGGTCCCGACAGCCGCGGGGCGCAACTGGAAGGTTCAAAGGCCTTTACCAAGGATTTTCTGAGTCGTCATCACATTCCCACCGCCGCCTACCGCACGTTCGATGCCGTTGAGCCGGCGCTTGACTATATACGGTCGCGCGGCACGCCGATCGTTATCAAGGCCGATGGCCTTGCGGCGGGTAAAGGCGTCATTATCGCCAAAACCGAGCAGGAAGCGGCCGCCGCCGTAGAAGACATGTTGTCGGGAAACCGCTTTGGTGAAGCGGGCCATCGTGTAGTGATTGAGGATTTTCTGCAGGGAGAGGAAGCCAGTTTTATCGCGATGGTTGATGGGGAATATATTCTGCCCATGGCCACGTCTCAGGATCACAAGGCCCGTGACAACGGTGACCAGGGGCCCAATACCGGTGGCATGGGCGCCTACTCCCCCGCGCCTGTGGTCACTGAAGAAATTTATCAGCGCATCATGGACCAGGTGATGATCCCCACTGTGCGCGGGATGGCGATGGACGGAAATTCCTATACCGGCTTTCTCTATGCGGGATTGATGATCTCTCCGCAGGGCGAAGTCAACGTGATTGAATTCAACTGCCGATTCGGTGATCCTGAAGCACAGCCGGTGATGCTGCGACTCAAATCAGATCTTGTGAAACTTTGCCTGGCGGCGCTTGACGGCTCGCTGCATAAACACGAAGCACAGTGGGATCCGCGCGCCTGCCTGGGTGTTGTATTGGCCAGCGGTGGCTACCCGGAAGCCTACGCCAAGGGCAATGTGATAACCGGGCTGGAACGGGCACAGGGTGAAGGTTGCAAGGTATTCCACGCCGGTACGGCACTGGTGGAAGGCAAGGTGCTGACGCATGGCGGTCGGGTACTGTGCGCGACAGCCCTGGGCAACTCCGTGACCGAAGCACAGGCCCGCGCCTATGACTTGCTCACCCCTATCAACTGGGATAACGTGTATTATCGCACCGATATCGGCTACCGGGCGATTGCCCGCGAACACCTGATCGGGGTCGGTGGCGAATGAGAACCATGTTGCGAATGATTATTGTTCGCCACCGACCCTCAGCTTCTTCGAGGTTATGATGGCACCGCGAACTGAACTTGGCGCTTTGGACAAACTGCTGGTGGAATTCGATCAGGCGCTGCGTACGCTCGTGCCCGGCAGTTCTCACGCGCAGCGACCGTCACCGGCGCGCAAGCTCGGCAAACAGGAACTGGGCGACCCGGAAAGGAAACAGGCCGCGGCATTGATGCGCATCAATCATACCGGGGAGGTTTGTGCGCAAGCTCTGTACCGGGGACAGGCAGCCACCGCCCGCCTGACCGAGGTACGTGATGCGATGGATAATGCCGCCACCGAAGAGGTGGATCATCTCGCCTGGTGTGAAGAACGGCTGGAACAACTGGACAGCCATGCCAGCGTTTTCAACCCCCTCTGGTACTCCATGTCGTTCGGTCTCGGCGCCGCCGCCGGCGTTGTCGGCGATCGCTGGAGCCTGGGTTTTGTCGCGGAAACCGAAGAACAGGTCTGTGATCACCTGGAAGAACACCTGGACAAACTGCCGGAGGACGACGTCAGAAGCCGAGCCATCCTGCAACAGATGCTGGTGGATGAGCGTCAACACGGGAAGTCGGCCAGGCAAGCCGGTGGCGCGGAATTACCTCTTCCTGTACGTCAGGCGATGCTGGGCATGTCGCGCGTGATGAAACGGATTACCTATTTTGTTTAACGCGGTTGGTTCAGACATCGGATTCATCAACCAGTTCAAAATCATGAGTCACTTTCACGCCCGCATTACCCAGCATGATCGACGCCGAACAATATTTTTCCGCCGACAGCTCAATCGCCCGGGCCACTTGTTTTTCGCTTAATTCGCGGCCGCTGACTATGAAATGCAGGTGAATGCTTTCGAACACGGCAGGAATGGCGTCCGCCCTTTGCGCGGCGACTTCCGCCACGCAATGGCTGACGTTCTGGCGGGATTTTTTCAGAATACTTACCACATCGAAAGCAGAGCAGCCGCCGATGCTGAGCAGCATCAATTCCATTGGACGAACGCCCACGTTCCTGCCACCGGAATCCTCGGGGCCATCCATTACCACGGTATGTCCGCTCCCGGATTCACCCAGGAACATCGCATTCTCTATCCAGCGAATTCTGGCCTTCATCATTCCCTCATAAGCTATTTAAGATTCATGCCGACACATTATCCGAGGCGTGAAGATTAACATAGGGCATCGGACAGGACTATGTCACGTTGGCCTGGTCATCGGGACAGCGTTTGAAACGGTTCTGAAAGTACCGTGTTATGTGTTTCGCTTCACACATTTCACATTAAAATGTGGTATACATGCTCCATCGCGCCCCCTGGGGTTTGATAAGAAGGAGATCGCCTGCATGGCACTAATGGCTTTAACGCCGCATATAAAGGACCTGGAAAACTTCCTGTCCCACTGTCATCGTAAACGCTATCCCAATCGCGCCACGATTATCTACGAAGGGGACCGTTGCGACACCCTGTATTACATCATCAAAGGCTCGGTTTCGGTGATGCTGGAGGATAACGATGGCAAGGAAGTGGTTATTGCCTACCTTAATCCCGGTGATTTTTTCGGCGAGATGGGCCTGTTCGAACAGGCCAAGGAACGCAGCGCCTGGTGCCGTGCCCGCAGCGCCTGTGAAATCGCGGAAATCAGCTATGCCAATTTCAACAGTTATATCCGCGCCCACCCGGAAATCGTGTTTACTATTGGCCAACAGATGGCCCACCGTCTGCGCAACACCACTCGCAAAGTTGGCGACCTGGCATTCTATGACGTCACCGGCCGTATCGCGCGCACACTGATTGACCTGAGCAAACAGCCTGACGCGATGACACATCCAGACGGCATGCAGATCAAGATCACCCGTCAGGAAATCGGTCGCATTGTAAACTGTTCACGGGAGATGGCGGGACGGGTGTTGAAAACCCTGGAAGAACAGGAACTGATCAGCGTGTCGGGCAAAACCATCGTGGTGTTCGGTACTCGCTAACCCCGCAACCGCGGGGCGGCGACAATGGGTCACTCGTTGTCAGTCAAAGTCTGCCGCAGTTTCAGTCCCGGGTCCGGTGCCCGCATAAACGACTCGCCAATCAAGAACCCATAGATCCCGCTATCGAGCATCCTTTTCACGTCGGCCGCGTTGTTGATTCCGCTTTCGGTAATGATCAGTTTATTCACTGGTACCTGTTTCGCCAGGCGCACAGTGATACCAAGGTCGGTGACAAAGCTGTGCAGATCGCGGTTGTTGATCCCGATCAGTTCAACATCCAACGCCAGCGCCCGCTCCATTTCCGCTTCGTTATGCACCTCTACCAGCAGATCAATGCCCGCTTCTCGACCGCAGTCAGCCAATTCCTTTAGACGCCCGTCGTCAAGCGCCGCCACGATAAGCAATGCACAGTCGGCGCCAAGCACCCGGGACTCCACCATCTGGTAAGGCTCCAGCATAAAATCCTTGCGTAGTACCGGCAGTTCACAGGCCGCCCTCGCCTCCACCAAAAAATCGTCGTGGCCTTGAAAAAAATTTTCATCAGTCAGCACCGACAGACAGGTGGCGCCCCCGGCGGCATAACTGGCGGCCAGGGCAAAGGGATTGAAATCCGCCCGGATCAGCCCTTTCGATGGCGATGCTTTCTTTATCTCGGCGATGACCGCCGGCTTTCCCAGTGCAACCTGATCTTTGAGCGCCTGAGTAAATGGCCGTTTCGCCGGCGCGGAAGGCAGCCTTTGTTCAAGTTCATGCAGCGGTACGCGCAGCTTTCGTTGTGCGACTTCCGCCCGCTTGTGCTCAATGATGGTTTGCAGAATGGTGGACTGATTCACAAGTGGCTTCAACCTGGACTGGAAAATCGACCGGTAAACTGTACCAGTTGTTCAAGCTTGGTCAGTGCTTCACCAGACTCAAGCACCTGTCGGGAGCGAACGACTCCTGATTTCAGGTCGGGGCAGACTCCGGCGGCATACAACGCGGCTCCGGCATTCAGCGCCACAATATCTCCGGCGGGCCGATTGCTGTAATCCAGCGCGTTGCGCATCATGGCCAGGCTTTCCTGCACATTATCCACCTGCAACATTGAATACGAATCGTAACGGCTGACCCCCAACTCCTCCGGCGTTACGGTGTACCGGAAAATCTTCCCGTCATGCAGTTCACCAACGGTGGTTGCCGCGGAGATGCTGATCTCATCCAGACCATCCTCGGCGGCGACAATCAATATGTGTTTGCTTCCCAGTCTGGCGAGGGTTTCCAGCAGGACCGGGATCCATTCTCCGTCGAAAACACCAATGACCTGATTGGGGGCGCCGGCCGGGTTTGTCAGCGGCCCGAGCATATTGAACAGAGTACGCACGCCGATTTCCCGTCGCGCGGTAATAACGTGCTTCATGGCACTGTGGTGAGCCGGCGCAAACATGAAACCGACACCCACCGCCTCAATGGTCTGCGCAACCTGCTCCGGTGTCAGCGCCAGATTGACTCCCGCCGCTTCCAGCACATCCGCACTGCCGCTCTTGCTCGTCGCGCCCCGGTTGCCGTGTTTGGCTACCCTGGCACCGGCGGTGGCGGCGACCATGGCCGCGGCGGTGGACACATTGAACTTGTTCGAACCGCTGCCGCCGGTGCCGCAGGTATCCACCAGATGGGTGTCGTCAAGCGCGACCCGTGTCACCAGTTCGCGCATAACCGTAGCTCCGCCCAGCAGTTCTTCGGTCTTCACGCCTTTCATCTGCAGCGCCACCAGAAACGCACCAATCTGAGCGTCGGTAGTATTACCCGACATCAGTTCGCGCATGACCAGCGTCATTTCTTCGGCATCAAGATCCTGCCGTTCGGTTAGTCTTTTAATTGCGGCTTTTATATCCATGACAGACTCAGGGCTCGTTATGAATTGTCGAGAAAATTCTGTAGCAGTTGATGTCCGTGTGCACTGAGAATGGACTCGGGATGAAACTGCACACCCTCCACTTTCAGTTCCCTATGGCGCACCGCCATGATTTCGGCCGGCTCACCGGCTTCATCCAGTGTCCATGCAGTCACTTCCAGGCAATCAGGTAACGACGCCTTTTCAATAACCAGAGAATGATATCGAGTGGCGGTGAATGGATTCTCCAGGCCGGCGAACACTCCTTTGCCATAATGAAATACCGGCGACAGTTTACCGTGCATCACTTTTTTCGCACGCACCACCTTGCCGCCAAATGCCTGACCAATAGCCTGATGACCCAGACACACGCCGAGCAACGGCAATTTGCCCGCGAAGTGCTCAATCACCTCGATGGATATCCCGGCTTCGTTGGGTGTGCACGGGCCGGGTGAAATCACGATATGACTCGGATGCAGGCCCTCAATTTCGGCAACCGTGATTGCATCGTTCCGGTATACCTGCACGTCAGCACCCAGTTCGCCCAGGTACTGCACCACGTTGTAGGTAAATGAGTCATAGTTGTCGATCATCAACAGCATGTTGAAGCTATCCCCGGCCGTTTACGGCGCAGATGGAAAACAACGCAATTTAGCGTATTTGATACCCGCTTGGATACCCTCAACGGAACCCTGCGTGGAACTTAACGGCAAACCGGCCGAAGGTTTAATGCCTGTCGCGCAACGACAAACCCTTGCCGGCCAGTTCCACCGCCCGCATCAAAGCGCGCGCTTTGTTCAAGGTTTCCTTCCATTCCAGCCTCGGCACGGAATCAGCCACTACACCAGCGCCGGCCTGCACAAAAAGACGCTGGTCCTTGATGACGGCGGTGCGAATGGCAATCGCCATATCCATATTGCCATTCCACGCCAGGTAACCCATCGCGCCGCCATAAATGCCACGCTTCACCGGCTCCAGTTCATCGATAATCTGCATCGCGCGAACCTTCGGCGCGCCGCTTAGCGTTCCCACCGGCAAAGTGGCTTTTAAAACATCCAGCGCGGTTTTGTCTTCACGTATTTCGCTCTCTACAATGGACGCAATATGCATGACATGTGAATAGCGCTCGACAAACATCTGCCTTGGCACCGTGACGCTGCCGGTTTTTGAAACACGTCCGGCGTCATTGCGACTGAGATCAATCAACATCAGGTGTTCCGCGATTTCCTTGTCGTCGGCGAGAAGTTCCTGCTCCAGCGCCAGATCTTCTTTGTCGTTACGGCCGCGGCGGCGAGTGCCGGCAAGCGGCCTCACCGTTATTTTCCCACTTTCCACCCGCGCCAGAATTTCCGGCGACGCACTTACCACGTAATGATCGTCCAGATCGAAGTACACCATGTAGGGTGACGGATTCAAATGGCGGAGGGCGCGGTAAACGTCCAGAGGCTGACCATCAAAGGGCAATGTCATGCGCTGTGACAAAACCACCTGCATGACATCGCCGGCGACGATATAGTCCTTGATTCTCTCCACGGCGCTTCCAAACGCCTTCTGGTCGAAGCCGGAAATGAAATCCTCCTCACGCACGGTGACCCTCCGGGATGAGTGAGGAACGATGGCAGCCTGGTCCAGTGCCGACTGCAGCTCATCCAGTCGGCGCTGTGAAACGCTCCAGGCGTCAGGCTGCGCCGGATCCACATTGACCACGAGGGAAATCGTACCGCTGAGGTTATCAAACACCACCACTTCCTCAGAGACCATCAGCAGGATATCAGGCGTATTGATCTCGTCGCGGCCTGTGGCGCGACCCACCGACGGTTCCACATAGCGGACGGCATCGTAACCGAAGTAGCCCACAAGCCCGCCACAAAAACGTTGCGACTGATCCTGACCGGCTACTCTGAAGCGCTTTTTGTACTGTTCGATAAAAAGAAACGGATCGTGGGTTTGCTTCTCCTCAACAATCTCGCCTTCCTGTTCCACGGTAATGGTGTCGCCGACGACTCGAATCACGATTTTGCACGGCAGTCCAATGATGGAATAGCGGCCCCATTTCTCTCCACCCTGTACCGATTCAAAAAAATAACTGTAATGACCCTTGCCGAGTTTCAGATAGGTACTCAGCGGCGTCTCCAGGTCCGCAAGCACTTCGCGCATCACAGGTATTCTGTTATAGCCCTGTTGTGCGAGTTGTGTGAACTGCTCTTCTGTCATGAAGGGAGTCGCCACTAGTGGCTGGTGTGACTCTGGCCCAGCTGGGCGCGCATCGCGGAAATGGTTTTTGCATAATCCTCGCTATTGAAGATGGCCGACCCGGCGACGAACATGTCGGCTCCCGCGTGCGCAATGCGTTGAATATTATCTACAGTGACGCCGCCGTCCACTTCCAGACGAACAGGAAAGCCGCTGTCATCAATCAGCTTTCGCACCTTACCCAGCTTCTTCAGTGTGGAGGGAATGAATTTTTGCCCGCCAAAGCCGGGGTTGACCGACATCAACAGAATCAGGTCAAGCTTGTCCATCACGTATTCCAGGCAATCGATACTGCTGGCCGGATTGAACACCAGCCCCGCCTTGCAGCCTTGATCGCGAATCAGTTGCAGCGAACGATCAACATGGTGGCTGGCTTCCGGGTGAAAACTGATATAGCTGGCGCCGGCATCGGCAAAATCCACAATCAACTGATCCACCGGCGTCACCATCAAATGCACATCGATCGGTGCCTGGATGTTGTGATTGCGCAACGCCTTGCACACCATCGGCCCAATAGTGAGGTTGGGCACGTAGTGGTTGTCCATAACGTCAAAATGTATGACATCGGCGCCCGCCTCGAGCACGGCTTCAACTTCCTCACCGAGTCGGGCGAAGTCGGCGGACAATATGGACGGTGCAATCAGGTAGTCGGTCATCCTGCTGTCATTCCAGATGATTTTAACAATGGATATTGTACAGAAAATGGTGTGTCGTGTCGCCCTTTGCCACCCTGAATCTGCTGGGCTCACGCAGTGAGGAAGGCGTTTATTTCCTTCAGTCGCTCGGGAGTACCGATATCCATCCACAGTCCGTTATGAAATTCGCCGCTCACGCGGTTGGCCTGCATGGCGTCCCGAAGTAATGGCAACAGGGGCCGTGGTTCCGCGGGCAAATCCCGGAACAGATCGCGATGCATGACACTGATGCCGCTGAAGGTAAGTTTTGTTGCTCCTGCGGATGGCGCGTCAGACACACGTCCCGCCTCACCCAGATAGAAATCACCCTGAGGATGATGTTCGACGTTCTCCACCATAACCAGGTGAGCCAGCTCGCCTTCTTGAAGCGGCTTCAGTCGGGAAAAAGAATAGTCGGTCCATATATCCGCATTCACCACGATAAAGCTGCCTTCTCCCAGCAGTGGCAGGGCATTGATAATTCCGCCGGCGGTTTCGAGACGATTTTTTTCAGGCGAGTAGTGGATGCTGACACCATAACGGGAGCCATCGCCCAACCCGGCTTCGATCTGTTCACCAAGCCATGAATGGTTGATGACGATAGTGCGAACACCGGCTGTTACCAGTTGTTCTATACGGTACTCGATCAGGGCTTTGCCCGCCACTTCCAGCAACGGCTTGGGCAGCTTGTCGGTAAGCGGGCGCATGCGTTCGCCCCGACCGGCAGCAAGAATCATGGCGCGCATGTCTCACCTCCCGGCAGGTGTTCACGTGCCGCGGACAACACCCGGTCTCTGAACCAGGTGGCGAACGGCTTCATTTCCTGATAACCGTCAGCCACCGTGAGCAGGTAGTTGATCACCAGGGGAATATCAGCAAGATACTGCGGCTTGCCGTCCCGTATCGCCAGGCGTGAAAAAATGCCGATTACTTTCAGGTGTCGTTGCAGACCCATCAGATCAAAATCCCGCCTGAAGAGGGTTTCGTCCACACCGGTTAACACGCCTGCGGCATGAGCGAGTTGCAGATACTCCCGCGACCAGCGACTGACCTGCTCGGGAGACCAGACGATGTAACAATCCCTGAGCAGCGAAACCAGATCATAAGTGTAAGGACCCGCGACGGCATCCTGAAAGTCAAGGATGGCCGGTACGCTGTCAGTGTTCTGTTCGCTGGTGTCGGGAATCATCAGGTTACGGGAATGGTAGTCACGATGTACCGCCACCACCGGCTGGGATAGCGCCTGGTGTTCCAGGAACGCAAAGGTTTCCTCAATCAGGGTCTGCTCACGCTTGTCCAGAGTCATGGCCAGCAATCTGCCGCAAAACCAGTCGTGAAACAGTGACATCTCCCGACGGAGCAAGAGTCCGTCGTAGGGGTCAAGCGATGCGGTGTCCGCCTTTTTCTGCAGTTTGATCAGTGCGGCAATGGCCCGGTGATAAAGATCGTCTACCTGATTCGACAGTTGGTCCCTTTCGGCAAGCAATCGAGAAAGGTACAGCTCGTTACCGAAATCCTGCAATAACAGAAATCCCTGCGCATAATCCGTGGCGTAGATTTCCGGCACGGTCACGCCGGCCTGGCGAAACAGTTCCGCAATCCGGGTAAAACGCCGGCTGTCTTCTTTCTCCGGTGGCGCATCGGCAACCACAAAGCTTTCCGGCGAGAGAGAGGCGGGAGAGGAGAGGGACGAGACGGAAACACGGAAATACCGGCGGAAGCTGGCATCACCGCTGATCTGTTCGACCACCACATCGGCCTGGTCGATAGCGAGTCGTTCGCCGATGCGGGCGCGCGCCCACCGTTCCAGTTCAGTTTGTCTTTGCTCCATTTCGGATGCCACCCTCACACCATCTTGTCCCCGTGTCACTTCTCCAGGGGCCCGCAGATACTACCATAGTCAAGCGCCTGGCAGACCATGAGTCAGGGCGTTTGGCCTGTGTTCTGTCACTTTGCGTGCGGCCGGGCAATGCACTATTATGCCTGTGCGATACTCAACCTCTGGAATTCCTGCACCCATGCAGTTTCGAAAAACCCGCCTTTGTTCCAGCATTTCCCTCGTACTATATACCGGCCTTTATTCCGGCTTTCTGGCCGCCACGCTGGTGCGGCAGGTCAACGCGCAGACTGAACCGCAGATTTCCAGGGGAGAGTATGGCCTTGACTGGGTTCCACGGGAACAAATGACCGCGGAGGAGCTGGAGCAGACTCCGGCCAATTGCTGTGGCGCCTTTATCGAACCCGTTCGCGAAGGCGTTGACCCCGAGGCCGACCCCGACACAGCCGACACGCTCTTTACCGTACAGAATTTTAGCGGTGCCAGTAACGAAGTCATCACTATTGACGGGCCTGTGATGCTCCAACAAGGCAATCGCACCATCGAAAATACCGGGGAAACTGTCATCAGCCGCAACGACGACACGCTGCGTATGGAAGGCGATGTGGAGTTTCGAGAGCCTAATCTGTTGCTGAGGGGATCGTCCGCGCTGGTTGACCGCGAGAACAATATCAACCAGGTTGAATCCGCCAGTTATGTCATCCACGACTTCGGCGCCCACGGGAGTGCGGGCCGCATTACCTATAACAGTGAGTCGGACATCATCGTCATTGAGAACGGGCAATTCAGCCGCTGCGAGCCCGGCTCGAATTTCTGGTATCTCGAGGCGGATCAAATCCGCCTCGACCAGGTTGAAGGCAGAGGCTACGCCGACTCTGTCACGCTGAAGGTGAGGGAAGTGCCGATATTCCACTACCCATTCACCCTGCCGTTTCCTCTCGGCGACCGGCGCATGAGCGGATTCCTGGCACCAAGTACAGGTCATACGCGGGACGGTGGTTACGACCTCGCGGTGCCTTATTACTTCAATCTCGCGCCGCACTACGATGCCACGCTGACCCCGCGCATTTTGACAGACCGCGGCTTGATGACGGGAGCGGAGGTTCGTTACCTGGCGCCCTGGTCCATAAACACCGTGAACCTGGCGCATCTGGGTGATGACGACAGATATGAATTGAGTCCGGCCGGGGAGCCGCTGGTCGATTCCCCTCCGGTTGAGGACCGCTGGTTTCTGGGCTACGAACATTTCGGGGCACTGGGTGACAACTGGTCAACTTTTGTGGATTACAACGCGGTCAGCGATGCGGAGTATTTCCGCGACCTGGGCTCCAGCGGCCTGAATGTGGCCAGCCGAACCCATCTGAACCGCCAGGGTCGGCTGGATTTCAATGGCGCGCTGTTCCAGGCTTCGGTGAATGTGCAACGTATCCAGGTTATCGACCCGTTCATTCCCGCGGACGGCATCAGCAAACCCTACGACAAGCTCCCCGAATTCGATATTCGCACGGGCTTCGCCTTGCCCGGAGCGGTGGATTTCACGTTGCAGGGTGAATTCACCTCTTTCGATCGCAACCTGGACGAAAGCCTGCTGTCGATGACGCAAACTGCCAATGGTGCCCTGGTCACCGGGGATCGTCTGTATCTGGAGCCCGCACTGAGTTGGGCGCTTGAAGCACCCGGCTGGTTCCTGAGACCGACGGCGAAGTACAAATTGACCGGATATGACCTGGAAAACCAGGCCCTGGGGCTGAACGACGATCCGGAATTTGGCGTCGGTGTGTTCAGCGTCGACGGCGGACTGGTATTTGAACGAATGCTTCAATTTGCTTCGGCCGACTTCATGCAAACCCTGGAGCCGCGGCTTTTCTACCTTTACAGTGAATATGAGGAACAGAGCATGCTGCCCCTGTTCGATACCTCCGAATTCAATTTCAGTTTCAGCCAGCTGTTTCGTGACGACCGGTTCGCCGGAGGTGATCGCGTGGGCGATGCCGATCAGTTGACCGTGGCGCTCACCAGTCGACTGCTCGACAACCGGGGCCGTGAACGCGCCAGCATCAGCGTGGGCCAGATTCACTACTTTGAGGATCGCCGGGTCACGCTGGAAAACCCGCTGCACCACATCGAGCCCCGCGAATCACCCACTTCCGGCACTTCCGATCTGGTAGCGGAATTGAGTTATGCCTTCAGTGACAGCTGGCAGCTGCGGGCCGGCGCCCAGTGGGATCAGGACGCCGGTGAATTCGATGACGGCAGTTTTCAGTTCCGTTACCAGTCGCAGAACAATGCCATTTTCAATGTGGCTTTCCGCTACCGCGACCTGGTGACGCTGCATGGCATCGTGCCTCCCGACATCGATCCCCGCATCAGGCAAAGCGACGTCTCCACGGTGATCCCGGTGAATAGCAATTGGCGAATTCTCGGTCGTTGGAACTACGATCACGGTAATTCCCGGGACCTCGAGACTTTTGCGGGTGTAGAATACAGCAATTGCTGCACCACCATCCGTCTGATCGCCCGGGAATGGGTCGACGAAGACGAGTTGTTTCTCGCCGATATCGAGCCTGACCGGGGCATATTCCTGCAATGGACGCTGAACGGACTGGGAAATATCACCGGCGGGGGCTTAAGTAATCTGCTCAATGACGGTATTCTGGGGTTTCGGGAACCTTATATAAACGAAGACTGACATTTAAACGAACCGAATCAGGGGTTTTGACCTTGCGTACAGTTAACAGATTTTTTGGATACCATTCCCGCCCTCTTCAAATTGGTGGATTGTTGGGTATTTGTCTGCTGGTGTTCGCGGTTTCAGGCCCCACGGCTCTGGCGCAGCGCCAGGTGCTGGACAAGGTAGTCGCGATTGTCGATGAGGGTGTGATCCTGCAAAGTGAACTGCAGCAACGGCTGGCGTCTGTCAGGCAACAGGCCGGACTGAGCAATCAACAACTGCCCCCCGAAGAGGAATTGCGCCGCGAGGTACTTGAAGCGCTGGTGCTGGAAAACCTGCAACTGCAAATGGCCGGCCGCGCCAGCATCCGCTTCGACGACGATACACTGAACCGAGTGCTGAGCAGTATGGCCCAGCAGAACAACATGAGTTTCGATGAATTCGTTGCGGCGCTTGAAGAGGAAGGCACCTACCTCCAGACCCGGGAGCAGGTACGCCGGGAACTGACGCTGCGTGAACTTCAACGTGGCCTGGTGAATCGCCGCATCACTATTACGGATCAGGAAATTGATAATTTCCTCGATTCCGAAATGGGACGCTCTACAATGGCCGCCGACTATCTGGTGGATCACATTGTGGTGGCAGTCTCAGAAAGCGATTCTCGTGAACAGATCAACAACAAGCTGGAGTACGCTTCGGAGTTGGTGGCGCGACTTCGGGAGGGCGCTGACTTTGCCGGGGTGCGCAGCATGGCGCAACGGGACGGTCGCTACCCGGTATCCGGCAGCAATTTCGGCTGGCGAAAGCAGAACAACTTACCCAGCCTGTTTACCGACATCGTACCGCAGATGGTGGTCGGTGACGTTGAAGGGCCTATACGAGCGGGCAACGGATTCCATATCATCAAGTTGATGCAGATTGAAGGCGGGACCAGCCGTATTGTCAATCAGACCCATATTCGCCACATCATGGTAACGCCCAACGAAATCCGCACGGATGAGCAGGCGAGGGAACAGATCGCCCGCTTGCGCGAACGAATTCAGGAAGGCGAAGACTTCGCCACTCTGGCAAGACAGAATTCCGATGACGCGGCTTCCGTGGTAGCCGGTGGCGACCTGGACTGGGTCAACGCGGGCGGGATGCCTCCGGCTATGGAAGACGTAGTCAATGCACTGGACGTTGGAGATCTGAGCGAGCCCTTCCGTACCGACCTTGGCTGGCATATCGCCGAAGTACTGGACCGCCGCGAACGGGATCTCAGTCAGCAGTACAGCCGCAGCCAGGCCGAGACCGCGTTGCGTAACCGGAAATTTGATATTGAATTGCAAAACTTCCTGATCGAAATCCGCGAACAGGCCTTTGTGGAATATAAATAACCATACCAACGGAACCGGGGGCTATTTCGGCGCCCGACCTTTCTTTGCCAGGACTACTGCGTGACCTATCGGATTGCCATCACGCCGGGAGAACCGGCCGGCATCGGCCCTGACCTTTGCGTGCAAATTGCCCGACAGCCTCCGCAACAAATGGAACTGGTTGCTGTCTGTGACGCGGGGTTGCTGGAAAGTCGCGCCAAGGCACTTGATCTGCCCCTGAAACTGTTGCCCTTTGACCCGTCGTCGCCCCGCCGGGCTACCCGCATCGGTGAGCTTTCCGTATTGCATGTGCCGCTGGCCCTGCCCTGCGAAACCGGGAAACTGAATCCCGGCAACGCGGGCTATGTACTGGAAACTCTGGAAATCGCAGTACAGGCGGTTCGCCGCGGCTATCTCGACGCGCTGGTCACCGGGCCTGTTCACAAGGGCAATATCAATGAGGCGGGCATAGAGTTCACGGGCCATACCGAATTTCTGGCCGCGCTGTGTCACCAGAAATTAACCGTGATGATGCTCGCCACCGAGGGGCTGCGTGTCGCTCTGGTGACCACTCATCTGCCCCTGAAGGCTGTGCCGGGAGCGATCACGGCAGAACTGCTTGATGAAATTATCACTATTTTGCATCGCGACCTGCGACAAAAATTTGGAATTGGCAGTCCAAAAATTGTCGTCTGCGGTCTTAACCCTCATGCAGGCGAAGGCGGTCACCTGGGCCGGGAGGAAATTGAAATTATCGAACCGGTGCTGAATGCGAAAAGAAAGCAGGGCATGAACCTGACCGGCCCCCTGCCTGCCGATACCCTGTTTACCGAAAAATACTTGCGGGATGCCGACGCGGTGCTTTCGATGTTTCACGACCAGGGCCTGCCGGTGCTGAAATTCAAGGGCTTTGGCAACGCCAGCAATATCACCCTGGGCCTGCCGTTCATTCGCACCTCGGTCGATCATGGCACAGCGCTGGACCTTGCCGGTACCGGCAAGGCCACTACCGGCAGCCTGTACAATGCCATCGAAACCGCACGGATGATGTCCTTTCACTGGACGCAAGGTCAGCGTCCACAGGGAACCGGAACGCGTTGAACCATCGACCCAGAAAGCGTTTCGGCCAGAATTTTCTTCACGATGAGCACGTCATCCGGAAAATCATCGACAGCATTCAGATCAGGCCGGAAGATCATATCGTCGAGATCGGTCCGGGCCAGGGAGCGCTCACACGGCACCTGGTCAATCAGGGCAAACGCCTCGACCTGATCGAACTCGATCGCGATCTTGTGGTCCGGCTTTCCAGTGAGATGGGAAGCCATGACCACCTGCACCTGCATCAGGCGGATATCCTCAAGTTCGACCTCGGCGACATCGCCGAACCCGGGTTTCCCCTGAGAGTAGTCGGCAATCTTCCCTACAATATCTCCACCCCAGTGATTTTTCGCTTGCTGAAATACCAGTCAATGATTCGCGACATGGTTTTTATGCTGCAACTGGAAGTGGTGAACCGGATGGCGGCGGAACCGGGGAACAGGACATACGGCCGGCTGGGACTGATGGTTCAGTATTACTGCCGCGTGGAACATCTTTTCGATGTGCCTGCCAACGCGTTCACGCCCCGGCCAAAGGTTGTGTCCGCCATAGTGCGGCTGACCCCCCACACCACGCCGCCAGTGGAAGCCCGCGACGTCGGCTGCTTGCAAAACGTGATTCGCACCGCATTCACCCAACGCCGCAAAACCTTGAAAAACAGCCTGAAGACCCTTATATCTGAAGATGCGTGGACAAATATCCCCGTAGACAATTCTCAACGTCCGGAGAATATCAGTCTTGCCGATTATGTTAGAATAAGTGATTCACTCTCAGCGGACTGACAAAAGAGGCCTGTTCTGTCAACTCTCACTACTATGTTGGATGAAGGTATCGATATCAAGGTAACCAGCCGTTACCTCAAGGAGCATTCCGATCCTCCAAACCGGCGGTTTGCGTTTGCCTATTCGGTGGATATTGTTAATCGGGGTGATGTGGGTGTGAAACTGATCAATCGCCACTGGCAGATCCGGGACGACAATAATCACGTCGAGGAAGTCAAGGGGGAAGGTGTTGTCGGACAGCAACCGGTCATCGAACCGGGCCAGACCTTCCACTATACCAGCGGCGCGATCATTGCGACCGAGTTCGGCACCATGCAGGGAAGCTACGAAATGGTCAGACAAGACGGTGTTAAATTCGAGACGCCCATTCCCGCCTTTTTGCTGTCACGGCCCTACACCGTACACTGATGGCTACATACGCTATCGGCGATATCCAGGGTTGCTTCAAGGCGCTCAGGAGATTGCTCCGGCAAGTAGATTTCAAACCCGGACGGGACCGACTCTGGTGTGTCGGCGACCTGATAAACCGTGGCCCCAAGTCTCTCGACACCTTGCGTTACCTGCGCGACATGGATGACACATGCCGCATTGTTCTGGGAAATCACGATCTTCACTTTCTGGCAATTTTTGCCGGCAAATCTCCCGCCCGAGGCAAGGACACACTGGCCAAACTGCTGAAGGCTCCTGATGTCTTTGAACTTTCCGAATGGCTGCGCACCAAGCCTCTCGCCCATTACGACTGCGTGGAAAACGAAAACGGTGTCGGGCACTACCTGATGGTACACGCCGGTGTCGCGCCGCAATGGACTTTGCAGAAAACTCTCAATTGCGCCGCTGAGGTGGAATTGGCATTGCGCGGCCCCGACTACAAAACGTTTCTGAACAACATGTATGGCGACCAACCGTCACGCTGGGACGAAACGCTCACCGGCCATGACCGCCTGCGCGTCATCACCAACTACCTTACCCGCCTGCGCTTTTGTGATGCCGACGGCAATATGAATCTCAGCGTCAAGGAAGGCCTGCGCTCGGCACCACCCGGCTTGAAACCCTGGTTTGAATTTGAAAATATCACACCACAGGCCAGTATTCTTTTCGGGCACTGGGCGGCGCTGGAAGGCTATACCGGCAAACAACAGATTTATGCACTTGACACCGGTTGTGTGTGGGGTCGTGAGTTAACGATGATGCGCCTTGAGGATCATCGGTTGTATAGCGTGTAGTTTAGCCGGTCGTTTTAATGACCTGTTTTTTGAGAACCTTGTTTTTCGAGAACCTATGAGAACCTATCTGGTCGGGGGCGCCGTACGCGACAAATTACTTGGTATCCCGGTTCGTGAACGCGACTGGGTAGTGGTTGGCGCGACCGTCGAGGAAATGCTGCGGCGGAAGTATGTTCAGGTAGGCAAGGACTTTCCCGTTTTTCTGCATCCGGACACGCATGAAGAATATGCGCTGGCGAGAACCGAGCGTAAAACCGGCCCCGGCTACAAGGGATTTGAAGTTAACGCTTCACCCCAGGTAACACTTGACGAAGACTTGCAGCGGCGCGACCTCACTGTCAATTCCATCGCCCTGGACGAACAGGGCACTCTCTTCGATCCCTACGGCGGCCAGGCGGATATTGAAGCCCGCGTGTTGCGACATGTTTCGCCCGCGTTTCGCGAAGACCCGCTACGCGTATTGCGCGTGGCGCGCTTCGCGGCCCGCTTTGCCAATTTCGGTTTCCGGGTCGCGGACGAAACCGTTCTTCTGATGAAGAAGATTGTCGAAAGCGGTGAACTGGAACACCTGGTTGCTGAACGCGTCTGGCGAGAGTTGGAAACCGCTCTTAAAGAACAAGCGCCCGTCGTCTTTGTTAAAGTATTGCGGCATTGCAATGCACTGAAGATTATATTGCCGGAGGTTGACAATCTGTTCGGTGTACCTCAGCCGGAAAAGTATCATCCGGAAATCGATACCGGTGTGCATACTCTGATGTGCGTGGAGCAGGCAACAAGGCTTAGTGACGACCCGGTGGTCCGTTACGCGACACTGATTCATGACGTGGGCAAGGGTGTAACCCCGGAGTCGAAGTGGCCCAGTCATCACGGGCACGAAAAATTTGGACTGAGCCTGCAAAAAGACATTACCACCCGCCTGCGTGTTCCCAATGAATACGCGCAACTTGCCAGACTTGTCTGTGAATATCACACGCATATGCACCGGCTGCGCGAACTGCGACCTTCGACTTTGCTTTCATTACTGGAGTCTCTCGACGGGTTTCGTCGACCCGAACGGATACAGCAGTTTCTGCTGGCCTGTGAAGCCGATGCGAAAGGCCGGACCGGACTCGAACAACGGCCCTATCCGCAGAAAGAGATGTTGATGGCGGCATTGCGGGCGGCGGCCGCGGTGGACGTGGGCGCGCTGCTGAAAGACCGGCCCAAACCAGAACACGACGTCAAGAGTTTTGTCAGACAAAAGCGTATGGCGGCGATCCAGGCGCAGCGAGGGTCGGCAGAACCTGACGCGAACACCGGTGAGCACTGAATCGATGCAACAGAACAAACCCGTGGTACTGGTAACCGGCGCCGCCAGACGTATCGGCGCGTGCATTCTCGAACATTTCCACAGCCGTGGCTTCAATAGCATTCTTCATTACAATCGATCTGAGGACGAGGCGCGGCGTCTGAGTGAGCGACTCAATGCCGCGCGCCCGGATTCCGTGACTACCCTGCAGGCCGACCTGACCGATAGTTCATCGGTAAACCGCCTGGCGCAGCAGGCCGTCGCCAGCTATGGCAGACTGGATGTCCTCGTCAATAATGCCTCCACGTTTTATGCCACTCCGCTGTCCACCGCTACCGACGAAGACTGGAATACCATCGTCGACAGCAATCTCAAGGCCGCGTATTTTCTCAGCCAGTTTCTGACGCGGGCACTGCGTGACCGGAACGGCGCTATAGTCAATATCATCGATATTCACGCGGACAAACCATTGCCGAATTACAGTATCTACAATATCGCCAAAGCGGGGCTGAAAGCGATGACCCGCTCACTGGCCCGTGATCTGGCGCCGGATATCCGCGTCAATGGCGTGGCGCCCGGCGCGATTTTGTGGCCCGAGCCCGCGGCAGGCGAAGCAGCCGATCCCGCGCTGGAAAAACAGGTACTGGATGAAATCAGCCTGGGGCGTCTCGGGCGACCTGAGGATATCGCGACACTGGCGTACTTCCTTGCCTCTGAAGCGACCTACCTCACCGGAGAAGTCATCCGAGTGGATGGCGGCAGGTATCTGTAGGCTTCCGTGTGGGGGCTACCCCTGCCACTGAAAATCGACCGGCCAGATTCGCTGGCGGCTTTTGTCGTATTCGTTCCATAAATGGCGGTAGGTTTTGCCGCTGGGCGGATGCACTTCATCTCCGAGAACTTCGGCCAGCGGCCACAGTACAAACGCATTGCGGGTAATTTCCGCGCGCGGCAGCTCGATACCGGCGTGTATACCCTGATAGTCGCCGTAGGTGAGAATATCGATATCCAGAGTTCGGCTGGAAAATCTCGGTGCCGCCCGATCACGGCCGTGGCGGTCTTCCAGTCTTTTTACAAAGGCGATCAGTTCACTGAGGCTTGCTTCGGTCTCGATCACGACGACCAGATTCAGAAAATTATCCCCGCTGAATCCGATCGCCTCACTTTCGAACACCGGAGATATTTTTACTTCACCGTATTGTTGCCGCAGTTCGGCAAGCGCGCCGGCGATATGGCCGGCGGCATCGGTATTGCTGCCTATGCTTAGCGCGATGCGCATCATGGCTTCCTTGTCTGCCTGCACCATTTGCTTTAGCGGCTGATTCATTTTTTGCTGCGCTGGATAATGACGCCGACGTCTCTTGCGCCGGTGACCGCGCCTGGCTTGCCGACTCGCAGCGTCACATCGGAAACCTTGAACTCGGCAAGCACGATTTGAGCTACCTGTTCCGCCATCGCTTCTATCAGAAAGAAGCTGCTGGCTTCAAGGAATTCTATCAGGCGTTTGGCCACGGCCTTGTAGTCCAGCGCTTCGTCGATGCTATCGCTCCGGGCAGCGTTGCGAATATCCGTACTCATTTCCAGATCCAGACTGACGGTTTGCTTTTGCTTGCGCTCCCAGTCATAGATTCCAATGATAGTCTCTATTTCCAGTTCGCGAATGTAGACAGTATCCATAAGTGCTGTTCCGGATTCAGGTTATCAACGGGGCCGGAAACGCTAGATCGCCGGCAAGGTTTCGAGCGGCCAGCGCGGTCGACAGCGAATGGCGAGACCTTCGCTGTGCCCCGCCATCAAACGGCGGCAACCGGCGTAGGCGATCATCGCACCGTTGTCGGTACAATAGCGCGGCTGGGCCAGAAACAGTTCGCAGCGCTCCTGCCTGACCATTTTTTCCAGTGCGGCCCGCAGACGTTTGTTGGCACTCACGCCGCCGGCTATGCTGAGCGTCTCCAACCCTGTTTGTTGTAAAGCCCGGCGGCATTTGATCACAAAGGTCTGTACCACGGCGTCTTCGAATGCGCGAGCGATATCGGCGCGTGTCTGCTGATTCAGTACGCCGTCAATCGTGTGCTCGACGATGGTGTTACGCGCAAAGGTTTTCAGGCCGCTGAAACTGAAATCCAGACCAGGGCGGTTGGTCATCGGGCGGGGAAACTCAAAGCGTCCCGGCGCGCCGTTTTCCGCCAACGCCGCCACATGGGGTCCGCCGGGATACGGCAAACCCAGCATCTTTCCCACCTTGTCGAAGGCTTCGCCGGCGGCATCATCAAGCGATTCACCCAACAGGGTATATCGCCCAATGCCATCCACGCGTACCAGTTGTGTGTGCCCACCCGACACCAGCAATGTGACAAACGGGAACTCAGGGGCGCGCGCCTCCAGCATCGGGGCCAGCAGGTGTCCCTCCATGTGATGAACCGCCATGGCGGGAACATTCCACGCCAGAGCCAGGGACCGGCCAATGGAGGCGCCAACCAGCAACGCGCCAATGAGGCCAGGCCCGGCAGTGTACGCCACCGCGTCTATGTCGCCATTGGAGATGCTCGCCGCAGCAAAGGCTTCCTGAATCAATGGCAGGGTCTTGCGGATATGATCACGGGATGCCAGTTCGGGTATCACACCCCCGTACCGGGAATGAATTTCCACCTGGCTGTAAAGACAGTCCGCCAACAGGCCCCGACCGCTGTCGTAAATAGCGATGCCGGTTTCGTCACACGACGTCTCGATTCCCAATACAATCATTATTCCGGCCTGTTGAGGCCCCCCTTTGTTACTGGCGCCTTGAACAACAGGCACCCCTTTGTTATTGGCACCGTAGAACGGCGGGCGCCCCTTGTTACTGGCACCCTGAACAGCAGGTGCCCCTTTGTTACTGGCGCCTTGAAACAGCAGGCGCCTATTATAGAGGCCCTTTCGCTGGAAATCTTTGCAATTTCGGATTTTGCACATTACCATATGCGCCCCTGACTCAGCGGCCGGAAGTCTGTCGACGACGGCAGGATGTCGTGCCAGAACCGGATCCTGTATGAATTACCCATCCGGCGGGTCTATTGATATTTTGATACAAATATTTGATGCAGGAAGGTGTTCAACCCTATGCCCCAGGTAAAACTGAAAGAAAATGAGCCTTTTGATGTCGCCCTGCGACGCTTTAAGCGCTCCTGTGAAAAAGCCGGCATTCTCGCGGAAGTGCGCCGACGCGAATTCTATGAAAAACCCACTTCCGTCCGCAAACGCAAGGCCGCCGCCGCAGTGAAGCGCCACCTTAAAAAGCTGCAACGGGAAAACAAGAAAACCCAGCGCTTGTTCTAGCAGGCGCTGACATATGGCCGACAGCCCGCTCAAAATACAAATCAGCGAAGCCAGCAAGGACGCCATGCGCGCCCGCGACAAGGAGCGCCTGGGAACCCTTCGCCTGGCCCTTTCCGAGATCAAGCGCATTGAAGTGGATGAACGGGTTGACCTCGACGATGCCCGCATTATCACCATTCTTGACAAGATGGTAAAACAGCGGCGTGAGTCCATCAGGCAATTTGAAGCCGGCGGACGACCGGAACTTGCCGCGAAGGAAGAGCAGGAAATCAGCGTTCTGCAGGAATTTCTGCCCCAGGCCCTCAGCGAATCCGAACTGGATGCTATAGTTAAAGCGGCGGTCACCGAGACCGGCGCCGAGTCGATCAGGGACATGGGCAAGGTAATGGCTGTGGTCAAGCCACAGGTTGCCGGCCGCGCTGACATGGCGG
This sequence comes from Pseudohongiellaceae bacterium, assembly GCA_040879025.1. Lineage (GTDB taxonomy): Bacteria > Pseudomonadota > Gammaproteobacteria > Pseudomonadales > Pseudohongiellaceae > JBBDLF01. The sequence continues at coordinate 61,760 of JBBDLF010000029.1, forward strand.
TGGTCAGCAGCCGCATCAAAGAGATGCTTGTTGGCACGTAGCCTCAGTACCGGAGAGCCAGCGTTATCCCCGAGGTACCGGCCAAGGGTTTTGAGTGACCGCTGACTGAAAGTTAAGGGCACTGAAGGTACTGGGATATACTGCTCCGATACTCCCGACTTCAACAACCAGTACGCCAACCAATAGCCGCAGCCAATGGCAGGATTGATTCCTCAAGCCTTTATCGATGATCTGCTAAGTCGGTCAGATATTGTCGATGTGATCGACAAGCGCGTGAAACTGCGCAAGACCGGTCGCAACTACAGCGCCCTGTGTCCTTTTCACCAGGAAAAAACCCCTTCGTTCAGTGTCGATCCCGACAAGCAATTCTATTACTGTTTCGGCTGTGGCGCGGGCGGTAATGTCATTGGCTTCGTGATGAACTTCGATCATCTCGACTTCCCCGAGTCGGTGGAACGGCTGGCCACGGACCATGGCCTGGAGGTACCGCGGGAGGAGAACCGGGCCACGGCAAAGCGCCAGTCGGAAAATGCTCCGCTGCTCAGCGGCCTGGAACGCGCAGGCAAGTTCTACCAGTACCAGCTACGGCAGCATGCCTCCCGCGGTCAAGCCGTTGATTACCTCAAGTCCCGCGGCGTGAGCGGTGAGATCGCCCGGCAGTTTATGCTCGGTTTCGCCCCGCCCGGTTGGGATAATCTGTTGTCCACACTGGGCAAAACTCCCGAGACGACCAAGGCTTTGTTCAAGGCGGGGCTATTGATCGAGAAAGACAAGCACCCAGACCAGCACGACGCGCCGGCAAATGCCAACTCACACTATTATGACCGCTTTCGCGACCGCATTATCTTTCCGATTCGTGACAACCGGGGCCGGGTCATCGCTTTTGGCGGCAGGGTGCTGGGGGACGGCAAGCCCAAGTACCTGAATTCCCCCGAGACTCCCGTTTTTCATAAAGGCCGCGAACTTTATGGGTTTTACGAAGCGCGCCAGGCCGGCGGCAAACTGGAACGTGTGCTGATTGTTGAAGGCTATATGGACGTAATCGCCCTCGCCCAGATGGGGATTCATAACGCGATGGCGACCCTGGGCACAGCCACCAGCGCCGACCATCTGAAGCGATTGTTTCGCCTGGTTTCGGAGATCGTTTTCTGCTTTGATGGGGACGACGCCGGCCGCGCCGCCGCCTGGCGGGCACTGCAAATCGCACTGCCGCTGATGCAGGACGGCCGCCGTCTGCGTTTTCTGTTTCTGCCTGAAGGTGAAGATCCGGACAGCCTGGTGCGGAAGATTGGCAAGGAAAAATTCGTCGCCAAACTCGACGCCGCGGTTCCGTTGGAGGATTTCTTCTTCGAGAAACTGTTCCAGGGCCTGGACCCGCGTTCCATCGAAGGCCGGGCGAGGCTGGCCAGTCTCGCCAAACCCCTGATCAAACAACTGCCCAAAGGCATTTACGGGCAACTGATGGTGGATCGGCTGGCCGAGCATCTGGGATTGTCCAGGGAATCTTTGAAAAACCTGCTGGAATCGGCTCCGGATGCGGCGGAGCCCTCCCCTTATGGTTCCGTGCCCCCCTCACCTTCTGACGCAGCCTACAGTGGCGACGCATGGATGGCGGACCGCAACCGCCGGCCACGAAATGACGGAAGAATGAATAGAACTTCGGTGCGGACGGTCTTTAGAAAACCTGCAAGTCTGCAGGCAATAGACTTGCTTCTGGTGAGGCCGGAGATTGCCCAAGCTGTCACGCAGGACCTGGCCCCTTTGCGGACAGCGCACGACGAAGCAACCAGGCTGTTGTTATCGCTTATTGATTTGGCTCACCGGAACCCCAATATTGAAACCTACACATTGCTGGGCTACTGCTACGGATCGACCCTTGGGGGACAGCTCACCCAGTTGATGAAAGATGAAAAGATCACCCCCGCCGAGGGTATGGAAAGGGAGTTCGTCGAAATTATCGACAATATGTTGTCGGAAAGTCATCGTCGACTGAGCTCCGCCAGAATTCTCGATGAACTGAAAAGCAAGTTCGAGCCAGGAACCCGGTAGATCCGGTCTTTTTTGAAGAAATGCGATGGACCGCCCAAGGGACGTGACCGGGGAAAATCATATACTTTCCGGCCGATAACCCTTTATAATGCCCGGCTATTTTTTTGATACTCACTACCGCGATGGGAACTCATGCCTGATTCTATAACACCGCAATCCAGTCTTAAATCCTTGATAGCCAAAGGGAAGGAGCAAAGCTACCTGACCTATGCCGAGGTCAATGATCACCTGCCCGAATCCATTTCCGACCCGGATCAGGTGGAAGACATCATCCAGATGATCAACGACATGGGCATCAAGGTGTTCGAGACCGCACCCGATAACGATGCCTTGTTGATGGGTGACGACAATGACGTGAGCACCGACGAGGTGGCCGCGGCGGAAGCTGCCGCCGCACTGGCCGCCGTGGAGAACGATGCCGGCCGCACCACTGACCCGGTACGCATGTATATGCGTGAAATGGGCACCGTGGAGTTGCTGACCCGCGAGGGCGAAATTGTTATTGCCAAGCGCATCGAGGAAGGCCTGCGTGAATTGATGAAGGCCATGGCACATTTTCCCGGTACCGTGGAGCACGTGCTCAATGAGTACGCACTGATTGAAGCTGAGGAACGCCGCCTGAACGAACTCATCACCGGCTATCTGGAACCCAGCGAAGAAGAGATAGCCCCGTTCGGCGAGACAGCGCAGCAAACCGAGACTTCGAGCAGCCCCGCCAAATCAGGTGCGGCCGGGGGCCCGGATGCCAGCAAGGGCGGTTCCGCCAAAACGGCATCGAACAGTGACGATGATGATGATAATGACTTGTCAACTGATGATGACGATGAGACCAACACCGGGCCGGATCCAGAGGAAGCCAGAATTCGCTTCAACGCGCTGCGCGAACAGTTTGAACTGGCATCCGCGGCGGTAGCCAAACACGGCCGTTCCGACAAACGCGCCACCGAAGAACTGGACAAACTGGGCGACCTGTTCAAGTGTTTCAAACTGACTCCGCGTCAGTTCGAACCGCTACTGGCCCATATCCGCGCCGTGCTGAATCGTCTGCGTCGCCATGAACGTCAGGTGATGACGCTGGCTGTGCGCAGCGCCAAAATGCCGCGCAAGACTTTCATTACCACCTTCCCCGGTAACGAAATCAATGACAAATGGCTGGACCAGCATATCAAGGCGAAGGAACCGTATTCGGAACTGCTGGTCAATGTGAAAGGCGACGTGCTGCGCGCCCAGAAAAAACTGCGTCTGCTGCAAGAGGAATACGGCCTGACCATCGCCGAGATCAAGGACATCAATCGACAGATGTCCATCGGCGAAGCCAAGTCCCGCCGCGCCAAGAAGGAAATGGTGGAAGCCAACCTGCGCCTTGTGATTTCCATCGCCAAGAAATACACCAACCGCGGCCTGCAGTTTCTCGACCTGATTCAGGAAGGCAACATTGGCCTGATGAAAGCGGTGGACAAGTTTGAATACCGCCGCGGTTACAAGTTCTCCACGTATGCCACGTGGTGGATTCGCCAGGCGATCACGCGATCCATTGCCGACCAGGCGCGCACCATTCGTATTCCGGTGCATATGATTGAGACCATCAACAAGCTCAACCGTATATCCCGCCAGATGGTGCACGAAAAAGGCCGTGAACCCACGCCCGAGGAACTGGGTGAGCGCATGGAAATGAGCGAGGAAAAAGTGCGCCGTGTACTCAAGATTGCGAAAGAGCCGATTTCCATGGAAACTCCCATCGGCGATGACGAAGATTCGCACCTGGGCGATTTTATCGAGGATATTTCGGTGGACTCACCGGTGGATTCCTCCATCGACGAAGGTTTGCGAGAAGCCACCCGCGAAGTGCTGGGCAGCCTTACCGCCCGCGAGGCCAAAGTGCTGAGAATGCGCTTCGGCATCGACATGAACACCGACCATACTCTCGAGGAAGTGGGCAAGCAGTTTGATGTAACCCGCGAGCGCATTCGGCAGATAGAGGCGAAGGCGCTGCGCAAGTTGCGGCATCCGTCCCGGTCTGACCACTTGCGTAGTTTCCTGGACGAATAAGCCGGATCGGAAAGGATGAGAGGAAAGGATGAGAAAGGCGCGACTATCGCGCCTTTTTTTTGCTTCCTCTACCAGAGCAGGATCAGCGCGGCGGAATTTCCTTAAGCTTCGATTCAGGTTCATTGCGATAGCCTACCACATAACGCTGATCATACGGGCCACCAATGAGAGACAAGCCAATGAAATTCAACATATTAATGACTGTCTGTATCCTGTGCCTGCTTTCCCACGGGGCGACCGCCGATGAGGAAGAAGAAAAGGAACGTCAACGCCGTAACCACAATTTAAACTGGTCCTACCTCGAGGCCAGCGACCTCACTTACGATATGGACTTCGGGGGTATCGATGTGGAACCCGATGGTTACAGACTGAAACTGGCTCTGGAGCTGGGTGACAGCTTGTTTGCGATTGTGGATCGCGGACGCGCGGAAGGCAGTTTCGCCGGCAACGACTACGATTTTGACACGGAAGGCTACGGTCTTGGCTTCCACGGCGATTCCTGGTTTATCTCCTACAGCCGAAATAACTGGGAGATCGGCCAGGCCGAATTCGATGTGGATACCACGCGGCTCGGATTTCGCAACAGATGGACGGACAAGCTCGAGTTCAATGCCAGCTACTCCTGGAACCATGTCAGAGGGGTGGATAACGAGGATGGCTTCCAGCTGGGATTCGCTTATGAGTTGTGGCATGACTTCAATCTGACCGCCGGGTACGAAACCATCGGCGGTCATCTTGACATCGACCAATACTCATTCGGGGTACGCCTCGACTTCTGACACGGCAAGCGGGGCGGTTATAACTTAACGCTTGAAGCTATCCACATATATCGGGCGACCAGATTGTCAAGTTCTGACGGTCCCCCTTCACCATCCACTTCAGTTTTCGTTCACGCAACGGGGATCCTGGGCCTGTACCGCCATGATCTGCTCCCGGGTAAACGGTATCGGCGCGCAGCCATGATCGTTACTGCAGACGAGATCCCATTCGGGCCGGGCCAACTGGTGGCAACCCATGCAACTGCCACTGCGGTTCTCCACCTCGGCTCCGCCGCGGGCGGCTATGGTGGTGCCATCCGCGGAGACATTCAGCATGAAAAATTCCCAGTCATTGGTGGCGGGGTTCCAACCCTCCTGATGCTTGATCATCACTTCGTTGGGGACCATGGAAATGACCGAGCCGGCGGGATACTTGCCACCCTCCGCGGAGGTGGCGACTGAAAGCGTTGCTTCGATGTCGCCCAACAGGTTTTCCACGAAAAAGGTCGTGCTTTCAGCCTTGGTCATCTCCGTCAGGCATTTGAAGGTGTCATCGGAGACGGCGAGTTGCTTGTCGTTTTCGGCAGAATTACTCTGGCCCATGGCCAGCAGGGGAAGTAACAGTATGAAGGGCTTTATTCTTATGTTCATCATGGGGTATTCTCATTAGTTGTTGTATTTGGTACCGCACAGTCCACTACAAGACCTCACAACTACAAGACCTCACAGCAGCACTGATACTTTCAGGAAGCGGCTTTGCTCAGCATGGAATTGATCATTCCAGGGAGTTTTTCGGTGTCGTAGGGTTTGGCGATGCAGACAACATTACCGATCCCCGCAATCTGGTCCTTGAGCGGTTTTTCGATATAGCCTGTGGCCAGCAAGATTGGTACATCGGGATTATCACTCAGAATCTTTTCCGCAAGTTCAATGCCGGTCATGCCTCCCGGCATGATGATGTCGGAAAACACCAAATCGATATCCGGATGCATATTGAATTGCTCCAGTCCGGCCGACCCGTTGCTGGCAGTCAACACGTTAAACCCTGCCTCCATCAGCATCTGACAGGCGATGTCTCTGACTCCGTGATCATCCTCGACCACCAGTACCGTGCCATCGTAGCGAGCAACAGCCGTGGTGGTTTCCTTGCGCTCCTCCGCCTTGATACCCCTGGTAGCCACCGCCGGAAGATGAATTGTAAAAATGGACCCTTTTCCTTCCTCGCTCTGCACGATGATATCGCCACCTGACTGCTGAATGAAACCATAGGCTGTACTGAGCCCGAAGCCGGAACCTTCGCCGCGGGGTTTGGTGGTAAAGAAAGGGTCGAATATCTTGCCTTGAATCGATCTCGGGATACCCGCGCCGGTATCGGTAATTGTCAGGTAGACGTACTTGCCGGGTCCATGGACCAGTTCAGTTGACGAATCGCCTGACTCCCGCAGGCTGTCATGACTGGCAATAATCACCGTACCTCCATCCGGCATGGCATCGCTTGCGTTCAGGCAAATATTCAGAATGACATTTTCCAAGCGAGTGCGATCGATCATCACACCACAGTTTTTACCGGTAAGATTGAGTACGATTTCTATCTCCTCGCCCAGGGTGCGTTTCAGAAAATCCTGCATGTCCAGCAAGATGGCGTTCAGGTCCTCCGGCGCGCTTTGCAATGCCTGCTCGCTGGAAAAGCTCAGCAGGCGATTGTTCATTTCGGCGCCCCGCTTCGCCGCGCTCATGATTTTCTCGATTAAACGGGCCTCGTTTTTATCGTCCGCGGCGGAAAGCCGTCGTTTGAGAAATTGAAGATTTCCCATGATGACAGTCAACAGATTATTGAAGTCATGGGCCACACCGCCGGTTATGCGCCCAATCGCTTCCATTTTCTGCGCCTGCAGCAGCTTGGCTTCCATTTCTATCTGCTTGGTCATATCAAAAAAACTGACAACCGCGCCGATGAACTTTTCATGTTTGATGATCGGCCGGCAGGAAAAATTTACCGGAAGCACCAAATTGCCCTTTCCAAAAAAATTACCCTTCATGTTCTCAATCGATCTGGCGTCATGAAAACAATCACTAATGGAATTTCGGACTGTGTTCTCCTGTTGGTGATCCCGGCTGTCGCGGCAAACAAGCCCGAGTGCATCCTGACCCAGAACGTCCTCCTCCTTGAAATTCAACAGCTTCAATGCCATGGAGTTTACAAACGTGACTCTTCGTTGTTTGTTGGTTCCAAAAATGCCCTCGCCGGCAGCGTCCAACAGCAACAGTTTTTCCTCGACGGCTTGTTCCAACCTGACATCAGTTTGCTTTTTCTCGGCCAGCAAGGCCTTTTCGCGTTTTATATGCCGAAGCAGCTCCGACTCTTTACGCTTGAGTTCATCTCTCTCCTGTAGCAATGAGTCGCCGAGTAACCGGTTTTGAAGCTTCAGTGCTATGCCCAGGTTCAAGTCATTACCGATTCTGGCGGCAACTACCGCGAGCAATGCGCCATACACTGTCAACGCAACGGCCAGTTGAATATCCTGTTCTGTCCCCAGATAGACAAGAAGTGCCACATGCAGGGCGATGGTGGGCAGCAACAGACTCAAAAACAGTTTGCGCAGTATCGCAAAATTAGCCACCGCGCCGGCCAACACAGCACACGGCCACAGAATTATCGCTCCCTTCGGAGGCTCTATCGAGCCAATGGGCATGATCGTCCAGGTGCTTCCCCATAGCAGTCCCGATACGAGGGCGCTCAGCACTAAAAATCCGGCTCTCGAATCCGGCCCACCGTAATCGATTCTGTTCTTCAGATAACCGGCTACAAGTAACCGAATTGAGCTTGTTATGAGGACAACAGCATACCAGGCATAAATCAGCGGTGAGTAGTTTCCGGTGACCAGCAATACAAAGGCAAAAAGTATGGTGGCTGCAAGAATATCCACCAACAGGGTCAATGGCAGCAACCCAAAAATCGTATTGACTTGCTCGCGGTAAATATCGCGGGGATTCAGGTCGACCATGGCTTCGACTTCGTCATTCTGGCGGATTCAGTGCTTCGCCCGCGGAACCGGTAAAATCACAGAGGAAGGATATGCTTAAATTTTCAGGAATACCAGATCCGCCGCCCACGGGGTGGCGCTCGAAAGTGCCATGCCTTGCCGCCCGGTCTGGCTCTCTGCCCGGGATGACAGGCGGAAAATGCCTCTGCAGAGGGGGGCGACACCTAGTAAGATGGCTCCATCAGCCTTATAATTAGCGCCCTTTTCGCTGGTCAGCGGGCCTATAACTCAGTTGGTTAGAGTAGCGGACTCATAATCCGTTTGTCCCTGGTTCGAGTCCAGGTGGGCCCACCAATTAAATCAGTAACTTACTGATCTTTAGCCCTTGTCATAAAGCCTTGTGTGTGAGTTTTGCGCGAGGCTAAAAATTAGTCGTATACGTCCAACAAGGGACCACGAGCCGAACGAATTGCGGCCTGACCAAAGGTGCCTGTAGTCCTCCTTATTTTTCGGGAAACAGGCCTGGCATCCAGCGCGAGGCCAGGGACGCCGGGAAGGCGAGCCTGAATGGGGATCGCGCTGTCTCGGCGCTCAGCACTTGTTGGTCAAGCAGCGCCGAAGTAATACGTCTTGCCTGTCGGTCACTCATGCCCAGAAGCTCCGGGACTTCGGCGCGGGGAAGTTCGCCTCTGTAAAGAATCGCCTCCAGCACCTTACCCGATTTAGGCGGCAAGACATCGGCGCGAATCTCTTCTTCCGCCCAGACCAATATACTGTCGCGCAGCCGTTGCGGCTTGACAAGGTTCTCCATGAACGCGACCTGATCAAGGCAGGTTTCCAGAAAAAAACGCGTGAAGCCGACCAGCGCTTCTTCGCTTAAGCTGCCTCGCCCATCAAGATCGTTCCGGCGGGTGAAATCGCAGGCGGCGAGCTGGCTTTTGTACGCATCGACATTACGGGCCAGGCCTCTAGCCACTGACCAGATGCCGCCCGTATCCAAAGTTTGTAACAGCATGGTATGGGACATGAGCCTTGCCACCCGGCCATTACCGTCCAGGAAGGGGTGAATCCACAAAAAGCGGTGATGGGCGGAGGCAGCGGCGAGAATTGTGCTGGTCTTGCCCAGTTTGCCATAGACCGCCTCGAAGCGTTCCAGGAAACGGGGCACGGCGCCGGGACTGATCGGCACGTGTCTGCCGACCTGAATATCCCGCTTGCGGAGCGCCCCAGGCGTTATCCATAGCTCGTCTTTGCCGTGAGGAGCTTCAACTTTCAGCAGGGATTCGGGCAGAAGCTCACAAAATCGCCGATGCATCTCGCACAGGCCTTCCTGGCTGGTTTCGCGTCCCGCCAGACCGCCCTCATCAATCCATCGCTGGACGTGGATGTGCGCTTCGGCTTCATGCTGCAGGTCCCGCTGCCTGGGATCAGCGCTATAGTCCTTTTTGAGTGCTCGCTCAATGTCAACCGGGTGTGTGTCATGGCCCTCGATGAGATTGCTGTAATAGCAATTCATGGCCCGCACCAGATCGGCCAGAGCCATCATGACGCCCTCCGGGAGACTGCTGCGGAAAGCCGCCGACCGGGAAGCGAGATCGAGAGCCATATCCACGAGTTCCTCTCTGCCCCTGGCATCCTCACGGATCAAAAGCGGCTCCATTAGAAAGGTGTCTTCCCCCCTGTCTTCCGCCGCCTTTCTGTCCGGCAAATTGTCCACTTTGTTTTCACTCATATTATGAATAATATCAAATAGTTTGATAAACACACAGCCTTATTATGTCCGCCTGTCTGGCCGGCATCATGGCCTCGTACCGGTCAAAGCTGTTCAAACGGATTATGGGAAGTACCGTCGACCTGGGGCGCACTTGCACAACCACCCAACAGGCGTAACAACAGAGCGGAACAAAGAGAGCGGGGGTTGAGCAAAATTACGTTCTCACTTCAATGAATAACATCGACATTCTTGGGCGCTTATGATGACGGAGCAGGTTATGACGCGCCAAGCTGCGGTGACCGCGCGGCAACTTTCGTCGAATCAGCCAGAAAAGGAAGACGTTGCAATTGACCGTGCCTTTATGCAGTAATCGTTCGGTAATACCGTGCAGTCCAAAACAACGTTCCAGAAAAAGGATCAATAAAGGAGAACGACAATGGGTCAAGGCGCGCTGATATTCAATCTGATGGCTCGGCGATATTCCCGGCAACCGATCGCTGACCAGAAAGCCTATGAGAAGAAGCTTGAGATTACGCGCAAGTATCTCACACCGGAAAGCGAGGTGTTCGAATTCGGTTGCGGCACCGGATCCACCGCTTTGCTGCATGCTCCCCACGTCAAGCATATCCACGCTGTCGACTACGCGGCAAAGATGATCGAAATTGCCAACGAGAAACGTGCTGAGGATGGTATCGATAACGTAAGCTTTGCCGTGGCGGACATTGATGACATGCCCGTAGACAAAGAACACTACCATGTCGTTCTTGGCCTCAACATACTGCAGCTGATGGAAGACCTTGACGAGCCCCTTGCCAAGGTACATGCCATGCTCAAGCCCGGCGGCTATTTTATCAGCAGCAGTGTCTGCATAGAGAAACCACCGGGAATCTGGGGCTTTGTTCTGCCGCTACTGGCGCTTACGCGTCTCGGACCCAGGGTAAAAGGCTTCAGTGAACAGCAACTGCTGGACTGTGTGAAGAATGCCGGCTTCAGCCTGGAAGAACAGTGGAACCCGGAGGCCTCGGTCAAGGTCGTCTTTCTGGTAGCACGAAAGGCGCCGCTAGCGGGAGAGGCCGAGCGGTGATCAGCGCGCGCCGGGTTTTTGTGCATGCACTTCTATTCTCTAGCGAGAGATCTTCCCGCAATGCGCGGGAATTTTGGCAAGCTGATCAAATTTTACGGCGCAGTAGCAACTTCCCAACTCTCGCGACTCGCCGTTATAGACGACAATGCCCTGCCGCAGTTTGCCGGTGGCTTTTTCAAGCTTTTTCAAGGGGGCGAGGAATCCCGTTCGGAATGTGGATGACGACTTGATTTCCATAGCCGTCAGTTCGCTGCCCCGGGGGATGAGAAGATCGACTTCCACTCCATTGCTGTCCCGAAAAAAGTAGAGGTTTGCATTATCGCCACGATTCAGTTGCGACTTGAGACATTCGATGACAACCAGGTTTTCAAAAATCGCCCCCACCAGGGGGTCCCGCCTGATCTGCTCGGGTTTCTCAATGCCCAGCAGATAGACGAGCAATCCGGTTTCCGTGAAATAGTACTTTGGAGACTTGATGACCCGCCTGCCAAAGTTTTCGTAATAGGGAGGCAGTTTGAAGACAATGAATGACGCCTCGAGGATAGAAAGCCAGTGCCGGATAGTCTTGGCATCCACCCCGACGTCATTGGCCAGCAACGAGTAGTCCATCAACTGTCCCGTGCGACCGGCCAGCAGCTTGATGAATTTTTCAAAAAGGCTGTCGTCCTTCAGGTTGATGAGCTGACGAACGTCGCGTTCCACGTAGGTCTGGTAGTAATTGGAGTAGGCTTGTCTCGGCCTTTGCTGCTGGTCATGGATACGCGGTAAAAAACCGGTAAAGGCATATTCTTCAAAGCTGTCATAGCAAATTCCACCGGCTGTCAGTTCAACGATGGAGAAGGGCAGAAGCTGAAGCACCGCGGTGCGCCCGGCCAGAGACTGCGAAATGGATTCACGCAATGCGGGTTGATGAGAGCCGGTGAGAATAATCTGGCCATTGCGGTTCTCCTCATCGATGCGCACCTGCAGGTAGCTAAGCAGTTCCGGTGCTCGCTGGATTTCATCGAAAATAACCTTGCCGCGGTAGTTGTTCAGAAACGCTTTGGGATCGTCCGAAGCGAGTTCGCGGTTTTCAGGCAGTTCGAGGTTGCAGTACTGGTAACCGCGCAGCGTCCTGACCAGTGTTGTTTTCCCCGATTGACGCGGACCGAGGACGGTGACTGCGGGGTACTCCCGCAGTAGCTGTGGCAGTTCTTTCTGTAATAATCGCTTCAGCATGGGCGATTTTAGACATATGTAATATAGGAATTCAACTCTTTAAATACATAAAAATGCTTTTCGCGGGGACCTGCCACAAGGGTAGATTCCTGCATCCACCGGCACAAAAAGTGCCCGGCAAAGCCGTACGCGGAAAAATTATTCTCCCGGTTTCGAGCATGTGGTTTGCGGCGCTGGGCGACCGCACTCGCCTGTCTCTGGTCGAGAAACTGGCCGGGGATAGCCCGCAATCGATCGCGCAGCTCACCGCCGGTTCCAACCTCATAAGTTCAATCGACAAGATTGAAAAAGGCGCCACCAGAAGTCCAATCTTGCCCCCACCGAACGGGTCCAACCTGGATTTGCCCAAACTGGATTTTACCCTTTACACAAGTAGTCTTTGAGACTATTATTGTAGTCTATCAGTTTTGGAACAGACCCGAGGACCCCGAAATGCAGGTAACCAACCCCGAAATACAGGTGCTGGACGTACTGTGGAATGAATCTCCGCTTACCGTCGGCCAGATCATCGAACGGGTTCAGGCGGACTCCGACTGGCACCACAACACCATCAAGACCATTCTGACCCGGCTGGTCAAAAAGAACGCGGTTCAGCGCAAAAAAGACGGGGGGCAGTACTTCTATTGGCCGGAGCTTAGCCGGGAAGCGTTCCTCTCCAGCCGCTCCGACGGGTTTCTTGACCAGTTCTTCAATGGCCGAATGGCCCCCCTGCTGGCGCATTTTGCCGAGCGTAAGAAACTTACCAGGAAGGATATCAATGAAATCGAGCAGGTACTCGAATCATTGAAGAAGCGCAAATGATCAACTGGCTCTATACAAGCACACTGGACCTGAGCATCCTGATTGGCGTGGTACTACTGATCCGCACGCCGATCCGCAGGCTGTTTGGCGCCCATATAGCCTATCTTCTGTGGGCCATTCCCTTCCTGTCCGTGCTGATACCCCTGCGACTGGAACGCCCTGCTTTTCCGGTGGAACCGGGCGTGCCGGGAATCGACGTTTCTTTGTTATCAACAGGAGGACCAGCAGGCGCAGAGGTGTATTACCTGCCCGGCGGCCTCCCTGTGGCTGAAATCTGGTTAAGTGGCCTGGCGCTGTGTTTTTCGGTGCAATGCTTGCTGCAATGGCGATTGCATCGGACGCTCAAGCAGGGTTCGCAGGAAATACGCTTCAGCGACATCCGTATCCAACAGTTGATTGCCGGCAGTCGACTGGACAAAACTCAAATCCGCACATCGGCCATCGTCGAAAATCCCTGTATCTGTGGCCTTGTCAAACCCGTTATCTATCTGCCTGAGAACTTTGCCACTGCGTACACCAATGAGGAGCAGTTCTGGGTTCTCAAACATGAACTGACCCACTTCCGCCGCGGCGATCTGTGGTTCCAGTCCCTTGGTGAATTGCTGAGGGCTCTGTACTGGTTCAATCCAGTGGTTCATATCGCCCTGAGAAGCTTTCGGGAAGACCAGGAAATGGCCTGCGACCAGAGCACCCTGAGAGGGTGCGACGACAACGATCGCTATTTGTACGGAAAAGTCCTGCTACGCTCAGCCGTACCGGCACTGGTACCTTCCGTGCTTACTTTCTTTACGACAACCAAGGAGCGCTTCAATATGCTGAACAATCATCGGTATTCCAGATTGAATACAACGACCGGCCTGATGCTGTGTGCCGTCCTGGGAACATTTGCCCTGACAACGGCCCCCAAGTCCATTGCGCAGTCAGAACTTCGCCCGCAGTTTGATGAGGTTTATGATGCCAACCTGCCTCGCCGCTTCACCGGGGAGATCGTGCGTGTGGATTACGGCGAGAATTTCACTCTGCTTCATGTCAATGCCGCGACTGACTCCAGGACCGTGCAATGGATTGTCGAGAGCGGCTCCTGGCGGGTAATGCACGATGCCGGGCTCGATTCCAATGCGCTGTATCCCGGACGTCTGGTGACCGTGACGGGATACCAGAGCAAGGACCAAGCCTGTGACCCCAAATGCAGGCTCAATGGTCGGGATTTGACCTTCGCGGATTGAAGCTTACGGCATGGTAGAAATGAATTCCCATTTTGTTCGATCCTGGCGACTATCGATCATTGTGGTAGCAGTCCTGGCCTTGCTGATGGTTCAGGAACTGGGTATTCGGGCGGCCGTCTACGTTGAACTCGAGCCCTTTTGTTTCATCGTTTGCCTGCCTGATTGACCGTCTGTCTGGATTGTTCAGCAGTCGGGGAGGAATAGATAGATGAATATTTGGAGATAGGCGGGAATGGTAAGAAGTTTGCGGCGAGGAACGTTTTGGTATCTCCGGAATGCAAAGCCCCTGCCTTGAAACGAAACAGCCCTCGTTCCACTTCGGCACAGTCGCTCGTTACCTCGAAGACATCCATGTTTAAGCAATTGATCCACAGGCTCTTGCTTCAATACCCTTCTTATTGGGAGAACGATCCACATGCAAGTGCTCAAAAAAAGGGATCAGCGCAGCCAGATTCTGACATCCACCTGGGTCCCGGCTCCCGGTGCGCTGATTATATTGAATTCATCCCCCATCAGCTGTGCGCAGGGCAATCCCATTCCGAGCCCACCGCAGGTTGAGTAACCGGGTTTCAGGGCCAACTGGATTTTCCTGATGCCAGGTCCGTTGTCTTTGGCACAAATCAGAACTCCCAGCCGCGGACCTTGTATCTCTCTGGCAATAGTGATTTCCCCATGATTGGCATACTGGATGATATTTCTGCTCAGTTCCGAAATAACCGACGCAATACAGGTTGCATCCGCTGTCGAAAATCCCAGGCCGGTTGCCAGAGATCGTGCGAACTGGCGCGCCCTGACGATGTCGGCCGAACTCTGGATAACAATGACATATTCTTGCGGTTGCGAGCAGATTATTTTTGTTTGCCCTGCACTCTTGGTCTGTCGCAAAGTCACCGGCTCCGCAAAAATGAAACTGCGTGCTTTCATGGTGCTTGCTCAATTCAGTCATGGTGATGAAGTAGGTCTTTAGTCTATTGACCTGGGTACCCGGGATCAAGGGGGGACGCCATTCAATCCTCGGAAAGTTTCAGGGGGAACTCTTCAGGTAAAGACTCATATCATGCAAAAGCGAGGTGCTGTACATGTAACGATTGCGGAACGGATCATTCTGCAAGCGGCAGTCGCCTAAGTCCGATTCCTCCGATTACTCCGACTCGTTCATCGCTTCCTGGACGCGGGCGCCGCGCAGAACATTCACCATGCCGTAGTTTCCTTCATGGCAGGCGTATTCATAGAGCAGCCCCGCCACCCTGGTCATGGCTACCACAGCGGTGAACTGGTCGGTGTAGGTGGACGGGTCATCGAGAGTGAATTCGTACTCCACGGTGTAGGGGCCTGTGCGGGTAAATCGCTCGGTGAGCACCTTCTCCGATGAGGTGCCCGCCGAGCCGAAGCTGGCTGCCAGGCCATTGAAGTTTCGTGTTACAACAACCAGTGTATCGCCGTCCCAGTAGCCGCGTGAATCACCGGTCCAGGAGCGGAGGCTGTCCTCGAGTGTGGGCAGATTATCTCCGGAATCATAAAGGGGGACCACCCTGGCATCGTGGATCATTTCCGTCAGGATGACGGCATGATCCCTGTTCTGAAAAATCTGCACATTGTTGTTGTATAAACTGGGTGTAAACGGAGGACCTGCATTGAAACCGATGATGCAGCGCTCCGAAAGGCCGCGGTCCTCCGGACCGTCCGTACCAATACCACCGGCGCCGATACGAACCGGACGTGATTCGCCCGTAGTCGCCCCGCCGTAAACTCCCTGATTGGCTATAGCCCCTTCGACCAGATCAGGAAGCCGACCGTTTGACGGATAGATAATATGGGAAGTCCGCACGGTGTCGCCAATGCCCGCATTCTCTATCCAGAAATCATTGTATGACTCATCGACTCCGCCGACCGGCAGGGCTGAATCCGAAGCCGCATCGCGCGCCGCCCGTCGGGCGCGAATTTCCTCAATTTCCTCTTCAGTGAGAAACTGTCTCTCGCCGAACTGGGATGGCCTCTGCATGGGCACATCCGAGGAGAAGTTCCATACCCCCTGCAAATCCGGCTGTCCCCATTCAGTTCGGGGTGTGACGAAACCGTCTGCCGCGGATGACATGACGGGTAGCGCAGCGGCGAAAGCGGAGAAAATCAGTGCGGTTGCTCTGTTCATGGGGCGCTCCGTGGTGTTCGGGGGCCGCTCGAGGGCGGCCCGGGAGTGAATCGCTTTCAATTTACTCGAGTATGCGTGGCGTTACAATGTCCTGACTGCCTGCGACATGGCCTATCGTGGATGCAACCAGCCAGGCAGCAGGGAATAAGGGTCGGTTTTGACCGACGCATTATAGCGGATACTCAATTGCTGCAGCTTTTTGAACAGGCTGCCGTCCTTGCAGCTGTCGAACAGCTCAGTGCATCCGCCGATAAACTCACCGTTGATGAATATCTGGGGAAAAGTATTCACTCCGGTTCGGCTTCTGAGCGCCGTCCGGAGTTTGGTACCCCGGTTGTCTTCCTGATAAGCGACCGAGTCCAGATCGACGGATTGAAACGAGATGTCATAGGCTTTAAACACTTTGCGTACCGACCAGCAGAATTCACACCACTCCAGTGCGAACATGGTAATCGGTTGATCTCTCTCTGCGATCAGATCGGTCACTTCCTGCACTGCTGCGGATTCCGGCTCGGTCTGATCCATTCCCTCGCTGCCGCCTGAACTACCGTCAAACCGGAACCCCGGCGTACTGAGAGAAATGTCAATTTCATCTGCCGACATGTCCACATTGATGTCTTCAAAAAGGGGCGTTGTCAGGTAGCGTTCTCCGGTGTCGGGAAGCATGCACAGTATATTGGCACCAGGCTTTGCTTGTTTGGCAACAGTGAGCGCCCCCAGAAAAGTAGCCCCGGCCGAGATCCCGACAAAGATACCTTCTTTCTGCGCCAGGTCTTTCGCGCACTGCATCGAATCAGCTCCGTTAACCGGAATAAAACTGTCCGCTCGATTTTCAGCCAGGGCCTGTTCGACAAGGGACGGGATAAAGTCAGGCGTCCAGCCCTGCATCAAGTGAGGTCGGAAAGTGGGATGGCTACCCGCGGACGAACCGTCCGGGTTACGGGGTTGCGCAATTCCGCTGGATAACATCGGCGAATTATCCGGTTCGCAAACCATTATCTTGGTTTGCGGACTTTGTTCTCGTAAGACGCGGGACACACCATTGAACGTGCCCCCGGTACCAAAGCCGGTTACCCAGTAATCCAGCCCGATGTCTTTAAAGCTTTCAACTATCTCTACCGCAGTTGTTTTTGCGTGAATCTCGGCATTGGCGGGATTTTCAAACTGTTTTGGCTGCCACCAGCCATGCTCCGCGGCAAGCTCATCCGCTTTTGCCACCATGCCGGAACCCTTGTCAGAGGCCGGCGTCAAAACCACTTTCGCTCCCAGAAAGCGTATCAGTTTGCGACGTTCAACACTGAAGTTTTCCGCCATGGTGATTACCAGGGGATAACCTTTCTGCGCACACACCATCGCCAGGCCGATGCCGGTATTTCCGCTGGTCGCTTCAACTATGGTTTGGCCCGGGTTCAGCACTCCCCGCTTTTCGGCGTCTTCAATCACACCCAGAGCGAGACGATCCTTGACTGAACCCATGGGGTTAAACGACTCGACTTTGACAAACAGGTTGACATTGACCGGGGCGAGATTGTTGATTCGCACAACCGGAGTATCGCCGATCGTGTCAAGTATTGAGTTATAGATAATGCTCATAAATCCCTCTTTACTGGAACGTTGATCTAAATATTGTTGCTAAGGTGACGGCCTATCTCGATCACTTCGTCCACCAGGGCGTCCGCCTGCGCCCATTGTGTGCGGGCTCCGATAAAACAGGGGCGAATGACGAGCTTGTCGTGGACCGTCGTGGTACTGGGCATATTCACACCCCGATAAACCAGCTCACGATGTATCCGACGATTCAAATCATTCAGGTCGGCAATGCCGGCATCATGATAGCGAAAGCAGCAAATCGACAACACAGGTTCCAGTACCAGCTCAAGGTGACGGTCGGCCGTGGCGCGGTCCGCAATATGTCTCGCCATGGCATTGTGTCGAATAACACGCTGGGCCAGCCCCTTTCTTCCGATCTCGCGAATTATGGCCCAGACGATCACCCCCCGGCTGGGCGCCGACAACTCCAGACCGAAGTTGTGATAAGGGATCCCGAAACTGTCCATCGAATGTCGCGCCTGGTCCTGGCTGAAGGAGCCCTCGAGGTAATCAGCAGTTTCCTGGGTAAAGGCGCGTTGCAAAATGTCTGGGTCGCGGACAAAAGTCGCCCCGACCCCTACCGGCGCGCCCAACCACTTGTGAGGATCAACACTGGTTGAGTCGGCATGGCGCATACCCTTGTACAGCGGTTTGCAGACAGGATCCAATATGCCGGGCAGACCATAAGCCCCGTCGACGTGAAACCAGATGTCATGCTGTTTGGCGATGAGTCCGATCTCTTCCAGTGGATCAATCGCGCCTGTATCGGTTGAGCCGGCGTTGGCGACGATGGCGATGTTCACGGCCTCGGAGTCAGCTTGGCCGGCCAATCGCCGCAATAAATCGTCTGGCCTCATCCTGCCACTTGCGTCTACGGCTATCGGCACCACGCTTGCTCGCCCCATTCCCAGCACGGCGGCCGCGCGATGAATGGTACGGTGCGCCGCCGCGCTGGCGAACACGCGGCAGGGAGAGGAAATGCCGTCTCGCGCGGGGTCGACGCCCAATCGTTCGAAAGCTGCCTGACGGGCGGCACCCATTGCGACGATATTGGCGATTGACCCACCGCTGCAGTAGACCCCTTGCATCGTGGGCGCCAGCTCAAGCAATTCGGCCAACCACTCCAGAGACAGGTTTTCCAGATAGTTGAAGGCATTGAGACCGAATCGCTGCGGCGCGGCAACGTGGGCACTCAGGGCGGCCAGAATTGCGGCGGAGCTGGCACCGGTGGTGATAAAGGCACTGAATCCCGGTTTCGGCACAGGCGAGGCATTGGGCAGTAAATGCTCCCGGATTTCCGCAAGCAATTGCTGGATTCCGGCCCCTGCTTCGGGAAGTGGCTGGCCCAGTGCTGTGCGCCACGACTCGGATTTCAGCATGGCATCTTCATCTGTAAAGGTCAGATAGTCATCCAGTCCCTCAGCCAGCTGTGCCAACAAATCACCCAGTTCCGAACAGTCAGCGCTGTCGTTGAGTTTCACATTCATATTCTGTCTCGCCCTTGACGGTGCTGGACCCTGGCAGTTGACGAGATACTTCTCTTCGTGCTCATCATGATCTCCTTCGACTAAATTGGTCCTGGTGTTTTAAAATGGCGCGACTGCTACGATGACAGGAATCGTACGGTCGGACAGTTATGACAATACGCGGTACAGGCGGGAAAAGCCTGAAGAGATCAGGGTTTAATCATGGAGAATTCCTGAACCTCGGTTTCGTTTGCGGCCCCGGCGATTGCGTGGACGCTGGAATCAACATCACTACGCAAACGAGCGCAGGATGACAGAGGACTCTTATGCGCTACCTGTTTCACACATTTACATTGGATACCGATCGTTTTGAACTGCTTCGCAACAATCGACTGTTGCGTCTGGAACCGCAGGTCATTGAACTGCTGACACTCCTGATACGAAACCGGCATCGCCTGGTGAGCAAACATGAAATTCACGAGGTTGTCTGGGCGGGCAAGATTGTGTCTGAAGCGGCACTGAGCAGCCGCGTCAAAACGCTGCGTCAGGTATTGGGCGATACCGGCAGGAAACAGGAATTTATACGCACGGTGCACGGCAAAGGTTTTCGATTTGTTGCCGCAGTTGATGAAGCCTCCGAGAAACTATCCGCCAAGGCAGGCGCTCTTGACTCATCTGCGTCGCGGCCCGAGACTAAATCCAAACCATCGGTGATTGTACTCCCTTTTGTCAACCTTTCCAGCGAACCTGAACAAGAGTATTTTTCTGACGGAATCAGCGCCGACATGATCATGTTGCTGAGCAAGCATCGCTGGCTCGATGTCGCCGCGCGCAATTCCAGTTTCGGCTATAAAGGCATTAACGTTGATATCGTACAACTCGGTAAAGAAGCCAATGTGGACTATGCCATTGAAGGCAGCGTTCAGAGAAGCAATAATCGCGTTCGCGTTGCAGCCCAACTTATAGAGACGGCCAGCGGTACCAGCAAATGGTCGGACAAGTTCGACTGCGAGCTGACCGATATATTCAGTCTGCAGGATGAACTCACTACCAATATCGTAGCGCGCCTGGAACCTGAAATCGGCTTCGCCGAGCGTCGTCGAGTGGTGCGAGAACGTACAACGAACCTGCAAGCCTGGGACTATTTTCATCTGGGCATTTTCCATTTTTTCAAGTTTACCGCCGCTGACAACCTGAAGGCGCAGTCGATGCTTAAACAAAGCATGGCGCTTGATGAACACTTTGGTGATGCTTACGCATGGTGGGCATATGCAGTGGTACTGGGGATGGTGTACTGGGACACTCGTCCCGCGGAGCAGCTTCTTCAACAAGCCCTGGATGCGTGCAACCGGGCGCTCTCCTTTGACAATCAGAATGCAACCTATTACGCGTTGCGCGGGCGGGTGCAATTGGCCAGAAAGGAATACCGCCAGGCTATTTACGATAACGAGATTGCCATCTCACTTAATCCCAGTTTCGCCGCGGCCCACTGCGGTTTAGGAGACTCGCTGGCATATGAGGGTCGTTATGATGAGGCGATTGAGTATTTTGAACGGGCAGTAAAGCTCAGCCCGAATGACCCGCAGGCATGGGCCTTCTCAACCTATGCCGCGCAAGCGTTCATATTTATGGAAGACTATGAAAGGGCATTGGTTTTGACGGACCAGGCACTTCGGTTTTCAAATTGCCAGTATTGGGCTCTGGCTCACCGGGTAGTGATTTTTGCCTACCTGGGGAATGGTCGTGAAATGGAAAACGCGGTGGACAAACTGCTGGCGGTGTTACCGGAATTCAGCCTGGCCTTTGCCCGGGAAAAGCTGTTTTATCTCGAACTCGAGGCGCAGGTGGATCATTATCTTGGGGGCTTGAGGAAGGCCGGTATAAAGTAAACGCCAGGGAGCTGCTCGTGAGTTGCCTGTCAAGAAAGCGCAGCAGTCCAACGCAAAGAAGGGAGCCAGAGGCTCCCTTCCGTGATTGCTGATTCCAGCGGAATCAACTAATGGCGCACTACGATCAACTCCTTGGGGTTGCCTCAAAGTCACTCATAACACCAACATCCGCTGAAACCATTGCTTTATCACTAGACACTGGATCACCTCCTTTTTCATATCAGTTGAACACAGTCAGTAGACCCTGCACGGGTGGAAAAAGTTCAGTTTGGGGAACAACTCTTTCTCGCCAGGCGGACAGCATCGCGCGGAGCCTGCGTGTTTGACGACGGCTCCGCGCGGCGATAGTGGCTATTTCCCAGCCAGGTGCATGGGGAGATCCGTTAATTCCCGGAAGTTGGTGATGCTGATGTGGTCTGCGGAGGTGGCTCAGACGTGTACGGCAATGTGTCTGCAGCACCCGCCCGGTGATCTCCATCATAACTCTTCGCTTCAGTAGCCTTGAGGAACCGTGACAGGCCAAAGCCTGCGGCCACGCTGCCCAGCATAAACGCTGCCGGCTTTTCGCGCGCGAGCCGTTTGGCATCTTCCGTGAGTTCGTCCATGCTGCGATTTTGCAACCTGGTGGCAAGATCCGATATTTTGTCGCTGGTTTGACGGGCAAACGAAGCGAGCCCCTCCACATCCTGTTCGCTTAACGACGATGCCGCCTGATCGACGGCCTCTGACACCTTGTCCAATTGTCTCGCGGATTGTTTCTTGCCTGTCTCCGCTCGTTCCCGTGCTGATGCGGCTACGTCCCGCTTCGCAGCCGCGGCTTCCTGTTTCATCTCGCGTTCAATTTCCTCTGTGGATTTACCCTGCTCGTTGGCCATTGCACTCACCTCCTGTGCGTAGTTGACTTAAGCTTATACACGACGGCCCGGGGGTGATGCAGATGGCTGTTCTGTGGTCGAGCCCCTGGCTTCCTGTCCGGATGTTTGGTCCTTGCTTTGAGACGTTTTTGTAGAACTTTTTGCGGCGTCCCTGGCGCCCTGGGCAGCTTCTTTGGCCGTATCGCGGACTTTGCCTAACTGATCTCCGGCTGACTCCCGCGCCTGGGCCTGCATTTTGTCACTTGCCCTGCCGGCCACGCGGTTTTCCGCTTCAGTCTCCGGGATTAATGCGCCCAGAGCAGCGCCGAGAGCAATTCCCAGGCCGCCGGCCAAAATCGGCTGCTGTTGGAAAAAGTCAGTGAGCTGTTGTTGGGTTGCATGTGCCCTGGTACGCGTCGCCATCGACGCTGAACTCATTCGTTCTTCTGCAGCGCCCTTGAGTTGTTCGGATTGATCCCTGGCCTTATCCGCGGTACTCCTCATCGCCCCCTTGGCCTTGCTCATGGCGCCAGAGATGCTGTCACTCGCATTCTCTTTGTGGTCTCTTGTCCTGTCTCCCAGTGATTCGGCATCATAGGCGTATTCCCCATGGGCGGAATTGGAAGACATAATCAACCAGGAAAGGCCGACACCGGTCAGGAGTAACGGCACCGGATTTCGTTTGGCATGGGCTCCCAGATTGTGGCCAAACTCGCCACCGTATTCACGCGCCATGCCTAAAGCCTGGTCGAGCAGCTCTCCTGGTGAGAGGCGGTGACTCAGAGTGTCGACCCTTTGCACTATTCGGTTACGCGCCTGATCAACTTCCTGTTCGAGCCGCTCAGGACTTTTGTGTTCATCTCGCGCTCCATCGTGACTATTGTTACTCATTTGACGGCTCCTTTTGTCGCTTCGGTGTCCTTATGAACTGAATCGAAAGTCCTCTCCGGCTTGAAGGCGGAAGGCTCCATTTTACGCTGTGCCGCCTTAAGCATCACGTAGCCAATCAGTAACGCGCCAATACCGACTATCAAGGCAGCGGCCCAAAGTTCGAGGACCTGACCCAGGCCGTATACGGCACTGAGAAGCACCACCAGCACACCGGCGAACGCCAGCCCGGCACCTGCGACCATGGAAGTAATTCCAGTTTTAATGCCGGCTGCGGCTTCCCGCATTTCTGCCTTGGCCAAGGAGATTTCCTTGCTGAACAGTGTGGAAACATCAGCCACCAGACCGCGGACGAGACCAGAGATAGATTCGGTATCGTGACGGGCACCTGTGGGCTCGGCTCTGGGATGTCCATCCGTCGGACCTGTCGTAATGGGATGCCCGTCAGTGGAAACCGCCGCTCCGTGCTGAGGCGTATTCCCCTGATTTGACGAATTAGTGGACCGTTCATTTGCCATACTGTGATCCCCCCGAATTGGTAGTGTCTGGATTACCCACTTGTTGAATCAATGGTGACGTTGAACCCATGACTTTGATATCGGTGAATACAACTACGGCGGAAGGTCCAGAAACCCTACTGTTCTGTTTGAACCTATCTAGCCTTGTTAACAGGCACCTGCCCCCTTTGGCGGATTTTGTTTACCACCGGGCAACAGAAATGAATAGAGCCTGTTACTCTGTATCGCTGATGGGGTAAACACCCTCTGTACCGGCTTAAGGCAATGTTCTACGCTTTCCAGGTATTCTGGATCGAATGGATATTTTGGAGGCATTATGCCGTTACAAAAAACCAAGGACGGATTATTCAGCGATTTGATCAAAATCCTTTTTGCCGTGATTTTGCCGCCCCTCGGTGTACTACTGGAAGTCGGACTCGGCAAACACTTCTGGATCAACATCGTCCTGACGCTGTTCGGATTCATCCCCGGCATCATCCACGCCGTCTACATAATCGCCACCCGATAACCCCGGGGTCGGACCGCTGTGACGAGGCAAGTTCACTGAGGTCCAAGCTCGGTTTGGCTCGAATGAAGCCTTTAAATAAGCCATATCGTGCGGAGAAAGAACGTTCTAAACCAATGAGGCACCTTTACTCGTCCCTCCAGCACCATACTGCCTAAAATGCCCCTTTATGCGGATCAAAAGAGAATTTTAAGCTCCTGAAAAACCTACCTATTGCCGCAAACGCAAGGGATTACCTGCGGTTGCGGCGGTCCGACCCCGTTATAGGGTGTAGAGGTAGGCCACGAGGTCGGACTTTTGCTGCTCGGTTAGCTGAAGGCTCAGGATGAGGTTGAAATATTCGACAGTATCGTCGAGGGTCAGCAGGCGGCCGTCATGGAGGTAGGGCGGGCTTTCTTTGATACCTCGCAGGGAAAAGGTTTTGGTGGGGCCACCATCGGTCATGATGCGGCCGTTTATCATCTGGCGCTGTTCGTAGAAGCGGTCCGCAGCCAAATCGTGCATGAAATTGTCGCTGAAGATGGGCCCGGAATGGCACTCGGCACAGCGTCCTTCGTTGAAAAACACCTGCTCACCACGTAATTCCTCTTCGGAGGCAAGATCAGGATACAGTCGCGCGAACGGATCCAGTTTGGGGGCGGGCGGAAAATCGAGGATTTCCTGGAATTCCGCCATCGCGTGTACTTCGCTTCCGCGTTCAAGAAAATTGACGCCTTTCTTCTGGGCGATGACTGTGTCACCGTCGAAATATGCAGCCCGTTGCTCAAACTCGGTAAAGTCTTCAACCGTGCGCAACGCACGTTGCGAGCCGAACAAGCGCTGCTGATTTACACCGCGCAATGTCGGTGTATCGATGCGACGGCGAAACTCCTGTGGTCGAATGTCACCGACGAGGTGAGTCGCTCCATTGGTATGCCCGTTTGCATGGCAATCAAAACAGGTGACTCCCATGCTGGGTTCTTCACTGCGCCGATCATTGGTAAGATTGAACTGTTGCTGTGGAAACGGCGACACCAGCAGACGCAACCCTTCCAGTTGCTTCGGGTTAAGAACACCATTAAAGAGCCGGAAGAAGTTTCGGGACGTGACCAGTTCCCCTTGCGACGCGTCTCCCAGTTCCGGGCGGGGCGTCAAAAATATCGCGGGCGGAAACTCCGGCATAAAACGTTCGGGTATGTCGAAGTCAATATCGAAGCGAGTCAGGTCTCGCTCTTCCTGCTCTAACACATCATTGATATGCACTTCGGGAAACACCATCCCGCCTTCCTCATGAAACGGATGAGGCAAAGGCATAAATCCCGCAGGAAAATAACCGTTCTCACGAATTTCCGCAGGCGACATCGATGCCAGTTCCTGCCAGGATTCCACTTGGTCAGGGAGCCTCACACGCACGCCACCCTGCACCGGCTTGCCACGATACATAGTCACGCCGTCCACCGGATTGTCGGACATATCATAGCGCTCCTCCAGCAGGTCCTGCTGGCGTGATATAACATCGTCCTTGCCCGCGCTGAATTCCTCCATCATCGACTCGAAGTCGAGATCCAGATCAACTCTCATGTAACTGGACTCACCGCGCGCGTCCAGAGCGATGCTGTCGGGAGACTGCGGTTGATCCTGTGCGTGAAGAGGAAGAAGAGCAGGAGTAAACGTAACAGAAAGTGATACTACAACGATAAGCACAGCGAATCTGTACTTGGCAGGCGTAACTTGGCGACTCATGGCAGACCCCGAAAATTGCTTTGATTATAACCAGAGTCTGCCGTTTCTGGTCACAAATTTCACAGGAGATTACCTGCTTATTCAGCTACAATTTCCTTGCTGTTCGCGAC
The DNA here is from genome assembly GCA_040879025.1 of Pseudohongiellaceae bacterium. GTDB lineage: Bacteria > Pseudomonadota > Gammaproteobacteria > Pseudomonadales > Pseudohongiellaceae > JBBDLF01. The sequence continues at coordinate 87,334 of JBBDLF010000029.1, forward strand.
TGAAAACCTTCAGGCGCTGCCTTCAATATTGAGCGAATCAAGCAGCGTCAAGTTCCGGTTTCTATATTCGGTCGGCGTCACTCCATGCGCATCCTTGAATGCCTTGTTGAAGGAACTGAGGGATGCATACCCTACATCGAGTGCGATGCTGGAGATCGGTGTGTCTGTATCGCGGATACGAAGGCTAGCTTCTTCGATACGATATTGGTTGAGAAACTGATTGAAATTCCGGTAATGCATTTGTTGATTGATTACCCTGCGCAACCGGTATTCCTGCATGGACAACGCATTGGCCAGGTCGCCAATGGTAAGTCCCATACGCGCGTAAAGCCTCTCCTGCTCCATAATATTGCCAATGGCTTCCACCACAGCAGGGTCAACTTCCACCTGCGGTTTTGGAGTCGCCGCGGTATGCAAACCAGGATCGTCGTCGGCGCTGATTATCAAATCCGCGGCGCCGCTTCGCAGTTGAAAGTTAATCACATTGAACGCCAGTGCACCGAACAATACATACCCGGAAAAGAAAACGCCTGGAACCATTCCCGGGTAGTCAATACGGACAAATTCGAACACAGGCGCGGCATAACGCAAAAAACCGTTGGCGGTTAATATCGCAAGCAATATGCCCATGCTAATCACAAACGTAACCCGTACACGCCGTCTTTGTTCCACCAGATCACTGGAGATTCCGGTGAAGGCAAGATGAATCGCGTGCAGGCAAAATCCGAGCATGACCACTTGTGGCATCACGTAGACACCCCACCTCCACGCCTGCCTGAATTCATCCGTCGGGGTATAGATGGAAAGCGGCGCTCTCGCCACCAGATAAACCACCACGAGCACCCAAACCGCGGGATGAATTCGGCGACCATCGGTAAACAATTTAAAGGCAATCACCCACAGCAGGGCCGGAGTAATATTCGCCAGTCGCCGCGCGATGTACGAAACGGCTCCGCTATCGATCAGCGTGGAACGTGACACCAGGTAAGCCATGAGACAAAGACAGAAAAAAACCAGCAGCAGACCAAGTTTGTCTTTGCCATAATGGTAAAGGAAGAACAGGCCAAGTAGCGCCAATTGGGAAGCGGCGAGCAGCGTGAATGTGTTGTTGAGCCAATCCATAGGGCAAAAACAATAGATCAGCTACCCAACCAATGCAAGCAAATTTAATTCGCCCGAAACTCGTCGGTCCAGTGAGTCAAAACCCCGGAAATTGACAATAAACGTATCAGCCTCACCCGATTCAGGCCGGCGTTCCGGCCCGATTTTAATCGGCAGATCGTCGCTTTCAGGGTGAGACGTTTACTGTAATCCACTGGTCGTCATACAGCCCGCCATCATCCGCTCTCCCCCACAACACATAGGTGCCGGGTTCATCAAACATGACAGTGGTTTCATAGATACCATCGTCGGGAACCGGCGGTGGCGTCCACAGCCAACCCCATGGGGAATTGGCCGACGTGCGGGTATCCTCCCAGGGTTTAACCTGCGGAGGGTCAAACGAGACCTTTCCCTCTCCGCGGTAAACGTTCCAGGAAAGGTAGAGTCCGTTGATTTTGCCGACAGTGACTCGTGTCGGAGGGACTTGCATCCGCCGTTGCAGCCCCTCTTCCGTACGTCCATGCCCCGTGGAAGCCTCTGGCAATCCGTCATCAGTCACTTGGGTACGAATCAGTAGCGGTTCGCCAACGCGCACATTGCGAATATGCTCACCGGCGACAGTGTCACCGAGCACCTGGGCGACCGGAGGCACGTTGGCCCGTGATTCCGGGCTGCTGGTGCCGGCCCCAAGCGAGCCCGTTTCAGAGGCGATCACCATATTGTCCACTGAGTAATCCGTGGCCAGCGTGGCATAGGCTCTGCGCGTGACACCATTGCTGGTCAGGGTCCATACCAGTTCACGGTCACCCCAGTCCGACGGTACCACCACTTCATAGGTGAACCGGTTGCGTCGCGGCAGAAAATGGGTCGGTTGCCCCCGATCAGCCTCGCCTGGCGAGAAGAAATTGTTCTCACCCACCGGCACGTCAACTTCTTCCTCCCAGTTTTCATTCATGTAACCAAACATGAAACTGAAGGTACCGTCCTCGTTTTCACGCCAGCCTTCATAGGCCGGTTCGACGTGCTGTCCGTGCAAATAGGTCTGAGCGAATGCCTCCGGAGCGGCAATGGACAATACGGCTGCGGTCAACAGGGCAAATACCCCGCCCCGCAATTGACGACTGCTTACCTTCATTACTCGGTCTCCCTCACGGCCAGATCATTAGTCAATTCTTCATCCTCATCCGCTTCCTCAATGACAGGAGAGATCAGCGGGGCCCCACACAGCGGACAGCCGATCACGTGGTCATTGGGACCCATGTCCAGCTCTTCGCGCCGTTCCGCCATGGCTTCGTGGAATTGGTCATCACTGAGGCTGACTCGCAATCCCAAGTCGATGAACATATTGGTTACCGAGCGGTTACCGGAACCCTGCCAGTTGCGGGGGTCAGGCACGTTCGGATTGGTATCGGTATTGTTCATGTAACCGACGATATGCAGGATAGCGCCTTTGGGCAATATCGGTTGCGCATGATCCTCGAACGCATAACCTCGCACCCAGTTGTGGTCATAGCCCACGCAGGACAGGGTTTCCACTGTATAGCCCCAGATGGCCTCCAGGCACATACGCTCGCCAGGGGCGTGCAGGTGGGGTTCGAAGGTGATGATTTTGGTGTGATCGTTCAGCACCGCATACGCATGCAGTTCCTGTCCGTCCTGGTTTCCGGCAATACTGATATCCAGACCATTACCCAATCCGACGCGCGCGCGTTCGTATCGGGGCTCGTAGTCCTTGGGATGAAAGCGGAAGCCGATCTCCAGGTGACCGACGGTATCGCGGCCATTGGAGTGCAGGTGTACCGAGTTGGAGACAGCATAAGAGCCCGCTTTCAGCAAACGGCCGGCATCAGGGTCGAAAATATCCGGATTACGGCCCACCTCATGGACAGGCCAGCCAACCTGTTCGCCGTCGATTGGATTACCTTCCTCATCCATTACCTGGGTACTCCAGATCATATGGTGGAAGATATAGCGCCCGCCGACCGTTTCACGGCCGGAGC
>JBBDLF010000030.1:0-17878 GCA_040879025.1 Pseudohongiellaceae bacterium
AAATGGAAAAAGGCGTACTACGGGTTGCCCGAACTCGGGTGGATTATCGAGATGGACGCGACATCTATCCTGACAGAGGGGGGGGTGTAAGTGTCCGAACTTTGCAGGACTGGGAGCAAGGTCGCAGAGAGCCACAAGGTCCAGCAGTGGCCTTGCTGAGGATAGCAGAGCAGCATCCTGATGTTTTCAGTGAACTTCATTAAGCACGGCATAACAATCGGCTGCACGGCGACAATCTCTCCGCTGCGTTGCAGCTCCAAAATTGCGCGTAAGCACGGGCGTTATGCACACTAAAAGGATCAGCCTATGAATATTGATCACATAATAATGAAAGTTAATGATCTTGATGCGAGTGTGGATTTTTATACAAATATCATGGGCTTCACTAACGATGGAACCCAAGGGCCGTTTACAGTTATTCAAGTGTCTAGTGATTTTCAAATCCAGCTTGCTCCGTGGGGAACAGAAGGTTATGAGCACTATGCGTTTTCTATGTCGCCAGAAGAATTTGATGAGATTTTTCGTCGTATAAAAGAATCAAATATAGATTATGGTCCTGATTTCCATTCGGTTGGGAACAATACGGGTCCTGGTAGAGAGGCGGGCGCTAAAGGTGAAGCACCAACCATATATTTTCTTGATCCCAGTAAACACCTTATCGAAATATTAAGCTATGAAAAATAACAATGCATAACAAAAATATCGTGTTGACGACTTTAACTTTGGTTGAAAAACACCAAAGCCAAAGTTGCAGCACATATTGGCTTTATGTATCCAGGTGACATACCGTGGCAACCGAAAGTAAAAAAGACAAAGCTACAAGATTATTTGAATTAACCAATACCGGCCAATGGCCGCCAGCAAGCCCCGATGCATCCCAAAAAATGCAAGATGTGCGAAAAGCCATTTCTGATGTCTATCGCGAACTTAAAATTGAGCTCTTTGAGAAACATTATACGGAAGAACAGTTAGACGCACTGCTTGGATTCTATGAAAGTGATATCGGCTCAACTGTCCTGGAAGCTCAAGCAAACATCGAGCATGACTTTAAGAAAAAAATGTCAAAAACGCTCAACGACATGAACTCAAAAGGTGATGGTGGGCTCAATGTTGTTTACCAACCTAAAGATTAGGTCATGAATTCGGCAGACATAACAAAGTCAAGCAAGCGGACGCAGTAAACTGCGCTGCTTCTTGAAGCGTGTGTGCCGGGCATGGCACTTAACTAAAACTAGAGAGGTGCAAGTCCTCTTACCAGGTATTCGCAGAGCCGAAGGTTAGCGGAAGGGCAAGGGCGTCATTGCGAGATGGGGTCTGGAGGAAGCCCAACGCGAAATCGCGGGGCGATGAACAAGAATCCGATATGAGGTGTGACGTATCCGGGGCCAGTGGGCACGTGACCATTAAGCCCTCCATCTGCAAGCGGGATGCGTTTTATAAATCGGGCGCCTGCGCGAGGAAAGGTAAGTGTCTTACCCCGGGAGGTCTGCCGTGTGTTGAGGGAACAACTGATGCTGGCGAGAGCCGGCATGACCGCACGGCAGAAGTCAGCAGAGGGCATAGTAGGTTTTCTCGTGAAACCGAAGGCCTGAACAAGTAAAGGACGGCAATCGTGCAGGAAGAGACAGCGGATCGCATCGGTAAAGCAGCTCAGGCTGGTCCTGTCCAGGTGGCAGAGGATGAACCGGTGGCTGGAGACTGTATTGAACCCAGGCCCACAAGACAGACTTCATTGATGGTGCAAGTACTGGAGCGGGACAATCTGATACGGGTACTGAAGCAAGTCAAACGCAACAAAGGAGCGCCGGGAATCGACGGTATAACCGTTGAACAGTTTCCCGATTATCTCAAGCAACACTGGCCGGACACTCGACAACGGTTGCTGGCAGGGCGCTACCATCCTAAACCGGTACGCCGGGTCGAGATACCAAAGGCAGATGGCCGGATGCGCAAGCTGGGTATACCGACGGTCATGGACCGTTTTATCCAGCAAGCGATTGCGCAGGTGCTGTCGTTGCACTGGGAGGAGCACTTCCATGACCACAGTGATGGATTCCGCCCGCAACGAAGCGCCCATCAGGCCCTGCGCCATTGGAATTACATCGGCGCGATCTGAGGTTGAAGGTGAGTGAGAAAGCGAACTGGAAGCTGAAGGAGACTATACGCGCACTGAGCCGTCGGACACGAGGCCATACCTTGTTGACGATCATCACGCAACTGAAAGAGACCCTGCTTGGATGGAAAGCATACTTTGGCATTGCCGAGGTGCTGAGCCCTTTGCGTGATATCGACAAATGGATCCGGCGAAAGTTGCGTTGTTACCTGTGGAAGCAGTGGGGCCGGAAGGGCTACCGGATGCTGAGACGCCTGGGAGTTGACAGGCAACTGGCCTGGAATACGGCCAAGTCTGCCCACGGCCCGTGGAGACTGAGCAAAAGTCCGGCGCTTTACCGATCCCTGCCCAACAGGTACTTTAAAGGCTTGGGGCTGCCGCAGTTGGTGGCATGATGAATGTGTTGACTTGAACCGCCGTGGTACGTGATCCGTATGCCCGGTGGTGTGGGAGGAGCCGGGCCGCGAGGCCCCGCCCTATCCCGATTAGCGCCCGATTCGGCGAGAAAGTAGACAAATTCGAATTTAGATGTACAATTGTACATATGGATGTTGTTGCAGACACAAATATATTTTTGGCAGTGTCTCTTAATGAGGCAGAGAGGGCGCGCATTGTTGTCCTTACCAATGAAGCGTCTATCTTTGCCCCAGAGATTTTGCCTTATGAGATAGGCAATGCATTATCAGCGATGGTAAAGCGGAAGAAACTCACGAAACCAGAAGCCCTGGAAGCTGAAAACGTAACGAATCTAATACCAGTGCGGTTGGTTGGTGTGGATATCCATGAATCCTTGAGAATCGCCGTTGATCATAATATATACGCTTATGACGCATACTTTCTGCAGTGCGCGAAAGCATATTCTTTTTCATTGCTGACGCTGGATAGACGGATGAGGCAAGTTGCAGAGCAGTTAGGCATTCAATTGCTGGGGTGATGTCATGAAAGTTTTTACATATTCAGAGGCCAGGCAAAATCTTTCAAAACTTCTATCGATGGCTCAGACAGAAGAGATTGAAATTCGGCGCAAAGATGGCAGTGTTTTTGTCTTGAAATCCAAAGGCAGCAAGAAAGGTTCTCCATTCGATGTTCCTGGTATCAAATCAATCGTTGAAACCGATGATATTGTCGATGCTGTCAGAGAGTCACGGCAGCGCTAAAAAACGCAACCAGCGGAGCAATTTTCCGCTAGCGCTACAAATTGCCCGCTGTTGCGAGCGCTATGAGTCCCACATATGACAGTAAGAGTAGCTTCAGCGAAGGACATTGACCAGCTTACAGAAGTGCATATTGCATCCTGGAAGTCGGCATACGCTGGCTTAATGCCGAAAAGTATCCTGGATAACCTCGACCGTGACGCAAGGCGTGTAATGTGGACTAACGCTATAGCGGAACAGCCCAGCGAAACAGCAGTATCAACGAATTCAGACCATGTGACGGGTTTTGCCAATTTCGGCAAATACCGGGATAACGAGGATGTCGACCATTGCGGTGAAATAAGAGCAATATATGTGCTAGAAAGGTACTGGCGCAACGGCGTGGGATCGAAACTACTAGAATACGCAATGGTCTCGCTTGGTAGGGACTATCAAGAAGCCGTGCTTTGGGTGCTGGACTCAAACATGAGAGCAATTGAGTTCTATCAACGACATGGTTTTTTCAGAGATGGTGCCGTAAAAACCGAGCTTATTTCAGGCGTCGCGCTAAATGAAATTAGGCTATCCCGGACTATCAACTCATAACCAGGCGTTGCAGACGGACCAAGGCAAGCTGTCATGCCTTTTGCTGGCGCAAAAGTCCCGCCAACTCGCCTTGGCCGCTGAACTTTAGCGTTAAATAAATGAACCTGCTGGCGATTCGCTCCGTCTTGAGGGGTGAGTGAATCGCAGTGACTAAATGCACCAAACCGAAGAAGAGCTCCTGGTACTGGCAGCGCAAGATGGAAGTGACCGAGCCTTTAGTTTGCTTTTCCATCGCTACCAAAAAGCGTTGCTGCGCTATGGTTTCAAAGTGTCCGGCGATGGTGAGATTGCACAGGACGCCGTTCAGGACGCTTGGCTGAAGTTGGCTAAGAATATTCGTCGGCTGGATGATCCGCGAGCGTTCAAAAGTTGGATTTATCAGTTGGTGCATTGGAGTTGCATCGATTTGCTCAGAGCGACCAAGCACTCGAAACTTTATCAGGATCTAAGCGACGACATTGTCGTAACTTCTGACAGAGCAAATGAACAGGATGATTTGCTCAGCGTAGCAATCAGCCGTTTGCCGGGCCCGGAGAAGCAAATGATCCACCTGGTCTATCTCGAAGAGCTGTCGGTGAAGGAGGTCGCCAAAGTGTTAAAAATTTCCGAAGGCACGGTCAAGTCGCGTTTGAATCGGGCAAGACGTTTGCTCAAAGAGCGATTCTACCTGTAGCCACTCGACTTAGGAGAACCAGAAATGAACTTAGATGACTGCATTAAAAGGGAACTAGAAAGTGAAGCTAAAGAAATCGACCAAGCAATGGGCGAAACGAAAGGACTGTTTGAGTTGGCCGCAAGTCCATTCAAGGGTGGGCTGCGAAGATGGATGTTTGTAGTCTCCTTTGTGATCGCTGTTATGACGGTGCTAATGCTCTGGTCTGGATACCGGTTTTTCATTGCGGAGTCAGCTGAAGAGCGTATATTTTGGGGGGTATGGTTTATTATAACGTTGAATGGTCAAGCGATGCTGAAGCTTTGGACATGGATGGAAATAAATCGAAACTCCGTTTTAAGGGAAATTAAGCGCCTCGAAATTGCCATTGCTAAGCTCCACACGAGCCACAAAGATTGAGGTCTCAAAGCCAAGCACAGCGACAGCTTTTCCGTTGCGGCTTCGTCTCCACTACAAAGCTGCGCGGGTTGGCGGCGTTAGAATTTTTCTGAGATATATGTGTGCGCATCAAAAGCAACATCTGGAAAGGCAGCTTTAAGTTTTTTATCGCCGGTGACAAGCTTGCAGTTAAGTGATTTCGCCAACGAAATAAATTCACAGTCGTATGCAGTGCAGCCTGAATCATTTGCCAAGTTTAAAACGGAGACGGAATCAATGTCAAATTCGTTACTGGAAATCAGTTCTTCCGCCTGACTTTGGATGCCGCAAGCCGTTTCTAAATCGATGATTTTTTTGCGCAAATAAAGTGCCAGAATGTTTCGAAATTCACTACGCCATAGAACCGGGGCAGCCCACTCTGGTTCCTGAATTAATAACTGTTCGACGTTCTCCGTATATGGGGAGGATAAATAGAGGTAAGCAATAGCGTTGGTGTCGACTACTATCATGGGCGCCCCACTCGTTTAGCATTATCCAGTTCCTCAGGATCTATGGTGCCAGTAGCTCTACTGCGTAATGCTCTAGCAGTGTCGATGCGCTCTACCGGGGTCATTTTATTTGGCAATAAAACTCTTTCTAAACAAGCAATTAGCTCACTGTTTACACTTCTATGGTGCGCGTTTGCAGCTTGCTTGAGGTGAGCATAAAGGTTATCAGGTATGTTCTTGATGGTAATGGCAGCCATAATTAAGTCCTCAAAAAAAATATGTCGAAAGTCATTATGGTTGCAAAATGGTTGCCTGTCAAAATTCAAACTGCTGCACAGCGACCGATTTTCCGCCGCTTTGCGGCTCCAAACCGGCGCATGAGCCGGGCGTTATAGGGCTTGATTGACCTAAACGGGAGCGTTAACTATAGTTGACAGTCGTCTCATCGCCAACTATAGTTCACGCATGATAGAAGTCCGTACAACTGCTCAGTTTAGGAAGTGGTTCGGCGCCCTAAAGGACCGAAGGGCGAGGGCGCGCATCCAGGCTAGAACTGACAGATTGGAGATCGGTCACTTCGGAGACGTAGAGCCGGTCGGCGACGGCGTAAGCGAACTGCGCATCTTCTACGGTCCTGGATACAGGGTTTACTTCGTCCTACGGAATAACTTTCGTCGTGATACTTCTATCGGGTGGCGATAAAAGCTCTCAGCAAGCCGACATCGCCAAAGCCAAAGAAATCGCCAAGCAATTAGAGGTGTAGGCTATGGGCATCAAGACTACTCGGTGGAATTCTGCAGAACATCTTAAAACGGATGAAGATATTGAGTTGTACCTCGAGGCATCTATCGAAGAGGCCGGTGATGATCCTGCGTTTATTGTTCACGCATTGGGAGTTATTGCCCGCGCAAAAAATATGAGCCAACTTGCAAGAGATACCGGACTGACCCGCGAAGGGTTATACAAGGCATTTTCTTCTGAAGGTAATCCGACGTTTACCACTGTCGCTAAGGTAGCAAAGGCGCTTGGCTTGCAGATCACCGTGCAAATGGTCCCCAAGAAGCCTTCTAATGGTCAGTTCCACGCAGCTGGTTAAACTGGATTCGAATAGAGGTCAGTATAGCGCCCTCTAACCATCAGTTGCAGACCGACACCGGATACTACGCAGCTTTTGTGTTACTCGCTGGCGCTCAAACAATAACACAAAAGCCGCTTCATACCCGCCGCGGCTGAACTGGGCGCTAGAGGAGCCACGTGCATGACCCCAGAAGTAATTCACAGAGCGGTGCAACGCGAGTTTCCAGGACTTGTCTCGGAGCGCAGGAGTAGCCCAGATGGGTGGTCATACTTTCTCGGACCAACGCGGATGGCGGTGGGTTAGCCAGTAGCATCTCAGCGCCTGCAAAGTGGCTTGTGGTAGCGTGACAAACCGATCTTTCTTACCCTTGCCCTGACGGACGTGCACCTTCAAGGTAGCGACCGGTAAAAACCTGCTCTGATGTAAACCCGGCTAGCGCGCAGTCATTGCCTGCGATGAGTGCTATTCACTTCATCGGCTAGCCAGGCCTTGATAAGAGATTGATAAGGCATGTCCCGTTTGTTGGCCTCGATTTTAATGCGATCCAAAAGCGATTCAGGGAGCCTCAGCGATATTGTTTTGGTCGACGGCTTTAAATTTGGAAACCTGGCGAGTTTGGCCTTGCTCCAGTCCACATACTCAGTGGAATCGTGGGTTTGCCAAAAGTCGCGTTCTTCCGCTTCACTTTTAAATTCAGGGATTTTCTTCAATTTGCTCATAAACTTTTCTCTCCTTGCGGTGCATATCTCTAGCAGAAACTATCCGCACAAGGGTTCCTTTCGAACGAAAGGTAAACGTTATATGCAGAAGTCTCAGATCATCAGTAACACCAAGGGCGTGGTATCTGGTCTCCTTCTGGCTATGTTTTATGTCATCCATTAACAAGAGAGGCTCATTGAAAAACACTTGTTCTGCTTCTGATGGCAAGACATTGTGTTTACTGACAATTTTTTCGGTGTTGCCGGAGTCCCAGTCAAAGCCAGCTTGTTGAATCAGATGAATCATAGATGTATATTGCCAGCATATACAAAGTTTGCAATAGGCGCTAATAAATTCTTACAGACGGACCAAATCATGCTGTCACGCCTCTTGCTTGCGCAATAGGGGCGCCAACATGCTTTGGCCGCTGAGGAACGGCGCGTTATATGCCAGAGAGCACGAAATCGACAGCAGCGACAATTTCAGCCCTGTAATGGGTAAGATTGCAAAGCTCTCGGCCGAGCTGGCTGCGATCCACCCCAGCCATGTCTTGCACCATTGCTGTAAAGCGATGGCCATCTATAACCAGAACAGGGTTTAACTTTGAGATTGTAATATGGGCCACTGCCTCGGAAGGACTGAGTGGTACCACAATGGTAGTACGTAGGTCATCGAGCAGATTGCTTTGAATATCCAATAAGTAGGGGAATTGCTCGCGGCTAGCCGGACTTGTGTTCTGATAAGCGACGAACTGAGCCATCAGAACTTCCTTACGCTGTCGCTGAATGTGCCATGCTTTTCGACCTGTTCATTGTAGGCTTGAATAGCCGAGGCGTTTTCCTGGCGCCATTGGGCTCGCCGCTGTCCACGCAACTGCTCGGCAAGCGCTTGTTCAAGTGTCGCTGACAGGTTAATTTTCAGGCTTCGCGCCTGATTAAGTAAGTCGCTGTTTATACTAACATTAGTCGGTTTTTTTGGTGCTTCGACATTGTAAAAATCGGTCATGATAACAGCCTCGCTTAGTCAATGCGCATAGCATATGCGCATATTGGATGCGAAGCAAGGTATATAACAAAATAAGGATATGCCGCGCTTGCCGTGACATATCCTGTTGCTGAACAAGCCCGGAGCGCTCACTCAAGTCGATTCTGATGTCTTTCTATATAGGAAATAAATCCGGCAGGATGTTGCGCTGTGCGTTCGGCGTTGAGATCAACGCTTTGATAAGGGCGAGCAGTAGCCTCGCTGGGGCAGCGATGTTTAAAAAATCACAATTACAGTCTATTGCGTTCCTCCCTGCAGGTGGGTTTCAGGTTGGCCAGCTTGCGTCCTTACCCGCTGTCGGGTACTGCGCGCCGAAAGCCCTTGGGCAGGGCATGCTGCAATAGCAGCCATACGAAATCCTCGCCTGGCAGTGTGCGGGTCCGGCGCTCACCGGTTTTGCCATCGGTGTAGCGGAAGGTGACGTGGGTTCCGTTGCAGTGCGCGACCCAGCGTTTGGGCGTGGGCGGCAGAGCAAGCCCGTCGGTGGCGAGCGTGTGTAGCAGCGCGCCGCGGAACGCGGCCGCCAGGGCCTTGCCGTTGAAGAGGTGGTCGTCACCGAGACGCCGCCACAGCCGCTGTGCCCGATCCACTTCGCCTGCGGGTACCACTACGTGCACATGGGGGTGGGTGTATAAGTTCGTTGCCTGGTATAACCATGAGCATCGTCGTGATGTGCCTCACGGCACGGGAGTAGGCCTCGATGGTCTTCTCGCTCTTGCCCTGCCGCTGCAGTGCGCTAAGATGGCGTTGATACAGTGAGTCAAAACGTTTTTTCTGAGTGTGGTGCATGGGATGATTCCTCTGTTGTCGTACCCGGACGTGGGTACGAGAGGGATTATCCCTTTATTGGAACGGTGTGCTTTTTCTGCCGCGTAGCGGCTTCGTCCAACAAAGTGCAGCAGTTCGCGCCTGGCGGCGCCTGAAACAAAGGGACATAATTGGAGCGCAGGGTCCTGGGTGCCCTGTCAATTTCACGCCCGGTAAAATGTTCCCACAGGTAGCAGGCTTTTCTCAGGTACTGGCTGGTCGGACCGGCTTCGTAAGCGGCAATCAGCTCCGACTCTGGCACTGTGGGCAGTATCTGGGCCAGGATCATCAGATCGACGCCCTCATGTTTAAGCGCAAACAGAATATGGTCCAAGGCACTGGCGTCATTCGCCGGAGCGACAGCAGATGGCACCGCAAGGCAGTTGCCGATGACCTCTATGCGAGTCACGGAACGGAGCTCAGCATAGCGCTCCGGCACAGGCGCTTTACGACCTCCTGCCCAGCCAGCCAAGCATACCCTACTTTCATCTATTGCCCTTTCTCACGGACTTTATTGGATTAGTTCCCCAACTTTTTAATATCCTACACAGATTCCACTCTGCCCGGCATCACTTCACGCCTGTCCAACCCCTGGTCCAGCAGAGCCCTGGTCCGTTACCTCATCGGTAACCATCGCCCACTAACCGGGGCGGAAGTCCCGCAGCTTAAAGGTCTGCTGTAGCTGCAGCTCTATCTCCTGCATCTGTTGCCTCCTTGTTGGTTGGTGCTGCGCCTCCCAGATTCAGCAGACGTGCCAGGGTCTGGGCGAAACCGGACAAGGCCCGTTCATCCGGCAGTTTGAGGGTCAATTGCAAGTCGCCCTCGTCGGTTCTGTGCAAGGATTCGCCCAGCTGCCGTTCCAGTACCGCACTCAATTCCCGGGTCTGTGCCGTTTCCGCCGGCAACAATTCGTTGATAAACCCAAAAGCAGCTGCAACCAGTTGCCCGCTCGTTTCCGACAGCCGTTGTTGCCGTGTCGCCTGGTCCAGTTCGCGCCGCTGTTGCGCTTCGTCCGTCGGGGCTTCCGGTTTCGCACCCAACAGGATCTCCAGGCGCCGACGCAGATCATCGATACTACTGGTCAGATCCACCTGGTCGATATCGGTATCGGGATCCAGTGCCGCCAATGCCAACTCCTTTTTAGCCGACAGAGTGGCGAGCAGATTTTCCTCCAGGGTCTGTTCCGTCACCAGCAAGTACACCTGTACCGGCTGTTGCTGTCCCATGCGATGGGCGCGGGCGATGCGCTGCTCCAGTAACGCGGGGTTCCAGGGCAGATCGATATTGATCACAGTATTGGCCGCCTGCAGGTTGAGCCCGGTGGCGCCGGCATTGGTGGTGAGAAACACGCTGCAATCGCTGTCGTTCTGGAAACGCCGCACCAGTTGCTGGCGCTTCTTCTGGGGCACGGATCCGTCCAGGCGCACGAAATCCCAGCCGTGTTTTTGCAGCAGCGGCTCAATCAGATTGAGCATGCGGGTCCACTCGGAAAACACAATGATCTTGCGGTCTTCTTCCTGTGCCAGTTCCGCCAACAGGGAGTCCAACTCCTGCAATTTGCTGGAATAACCCGGCTGCACGCCGTCCACCAGGCTGGTGCTGTTTGCTGTCAGGCGGCACATCAACAGCGCCTTTTGCAGGCGCAGCAGGTCCATTTCGGTCAAGTAGCGTTTGCCGGCAATGCGCACTGCCGTGCTGTGAAAACCGCCGTGCATGTTGAGTTGCGCCTCGGTGGGGGCGATGCGGATCACCTTGGTGCTGCGTTCGGGCAGCTGTTGCCGCACCGAACCGCGGGTGCGGCGCAGAAGTATGGGCTGCAAGGTTTTGCGCAGCTGCGCCAGGTTTCTGTAGCCGAGCACTTTGCCTTTTTCGTCGATGATCCGGTGGCGATTATAGAAATCGAAATCCGGCCCCAGGCGGCGGTCATCGACAAACTCCACCACGGAATATAAATCGTCGAGACGGTTTTCCAGCGGCGTCCCCGTCAGCAACAGAGCAAACCGGGAACGCAGGGCCTTGATGGTCTGGCTGGTCTTGGCTTCCCAGTTTTTGATTCGCTGCCCTTCGTCGAGAATAATCAGATCCCAGTGCTGATCGCCAATGCGCGCGCTGTCGCGCAGCACCTGCTCGTAGTTGCACAGGCTAAAAAACACCGGTGCCCGGTATTGTGCCGCCCGGGTTTTGGCATCCCCGATGACAATCTGGCTGTCGCGCTCGCAGAATTTTGCGATCTCACTGCGCCATTGGGACTTGACCGAGGCCGGCGTCACCACCAGCACACGTTCGATGCCGGCCTCCCGCGCCAGCAGTTCCGCCACACCGATGCCCTGGATGGTCTTGCCCAGGCCCATCTCATCGGCGAGGATGGCGCGCCCGGCACCCACGGCAAAGGCGATACCTTCGAGTTGGTAAGGCAGCAGCGGTATTTTGAGCAGGTTTTCCCGCAGGGGGTGTGTATCCGGTGTTCGGCGGATGGCCCTGACCGTGTCCTGAATCCGCTCGCGAAACAGCAGCCGCTCCAGGTATTCTTCCGCATCAGGGTAGATCAGCACGTCCTCACCCAGGCGCTCCAGCCGTTGCAGGAGCACAAGCAACTGGTGGCCATTGTCTATCGCCTTGTCACGCCAGGGCTTGATAACCTTCGTCACCGGGGACGACAAGGTGTCCGGCAACAGGAACCGCAGCTCCAGCGTCTTGCCGTAACGCAGATGCAAGGCGATCTGCTTTTGCCGGTAGGGTTTGTTGCGGATCGCAGCGGGAAAGCGTTTTTCCACTTTCGCCAGCGCATGTAGAAGGTGTTTACAGACACCCAGGGTATTTTTGCGGAAGTCAGGGCAACTGCAATAGGAATCTCCAGGCTCCCATCCCCGCAACGCCGCCCGGTAGGTTTTGCCGGAGGTGGCGTTGGTGACCAGATAGTCGCTCCACAACACCTTCGGGGTCAGCGACTTGACCCGCATTTTCTCGATGGCCGCCCGCTCCCTGCGCTCACCCAGGGCCTGCTCCCGTAACTCGCTGTCGCTCAAGGCGGCAACCGGCTGAGGCTCGGGTGGCGCCTTG
Source organism: Pseudohongiellaceae bacterium (assembly GCA_040879025.1). GTDB lineage: Bacteria > Pseudomonadota > Gammaproteobacteria > Pseudomonadales > Pseudohongiellaceae > JBBDLF01. The sequence goes on from JBBDLF010000030.1 coordinate 12,080, forward strand.
GCCAACCCCAGCGGGGTTTTTTCCTCAAGGATCAGGGATAGCGCGGCGCCAATGTGCTCACATTGCTGCTTGTGGCAACTGCAGCGCCAACCGAGAGTCGAACGGTTTTTGCCATGCAACCGGATGGACAATTCGGCATCGGACAGCAGTAGACGAAACTGTTGTTCATCAAACCTGACGTCCCGATCCAGATCGATGTCGTAGAGTCCACCTTGCTGCAACAGTGCATCGCCCCGGGAGCCCAACAGCTTTACCGCCTGGCGATAGCTGAGGCGCGATAGTTTATCTTTAAGGGTCATCGACTGGCCGGGCATTGATTACTCCATCCCACTTGCTGAGAAAGAACGCATCATAAAAGTTTAGCCCCGCACAGCCAAGCAGTAATACTGAAGGTGACAACCCTGGGCTCAATTTCTGACTTGCGGCACCCAGGCCGAGCTCTTGACGGTGGTCGTTTGTGTCATAGTGAGCGTCTCATTCAGGTAGCGGTATGAACTCATCCTCGTCCCCCGGCACCTTCGGGAAACGCTGGGCTTTCCAATCCGCCTTGGCCTGTTCGATGCGCGCCTTGCGACTGGACACGAAGTTCCACTCGATAAACCGCGGCGTCATCCGCTCACCGCCGATGATACCAATACGCGACTCGGTCACCGCCTCCACCACCACGCCGGGCTGATCACTCAAAATGGCCAGCGAGTGCTCCGGTATCTCCGTATCCTTCGCTTTCAGGCGACCACTGGCCACATACACGGCCCGCTCCTCGGCATCCGGTAGCACCAGGGTCTGCCCGGCCTGCAGCTGCGCTTCCACATAGAGGGTGTTGGCAAAGGTTTTCACCGGCGAGGTCACCCCGTAGGCGCTGCCCATCATCACTCGTACCGATACCCCCTCAACCGTGACGGCGGGAATCTCCGCTGAAAGATAGTGATAAAAAGCCGGTTCGATTTCCTCGTCGGCTTCCGGCAATGCCAACCACAGTTGCAGGCCATGCAGGCAATGGGGCCGGGCTGTGACTTGTGGATCTTCCCGCTCGGAATGCACAATGCCACGACCCGCCACCATCAGATTGATATCACCGGGACGTATCGGTTGCAGGCTGCCCAGAGAGTCCCGATGCAGGATTTCGCCCTCGAACAAATAGGTGACAGTCGCCAGGTTCACATGGGGATGGGGGCGAACGTTGATGCCCTGCCCCGCCGGAAATTCCGCCGGGCCCATGTGATCGAAGAAGATCCAGGGACCGACCATTCTGCGCTCGACCGTGGGCAAAGCGCGCCGCACCGAAAAACCACCCAGGTCTTTGTCGCGCGGCCGAACGATCAGTTCAATGGCACCAGAGCCGCCGGAACGATCACAGGCCTGCTCCACAATTTTTGTTGCTACACTCATTCCGCTCTCCTATTCGTTTCTGTCGCGGTGGCCATCGGGGCGGTTCCACTGATAATCAATGCTGACCGACGGCGTGTGCGCCACGAAATAGCCTTCCACGTCCGCAGTGCCGGGCACAGGATTCAGACCGCGAACATAGACGGCATCATTGTCCTCCAGGCGCCAGAAAAAATTCCAGTCCAGCGCTATCCCCAGTTTCGGTGTCACGATCCAACTGATTTCCGGCTCGATGTTGTAGAAGTTTTGCGGCGCATAGATGGCCGCCTCCTCGAAGTAGGCCAGGTTGGGGAACAGCGGATTGAAGGTTTGCAGATGCTTGTCAGTGGGATCCCCATCACCGCATCCCCGCCGAATGTCGGGTTTCATCGGCAATACCTTGCACATAAACAGCTTCGTGCCGCTTCAATCCCAGGTAGTACACATCTGTCTTGCCCTCGCCGACAGACCAGGTGCTGTTCAGTCCCCCAATCGCGTCATCACGGTCACTGGTATTGTCGGATGAGACCGCCCTTGACTTTACCAACGGGCGTAACGCGGAGGTGCTGGTGTTTGATCTGCGCCCGAATATGCAACCGCAGATGGGCATCGGCGCGTGCGCGCTTACCGACATGGATGGCGCAGGAAGTGAGTGCGCTGGTGCCGCATGGCTGAGTTCTTCGATCTCTCTGTCGATGACCGCCTGGAGGCCCTTGTTCGGGCCGCGAACGCTTCCGGCCGCCCTCCCCACCTGTTGGAAAAGGACGTTTGGGTCGTTTGGTCCCTGCGGCACCTCTTCGCCACACCCTATGCGTCGTACCTCATATTCAAGGGCGGTACATCTCTGTCCAGCCTTCGATTTGACCTTTCTTGCCAATGAGTAAAAAAGGGATATTTTATACTCATAAGCGATTTCGAGTACGATGACGATAAAAGCCAGGCCAATCTAAAGAAGCACGGAATCGACTTTCTGGATACCCAGGCTCTGTGGAAAGACCCTGATCTACTGGAAATCCGGGCCAGATCGGATGACGAGCTTCGGTTTCTGGTCATAGGCCTTATAGACCCAAAGCACTGGTCTGCGGTCGCCACCTACAGAAACGGAACGATTCGGCTCATTTCTGTGAGACGTTCTCGAGCAAGAGAGGTAGAGCTTTATGAAAGCTAAAGATTTTGACAAGAAATTTGACCAAGGCAAAAAGGACATCATTGATGATCTTGATTTGTCTACGGCACGCCGCTCCAACCAGGAACACAAGCGCATCAATGTTGACTTTCCCTCATGGGTCGTAGAGTCGCTAGATCGTGAAGCGGCTCGTATTGGCGTTACCCGGCAGTCGATCATCAAGGTCTGGTTGGTTGAGCGTTTGAACGCAGAGGCTGCTAACAAGCTGCTGAATGGTGACGCCACAGGCGGCGCACATTAGCGGAGCGTTAGCAGCCATCGTCAGAAATGGTGCCAAAGCTGGATGCTTTACATGGTACCTAAATTTGGTACCATACTGGAATGAAAAGGAAGCACCAGAAAACCCTGGAAGCTGTCTTCGCCCGTCCTGTGAGCGGCAATATCCAGTGGCGGGACGTTGAAGCGCTATTTGTCGAGCCTGGAGCGGAACTCAGTGAGCGCGAAGGTAGTCGGGTTGCCGTGGTTGTTTTCGGTGAAGTTTGAGTATTTCACCGACCTCATCCGGGTCCGAGTACCGATAAAGGCGCCGTGGCCAGCATTCGCAAATGGTTAGAGCAGCACGGGGTATCACCATGAACATCATGACGTTAGAAGACTACCACGCCAAAATTGAGTATGACCCTGAGTTGGATTCATTCAGAGGTGAAGTATTGGGACTTAACGGCGGAGCAGACTTCTATGGGCGTAATCCCAAGGAATTGCGTGCCGAGTTTAAGAAGTCGCTGCGTGTATTCCTGGAAGTATGCAAAGAAAAAGGCATTGAGCCGCGTCGCCACTACTCGGGTAAGTTTAATCTCAGAATTTCGCCTGAGCTACACGAGCAACTGGCTATTGCTGCCCAAGCAAACGGTAAAAGTATCAATACGCTAGCTCAAGAAGCATTGCGGCAGGTCGTCACAAATGACCGTTAGCACCTGATACCAGTGCGGTTGGTTGGTGTGGATATCCATGAATCCTTAAGAATCGCCGTTGATCATAATATATACGCTTATGACGCATACTTTCTGCAGTGCGCCAGAGCATATTCTTTTCCATTGCTGACTCTGGATAAACGGGTGAGGCAAGTTGCGGGGCAGTTAGGCATTCAAGTGGTGACGTGATGAAAGTTTTTACATATTCAGAGGCCAGGCAAAATCTTTAAACTGTTGGGATAACGCGCCTACGGAGCGTTTCTTCAGGAGCTTGAAAACCGAATGGGTACCCAAAACAGGGTATCCTGATTTCACGTCAGCCAAGCAGTCTGTTACGGAATATATGATTGGTTATTACAGCAATTTACGGCCGCATACTCACAATGATGGACTGCCACCGAACGTGGCAGAACAGAATTACTGGAATGCTCAAAACGCGGTGGCCTAAAACACTTGGCCACTACAAACAGCAGTAAGATTAAGCCATCTGCCAGGAGTTGAAGTGCAGGATGTTGCCGAGTCGCTGTGCATCCACCCATCAGTGATCGCCGTAATGCCCACCAATGCGAAGATGTAAATATATTTATCGTCAAATTTATAAATTAATCGGTCTTTTTGTGAAATTCGCTTCGACCAAAACCCTGCAAGGCTGTGTCGCAGTTGTTCGGGCTTTCCCAAACCTTTAGCAGGATCTGATCGAAGCATTTGTTTTAGTAACTTACGTAGTGCTTTGTGGAGGTTTTTATCTTTTTCTCTAAGCTCTTCATAAACAGCCCACGTGTTACCTTCAAATACCAGCGATCTCATCCATTTTCTCGTCGGTAGGTACGTAGCCTTTACCCTGGTTGTGGGTTGCCAAAGAATCAGCAATCTGTTCCATTAGGGCGCTGTTTTGAAGAACATAGAGGGTTTCTTGCTCTCGTTCCCAGTCTTCGGCGCTCATAACCACAAAAGCTTCGCCTGACCGACGGGTCACTTTAATGGGAGCGTGTTCGCTAACCACCTGTTCTACAAAGGTTTTTAGGTTATCTCTAAACTTGTTTACGGTCACAGAATCCATGGGCATCTTTACCAAATGTACGGAATTACCGTACAACTTTAGCAAGAAAGCCTTAACAAAGCAAACCTGCGACCCACCAGAGGTATGGACTTAAAAAGCAGGCCACGCCCCTGGTGGGCCCGTATTTGCGGCGTTATACGGCACCGCGCGCAGGGCGCTCAGGACGCGCTAAAGCGCGCCTGTTATTCAAGCGTGTGTGTCGGGCACGGCACAAAACTAGAGAGGTGCAAGTCCTCTTGCCAAGTGTTCGCAGAGCCGAAGGCTAGACAAAGGCAAGGCATACCTATGAAGCTCGCATGGCGCGAGAGATATCCAATGTGATGATGCCCGCATTCGCGGGAATGGTGTCGCCGGCCGTCGTCGTCCGGCCGAAGACAGAAGAGATGAGCAAGCTCGTAGCCGAACTCGAGCGGGGCACTGCGGGCAATGTCGTGATCGAGATGGGGATTGCGTTGTATCGCCTTGCCGGGCGCCTCGATCGATCCGAATTCATCGATCTGGCCCGGCTGGCGGAGCAAATTGAGCGGCGGGAGTTGTCGGCAGAGTTCATGCGGGAGTGGGACCAGTTCCTCGCAACTTTCGGTTGGCGTGGACCAATGGAAACGGATCTGGCCAGCCCGCGTTATGCCGATGCCCCGGCCTTGCTTTGCGACAGATGTCTTTGATGGACGTCGAAGACAGCAACTTCGATCCCGAAGTCGCCCACCGCCGCAATGTCGAAGAGCAGCGGGGAGCCTATGCAGAATTGCGCCGTGCCTATCTGCTTAGGACGCTATCCGCAAACGTGCGCTGGCTCTGGGCCGAAGCCTGGCCGAGGAGGGGCGGCTTGACGTGGCCGAAGACGTGTTCGACCTGCGCTTTGCCGATCTGGAAGCAGCGGCGAAAAATTCAGCCCTCGATTTGCGGAAGCTCCGAGAGGAGCGAACTCGCTTCCGGAAGATGAACGCGACGCTTACTGGAGTCAACGAAAATGAGAGCACACTACGATTTCTCAACGATGAAGGGTAAGAAAAGCCCTTACACCAAATATCTCAAGCAGCCTGTAACAATGCGGCTGGATAAAGATTCTGTTGAATACTTCAAGTCTCTGGCTGAAGAGTCAGGGATTCCCTATCAAACTCTCGTAAACTTATACCTGAGAGAATGTGCAGCCAATGAAAAGAAGCTGGATTTGTCTTGGAAATAGAAATTCAAGGGAAGTGAATGCAGCCGCTTAACGCTCAAAACCGGCGGATGCTTCGCACCGCTGTTTTGAGCGTTAGGCCGACATACGAACA
>JBBDLF010000031.1:0-16897 GCA_040879025.1 Pseudohongiellaceae bacterium
TTGAATCAGTGTTCTTTTCCGGCCGAGGGCAGCGAGGCACCACTCCAACGGACGCCCGCTCACCCGTTTTTCGGGCGCTGCGGAACTCGCAGGCTGCCAAATACGAGATGGAATCACTATCGCAGTCAAGTGAAGAAAGGTGTTCTTGTTGGACAGGGATTGGCTGGCTGCTCAGACAGTCCTCACGCTGATCCGAAAAACGGGTGAGCGGAATGCGCGTCCTGATTGTTGGAGTAGTGCCTCGCTGCCCTCGGCCTTGGAAGGTGCAGCCGGCTGATCCAAGGTTCTTGCAGACAGACCAGACGCAGTTTCGGGCTACCCGCAGGCAGATTGGTAGAGCGGGTGGGGGTACGCTTCATTCGCAGCGACCAGCGCCAGGGACGGACGCGGGACCGGGCCAGGGATGGCCCACGGAGCGGAGAAGGAAGCGTACTCCCATCCGCTCGGGACTCATTAAATTATTGAGCCTCCCACCGGAGCGGAAGGAAGCGTACTCCCGCCCGCTCGGGACGCATATCGTTTTCAGCACCGAATTTCTTTCTTCCCGGTCTGTTATGCTGATTTTCAGTTTGATCAACTCATGTGACCGGAGGGCCCGATCGATTTCTGATTTCACTGAGTCTGTCAGGCCTTTGTTTGCGACGGTTACCACCGGCTTGAGCTGGTGTGCGATCGTTCTGAATCGTTTTTTGTCTTGCGCGCTTGGGGTCATGGCGAGTGCTCTGATCCTGTATCCTTGAGCCGGGGTATGTGTATAAACGACTGGAATATAACCTCGGTGGTGCCGCAGGGTTGCCCGGTTAATTCTACGCAGCCCCGGGGTCGCTAACAATGGCCTTGCCCTTCTACGGAGTAAACAGTGGCACGATCAAAAAGCAGCAAAGGCTGGTTAAAAGAACACTTCGATGACAGCTATGTGCGCCGATCCAGGAAAATGGGTTACCGTTCACGCGCCGTATTCAAATTGCTGGAATTACAAGAGAAGGACCGATTCATTCGTTCCGGAATGACCGTGGTTGATCTGGGGGCCGCGCCGGGCGGGTGGTCACAGCTTGGGGTGGAACTGGCCGGTCCGACCGGGCGCGTGATAGCCAGCGATATACTCGAAATGGATCCCATTGCCGGTGTGGAATTTCTGCAAGGCGATTTCACGGAAAACGAGGTCTGTGAACGCCTGGTTTCTCTGCTCGGTGACGGCGCGGACCTTGTAATTTCAGACATGGCGCCCAATCTTAGTGGTATGAAGGAAATCGATCAGCCGCAGGTCATGTACCTGGCCGAACTGGCACTGGATCTGGCGCAAAAAGTACTCCGGCGCAATGGATCATTTCTGGTGAAGGTCTTTAATGGGGAAGGAGCGGACGAATTCATCACGCAGCTACGGCAACGGTTCGCGACCGTCAAGATCAGAAAGCCGAAAGCCTCCCGCTCTCGCTCCAGTGAGGTGTATCTGCTCGCCACCGGTTATCAGGATGAAAGATCGGGTTAATTTTAATGCATATTTCTCCATAGCCTATAAAATGACCTTTACAGGCTCTAATCGCCGTCGAGACGGCGCATTTCCGGTCCAGGTAAGCCAATACCGCCAGCCGAATTGAAAGAGGGGGATAAGCCCTTGAATGATATGGCAAAAAATTTAATCCTGTGGATGATCATCGCCGGTATCCTGCTCACGGTATTTAATAATATCAATCAGGAAACCCGGGACGAATCTATCCTTTACTCTGAATTTGTGCGTGAAATCCGCGGCGGCCAGGTAACTGAAGTGGACTTCTCGGGCCTTACCATCACCGGTACACGCCGCGATGGCAGCCAGTTCAGAACGTATATGCCAACGATCGGGGACGATCAGTTGATGGACGATTTGTTCGCCAACAACGTACAAATCAGCGGGAGCGAGCCGGAGCGGCAGAGCCTCTGGACGCAGCTGCTGGTGGCCAGTTTCCCCATTTTGATCATTATTGCCCTGTTCTTTTTCTTTATGCGGCAGATGCAGGGAGGCGCAGGCGGCGGCAAGGGCGGACCCATGTCCTTTGGCAAGAGCAAGGCCAAACTGTTGGGTGAAGACCAGATCAAGATAACATTCTCTGATGTGGCGGGAGTGGATGAAGCGAAGGAAGATGTTCAGGAACTGGTGGAATTTCTGCGCGAGCCGGATAAATTCCAGCGCCTCGGAGGCAGAATCCCCCGCGGCATTCTGATGGTCGGACCTCCCGGTACCGGTAAGACGTTGCTGGCAAAAGCGATTGCCGGTGAAGCCAAAGTGCCTTTCTTCACCATTTCCGGTTCCGACTTTGTCGAAATGTTCGTGGGTGTGGGCGCGTCCCGGGTTCGGGACATGTTCGATCAGGCGAAGAAGCAGGCTCCGTGTATTGTCTTTATCGATGAGATTGATGCGGTCGGTCGTCATCGCGGTGCCGGTCTTGGCGGCGGACATGACGAACGCGAACAGACCCTGAACCAGTTGCTGGTGGAAATGGACGGTTTCGAAATGAACGATGGCGTTATCGTCATCGCCGCGACCAACCGCCCCGACGTACTTGACCCCGCACTTTTGCGTCCAGGCCGCTTCGATCGCCAAGTGGTTGTGGGACTGCCGGATATACGCGGTCGCGAACATATTCTGAAGGTCCATATGCGTAAGGTGCCCATTGACGATCGCGTCAAGGCCGGCATCATCGCACGCGGCACACCGGGTTTCTCCGGCGCCGATCTGGCGAATCTGGTGAACGAGGCGGCGCTTTTTGCCGCTCGCGCCGGCAGGCGTCTGGTCTCAATGGAAGAATTTGAAAAGGCCAAGGACAAGATCATGATGGGCGCCGAGCGCAAGTCGATGGTGATGTCCGACAAGGAAAAACTGAATACCGCGTACCACGAAGCCGGCCATGCCATTGTCGGGCGGCTGGTGCCTGAGCACGACCCGGTTTACAAGGTGAGTATCATTCCCCGTGGACGGGCGCTCGGGGTGACGATGTTCCTGCCTGAAGAGGATAGATACAGCATCAGCAAACAGGCTATTCTAAGCCAGATTTGCAGTCTTTATGGAGGCCGTATCGCCGAGGAAATGACGCTCGGAAAGGATGGTGTCACGACGGGCGCTTCCAACGACATACAGCGTGCCACGGAGATGGCGCGGAATATGGTAACCAAATGGGGCTTGTCCGAGGAAATGGGACCAATGATGTACTCCGAGGATGACGGTGAAGTGTTTCTTGGTCGATCGGCAGGCACCCAAAGCAAGACTGTCTCCAGCGAAACGGCAAAAGCCATAGACAGGGAAGTGCGCAAAATCCTCGATACCTGCTACGACCGTGCCGGGCAATTACTGAAAGACAATCGCGATCGGCTTGAACTGATGAAGGACGCATTGCTGGAATACGAAACCATCGACGCGGATCAGATCGGTGACATTATGCAGGGCAAAAAGCCGCGTCCGCCGGCTGACTGGAGCGACAACGATTCAGGCACAAGCGGCGCCGGCAAGTCTGAAGGCGGCAGCGCGGAAGATAAGGAAGATACCAAGGGAAGCAAGTCGCCGGACAGCAAAATCGGTGGTCCGGCCAGCGAACACTGACTGCTGTCCCCTCGATGACAGCGATGAACCGTGTCGTAACTCTCAGGGGTGGAATACTGGATTTGTCCACTCCGATAGTTATGGGCATATTGAATGTTACACCCGACTCCTTCTATGACGGCTCCCGCCTTGCCGACCCCGCCTCGGCAAAATTTCAGATCTCACTCGACAAGGCCATCGCCGCAGCCGGGCGAATGAGACTTGAAGGCGCCGCGATTATCGACGTCGGGGGAGAATCCACGCGGCCGGGCGCTGCGCCAGTCCCTCTCCAGGAGGAATTGAATCGGGTGATTCCTGTCATTGAAGCCATTGCGGAACGCATAGATGTGGCAATCTCCGTGGATACGAGTACTCCCCAGGTGATGCGCGAGGCATGTACTGCCGGCGCCGTCATCATCAATGACGTCCGGGCACTCGGGCGCGAGGGCGCCATGGAGGAGGCACGGGACACCGGCGCCGGGATCTGTTTGATGCACATGCAGGGTAATCCGGGAACGATGCAGGAGAGTTTTGCTTATGCCGATGTCGTTGTGGAAGTTTTTGATTTCCTCACGTCCCGTGTCAAGGCCTGCGAAGCGGCCGGTATCGACCGGCAGCGCCTTCTGGTTGACCCGGGTTTCGGTTTTGGCAAATCCGTCCAGCATAATTTTCAACTGCTGAAACACCTGCATCGGTTCCAGTCGCTTGATTTACCGGTGCTGGTGGGTGTTTCAAGAAAGTCGATGATTGGCAAATTACTGGACAAGCCGGTGACTGAAAGGCTCGCGGGCAGTCTGGCCGCAACCTGTTTCGCGCTGGAACGGGGAGCCAATGTTATTCGAACTCATGATGTGGCTGCCACTATGGATGCGATTGCAGTAAACTGTGCACTGGCCTGCGACCGAAGCGGTCGGCAAACAGGAGAAAAAGAAATCACAACTCCCAAATGAACCAGGGATAACGAGACGGTGACAAAACAAGAAAAGCGCTTTTTTGGTACCGACGGCATCAGGGGTAAAGTGGGAGATCCGCCCATCACCCCCGACTTCATGCTCAAATTGGGATGGGCAGCCGGCAAGGTCTTTGCCACAGAGGGAAACGGCCGCAGCAAGATTCTTATCGGCAAGGACACCCGCATTTCCGGTTACATGTTCGAAGCAGCCCTGGAAGCGGGCATCACTTCCGCCGGCGTGGATATCAGTCTTCTCGGCCCCATGCCCACTCCCGCGATCGCCTATCTTACCCGCACATTGCGAGCTCAGGCTGGAATAGTTATCAGCGCCTCCCATAATCCATTCGACGACAATGGCATCAAGTTTTTTTCCCCGAAGGGCACCAAGCTGCCCGATGAGCTGGAGTTCGCCATCGAAGATATGATGGACAGTGAAATCGCCACGGTAGCCTCTCAGAGTCTGGGCAAAGCGTCGCGGGTTACCGATGCCGCCGGCCGCTACATCGAATTTTGCAAAAGTACCATTGGTTCGCACATGAAATTCAACGGCATCAAGATGGTTGTCGACTGCGCCAATGGCTCCACCTATCACATAGCCCCGGCGGTGTTCGAAGAACTGGGTGCCAGCGTGACCACCATCGGGGTTTCCCCCAATGGCCTGAATATCAATGAAAACAGCGGGTCCACCTCGCCTTCGCTGCTGGCCGAGACCGTGGTCAGGGAAAAGGCGGACATTGGCATTGCGTTCGATGGTGACGGCGACCGTCTCATCATGGTGGACCATACCGGCAGTATTGTGGACGGTGACGAAATACTCTATGTCATTGCCAGGGACCGCCGGCGTCAGAATATTGACTTTGGCGGCGTGGTCGGTACCCACATGACCAACCTCGGTCTTGAACTGGCCCTGGATTCGCTGGATGTCCCCTTTGTTCGCACCAAGGTGGGTGATCGCTACGTCATGGCGGAAATGTTGACTCGCGGCTGGGATCTCGGTGGAGAATCGTCGGGACATATTATTTGTCTGGACATTACCAGCACCGGTGACGGTATCGTGTCCGCGTTGCAGACACTTGCAGCATTGGTGAACTGTAATCAACCCCTGGCCGATCTGAAGAACAAGATGCGTAAACTGCCGCAGTCCATGATCAATGTGCAGTATGCGAAAAAGTACGATATTGAAAGCAACGAGAACGTGCGGTCGGCGGTGGCCAGTGTCCAGTCCCGGCTGGGCAAGAACGGGAGGGTGCTGTTGCGCCCCTCCGGAACCGAGCCGGTGCTGCGGGTCATGGTGGAAGGTGAAGATCTGGATACCGTGGACAGACTGGCACTAGAACTTTCCGAGCTGGTGGCTGCGGAAGTTGCCTGATGTACCCTGTTGCAACCCCACCCCAACTTGGTTAGTATTGGCGCCCGCTTTAGCTGGCGGTTCCGGCTGACCGTCGTGGGCTGAAATTCAGGGTCAGCCGAAGGAGGCTCGGCTATGCGGCAAAGACTGGTCGCCGGCAACTGGAAGATGCACGGAACAAGGCTCACGGTAACCACTTTGCTGAAAGAGCTGGATGCTTCGGCAGCGGTTATTTCGGTAGCTTCGGAGGTTGTGATTTGTCCCGCCTGTATTCATATTCCGCTGGCCGAACACATCCTGCGGAACAGCTCTATCAAGGTGGGCGCGCAGAACGCGTACCATGAACCGCAGGGAGCGTTCACCGGAGAAGTAGCAGCGTCGATGTTGGCGGAACACTCGGTCAGGTATGTTATTGTCGGGCATTCAGAGCGTCGCCACGTTTTCGGTGAGAAAGATGCCACTGTCAGCGCCAAGTTTGTCGCCGTACAATCGCAGGGAATGATTCCGATTCTGTGCCTTGGCGAAACCCTGAAACAACGGGAGGGTGGCGTCACCCGGGATGTCGTTTTACAGCAACTGGATGCAGTAATGGACCGTGCCGGGATAGAATCGTTCAAGGAAGCGGTCATTGCCTACGAGCCGGTTTGGGCGATAGGCACCGGCAACACAGCAACACCGGATCAGGCACAGGAAGTTCATGGCCTGATCAGAGAGCATATTGCCCAGGCCGACAGCAAGATCTCGGCAGGGGTGAGAATAATCTATGGTGGCAGCGTTAACACCGGTAATGCGGCCAGCCTGTTCGGGCAGCCGGATATCGACGGCGGTCTGGTAGGCGGAGCGTCCTTGAAGGCGCAGGAATTTATTTCGATTTGTAGTGTGGAAGAGTAAACAATGCAGACTTTAGTGCTGGTTATACACATTATCATAGCCGTGGTGATCGTCGCCCTGGTATTGCTACAGCAGGGGAAAGGCGCTGATGCGGGCGCTTCCTTTGGCTCTGGCGCCTCGCAAACAGTGTTTGGCGCGTCCGGCAGTGGCAATTTTTTGACCAGGGCTACCACTGTCGCGGCAACGCTGTTTTTTATAACAAGTCTTTCTCTGGCCATCTTTGCCAAAGACCAGACAGGAATGGGAAATACCGAAGGATTGCCTTTGGTCAATCCAGACTCGATCCCCCTGCAGACCACGCCGCAGGATCAGTCCGATGTTCCGCAGTTAAATGCTCCTGCCGATGTCCCTGAACCGGGTAACGACGATATTCCCGCGTTACCACAGACTGATAACTGACGGGCGGAATCCCTTGCCGAAGTGGTGGAATTGGTAGACACGCTATCTTGAGGGGGTAGTGACCTATGGTCGTGCCGGTTCAAGTCCGGCCTTCGGCACCATTCTTGTTCCCTGTCCTCACACCGGGGCGCGCCGGCCCAAAATGCCGATCTGCGCTTGACCGGGGGTGCCTCTGGTCCTTATAATTCCTGCCCCTTTGAGGGATAAGCCAGAATATCTTGAAACCAAAGCTTGGCAGGGAGAGTCAGCGTTGGTGGCTGGACGTGAAAATGGGCCGATTTGCCGGAAGATTACCGGCAGGCGCCGGTCTTAACAATCTGCCGGTGGTCTCGCAGGGAGCAGGAAGAGGTTTTGAAAAAGGTTTAGTGCGGGGTGGAGCAGTCTGGCAGCTCGTCGGGCTCATAACCCGAAGGTCGTAGGTTCAAATCCTGCCCCCGCTACCACCTAATGCCTGGTGCATGTAGCGAGTCAAGCCCGAGACGGGCTCAACTCTTGCCTCAGGCGGCGTAGCCGGGAAGGTCGTAGGTTCAAATCCTGCCCCCGCTACCAAATTCGAAAAGCCCCGAAAAGCCCCTACATGGGGCTTTTTCGTAGGAGCAGATTGCTTTGCGGCATCGCTCCTCGCATAGCCGGCCCGGCTGCGGTTATGGACTCAAAAGGTTGTTCGAGGAGTGGGCCAATGGCCCATTTTTTGTTTGCACAGTCGGTAAAGGATTAATGGTGGGTGACAGAGCTGACCGCATCACGCAGTTGATAACGCCGACAGTCGAGGCCCTGGGTCTGGAGTTGTGGGGAGTGGAGTATCTGCCGCAGAGGGGTCACAGTCTGTTGCGGGTTTATATCGAGGAGCATGAAAAGGGCGTAACGGTCGAGGACTGCGAAAAAGCCAGCCGCCAGATCAGTGCACTGCTTGACGTAGAAGATCCCATCGCGGGTGAGTACACACTGGAAGTCTCTTCGCCCGGTCTGGACAGGCCGTTGTTTACGCCGAATCAGTACCGGAATTATATCGGTACGGAAATTAATCTGCGTCTACGCAGCGCGATAGATCGAAGACGGAATTTCAAGGGAAAGATAATCAGCGTGGAAGCGGGTAGCGTGACTTTGATGGTGGACGGTACTGAACACAGCTTGCCATTTGATGCTGTCGAAAAAGCGAATATCGCTTATTGATATGGGTAATTTATGGCCGGACCGGCCTGAAAGAAAGGACAAGTTTGCCGTGAGCAGGGTGACACGATCATGATGAGTAAAGAGATATTGATGGTTGCTGACGCTGTCTCGAATGAGAAGGGCGTCTCGCGCGAGGTGATTTTTGAGGCCATTGAGTCGGCGCTGGCCACGGCGACCAGGAAGCTCTACGAAAGCGAGGAAGTGGATTGCCGCGTGGCGGTGGATCGTAACACCGGCGACTACGAGACGTTCCGCGTATGGACCGTGGTAGAGGATGAAGAGTTTACGGAGCCTGGTTCACAGCTCACGGTGGAACAGGCGGCTGAAAAGGACGGTTCACTGAAACCCGGCGGTACCTATGAAGAGAAAATTGGAAATGTAGAGTTTGGTCGCATTGCCGCCCAAACCGCGAAACAGGTGATCGTACAGAAAGTACGAGAGGCCGAGCGGGAAATTGTTATTTCCGAATACAAAGACAGGGTTGGTGAACTGGTTGCCGGCACCGTAAAGAAGGTCACCCGGGACCACATCATTGTGGATATGGGCAGCAACGCCGAAGGGTTACTGCCGCGTGACCAGATGATTCCCCGCGAGACATTTCGCGTGAGTGACCGGATGCGCGCCCTGTTGACGGAAGTGAGATCAGAGCCGCGCGGCCCGCAACTGATACTGAGCAGAACGTCACCACAAATGCTGATGGAACTGTTCAAAATTGAAGTACCTGAAATCGCCGAAGAGGTTATCGAAATCAGGGCCGCGGCACGGGACCCCGGGTCGCGAGCCAAGATTGTGGTAAGCACTAATGACGGTCGAATCGATCCGGTTGGTGCCTGTGTGGGCATGCGCGGTTCCCGGGTGCAGGTGGTGTCCAACGAGTTGGCCAACGAGCGGATAGACATCATTTTGTGGGATGATAATCCCGCGCAGTTGGTGATCAATTCAATGGCTCCGGCACAGGTGGCATCCATCATTGTGGACGAGGACAGTCATACGATGGATGTGGCCGTCGAGGAAGACAATCTGGCCCAGGCCATCGGCCGCAGTGGCCAGAATGTACGTCTGTCCAGCGAACTGACCGGCTGGACCATCAATGTGATGAGCGAGGAAGACGCCGCCGCCAAACAGCAGCAGGAAGCAAGTGACTTCATGCAGTTGTTCATTGACAAGCTGGATGTGGATGAAGAGACCGCCGAAGTGCTCGTGCAGGAAGGTTTCACGACACTGGAAGAAATCGCTTATGTGCCGCTGGATGAAATCCTCGGTATTGAAGGCTTCGATGAGGAAATCGCCAATGAATTACGCAATCGGGCCAAGGACGCCCTGCTGACGCAGGCGATCGCTTCCGAAGAGGATATTTCGAATGCGAACATCGCGGATGATCTTCTCAGTATGGAAGGCATGGACGACAAGCTGGCTTTGGCACTTGGTAAAAAAGGCATTTCCAACATGGAAGAGCTGGCGGAACAGTCCGTTGATGAATTGATGGATATTGAGAATATGGATGAGGAACGAGCCGGGAAGCTCATTATGACAGCGCGCGCACCCTGGTTTGAGTAAGCATGAACTGGTGGTGCGGAAAGCGAACAGGAGTATCTGAATGGCAGATGTAACAGTTAGCGAACTTGCCAAAGTGGTTGGTGTGTCGGTGGACAGGCTTCTTTCCCAGATCAAGGAAGCCGGTCTTCCGCATACGGGCGCTGCGGATACTATTTCCAACGAAGACAAAAACACTTTGTTGTTGTTTCTGCGCCGCAGTCATGGCGACAAGGACGCGACCGATGCCGCGCCGAAAAAAATTACTCTCAAGCGCAAAACCCTGGCTACTCTGAAGTCTTCCTCGGGTCATGGCCGCAGCAAGACAGTCAATGTCGAAGTAAGAAAAAAGCGTACCTACGTCAAGCGCAGTGTCGCCGCGGAAGAAGAAGTACCGCAAGTAGTTGAACAACCGGACGAAACCGTCGCGGAAGTGCCGGAAGAAAAAACCGCCGTGGAACCGGCAGTCATGAAAGAAGAAGAGAAATCTTCTGTTAGCGATGCAGGTGAAGCCGCTGAAAAACCCGCCGAGCCGGTACAGGAAGAAAAGGAAGCCGAACAAGCCGAGATTCCCGCGGCGCCACCCCCGATAGTTGAACCGGAGCCGGATCGTGCCGCCAAACCCGGAGCCCGGAAGAAGGCCCCGGGCAAGGAAGATGATGCGGAAGACGCGAGAAAGTCCCATCTGCGCAACAAGAGCAAGGCACTCAAGCGCGGCAAGGGCCGCCATACCGATGACTTTGTTCTCGAAGATGATGAGTATGAAGGTTTGGGCGGGCGCGCCCGTCGCGGCGGACGTAAACACCGAACCCGTCTTGCGGCGAAGCAGCATGCATTCGAGAAGCCCACCGAGTTTATCTCCCGCGAAATAACCATCAGCGAAGCCAACACGGTTTCCGACCTGGCGCAGAAAATGTCCGTTAAGTCCGCGGAAATTATCAAGGTGCTGTTTAATATGGGCGTAATGGCCACTATTAACCAGGTGCTGGATCAGGATACCGCGACTCTGGTAATCGAGGAACTGGGACATACCTCCAAGTTCGTGTCGGCGGATGCCATTGAGGAAAGTCTGCACGACTCCATGGTTCTGGAAGAGGGTGCCGAGACGGTGCCGAGAGCTCCGGTGGTCACGGTGATGGGCCATGTCGACCATGGCAAGACGTCCCTGCTTGACTATATTCGCAAGTCCACCGTCGCCACCCATGAAGCCGGGGGTATAACCCAGCACATTGGTGCCTATCACGTCACCACCGATCACGGCATGATCAGTTTTGTCGATACGCCGGGGCACGCGGCGTTCAGTGCCATGCGGTCCCGTGGCGCGGAAATTACCGACGTGATTATTCTGGTGGTAGCCGGTGATGACGGCGTCAAGCCGCAAACCGAAGAAGCCGTTCAGCATGCCAAGGCAGCCAAGGTTCCCCTGGTTGTCGCAATAAACAAAATGGACAAGGAAGACACTGATCCGGAACGAGTGAAGAATGAACTTTCCGCACTGGAAGTCATTCCTGACACCTGGGGAGGCGATACCCAGTTTATTGAAGTCTCTGCTATTACCGGGAAGGGAATTGAAGAATTGCTCGAGGCGGTTCTGCTGCAAGCCGAACTGCTGGAACTGAAAGCCTATACCGATGTGCCTGGCCGTGGCACGGTCATTGAATCCAGTCTCGACAAGGGCCGCGGTCCTGTCGCTACCGTACTGGTACAGAACGGTACGCTTCGCGCCGGTGATATCGTGCTGGCGGGTCATGAGTATGGCCGGGTACGGGCGCTGATTGACGAACTGGGCAAACCGGTGGAGGCGGCAGGTCCGTCCATACCGGTGCAGATTCTCGGTTTGAACGGAGTTCCGGAGGCGGGCGATGAATTTGTCGTTGTAGCCGATGAGAAGAAAGCCCGCGAAGTGGCTGAATTTCGTCACACCCGGCTGCGTGACAGTCAGCATGCCAAACAACAATCCGGCAAGCTGGAGTCGATGTTCGCCGGTATAGGCAAGGCGGATGTCGGTGTCATGAACGTCGTGGTAAAGGCGGATGTACGCGGTTCACTGGAAGCGGTCATCTCATCGCTGCATAAACTTGGTACGGAAGAGGTTGAGGTGAATGTGGTGGCCGCCGGGGTGGGTGGAATTTCCGAGACAGATGCTCATCTGGCGTCCACATCCAAGGCCATGCTGATCGGATTTAACGTGCGTGCGGACAAGGCGGCACGGGAAATTGTGGAAAACGAAGGCCTTGAACTACGCTATTACAATGTGATTTATGATGTGATCGACGATGCCAGAAAGGTACTCAGTGGCATGTTGTCGCCGGAACTGAGAGAAGAGATCATTGGTGTTGCCGAAGTGCGTGATGTATTCAATTCACCGAAATACGGGCAGATCGCGGGCAGCATGGTCATTGAGGGCACGGTTTACCGCAACAAGCCCATCAGGGTGTTACGGGATGACGTCGTCATTTATGAAGGTGAACTGGAATCCCTGCGGCGCTTCAAGGATGACGCCAATGAAGTGCGCAACGGACTGGAATGCGGTATTGGCGTGAAAAACTATAATGATGTCCGCGTTGGCGACAAAATTGAAGTTTACGAAAGAACCGAAATTGCCCGAAGTCTGTAATGGCAGTGGAATAGAGCGGTAGCAGGTTCACAGATGGCAGGTTCACAAAGAGTACAGAGAGTTGCTGACACGATTCAGCGGGAACTTGCCGCGCTGATTCAGCTTGAGCTGCGCGACCCGAGGGTGGGCATGGTCTCTATCACCGGGGTTGATGTCAGTCGTGATTTTTCCTATGCCCGAGTGCATGTGACCGTGATGAAACGTCCGGAGCCTGACACCGAGGTTCAGTTGTTGGAGAAGACCCAGGCCGAAGAAGCGGTCAAGGCACTGAACAAGGCAGCAGGCTTTTTGCGGAGCCTGCTGTCAAAGCGCCTGAAGCTGCGTACAACGCCGAAGTTGCAGTTTCATTATGATGAAAGCATTGCGCGGGGCCGGTATTTGTCCGATCTGATTAACGATGCGCTCGACGCCGACCGTAAAAGGCAGCCTTGAGCGTAAAAACGGCCTTGAGCGTAAAAAATGGCCTTGACCCGAGCCAGGCTGGCAGAAGGAAATTTGATTGTCAAAGAGACGAAACAGGAAGGGCAGGGCTATAAATGGAATTATCGTTCTTGACAAACCCAAGGGTTTGAGTTCCAACTCGGCCCTGCAAGAGGTTAAGAGAATTTTCAATGCGGAAAAGGCCGGCCACACAGGGAGTCTTGATCCATTGGCCACTGGTGTGCTACCCCTGTGTCTGGGAGAAGCAACCAAGGTATCCCGGTTTCTACTGGACTCCGATAAGCGGTACCGAGCCAGAGTCAGGCTGGGACAGAAAACCGACACAGGTGATGCAGAAGGCACGGTGACGGAGTCAATGCCGGTGCCGTCACTCACCCGCGAAGAACTGGACCACGTGGTGCAGCGTTTCAGCGGCGAGATTGAACAGTTGCCGCCGATGTATTCCGCGCTTAAACACAAGGGTCAGCCGTTGTACAAACTGGCCCGGGAAGGAAAGGAAGTCGAACGGGAGCCCAGGTTTATCGAAGTGTACAGTATTGCGCTTACCGACTTCGCCCGTGACGAGTTCGAAATTGACTTGCATTGCAGTAAGGGCACCTATGTACGGACTATCGCCGATGATATAGGCGCGGAACTGGGTTGCGGGGCACATGTTACTGCCTTGCGACGCTTGCAGGCCGGAGAGTTTCGGGAAGCTGATTGCATTACCATAGAGCAGTTGGGGGAACTTGCATCCATGGAAAGCCTGGACTCCCTGCTGATCAGCATCGATCGCGCTGTTTCTTATCTGCCGGAGGTTGTACTGCCGGAAATCACGGCAAGTTGCGTGAAACAGGGCCAACCGGTACTGGTACGTCATTTACCGGAAGATGGTCTGGTGAGACTGTACGAAGATGGCCAGTTCATCGGTATTGGTTGTATTCTCGAGGACGGACGTGTAGCGCCCCGCCGTTTACTCAACCTTTGAAGGATGACAGAGAGAAGGGCGGTGACGGTACAGGCGGAAGTTAAATCAGTAGCGCAGGATTACAGAATTAATCAGGACAGACATCAGATAACTATTGGTATGCGTGGTTATGCTGATTTGAAAGGGATTTTGGGTCACTGAGGTGACGTTGGTTTTTAACCGCATATTCATTTTGGAGAAAGTAAAATGGCTTTATCAGTAGAACAGAAAGAAAATATTATTAAAGAGTACCAGTTGGCTGCGGGAGACACAGGTTCACCAGAGGTTCAGGTTGCTCTTCTCAGTGAAAACATCAATCAGCTACAGGACCATTTCAAGGAACACAAACACGACCACCATTCGCGTCGTGGATTGATCCGAATGGTTAACAGCCGGCGAAAATTGCTGGACTACCTAAAGCGCAAGGACGTCAATCGCTATGCTTCGTTGATCAAGCGTCTGGGCCTGCGTCGATAAATCAATAGTATGTATGTGCGCAGCCGGCATAAGCAGGTTATGCGCAATAGAAACAGGAAAAAATATTATGTTTAATCCAGTAACCAAAACGTTTCAGTTTGGCGGCGACACCGTGACGCTTGAAACGGGAAAAATAGCCCGGCAGGCGACCGGCGCGGTCGTTGTCACTGTCGGAGACACCAAGGTTCTCGCTACGGCGGTAGCGCGCCGCGAAGCAAATCCCAATGCTGCTTTTTTCCCCCTGACAGTGAACTATCAGGAAAAGACTTACGCGGTCGGTAAAATTCCCGGCGGCTTCTTCAAGCGTGAAGGCCGGCCCACCGAAAAGGAAACACTCACTTCGAGACTTATTGACCGTCCGATCCGACCACTGTTCCCCAAGGGTTTCATGAATGAAGTGCAGGTTATTGTCACTGTATTGTCCGCCAACAAAGACCAGGATCCGGATATCGCCGGACTGATCGGCGCCTCGGCCGCCCTCGCCATTTCCGGCGTACCCTTTCTCGAACCAATCGGCGCGGCTCGGGTAGGCTATGATAACGACAGGGGTTACCTGTTGAATCCTTCCGCTACCGAACTGGAGACTTCACTGCTGGACATGGTGGTGGCTGGTACGAAGTCGGCGGTACTCATGGTGGAGTCCGAGGCCAAGCAACTGACCGAGGATCAAATGCTCGGCGCGGTCCTGTTTGCTCACCAGGAAATGCAGGTGGCAATCAATGCCATTGCCGAACTGAAAGCGGAAGCGGGCAAGCCTGCCTGGGACTGGCAGCCGGCGGCCACCAATGAAACGCTGACAGAAGCTCTTCGGGAGAGTTTCGCCGCGCCGCTCGGCGAGGCCTATGGAATTTCCGAAAAAATGAAGCGATATGAAACCATCGGCAAGCTGAGAAGCGAAGCCGTGGAGCGCTTCGCCGGCGAGGAAAACGGGGTCAGTGCCCCAGAGGTGGAAGGCGCGTTTGCCAGGCTCGAAAAGAAAATTGTCCGCTACAAGATTCTTGACGGTGAACCCCGCATTGATGGTCGCGACACCCGCACAGTGCGACCATTGAGCATTGAGACCGGCGTCTTGCCCAAGGCCCACGGCTCCGCCCTGTTTACGCGTGGCGAAACCCAGGCGCTGGTGGTTACCACCCTCGGCGCCATCCGGGACGCGCAGTTGGTGGAAGGACTGGAAGGCTCCAAGAAGGACAGTTTCATGCTGCATTACAACTTCCCTCCGTTCTGTGTTGGTGAAACCGGATTCATGGCGGGTCCGAAGCGCCGGGAAATAGGCCACGGCCGACTGGCCAAGCGCGGCATCATGGCTGTAATGCCGGCTGAGGAAAGCTTCCCTTATGCCATCCGTGTGGTATCGGAGATCACCGAATCCAACGGCTCCAGTTCCATGGCCAGTGTCTGTGGAACCAGCCTGGCATTGATGGATGCGGGTGTTCCATTGGCGGGGCCTGTTGCCGGTATCGCGATGGGCTTGATCAAGGAAGATGACCGATTCGCGGTTCTTACCGATATTCTGGGTGATGAAGATCACCTTGGCGACATGGATTTCAAGGTTGCCGGCACTTCGCAGGGCGTCACGGCACTGCAGATGGATATCAAGATTCAGGGCATCACCGAGCAGATCATGGAAATGGCATTGCAGCAGGCTAACGAAGCCCGACAGCAAATCCTTGGCGAAATGAACAAGGTTATCAGCGAGTCGCGGGCGACAGTCTCCGAGAATGCGCCGTCCATGGCGGTGCTGAAGATCGATGCCGACAAGATCCGTGACGTTATTGGCAAGGGAGGGGCGGTCATCCGAAGCATTACCGAGGAGACCGGCGCTTCAATCGATATCGACGATGACGGCAACATCCGGATCTACGGCGAGGATGCCGATTCACGGGATCAGGCCATAGAGCGCATCAATGCCATCACCGCGGAAGCGGAGGTGGGCAGGCTGTACAAGGGCAAGGTTGCCCGCATAGTGGATTTCGGTGCGTTTGTCACGATTCTGCCGGGCAAAGACGGACTCGTGCATATTTCCCAGATTTCCCGGGAGCGCGTTGAAAACGTCAATGAATACCTCAAGGAGGGAGAGGATATCCTGGTGAAAGTCATGGATCTTGATGCCCGGGGCCGAATCAAGCTCAGTATCAAAGAAATTTCAGATGAGGAACGCGAAGGGTTCACAGAAGAAGTCTGATTGCTGTAACCACGAGCGAAGGCCGGGCCCCTTATGCCTTATGGGGGGGTTCCGGCCTTTTCTTGTTCTTGATTAGCGATTTTTCACATTAAAAGCAAGAAATCAGGAAGACAGATTGCCATAGGCTTGTTTAAGGTTGATTCCTAAATCGGATGGGATTCGATAAGATTAAGGTGTATTCCCATATATTTCGCGGTACTCGCGATAGGAGGAGGTTCCCCTGTGTACAACAAAGTGTACAACAACGATGGCGCTGCCCCGTCACTCGGCCTGATTTCCGCGCTGCTCGGCCGCACGGGCATTCTGCTGGCGCTGGCCGGATTGCCTTGGGCAGCCCAGGCGCAAATCCCTGAAGAAGTGACATTCCACGAGCATATCGAAC
>JBBDLF010000032.1:0-85151 GCA_040879025.1 Pseudohongiellaceae bacterium
GGATGTCGACACGGTAATCAGAAAGGGCAAAAAGACCGGTTCGGCAAGAAGGCGCGCCTGTGACAGAATCTCACCCTGCGTTGCGGCATGGTGTTCGTCAACGACGATCAGATTGGCGAGGCTGAGCGCTTCAGGGTCATTTCGGAATGTTTCAAAATCCAGGACCTGGATATTCTGTTCGGCGATAAAGGTTTCGAGCAATTGTCTGTCGGCTTTGCGGTGCAAGAGCACAGCGACGGAAACCGGGTTCTGATTCACCTTCACATTCATCATTACAGATCGCCGGAAGCAGCCTGCCTGGGCACACCTGTCAGTATGCCTTGCATGTTTTCCAGTTTTTTTCCGGCCTTTACGCCTGAGTCGGTGATATTGAGCTGTCTGATTTCGGGAGAAAAATTGCTCGAGCGATTTTTAAGGCAACTGACAACCTTGATGACCTCGCCGTTGTATTCCGCGTACCGCATCAGCACCGCCGTATCGGCAACATGACTTACCCTTGCATCTGTGGCGCGCAGAGCGCTTCCGGTGATGTTTTCCATTTCATTGACGAGGATGGTGGTTACGCCGAGTCGGTTGAGATAATGAACCAGGTTTTGTATATGCGCTTTGGCCATTCCGAATTCCTCCATCGACAGTTCATAACCGCGCAGACTATCGACGACCACAAGTTTTACCTTCTCTTTTTCAACTTTGTGTCTGACCATGGCCAGAAACTGGTCAGGGAAGAATTGCATCGCGTTAACCGATTGGATATGCGCCTTGCCCGACTTGATACATTTGGCGAGGGGTATTCCTGTCCGGCCGGCGCGGCCCAGAATCAGTTCGATGGATTCTTCGAATGTGTACAGAATGCTTTTGTAATCCAGTGCCGCGGCCTGTGTCATGAATTGAAGCGCCAACGTGGTTTTTCCGGTTCCGGCGGGGCCGCTGAGCAGAACACTGGTGCCGCTGTGCAGCCCGCCTCCGATCACTTCGTCGAGCGACTTGTCACCGCTACTGATGCGATACTTGCCGACGTCCTTGCCGCCGAGTTCTTCAACACGGTGAGGAAACAGGGTGATGCCGTCTTTTGCGATTATCATGGGATGAAGGCCGGAGTTGAATTCCGAGCCGCGGTATTTTTCGATTTCAACACTTCGCAAGCCAACCGCGAGACCGTGTGAAATTTTACGTCTGAGCCGGATGACGACATCCACGGCGAGACCCACGGATTCCTCGCGAGCAAGTTGAGCGGGATCGAAAATCATTACGGTAGTGCAACCCAGGCGGTTGAGGTAGGTGACCAGTGACTGCAGGCGTTTGCGAAACTGGTATTCATTGGCGGACAGATAACTCAGGTGCGTGACCGAGTCGATCACCAGGCGCTTGGGACGTATCTGGTCAACGGTTTCCAGCAGGGCTTTCCAGGTGCTTTCCTGCTCTACTTCATGGGGCATGAATATCTGGTAATCGCCATCTTTCCCGGGGGCTTCGGAAGGGGAAAGATCAATGATATCCAACTTGTCGGCGTCCCAGTTGAATGCCGAAATATTGCGTACAATATCACTCGCGGGTTCCGCCAGCGTTATATAGATGCCTCTGTCGGAGCGCTTGTTCTTGTGGGCCAGCAACCATTGCAGCCCAAACAGGGTTTTGCCACAGCCGGCATCACCGACGATCAGATAACTGCGTTGCGGCAACAGACCGCCAAACATGACTTCATCCAACCCGGAGATACCGGTGCTGATTCGGGCCTGACCCGAATCGACTTTTGACGGGGTCTTCATAACGGCTCCCCAACCACCAAGATGCGGGGATATGGATCCTGGCCGCAACCCGAGTCTTCTAGTTATTGTGTCTGTAACTTGAACCTTTCCCAATCAAGGTTATCGTTACATTCGCCCGTTCCTCCTGCTTTTTTCCCCTGATTTGATTGTGAGAGACGGCGCCAGCACTCAGCCTGTCCTGTCTTATCCGCCCAGTTTCAGCAAATTCAAAAACTCTCTTCTGTTTTTCGGGCCATAGGTCAAAAAGCTTGGCTGCGGGTTTTCGAGGTAATTCCGGCGCTGCACAGCCACCGTGTCATTGGCTGTGTGGGTTCTGATTTCCGCTTCATTGATCTGGTAAGGCACGGCCGCGTTCAGACCAAATACCTTGCGCCGAAGCGCCGGAGTGATTTCGGGATAACCATAGCGTTCACGAAATTCCGGTGAAATCTGGAAGGCGCGAAACGCCTGGATCTGATCCTGTGGTGAACCGTACCAGATCGAATCCGTTCCCCAAAGCACACTGTCCTCACCCACGTATCTCAGTAATTTGCCCATGGCATGGGCGGCATTGTCGGGGTCGCGCATCAGAAAACGCCAGGTGCTGCCAAGCTCGGCGTACACGTTGCTGTTGGGTTGAATGTCGTTGTCAATCAGCGACTGAATCAGCGTGTCGATTCCAGCGCGGCCGGCACCTTCTTCGAATTCTCCTTCCGGGACGTCCGCTACAAAACCTGAGTGATAGACGAGAAAATTCATGTCCGGAAATCGCCTGGCGACAATGCCGATGTCATTGCATCGGCTGTGCTCTATCGATTGCGGCCCAAACGGCAATCCCTTGTGAACACAGATATTCCGGACGCCGAGTTGCCGAGCGCGTTCGATCATGGCAATTCCCGCATCGTCGTGCAGAAAAAAGCCGACACCGCCGGGACCAAACTGGGTGTATGTTTTAAACGCGGAAATGTTCCAGCGTTCAGCCAGTTCATCCATGGCCTCCAGATCTCCTTCCTGGTTGGGATTGACACGGCCGTGTATCATCAGGCGCTTGCTGCCTTCCAGGTCGGCGACTATCTGGCGCGTCGCGTCCGCTTCCTCAATGGTGACCGGTTCCATTTCGCGAGTTGAGGGGACGAACGACAGCACCATGATGTCGGTATCGCTGTCGAGAAAAACATCCTTGATAAACTCACCCGCGGAAAGGCACTCAAGATAGCTGCGATTGCCGGGTTGCTCGGCCAACTCGCAACGGGCTTTCTCAAAGTTTGAGTACGGACGCGCAGAGTCGGGCACCCGGCTCAGCCAATCGCCATCGGGATTCACGTAATGGCCCTGTACGTCGAATATAAACTCACCGCCCTCGACCTGTTCAGCCGCGGCAAACTTGTCCAGCGCACTTTCTGCGTTAATGTCGAAAAAGCCGCCGGTTTTATGATTCAGCGCATTCACCTGATTGAAAGCCAGCAGCGTACTGGCGGCACCACAACTGGAAACAAGAAACTGTCGTCGGGTCTGCCCTGTGCGCCGAGCATTGACCGTGGCGGACTCCAGCGCAAGCCGGTTGGCCCGCTGATTCGCTTTCGATACAGGAATGGGTTCAAATTCACCGTTGGAGGTACTGTCTATCTTGATGGGCAGGCGAAAACCTTCGGCATCCAGCTTGTTCATGTTTGCTCCTCCGTGTTATTCAGGCTAAACGCTGGGTTAGGGGCTTGAGTGACGAGTCTATGAGTAACGGGCAGATCAAACCGGTCATTCCCTGTGTAGCATGAATTTTGCCGGTCGGCAATGTCAGGACGCAGCGTGTTACTTGCCTGCATTGATGAAAACTGCACGAATAGGTATAACATGGCAGGTCACAGCGAAGTAAACCACAAGGTCCCTTATGAATAAAATCAGACATTTTATCCTTGCTGCTTTTTTCCTGTGCGCGCACGGTGTCAGCGCACAGACTTCCCTGCCGTCCGTCGCCGACCTGGATCCCGGCTGGAACCGGATTGCGACGGACGGCGTCTGCACGTCGGGTCCGCCCTACTTCTTTTACGCCAGGTCCTCCAAGGAGAGCGACAACCTTTTGATCTATTTCAACGGCGGTGGCGCATGCTGGTTTGGTGAAGCCTGTGACCTGAGCTCGGAACCTGGCATACATTATCCATTCGCAGCGATGGATGAAAATAATCCCGGGTTTGCCAGCGGCATTTTTGAATTGGATAATGAAAACAACCCGCTGCGGGACTATGACATGGTATCGATACCCTATTGTACCGGAGATGTGCATCTGGGCGCAGGCGAGCGGCGATACACCTATGTGGGACAAGACGGAGAGCCGGTAATCGTCACCACGCATCATAATGGTTTCAGCAACAGCAGGACAGTGCTGAACTGGGTATATGAGACCTTTACCAACCCGTCCAGTATCGTGGTCGCCGGCAGTAGTGCCGGCGCCATAGGGGCTTCGTTTTACTCCGGACTGATTGCAGAGCAGTACGCCGACACACCCACGGTACTTGTTGCCGATGCCGCCGGTGGTTACGGTTCCCCCAACCTGCCTGTTGCATTCAGGGCCTGGAACACGGCGGCGATTCTCCCGGACTGGCCAGAGTATAGCGGTGAAACCAATGACACCCTGTCTTTTGAAGACTTTTATATTGCGAGTGCGAACCACAATCCAAATCTGACCATCGCCCAGTATAACGCCGCCAACGACGAAACCCAGATCTCGTTTACTCTGCTATTGGGCGACGAACCGGGCTCGTTCAGTCTGCCTCTGCGGATGTTGAACCATTATGTGGAAATCGAAAGCGAGGTGGATGATTTTTTTTCCTATACCGCGGGAGGTGATGTACACACGATTCTGACCCGCCCCATTTTCTACGACTACGAAGTGGAAGCTATCGCGTTCACCGATTGGCTGGACGCGTTGGTAAACGGTCAGACGCCGGGGGATGTCAGCTGTGTTAACGAAGTGGCCGGTTGCTTGCAGGCCCCCGCTTCAGGCCTGTGAGCTGAGGAAGATTTACTCGCTCGGACCGATCTTTTTAATTGAGGACAAGCGTTCACCGGCAGCGGCCAGGAAACAGGAGTCTGTGTGTTTCAGGCGATTTGGGAGGATGTTATGCAGAGAGCTATACCTTTTTTGGGTTTGGTGATGGCGGCGCTGTTTCTCGGCGCCTGCGCCGGCACGGAAGGCAGGGGAGACGTTGACCAGGTACTGGAGGCTGAAGGATTGGAGCGTGGTGGGCAAATCACCAGTATCCGCAACTATCAGGTCAACGGCTGGAGCGCCATCAACGCGGAAAACCTGATTATCACCACCGGCGTCAACAACGACTATCTTGTCGAATTGATGAGCCCCTGCCTCGGCCTTCAGGGAGCCACGACAATTGGATTTACCAGTACGGCGGGAAACCTGGACCGATTTGAAGATATCGTTGTACAGAGCCCCGGTATAGGCACCGAGCGCTGTCCAATTGAGACGATAACCGAACTGCGAAGCGGTTCGTAAACCGGCAGCCGCAGTACCCGGAGAACTTCACTTTGGTCAGGGCTTTGTCGCGACGCCCCGGTATTCATAACCGACGAGCTTTGGCGTGGCTGGCAGATACATTGCATCCATGCTGTCAATTCGGAAACCGCCTTCTGTCAGTAACCGGGGGATCGGCCGGTGGAGGTTGCATCCCCCGGCCAGCTTTTTCCAGACTGGATTGATCCGGCTTTGCCATCTGCGCACGTTCTCATCCGGCGCTTCTCCGTGTTCACAAAACAGCAGGCGGCCATCTGGCTTGAGTACACGGCGCATCTGTTCCAACGCCTTTTGCCAGGGACCTATGCTGCATAAGGTGTAAGTCAGCACAACGGTGTCGACACTCTCGTCCTCGAGAGGAATCTCTTCTCCCGGGAGTTCCAGCAACTGTACTTTGACCGGCGCCGAAGCGATCCTGGGCAGGGCTTTTTTCCGCATGCCTTCTGAAGGCTCAAGCCCCCACACCATTTCCACTTTTGCCGGATCATAGTAGTTCAGGTTAATCCCGCTGCCCAGGCCGACTTCGAGTACACGGCCTGTCGCCCGGGGCACAACTGTCTCGCGCTGTTTCCTGACCGGGTCAGCGTTACAGGCCATATGAATCAGTGTGGGCAGTAGGTAACGGTCGTAAATGTTCATTCAGAATCCGGGCTCCTCGCCTGGGGTTCTCGCCTGTGGTTCTCGCCTGTGCGCCTCCCATCAGGTTTGACGTTGTTGGTTCCCGGTTATCCGACTGACGGAAAAACGTTAATGGTTTTCGCGATTCGAATCAATGTCTTCCGGATGATTGACGTATAATGCCCGCCCATGCGCGCATTATTTGCCTGGGAACTGGGCCGGAATTTCGGTCATATCGCAAAACTCGCCGGGGTGGCTCGTGTACTGGCGCGTCGAGGTTGGAAAATTGACCTTGCGTTACAACAACCTGCCATCGCCAAGATGTTTGCGGCAGATTTTCCCTTCACGCTGCATCAGGCTCCTTTCAAAGCGGCGGCTGCACCGGCCAGGAGCAATATGTCAGCTCCCGCGCCCGTGATTTTGTCCGACGGGTTTTTGCATTGCGGATACGATAACCCGGATGAACTTACAGCCCTGATCCGGGGCTGGCAGATACTGTTCAAACAACTCCAGCCTGATGCACTGATTACCCAGGCGGCGCCCACAGCCGCCCTGGCTTCCGCCGAATCCTGTTTCCGGCGGTTCAGCATCGGCACCGGCTATGACCTGGTACCACTGACTGATCCCCTGCCGGCGTTACACTACTGGAAAGACGTCAGCCTCGCCGTCCGGCAAGCCAGGGATTCTCTGGTCACGACAAAAATTAACGCGGCGCTTGATAAATTGGGCATGCAGCGAATCGATCACGTCGCGCAAATGTTGGCGATGGACAAACACTTTCTCTGCGCCTTTCGGGAACTGGACCACTACCCTTCGACTATGAGAAGCGGTGCGGAAGCGGATTACTATGGTGCCATTTTTGCTACAAATCACGGAAAGGAACTGACGTGGAACCCGCTCGCCACTTCAAGAATTTTTGCCTACCTTGAGCCGCTTTCCCACACGCTGCCCGCCTGCGTTGCGGCTCTGCAGAATTTGCCGGCGAACCACGATATTATCCTGGTAAGCCTTTCACTGTCCGAGGGGCTACAACGCAAGATCAGCCGGCCTAACCTGAGAGTGTCATGTGAACCGGTGCGGCTTGGCGGCTTGTTGTCGGATGCTGATCTTGTGCTGAGTAATGGCAATTCCGGCACCACCAATCTGGTCGCGCTGCAAGGCGTACCGCAACTGGTTTTTCCTAATCATCTTGAACAGTTCATGATGAGTCGTGCGGCTTCAGCGTCCGGCCTGGCAAAACTGATGAGAAACGACAGCTCAGCCCGGCAGGTGCGGCATGCGATAGACACGATGCTGTTGAGCAGTCGTTACAGAAAAAAGGCAGAGGCATTCGCTGCGAAGTATGCGGATTTTGATCCTGTGGTTCCCGCCGGCAAAATCAGTGACGAAATCGAGGCCATGATGCAGCCTGGACACCCACAGGATAACCCTGGACACCCACAACCTAATTCTGGATGAATCCAATCCTGGACACCCACTGAATTCAATCCTGGACACCCACAGAAATCAAGTAAATTGGTGGGTGTCCAGGATTTGTCGGATCTGTCAAACTAAGCGTGCCTCCCCAGCAGATCTGGGGGTCTCCCGTTTTTACTAGAGGTTACGATTGTCATGAACAAGTCTGTTGGCTATATCCACATAGCCTTCCTCCTGTTTGCTTCAGCCGGTCTTCTGGCCCAAGGTGCCCCGGGGATCAATGATGGCTATCGCAACGAAGGTACGCCCATTGAAGTGTGGGTAGACCGGTTCGAGGTTGAGGGACGGGAAGTCTTCGACCTGCGCAATGAAATCGTCACCGTGCTGAATATGGCGCCTGGCAGCGCGGTTGCTGATGTCGGAGCCGGAACCGGGCTGTTTACACCTTTGCTGGCCGATGCCGTAGGAACATCGGGCAAGATCTACGCGGTTGACATCATTCCGGCATTCATTGAACACATCGACGAGAAAATCCAGGAGCATGAGTTGACGCAGGTCGAGACAGTACTTGGCACCGAGACGTCAGGGATTACGTGGGTCGGGTGACCTTGTGGTTGTGGAATACGACACCGACGCGCCCGGGGTGTCCGAGGGTATGAAGGCCCACGTCGGTGGAACCAAGGAAGAATTTACGCGTCAGATAGAAGCCGCAGGGTTTCAACTGGTGGAAGATGTTACCCTGCCGGAAATGCAGGAAACGTTTATTCGCCGATTCAGAAAAAACCAGGACTGATCCGATCATTCGGCAAAGAAGTCCCCAAGCATTTCCTCGGTAACAATTCCGCTGTGCCCGGTTGCTTGATGTTCCTCGTCATAGAAGTAACTGCGCGGCAGTTCTCCAAACCAGTTGGGGTCAATGCTGAAACGAAGGCGTTCGAAAAAATTATCGGCAAAAATCCAAGTGACGTATTCATCCAGGCTGTAATCTTCGAGAACTTCAATGGCCTCGGCTCGCTTCGCGGGTGGGTCTGCGGCTACCAACACCACCGGCAAATCGGCATCAACCTGAAGCTTTGCACTGATATTCTCCAAATCCACACGGCACGGAGGACAGTCGACCGACCACAGAGTAAGCAAAAAAGGCTCACCGTCAAACCGCGATTTGAACTCGTCAAGAGTTGCTGTAGTAAAGTCCAGCAATTCATCAGCATAACCGGGAACGGTAGCGAGCAGTGAGCATGTCGCCACCAGTGAGACCAGCAAAACTGACACTCGCTCAGGGATTCGCATTACTTAACTCCTCGAACACATACCCATGTTCTTCCGTCAGCCAGCTTAGATAAAGTCCGCTGGTATGCTTCACCAGCAATGGGTGATCAGAGGCCTCGCCGGTGGACATGACGACCATTGGCTCGGACCAGGTAGCACCGTTGTCACTGGAAGAGATCAATCTCAGTTGCGTGTTCAACCCGTCGAAGCCCTTCCAAATCAGGTACACATTGCCCTTGAATTCCGCCAGCTGCGGATGGCCGGCGCCGGCCGCACCATCTACCTGACGCAAGTGCCTGATGGAAGCGCTGTCTGCTTCATATTGGGCGTAATATATGCCCGAGTGATTGCTTCCATTGCTGAACCAGCTGATGTGGTAGCTACCTTCCTCTGCAGCGGCCATGGCAGGACCGTGATGAGGGCACGCGTTTATTTGCCAGTCATCGTATGTAGCTCGGTTCTGGTTCTCCACGGCGCCGGTTGGTGTCAGTACCGCGAAGGCATGGTCTCGTGTTGTTTCATCGAATATATGCCTCCAAAAAATTGCCACTTGGTCATCACCATGCGGTGCCATGGCGATTCGGCAACATTCGCAGCTGTTGTTGGCGACCCGGAAATTTCGGGAAAAAGTTTCACCGCGGTCACTGGATACAGCATAGTAAGCCGCGGCACCGGCGTAGTCGTCACCACGCTCAAGAGACGCTTCCATATCCCGTTTGTCCAGCCAGACGAGGTAGAGGTGTCCGGATTCCGTCAGCATAAGGCTTTCAAAACGGTGACCGGTGAATAAGTTATCATCATTAACTGTACGCGGTTCTGTGAAGGTTTTGCCGCCATCACTGGATTTCGAAAACCGGATTTCTCCGGTAAAGTTTGCCGAAGTTTTTCTGGTCCAGGAAAGATAAACATCGTCACCATCCACGATAATCTTGGGTCTGTTCTCTCCATTGAACTCGGCATCCTCTGGCGATGGATTAACCATTACCGGAAGTTCAAATCGCTGACCTCTGTCATGGGATTGGCTTATGTAAACATGCTCATCCTGTACAAATGTGACCCACAGGCGGCCATTCTCATCAAGTGTCGCACTGGGCGCTCCGCCGCAGTGTACTGAAATGACGGATGCATCATCTTCAGAATTGGCCGCCGACTCCTGTATCGCTTCACAAGTATCCGCAACGAGGGGATCTGCCCCTGTCAGCAGGCATAGTGCCGCCCCAACGATAATGATTTTTTGAAAGCGGTAACCTGAATATTTATTAAGCATTCTAAAATTCATAAGCCAGATTCACATAGTATGTTCGCCCGGGCCAGGGGTGGGCCACATAGGCGATTTCGTTTGTAAGGTTGTCCACGCCGATGCCCACGCTGGCCCCGGTATCAAAACGGTAGGTTGATTTGAAACCAATACGCGTGTACGGATCCTGCGCGCCATAGACGCCCTCTTCCCGGTCGGTGTTGTCGTTGCGGCCAAAACTGTCGCTTGCATATTGCAGATTTACTCCCGCATCCCAGTTGTTATTCAGGTGGTAGGTGGCCAGAAGATTGCCACGCCATTCCGGCATGCGAGGATAGACATTGCCCTCGATCGCGGGGTTCGGTTTGTTCCGAACGATTTCCGAACCTGTGTAAACCAGGTTGAAGCGTACATCCAGACCGGACACGAATGCATCATCGGAATTAACAACCAATTCCGCGCCATGAGTTGCGACCTCATCCAACGGAATAAATGTTCGCACTGAAAGCCCCCCGGGCAGGCTTTCGGCTTGGGACTCGATCACGTTATCAATGATTTCCTGGAACAGGTTCACGCGCACGTAACCACCGGGAATAGCGCGCTCGATCATCATGTTGTGGTGCACACCAGCTTCCGGTCTGAGCTCGGGGTTGGCAATACTGATCGTGTTGTAGGCCTCATATTGACTGAACAATTCTTCAACTATGGGGAATCGGTAAGCTCTTCCAAATGAGTAGGCAAACCGCCAGTCAATAGTGGGTTGATAGGCCAGGGAAAACTTCGGTGAAATTTCTCTGGCTGACGTTGTCGGCACCGTGACCAGGTCAAACGCGGCGGTACTGGAATTATCGTCTGAATAATAGCCTCCGCTGCTTTCGAACGACTCCCATCGCGCACCGAAGCCCATGTCCCAGCGGTCGCTCACGTCCCAATTGGCCTGCGCAAACACGGCAGCGACTTCCGTCACTCCACCACTACGACTTGAGTAACCGTCGAATGACGCATTATTGTAATCTGACGAGTTGTATATATCGATATTGATTTCGTACTGTTCGTAACGGACGCCTGTCACCAGAGTCAGGCCTGGTAATGTCAAATCTTCAAAAGTAAATTTCACTTCCGCGCTTTGCCAGCCAGTATCGTCGAAGTCGGTGACTTGCCCGGCCGGAGTGAAAATTGGATCTGCGGGGTTCGCCAGGGAACTTCGGTTTTCATCCCGCAATATGCGAAAGTCATTGACATTCGCTTCCAGGGAAATGGTCTCGGTGACTGGCCCGCGCAGGCGCAAACCCAGCGACAGGCTGTCCCGCTGTAGCTTACTGACACCGAGCCGTGTGGCGGGAATTGCGATTGTGCGCCCGCCCTGAACGACATCGCCGCTCCAGACTGGTGATCCTGTGCCATCCCTGGTATACGTGTTAGGCGAGTCAGAAGCCGTGAGGCGATCTTCGTAGGCAATATTCAACAACGTCATCCATTCACCAGTTTCATATCCCAGTTTGACCTTGTAATTATCGGTAACTGTGTCAACGATACCGGTATCGCCAAACCACAGACGAGAAACGGAACGCTCGTCATTACCCGCAATGGCGCCTGAAACAGGGACCGGTGCATCCGCAGTGCTGTCGGCGGCGGGGTAAAACGTCTGCGGCTGGGACTGGTTTTCCAACCGGTTGTAGGAAAGGTAAGTACTCAGATTGCCAATTCTGTCACCATAGGAAAAGAAGGACTTGTAGCCGGTGACGGTTTCATCGAAGCCATAGGCCTCGAACTGCTGCATGAAATAGCTGCTGTCAAAATTAAACTCTCTCTGCTGGGGTATCGCCGACTCGATCAATACCACTCCGCCCATCGCGTTACCGCTGTACTCGGCAGAATAAGGGCCATACAGCACTTCTACCTGGGCGATTTCACTGGCAGAGATCATGGTCCACCGTGGGGCGCCATTCCAGCGTGATTCCAGCAGATTGTGCAGGGGCACGCCGTCGGCAAAAACCATGGAACGCGAGGTTTGAAACATATTGGAACCACGCATGCCCATCGTACCATTGGCATCACCAATGAAGCGACGGCGAATCACCAGGCTTGGCTCATACTTCACCAGGTCTTCGGTGGTAGCCACATTAATGCTGACCATGTCCTGTTGGGTCAACATACTGCTGGGATGAGAGTCGGCCGCACGGGAAATGGATTCACTCCCCCACACGACAATCTCCTCAATTTCCGATGATACGAGTTCAGGATTATCCGCCGCAAGCGCAAACTGTGCCAAGGCTGCCGCAACCTGGCTGACGAAGAGCATTCTAGCGAATTTCACAAACCGGAAATTCATGGGTGTCCCAAATTAGAGTGATTGTTAGATTATTGTACGGAGACGGGGCGTGCGAGAGAATGCGACATAGTGTCGCAGCCAACAACTGTAGGAGAGTCACGATCCGGGGTAACAGGTTCTTTGCTTTCCAAAGCAAAAACCGGCCCGCCTGAAGTGACTGCCCAGGTTCGATAAGGTGATTGGTTAAACGGGCCATTTCGCGGACGAAATGGCCCGTTTAAGTGCTATTGGGGCTCTCGAATAGCCCCCAACCCCGGAGAAGTTGGCGCTTTACGCGGGTCCGACCCGGTGCTGTCACAGGGTTCCCGAGTGTTCGGAAAGATAACTGGCAACACCTTCGTTGGTGGGTTTCATCCCTGTCTCGCCTTTCTTCCAACCGGCGGGACAGACCTCGCCATGTTCCTCGGTAAATTGCAATGCGTCCACCAGGCGGATCATCTCATCGACATCTCGACCCAATGGCAGATTGTTCACCACGGTATGTTGAATAACACCGTCCCTGTCGATCAGAAACGACGCTCGTAGCGCCACGCCGTCCGGGTGGTCGACACCATAGGCTCGCACAATCTCGTGTTTCACATCCGACACAAGCGGAAATCCTATGCGACCGATGCCTCCCTTTTCCACGGGTGTTTCACGCCAGGCGTAGTGGGAGAACTGCGAATCGATGGACACGCCAATCACTTCAACACCGCGCTCGCGCAGAGCGTCCGCACGCTTGTCGTGGGCAATGATCTCCGACGGGCATACGAATGTGAAATCCAGTGGATAGAAAAACAGGACCACATATTTGCCCCGATAATCGGACAGTGAGAAATTCTCCTTGAAACTGCCATCGGGCATCACGGCGGTCGCGGTGAAATCCGGTGCTTCCTGACATACTTTAACGCTCATCGATAACTCCTTTTGTGAATAATACGTCCAGTGGAAAACCAAACTTGTCACAGCGGAGCGAGAATTCAGGGGCCGCCGCTGTCCGTTTTCCACACCTTGCTTTAATACTAATACGAATCATTCTCATTTGCAAGTAAAACCTTCCTGCGCAAACTTCATCGCCATCTGAGCCCCATCCCCGAACCACCCGATAGTCAAACCTGTGATTCAATCGTGCTGGAAACCCATTCCAGGACCCGTTCATACCACGGGCGATCAAGCCATTCCTGAAAGCTGACTTCAGAACTTCGGGCTTTGTCTTTTTCAAACTGGCTCAACATCTCCGCAGCAAATTCCCGGTTCAGGATGTTGACATTGTTCTCGTCGTTAAAGAGAAACGAGCGATTGTCAAAATTCGCTGATCCGATGCTGACCCAGCGCTCATCCACTATCAGCACCTTGGTGTGGTACAGGGTGGGATCGAATTTATAGATTCTGACACCGGCCTTGAGCAAATCGCCCCACTTGGCTGTTGACACCGCTTGCGTAATGGCTGAATCGCCATGTTCTCCCTGGGTGAGAACTTCAATCTCCACACCCCGGAGTCGAGCCTCCAGCAACGTATCCAGTAGAAAATCGTCCGGTACAAAATAAGGTGTTCCGATATAAACAGTTTCCTTCGCCGCGGCAATCGAAACCAGAAACAGTGTGCGAATACTTTCGGCGCCGCCCTCGGCCGAACTGTTGAACGCCTGGGCCATGATTTCACCCTCTGGCTTCAGCTTTGGAAAGAATTCATAACCCTGAATGATTTCCTGACGGGCCATCATCCAGTGATCAGCGAAGCCAGCCTGAAGTTGCGCCACGACGGGACCGCGGAATTCGAAGTGCGTCTCGCGCCAGTGGTTCTCGTCCTGGGCATCGCCCAGCCATTCATCTCCGATCCCCACGCCTCCGGTGAACCCGACCTTCCCGTCAGCAATCAATAATTTTCGATGTGTTCTGTGATTGAGACGGTCCATGTTATACCACCTCACGGTACGGAACCGTTCCACCACGGCTCCCGCGTCCACCATCAGGTCAATCAGCGCTTCATCCATTCTGCTTGATCCCACTGCGTCAAGTAAAATGCGCACCTGAACCCCGTTCCGGGCACGCTCGGCAAGCGCTTCGGCAAAAATATCGGCGATGCTGCCTGTCCAGTAGACGAAGGTTTCAAAATTGATCGTGTATTCAGCCTGCCGGATGGCAGACAGCATGGCGGGGAAAATTTCATCGCCGTTGCGCAGCGGCGTGACGCTGTTGCCCTCGGTGAAGCCAGGTCCTAACAGGCTTTCCAAAGTACGGATAAAAAGCGGTTCGTTGACGCTGAAATCGGTGTCCAGCGGCCGGTTAATCCGGGGTGAGAAATTAACATAGTTAAGCACCAGTATCGTTGCGATAAGGGTGAGTGTCACAGTGAAGAAGCCAACCGCAATGCTGGCCCTGGTGATCCGTCGCATCGGAAACGATCCTTCGTCATCCGTTGAGTTGTGGAGGATGGCCTTTGCCGGGACGGCGTCCTGTCACGCGCCTGGTTGATTTTTCCGGCGCATTTCGGGTGATGACTTCGACCATTTCCAGGCGTTACCCTGAACAGTACCCTTGGGACTCCGGCGGGTGTACAGACAAATCATAAACACCGGCTGCGAGTTATACAAGCAGCGGTCGGATCAACCGACCCCAGCGCAACCAACGGGAGTGGCGCGTCTGGTTGCGCTTGCCTCACCGGTTCGTTATTCTGCGTACCCTTTCACACACCCTGGACGCACGCCCAGCACGCACACCCAGGAGGCACACCGGACGCGCCCCGGACACCCTTCCGGATCGTGAACACCGGAGCTCTTCGATTGGAAGCATTTCTTGTATCCGCGTTAACTGTCGCCCTCGCGGAGATCGGCGACAAGACTCAATTGCTTTCCCTCTTGCTTGTCATTCGTTTTCAGCGTCGACTGAGTATCATTGCAGGCATCCTGCTGGCGACTGTTCTGAATCACGCCGCTTCAGCCTGGTTGGGACAGAGCGCGGCCGGGCTGCTCTCACCGGAGATAATCAAGTGGGTAGTGGCCATCAGTTTTTTCGCCATCGCCTTATGGTCACTTGTTCCGGACAAAGCGCAGGAGGTGGGGGGGCCGGTCAACGGCTACGGCGCGTTTATCGCATCGACCATTCTGTTCTTTCTTGCGGAGATCGGTGACAAGACTCAGGTTGCAACAGTGATCCTGGCGGCACAATACCAGCAGGTGGTGCTTGTGACCGCCGGCACCACATTGGGCATGCTGGCCGCGAATGTGCCGGTAGTGATATTTGGACAACAACTGATGCAGCGGTTGCCGATAAGCGGTGCTCGCATTGCAGCGAGTACGGTTTTCTTTATTATGGGTGTCCTGACACTGGTGTTTGCATGAATACCTGTACCGTGTTCACGCCTTGATGAAAGGCAGATTAGTCAGTATCCTGCACAATAGCCACGGCACAGGAAACCTGACTTGAAGTTATTTTTAACGAGCATCACACTTTTTTGCATGCTGACCTGGACCGGTTCCTGTGTGGCTGCCCCGGACAGAGTCAGCGATTTTGCTTTGCTGGATCAGACGGGCGAATTCCATCAATTGAGCCGCTATCGCCATCGCACCGCGCTGGTGTTGATGTCGTGGTCTGACGACTGCGCCACCATGTCCGGACACGTCGAGCAACTGTCGGCATTACGCGATCAGTGGCGCGATCGTGGTTTCGAATTCATACTCCTGGATACCGGAAACCAGGACCGCGACGCATTGCGGCGGACGACCACCGGATTTCCAATACTGGATGACGAGGTTCAGGTAGTAGCCCGATCGCTGAACATTTCCCATGCCGGCGAGGTGCTGGTGCTAAACCCTGATCGGCTGGCCGTATACTACCGCGGTCCGTTGCATGAGCAACTGGATACCGCCCTGGGCGCGGTGGCGGAACAGGAAGGAATTGAAGAAACCGTCAACCTGTCACTCGATGGCTGTCCGGTCGACTACTCCGCTTCCCTGGCTGACTCCACAGCGCCCGACTACAGCACCGAAGTGGCCCCCATCATCGTTGACAAATGCATCGAATGTCACCGCCGCGACGGCGTGGGGCCGTTTGCCCTCGACAGCCACGTTATGGTGATGGGCTGGTCTCCCATGATCAGGGAAGTGCTGCTGAACAAGCGCATGCCGCCTACCCAGGTTGATCCGCATATCGGTTTTTCCGCGGATGCGCGCTACCTAAGCGAGAAGGAACTGGAAACGCTGGTGCACTGGATCGACTCCGGCGCACCGCGTGGAGAGGGCACCGACGATCCGCTGGAGCGCGAATATCACACCGACCCGCACTGGTCGCTGGGAGAGCCGGATATGATCGTGCAGGGACCGGCCAACGAAGTACCACCGACCGGAGTCATGGATTATATCTACGTTAATGTGGAACTGCCGTTTGACACGGGCAAATGGGTGCGGGCCGTGCAGTACAAGGCCGGCGATGAGTCTGTGCTTCATCACCTGATGACCTATGTCACCGCGCCGGGAGAAGATTTTTTCGGCCCTGAACGGAACGAAACTTCGGTGACCAGGCGTTTTCTGTCGGGCTACGCTCCGGGGGACATTACTGCTCTTGAATTCCCCCAGGGTACAGGCGTGTTAATTCCCGCCGGCCATAGGCTGTCCATGCAATTCCATTACGTTACCAACGGTCGCGCGACAGTGGATGAAACACAACTGGGGCTTTATTTTTATGACCAGCCTCCAGGAAAGGAATATCTGACCCAGGCTGTGTCGGAGCGGTTTGTTATTGCGCCCGGAGATCCGGACCATCATATTGAAGCCGAGCACACATTCGATGGCGATGTAGTCATTACCGGCCTGCGCGCACACATGCACTTTCGAGGAAAGCGTATGAAGTTTTCAATGGAACGTGAAGACGGCAGTTGGCAAGACCTGCTCAGCATCCCTGCCTATAACTATGGATGGCAACCCCAGTATCAACTGCATACGCCGGTACGGGTGCCGGCAGGTACCAGAATACGGGTAAACGGCGCCTTTGACAATTCCGAATCGAATCCGAACAACCCTGACCCTGCCAAGGAAGTCCCGTTTGGGCTGGACAGCTGGGACGAAATGTTCAGCGGCTATCTCTCTTTTTACGCCGCGGACTGATCGGCTGCTTTGCGATACCCGTTGGTCAGGGTCTTGCCAGCAGCCACCAGCGCAGTGTATTGGTGACCAGATCGGCCGCGTCCTGCTGAACAAAATGATCCGCTTGCGGGGCGGTTACAATGGTGGTATCGGCGTCGATCCAGTCCCAGGTATTATTGAGACCGTCCGAATGCAGGGCTGTGTCTTTAAGTCCGTGAAACACCAGCACCGGAGCCTGGATGCGTGGCGCTGGTCGCAGTTCGGCATTATTGCCGGTGTTGCGGGGATAATTCTGTTTGTAATACGCCAGCATCGCATCAAAGCTGGAATTCTGGAACGCTTCCACATATTTCGACCGTGCTTCCACATCCGTGACCCAGCCTGACAATGTCTGCGGAGTCATCGGCCGACCAAAAAAAATGTCCGGATCGTCCGCTGAACCGGTGATAAATTTTCTCGCGTAATCACTGCCACTTTGCTGCTCGGCATTGCTAATGCGCTCGCGGGACGTTCCATTGGGGTGAGGAAGGTTCAATATGACCAGCTTATCGACCATCTGCGGCATGTTGAATGCAAATTGCCAGGCAACCGCTCCGCCCCAATCGTGACCGACTATAGTCGCTTTTTCCTGACCAAAATGCCGGATAACCGCAGCAACGTCAGCCACCAGATTGGACATCGCGTAGTGCTCGTCGCCTACCGGCTTGTCGCTGAGGTTGTAACCCCTCTGATCAAACGCGACAACCTGGAAATCCCGCGACAGCCCTTCCATTTGATGGCGCCAGGTGTACCAAAAATCGGGAAAACCGTGAATCATGACCACCAACGGACCATCACCCAGTGTGGCGTAGTGCAGCTTCACATCCCCGTTGGTTGCATAACCCGTTTCCACTTCGCCCCACACATCGCCCATAACCCCTCCCGCGGATGAGAACAACACCGTGGCGAGAACGAGTTGAATCACTCTGTAAACCGGTCGCATACTCTCACCTTTTTCTTGTCAGTTTGGTTCCCTTGTTTCAGGCTTCAGATTGGATTTCAGTTTTCAACAAAGTCGCGAATTCGGGTTTTGAACTCATCGACGGACAGTCGCCGCTCTCTCAGTAAATCTCTCCGTTCGGTCACCACACCCGAGGCGACCTCTGAAGCTCCCGGAGCTTGAATCTGCGGTTTGCGAATGGCGGCCGGGATGCCGGACAAGCTCTGAACTTCGGTGACGGCTTCATCGTGAGCGGTACTGACACGACGGACACCCTGCGAGTCTGGCTCAATCACAAAATGTCCCTGCGACCACCCCAGCAATGGATTGACGAGATCGTCCGAAAGGGATTCAACAAAATAGATGCCCGTTTCCCCCATGACAGGTTGCCGCATACCGGTGACTTCCAGCCGCCTTCCATTAGCCGCACCTCCGGCAAACCGAAGTTCCAGATCCTGGCCGACATTTCCGCCATCGCTGGCATCCTTGATCACATCCGTAACCCGGAAGGTAATGTAGGTGTTAATCATTCCTGTTGAATTCTGCCGACTCTCCACCGCGATTACCTCTCCTTCAAAGATCAACTCAGCCCTGACTGCCATCGCATCAATATCCATGTTGAGAACAGTGGTAGCCCGCGCCGTGCCACTGGCGGACACAATCAACAGGAAAAGAAGAGCCAGGGCACATGAGACACGGGCCTGAAAAGGCTGAACGGGGAAACTGGCAGCATTAGCGTGAATCATAGGAAGAACACCCTCCAGAGCGAGTATAAGACAGCGGTCCAGACATAGGAAAGGGATTTGCCCGTCACTCTTTCCGATGCCCGCCAAAAAAGTCGCAGTCCCCGGCACGCCGCCTGCCACGGCAATTGGTCCGGAACCCCAAAGCCCGTGGCTTCCCGCCTTGAAACCAATCCCGGGACACCCACATCATTGCCACCCACATCATTGCCAATTCCGCACAATGCCGGGACACCCACATCGTTTGCACAATTCCGGGACACCCACATCATTTGAACCAATTCCGCACAACAATTCAGAGACACCCACCTTTTGGCGCCCATCGTCTGTAATTCGATGGGCGCGGGTGCCGGTGTACTCAACGAATAGTTATTGATTACTTTGAACAAAAGCTCTACCTTTAGCCGGACTTTAAAAGAACCCGTCGAGGGAAGCTATGAATTTCAAAATACATCAGATTTTACTTGCACTTAGCGCAGTTCTCGGAGCCACCGTCCTGCAGGCTGCGGACAGCTACGAAGTACCGCGAACTGAATGGGGTCAGCCGGACCTGCACGGAGTGTGGAACTTTTCCTCCGATACGCCGATGACACGCCCGTCACGGTATGGTGACCGCCAATTTCTGACGGAAGAGGAAGTTTCACAGGAACTCGCTCGGGAACAGGCGCAGGCAGCCGCTGTCGCCCGAGCCCAGGCCGAACAAGCAGCAACCGCTGCCGACCGTGGCGCACCTCCGGTGTCCGACAATCCGGGCGGCTACGATGATTTTTGGGTGGAGAGCGCCGGCATTGGCGACGAACGTCGCACCTCTCACATTGTTTATCCACTGAACGGTCAACTTCCAGAGAGAGTAGAAGGTGCGCCGGTTCAGCGTGGCGGCCTGGGGCCGGATATACCCGGCGAACGACCGGTTCGCTACACCGTGGGTGGTATTTCCAAGGACGGTCCGGAAGACCGCGGTTTGTCGGAACGCTGTATTGTCGGCTTTAACTCAGGTCCTCCTTTCGTACCCAGCTTGTACAATAACAATCTCCAGATATTCCAAAACAAGGATCACGTGGTACTTCTTACCGAGATGATTCACGACGCGCGTATTGTTTCCCTGCAAGGAAATCCGCATATTAACGAAGACATTCGTCAGTGGTCTGGTGACTCCCGCGGTTATTGGGAGGGCGACACTCTGGTGGTTGAGACCCGTAATTTCACGGACCTCACCACCAGTTTCAGCAGCTTCGGTACTGCCCATGACAAAGTATTGACGGAGAAATTCACTCGCGTCGATCCCTATACCGTCAACTACGAATGGACCATTGAGGATCCTTCAACGTTCACGGACAGCATCACCGCCATTGTGCCCATGACGAAGGTGAGCGGCCAATTGTATGAGTACGCCTGCCATGAAGGCAATTACGGTATGACGAATATTCTGCGCGGCGCGCGTGTGGAAGAACGAATGGCCTCCGAGGAAGAAGGCGGTCGGTAAACAAAATTAAGGGACTGAAACTCGACACTCGGGGATCGGAATACTGATTCATTGCCGGCAATGAAGACAGATTCAATCCGGGCCAGGTAGATTGTCGGGTCACCAATGAGATGACGAATGTCAAGAGAGTTTAAAGAAGGTTAGTTCATGAAAAAGATATCAATGAAAACAACACTGATTGCAATAGCCATGACCCTGATCGCCACGTCGGCCCAGGCCCAATTGGATGAAATTCCCCGTACTCCGAGTGGCAAGCCGGATTTCAGCGGCATCTGGCAAGCCATCACATCCGCACACTGGGATATTGAACCCCATGCGGCCGACTATGGTGAGGTACCGGAAACATTTGGCGCTCTGACCGCCGTTCCGCCCGGCCTTGGAATCGTGGAAGGCGGCGAAATCCCCTACACTGAAGTGGCACGTCGTCAGCGTGATGACAACAAGGCGAACGCCCTGGAACGTGATCCGCTGGCAGCTTGTTATATGCCCGGAGTACCCCGCGCCAATTACCTGCCGTTTCCGTTCCAGATTGTTCAGTCCACCGATGTGGTTCTGATAGCTTACGAATTTGCCGAGGCCAACAGGATCCTTTATGTGGATCAGCCCGAGGTTGAATCTCAGGTCGACGCATGGATGGGTCACTCCAATGCCCATTGGGAAGGTGACACGCTCGTCGTGCGGGTAACCGGACAAATGCCGGACACTTGGTTTGACCGTGCCGGTAACCACCATAGTTTTGAAATGGTTGTAGAAGAGCGTTGGACCTATGCCAGTCCCAACCACATCAACTACGAAGCAACGATAACGGATCCGGCTACTTTCACCCAACCCTGGCAGATCAGCCTGCCCCTGTATCGTCGAATTGAACCGAATGTGCAACTACTTGAGTTCAAGTGCGCCGAGTTCTCGGAAGAGTATCTGTACGGCGAATTCCGCCGACCGGGCACCACCCGCGAAGGGGCAAGATAAGGTAGCCGCCAAACGCAACTGCGGAAGCCCAAAGGCCGGAGAAAACCTCCGGCCTTTTTTTGCCCGAAGATTCAGGGAAAGATTCAGGGACACCCACATCAAGACCCTGGACACCCACCCACTGCGGTCTACGTCTGAAAATTGTGGATGTCCGAATTTGGTTCGAATTTGGTTTTCCCAATTTGGTTTGTGGGTGTCCAAATTTTGTCCAAATTTTGGTGATCCAATTCCGCAATTTCTGGACACCCAACTATTTTCCGGGATCTTACGTCCTAACAGTTAAGGGGGTAGACTAACCCAACCCAGATTCACGAGGCGTAACCGACATGACTGCAACCAGACCGAGTGCAACAGCGGGCATTGCGCGCCGCCACAAATTCCTGTTTCCAGCAATTCTACAGCTACTGGCATTGATCAACCCGGCACAGGCTCAGGATATAGAGCTCGAGTTGCCGGTTGACCGTGTCACAGTGCATCCACGTAGCGCCGTGGTAACCCGCTCCGGTCAGGTGCAGATACCTGCGGGCGGCAGTACTCTCGTTATAACCAATCTGCCTGCTAATCTGGACCCCGGCAGGTTGCAGTTGACCATCGACGATTCCGCG
Source organism: Pseudohongiellaceae bacterium (assembly GCA_040879025.1). Classification (GTDB taxonomy): domain Bacteria; phylum Pseudomonadota; class Gammaproteobacteria; order Pseudomonadales; family Pseudohongiellaceae; genus JBBDLF01. Next base: position 21,980 of record JBBDLF010000032.1, read on the forward strand.
GTAAGTTTCAGTAACCTGGAACTGCGGGAAGCCCACCAGGGCGATGTAACCAACGAGCGGGAAGACCTACTGCAAGAACAACTCCAATCACTACAGGATACGCGCGGGGAAATAACTGACAGAATAGACACGGCCCAATCTGAGCTAGATCTGCTGGCCTCCCTCACAGATAATGGTGGATCGTCCGGAGTGAGACCCACGATAAACGGACCTGAGCTTGAGGAATTGATCACCGTAGTATCGCAGAATGCCTCTGCCGCGCGCGAGCGTATCAGGCTGGCGAGAATCGAGCTGCGCGACATTGACCGCCGCATAGCCCAGGTTGAGTTTGAATTGTCACAAGTCGCCACGCGGGAACGAGTGACCAGCCAGGTGCGCTTGAACCTGCAGACAGAAACCCCGACCAGCACTGCTATAGCACTGTCCTATCCCCGGGAAAATGCATCCTGGAGCTGGCTGTATGAAGGCCGGCTCGACACCGGAAATCAAGAGTTGAACCTGGTGCGCCAGGCGGCCGTAGCGCAGGGTACCGGGGAAGACTGGACCGACGTGGCCCTTACGCTCACCACCGCCGATGCGTATCGCAATACCCGGACGCCGGAAATGACCCCACTATTCGTCGACATATTTCAGCCGCGCCCGTTGTCGGGGGAAAGCAGACGAGTCCCCGCCGGCGCCCGCACATTGACCCTGCAAAGTGACCAGATAGAAGAAGTTGTTGTCACCGGCTCATTTATTGAACAATCCACTCAATACCTGGTTGAATTCGAGATCACCGGGCGAGTGAATGTCACCGCCGACCGTCAACAACACATCGTGCCGCTGGACCGAAAACCGTTTAATGTGGATTTGATAGCCCGCACCGTGCCTGCACTCGACGAAAACGCCTACATCGAAGCCCGTTTTACCTTCGATGAAACCACACCTATTCAGGATGGTCGCATACAGTTGTATCGCGACGGTGCCTTTATCGGCGACAGTTATTTGTCCCTCTGGTTACCGGGAGAGGACGTGCGTCTGCCTTTCGGAGTAGATGACCGAATCGAAGTTGAACGGTTTCCCGAAGAACAGCAATCGCGCTCCGGCGGGTTTTTCAGTGATGGCGTGCAAGAGGACCGGGTGAGAATTGAGGTAACCAGTCGCCACGCCGCGTCGGTACCGGTAGAAGTCATCGACCGTGTGCCGGTATCCCGCAACAATGAAATTGACGTGGAAATACCTGGTGATGCTACGGCGGCAACTGAAACAGACGTGGATGGTGAGGCGGGCGTACTCATGTGGCGGTTTACTTTGGCGCCTCAGGAAACCGAGGTGATTCGTCACTATGTGCGGATCGAATACCCCAGCGACGAGGAACTATTTTTTGAACGATAAGTCAGAGCCCCCTCTGCTTATCCGCCGGTTTCATTGAGCCAGTCCTGACCCTCGGTCTCGCTGAGAACAATTCTGATCAAATTATGATTCTGATGTTCCCTGGCGAGTTCAATCCACCGCTGACCATGCACTGTCGGATCAGGCAGAACAATGGCCGTTCGTACCCCGTAGTTGATCAATTTCTGAAACAGCTCACCGGCGAGGCCGCTGCGCAATTCAAAAAACTCGGGACCCAGACAGGATTCGGCGAGCAGTAATCCTCCGGCTTGTAATCCCACACTCAGAGCATGGCCGATATCTTCGGCAGAATCAACGCGGGGATATAAATCCCCAAGCGACGGTTTGCTCTTTGATGACTCTGATTCCAGCGACATTGCTTAATACCCTCGTTGGCGCGTCAACCTTCGCACAAAGCGATTCCGGCTTCAAATCATACTCCTTTTCATTAGCCTGTGTAGGCGCATTTGACATATGATATGAAGCTCCCGGCTCACATCTCCGCCCCGCCTGGTCATAATCTCCCCAGACGCTTGCGTAGAAATGCTCGCTCTGGCTCCTGCCGTGCCAGTTCCAGCGCCCGCCGGTACGACTCCCGCGCCGGTTCCGTGTTTCCCAGCCTGCGACACAGATCGGCCCGGGCGGCGTGGACCAGATAGTAATTTTTCAGCTCGCCCGCTTGCAACAGCTCATCAACCAATTGGAGCCCTGCGGCGGCTCCTTCGACCATGGCCACGGCAACGGCTCGGTTGAGTTCCACTACCGGTGAGGGTGCCAGCTGCACTAACAGATCATACAGAGTCAAGATGCGTTTCCAGTCAGTGGCTTGCGCCGTCTCAGCGCCCGCATGAACCGCAGCAATCGCCGCTTGCAGCGTATAAGTCCCCATTTGCCCGGTTTGCGTCACCTGTTCCAGCAGGGCCTTACCTTCATCGATCTGTTCCCTGTTCCACAAGGACCTGTCCTGTTCGTCAAGCAACACAATATCACCTTCCGCCGTGCATCTTGCCTCGCGTCGCGATTCCTGCAACAACATGAGCGCCAGCAGGCTCATCACTTCCGGGTTTGGTAACAAGTCAAGCAACTGTCTCGCCAGGCGAATCGCTTCGGCGGACAGCTCCGACCGGGTCAATTGCGGTCCACTCGACGCGTTGTAGCCTTCGTTGAACACAAGGTAAATGACGGCCAGCACGGCATCGAGACGTGCGTGTAAATCCTCCGGCGCGGGCACTTCATAGGGAATTCGGGCCGCCTTGATTTTTGCCTTGCCCCTCACCAGGCGTTGCGCCAGCGTTGCCGGAGCCAACAGGAAAGCACCGGCGACTTCCTCGGTGGTGAGCCCGCAGACTTCACGCAAGGTAAGTGCCACGCGGGTGGCGGCATTCAAAGCCGGATGGCAACAGGTAAAAATCAGTCGAAGCTGGTCGTCAGAAATTTGTTGGGTGTCCTCAATTGCCTCCTCCACTCCGGGTTCGCGCGCTTCCATTGTTCCGGCAAGTTTAGTTTCCGCCAGGTCCTTAAACCGGGACTGTCGCCGCATCCTGTCGATTCCCTTGAAACGTGCGGTGGACACCAGCCACGCACGGGGACTGTCGGGAATTCCTTCAATCGGCCAACGCTGCAGGGCAACGATGAAAGCCTCCTGCAGCACGTCTTCGGCAAGATCAAAATCACCCAGTAGCCGGACCAACGTAGCGAAAATACGACGTGATTCACGTTGGTAAATAGCTTCAATCTGATCGCGCAAAATTATCTCCTTGGATGACATTGGACCCGGACCTCAAAAAACCGGCCTGGTCTCGGTCTTTTCCGTAAAAACCCACACTTGGAAATCAGTGATTTTTCGAATGTGCTTAGGGTCAAATACGGCGGAATAGCCATTGCCTAAAAACGGATACGCCGGTATTGCCATTGCACCCCCGCAAATCCTTGCATATACTTGCAATGCCCAACCGATTGTGCTGCAGGTTTTCGCCCACAAATCGAAGCTTGCAGCCCCGGGACAGGCAGAAAACTCAAATGCAATAAATTATTGAATCCAATACTACTATCAATCAGAAAAGGGGGGAGGTTCAATGCGCATACCTAGTCAACGTCGTGCAATTGTCTCCGCAGTATTTTTAGCCAGTCTTTCCTTACCCGTTGCTGCTCAGCAACAAGATGATGAATCCGATATCGAAGAAGTTGTCGTAACGGGTTCGTATATCCGGGGCACACCGCTCGATGCCCCTTCACCGGTTCAGGTCGTTGACCGGGCCAGCATAGAAGCACAAGGTGCCGCAATTATATGGGATGTAATCAAAAACCTGGAAGTGAATTCCGGTTCCATAACCAACCCTGGATCCGGCGACAACAGTCAGGTTGAGGGTACAGCCAACGTCAACCTGCGTAATCTGGGTGAAAATTCCACGCTCACGCTGATCAACGGTAGGCGCATGGTACCCGCCGCACTCAACACCCGAAGCGGCGGCGAATTCGTCGACCTTAACTCCATTCCTCTCGTGATGACAGAGCGCATCGAAGTACTCACCGACGGCGGCTCCGCACTCTATGGTGCCGACGCAGTGGCTGGCGTGGTCAACGTGATCATGAGGACTGAATTCGAAGGTCTGGAAATCTACGGCGATGTCCAGGGAATCGAAGCAGCCGGTGACCTGTTTGACATGACCGCCAGCGGTATTTGGGGCTGGACCAGCGACGATCAGGCGACTCACTTTGTCTTGTCGGCCGAGCGATTCGAGCGTGATCCGGTGAATGTCCGGCATGGAAACTACTTTGACGAAAACTCCGAGTTTTTCGGCACGGTTTCCAGTGCTGGTGTGCCACTCGCATCCGCAGCATTCGGAGCCCAGGTTAATCCCGCCTATATCAACCAGGAAATTACCGATCAAAATATCGCCGAGGGGGGTGATGCTGATCCGGTTTACTGGGATCCATTATGTTACACACAGACCGACGTTGACGGTAACCCGTTCTTTACCGGCAGCCGCCGACAGGACAGGGGCGAACGCAGCGGTGTTTGCCGTGAGGACAATTCCGAGTGGAACTATATTTCTCAGGAAGCCACGCGTGACAGCTTCGCCGGCGCGTTTAACCACGCGTTCGATAATGGCGTAAACTTTTCGTCATTCTTCCAGTGGTCAGACTCCACAACGATCCGGGCAGACGACGGTTACAACCAGTCCCGAGGACCTACGGTGTTTCTGGCACAGCCCGGCGCCTATGTTCGCAATCCAGAATTTGGCGGCAACGCAATCGGCCAGACGTTGGAACTGGGGTTCTTCGCTCCTGAGGTCGGCCTGACCCGGCCCACGGCCGCTGACATTCCCAATGCACCAGTTTCTCTCGCCAACGGCGGACTCAATGTAGCCAGTTATCAAGGCGTGCACGACGGTTCCCCGAGAACAGGAGCGGACGACAATGAGACTCACACCGAGACTGTCGCCGTGCAGTTGGGATTTGATGGTGAGTTCTTTGTCGGGGACCGGCAGATGAACTGGGATGTGGGCTATTCCTGGGGCGGTTCCAGCCTGGAACAAACCTACAACGCGATCAATCGTGATCGGGCGGAACTGGCGGCCAATGGCCTTGGCGGCCCCGACTGCACTCCCAATGGAGTGGCTGATTTTGACTTCGGACACCAGCCAGGACCATTTGGCGGAGCCGTGCCCCAGGCTTGGGATTACTATTATACCGGCCTGACCCAGACATTTTTCCCCGGATTCGTATTCACTACCCGGGAAAATCTGTCCTATGCACTGACCAGTAACAACCAGGGCCAGGGCGGTTGCCAGTTTTACAATCCCTATTTGACACGGTTTACCGATCCTGATCTGGCCAACACCGATGAGTTGATGGACTGGATGAATGAAACCATCAACGTACGCGACAAACGCAACAAGCTTGCTGTGTTTGATGCGGTCGTCTCTGGTGAGATGTTTGAGATGCGCGGTGGTACCGCCCAGTTCGCGGCGGGCGCCCAGTATCGCGAGCGCAATGCGAAATCCCGCGCATCCTTGCTTAACATTCCTGGATTGCAGGACCGTATTCTCAGCTACGATGAGAACGGCGTCCCGAACGACTTTCACTATGTGAGCAACAACTTTGACTGCTCCCTGTGTGCGTTCAACTATGATCACGACCGTACTACAAAGGCCGTATTCACGGAATTTTCACTGCCCTTCTGGGACAATGTGGAGAGTCAGATAGCCTTGCGCTATGAAGACTACGGCGGACAGATCGGTAGCGAAGTGTCGCCAAAAGTGGCGCTCAGCTGGCGACCGATCGATACCTTGTTGCTAAGAGCTTCCTGGTCGCAGTCTTTCCGGGCGCCTAACATCGCAATTGTGGAAGAAGGTCTGGAATCCTCATCCGTTACGTTCCGGGATCCGTTCCAGAACCAGGCGGTACGCGCGGGTGTTCTGCCCCCCACAAATGAGAACGCCGAACCGGAAACCACCTATACACTGGGTGGTCCAGCGCCTAATGTCGGCAATGAATATGCGGACACTTACAGCACAGGCTTTATCTGGACGCCGGGTGAACGTCTGGACGGTTTGACTATCGGTGCGGATTTCTGGCGCTTCGATGTGGAAGACCGGGTACTGCCGCAGCCGGCAATTTCGGCGTTGCAGCCAGAAATAGATGCTTTCCTGGCTGCGCGGGAGAACAAGGACAGCTACGTGTTGAACGAAACTATTACCGGTTCTGCGGACGTCCCGTACACATCCTGTGATCCCGATGCTCTGGCCGCGCAGTATGGCCAGATGTCGGAAGAACGCATCGCCTGTGTTGTGGACCCACGTACTTATACGGTTCCCGGTATTCAGCGCGCGATCAACAGCCCCACGGCCGGTTTGATTACGCTGACGCTCGGCGCGGTAAATGCCGGCATCATCGAAGCCGACGGTGTCGACATGCGGGTGGGGTATAACTGGGAGAACGACTGGGGCCGCTGGAACGTTGGTCTGGACTATACCCACGTTAACCAGTACAAGCTGATTGATGTGCCCGGACTGGAACTGGGACTGCTGGAAACCGGCAAGTTTGACGCCGCCGGCACCACTGGTGACGGCAACCTGGTACGTTCACTGCCTGACAACAAGGGTCATATAACCTTCAACTGGGCAAGGAACGATCACGGTGTCACGGTGATCAACCGTCACATCGGTTCCTATCAGGACCTGTCGTATGACAACGTCTACCAGAATGGTAACGACCTGGTGCGATCGCTGGTACGCAAAAAAATTGACAGCTATCAAACCTGGGACTTCCAGTACCGTTACACGCATACATGGGATAACCAGAATCTGGGCACCACGATGTTCAGCCTCGGCGTTCTGGATGTGTTCAACGAGGACCTGCCTTATCGTGAGGCCAGTTCCCTCAACTTCGACTCTTCTGTATTTGATGGTCGCGGTCGCCGCATCTACGGCCGTGTATTAATGCAGTTCTAGTCCGAAGCAAGCGAAAGCGGCGGTGCCCAGGCACCGCCGCTTCTTTTACCCAACCCTGGACACCCACACCTTTTCCACCTGCCCTGCTCTCACCCGGGACACCCACACCTTTCGGCCAATGGCTCGACGTGTACTAGTAAAGTCTGGACACCCACATTAAGTTTTTTACAAACTTGATTGTTACAGTTTCCCAATCTATAAATATATTAAACCCGTGCTTCAAATATGTGACATATTGCATGCCGCAGCCCCGTTACCGACTTATCGATACGCAAGTTACGCCATACTATCATTGTATTTCGCGCTGCGTTCGCCGCGCATTTCTTTGCGGAAAAGATCAACTAACGGGAAAAGATTTCAATCACAGGCGAAAATGGATTTTAGATCGCATCAAACTGCTATCGTCGATATTCTCCATTGAGGTATGCGCGTACGCAATTATGTCGAACCATTTCCACCTGGTACTATGTTTGGACAAAACCACGGCCGATAATTGGACAACTGATGAAGTAATCGAACGATGGGTAAAGTTATTCAAAGCCGATTCTCTTACCAATCGCTATCTTGCAGGCGAACCTTTGAATTCTTTCGAACATGCCACTCTGATTCACTCTGTAGAGCTATGGCGCCAACGCCTCAACGACCTTAGCTGGTATATGCGTTGTTTGAATGAACGTATAGCCAGGATGGCAAACTTCGAAGACAAGTGCAGCGGAAGGTTTTGGGAAGGTCGGTTTAAAAGCCAGGCACTACTGGATGAAGCAGCGGTGATTTCGTGCATGGCCTACGTAGACTTAAACCCCATTCGAGCGAATCTTTGCTCTTCACTTGAGAGCTCGGAATTTACTTCTATACAGGAACGGTTACAAAATATTCGAGGAAAAAGCAGGCTGGTAAATGCCATCAATTCTGGACACAGAGAGCGCGACTGGCTTAAGCCACTTTGCAAAGAGGGACATCTAGCGACGGGTTCGGTTATTCCAATTGCGGACTCAAGCTATTTCGCGCTCGTCGATTGGACCGGTAGAACTGTACAATCGAATGGAAAAGGTCGTATTCCAGATCACATAACGCCAGTACTGGCGAAGCTGGGAATTAATGAAGAAAATTGGACCGACGGTGTGCGACATTTTGGTAGCCGCTTTAAGCGGGTGATCGGCCACACTAAATTGATTAAGCGATTCGCTCTCCGCCAGAACCAGAATTGGATAGTTGGTTTGGCAGCCAGTGGGATTTTTTACCTGTAACGACACTCCCAGGTCTGCTGATGACATATCCTTTGAAAGCACCCTCTTCACTCAACTAGCTCTCCAGTTCCGAAGATCTCTTCTGACACGTATCAGTTCAGTTATATTCGCGCGACTTTTCTGACTCCGGACACCCACAAAACATTTCTGGAACGTAAACCTGGACATCCACAAGGCCTAACTATTGGGAAACATCCAATGCCAACCAGGGTGTGGGTGTCCAGACAATCTCTCCAGACAACCGCCGATTTCCAAAATTGAGTTGTGGGTGTCCAGGTTTATTCCTGCGCCTTGAACGCCAGCAGCACATTTCCCGGAGGCTGGCCGAAAGCACCATAGCCGGTGCCGATGAACAGCATGCCGGAACCGGCGGCGATGGAATGCGCATCGATGGCGCCGCCATTGCCTTTGATGCCATTGGCTGTTTCATACTCGACCGCAGTATCGTACTCGAACAGCACTTCGCCGTTGTCGGCATCGAAGATGAACAAACGGCCGTCGATGCCCGCCTGAATTACCGCGCCGTCCACGACCAACGGTGTGGCGGAAAAGCCGAAACGCGCTTCACAGCTCGGTACCCGTTCAGCGCGGTCGCCGGAGCAATCTGCCTGAACTTCGTAAGACCAGCTCGATTCACCGCTTGCAACAAAGAAGCTGTACATGCCGGGCATCAGGTTGACGTTATCGCTTGTCCCGGGATCATTGATCGGATGGAAAACCCGCCGACCGTCAGTGGCAACACCCCAGTGATTACCACCCAGCGCCGTGCCTTCCCCAACTTTCTGGTTCCAGATCACCTCACCGGTATCCGGGTTTACCGCCCAGAGGTCACCCGATTTCTGACCAGCCAACAGCAAATCACGGCCATCAACGTCTTTTACCAAAATTGCCGAGCCGCCGAAGTCATGATCGCGCAGCACACTTTCGGCCTGCGTGGGACAGTTCGGCCCCTGCCGCGCACCGCAGGCCATATTCCACACATCGTTGGCCAGGGCCTGGAAGACCCACTTCGGCTCCCCCGTTTCCAGATCCAGCGAGATAATTGCGTCACTGGTCTCCGTAGCGGGATGCGATGTATTCTCACCGGTAGTTACGTAAACAGACCCGCGTTCGGCGTCCACCGTCGGCGTGGACCAGATCGGTGCGCCGGAAGGCCCTCGCATCCGGACACCCACAGAATTCACCAGACCGGTATAGTCAGCCGTTGGCATCGTGTGATATTCCCAGAGCTTCTCTCCGGTCGCCGCGTTCAATGCCGTCACTGCCCCGTGACCGACACAGCATTCAAACTCAGGGTTGGCCCCGGCCGCCACGCCCGAGGCGGAAATCGGAACTATCACTTTATCGTCGTGCAGAACCACCGCCCCGGTAACATTGCCAGGATTATCCGTTGCCCGGCCGCTCTCAAGCCAGATACCTTCGCCGGTCGCCGCATCCACCGCGTGAACGCTCCCGAACGCATCTCCGAACACAATCGCATGCCGACCTGTGTCGCCCAGTTCTCCATATGTCAGCGAGGACCGTAACCGATTGGGCGAGTCATACACCCATTTCACGCAACCGGAAGCGACATCCATAGCCATCACCTTCTGCGTACCCGTGGCGGCATAAAACAGCGTGTCACCGATCACCACCGGCGCCGCCCGCAACTGACCCGTATCCGGAAACGCAACCGCCCACGCAAGTTCCAGATTCGCCATGTCCCCGCGGTCAAGGCCCGCCATTTCCGCGCTCATAAACCGGGAATTATTCTCATCCACGCCCAGTCGGCCCATCGAGACCCGTTGATTCAGATTGACGACCCGATTGTCCTCGGAGCACATCATGCCGGCCAGCCAGGCATCGGTGCCATCAGGCGAGGCGAGGTAGGAAACAACCTGGGTTGTTTGGGTGTCCGATAATGCACTGCCCTGGGCAGACATCATGCCTTCTGTGAGGGAGTAGCTCAGGGCGTCGGCATTCATCAACCGCAGGGTTTCGAAGGCATGCGCGCGGGGAAACTCGGGGTTGCCGTGACAGGTGGCGCAGAACTGTTCGTAAACCTCCCGGCCTGGATGGGACGGGTCTCCTGCGGGAGGCAGCTGCGCGAACGCGGTGCCCGTTAGCATAAGCCCTGTCAGAGTTGTCGTCACCAGACCCGTTATTCTGCCGCTCATCATTACCCCCAAACCGGAACAGACCCACCCGTGTTGAGCAAGTTTACGTGGACTCGAAAAATACCCCATGGCGTACCGAATTACCATCCTCTTGCGACGCAGACCGCGCTGGCCGGGACCGGTCACTATTGGAAGCCGTAAATCTTGCTATTCCTGGTCTTCGGACACCCTGTTGGCTACTTTCTCAGGCGAATTCTCCGCTGCCGTCCCGGGGGCTTGGTCTGAAGACTTCTCAGACGCCGCGCCGGCCACCGGTTCACAGAGGTAGCAGGACACCCGGTGTTCAGGATCCTCCCCCAAGGGAACCAGCACGGGACCGGTGATCCGGCAACGGTCCATCACCTCGGGACATCGGGTATGAAAGGTACAGCCCCGCGGCGGATTAATCGGGGAAGGCACATCGCCTCTCAGAATGATGCGTTGCTTCTGGTAATGAGGATCAGGTATTGGAATCGCCGATATCAACGATTGCGTATAGGGATGCCTGGCTTCCCTGTAGATGGACTCACCCCGCCCTTCTTCCACCACCTTGCCAAGATACATAATCGCGATACGATCGGAGACATGTTTCACCACCGCCAGGTCGTGAGCGATGAACAAATACGACAGGTTGAATTCTTTCTGCAAGTCGACCAACAGGTTCATTATCTGACTCTGTATCGACACATCCAGAGCGGATACCGGCTCGTCACAAACCACCAGGCGAGGATTGAGCGCAATAGACCGGGCGATACCGATACGCTGGCGCTGCCCTCCGGAAAACTCGAAAGGATACCGGGTGATCGATCGCGCGGGAAGCCCCACGATGTCCAGTAATTCCGCTACGCGTTTTCTGCGCCAGAGCTTATCGCCAATGTTATGAATAATAAACGGTTCCGTCAGAATATCCCCCACCGTGTGCCGCGAGTTAAGCGACTCCATCGGGTCCTGGAATATCATCTGAATGTTCTGCCGAAACGGCCGCAGATCTCGCCCCTTGAGGTGCGTGAGGTCGGTACCGTCGAACAGTATCCGCCCCGCGGTGGGACGGTACAGACGCGTAATGCAACGTCCGAGAGTGGACTTGCCGCAACCGGACTCACCGACCAGTCCCAGCGTCTCCCCCGGCATGATGTCGAAACTTACGCCATCCACCGCCTTGTTGAACGTGCCGGTACGCATAAAAATGCCCTCCTTCACAGGAAAATGCATCTTCAGATCGCGCACCTGCAACAATGGCATGTCAGTGGCTGGCATTGCGATTAAGCTCCTCGTCTATATCGCGCCAGTGAAAGCAATTCACCTCGTGACCCGGCGCGATGACTTCCATCGGCGGCACGCTCAGCCTGCAGGAATCCTGCACATTGGGACAGCGGTTGGCGAAGCGGCAGCCGGTGGGCAAATCCCGCAACCCCGGCACCATACCCTTGATAATGGGAAGCCGTGACTTCGGTTCCGTTGCCAGCGTGGGAATGGATGCCAGCAGCCCTCTTGTATAGGGGTGCCTGGGTCTGTCAAAAATATCAAAAACAGTGCCCTTCTCGGCCACCTTGCCAGCGTACATGACCACTACCGCCTGCGAAGTCTCCGCAATCACACCAAGATCATGTGTAATGAGAATGACCGCCATGCCCATTTCGTTCTGCAGGTCGCGGATCAGTTCCAGAATCTGCGCCTGAATGGTCACGTCCAGCGCGGTGGTGGGTTCGTCCGCTATCAACAGACTGGGTTTGCAGGCAAGCGCCATGGCGATAACCACACGCTGGCGCATACCACCGGACAACTGGTGCGGGTACTCGCCCATGCGCACATCCGGCGAAGGAATACCGACACGATCCAGCATATGCACCGCTTCCCGCGTCGCATCCTGCTTTGATATCTTCTTGTGGAGAAACAGCACCTCGGTCAGTTGCCGGCCAATGGTATGCACCGGATTCAGCGCCGTCATGGGTTCCTGAAATACCATGCCGATGCGATTGCCCCGCACCTTTTGCATGGCCTTTATATCCAGACCCAACAGATTCGCACCACCGAGCAGTATCTCGCCGCTCACAACCTGCCCCATGGGCTGAGGCAGCAAGCGCATGATGGACAACGCCGTCACACTCTTGCCGCAGCCGGATTCGCCCACAATCCCGAGTGTCTCACCCGGTGACACGGAAAAGCTGACATCGTCGACCGCGCGCACACGACCTTCGTCGGTGTCGAACTCGGTGACGAGGTTACGCACCGCCAATAACGGTTGGACCACTTCTTTAGTAATTGCCGTTACTCTCGAAACTGGTCGTAGACGTTAATCTGCGGTTCGAATGTTTGCCCCGCACGCTGGGCAGCCAGGGTTTCCTGCTTGGCTTCCTCATCTATCCAGTGCACAAACTGTGACCCGGCTGCATCCGAATGCTTCAGGTTAAAACCTTCCGGCCACTTTACCCATCGCCAGTGGCCTGACCGGTAAAAGGGCTGAACAAAGCCAGGTACAAACGAGGCATGTTCATAGTGCAATTCCTGTATCTGGTGAGAAAGCTCAAGCATCTCATCAGCGCTGGAGGAACTGTCATACTGCTCGATCAGTTGGTCGATTTCGTAAACCGCGAGTGATTCCAGATTGTTCGTCTGAACCTTCACTTCCCGCGCCGGATTAACCCTGCCATCGTCGAGAAAGGCCCCGTCGTAGGCATTGGCCGAATGCATCGTTTCCCAGTATCGCGGAAACTCTTCCAGAAAATGACCAAATGCAGTAAAGCCGATATCGTGCTGCTTTTCCTGCACCTTCTTGAATCCCGCAGTGCTGTCCAGAACCTCAATCCGCAGTTCCAGACCGGTCTTGATTGCCTCTTCCTTGAGGATGGTCAGAATGTCCTGGAGCGCTTCATAACCGGTAGTCAGGTTGAAGGACAGGCGCTGCCCCTGATCGTTGACCAGGATGCCGTCAGGGCCGCGTTGGGTGAAACCGGCCTTGGCGAAATGCTCTTGCGCCTTTCGTACGTCAAACGGTCTCGCCGTCAGGGTTGGATGGCTATACTTGCCATAACCATCATTCTCGGTACGCATGCGGACATAGTCACCCCGATAAAAGCGCTCGATAACAAGATCCCAGTTGGTTGCATGGTTGATACCGATTCGCACGTCCCTGTTGTCCAGAATCGGACGTGCGGTGTTTATCCATAAACCGTACGTCGGCCTTGGGCGCTGGTTATAGAACACACTTTTATGAATATACCCTGCCTGTACGTCAGGATCATTGTCGGGAAGTTTTTCATACCAGTATTCTGAAAGATTCAGACCGAACGTATCCAGATCGCCGCGCCTGAACGATTCAAACACCTTCGGCGTGTCGCGGATAACCGCCAGATGAATACGGTCGGCGTTATAGCGGTTGCGCCAGAATTTACTGTCCTTGGCCCACCAGTCCTGGTTTCTGGTCAGGGTTACCGAACGACCCTTGTCCAGATTTTCATCATCGATCACATAGGCGCCCGTGGTCGGAATAAAACGCCACTGGTATCGCTCAACGAAATCTTCGCCCAATTCCTTGTAGAAATGCTCCGGAGCCGGTGTGTGCTCAAGCGCCATTGTCAACATATCAGGTCTGGCTTCGGCCATCGTCAACGAAAATGTGTAGTCATCGTACTTGGTTATATTTTCATACATGGTGCTGTACCAGTTGTTATACCAGGGCGCCACTATGTAAGACGATTGATTGAAGAAGAACAGAAAGAGCATGTCGTCGGTAGTGACTTCCTCACCATCGGACCACCGGGCAGCGGGATTCATCCGTACATAGACGGTTTTATTCTCGGCATCCACAGCCCATTCAGTCGCCAGGCCGGGGTGATAGTCGAAGTCGTTGGGATGTCGGTGGGCCAGCATCATGGACACATTGTCCAGAATCCACGGCCTGAAAGAACCATTGGAATCCGGACCGACTGTCCTCAGCGTTCGTGGGTAATCAGGGAGAAAGCCGTACTGGGTGCCACCTTTCTCTGCTTCCGGAGAACCTATATCGGCCATATGGTCGCCGTTTTCCCAGACCAGATCATCAGGAATATCGGCTGGGGTCCTGAACGAGAAAAAGTCGGAATTAGCCGCATAATATTCCTGAACTTCCTGCGTGATATCTCTCTCCGGGCCGTTTTGCGCACTGTCCTGGGATTCACCTCCACAGGCCACCAGCAGGCCGGAAAGCGCCAGCAGGGTAAATTGGCTGATTAGTCTGTTCATTTTCAGTCCTCCAGTCGAATTAACCAGATCATTTGTACACCGTAAATTTTTTGGGATCAAATGCCTCACGAATGGCCTCTCCTATGAATGTGACGAGTGTCAACAGGAGTACCAATGTCCCGAAAGCAGATGTAACGATCCAGGGCGCCGTCCGCAGGTTTGCCGTTCCCTGCTTCAGAAGCTCTCCCAGGCTGGGTGTGGGCGGTGGTAACCCGAATCCCAGAAAATCCAGCGCTGTTATCGCTGTAACAGCGGATATTACCGTAAAAGGCATAAACGTCACGAGCGTAGCCAGAATATTCGGAATAATATGTCTGAAAATGATCCGCGATGTCGATGCACCGATTATTTTTGATGCGGCCACATAATCTCTGACCTTTTCTTTGTAAACTTCCGTTCGCATGTAATAAGTCATGCTGGTCCACGAGAAAAGCACCATGACACCCAACAGTATGGCGATACGCGAGGATACGCTATACGTTGAGGGGATCACCGAAAATACGATGATCACCATATACAGGAACGGAATATTGCTCCAGATCTCGATGAGCCGCTGACACAAAATGTCAAACACACCACCAAAATACCCCATCGCGCAGCCCACGGCTATGCCAATGAGATAGACCGAAAGCATGAATCCGAGCGAAAACACCAGAGCGATGCGCGTACCGTAAAAAAGTCTCGCCAAAATGTCCCGACTGGTGGTATCAGTTCCGAGATAATGCATTTCGCTGAAGTCCGGTGGTGCCGGGCGGTAAATTCCGGAAGTGGCATGACTTTCGAACGCGCTGTAGGGAACGGGAGGCATTAATGCCCAGTTGTCGGAGTTCTCCTGCGCAAACCTTTCCTTCAGGTCTCGATAATTCACTTCATAATCGTAATCGAATCCGAAGTCTGTACCCGGGTGAAATGCTGTGTAGGTCGGAAAGAAGAGCTCGCCCTCGTAGCTGACGATAATAGCGCGGTTACTGACCAGAAGTTCTCCCACCGTAAACAGACCCGCAAGTATTACAAGAAACAAAAAGCTGTAATAACCGCGCTTGATTTCTTTGAAACGCTTCAGTTGCTTGAGTGTCTGGGGGTTCAGTTTCAGCATCAACCAAATCTCACTCTCGGATCCACGAGAGCGACCAGTATGTCCGAGATGATATTGCCGACCAGCAGCAGAACGCTGGCCAGTAGCACCACACCCATCACAACGGGATAATCCCGGTCAAGAATGGATGTCAGCCCAAGCAGTCCAAAGCCGTTGATGTCGAATATCGTCTCGATGAGAAAAGAGCCCGACACCAGCAGGACGATATTCTGGCCAAAAGTGGTTGCAATGGGGATCAGAGAGTTACGCATCGCGTGCCTTATCACTGACATTCGAAATGACACGCCCTTGGCAATAGCCGTGCGAATATAGTCAGAGGCCAGGTTTTCCATTAAATGATTTTTCAGCAACAGGGTCACCAGAGCGAAACTTCCAACCAGATAGCAAATCAACGGCAAAACGGAATGGTTGACCAGATCCTTGAATTTGCCCCACAAACTCAAATCGTCAAACTGGATGCTTGTAAACCCTCCCATCGGGAACCATTCCAGGCGCACGGAAAAATAAAGCAAAAGCAGTGAACCCAGGGCATAACCCGGTATGGCATACCCGGTGAATATAAACAGCGAAGTGACGTTATCAATTGCGGTGCGATGCTTGATCGCCTTGAGCACTCCCAACGGGATACAGACCAAATAAGTGATCACCAGCGTAACCAGGCCGTAGTACAATGAAACCGGAAACCGGTCTCTGATGACATCCCATACCGGCTCATTGTAGCGATACGAGGATCCCAGATCGCCGGTAACTACTTTACCCAGCCAGTCCACGTAACTGACCAGAATCGGCTTGTCAAAACCATAATACTCCCGTAACTGGTCCAGTTGAGCCTCTGAAAGCGCCATATCCTGCCCGGCCGAACGACTTGACGTTCCCGTTGACGCGCTCAATTGCTGTGCCTCCATGATTGCTCTTTCAAGCGGTCCACCAGGCACCATCCTCGTGATCAAAAACACGATCACGGTAATGCCCAGAAGCGTTGGCGGAATCAACAGCAATCGTCGAATAAAATAGGTGCGCATGGGGGGGTAAGCGTTTCCTGTTCTGTTTTTGTCGCATGCTCTTTGCATGCGTTCCGGGCGCGGAGATGAGGTTTCCCCGGCCCCCGATACTGCCACACTTGGCAGCCTTGTAACACGGGAAATCGATCATTTTGTGTTACGAGCGTAAGGGACCGGCAAAGCCCGGAATTATTTTTGTAAAGCCGGTCAGGTGGACGCAAACCACGTGGCGCCGTTTCGCAATATTCGGGGGGAACCCTTCAGCCTGTCTTGCGGCCGACCCCGGCTTCAGCAGCGGTCTGCTGGTCAGCAAACAGGTGGCAGGCCACGTGGCGGTCGAGGTCGCGCAACGGCAGAAGCTGGGGCGTGTCGCGGTGGCAGATGTCCATCACCCGGGGACAGCGGCTGGCGAAGCGACAGCCTGCCGGAACATTGACGGGGGAAGGTATTTCTCCGGTGATCGTGGTGGATGCGCGCCGACGCTCGGCTTCGGGATCCGGTTCGGGATTGGAGGCAACCAGTATTTCGGTATAAGGATGTTTCGGAGCAAAATACAATTCGTCCGCGGGGCCGGTCTCCACCAGCGAACCCAGATACATCACCGCCATGCGGTCGCTCACATACCGCACCATCGAAAGATCATGGGCGATAAACAGCAAGGTCAGGCCCAACCGTTGTTTCAGTTCGTCCAACAGGTTGATCACCTGTGCTTGCACCGAGACATCCAGCGCCGAAATGGGCTCGTCGCAAACGACAAATTCCGGCTCCAGAATCAGGGCTCGGGCCACGCCGATGCGCTGGCGCTGTCCGCCGGAAAATTCGTGGGGATAGCGCGACATATGGTCGCTGTGCAGCCCCACCAACCGCAACCAGTGCGCCACCTTCTCTTTCACTTCACTGCTTTTTACCACATCGTGAAGACGCAATCCCTCGGCGATGATTTCACCCACGGTCATGCGCGGGTTCAAGGACGAATACGGGTCCTGAAAAATCATTTGCATCTTGTGGGCCATGCGCCGGAAATCCCGCGGGCGGTATTTTTGCGGCAGCGTCTCTCCGCGGTAAATTACCTGCCCCGACGTTTTCGGAAGAAGACCCAGCAAGGTTTTGCCGAAGGTGGATTTTCCCGAGCCACTTTCGCCCACCAGACCGACAATTTCATTCTCGGCGATGGACAATGACACGCCGTCCACTGCATGCACGATCCTGCCACGGCCGAGATCAAAGTGCCGGGTTAGTTCAACTGCCTGCACCAGATCAGTCATTGGCGGACTCCGGCGGGCGACTGTTCTCGCGCCCGAAAAAAAGCTCCGGGGGCTTTTCCGGGGCTGTCTCGTGATGCAGCCAACAACGTGAATAATGCCCCTCGCCCACCACAACCGGTTCCGGATCATTCGGCACGCACACGTGCATTGAATACGGACAGCGCGGACAATAGGCGCAACCGGGAGGCGGCGCGAACAGGTCGGGAGGACTGCCTTCGATGGGCTGCAGTGTATGCTGCCTGGCGGGGTCATTGTTCGGCATGGCCTTTTTCAGACCCAGCGTGTAAGGGTGGGCGGATCGATAGAACACATCGTCAACCGTCCCCTGCTCCACTATTTTACCGGCATACATTACTGCCACGTCATCGGCCATGCGCGCCACCACCCCCAGATCGTGAGTGATGAGAATGATGGCCATGCCGGTTTCTTTCTGCAGATCCTGCATCAAATCCAGAATCTGTGCCTGAATGGTCACATCAAGCGCCGTACTCGGCTCATCGGCTATCAGTATCGAAGGTTTGCAGGCGATCGCCATCGCAATCATGGCCCGTTGCAGCATGCCACCACTGAATTCGAACGGATACTGGCGCGCACGGCTTGCCGCTTCCGGAATACGGCTCAACTCCAGCAGTTCGATCGCCCGCGCAAACGCCCTGCGGTAACTGTAGCCACGGTGAATCTGCAGAGGTTCGGCAATCTGATCGCCAATGGTCATTGTCGGGTTCAGAGAAGTCATTGGATCCTGAAAGATCATTCCAATCTCGGAGCCGCGAATGTCCTTGCCGTTGACGGTCTTGCGGCCGAGTATATCGTATCCCTTCAGCCTTGCGCGCCCGGAGGTGATACGCCCCGGTGGCATCGGAATCAGGCCCATGATGCTTTGCACGGTCACTGATTTGCCGCAGCCGGATTCGCCCACTATAGCCAGCGTCCTGCCGGTTTTCACGTTAAAGCTCACGCCCCTGACGGCACTGACGATACCTCCATAGGTGGTGAATTCCACCGCCAGGTCTTCGACCTGCAATACCGCATCGCCGTTCCCGATTCCGGGCCTTCCATCAACCTTTGTGCCAGCCGTTTTATTAACCTCTTTATTAGCCACTTTATTAACCAGAGTCATTCCGTATTCCTCATACGGGCATCAAGCGCGTCACGAAGACCATCGCCCAGCAGGTTAAATGCCAGCACGGTAAGACTGATCATAATCGCGGGAAAAATAAGTTCATGAGGCGTCGTCAGCATGTTCCTGATTCCTTCATTACTCATACTCCCCCAGGATGGCGTGGGCGGCGCCACGCCCATGCCGATGAAAGACAGGAAGGCTTCGATAAAAATCGCATTGGGGATGGAAAAAGTAATCGTAACCAGAATCACTCCCATGGTATTGGGAATCATGTGCCGCAATATCAAATAGTTCGTCCTGGCACCTAAAAGTTGCGAAGCGCCAATGTAACCCTGTTCCCGTATCTGCAGAATCTGTCCCCGCACCAGCCGAGCCGTGGCGGGCCACATCAACACGACCAGGGCCACCAGCATGGGCATGACGCCGCTCTCTCCCGGTCCGATGCCGAACGCGATTTTGAAGAGAATCATAAACAGCAGAAAGGGCAGGGCCACCACAAAATCGGCAAAGCGCATCATAAACGCATCCACCCGACCGCCAACAAAGCCGGAAATGCTGCCGAATATCACGCCAAACAACACGAACAGCACCGGCGCGCCGATGCCGATGAACAGCGACACCCGCGCCCCGGCCATTAAACGCGCCAGCATATCCCTGCCAATGTAATCGGTGCCCAGCGGGTGCAGCGCCAGTTCAACTTCATCACCCGGTTCCAGTGCCGCCGCCTGGGCGACCAGGCCTTTTTCCAGCGCCTCCTCCACAGTGATCACCCGCCGCACATCCACTGCGATGGTTTCAAAGACCTCCAGCAGATTGCCGCGCTCATCCAGACCCACCAGTGAATAGTAATAAGTGCCTGGTTGCACATCCAGACGGTCTTCGAAAAAGAGGGCATCGTTAGTGAAATACTCCGCGACCGGCACACCGAAAGCCAGTTCCTCACCCACAGGAAACAGATTCCGGTAAACCCTGTGCCCGGTTGCACCCGGCAATGGCTCCCAGCTCAGGCGCACACCCTGCGTGGTCGCGGGGGCGGCCAGACGGAAACCGGTTTCCGGCCTCTCTGCTTCCTGCCCCTCGGTATCCCGACTTCCGGCTTCCTGTACCAGCGCAGTACCGTCCCAGGGCTGGTAAGGCGGCACGACGATGGCGGTGCGCTCCGCCCCCGGCGGCTGGCTTATCTGATCCAGGTCCTGAGCCGCAGGATTGACCGGCCACAACCACGGCCCGGCCAGTGTAAAAAACAAAATGGCCGCGATAATATAAAGTGACACCAGCGCCCTTCTGTTGGCCTTCAGCCGCAGCCACGAATCCTGCCAGTAGGACAGGGACGGACGCGTGATCAACTCCACATCTTGCTTCTGGTTCAGCCGGGTAAAATCAGCGGGAGCGAACGTCATGTCATTGCAACCTCACCCGGGGGTCGATGAAGCCATACAGTATGTCCACTATTATCACCATGAATACCAGAAAGGCCCCGTAGAACACAGTGGTTCCCATTATCACGGTGTAATCCAGTTGCTGAACCGCTTCAACGAAGAAGCGGCCCAGTCCGGGAATCGCGAACACCAGTTCCACAACGAATCCGCCGGTGGTGATGGCGGCAATGGACGGACCAAGAACGGTCACCACGGGAAGTATGGCATTGCGAAGCTGGTGTTTGGTGAATATGCGCGCCGGGGGCACGCCCTTGGATTTTGCCGTACGCACGTAATCCGAACTGATGATTTCCAGCATCGACGATCGCATCAATCGAGTCAGGTAGGCCATCGTACTCAGTCCCAGCACCAACGCGGGGATCAGCATATGGCGGATGCTGCCCCACCCGGCGACGGGCAAAACCTGGCGGCCGATCACGTCGTTGATGTTCACCATGGCCAGTTGGCTGAGAGCCGCCACAACAAAACTGGGAACAGAAATTCCAAGGATAACCAGAAACATGATGATGTAATCAGGTAGACGGTTGCGGTATATCGCGGTCAGCGCGCCCCACAATACGCCCCCCGTGCCGGCAATGACAATCGCCAGAATGCCAAGGGTGGCGGAAACGGGAAAACGTTCCCGGATAATATCGTTAACACTGCGGTTTTCGTGCGTGAAGGATATGCCCAGATCACCCTGGGCCAGATTGCCGAGGAAAATGAAATACTGCGTCATCAGGGGCTGATCAAGCCCGTAGCGCGCCTCAAGGTTGGCGCGTATCTCGGGGGACATGGCGCGATCGGTGAGCAGCGGATCGCCCGGCACATTGTGCATCGCAAAAAACGTCGCGGTGGCGATAAACCAGACTGTCACGATGCCCTGTAACAGGCGCTTGCCGATGTACAACCACACTTTTTGCTATTCCCGCTCGTCTGACCTGGTGACTGAATTGTACACGGTGCCGCTCCGGCTAATCAGCGGCTTCAAGATAGGCAAAGCGGTAATCGGTTTCCGGCCCGATCGAGCGACGCTTGAAATTTTTCAGTCCGGGGTCCACCACGAATGACCAGCCCCGTTCATAAATCGGCAGAATAACAACGTCTTCGTAAACCATGCGTTGTATTTCGCCAAAGGCGTCCATCCGCTCCTGCTGGTCAAGCGAAGTCTGACCAATGCGTACATTCCGGTCAAATTCGGCATTGCTGTAACGACCGCGATTGTTCAGGTTCCAGGTTGCGAACAAATCACCAAAGGTGAGTGCGTCATCATAGTCAGGTCCCCACCCGGCAATCACGATATCAAACTCGCCGCTCTCCATTTTCTGCAGACGCTGCTTGAAAATCTGCTTGTCGATTCTGACTTCAAGGCCGAGGTTTTTCTGGAAAATCTCTTGGTAATATTCTGAGGTGATATCCCCCACCGGACTGTCATCCGCGAGCAGAATGAGCGGGGGAAACTCATCCAGGCCCAATTCCTGCTTCGCCATCTCCAGGTGTTCGCGCGCTTGTGCTACGTTGATCCGATGTGTCACCGGCGGATATTCCTGACGAAACAGTCCGTCAACACCCCTGATCCAGACAGGAAACAGGCTTTCGCCTGGCAGATAACTCGGCTCCTTCAGCGCCTTGTAAACAAATTCAACAGGATCCTGGGCGAGTTGCAGGGCCTTGCGAAAATTAGTGTTCGCGGTCATATGGCCTTCGCGAAAATTCAGCTGCAGAAAGAAAACCGTACCGTCCATGAAGCGGTCGATGGGCCAGCGCTGCTCCATGGCGTTTTTCAGCATGGGGGCGACCAGATGGGTGTCTGCGATCTGTCCATCCTTGAACATATTCAACTTGGCGTTGACGTCTTCGGTGATATAGCCCACGTTGATCACGTCAATCAGCGCCTTGTTGCCACTGTCCCAGTACCGCGGATTTTTTTCCCAGCGCATACTGGCGCTGTGAATCCAGTCGGTCAACACATACGGGCCGTTGTACAGCATCTGGTCAGCGTCGGCACCGTAGCGACCGTTGGTGGAATGGTAGAAATCCTCGCGTAGCGGGTAATAGGTGGCAAACGCCGCGAGCTTGTCGAAATAGGGGGTGGGCTGCTCGAATTCCACTGCCAGAACCTTGTCGGTGACGACGTTAACCCCCAGATATTCCGGTGGCAACTCACCGGTATTGACCGCTTCGGCATTGGTGATCGGATACAGGATAAAGGCATATTGCGAGCCATTGGCGGGTTCGAGCGTTTTGCGCCAGGAAAACACAAAGTCGTGAGCCGTAACCGGCTCGCCATCGCTCCAGTAGGCGTCGTCGCGGATCCAGAAAGTCGCGCCGTCATCCCGCAGTTCCCAACGTTCCGCCATACCGGGAGCCAGCTCGTTGTTGTCATCATAGGTGAGCAATCCCTCCATCACATGGGCCAGCACGGTGAAGCTCTGCACATCCGTGGTACGGGTGTGATCCATCTGTGGCGGTTCCTGGCGGATCGCGATGGTAATCTGGTTGTTTTCGGCATCAATCGCTTGCCCAATACCGCTGGCGCTGGTGGTATACGACATGGCGAACGACAGCAGAACCAGCAGGACCACGATGGCCGCCAGTGCATAAAAGGCATACAGGGAAAGCTGTCTGGCAGCCGACTGCACAAAGCCTTCGCTGCTACCGGTTATCGTGTCTGCCTCTTCTGTCATAGCCACCTCCAGATTGAATCGAGAATACCCCAGGGGTCGCAGCGACCACAAGACCCGGCTGGCCGGCAGCTTGTCACTTCTGTGGTAGTGAACGGGGCCTGGATGGACAAACCGGATAGCCGGATGGAGCGCTGCACGGGAGCGCTGGAGGAAAGCCGGCAGGAGGGGCGCACGGGGCGCGGGTCGACCGTCATGGCAACCCGGCCATCAACCGGGGCGAACCGCCAATTCCTTGATCAGCTCTGCCACATCATCCTCTGAATGGATACCGGACTCACCCGTCAAAACAGGAGGCACCACTATATCGTCGGCGTCCATCATATGAGCTATGCGCTGCAATGAAGCGAGCAGCAGCGATTGCTCCCAGTCTTCCAGGGCATTGAATCGGCTGGTAAACCGGGTCTGTAGCAACGGCGGGGAGGATTTGAGAATGGTACGGCTTTTGTCGGTCAGGTCCACGATCACGCGACGACGGTCCTCTTCGTCACGTTCCCGGGTAATGAGCCCGCGCTGCTCCAGCCGATTGAGGATGTCAGTCACGGTACCCTGACTCAGATTGACGCGGGTAGCCAGTCCACCGGCTGTGATGGGTCCGTCGGTGAGGGCACGAAGCAGCGTAGCCTGTGGCGCGGTCAGTCCGTGCGTGCTGACAAGATTTCTGGAGTGAAGCTCAACGGAGCGAATAACCCTGCGCAGAGCGACAATGACTTCATCCGCCATTAATATATTTGCCTGATTCATCGTGCTGTCTCCACGCCCTTGACGCCCTTCACGCCTGTAAAGGTCAAAACCTGAACCGCGGCCGCGAGAATCACCGTCCCTGGATTGAAGGCTCACTGATCGAAACCCATAGATAAAACGTTAGGCCTGCAATCGCGGAAGCGCCCGTCAGGTTGGAAGGTTCCGGCCCAGCGTTGTGATACCGGGCGACTCGAGTTCGCGATGCAGTATACAGAAAGAGAAGACCCAATTTGGAGGAAAAGCTTCCCCCAATTGTGACAAATTGCAAGCCTCAAGTTTCCGCTGCGCCAAGGTGTATGTCCGACACGACGAGCCGAATATACCGAAAAAACCCGGGTGAAAAAGTGGGTGGGTTGAAAAATAACCCAATACCGATCAGGTGGAAACTACGCGCTTCGTTTGGCGGTTCCGCCAGCGGGTTCTTCAGCCTTGACGGAATGGAATTCGGTGAGATAGGCTGCGGAGTTGGTCGCTTCAATACGCTCGAAACGAATGTCGGGGTGCAAGTTGCGCATCTGGGTATTCAACAAGCCGTTGGCGGAATAAATCAGTGCATCCCGGATGATATTGTCGGTGTCACACTCCCGCGCCAGTTTCAGCAACCGATCAAACCCGACAATAAAATTATTGGTGTGGCGCCGGCGAATTTCGGTCCCGTACAACAGCTCGGGCAGGGAGATGTCCCCTGTTGCCGACATGATCAGAAACCGCCGCGAAAAAACTTCCACATCGCCGCCGGCAAATTGCTGCCATAACGCATCCGTCTCCTGTTGGGTGTGGCGGTTCTCTCCCGCCGGGCCCTGACTGGAAACATAGAGCATGCCGGCAATCGCACCCAACTGACGACGGGTATTGTCGGCAATCTTGAAAAAGGTTTCCTGGCGCGCGTTCAGTTCGGTCGCGGCGATGGCCTGGGTCTGCTTTTCCGACTGGATATTGTTGCGGCGCAGTTCCCGGTTGTTTTCCGCCAGCACGTTCTGCTGGATAAACAGCCCGATCACCAGCCAGAGAAACGCCAGGGGGGCAAAGGCTCCTTCGAGAAATGTACCCATCGCGTCGATCGGCAGGCTGGCGAAATCGGCCCAGCCGACATTGACCGATATGTACAAAGCCCCGAGCAACAGCCAGATGAAGCTGATGATCAGGCCAAGCAGAATTCGCCAGTCCTTGGGATAGAGGTCATCAACCTTTGGTACGCTCATCGGGTTCCCGTAGTTTGAGGATTTGGCCGGAGCCGGTGGCTGATTCGCCGCGGTCGGCCGCATTAGAGTAAGGCGGTCGCAGGTAGGAGTAAAGCGCTCTGTGAGCTATAATGGCGCAGGCATTACCCAGCCCCATGCTCTATGTGGTGGCTTTATTCACACTCGCGAGCGCAGGCAATGCCTGCTCGCCGCCACAGCAGGAACCACAGGTTTGCATGACCACAAAACACGCTAAGTCGCCGAATGCCAAAACCGGGCCTTTCGATTTTGAACAGGCGCTGGAGAGTCTCGAGGAACTGGTCAGCGCCATGGAAGAAGGCGATCTGAGCCTGGAAGACTGCCTGAAGGCTTTCGAGCGCGGTATCAAATTGACCCGGGAGTGCCAGACCGCACTGGAGAAAGCGGAGCAGAAAGTGCAGCTGCTGCTCAACGAGAATGGCGACACGCAGCCTGTGGATTCCGGTCTTTCGGACGAATAACGCCCGATGAATTATTCATCCAGGGACTCCCTGACCGAGTTTACCAGTCACTGCCAGCAACGCGTAAGCGCTGCATTGGCCGCCTGTTTACAGACCGGTGCCGATGTCGGCTCTGCGCGACTGCATGAGGCGATGGCGTACGCCTGTCTGAAAGGCGGCAAACGGGTCCGGCCCCTGCTTGCCTATGCCGGCGTACTGGCTGCCGGAGGGGCGATGGAGAAAGCGGATGCCGCTGCCTGCGCTGTCGAGATGATTCACTGCTATTCCCTGATCCACGACGACCTGCCCGCCATGGACAATGACGACCTTCGCCGGGGTATCCCCAGCGTACACAAAGCCTTTGACGATGCCACCGCGATACTGGCCGGCGATGCCCTGCAAAGCCTGGCGTTTCAGGTACTGGCCGACCCCGATGCCGGTGATCTGTCCGCGAACACGCGGCTGCAGATGGTATTCATTCTGGCCCGGGCTTCCGGTTACCGGGGAATGGCATCCGGACAGGCTCTGGATTTTGAGGCCGTGGGCGCCAGCGTGGCAGTGAAGGAACTGGAGGCCATGCACACGCTGAAAACCGGTGCATTGATCAGTGCCAGCGTGCAACTGGGTGCTTTAAGCGCACCGGAGGTCAGCAAGGCACAGTTCAGCGCCCTGTCGGATTACGCCCGCCACATAGGTCTGGCTTTTCAAGTGCAGGACGACATTCTTGATGTCACCGCCGATACCGACACACTGGGCAAGCCCCAGGGTTCGGATCACATGAATAACAAGCCCACCTATATCTCCTTGCTGGGACTGGAACAGGCGCAGGCCAAGGCAACTTCACTGGCCGAAGCCGCGATAGACGCATTGCGGGGATTTCCCGGATCCGCCGATCCCCTGCGCCGGCTTGCCCAATTTATCGTCAGCCGCGCGCACTGATTGACGGATAAAGGACGGTCCTTTAAGTTATAGACAGGAGTGAAACTGGCCTGATGTTCGAAGAAATTCCCCAAACCCGCCCCGCCACCCCGATTCTTGACCGCATTGAATCGCCTGACGATTTAAAGCAGCTCGAATTGGATCAGTTGGAGCCGCTTGCCCGGGAACTGCGTTCTTACCTGCTCTATACAGTAGGTCAGACCGGAGGGCATTTTGGTGCGGGCCTGGGTGTGGTGGAACTGACGGTCGCACTGCATTATGTGTATAACGTCGCGGATGACCGTCTGGTCTGGGATGTCGGGCACCAAAGCTATCCTCACAAGATCCTGACCGGTCGCCGTGACCGCATGCTGACCATGCGTCAACCCGGTGGGCTGGCGCCGTTTCCCAGCCGCGCCGAAAGCCCGTATGACGCCTTCGGGGTCGGGCATTCCAGCACGTCCATCAGTGCCGCGCTCGGCATGAGACTGGCCGCTGCGCTGCAGGGCAGCGACCGCCGGTGTATCGCCGTGATTGGCGATGGTGCGATGACCGCGGGCATGGCGTTTGAGGCGCTCAACTACACCGGTGCCCTGCACGAGAATCTGCTGGTCATTCTCAACGACAACAATATGTCCATTTCCCATAACGTGGGCGGCCTTTCCAGCTACTTCGCGCGCATGTGGGCCAGCAAGCCGTATAATTTTATTCGCACCGGCAGCAAACGCGTGCTGTCAAAAATTCCTCCGGCGCTGAAGGCGGTGCATCGGGCAGAGGAATACATGAAAGGCATGGTGTCGCCCGGCACACTTTTCGAAGAAATCGGTTTTAATTACATCGGTTTGATCGACGGCCATGATGTCAATGGCCTGGTGGATATTCTGGAGAACATCAAGACATTGCAAGGTCCGCAGTTACTGCATATCGTCACGCAGAAAGGAAAAGGCTACGTCGAGTCGGAAAAAGATCCCTACGGCATGCACGCGCTCAGCAAAATAGAACCACCGGAAACCAAGCAAACCGCCCAGGCAATTGATAAAGCCCCCAAACCGTCCTATTCCGCCGTCTTTGGCCAGTGGTTGTGCGACGTCGCAGCCGAAGACCCGCTGGTGGTCGGCATAACGCCCGCGATGGGCGAGGGTTCCGGCATGCAGCAGTTCGCCGCCGACTTTCCCGAGCGATTTCATGATGTCGCCATCGCCGAACAGCACGCCGTCACGTTTGCCGCCGGTATGGCCTGTGACGGCCTGAAGCCGGTAGTGGCCATTTACTCCACTTTTCTGCAGCGCGCCTACGATCAGCTGATTCACGATGTTGCGTTGCAGAACCTGAATGTGCTTTTCGCCATTGATCGTGCCGGGCTCGTTGGCGCGGATGGACCCACTCACGCAGGCAGTTTTGATCTGAGCTATCTGCGCTGTATACCCAATATGGTTGTGATGGCGCCCAGCGACGAAAATGAGACACGCCGGTTGCTCGCCACCGGTTATCAGCATAACGGACCGGCGGCGGTACGCTATCCCCGCGGCACCGGTCCCGGCGCCCACATCGAAACGGCGCTGCAGCCGGTTCCCATCGGCAAAGGGGTTACCCGGCGCAAAGGTCATACGGTGGCGATTCTCGCGTTCGGCAGCATGGTCGCGCCCGCGCTGGAGGCCGCCGACGCGCTGGAGGCTACCGTGGTGGACATGCGCTTTGTCAAACCGCTGGACGAAGACCTGATCGGCACCGTGGCAACCGCCAACCAGTTGATTGTGACACTGGAAGAAAATGCGGTTATGGGCGGCGCGGGTTCTGCAGTTAATGAATTTCTGGTCAATAACAACTACCGGATACCGGTACTCAACCTTGGCCTGCCCGATGCCTTTCTCCATCACGGCAAGGTTCCTGAGATGCTGGCGGAAGTCGGTCTCAACAGTGACAGTATTGTCCAGTCCATCAAACGGAAACTGGCTGCCTGTAAAATTCAGTCCCGGGCGGTATAATCGCGGCCGCGGCAAGGTATTCAACCGATTGTTCAACCTTGTCATTCACACATCTTTTTCGAGCGGCTCAGTGCAGGCGGAAGGCCATGACTACAACAAGTGATCGAAACCTGCGCCATCGCAAGGCGATGCAAAGGAAGAAACAGTACATCGACAAGCGCATCGACGCCGCCGTCGCTGACAAGGGACTGCTGCTGGTTCTCACCGGCAATGGAAAAGGCAAAAGCACCTCGGCATTCGGCATGGTGGCCCGCAGCGTAGGTCACGGATTGCGTTGTGGAGTCATCCAGTTTATCAAGGGTCAGTGGGACTGCGGTGAACACAGGCTGTTCCGCGACAATGAACTGGTGGAGTTTCATGTGATGAACACCGGTTTCACCTGGGAAACCCAGAACCGGGAAACTGATATCGCCGCTGCCGAGGAAGTCTGGGGTCACGCCGTGCGCATGCTCGGCGATAAAAAGTACGGCGTGGTACTTCTGGATGAACTGACTTATATGTTGACCTATGGCTACCTTGACAAGCAGGAAGTGCTGGATGCTCTCACGTCAAGAGCACCGGGGCAGCATGTCATAGTCACCGGCCGGAACGCGGCGAGTGAGCTACTCGAACTTGCCGATACGGCGAGCGAGATAAACAGCGTCAAGCACGCTTTCGACAACGGCGTGAAAGTGCAGAAGGGAATTGACTACTGATGGGCCGGACTGTGCGCAAGCTGATGCTCGGAACCGGGCTATGCCTGGCGGCGGCGTGGCCGGCTCTGGCCTCCGCGGCGACCCCCGCAACGACCATCGAAGTTGAAGATGACGACGGTCGGCAAGTGATTCTGCAGGAACCCGCCCGGCGGATCGTCAGTCTCGCCCCTTCGCTGACCGAGCTGCTGTTTGCCGCCGGTGCGGGTGATCGTGTGGTCGGCGTGGTCGAGTACAGCGACTATCCCCCTCCGGCGCTGGACATACCCGTTATCGGGCGTTATGACATGCTGGATCTGGAAGGCATTCTGGCCTTGCAACCGGACCTGGTCGTGGCGTGGCGAACCGGTAATCCGCGCGCATCGGTGGCTCGGCTTGAGGCACTGGGCCTGGCAGTGTATGTGGCGGAACCCCGAAGTCTGGCGTCCATCCCCGATCATATTGAAAAACTGGCCAGACTCGCCGGCACCGACCGCCAGGGTTCGCAAACGGCGACGGTTTTGCGGGCGGAACTGGCGGAACTGGAAGCGCGGTACACAACCCGATCACCCGTGGCTGTTTTTTATCAGGTCTGGAATGCGCCGCTGATCAGCGTCGGTGGCAATGAGCTACTCAACGACATGATCTCCCTGTGCGGCGGCAGAAATATTTTCGCGGATCTTGAACAGGTGGCGCCAAAGGTGAGCGTTGAGAGTGTGCTGACCCGCAATCCACAGGTCATCATCGCCAGCGGCATGGATATTCATCGACCGGAATGGCTTGATGAGTGGCAGCGCTGGCCCGCGCTGGAAGCCGTTTCGCTGCAACAACTCCATTTTATTCCGCCGGAGCTGGTACAGAGGCATACACCAAGGGCATTGCAGGGTGCCCGCAGCATGTGCGAGCAAATTGACCAGGCGAGAATTGCGTCGGAGATTCGGTAGGCGGCAGGCTGGGATATCAGCTCAGGTGACCCATTTTCTTTATTTTGACCGCCAGATAACTTTCGTTATGGGCGTTGGCGCCGGTGTGTACAGGCACACGCTCGGTTACTGTCACACCCAAGTCCTCAAGCGCTTTGACCTTGCGGGGATTATTGGTCATCAATCGCACCTGCCGCACCTTGAAATGCTCCAGAATCGGCCGGCAGATTTCGTACTGACGGACATCAGCCTCAAAACCCAGCTGCACGTTCGCTTCCACGGTGTCGGCACCGCTGTCCTGCAGTGCATAGGCCTTGATCTTGTTCAGCAGGCCAATACCCCGACCCTCCTGACGCAGGTACAGAATGAGGCCGCGCCCTTCCTGTGCCACCCGCTCCATCGCGAAACGTAGCTGTGAGCCGCAGTCGCATCGCAGGCTGAACAGGCAGTCTCCTGTCAGGCATTCCGAATGCACGCGGCACAGCAGCGGCTGATCCAGACTCAGATCACCCATGGCCAGCGCCACATGTTCCTTGCCGCCCTCTTCGTACCCGTGAATGGTGAACTCACCCCACGGGGTCGGCAGTCTGGCGGATGCCACAAATTTGACAGTCAAGGGATTACCTCACTTCCGGTTGTCCTGCGGGTTAAACACAAACCCTTACGGAATCAGCCGTTTACAACAATAAAGACAAAGCCTGTAGACACAGGGCGGCCATTATACCTGCTAATACATCATCCAGCATTATTCCGAAGCCGCCGGTGACCGACCGGTCCACCCATTTGATGGGCCACGGCTTGACGATATCGAGCAACCGGAACAGCAAAAAACCCAGCACAACCCACCACCAGCCGGGTGGCGCGAGAAACATCGTGATCCAGTATCCGATAAATTCATCCCAGACGATGCCGCCGTGGTCATGAACCCCCAGGTCCCGGGCAGTCTTGCCGCACAGCCAGATCCCAAACACAAACCCGGCCACCAGCAACAGCAGGTAAATCCACCACTGAACCGCCGGTAGCAACAAATAAAGCAATACGGCAACCGCAGTACCCGCCGTTCCGGGTGCCGTGGGCGCCAGCCCGCTGCCGAATCCAAAGGCCAGCAAGTGGATGGGATTGCGCAAAACACTCGATGCGGTTGGCTTCACCGGCGGTCTCCGTTGCGCTCACTCGCATGTTCACCCCTAGCTTCTCTGCCACCCTCAGCGCCATCATGATTGTCAAAGTGGCGGTAACCGGGTCCATCAACAGACACCTGGCGCCCTTTTTCATCAAGACAATGAACTCCGGTTCCCTCGATTATTTTACCGATACAGGTTACAGCCACCTCAAGTTCTGTCATTTTCGCTACCAGTGCTTCGCTATCTGAAGCCGGCACGGTGAAGCACAATTGATAGTCATCGCCGCCTGCCGCTGCCAGTTTCAGGGCTCGCTCGGTTGTGACACAGCTTTTCATCGCCTCGGATAGAGGCAAGTCGGGCAAGTTGATGCATGCGCCGACGCCGCTGGCCGCGGTAATGTGGCCGAGATCGGCCAGCAGCCCATCGGAAATATCAATCGCGGCGGACGCGCGCCCACGAAGAGCCATACCCGCCGCGATTTGCGGAAGGG
Source organism: Pseudohongiellaceae bacterium (assembly GCA_040879025.1). Taxonomy (GTDB): domain Bacteria; phylum Pseudomonadota; class Gammaproteobacteria; order Pseudomonadales; family Pseudohongiellaceae; genus JBBDLF01. The sequence continues at coordinate 53,512 of JBBDLF010000032.1, forward strand.
GTGTATAGTAGGCGTTGAGAAAGCAGTCTCTGTATGCTGCCGTTAGTGCCGTAAAGTGCATTCCATCAACGCCATGGACAGCGGAAACATGGCATCCGAAGTGATCCAGAACCAGCAGGGCGGCGGCGGCATCACCCAGCGTACCGGTGACAAAAACGAGATCATTCGGCTGCGCCCCGGAACGCAAGACGGCCTCGCCCTTTGGCACCAGGCCGTGCGCCTGAATGGCCAGGGAGAGTGGTCCTCGCGTCAGGTCTCCTCCGGCCAGCGCACACCGATATCTGCCGGCGCAGGAAGCCAGCCCCTTGCTGAAGTTCTCCAGCCAGACCGGATCAGCACGAGGCAGACTCAGACCGAGGGTAAAACACAACGGCTCGGCTCCCATCGCGGCAAGATCGCTCAGGTTAACCGCGAGCCCGTGCCAGGCTAGCAGTTCGGGAACGGTATCAACCGGAAAATGTACTCCTTCCTGCAATACATCCAGGGTAATGGCGAGTTGCGCGGAGGAATCGATGGAAAGCAGGGCGCAGTCGTCTCCCGGTCCGAGGTCCACGCCAGGCACGCCGAAATTCAGCCCTTCGTGGGTAAAATACTGTTGAATTATACTGAATTCAGAAAGTGCCATAATCCGGTACTGTGCGCACAGCGGCGATTATTGACGAGGCGATCCGGATAACGTGTCAACGCCGGTGGAAATTTCCGCTCGCCGTTCGGATTTCGCCAGGCGGTCAAGGATGCTGTTGATGTACTTGTGGCTTTCCGAAGCACCAAAGCTTCGGGCGAGATCGACTGATTCGTTAATGACCACTCGGTATGGAATATCAACGCGCTGCGTCAGTTCGAAAGCGCCCATACGCAACAAGGCCTTCTCCACGGGATCGAGTGATTTGAATTCGCGGTCCAGCAGCGGTGTAATGCGGGCATCCAGTGCGTCGCAGTCGGCAATGATGGCCGGTAGCACTTCACAGAAATAGTCCCAATCCACTTTTGTGCCGGCTTCTTCACGAAACTGGGCTTCAATCTGCCGTGAACTTCCGCCGCTCATCTGCCACTGATACAACGCCTGCATAATCAGTTTGCGCGCCTTGCGGCGCCGCGCCAGATTCAGCTTCGGGGCTGCTGTGGACGGGGTGGTTGGGGGGGCACCGGACCGCTTCTCAACCACTTAAACCTCCAGCTTTCCAAGTATGTTGACCATCTCGATCGCGGTAAGTGCCGCCTCTGTCCCCTTGTTGCGATCGTCTGCTTCGGAGCGCTCGACAGCCTGTTCAATTGTATCAACGGTGAGTACACCGAAGGCAACAGGTATTCCGCTATCCAGACCCACGCGATTAACGCCGTCAGTGCAGGCGCCCGACACATATTCAAAATGCGGCGTTCCTCCGCGGATCACCGCGCCGAGCGTAATGACCGCGTCAAAACGGCCGGTGTCGATCAGTTTTTGCACCAGCAGTGGCAGTTCGAACGCACCGGGCACCTTGAAGACACTGATATCCTTGTCCTGCACGCCATGCTTCGTCAGCGTGTCGACCGCGCCATCCAGCAATCGGTCGACAATGAAGCTGTTGAATTTGCTCATGGCTATGGCAAAGTTGGCACCGCCGGGGACAAGTTCTCCCTCAATGGTCTTGATGGTGTGCATAATCAATCCAGGTTTTATTCAGAGAACGGCACGAATTCCACAACTTCGAGATCAAATCCTGATATCGCGTTGAATTTTGCCGGATAACTCAACAGTTTCATTTTGCCGACACCCAGATCACGCAGAATCTGTGAGCCGGTGCCAATGGTGAGGTCTGTGCCCGCTCGTTGTCCCGGCACAGCAGCGCGTTCACCGGTGGTGGTGATGTCAATTATGCTCTGGTTGATGTCCTCACTGTATTCGTCACCGGCTAACAATACGGCGGCTCCTCTGCCCTCGTGTGCGATTTTTTCCAGTGCGCGATTGAACGACCAGCTTGAACCCCCGGGTTGTTTCGCGCTGCACACGTCTCGCAGGGTATTGGGTATATGCACTCTTACCAGCGTCGGTTCGTCAGGGGTAATCACGCCCAGCGTAAACGCCAAATGCGTTGAGCCGCTGATGGCGTCGGCATAGGTATGTACAGTGAACTCGCCATGCTCGGTGGAGAGCTGGTAAGAATTTTGCCGCGTTACGGTGTGGTCATTGGCAATCCGGTAATGAATCAAATCCACTATCGTGCCGATTTTGATGTCATGCTGACGCGCAAACTTTTCAAGATCAGTACGTCTGGCCATCGTACCGTCTTCGTTCATGATTTCCACGATGACCGCGGCCGGCGCATAGCCTGCCATTCTCGCAAGGTCGCAACCGGCTTCGGTATGGCCGGCACGCCGTAGTACGCCGCCAGGTTGCGCCATAATGGGAAAGATATGGCCTGGCTGTACTATATCCTCGGGTTTGCTGTCACGACCCACGGCCACCTGCACGGTGCGCGCGCGATCCGCCGCCGAGATCCCGGTTGTGACGCCGGTGGCGGCTTCGATCGAGACGGTAAAACTGGTGTTGAAGGGCGTTTTGTTGTGATCGACCATCAACGGCAGTCGCAGATACTCGCAGCGCTCGCGGGTCAGCGTCAAACAGATCAGGCCGCGGGCGTGTTTGGCCATGAAGTTGATGTCTTCGGTGCGCACCCGCTCGGCGGCAATGATCAGATCGCCTTCGTTCTCGCGATCCTCATCATCCATCAATATCACCATTTTGCCCTGGCGAATTTCGTCTATGATTTCTTCCACTGTATTCAGGTGCATATCTTTAATGTTTTGTGATGTTCCCATGTTCCGACCCTTGATATCGTTCATTGACCGCCGGCCACTCGGTTTTTGGCCGTTCAGTTCAGCTATGGCCTGGCATCGGCCGGCTGTTCTGATATCAATCGTTCCAGATAACGACTGATAAGGTCTACTTCTATGTTGACGGCAGTGCCTTCGTGGTAATTTCCTATCGTGGTTTCCTGCTGTGTATGCGCGATAATATTGACGCTGAACGTATCCGCTTCCACCTGGTTTACCGTCAGACTCACACCATCGATGCAGACCGAACCCTTAACGGCGATATAGCGGCAAAGCGTTTCCGGCACTTCGAAGGTCATGCGCAAACTCTGGCTTTCAGACTCCAGGGTCTTCAATCGGCCTACACCATCCACGTGGCCGCTGACGATGTGCCCACCGATCCGGTCGCTGGCCCGCAGGGATTTCTCCAGGTTGACGCAGTCCCGCTTTTGAAGAGTGCCCAAAGTGGTCACTCGTCGTGTTTCATTGGAAACGTCGGCATCGAAGCCCCCACTGCGCACACTGATCACCGTCAGACACACGCCGCTGACCGCGATGCTGTCTCCCACGCTGACATCCGACAGGTCCAGTTTTCCGGTATCAAAACTGACATGCCACTCACCCCCTTTTTCCACCATGGCTGCCACTGATCCTGTGGCTTCAATAATACCGGTGAACATCTTCTCCGTCCTTTAATCAGTTGAATTTTCGTTCCCGAAACCACGTGTCGGCCGCGCGGTGATGCGAAGGTCGGCGCCCACCGGGGTGACGTCGGTGAATTCCAGCGGCACGCAGTCCGCCATTGAACGCAAACCCGGCAAGTCAAACAGGGGCAGCGCATCACTGCCCATCAGTTTGGCTCCCACATAAACGATCAGTTCGTCCACCAGCCCCGCTCGCAGAAATGCGCCACTGAGTACCGGGCCGGCCTCCAACAAAACTTCCGTGCAGTCATAGTTCCGCGCCAGTGATTCTAACACATCAGGAAGGGGCACCCCTCCCTTGTCCCTACCGCCGTCGCGGGTATTGCCGGCAATGACAACTGTGTCGACATTGCCCGGAAAAGAGCTTTCCGGGGTTTGAGTTCCGTAAATGACCACCTTTCCTTTCAGCTGCACGATTCGGGCCTGGGGCGGCGTGCGGAAGCCGCTGTCCAGGATGACCCGCAAAGGCTGCCTGCCGAACAGATGCGCGTTGGCGGCACGTTCGTCCTCGGTCAACGGAAGTTCCTCGGGTCGCACGTTCAGGCCGGGATCGTCGGCCAGCACGGTATTTATCCCGGTAATCACCGCGCCGCTGGCCGCGCGAAACCGTTGGACATCGGCGCGGGCATCGGTGGTGGTAATCCATTTGCTGCTGCGATCCGCCATGGCGCTGCGTCCGTCCAGGCTCATCGCCACCTTGCAGCGTAAAAACGGTCGGCCTTCGCGTAGCCGCTTATGGTAACCGGGGTTGATGGCTTCGGCGGTCGCTTCAAACTCTGTCAGCTGAATGACCTCAATACCCGCGGACTCGAGGCGAGGCAGGCTGCCCTGTTTCACTTCAGGAAACGCATCGGTGGCGGCGTACACCACGCGTCTGATACCGGCGTCTATCAACGCGTCACAACACGGCGGTGTTCTGCCGAAATGGCAGCAAGGAACCAGGGTAACCACTGCCGTAGCGGCCTTGGCCGCGGCACCGGCTTCGCGTAGTGCATTTACCTCGGCATGCGCTTCACCGGCGGCGGAATGCCAGCCCTCTCCGGCAACCGAACCGTCATCGCGCACAATGACACAGCCGACACGCGGATTGGGCGCTGTGGTCAGAACCGACCGGGCCAACTCCAGTGCCCTGGCCATGTGACGTGTGTAATCTGTTAAGGATTGATTCTGTGTCACGGGTGACTTCTGTCGTTTAATGCGGGAGAAACGAAGGATGTTTGGCTTTCGGTCTGACTTTCGGTCTGGTTTCGGTTTTGCCTTTAGATGCCTGGTCAGGCGCGGCCAGGCGGCCTGAAGCATTCAAGGCTATCGCTCGCTGGACAGACGGTCGATCTCGGCGCGGAACTCTTCCAGGTCCTTGAAGCTGCGGTAAACCGAGGCGAACCGCACGTAAGCAACCTCGTCAAGCTGCTGCAATGCAGCCATTACCTGCTCACCTATAGCGCGTGACTGAATCTCGCGTTCGCCGGTGGAACGCAGAGTATTCTTGATACGGTTGAGCGCTTCTTCCACTTTTTCTATACTGACCGGTCGTTTTTCCAGCGCTTTCAGCAGTCCGGCGCGCAACTTTACCTCATCGAAAGGCTCCCGATTTCCGTTTTGTTTTATAACCCGCGGCATAACCAGTTCGGCGCTCTCGTAGGTAGTGAATCGTTCACTGCAGGTGATACACTCGCGGCGGCGGCGCACCTGATTCCCCTCTGCAACCAGACGCGAGTCAATCACCTTGGTATCTACCGCGCTACAAAATGGACAATGCATATTTTACTTTTCATTACAATTCATAACCGTGACGCCCTGTCAACCATATACCGGAAAGCGGGCGCACAAATCCAGCACTTTCTGCTTTACTTCCCGAATTATTGACTCGTTTTCGATATCATCGAGAATGTCGCACATCCAGCCGGTCAACTGTTCCATCTCCCCTTCCTTCATGCCCCGTGTGGTTGCCGCCGGCGAGCCTATACGCAGACCGCTCGTTACAAACGGCGGGCGTGGGTCGTTGGGTACGGCATTCTTGTTGACGGTGATATTGGCACCGCCGAGGGCGGCATCGGCATCCTTGCCGGTAATGTCCTGCTTGATCAGGCTGAGCAGAAACAGGTGGTCGTCAGTACCTTTGGACACCACGTCGTAGCCACGTTCCATAAAACCACGGGCCATTGCGCGGGCGTTTTTCAAAACCTGTTGCTGATACACCTTGAAATCGTCACTCAGCGCTTCCTTGAAGCAGACTGCCTTGGCCGCGATAACATGCATCAACGGGCCGCCCTGGCTCTCGGGAAATACGGCGAAGTTCAGTTTCTTCTCCAGGTCCGGATTGGATTTGGCCAGAATAATGCCGCCGCGGGGGCCGCGCAGGGTTTTGTGGGTTGTGGAGGTGGTCACGTCGGCAATCTGCACCGGGCTGGGATAGACGCCCGCGGCAATCAGACCGGCGACGTGAGCCATATCGACGACAAACCAGGCACCCACGCTGTCGGCAATATCGCGGAAGCGCTGCCAGTCGATCACTCGTGAATACGCGGAGAACCCGGCCATGATCATTTTCGGCTTGTGCTCGGTAGCCAACGCCGCCACCTGCTCGTAGTCGATCTCGCCCGTTTCGTTGTTCAGGCCGTACTGGATGGCATTGTACATTCTGCCGGAAAAGCTTACGCTGGCGCCGTGTGTCAAGTGACCACCATCGGCCAGGCTCATGCCGAGTACGGTGTCACCCGGTTTCAGCAGCGCCATGTATACCGCGGCGTTGGCCTGAGAACCGGAATGCGGCTGTACGTTGGCGTAATCGGCGCCGAAAAGCTGCCTGGCGCGGTCGATGGCCAGCTGCTCCACCACATCGACATGTTCACATCCGCCATAGTAGCGCTTGCCGGGATACCCCTCGGCATATTTGTTGGTCAAGACGGTGCCCTGGGCTTCCATCACTCGCGGACTGGTATAGTTTTCCGAGGCGATAAGCTCAATATGATCTTCCTGCCGCTGATTCTCCGCCTGGATGGCGGCATCAAGTTCCTGATCGAACTCGGCAATATTCATCTCGCGCCTGAACATGCATGGCTCCTGTGGTCACAGTCCTGGATGGTCGTTTTTGGGCTGATTTGTGGATTTTAAGAAATTGCGAAGGCGGTATTCTACATTATGCGGGCTTGCCGGACATCCTAAATGTCCATATATAGTGCCGGTCATCGAAAGATCGGCCTTGGCAGCGGTCCGACCCGCGGTGGGGTATAATGCGCGGCTTTGATTTTTGCGGGAATAGCTATGGCTCAGTTTGTTTATACCATGAACCGGGTGGGGAAAGTGGTTCCGCCCAAACGCGAAATTCTCAAGGATATTTCGCTTTCATTTTTTCCGGGGGCCAAGATTGGCGTGCTGGGGCTTAACGGGGCGGGCAAGTCGACTTTGCTGCGCATCATGGCCGGCGTTGACAAGGACTTTCTGGGAGAGGCGCGTCCGCAGCCGGAGTTGAAGATCGGTTACCTGTCGCAGGAACCGCAGCTGGACGGCGGCAAGGACGTGAAGGGTAATGTGGCCGAGGGCGTCAGCGATATCATGGCGATGGTGGAGGAATTCAATGCCATCAGCGACCGGTTCGCCGAGCCGATGAGTGATGAGGAAATGAATGAACTGCTGGAACGGCAGGGAACCATTCAGAACCGGATTGATGCCGCCGATGGCTGGCAGGTGGAACGGAAAATGGAGAAGGCGGCCGATGCACTGCGCCTGCCTCCCTGGGATGCCGACGTCAATACCTTGTCCGGCGGTGAGAAGCGGCGCGTGGCATTGTGCCGACTGCTGCTGTCCAACCCCGACATGCTGCTGCTGGATGAGCCGACCAATCATCTCGACGCGGAAAGTGTTGCCTGGCTGGAGCGCTATCTGACGGAATTCCCCGGCACCGTGGTCGCCATTACCCACGACCGCTATTTTCTCGATAACGCCGCGGGCTGGATTCTGGAACTGGACCGCGGACACGGTATTCCCTACGAAGGCAATTACAGCGCGTGGCTCGAGACGAAGGAGAAACGCCTGCAGGTGGAAGAGCGCCAGAACCAGGCACACGAGCGCACCATCAAGTCGGAGCTCGAGTGGGTAAGATCAAATCCCAAGGGCCGACAAGCCAAGAGCAAGGCGCGCCTGGCCCGCTTTGAGGAACTGAATTCACAGGAATTCCAGAAACGCAACGAAACCCTTGAGTTGTACATCCCGCCCGGTCCGCGTCTCGGAGACCAGGTGATTGACGTGAAGAACCTGAGCAAGCACTTCGGCGACAAAACCCTGTTCGAAAACGTGAACTTCTCCATGCCCAAGGGCAGCATCCTGGGCATCATCGGTGGCAATGGCGCCGGTAAAACCACGTTCCTGCGCATGCTGGTTGGCACTGAAAAGCCGGACAACGGCGAGATCGTCCTTGGCGAAACCGTGGATCTGGCCTATGTCGACCAGAGCCGCGACAGCCTCGACGGCAACCGCACGGTATGGGAGGAAATCGGCGACGGCCAGGACGTGTTGCAGATTGGCAAGCACGAAGTGCAGTCGCGGGCATACGCCAGCCGCTTCAACTTCAAAGGCAGCGAGCAACAAAAATATGTCCGGGATCTTTCCGGCGGCGAGCGTAATCGCGTTCACCTGGCCAAACTGCTACGCCGGGGCGCCAATGTCATTCTGCTCGACGAACCCACCAACGACCTGGATGTGGAAACCTTGCGCGCACTGGAAGAGGCACTGCTGAGTTTTCCCGGCTCCGTGATCGTGGTTTCTCATGACCGCTGGTTTCTGGACCGGGTGGCTACTCATGTCCTCGCGTTCGAAGGCGACAGTGAGGTGGTGTTTCACGAAGGCAATTATTCCGACTACGAGGAAGACCGACGCAAGCGGCTGGGCGAAGCCGCGCAACCGACCCGCGTGAAGTATCGGAAACTCGATTAGGGAACCTCTGGTTTGCCTCAGATTCCGTGATCGCGGCGCAGCTTTTCCATGCGCTCGCGTCTCTCGGCGGGGCTCAGGTGCCTGGCGGGATTTTTCTGTAGCGCACGCGGCTGTTCAATATCCAGTCGCTCTCCCTCCATGACCCGGCCGCACAGTTGCCGGTAATGGTAGTCAAAGACGGGGAATGCCCGCGCCTCCGGCTCGTTGGCGAGCACATACCAGTCGCTGGCCCTGCCGGCATAATAGACGGCGGGATGGCTCCAGCGGTACTCTGCCTTCGGGCTGGATGCCTGGCAGGCCTCAATATAGGCCTGACGGGAGGAAGGTAATCCGAAGAGGTCCAGGGAGGACTCGCAGGCTTTGACCAGGCCCGCCACAGCAGGCAGATATTCCGATGTCTTTACCAGACGGCGCGCCGCCCTGATAATCTGAGGCGGCGAATACCGTTCCAGACTGCTAAGCCAGTATTTCTTGGCGATAACCACACTCTCTCCATCGGGAAAAGCCTTGTGATACTGGTTATGGTACGCCAGTTCAAATTCAGCAAACACCTGGTTGACGGCATCGACATGGTCGGGCTTTCGGGTGTCGTCGCCTTCATCGCGACCGTCATGACCCTCCCGGCGATAGCCACGCTCCGGCTCGGCGAGCGCCGATGATTGACCATGCAAGCTTTCAGCCTGCTCAGTCCGCCCAGCTTCTGTCGGCGAACCGCTGGAATTTTTCTTTAACCCGTCTCGGGTCCGCTCCAGCAAGGGATTTATCTTGCGCATGTCCTGATTCCGCATCCAGTTGTTGCAATCGCCGGCTCCATTCCTGCTTGATGTATTGCAGAAACACCGTATTCCAGGAAGCCCTTACCTGCTGACTGTCTTTCCAGTAGAGAACAAACTCGGGAACTTTGCCGCGGGCGAAGTTGTCATCAATTTCCGCGAGCTGAATAATTTCATAACAATCGGCACTTGGTTGCCAGTTGTCCGGAATCACTCTGGGAACATCATCAGTGCCGATGGATGCCGAATACTTGGCCCACTGCCGCCGGATATGTTCGATGAATTTGGCGTTCCACGCCACGTTGTGCACACGGCGTTCACGCCAGTAGAGGACAAATTCCGGTATCGCGTCTTCGATGAAGCTTTCGCTGACACCGGCGCCCACGAGGATGTTAACAGCATCTTCGCTGGGTCGCCAGCCGGCATCCATGGGACAGGCCAGCGCCTCCGCGCCGCAACGGGCCTGTTCCCGCCGCCACTCCGCCAGCACGTGGCGGCTAAACACATTGCCCCAGGAAAACTTGGACTGCCCGCGATCACGCCAGTACTTCACAAATTCGGGCACCGCCGCATGAATGAACCCTTCCGGAATATTGTGCTGGCGGCACTGTTGCATCCATTCCTCGTCGGGCTGCCAGTCAGGAGAAATATACGTCTTACCGGCGGGAGCCTGAAACACAGCGTCGGTGCTTGCCCGCTCCGGTGCGGCCGGAGACGGCGAAGCTTGCTGGTCCAGCGCGCCGGCGGCGACTTTCTGATTAATGGCGTACAGGTAGCTGTCGCTTTCGGCCCCCTCGGCGTCCAGCAGTATCAGTCCGATATTCTGCAGGCTGGACCTGACGCGTTTAATGTCCCGTTGCTGCCAGAACGGCATCGCTTCCGCCATTTGGCTCTCGGATATCTGAACCCATTTGATCCGGTCTCGAACCCTGCCCTCAATGTGATGCATCATATCGGCCAGCACATGCAGCATCACCGCTTCCTCCAGCCCGATAGTCGACGCCAGGGTCGGTGATATTACCAGGGGCCTTTCCGGAACGATGGACATGCAGACAGCTCTTTTTATTGTAAAGGAATAAATCGGCGGCAGTTCCCGGAGAATGCGGAACACGGTAATCCTATCACACAGATCACCAGTAACGCACCAGAGTGCTCACCGGTCTGCGTCGCCAAGCGGGGGCTCAACCTGTTCCCTTGTTTTGTGCGTTATACTGTGGGCGGGCCAAACCCGGCCCGGTGTGAGCATTGTCTTACCAGGCTGGAGAAATCCAGTTGCCAGTTGAAAGCGGGATGACCGACTTGCCACAACCACAATCACAGCGCGGACTCATTGACACCTTCCTGCGCGAAGAGCGGCTCCCGCCGGATTTCCGCGAAACCATTTCACGTTGGTATCTGCCGCTTGCCGAAGACCTGCTGAAAAAAGCCAACGCACAACCGGCCCCTTTGATAGTTGGCATAAATGGTGCGCAGGGTACGGGTAAATCCACGCTCGCAAAATTTCTGGCACTGATATTGGGCCTGCGTCACGTGAGTACAGCGACACTGTCTCTGGACGACTTCTATCTGGACCGTGAGCGCCGCAATATCCTGGCACAAGCCGTGCACCCGCTGCTGGCGACGCGGGGAGTTCCCGGCACTCACGATCTGACGCTGGCCCGCCGGGTATTGCAGGATCTGACGCGGCCAGACGAACAGGTGGTGTGGCTGCCGCGGTTCGACAAGGGTGCGGATGAACCCCTGCCAACGGGTGAATGGCCCCAAATCAGTGCACCGGTGGACCTGATCATTCTGGAGGGCTGGTTTCTCGGTGCGCAATCGCAACCATTGTCCGCGCTTCAGAAACCGGTCAACGAACTGGAAGCGGCTGAAGACCATGACGGGCGCTGGCGCGGCTATGTCAACCGCGAACTGGAACACTACCAGGATATTTTTAACGCGATTGACTGGCTGGTCATGCTGCGGGCGCCTTCTTTCGACAGCGTCTACCAGTGGCGTGCCCTGCAGGAGGAAAAGCTGGGCTCGCGCGGCGGTGGCGCCAATGCTCCGCGCGTCATGTCCGCCGCTGAACTGCGGCGTTTCGTGCAGCACTTTGAACGCCTGACACGACACTGCCTCCACAGCATCCCGCCACGCGCGGACGTGCTGTTCCACCTGAACCCGCAACACGCCGTCACCGCAAAGGAGTAGAAGCGTCAGTGGAAGCGGTCAGCGGGCGTTTACCCGAAACAGGACAGGACACTAAGGAGACTTCTGCAGCCGGTCGCTTTCATCGCCGCGAAAACCGATCCAGGGTTTGATCCATACCCGCAGCACCAGTACCACCAGAACCACAGCCGTCAGATTTTGCCACATCGCATGGCCTGTCACCGCACCCGTCATATCAAGTCGCAGGGGCCACTCGAACACCGTGAACAGCTGGTTCAATAACAGACCGCAGGCAATGGCTGTCATGATCACCCCCACCAGATAAGCGATCAGCGATCGCATTCCCAGGTGTTCACGAATCACGCCGATAGTGGCGATGTTTGTCGCGGGCCCCGTCAACAGGAACACCAGTGCCGCTCCGGGAGACAGGCCGGCGAACAGCAGGCTGGCGGCTATCGGCGTCGAGGCTGTGGCGCAGATGTACATCGGAAGACCCACCACCACCATCATCAGCATGGCGACCAGTCCGTCACCCCAGCGCAATAAGAATGACGGCGGTACAAAAGTGGTGATGACCGCCGCGGCAATCAATCCAATGGCAAGCCACTTGGCGGTGTCGATAATCATGCTGCCAAAGCCGTACTGAAACACCGAGCGCAGTCGCTCGCCAAACAACCCATTTGATTTCCGGTTCGAGCGGTTCCCGTTGGCGGGTTCGCTACCACAGCAAGCCTGGTGCTCGACCTTCGGTGGTGGCGTTTCTTCGGTGTCCATAACCCGGACCAGAATACCGGCGATGATGGCGCTCACCAACGCGCCCGCCGGCCTGGCAATCGCAAACACCGGACCCAGTATCGCGTAAGAAAAGGCAATGGAATCAACCCCGGTTTCCGGTGTGGCCACCATAAAAGAAGACGTGGCGCCTTTGGAAGCGCCGGCCTTGCGCACGGCCAGGGCCGCCGGAATCACCCCGCATGAACATAACGGCAGCGGCGCCCCGATGAAAGCTCCCTTGATCACCGAAACGAGACCGGGATCGGCCAACTGCTGCTGGATCCAGCGCGCGGGAATCAGTTGCTTGATGACACCGGCGAGGAAAAACCCCAGCAACAGCCACGGCGCGCTCTCAACGACCAGGTTCCAGAAGTTGACGAACAGGGTCATGACCCGGCCTTCGAGTGTGTCTCGGCGTCCGTGTCCTCAATGCCGGGCGCATCGTCCTCCAGGGCTTCCATTATCGAGCAGTGGGTTGCCGTCTCCAGCCCGCCACAGCAACTGTCCAGCAGGATTGTCAGGGTTTTCTGCATTGAACGCAGCTCGGCGATGCGCTTGCTGACGTCGTCCAGTTTGCGTTGCGTAATCACGGTGACTTCTTCGCAAGTATGGCTCTCCTTGTCCAGGCGGATGGACAGCAGCACGGCGATATCGTCCAGCGAGAACCCGATGCTGCGGGCCGTCCGGATGAATTCCGCCTTGCGCAGATCCGCCGCATCATACAGGCGATAACCCGCCTCACTGCGTTTGCTGGGCCTGATCAGACCATTCTTCTCATAGAACCGCAGCGTGTGCGCGGAAAGCCCGCTGCGTTCAGCCAGTTCACTAATCTTCAGCACGATGCCACCCTCTCTCAAGAACCTGCACCCAGTATAAACCTTAGAGCCAAGTCTAAGGTCAACAAAAAAGGGGTCGGTGGCGAATGATAGTCATTCTCAAGTGGGTCGGAGGCGAATGGTTCTCATTCTCAAGTGGGTCGGTGGCAAATGATAGTCCACCCGGGCTCTGAAATGATGCGATCAATGGGACAGGACACTAACGCAGTACTTGTTGCAGCCACGCGGAAATATCAGCAATTTCGAGGGAGCTGACCGCATGTTCCATCGGATAGGTTTTGTACTCGGGGGCAAATCCCAGGCTTCGCAGCGTGTCCACGCTTTGCCGTCCCAGGTTTTCCTGGATGACAGGATCCCCCATCCCGTGACAGGCCAGAATGGGCAAATCGCGATTGGCGGGGTTGATTTCGATCCGGCCGGCAGTGGCGAAATAAGTGGAGAGCGCCAGCACTCCGCCCAGCGGTTCGGCACAGGTCAACGCGGCGTGGTATACCACAGCCCCACCCTGGGAGAATCCGGCGAGAACAATACGACGGCTGTCAATACCACGCTCTATTTCCCTGTCGATAAGCCGATGGACCGCGTCGGCGGACGCAATCAACTGCACATCATCGAGATGACGATCAGCATCCAGGCCCAGAATATCGTACCAGGCCGGCATCACGTAACCGTTGTTAATGGTCACCGGAATGGATGGGGCGTGTGGAAACACAAAGTGGATGCCGTAGTCTTTCGACAACGTCAGTTGGGGAACGATGGCGGCAAAATCATGACCGTCGGCACCCAGCCCATGCAGCCAGATTATCGAGGCATTAACGGGCGTCTGTGGAGGCGCATCAATCTCCACCGTTGGCAATAAAGACATAGACAATCCTGGCACTGGCAGTGGTTCAGAGGTTCCTTAATTCAGGCGGATATCATAACCGTCCATCTCTGCCAGTCGGCCGATCAATTCTTCCACGCGTGTACTGTATCCCCACTCGTTGTCGTACCAGCTGATTACCTTGACCATCCGTTTCTGCATTACCTGCGTCAGCAGGGAATCGAAAATGCTGGAATGTTCATTCCTGATAATGTCGCTGCTGACGAGCGCTTCATCGGTATAGGCGAGAATGCCCTTCAACGAGCCCCGCGATGCCTCCAGCATGGCGGCGTTGACCGACTCAATCGTGACATCCTGATCCAACTCAACCGTCAAGTCAACCAGGCTGCCATCGGCAACCGGCACCCGCATGGCCAGACCGTCGAGCCTGCCGGCCAGTTCGGGCATTACCACGCCAATGGTGCGGGCGGCACCGGTGGAGGTGGGCACGATATTGGTCGCGGCATTGCGCGAGCGGCGCTTGTCCTTGTGCGGTGCATCGATCAGTCGTTGATCGGAAGTGTACGCGTGTACCGTGGTGAGCAAGCCACGCTTGATACCGAAACTTTCATGCAACACTTTCGCCAGGGGAGCGGCACAATTAGTGGTGCAACTGGCGTTGCTGATCACACGCGTGTCCTTGGTCACCACGTGATCATTCACCCCGGGCACCAAGGTAGCATCCAGCTTCTCTTTGGGGGGAACGGTCAGGATCACCCGCTGGGCACCGGCTTTCAGGTGCTTCTTGACATCTTCCAGCTTCCGGAAGGCGCCTGAACTCTCCACCACATAATCCACGCCCAGATCTTTCCATGGCAGCCTGGCCGGATCCGGCTCATGCAACACCTCGAACGGGTCACCATCGATGATCATCTGTGTGTCTTTATACTCCACCTTGCCGGGAAACGTACCGTGATTGCTGTCGTATTTGAACGCATAGGACAGCATTTCAGCGCTGGACAGGTCGTTGATTGCCACCACATCGTAGTGATTACGCAGTTTTGCTATGCGCATGATTGTTCTGCCAATGCGACCGAACCCGTTTATCGCTATTTTTGGTGCCGCCATGTCTGCCTCCTGACTGTCGATTCTTCCGGCACCCTCTCCTTTGGTGGAGCATGCGGTCCGGTCCCTTTGATCACTCTATTGCCTGCCTGCATGTGGCAGGTTTTGTACCGCTGGTCAGCAACGCTTATACTGACACGGCAGAGGCCTCTGCCTCGCCGAAAAAACACAAATAAGGGGTTTTCGCTCATGTTCAAGCTTAACCATTATAGCGTCGAATGGAACCACTTTCGGGCAGGATGCCACCTGAATGGGCGTTTCTTGACTCAAGTCAGCTACCACGCCGTTCTCCTTGTACTATTGGCTGTCTTCGCCCGCCAGTCCATTGCCCAGCCACCACAGGATGACGATCGCTGGGTCACCACATGGTCGGCCAGTCCCAGTTCAATACCGAATGATGACAATGCAAGCGAGGTCGACAACCAGACGCTGCGGATGATAGTCCACACCAGCCTCGGCGGCGAGGCATTGCGTCTGCGGCTATCCAACACCCACGGCGATCAACCCCTGCGCATTGGATCCGTCACCGTAGCGCTGCACGACGAGGGCAGTCGCGTGCAGGAAGACACCAGCCGCAAGGTGACTTTCAGCCAGAACGAAAGCATCAGCATTGCCCGCGGCGCCGTAGTGCTGAGTGATCCGTTGCCGTTCGACGTTCCCCGCACCGGCAATCTGGCTGTGAGTATTTACCTGCCGGAGGCGAGCGGCCCGCTCACCTCTCACCTTGTCGCCACACAGACCAACTATGCGTCCTCATCGGGGAATCACACGGAAGCCGCGAGCCTTCCCGTTGCCACGGAATTCTCCACCTGGCATCTGCTGACCGCGGTCGACGTGGTCGGTTCGGAACGCGCCAGCGCCATTGTGACACTCGGCGACTCAATCACCGATGGCACCGGCTCGACCGTCGGCGCCAATCAACGCTGGCCCAACCATTTTGCCCGCAGGCTTTATGCCGAACCGTCGGTGACTGATTACGCCGTAGTCAACGCCGGCATCAGCGGCAACCGGGTTACTACCGAAGAATCTCCCCGCTTCGGACAGAATCTGCAGGCGCGATTCGAACGCGATGTGCTGGCACTGAGCAACGTCAGCCATATCGTGTTGCTGGAGGGGATTAACGACATTGGCATGTCCTCCCGCAGCGGCGAACTGGTCACCGCCGAGGCCGTCATTGCCGGATACCGGCAAATCATCGCCCGTGCGCATGCCGACGGCATCAGAGTCATTGGTGCCACCCTGCTTCCCTACGAAGGAGCTGCCTACTTCACCGAAGCCGGCGAGCGGGTGCGTGAACAGGTTAACGAGTTCATTCTGCAGAGCGGAGAATTCGACGGGGTCATTGAATTCGGTCCGGCGGTCGCGGATCCGTCCGACCCGGATCGCATCCGGGCTTCGTTTACCAGTGACAATCTTCACCCCAATGATGAAGGATATGCTGCCATGGCGGAGGCCGTTGATCTTTCCTTGTTTGAGTAGCGCCAATCGGGAGCTCGCGCGGTTAATGATCGCGCAGACTTCCGCGCGATCCCGCGTCGACCGGACAAAAAAAGGGCTGACATCTGTCAGCCCTTTTTTTAAAGTTTCCACAGTCTCCAGGTTCAGTAGCCGGTAACCATGCCTTCATCCCACCCCGGCAACGCCATGGTGGTCAGCGTGCCGCCAGTCTGCAGCACCAGGAACTGGTGACCATTGTGCACGTAGGTCATCATCCCGTAACGGCTTGCGCTGGGAGCATCGATCATGTCCAGGGTGTCACCGGTGGCCTTGTCGATTGCCCACAGGGCCGGTGTGCCGTCAGCGCGGGTTGAGGCGTAGATCAACAGCGTATCGGTGACCACCATCGGCGTGTGCGCGCCGGTGCCGGTGTCGCCGATATCGATGCCTTCCACCGCGGGGCTGTTCCTGTACCGGTCAGGGGTTTCCCCGGTCGGAATCCACCACAGATGCTCGCCGGTGTTCATATCGATCGCGGTGATACGGCTATAGGGTGGCTTCCACAGAGGCAGGCCACTGGCCAGTCGCGGGAACCCGCCGCCACGTCCCACGGCGTAATCGGCCAATGTGGTTCCGGTGGGCGCTTCATACTGAGTATCGGCTTCCTCACCTGGAATCATGGTGCGCGAGGAACAGCCCTTGTGGGAAGTCACGTACAGAATGCCGGTGTTCGGATCCGCGGCGGCCGGTCCGGAGATATTCACCCCGCCCGTGTCGCCAGGACACCAGTAGGCGCCGATCTTGCCTTCATCATTGTCACGATGCAGCGGCGGCTGGAACAACGGCCCGTAATCATAATTGGACAATATTTCCAGCGCTTCTCTTCGCAACTCGGGGGTGTAGTCGATGAGTTCATCCGCCGTCAGTTCCTGCAAGTCGAAAGGTGCCGGTTTGGTCGGGAACGGCTGGGTTGGTGACAACTGCTCACCGGGAATTTTCGAGGCGGGAACCGGACGTTCAACAATCGGCCACAACGGTTCACCGGTTTCACGATTAAAGGCGTAGGTGAACGCCTGCTTGGTTACCTGCGCGATGGCCGGCACTTCGCGGCCCTCCATCGTCACATCCAGCAAGACCGGTGCTGTGGGGGTATCGTAGTTCCAGATATCGTGATGCACCATCTGGAAATGCCACGCCCGGTCGCCGGTTTCCACATCCAGCGCAATCAGGCTGGTGCTGAACAGATTGTCACCGGGACGGAATCCGCCGTAGAAATCCACGGTGGCGCCGTTGGTAGGCACATAGACCAGGTTCAGATCGGGGTCTGCCGCCAGAGGCGCCCAGGAAGACACGTCACCAGTCCATTGCCAGGCGTCGTTCTCCCAGGTTTCATGACCGTACTCACCGGGACGGGGAATCACATTGAACTTCCATTTAAAGTCACCGGTACGGGCATCATAGGCGAGAATGTCGCCGGGGATGTTTTCAATACGTGCCTGGTTGTAACCCTGCTCGGCGGAGTTACCGACAATGATGGTGTCATTCACCACGATCGGTGGTGACGAGGACGTGATGTAGCCGGTTTCCAGCGGAATACCGTAGTACGGATCGTAAGGATGACCGAGGTCGGCGAGTAGATCCACGACCCCGGTGTCAGCGAAACCTTCAACCGGTACCGGCTGGCCGAAGCCTTCCAGCGGCGAACAGGTTTCCAGGTCCAGTGCGGTCAGGAAGAATGCCGGCGAGATGATGTACACGACTGTCCTGCCATCCACTTCGCCAATCGCCACGCCCTTGCCGTAATCTTTCCGCATGGAATATTCGTAGCGGTAGGTGTTGGGCTCGCGATAGGAGCACACGGTGTTGCCGCTCTGGGCGTCCACTACCACAACGTGCCGACGGGGACCGGCGACGAATACCAGTTTGCCATCCACGTAGCTCGGCGTGGCCCGGCCGCTCTGGGCATCGTAACTGCTGCCGTCCCAGACCCAGGCTTCTTCAAGCTGGTCAAAGTTTTCGGCCGTAATCCTGTCGGCCTCTGAGTAGCGGGTGTGGGCATGGTCGCTGCCCAGTGTCAGCCACTCCACGGTTTCCTGTGCCACGGCGGCCGTTGACAGCAGGGCAAGGCCCAATGCTGAAAAAGCGGCGATGGCGGGAACCGTTATGCGCTTGATGACTTCGTTCATCTTGTCCATCCTCGTTTTTGATACACACATTTCGAGCCCCGAATACTGTTCGACGCTGTCAAAATTCGAAAAAACCTCTTATAATCAGTAACTTATTGGTCGGCTAATGATAAGGGGAGCCCGCAGAATAACCCAGTTGCCCCACCCAAGTCCATATGCGTTTTGTGACCATTTATGACGCAAAACACCCGTCAGCGAGGATCAATTTGTTCTCGCTCCGCGCTCGCCACTTCATCCACAAACCAGGTATAGAATCGGGCCGCCCGCTCCAGTCCAGGAACCGATATGGTACCCAGCACATCGCCGCTGGCGTGGTACATGGGTCCGGAATGAATGGCCTGAACCATCGGCAATTCCAACGGACGATATCCTCCCAGATCGCCTGGCGCATTGGTTCTGAACTGTTCGTTGAGGTTGAAGCCGTAACGTTCCACGCCTTCGCGCATCAGGTTCACCAGAAACGGCGCGGAGTTGGTGATGCTGAAACTCATGGGCTGCTCATGCGGGCCCACGGTCCAATCACCGGAGGTGATTTCAAACTGTGCGATATGTTCAAGATTCAGCACCAGCACGGTGTCGGCCAGAATGCCTGGGTAATCGGCGACGAAATTGGCCGGTCCGTTGAGCCCGGTGCTGTGGTGGCCGCCGGTGGCGACAAACACCAGGGTCCGGTCCGGACGGTTTTCCGGCATCGCGAAATGCCGCGCCATCGCGATCAGTACCGCCAGTCCGTCCGCATTGTCACCGGCAGCATCATACCAGCCGTCGGCGTGTGCATTGATCACCACATTGCCATCGCCGCTTCCCTGCACGATACCCACTGCGTTCTGTCCTTCGAGTCCGGTCAGATTCTCGGCATCCAGACTGAGCCGCACCCGCAGAGCATCAGCCAGGCCGCGCTCCGCCGCCGCGGCAATAGCCGCCTCCAGAAATTCGCCGTCGGCGGTTCCCACATTGAAACAGGGCCCGTTACAGTTGCTGAAATCGCGCGTGTGCATATTGCCCGTCTGCTCCACTACATTGATTACCGCCACGGCGCCACGTGCCATTAATTGTCGGGCGCGTTCGCGTGTCGGCGTGCGCTCGGAATAGGCGCCCGTATTCGGTGTCAGGTGTTGCACCGCAATCTTGCCGCGTACGTCGGTGTCAGGGAGTGCTTCAGTAATATGGCCGGTGTAAACCAGACTGGCGGTCAAGGTGCCGTCGGGAATATCCGAACCACTTGTGACCAGCGATGACTCGAGCACAACATCGTCGCTGTCGGTACCGAAGCGGGCATCGCCCAGCAGACGAACTTCCCAGTCCCGGGGCCACCAGAATTCACCTTCCCCGTCATACTCATGCACTTCGACAGAGCTGAGTCCGGCATCGCGAAACTGCTGTGCCGTCCATTCGATGGTCGCCTCAAGGGAGGGAAAACCGGTCACCCTGCCCCATACCCGGTTGCCCTGGGCGCGGCTTTGTCGGGAAAAACCAATGATCTCGTCAACCAACGGATAGATACGTTCTCCTTGCAGCGTCGTGTAACCGGCTTCCTCTGCAGGGTACTCAGCCGGTGCGGGGGAGGCCTCCTCCGCCGCCACCGTTGGCTGGTGAGGATCACCGATACCCGGAGGCAGGGGCAGTCCGAACCAGGGACTCTGGTCGGATTGGGGAGAGCTGGTTTGAGAAAGTACGGTTGGGACAACAGCGGTCAACGCCGCCGCCAGCACCGCGCAAATACCGGGAGTCAGAAACCGGGACCGAGTCATGGGCGTATCCTCCTGTCATTATTTTCCTTCATTGTGTACCATCCGCCGCTTTTCTGTCATCCACCCGCTGATGTTTGCTAAACTCAACTGAAACAATGACGCCGTCGTATGCTCGCTGCATCGCCTTGCAAGCAGGTTTTGGCGGAACCCTGAGGTTGTGTTATGAGATCATTGGCACTCGTGCTGTTTCTAGCGGTTTCCTGCGGTGCCGTCTCCCAGACTCTCGCCCAGACCCTGTCTGAGGACCCCTCCGCTCTGGGAATCTGGGAAGGACAACTGGTTTTCGGCCGTACCGACATGACCGTGGAGTTTACGCTCGGAATGCAGAACGGCGCCTACACCGCCATCATCACCAGTACCGCGATGGGCATCTACGGTATGCCGGCGGATTCTGTCACTATTGACAACGCCAAAATCGAAATGCGATTCCCCGCCATCGACCTGGTGTTCAACGGTGATTTCCGCGCCGACGAATCCGGCTCGGCGTATGTCCGCCTCGACGGCGACTGGTTCCAGGAAGCGGAAATGGTCCCGATCAGCCTCACACCGGCCGAGTGATGGGGGTCAGGCTGCGGCCCAGGACCTGACCCCCAAGTCAGGCCCCCAATCAATCACCCGCTCTCATCACGGATGCTGTCGACAGATTGGGGGGAATGCAAAAAATAGCCCTGAGCATAGTCGATACCCATTTCTCTGACTGACTGCAATATTGCGCTGTCCTCGACATACTCCGCGATAGTTTTCAGGCCGCGTATGTGCGCAATATCATTCATCGATGCCACCAGTGCGCGATCCATCGAACTGCTCGCCATGGACTTGATAAACGCCCCGTCTATCTTGACAAGATCCACAGGAAGCTGTTTCAGATACGCGAAAGACGACAGCCCTGAGCCAAAATCGTCCAGTGCGAGTTGACATCCCTTCTCTCTGAGCTGGTCCATAAACGACCGCGCATTGGAGAGGCTACGTATCGCCGCTGTCTCGGTGATTTCAAAGCAGATTTTGCCGGGCGGTATACCGCTTTCATCAAGAAGGCGAATCAGTGAGGCGGCAAAAGTTTCATCACCCAGCGATTGCCCGGACAGATTCAGAAAAAAGACTTTATCAGATTCCAGCATCAGAGGATTACTGAACAACCAATGGCAAAACTTTCCAAATACCAGCTTGTCGATGTCCACCATCAAGCCGTACCGTTCCGCCGCCGGGATAAACAGTCCTGGACTGACCAGAGTCCCGTCGCTGTTCTGCAAACGCAATAGCAACTCGTAACCCGTCACCACATTCTCATCGCCGGAAATATCCATAATCTGCTGACCAAACAAAAGGAACCGATCATTTTCGAGTGCTTCATTAATCCGCGTTATCCACAAATTCTGGCGCTGTTCGAGTTCCTGATCATCTTCCGGTTTGTGAACATGAATTCGGTTTCGACCAGAGTTCTTCGCTACCATGCAGGCACTATCAGCCGCGGACAGCGCACTGCCATCGCCGAATTCAGAGTGGCGGGAGAGATTCAGTACCCCCACACTGGCACCAAAAGTGAAATACATCCCCTGAGACTGAAATCGATATTCACTCACTGACTCGCGGATGGTTTCCGCAATTTTCACAGCATCGACATCGTTACAAGCCACCAGTAATATGCCGAACTCATCGCCACCAATTCGGGCAACCATATCATCACCGCGAACATGCCCCTTGATAATATCCGCAATCTCCACCAACACACTATCACCGGTCACATGGCCGCAATTGTCATTGACTAACTTGAACCGGTCCAAGTCGATGAAGAGCAAATGGTTTTCCTTGTCGGTCTGCCTGGATGCTGAGGTGATCAGGCCCAGCTTGCGTTCAAACTCGCGGCGATTGGGTAATCCGGTCAAGGTATCGTGCGATGCCTGATAGGCGAGGGTTTTCTGCAAATCCCGCGCTTCGGAAACATCACGGAACACCAAAACGACACCCCTGGTTTCTCCATCGGCATCACGTATCGGGCTGGCGATGCTCTCGATGGCAATTTCCTTGCCGTATTTGTCACGGAGATAATTGCTATCCGACTCGCTCAGCCCGCCGTCGCTTTTGATGCACTGCTGCACCAGGCTCAGGCTCAACTTGCCTTCGTGATCAGTCGGGCTGAACACCTGCTCGAGAGACTTGCCACGAGCCTCCGCGATACTCCAACGCGTCAGTTTTTCGGCTACCGGGTTCATGTATTCAACTTCACCCGCTGTACTTATTGTAATTACCGCATCGCCAATGGAGGCTAATGTGGTGACGGCCTTTTCCCTCTCGTGCTTCAGGGTGTTCTGCGTATCTTCCAGCGAGTCCAGCACACCGTTGAACGCAACGGTGAAATCCGTAAATTCGTCATTGCCACTGACCAGCAAACGCTCTTCCAATGCCTCGTTTTTGACCAGTTTGATGACTGATTGGCTGATAACTTGCAGCCGCTTGAGTACATTTCTGTCAAAAAAGTACAACAGGTACACAATGAGCAGCACAAACAGGGCAATCAACACGGTGCCGTTTATCCAGATACTGCGCCAGGCCTGGCGCAGGTTGATTCGTTGGGAAGTTGTCTTCACAACGAAGGCCACATCGCCCCGGTAGTCCGGGAATAATGTATACCCGTTCATCTCGGTGAAACTCACAGGATCGAGTACAAGCTCTTGACCCTGGTTCAACAAACGCTCAGCCAGTTCACTGTTCTCCGGGTTGGCGGAAAAGTCACCCCATGGAATAACATCCATGGACTGTCTCATCGTATCAGACAGAGTAGCCATATCACCGCTGTCAAATTCCGAACCCAGTACCAGCGATCCACCACTGACGGTCGCGTCGACGTTCTCAACCACCGGTTGGGCAATGATCAGGTGAATCCGGCCGTCAAGCAGGGCAAATCCGGCAGCGAAACGGGAGGCACTCGCGTGCTGCCGCAAAGTGTCATCCTCGAACACTGCCCTGAGAAATGAATCGGACTCTGAAAGTCTCAAATCACCGCGACCCTCTGGAGCCGTCCCCCTTGCACCAATGAGGTTCCCGTCCGTGGAGAAAAGAGCGGACTTGTCGATATTGAAACTGCCCGCAATGACTTCGAGCGCACCGTCGAGAAAGGGTTGCGCGTCGTACGGCGCATGCATCAGGGCATACAGCATGCCCGCTTCGCCCCATTCCATGCCGATTTGCCTTAACTCGACAATTTCCTTCCGCAGGGCATTTTCCACCCGTTCCTGATCAAGCAATGATTGCCGGGACTCCAGATCATAATAAACCCGCAATATCAGAAATGACAGAAACACAAAAAGACAGAGAGTCAATGCCATGATGGCCAGAATGTGAACAAGCACCTTGCGTCGTAACATCGCAGTTCACCTATTTTTATTATTATCTGCTCAATGCCTGAGAACGCGGGTTGTGACCATCCCGGCGGTGATGGATCCATTGACGTTCAAGGCGGTCCGCGCCATGTCTATCAACGGTTCGATGGAAATCAGCAGCGCAACCAGCGTAACAGGCATCCCCAAAGCCGGCAAGACCACCAGCGCCGCATAGGTCGCGCCGCCACCCACGCCGGCGATGCCAAAAGAACTAATGCCGACGATGCCGATCAGACTGACAATAAAACCCGGATCCAGTGGATTGATTCCCATCGTCGGCGCGACCATCACAGCCAGCATGGCCGGATAGATACCGGCACAGCCATTCTGCCCGATGGTGGCACCGAAAGACGCGGCCATATTGGCAACGGGAACAGGCACCTGCAGTTCATCGATCTGGGTTTTAATACTCAGCGGAATCGTGGCGGCCGAGCTGCGGGTGACGAAGGCGAAACTCAGCACGGGCCACACTTTGCGCGCATAGTCAGCCAAGTTGACACCTCCCGTTTTCAGTATGAGTGCATGAACAGCAAACATCACCGCGATGGCCACATACGAGGCAATGACAAAGTTAAGAAGCGACAGAATGTCGGCGGCGCTGGAACGCGCCACCACGGTAGTCATCAGGGCGAGAATGCCGTACGGAGTGAGCGCCATGATCATGCGCACCAGTTGCATAACCACCGCCTGCGCTGCATCGACACCATTTCGTATTGACTTGCCCGTTTCAGGATTGTCCCGCACCACAAACAGCGACGCG
The DNA here is from genome assembly GCA_040879025.1 of Pseudohongiellaceae bacterium. Lineage (GTDB taxonomy): Bacteria > Pseudomonadota > Gammaproteobacteria > Pseudomonadales > Pseudohongiellaceae > JBBDLF01. Next base: position 77,910 of record JBBDLF010000032.1, read on the forward strand.
AGACCAAACAGAATGCCGAAAACAACTACGGCAATAATAGAGTTACTCCTGGCTCCTGTAAGATCGTAAAAGATATTGGTGGGGATAAAACTTACCAGCAGCTGCGGCAGGCTCAGATCGCTCACCTCGGCCAGTCGCGTCTCCAGCACCTGCAGGCGCTCCATTTCAACCGCGCCCGCGACGAGTCCATCGGCGCTGAGATCGAACGCCAACGTAACCCCGACACCTATCAGAGCCGCAACCATGGTAGTACCCACCAGCAGACTGATAATCAAAACGCCAATGCGGCCCAGCGCCGCCGCATCATCCAGGCGCAGCACCGCGGCAATCATCGTAACAAGCACCAGCGGTATCACCAGCATGCGCAACAGGCTCACGTAGGCGCCGCCCACCACGCTGATCCATTCCAGCACCAGATCGAGCCCTGCGGATTGGGAAGGGAAGACAAGCTGCAGCAAGGTGCCAAAAACCGCGCCACATAGCAGACCCACCAGCACGAGCTGGCCCAGCGTCAGGTTACGCCGTTGCAGTCGAAACAGGAAAAAACTGATCGCAAGAAACAAAGAGAGGGCGAGCACCGCAAGCAGCAAAACTCAGTCCCCCAGGCGCACCGGCATGGTCATCGCGCCATTACCGGCAGAATCCCATGCGGCGAAACGTACCCAAGCCTGTCCCTCGGCATTAAAGGGAATACTGAAACTGAAACTGTCGAAGGGTGGCAGGTCGGTCGCCGACACGATGACTGACTCTGTGGTCTCGCCATCACCATGGATCACTTCGACAAACTCCATGGGGAAGGTCCACTCCACGTCAGCATGATAAATCGAGTTGGCGCCCGACCCTGTCACTTCATGAAACGGAATAAGCACTTCCCCCGAGCTGACAAAATAGTCGCCATTCTTCAATACATCGATAATTTCCGAATAATCCTGTCCCCGTGGCAGTGAATCCAGCCGCAGGTAACTGACCGGTCCGTTGGCGTAGATGTCGTCACCAGGCGCTTTGAAATACGTCTCAGTGATGGCCAGCAAATATTTTAGCTGCAGGTCGGTGTCGGCTATCCAGTTGTTCATATCATCCAGCAGCGGAATCACACGATAGTCAGACAGACGACGCTCGGAAAGATCCAGCCCCATTCCCCATCGCCAGCCGGCACCGCGGTAACGGTCGTTCAGAAATTGCGGCGTGTCGCGCACAGCGTCCGGAAATCCCGTGGAGCCCTTGGTGCGCGGATGCGGTATGTAAATCAGCATGTCTTCCGCTTCCACCATCGCCATCACATCCTCGGCGCTGCCGATGTTGTACATTTTTCCGTACTCGGGATGTTGCGTCACCAGCGGCGTGCCGGGCGCCCTTTCGTCCACATAGTAAACCGGGTGTGAAAACAGAAGGTCCCAGTGCCCGCCCAGCAGATTGCTGTTTTCCATTTGCGGCAGCACCATAAAGTCCGGGTCGGAGTGGCGCGCCGCCCCTTCAAAAAGCCAGTGCAGTTCTTCAAGCTGTGTTTCATCACGCGGCCGGTCAACCGGTCCGGCAATATCAATTCCGGCTGAACGCAACACTTCAAAATCGACAAGACGCGAATCCATGCTGCCGGTGGCCATCAGGTCGCGCCCCACATCGGTGTGGTAATGGCTGCCCAGTACCTTGTATCCCGGTAACGGTTTATAGACATCACCATGGGTGAACGCAAGGACCCCGTCGAACGCGTCTTGCGCCACACCCGCTACCGGATAGAAATAACCGGCCATACGCTGACGCGATCCCGGCGGGGCGCTGTACAGCGACCAGTTTGCCAGATACCGCTCCACCACTTCCTCTTCGCCCTGGCGGATACCAATGCTGAAGGCGTCTTCGCTGTCCTTTCGATACCAGTTGTTGCCGACATTGATTTCGACCTCCCTGGCCCAGAAGAATGTGTGCGGTGGGGTAAAAGCCGCCAGCGCGGCACTATTCAATTCAGCCACCACCACCCGGCTGGCGGCACGCAGCGCCACTTCTCCCTCATTAACCGGTCCCTGCAGTCGATAGGATTGATCACGCCCCGCGGTATCACGCCAGTGCACCGCGCTGGTGCTGTTCAGTTGCAGACCACTGATGCCGGCATCGTATTTATACGCAACCGACGGCAGCGTGGTGGCCGCGTTCACTTCAGTGCGAATCAGGTTGGTATCGGCGTAGACGGTGACGATCAGATCACCGTCGAATGAACCCAGCGTCACGCCGGGGTAACGCACTTCCACCCGCGCCCCGTCGCTTCTTACGAAACAGGTATCCACCTCATAGGCGATTGTCGCGCGCCGTATTTCGTCGGCCTCTCTGGGCAATCCGGGTTGACCGGCGACACCCTCGGCGGGAGGTGGATTGCCACCGCTGACGTCCTGGCGCAAATCCAGTGGCGCGTCCCAGAACACATCCCATTTGTATCGATCCACCACTTCCTGGGTCAGTTCCACACCCAACTGGCGCAGCGGAGACAGTTGCTGGTTCGAAATACGCCGGAACCCTTCCGTCACCTGATATTCGATGGCGGCATCCCGCAACGCATTGGTCCAACTGCCATCCGCACGCCTGATATCGAGTGAGGCGATGCGCGGCTCGCCGTCAACAACTGACATTTCCAGCAACAATTGCTGACGCGCGGCACCATTCCATAACAACGTGAGCGCGCCGGTGTTGTTGCCGACCTGAAAGTCGGCCGAGGCCCGGTAGTCATCCAGATTGCAGCTAATCGCGTCCTGCGCCGCCGCTGCCGAAGACAGTAACGGCAACAGCAGTGCAACCGCCGACCTCCGCCAGTTCAAGCGGCTCGGCCAACAATACCTGGACAAGGGAACGACCATGACAGATTCAGCCTACAGATCAGGAGCGTTGGAACGATCGTGGTGCGTCACCTGGCCGAGGCCACCGGCATCGCCCCAGTTGCCGGCCTTCCAGATACGAATGCCGACGCCGCGGGTTTCGGATATAAGGGTTCCGTCAGCGGTATAACGCCAGTAACCGTTAAGTACATGAGCCTTGTCGTGAGTGGCATGAATCACCAGCGGACGGTCGGGACGCAGACGGGTATAACTGTATTCACCCACGGCGCCGCCGGCAAGTGCGGAGAACTCGGCGAGCCGGGTATTGGTGGTTCCGGTGCCGGTCTGTTCGGTGACTTCCGAGACGTTGAGGCGACTTTCGACACCGCTCACCCGCCAGCCTGCCATCGGGTCATTGTCACGGGCATTCTGTGACCGGTCACGCGGACCGTAACCAAACGAAACGCCGGCACGTTTTGTACCAACCGGTAATTCTGGCTCAAACGACCCTCGTCCGGTGCTCAGATCATTCAACAGCGCCTCGTCGTTGTATCCAAACGCGGCCAGATAACCCTGACCGCCGACGCGATCCGACATTTCCGCGTCCGGGTACTCGTTGCCCTCATACCCGCGTTCGTGCCACAGCGTGGAGATCAACTGGATTGCCCACCGGCCGTCGTTGTTGGTCACTGAATAGATGCCGTCGCAGTCGAACAGTTTGTTGCCCTGGGCGTTATACCGCGTGTAAGTGAGAGAAAACACGCCGCCGACCGGACAGTACAAATGGACATCCACACTCTCGAGCAAATCGTAGGACCCCTCACCGATACGGCTGAGTCCACGGCCGGTGCTGTTGAGCGTGGGCGGCGGATTGGACATGAAATCCTCCCGCGTTTCAAACACCAGCGGTTCAATGTCTTCGTAAATCGCAAACGGAAAGTGCAGCAGGTCCGCCACGCCGGCCAGGTCACGCTGGCTCATGGCGGTAAAGTAAGCCACCACCAGGCGCAGACCTTCGGGGATTGTCTCCGCAAAGGAAACCGGAAACCGGGAATCGAGCTGTCCTCCAGGCCTCAGGTTGGTCGGCCGGGCGAAATCATATTCCCCGCCCTGGGCGAAAACCTTTCTTCCGATCGCTCCGTCGAGCGAGCCCAGGGTGCCAAAAGCGCCGAGCATGCCGGCGGCGCCGGCGGTGGCAAAAAACCGGCGGCGTCCAGGATTCGACGGCGCGGCTTCCCCGCGCGGGTATTTCTGTATGGATTGGTCCAGATCTTTCTTGTTGTCGTGTTGCATCGAGTTTAACCTTGGTTTAATTCAATGGTTAAAGAGCCCCCGAATGATGGCTCCCTGGTTTCATTCATCCGCCGCCATAAACACGGTGCCCATGCGCTTGGGATGCTGTCCGACAAACACGGCATGCGCACCTCCTTCTGATTATTGTGTGCGGCGTGGGGGATTCAGCTTAAATTAGCCTTGTATTTATTGCAACTCGGCACTGGCCAGAACCCCGGCCACTCCGGCAACCGGCAACTGGCTGGCGAAGGCTTTCACGTAGACACGGCCCTCCCGCAGTGCCGCCCTCAGCGCCGGCGTCACGGCGATCGTGCCGCTGGCCTCTGTGGTGCCGGGGCCGGCCAGATTGGCCACCACCGGATCATTCAGTTCATAGGTATCCGGCTCGTCGATAACCAGCGTGACCGCATACAGTTCCTCACTGGCGCTGTTGGTGATTGTAAGGCCGTAATTCAACGCAGCCGAAGTGAGGCTGTAGACGAAGCCCGCCTCCACCCGCAGTCCGGATTCCAGCAGGCTCAGATCAATCCGCTGGGGCGGCGGCGCGTCACCGTCAATCAGTGCCGGGGTGGTGGGTGGCGCCTGTCGCATCGCCAGGGTCTGTTCAATGCGGTGCCCGATGGCGAGCAGCCGGGCGTCGTCCAGAAAGTCGCCCAACAGCTCCAGCCCTATGGGCAACCCCGAGCCCGTAAAACCGGCCGGCACCGACAACGCGGGCAGACCGGAATTTGCGCTCAGACTGCAATTGTTGCCCGGCTGGCTTTCTCCCGCGAACGCCGGAACCGAGCCTATGGGTGGGTACACGAGCGCATCCACATCATGCTCACGCATCAGGGCCTGAACCGCCTCGCGCAACACTTCGCGACCGGCCAGGGCATCCTGATAAGCGGCCTCATCCGCCACGGCAGCCTGACTGCGCAATAACACACCGCCCACCGCCTCGTGGTAAAGCCCCTGGTCCACGATCGCATCCAGGCTCGGAACCGCCTCGCTGAGAAACAGGGAAAGGTACTGATTCAAATCCGGCATGAATTCAAAACCTATCAGTCCGGAACGGGAGATCAGCGGGCCGAGATCATCGGTTTCGATTGCAACAATTTCCACCCCCGCTTCCCGCAACCGTTCCAGGGTATTTTCAATCACCCGATTAACCGCCGGATCAGCCTGGTCAAAATAATTTTCCAGACGGCCCAGCCGGAGTCCCGACAATGAAGCCGACTGCAAATGTCGCACAAAACCCGGCGGTTCCCGCCCCTGCAAAATCACGGTGGCCGGGTCGTTTTCATCGTAGCCGGCAATCACATCCAGCACGATGGCCACATCTTCAGTTGAGCGGGCGAGCGGACCGACAACGTCCTGTGTGTGTGACAGCGGCATGATGCCGTGAATACTGGTCATCCCCTTGCTTGACCGCAGCCCCACCAGGTTATTGAACGCCGACGGGATGCGTATGGAACCGCAGGTATCCGAACCCATGCCCACCGTGGCGAAACTGGCGGCGACCGCCGCCGCGGTACCGCCACTGGAACCGCCCGGCATACGGCGGATGTCGTAAGGATTCCGGGTCTGACCCTGCAGGGAGCCAACGGTGGTGATGCCGTAGGCGAATTCATGCAGATTGCTCTTGCCCAGAATGATGGCGCCCGCCGCCAGCAGCCGCTCCACCGCCGTGGCATTGGCACTGGGCACAAACCCGGCCAGTGCGACCGAGCCGCCGCTGGTGGGCAAGGTTGTGGTGTTGTAATTGTCTTTCAGGATGATGGGTATCCCGTGCAGGGGACCGCGGGCGCCGGTGTCTTCTCTTTCACGATCCAGTGCCTGCGCCTGGGCCCGGGCTTCCGGGTTCAACCGGATAAGGCTGTTCAGTCCCGGGCCGCTGTTATCGTAGGCTTCGATACGCGCGAGATAACTGTCAACAAGCTGTCTCGAGGTGACCACGCCGTCGTTCAGGGCGCGCTGGGTCTCGCTGATCCCGGCTTCCAGCACTTCATGGGCATCCTGCGCCCGGACACTTCCCGCCAGAACCAGCAGCACCGGTGGCAAACAACAGACCGTCAAGAAAAAACTTCCGCAAAAATTTCGCATACCGTATCGGGTGAACATAAAGGTTACCGGTCAAAAGTTGGTATCGTGATGACTGTAGTTATAAAGGTTTTTTCAGCCCCGGGCCACCACCGGCCCCGTGAAGGCTATGACCGCGGCGGGTGCGACAGGCGCTCAGCCTGTCGCGAGAAAACACAGTCAGCGTCAGAGATCGCTCCACATGCGCAGCAAACTGGTTTGGGCCTTCTGGATCGACAGAAGCGCTTCAGACTCCGGCGTGTCCCGCCGCACTTTCTCGCAGGCGATTTCCAGTTCCCACATCAACTCCCGTTTGGCTGAATCCTGGATCATGCTCTGAATCCAGAACACCAACGCATGGCGGGTGCCTCGGGTCACTTCAGTTACCTGATGACGGTTGTTAGCCGGATAGAATACCGCATCGCCCTGCTCCAGGCGGATGCTGACATCGCCGGCCGGGCTGTTTACCGTCAATACCCCTCCGTCATAGTCGCTGCTGTTGTTCAGAAAAACAGTGCAGGCCACATCGGCACGCATTGGATGGGCACCGACGTACATGATCGGATTGTCGATATGCCAGCCGTAGGTCATCCCCGGTTTGTACTGGCTGATCACCGGCAGGCTCATTCGCCGCGGCATTATCGACGACCGCGTAACACGGTTGGTCAGGATCAGCTGGTTGACTCGTGTGAACAGTTCATCACGATGCTCATTGCTTTGAATATCCATTTGCAAATTGTTTTTCACCGCCCTGGCGAGTCCTCCCGCAGTGGCGGCACCCTCTCGAAAGTCCGCGGTGGCGATAACCTGGTCCATAAACCGCAGGTGTTCCTCGTTGAGGAATTTTGGAACTCTTATAAACATGTCAAGGGTCCTGTTAATCAAGCGCAATGGGCGAAATCAACCCGGATAATATAGTCCGGCGCGCATTAGTTAAAGCCTGCCCGGGCGTTCAATGAGCTCCCGCGCCGGTTTCAGCGGCTCGCGGACGCCTGAGCAGGGGCCCGTCACAGCGGCGAAGAATAAGGGAATCTCTGATCAATTCTGTACCGCCTCTGGCTTTCAGCCGAATCCGGTATCAAGGCGC
>JBBDLF010000033.1:0-276672 GCA_040879025.1 Pseudohongiellaceae bacterium
GACGCGGGACCGGGCCAGGGATGGCCCACGGAGCGGAGAAGGAAGCGTACTCCCACCCGCTCGGGACTCATTAAATTGTTGAGCCTCCCACCGGAGCGGAAGGAAGCGTACTCCCGCTCGCTCGGGACGCATAGCGTTTTCAGCACAAGTCAGGGATCATGATTCACAATTCAAGACCTGACCCCCTGCTGAGCGAGACGGCGTAGAGGGTAAGGCGGGACCCTGACCTAGCCCGGACTATTCATGAACCGCCGTAGCGAGGGCGTCGAGATGCCCGAAAAGACAGCGTGGCGCGGACCGGAAGGCGCGCAGGCGTACTTGACAGTACGTCGAGCACCTGGAGGGAGCACGCGCTGTCTTTTCGGGTATATCGGCGTCCGCAGTAGGTGGTTCATGAATAGTCCGGGCTAGAGACTTTGAATCTTGCTGTGCAGGTCGAATCGGGTGTCGGTCACGATCTGTTCCAGCACTTCCACGCGTTCGCGCAGGGACTGCACTTCCTTTTCCAGTTCCGCGTTGTTATTCCTTTCCAGATCAATTCGCATTCGCGCCAGTTTGTCGTTAAGCAGACGCTTGTTTTCCATGTACTTGATGACAAAAATGAGCATGGTGATGGGAACGAAAATTGCCATCATCACGCCGAATAACTCGATAAACTCCCCCATCTCCCTTCTCCTGTTTCAGTCGCTTCAGCGGTTCCTGGCGATTCAGAACGGGCTGAAATCTCGGTCCCAAACCCGAAAGTAACTATACGACAATTGATACCGGGAGGATAGAGGAAACTGTGTACAAAACACTTCCTTCATTCAATTCGGGCGTTGAGCCGGTTAAGATTGTCGGCTGCCTTGTCGTAGAACGAAGGTTCCAGCTGCATCGCTTTTTCCAGATATTGCCGGGCGCCCGCCGAATCATTGCGAACCATAGCTGCATATCCGATGTTATTGGAGGCAACTGAGTCACCATACAAGGAACGGTAGATTTCCATGGCCTGCTCATAACGACCCTGCAGAGCAATGCAAAAGGCCAGATTGCTGCGAGTCACAGCCGCATCGGGCATCGTCTCCAGGGATTCCAGGAGCAACAGTTCCGCAGCTACATAATCCCCTGCCAGCACCCTGGACCAGCCAAGGTTGGCCACCAGTTTGGGGTGGCCGGGTAGAATCGCCAGCGCGTATTGAAAAAAGTGCTCCGCCTCCGAAAATTGCCGTTCAATATCCGCAATTATTCCCAGTCCGTTCCACGCTCGCCAGCTTTCCGGCGCGATCTCCACTGTCCGTTGCAGATATTCGACGGCTTCCTGTAACCTTCCCTCACGGAGCGAAAGCAAACCGAGGGTCTCCAGTGATTCGCTGTCCTCCGGAGCCAGGGCAATTATCCGCTCGGCAGCCTGCCGTTGTCCGCTTTCATCTCCAACAGTGCCATGGAACCGGCTCACCAAGCGCAACGCTTCGATGTCATTGGGAGATAGCACCAGCGCCTCGCGCAAATTCGACAGTGCAATACCCAACTCACCGCGGTCCAAAGCAGCGGAGGCCGCCTTGCGCAACAAGTCGACTTCCGTCGTATCATTTCTGACGGAGGTGCAACTCGCCAGCAGAGTCAAGGCCACAACGAAGACCAGTGTACGAACCTGAGAGCTAGATTTGTGCAAGCATACCTCCGGTTGAGATTGCCGGGTCGTAAGGAACGATATCGCGGCCAATGAGTAAACGGGCATCAACTGTCTGACTGAGTTGATTGCTTTTCTGAAGTCTGATTCCGCGCAGGGGCAACCGGGATGCGATGGCTTCCGCAGCCTCACGCCGTCCCTCTGTGTAATACAGTATGGAGTCAGCATAGCCGAAATTGTCCGCATTGGTCAGACGCACGATGTTCCCTCCGCGTAGCCGCAGAAAGCTGCGTAGTCGTGAGGCCATTCCGGTTACCCCATTACCGTTGGATATTTCCAGCCGCAATGTATTTATCGTTGTGGAACTGGAGCGAACCTGCGTCTGAACGTCAATTGCTTCCATGCCCTGTACAGGAATCGGAACCGCCGCGTGTTCCGGACCTTCGACCTGGGCCTGTGCATCAGTTTGCTCCGCCGGCTGTTCCGGTGTTTGGGCCGGGGCCGGGATTGGAGCTGTTGCGAAAGATTCGGCAAGCTCCGCGCGAGCCAGTTCCATCCTGGCAAGTTGCAGATTCCCGGCCGCCCTTACATTATCCGGCTCAATCTGCAATGCCAGTACCAGGAGCCTCTCGGCTTCCCGTCGACGACCCTCCAGCAAGTAAGAGTAGCCGATGTTTGTCAGAGTCAGCGGGGACCGGGACGCGAGGTCCAAAGCCTGGAAATAATAGTCCCGTGCGACATCATAACGTCCGAGTCGGTCAAAGCTGGCCCCCAGGCCATTGAGGGCTTCTATGGAGGCGGGCTGCGCCGCCAGTTCACGTTGCAAAATCCCTATGGCAATGCCGTAATTCTCGTTCTCGAAAGAGTTCCTGGCCAGGTCGAGCCTGCTCATGCCATAAACCCCCCGGTCTGGCTTCAACGCCTCCCTGAAATTACTGAATGGCTTATAGGCACAATTGGCGAAAGTCAGGCTTATCAAAACCAGTAAAAAGCCCTTAGGAACAGGTTTAAAGTACTTTGGCATACTTTTTCTCCATTTTTCTCACTAGCTGAATCCTGTGATGATGCGAACCACCGCCGGTCCCAGCAAAACGAGGAACAGTGCCGGGAAAATGAACAATACGATGGGGAAAATCATTTTCACTGGCAACTTTGCTGCTGTTTCCCGGGCGCGCTGCATCCGCTCCACACGCATTTCCTCAGAGAAATTACGCAATGCCGCCGCAATGCTGGTGCCGAAACGCTCCGCCTGAATCAGGATTGTAGACAGCGCTTGAACCTGGTCGATATTCATCCTCTCAGCAAGTGAGTGGAGCGCTTCCTGGCGTGATTTTCCCGCACGAACCTCGAGCGAATTCAGAGAAAGTTCCGAGGCAAGCGCGGGGTAGCTATGCCGCAATTCCCCGGCTACTCGGTCAATACTTGCATCCAGGCCGAGTCCGGCCTCGACACAGACTACCAACATGTCCAAGGCATCGGGGAAGCCTTCAATATATTCCAGCCGCCGTTGCCGAATTTTGATGCGCAATATCTGGTCGGGGAGTACGAAACCGATTCCTCCCGCCATCACGAGAGCAACGAGGCTCCACATTTGGAGCATTAAAGGTATATTTCCACTTATTACAAATAGCGTAGCCACGGCAACGGGAAACCCAACCCCGAAAAACAGTTTGGCGCCAAGGTGGATGTATACTGCTCGCGCATTGCGATAACCGGCGTATACGAGCTGGGTTCGCAACACTGATCTGCGCCATTCATCCTTGGGCAATATCATTTCCCCCATCGGCTCCAGCCAATGCACCAGAAACTCTCCATCCTTTTGAGTATGCCCCTTCAGATTACGGGTTTCGCCCGATTGCTCTCCAGTCAAGTGCTGCACGCGTCTGCGCACTTTTTCGGAACGATATCCCCGAAGCAGGTATATGCCGATACAGCCCAACAGCACAGCGAAAAACGCCGCCAGCGAGGCAACAGAAGGTACCAGCGAAACCAGAATTCCATCCATGACAGTTTTCCTATATTCTAAAATTCACCATTCTTTTCATGACCAGGTAACCGAACAGCATTAGCGCAAGCTGCGCGTAAACCACGCTTCTGCCGAGCGTGGTTTGAAAAAGCACAGGAAAGTATTCAGGGTTGGACAGGTGCAGCATTCCGCCCACCAGAAATGGCAGTGCAATCAGCACATGTGCGGAAGCCTTCATTTCGGCAGCTTGAATTCTGACATCGCCCTGGGCCCTTATCCGTTCCCGCAGCAACGCCGCGATACGGTTCAGAATCTCCGCCAGGTTTCCACCGGTTTTTTTCTGCACCAGAACGGCTGTGACAAAAAAACGAATTTCCTGAGCATCCACACGCGCCGCGAGATTGCGCATGACTTCTTCAAAATCAAGGCCGTAGTTGATTTCCTCGAAAGTAATTTCCATTTCGCGCGCAATTGGTTGCGGCATTTCTTCAGGCGCCGCTTTCAATGCGCCGGTGAATGGGTTGCCGGCGCGCAGGCTGCGGGCGAAAAAATCCATGGCGTCCGGTAATTGCCTGATCAACCGGTCACGGCGTCGAAAATAACCACGGGAAAGATAAAAGCACCAGAGGCCACATGCCGCCAGACAACCAAGCAACAGCGTGGAGATTTCCGTCCCGATCAGCGCTGCTGCCGCCGCACCTGAGGCACCCGCCACAAGGCCGCGCCAGATGGCACCGCTGGGACCATAGTGAAAACCGGCCTGCTCCACGAAGCGACCCAGGCGGCGGAAAGGAGAAAAAACAAGCAATAGTTGATCCGCTGCAGAGGCAGAATTGGTCAGAGCCAGAGATAGTCCGGTGCCGTCCCGCGTCGTTCCAACCGACTTCAGACTTTTGATACGGCGTTTCACTTGTTCTCCGCGCGCCTGGTTTATTTCCAGAGAAAACAGGTAAACGGCCCAAAGAAAGAGAAACCCGGCGAGGAACACCAGCAACCCGATCAGATATATTGAAAAGTCCACGCCTTGATCCTCTATTCGTATATACGGTTTGGTTCGAAAACATCTTCGGACAAGTCGACACCGAATTCACGCAGCCGCTCTACAAGCCGTGGGCGAATCCCGCTGGGACGGAAATTACCCTTCACTCTGCCGTTTTCGTCTACGCCTTGCTTGCGGAAACTGAAAATTTCCTGAATTTCCACTACGGTTTCTTCCATGCCGACTATTTCCTGGATACTGGTTACCACCCGGCGCCCATCCATCATGCGTTCCACGTCAATGAGAAGATCCAAAGCAGAGGCGATTTGTTGACGAATGACCGTCGCGGGTATGGATATACCACTCATACCCACCATATGTTCCAATCGAGTCAGTGCGTCCCTCGGAGTATTGGCATGAATGGTTGTTAATGAACCGTCATGGCCGGTGTTCATGGCCTGCAACATATCCAATGCTTCCGTTCCACGAACCTCGCCAACGATTATCCTGTCCGGACGCATCCGCAACGCGTTGCGGACCAGATCACGCTGGGTAATTTCCCCTTCTCCCTCAATATTGGGTGGCCTGGTCTCCATCCGAACCACATGAGCCTGCTGCAATTGCAATTCGGCTGAATCTTCTATGGTTACGATTCTTTCATTGTGTGGAACAAAAGCCGACATCGCGTTGAGAAGCGTCGTTTTACCCGAACCCGTCCCCCCGGAAATCAATATGTTTACCTTGGATTTGACGCAGGCCTCAAGAAACTCTGCCATGGGCGGGGTCAGTTCACGAAAATTGATCAATGATTCCATCGTGAGCGGATCGGCACTGAATTTTCGAATGGAAAGAATAGGGCCGTCTACCGCCGCAGGGGGTATCACCGCATTGACACGGGAACCGTCCGGCAGCCGCGCATCGACCATGGGCGATGACTCATCCACCCGCCGCCCTACAGCGCTGGCGATCTTATCTATCACCCGACGCAGGTGGCTATCATTTTGAAACTGGATGTCGGTGAGTTCCAGCCTTCCACCACGTTCCACATAGACTTGTTTCCAGGTGTTTACCAGAATATCTGTCACCTCCGGATCAGCAATCAGCGGCTCGATCGGACCCATGCCGAGAACCTCATCCTGAATCTGCCGTATAACTTCTTCTCTTTCATTGCTGTTGAGGCGGACATTTTCCTCGTTGAGCAGTACGCGGGCGATCTCCGCAATCTGCTGACGCACTTGCTCCGGACTCAACTGATCCATCACTTCCAGATTCATGTGCTTGAGCATCTCACGGTGTGTGCGTATTTTCGCCTCAAGCAAAGTGCGGCGAAGGCCGCCTCGAACCGTGTCGCGCTGGGTTTTTTGTACTGCTTCCAACTCCGTTATCGTATTCATCCTGTGGAATCATCCTTGTGTTGTTTGGCGAAATAGGCTCTTAAACCGCCTCTTTTTCGGGGCTCTTCGCGGTGTCGCGTACCTGATACATCCGCTGCAATCGCATGAATATCCTTTACCAATTCCGCTCCCGGGTACAACTCACTCACTGCCTTGCCCGCGTTTGCCGCAAGCGCAGTCATTCTGTAATCGCCTCGCACCATGTGCAGAGGTACGTCTCCGAGAAGTGTCTGCAGATCCCCGTCAGAAATGTCTTTCAACTTTTTGTCAATGCGATAGTGGATGATCTCCAGATGAGCGAGAGGGATCCCCCGGGCTGGCAGACGCTGCAACATCATGCGCAGGTTACGCAAGGCTGAAAGTGTATCTTCCGTCACCAGATAGGCAGGATGCGAGAGGCTGAATACCTGTTCAATGGCTTCATTGAGGCAAACCGGCAAATTGATAACAACATGCTCATACGTTTCCGCAAGCACTGAAATCAGTCGCGACACAGCCAGCGCATCGACCTGTTCATAGTAGCCAAGATCACCCGGCGATGGCAGTACCGCCATTCCGCTACCATGACGTGTAACCAGTGAGTTCAGAAAGACGCTGTCGACGCGCTCGGGATTGTGGAGTGCTTCCAGCAGCCCGCCGTCAGGTTCCAGATCCAGTTCGCTGGCCACGGTGCCGAACTGGATATCCAGATCCACCAACACGGTTTTTTTTCCAAAGCGTTCAGCTAACTGATAGGCCATATTAACGGCCAGCAGCGACCCGCCGGTATTGCCTCGGGTACTCATAAAGGCAATGACATCCCCCCTCTTTGTTATTTTGGTATCGGAAGCCAGGCCTTGCCTGGCGACGGCGCTGGATAGCGCTATTGCTAGATCCTGTTTGTTCACCGGCTGCGACAAGACATCGCGAACTCCGCTACGTACCAGTTGTTTAACCAACGACAGGTCGGCATCGGGGACGGTAACGAATACTTCACAGGAACGGCCGTGAGCTTCGACAAACTGGCGGATATCGTCAATGCAATCTTCGTGACAATCGCCGACCTCCAGAACGACTACATCGGGCAATGATCCGTTTATTTCATGCAGCGGATGACTTCCGCGATAACAACGCACAGCATGATGAATCGATCCGAGGGACGACAGTGCATCTTCGAGCTCTCGGGCACATCGTTCTTCTCTTGCCAGAACCTGAACCTTTAACCCGGCATCAATGACCTTTGCTTCCCGGTACGCTTTTAGTTCAACCGCTTTCAAAATCGCTCCGTAAACAGATCCTCACCGGTCCGTGTAGTTTCGAATTCGGAAATATTGATAATGGCTTCAAGACCAAACAGCCCTGGAAATGTCAAACTGTGGGTAAGCCCGCTCAGGGCCACCGTTATCAACGGCACCGGGTCGGGGCGGTTTGTTGCGCCGGCCGTTGAACACGCATAGGTCAAAGTGATCTGACCCGGTTCTATGTCGCCATTGAAATTCTGCGCCGCGTTGAGCATTCTGCAACCACTCATGTCCGGTGTCGCCCCGCAGTCGAGGCCGGCATCGGCAAGCGTGAGCGTAATGGGCGCCCCGCCCGGGCAACTCAATGCGCAGGATGCATCCGGGTCAAAAATTTCACACACGGGGTTTTCCACTATCGCAATACGAGCGAGTTCGCGGGTTATTTCGCTATTCCGGGAGGTATTCATCATCAGGATACTGAATTCCACAATCGCCAGCACCACAACCAGAAAGATAGCGAGAGTGAATGTGAATTCGATCATGGTTGCTCCAGACTGGCTGGTCACAAAGGAAATTCGCTTACTCACCAATATAACGCTCCTCTGCCTGGGCATTGAGCTGAATGACTTCAAGATTCAGCAATGGCACGACGGATTCGCCAAACAATGCATCGAAGGGAGCGCGGGCATCACCTGCAATTACACAGGCGGTGCTGCCTGTCACATTCTGAGCGTGAGCGGTAAAAACTACAGCTCCATCAGCATCGAGGCCGGGAAGCCGCAATGGCCCCGCTCCCCCGCCACTGTATGCCACTATGTTTACCGCGGTTGCACGGGCTGTACTCCATGACGGGCCGGGGGTACAACTTGCAGTCAACGCTTCCGGTTCGCGCGCCAGATATCGTGCTCCAGAGAGTATTGCACCGGTAAGCTGGTTTTCCTGATAGAGCACCCGGCCAAATTCAACAAATCCGATCAGAAGCATCACCATCATGGGAAATACCAAGGCGAATTCAATCATGGCAATGCCTTGCTGCCGCCTGGATATCTGACTGTAGTAGCTGAACCTATTCATATAACTGGACGTCTGTATGGAGATTTTCGCCAGCCTCGTCAGCCCACTCGACATATTCCACCCATACTTCCGAATCAGGCGGCTTGGACACCAGCTCAGTAATAAACAGCTTTGCAAACCCTTCCGGACTGACGATTGGAATGGTCTTGGTACCGCTGAGACCATGAGCCTGACAATTTACCACCGCCACATGGAATGAGCGTCTGTCCGGACTGGACACTGCCGGAGGATAAGTACCGGTATAAAGATGAGTCGGATCCGGAATGCCGTCATAGGATGTGTCATCGGTAGACTGAAACGGGTCCTTGCTTGGAAGCTTGCTTTCCGAGATTTCCCAGTTGTACACCTCCCATCGTGTCATGTCGGCCCAGCCACCAGGTCGACCATGCAGTTGCCAGTCATGGTACGTGGCGAAGTAACTGTCACGATCCCAGTCGCCCATGCCGAATCGGTCATCGATAGCTCGCCAGTTCTGGTCGTGGGGATAATCAATAACATTCGGTGCAGGCGGCCAGTTGTCGGGGGCATCGGGGCGGTTATACGGCGCGGGATTATCGTAAACATCAAATCGCGTATTCAAGCCCGATGCGGTTTGATTGGTCATCGATCCGGTGGAAGTCGTGATGATTGGTGCCTTGCATCCCGTCGCATGATCATCCGCAAGGTAGCCGGACACCTCTGGAGCACCGCCTCCCGGCGAATTATCCGGCTGCAGAAAAGTAAAATTTCCCGGCGCCCAGGTATCGGAACCTTGCTGCTTCAGAATGATCTGTTCGCCGGCATTCATCTCTTCATCAAATGCCAGCGTTGTTCCCTCAAAGGGATTGCAGAGCATCACCGGCGGAAAATGACACATGTAAATATTCCGCCCTCCGGTCGCGGTGGCGCTCAGAAACGCTCGGTCCTGAACCGTATAGTCGAGTATGCCGTTAAGGGCGGGAAGAAAAGAAAGCTGCACCGAGTAGGCGACAGAGTTGTCAGTCGGGTCCAGGTTTACCCGAACATAGTGACTTTCCATGTCGCTGGTCGCTACACTTTTGCCATCCACGTAGCCATTACTGCAAAATACGTCAATTTCATCCTCGTCAGGATCGTATCTGGAGCCGATGGCGCAGTAGTAATCGAGGGTTATGTCGCCACCCAGCAGGTTGTTCACTTCTGCAAACCTGCTGTTGTGTTGCAACAGAGTGCGAGCCGCCGCTTCCGCTCTCGCACGGGCTCCGGCGCTCCCATCAAGCTCCATTGCAGCGGCAATGGCGGCTGCGTCAGCGGCATTCTGCATTTCTGACCGCAGTACAAATATTCGCCCAAGGTCAATTGCCACGGCACCGAAACCTACAAGTACCGCCAACAGTACCGTCATGAGTACGAGATAGGCCCCTTTTTGCTTGCTGCGCCGATTCAGGTTCATTGTAATCTCCCGGTCCGTGGGGTTAGTTGTCACCTACATCCTGGATAAGGCTCGTGTTATCAACCTCCGTGGGACCTTCCCGGTATCGATCAACGGCCTGGGCTGCCTGCTGCCCATCGATACTAGCTGATTCGTCTGGCCCGGCGGCGTCCGGGTTAATTGTCTGCACCGCAATATTATGTGTTACCGCCGCACCGAAATCCTCGTGAATGCTGGGATAGTGATTCGAGCAAGCAGGTAATGAACCTGCCAGCAATCCCATGATCAGAAACTTGTTTGATCGCATAGCAATTACCTCCATCACCCGTTTCAAAATTGATGTCCCTGCGCGCCATCGAGCCCACCGCCATCCGAAAAGTTCGACGAAGGCCCCCGTGAATTATCGCTTGAGTCAACCTCCGCCTCCGGCAACCCGAGGCCATAAAGGTCCCAACGATTGGGAGGTACAAAGCTCTCCAGCGGATCCCGCAAATCCCCCTCTTCGACCGATCTCACCAAACGCGGCGTCATGATGATGACCAGTTCGGTCTCCTCCCTCTGAAAATCAGTACTGCGAAACAGGGCGCCAAGTACGGGAATATTACCAAGGCCCGGGTACCTGCTGATCAGACTGCTGATATCATTCTGTAACAATCCTGCTATGGCAAAGCTGTTGCCATCACCAAGCTCAATTGTGGTTGACGCACGGCGCGTACGCAGACCAGGAACCTGTGTGCCGAACACACTGGTCCCCGTAGTCGTGTCGAGATCGGACACTTCAGTACTCAGTCGCAGGTTGATGCGGCGGTCTGAAAGCACGGTGGGTGTAAAATTCAAGCCAACCCCGAACTCTTTCCACTGAATGGTGATTGCCGCGTTCTGTACTCCGGTCTGCGCAATTGGTACCGGAAATTCACCACCGACCAGAAAGCTTGCTTCCTGACCCGAGAGGGACACGATATTCGGCTCCGCGAGCACCTGAGCCGCACCGTCCCGCTCCAGTGCCTCAAGATTAACCAGGAGGGATTTACCAAGGCTCGTATCCTGAACCAGCAAACCTCCACCGAACGCATTTTGCAGCGGAATGCCGGTAAAGAGATCAAAGACGGTTTCCGATCCGAGGTCTCCTTCAAGTTGCGTTTGTGCCGCCAACCCACGCAACCGATTGCGCTTCACTTCCGCGATACGTGCTTCCAGCAGAACCTGTTGTCCGCCGCCCACCTGCATGAGATTGACAATATTTTCCCCAGCATAGCTTTCAGTAAGAGCCAATACGGTCTCTTGCGGACCTGCGCCGGATACCTGCCCACTTAGAACAACCCGTCCATTGCTGGAGCGCACTTCCACCTGCGATTCATTTGGAAGCACTTCGTTGAGTTGCCGCTTGAGGGCTTCCAGATCGAATCCGACTACGACGTCAAGCACCGCCACTATATTTGAGTTATCATCCCAGAATGCCACATTGGTCGTTCCGGGTGATTGACCAAGAACCAGAAACTGGCTTTCATTGAGCAACTGCACGTCGGCTATTTCCGGATTTCCAACCACCACCTGTGTCAATGGCTGCCCCGATCGGATTATCTGTGACTTTCCTACCGGCAGGCTCAATTCCTGAATGGTGTCACCTCCCTGTAGACCCAGGGTAAATGGCTGTTCTTGCGCGCTTGCTGAAAGCGTAATTGATAAAAAAAGCCAAAGCAGACCTGTATGAAATACAGGCAGTGAACATCTGATATTGTTCTCCATTTTAATTCCTGAAAATTATTAACGTGTTAATTGGCAGCCACCGTCTGCGATAGTGCGTCATCCGCCGAGGCAACAGTTTCCGCTCTGACGTCCAGTCCACGAATGATTTGAATCGAGCGCTTTGTTGCCTGGGGTTCTGCAGAGCTCGATACAGGCAACCGGAGATCTTCGGAGTCGAACTCCCACAGATCACTTAGCGCCACAGTCGTGGATTCATCTTTACCGCCATCGCCTTCGTTGCGAAGTGACAGCGTCAACTGCCCGACCTGCTGCGCCAGCGTCAGCGTCTTTGCCTGCTCGGGTTCGACCAAAAGAGTGACTACCTTTCCAATGATCGGATCTTCTGAGTCTTCGGCACTGACCTGGTTAACACCCAGTACGCTCAAGCCGTGCAACAAGGTTCGCGTGACAGGTCTTTCGTCTCTTCTGCCAATTGTGGTTGTATGCAGAACATCCACTTCGTCGCCGGGCAGCACAAAACCGCCGACGCCGCGCACCTCATCGACCGGAATAGACGCGGCACGATAGCCATCGGGAATTCTTGCGGTCAGCCCACTTTTGGCTACACCACTTGAGAGCCTGTACGGCAACACAAATTCGCCGGGCTGCATTTCAGAAATGACTATCGCAGACTCAAGTTCCAGAACATCCTCTTTGGTGCTGAAACTGCCGGCGGGTACGGTATCTCGCGGAAATTCCACAACTCGCAAGTGCACGGCTTCAATGTCGGTGCCCACGGGCAGGGCCAAGGCCGCGACCACTGCCGCCTGAACGTCGGGGGGCGGCGGATCTTCCTGTGCGGTCAATTGACGGTTCAATGATGTATTGACCAACCAGGCCGCCACACCGCCCAGAGCCACGGCAATTGCCAGTAATAGTAAAGCTTTGTATTGCACAGTTATTCTCCTTGTACTCTGGCCACACACTGGCCACACTCTAGCCGGCGCCAAACACGTTCATCGTCAGTACAAACACACTACCGCCAGCAATTGCCAGGGAATATGGCAACACCAATGGAATCGATGCATCCGGGCAATCCGCGGTGTGCCGGTTTACCACCACCAGATTTACCGGAATGTGAAAATTCCAAAAGGTTTGTTTCGGCCCACGGTGATACAAACTCATCAACAGCGCCAGCAGGCCTCCAGCAATGAACACGGTGGCGAGAATGGCGGCGGCATCGGTTACCGAGCCCGCGACCGCACCCATCGCAGCGACCAACTTCACATCACCCGCGCCGAACCAACCTATGACGAAAAGAGGGAACATCACTGCCAGAACCACTACACCTGCAACACAGGATGCTGCAACCCCCCCCCATCCGGTCATCAGACCATGCAATCCGGCACCGGCCAGAAAACCGACCACGCACAGCACATTGGGAATTCGGCGTGATCTGAAATCTATAACGACGGCGGGTAGCAGGATCATGATGGAAACTATGAGTGGCGCCAGTTCAGTCGGATGAGTCATGGTGTCCCTTGGGTCGAAGGCCTTCCTTGTATACTGGACAGACGGCGAACTCATTGAAGCTGAGCCCGCCTCTGCCCACCTTTGCCCACCTTTGCCACCTGAGAGGTGGCAGGTTTGATTACAGCGCGTTCTGAACTTCCAGGAAGGCCGCATCGATGAGCGGGCCAATGGCCGTAATGGTGGCAATGGCTGCAATCGAAATCAACGCGACGAGAATTGCGTACTCCACCATGGTTGCCCCTGAATCTTCCTTAACAAAACGATTGAACAGTGATTTCATCGTTACTATCTCCTTTCATGAAAGTTAATTTTAAATTATCTTGCGGTTACCTTTTAGTTACCAGGCAGTAACCATAATAGGCAGTACCAATACGTTGCTTGTACTAGGTACTATATGGCACTTGTAGCTAGTTTCTACCCAATGGGGATTAGGGAGAAAAGATCACGTGAGCTGTATTGGAGTAGTGACGAGGCTTGGCGGGGAGTAGTTTCCCTTACATGGGGGTAAAACAGTCCAGAAGAAAAAAGCCCCAATCTAGGGTAAATCAAGGAGTTGGGATACCCCAACGCATCCGCTGACACGGGGATATTGTGTAACCAAAAGATGACAACCGAATGTTATATAACCTTTACATACTTCACAAATTGATCAGAACACGGCAATCGGATTCAGCGGTGAACCCATACCTCCTTCGATCCTTAATGGAGACGCCATGAACAGAAATTCGTAGCGTCCCAGTTCTTTGGCTGTCACCGCCACACGCTCAAAATCGAGATTGTCAAAAATGGCTACTCCCATTGAAACCAGCGCGAGACTGTGCAATGGCAATCTGACGCCTTCTATGCCGCTTGGCGATACATCGTTCCACATATCATGTCCAATGAACGACACGCCGCGCTCTTTCAAAAAATAGGCCACGTCAGCGTGATAGCCGGCAACGCCTTCGGAGGTGGGCCAGGGTCCCAGGGCTTCGCGGCGTTTCCAGCGGCCGGTGTACAGCAAAATCACATCACCGGGTTCGACGGTGATGCCCTGGATTCGTTCCAGTTCCAGCAGGTCTTCATAGTGAATGGCCGTTCCGGGTTCCAGCCAACCTTCCGGTGTGGCCTTTCCAGGTAACAGCGTGGCATCAAACAGGATGCCGCGAGTGATGATACCGTCCTTTTGTTCGTTGATATCGCCGCGGGGACAGGCTCCGGCGGCTTCCACCTCCTGGTAACTCAGCCCGTTGTAGCCAAAACCATTATGCATGATATGGCAATCGACGGAGTCGAGGTGGCTATGGATAGTGCCGTGATAACTTCCCGAATACTGATAACGGTCCGAGGCTCCGCCTGGGCTCACCCGCAGCACATCGCGAACCAGGCTTCCGGATGCGTCCACCGCGTCCACCTCATTGACATCGTGCGCCAGAGACACGGTAATCCCCTCGCTGACGAGAGCGGCGGCAGTTTTGCGCTTTTCCGGCGTGATCAGGTTCGACGCGCCCTTTCCGTCTTCCGCGCCCCAACGACCCCAATTGGATAACTCCTCCATCGCGCGCTCGAAATCCGCGGGAGTGTTGATCGCGCGACCGGTCTGCGCTGAGACAAACGGAGATGTCAGAAGAACAACCAGAGAGAGCAGGAACGTGCCGGTGATGGATCGGGATTGACTCATGTTTGGCCTCAATATTCTTTGATATCCCGGTTGCGGTCGCACAAGGGATTATGGAACCGGCATAATCCTACCACGAAACTCTTGCGGGGAAACCACCTTACAGGTTGACGGGGCCGTCTCCGTCATTCCGGGTTATATGCATGGTGTCGATAAGATCAGCCGCCGCCCCTGACTTGCCGCCCAGCGCCGGGGACAGACCGAAGATGAAATTACTCGCCGCCTGATGAAAACCCGATCCGATTGCCGCCCGCCGCCAGGGATCCGCACTCAGATTGGTGACGATCAGCTCTGCACCGAACGAAGTGAGGTAGTGGGTTGCCAGAGCCACCAGGTGATCCTCGTATCCAGGCACAGCCAACGTATCAACCAGGGAACCCAGTTTCATATTGCCAAAGTGCTTGTGCCCATTGAGCTGATTGCTCATCACCACTACCCATCCTATTGGCTCGCCCCGCACGGTGGCGACCAGCCGGTGAAATCGGGAGTCATCGGGACTCATCAGGTGATTGAGCGAAGTCCTGTCACGGCGGGCTATCAGCGAATAGTGGTTCCTTGCCTGTTCCCAGATGTGATCCACCGTTTCGTCGAATCGGGGTGTGGTCCGCCATTCCATTTGCTCCAGCAGGGAGCGGGTGCGATCCTTCACCCGGTACCAGACACGCGCCGGGACGTCGCCAAGGTGGAGTGTCGCGGCAATGTCCATCACTGAGCGGCGCAATCCGGAACTGCGCAATGGCTGGATATGGCGCAGAAAGCCTGAAGGTTTGACAACACGGAACAGGAAAGGTACCTCCCAAAGGGTCCAGTTGGCACGTTTTACCAGTTGTGCATAGCGTGAATCAAAACCACCCATTCCCAGCACGTACAGGTTCCGGTTGCGTTTTTGCGCGTCAAATAGCAGCAGCCCGCCCAGCAACTTGTAGCGGGCATTGATCAGCCCTTCTGATATCGGCGCCTGCATCATTCCAGTAGATACGTCTCGGCCGTTTATCTGGAATAGTTGTTCCTTTAATTTGTAGGCGGCGCGGATGGCACCGTCATCCACCGCGACATACTGGATTCGTTTCAGGCCGGCTTCCTGTGCCTCCTCGCGAATCCAGGTATCGTCGGGATTGAGGTCGAGACGGATATCCGTCTCGACGTCGGCGGTATTGAGGCGCTCATTGAATTCTGCCGCGGCGGGAATGTGGCGCTCGTGGAAACGTTCGAAACGAATCACCCGAACATCACTCCGCCGCCGGTAAGGGGCAGGTTACATCCATTGATAAAATCCGCTTCCCGTGAAAACAGGTAGGCGGCAAGAGAGGCGACATCTTCGGGCTGGGCGAGGCGGCGGCGCGGGTTTTTGCTCGCCTCCACCATTTTTACCCGTTTCGGCACATGGCGCACATAATCGGTCTCGACCATATTCGGGCTAATCATATTAAAGGTCGTGCCGTCGTTCGCCGCTTCCAGGGCCAGCGACTTGACGAGTCCCCACAAGCCGCTTTTTGCGGAAACATACGCTGCGTTCCGGGCAGGCGGCGTGCCTACCAGCGCCGATGTTCCCAGGGCGACCACCCTGCCCCACCCGTTTTCTGTCATGCGCTCGCGCAAGGCGTGATAACCCAGCCACAGCGCCCGCACATTGCTCCGCCACATTGTCTCCATCTCTTCGAAGGAAATCTGCTCAGGAGCATGAAAAAGCAGAGGTGATGAGCCGGCCACGACAAGCCCCGCCCGTCGCTGGAATTCCGCGGGAAGTTCATCGAGCTGATTTTGCAGGTCTTCCACGCTCATCTTTGCAACATCCACGCGAAGCGAACGCGCATTTCCCTTGTTATGGGCGATGCGCTCGCAGGCCTGATTCGCTTTATCTTCATTGGCGTGGTAGCCAATGACGATGGAGAATCCCTGCCCTGCCAACTGTTCCGCGATAGCCGAACCAATGGCGCCGCTTCCTCCCAGCACGAGTATTGTTTCCTGCGTTTCAGTATGTTGCCCGGCGGTACGCGACCGATCCGGTCTGGTCGAGACTGATGATGCAGAAACCCGCGCCTGCTCGTCGAGCACACTGACTTCGGCCGTAGCGCGCAACAAGGTTATTCCGGCCTGGTTGCTGGCTGACACGGCAAGCGTCAGCATCCGGTGTTCCGCCGAAACGGCTTCGACGCGTGCGGAAAGCGTGACCTCATCACCGGCAAAAACCGGTTGTAACCAGTCTACTCGCAGTGAACGCCATAACGCGCCGTAACCCGGCAGGCGCGTGCCGATAAGTGCCGACAGCCAGGCCAGACTTGTCACACCATGCGCAACGCGATCGGAATAGCCCTTCGAGCGTGCGTATTCCGTGTTCATGTGCAGCGGATTGTTGTCGCCACTGAATGCTTCGAACCGGTCGATTACCGCCTCGGAAACACGATGGGTAAGCGTCTCGGTGTGTCCCACGGGAAAACGGTCGGCGAGTGACGCAGTCATTCCACGCCTTTGCTTTCGAGAATATCGATAACCAGTGCCGTTGAAAGCATCTGTTCCGCTTCTTCCGCGTCCAGCGAAACACCGAAGGCACCTTCCAGCGACATCATCAGGTTGATGATATTCAATGAATCCCAGTTCTCGACATCATCATGCGTGGTTTCCAGATTGACGGTACCGTCGGGTGCCCCGAAAACCGATTCCATAAGGCTGAATACCTGTTTTTGTGTTGCGTCGTTCATGCGTGGAACTTCCTTACATTCGGTCGAGTTGTTTGTTCTATAAAACCTGCCCAGACAGGAACCTGAGTCTCCGCCAGCACCAGCCGGAACACCCTTTCACCCGAAGCTCTGTTCTCCACCGCGTCAAAACCCTGTTCGGAATAAAAATCCCGGACTATATGGTTTCTTTTGGTCGGCGAATAATATCCCCGCAACTCCTTGGCGCCACGGTTCCTTAATTGCGAAGTGACATAAGCAAGAAAACTGGATTCGATTTCACGGTTCATCACCCGGCAACTCATCAGAAAAGTATCAATACCCCAGATCTGTGGTTGCTCCTCTATGACAATGCCCACCGCAATCAAACCCAGTTCGCCGAACCGGTCGACAAGCCGCAGCCAGAAAACCTCTGCACTGTCCTGTTGTGCAAACCGGCGCAACGTGTCCAGGCTGTGACGCCGGGTCGTCAAATTAAACTGGTTGGTCTTGTTGATCAGTTGAAAAATCCGTTCTTCCGTTGTCCTGTTCATGGTGCCGACAGTGGCTTTCATTTCCAGCCCGGACAGGAATTCTTCCATCGAACTCACCTGGCTTCTTGTTCTGGTTCGCTTTGCCTCCTGCTGATACATGTCGGCACGTTGCAAATCTTCGGATGACAGGCGGGGGCGGTCGAGACCGGGGAAATTCAGCAAGGCGGCCAGATAGTTCCAGGGCTCGGGCGGCAGTTCCATTACACGGACATCCGGGAGAGCCGAGCGCACCATATTACGCTCGACGGGATTGTCATCAATGAATACGAATGAATCCAGTCCGAGGTTCAACTCATCCGCGATATGAGGCAGGCTGATGGTTTTGGGTTCCCAGTGACAATGGATGGACGAAAAATCGTCTTCCTTCAAAAGCATGTCGGGATGTTCCTGAAATGCCTGCAGCACCAGTTCCCTGTCATTCTTGCTGGCAATGGCGAGCAAATAGCCCTGGGCGCGCAGCGCCAGCGCCGCGCGTTGAATATCCGCAAAAATATTGCCCGGATAGTCCCCGCCTATCTTGATTCCCTCGATACCGTCATCGCCCAGCACACCGCCCCAAAGTGTATTGTCCAGATCGAATACCAGCACCTTGGCGGACGTGCGGCGCGCGGCGGCAAAGCTTCGCACCAGGCGATTGGCGAGCGGTCGCAGAACCCGCTGACTGAAACCCATGCGCGCCATGTAGTAGAGTCTGGGATCATCCCAGGCCTCCCGACCCAGTCTCTCCACCAGTCCGGCCAGATCGAAAACATGGGTGTCAGCGGATCGGGTACAAAGCGACGCAAGTCGACGGTTCAGTTCCGATATCAGATAAACCAGCCCCTGGTCCTGGTTCGCATCGAAGATATTGAATGACAGCCGCAGCGGACTGTGAAAATTGGAGACAAGCAGCGTAGCGGACGTCCGTTCCCGAAAACCGGTTATCAGTGCATCGAGACGGTCAAGCAACTCATCGAACGTAGAGCGGACCGCGCCGGGGCCTTCACGATAATACGCCTCGACAAGATCGGGGTAGACATCCTCCAGCCGCAAATGCAGCCAGATACCGTGCAGATTTTTCTGCCAGACGGCACTGCCGGTATCGTACAATACTTGCTCGAACTGATTGAACGGCCCCACCCAGGGCTTCAGGGGATAACCCTGTTCGACACTTTCGAGCAGCAGATACGGTGCCAGGGAATCGACTGTATTGCTGCTCAACAACATCAGTTCCGGTAAGGCCGTGCCGCTATACTCGTTCTCGTAAGCCCGGGCTTTCTGAATAATTGTGGCGTGGTTGTCGGAATCCATAGGTTACTTTCCTGGTTAACTGGTGCCCCCGAGTTTGAGCTTGTCCACCATCCATCTCGTTTGCAGTCGTGCCCTTTCGCGGTTCGTCAGAGTATGTACACCACCGTGTTGATCCCGTAAATAATCGAGCAAGGTGGAGACGGGAACAAACCAGCCGTTCTTCCGGCTCAGTCTGTTCATCAGATGTTTGAAGCGGGAATTGACACGGCCGTTTTCCACAAACCCTTTGCCAAAATGGGTGTAAACGATACATGCCCCGCCTTCGGCTTCGAGCCGGTCCTGGTTTTTTTCCGCCAGCAGCTTGTTGAACGCGTCAAGGTTCGGTGCTTCGGAAGAGGCAAACCAGGATTTGACATACGGGCGTCCGGGATCGTAATACGGCATGTAGGGGGCCGCGCGCAGCGTATTGATGTCCAGAAATACAAAGTTGCGCACGTAGTCGACATGCTCCTGGCAAATATCACCCCAGAACAAGTTGCTGTCGGGTACATGCCCCTTGAAGGCACCCGCCCGCTTGAAACGGTGCAGGCCGAGATAGGCCCACCGGTGCCATCCACTTAGCCTGGCGTCACCCCAGTAGATTCCTTCGAAGCAGCCTTCGTGATTGGCATGGGCTTTGGGAAAATGACCGAACAACTCCCTGAAACGGTCGATTCCCTGCCGCACCTGGTCGCGCGTAGAGGTGTGATAGGCCACACAATGAAGTGCAATCTCGTAGTCAAGACGCTGCAGATGCTGAACCCAGTTGAGATAGTCAGGCTCTTCGCAGGTAGCCCCTCCAATCACGGGGATTTGATCGCCCCTGAGAGGCCAGACTGATTTGGTGGTTCTGATCCCCAGATCCTGAAGGTATCGATACAGAACCGGTCCATTTTTCAGCGTGGTTAAATCCGTGTCATCGAAAACCGTAAAGGCAAAACGCTTGTTATCCGGCCATTTGACCTGAAAATCCAATTCAACTTCTCCACTGTGGCAGAGTTGGTCCCTAA
The DNA here is from genome assembly GCA_040879025.1 of Pseudohongiellaceae bacterium. Lineage (GTDB taxonomy): Bacteria > Pseudomonadota > Gammaproteobacteria > Pseudomonadales > Pseudohongiellaceae > JBBDLF01. Next base: position 19,996 of record JBBDLF010000033.1, read on the forward strand.
ACTGCTCACTTTTATCAAAAATCAGTGGGAAATCAATCCGGTAAAGACCTCCATTCAGGTCTTTCTATCCTGTAGCACCCCGATAACCCGCGTGAGGGGGGTAGCGGGTTCGGAATTGGCTGGTCCGCGGTCAGGCGGCGGGGAAAACCACCAGGTGATCCATCTCAAGACGGATGCCAATTGGCTCGTCCACAGCATGTCTGTGGTGACTGGGCACCAGGCTCAGAATTCTCGCGCCACTGTCCAGCGCCAGCGTGTATAGAAACTCAGCGCCGCGAAAGGCCTTTTCAACCACCCTGCCGGTCATCGGACTGTCATCGTCATGAATAACATCATCCGGCCGGATCAGTACCTGCAGTGCGGTGCCCGGAGGAAATCCATGCTCGCCCCCGCCGCGCAGGACTCCCAGTTCCGTCATCACGCTATCGGGACCGTCAGCGACTGCCGGCAAAAATATTCCTTCACCGACGAAGTTGGCCACGTACTCGCTGACCGGCTCGTGGTAGAGCCGGAAAGCGGTACTCCATTGCAGGAGTTCGCCCTTGCGCATCACGCCGATGACATCAGCCATGGCAAAGGCTTCAAGCTGGTTGTGACTCACCAGCACAGTGGTTATGCCGTCATGTTTCAGCACCAGGCGAATTTCACGCGCAATGTCCTCACGCAACTCCACGTCCAGACTGGCAAAGGGTTCATCCAGCAAGAGAATGGATGGGCGAGGCGCCATGGCCCGAGCCACCGCCACACGTTGTTGCTGACCGCCGGACAGCCGATGGGGGTAGGCGGGGAGCAACTCGCCAATCTGCAGCATGTCAGACAGTTCCGCGACACGGCGGCGCGTGTCGGTTCGGCTGTGTTGGTACAGGCCAAACGCGATATTTTCCTCGACAGTCAAATGAGGAAACAGCGCATAGTCCTGAAACACCATGCCCACGGCACGCTGTTCAACGGCGATTTGGCTGGAAACGCTGCTGACGCAAATTCCCTTCACATGTATTTCGCCGGTCCGCACCGGTTCAAACCCGGCGATGGCGCGAAGCATTGTTGTTTTACCACAACCGCTGGGTCCCAGCAGGCAGCCGATACTGCCTGCGGACAACGCCAGGCTCACGTGTTTGACTATAGTTGTCCCGTCAAGCGAGACAGACACATCAGTTAATTCAAGGGCGTGGGTCATTACCGGGTCTGGCTCGGGAAATACTGAGGCTGAGAATAATAACAGGAATGATTCCCGCCAGGACAATCATCAAGGCGGAACTGGCTGCTTCCGCAAGGCGTTCCTGATTGGCCAGTTCATAGGTGCGAATCGCCAGCGTGTTGAAATTGAACGGACGCAGGATCAGCGTTGCGGGCAACTCCTTGAGCACATCGACAAATACCAGCAGCGCGGCGGTAAGCAGACTCCCCCGCAACAAGGGAACGTGAACCCGGCGAAGAATGCGAAGCGGCCCCATTCCCAGAGACTTTCCCACATCATCCATGGACGGCTTGATTTTGCCGAGGCCGGCATCAACCGTGTTCATGGCAAGCGGCAGAAAGCGAACAGTGTAGGCAAAGATCACTGCGACCAGCGTCCCGCTCAGCAGCAGCCCGGTGGAAATATCAAATTGCCGCCGCATCCAGCCATCCAGTGTGTTATCCAGCCAGGCGAAAGGGATCAAAACACCTACCGCAATAACAGTTCCGGGTATGGCATATCCGAGGCCCAGAAACCGGAAGCCGCTTCTTACCGGCAAGGTAGGTTGCAGCCGCTTGCCATAGGCAATGCACAATCCCAGCAGCAGGGCGATGCAGGCCGCGATGGTGGCCAGCCGGATACTGTTGAGAAACAGGGTAATAAATGCGGCCCTGTCAATCTGATTCCAGGTTTCCATAGTCCAGAACAGCAACTGCAGGAACGGGATCAAGAACCCCGCCAGCACGGGTAATGCGCAGCACCCAATGGCCGCGGCACACTTCCAGCCTCGCAAACGGGGTCGAGGTAACCGGGTGTATTTGGTACTGGTGTGGTGATACCGGGCCTGCCGGCGCGACCACTGTTCCGCCAGTATCAGAAACAGAATGAACGTCATCAGCACCACTGACAGCTGTGCCGCCGCCGTGCTGCTGCCCAGACCGAACCAGGTACGGAAAATTCCTGTGGTGAATACCGAAAGTCCGAAATATTGTACCGTACCGTAATCCGCGAGAGTTTCCATCAATACCAGCGCCAGCCCCGCAATGATGGCCGGTCGCGCCAAAGGAATGGCAATTTTAAACAACGTTCGAAGCGGGCCGGCACCGAGTGTACGGGATACTTCCAGCACACATACCGACTGTTCCAGAAACGCGACACGTGACAGCAGATAGACGTAGGGATACAGCACCAGGGCCAGCATGACAATTGCGCCGCCGAGAGAGCGAATGGAAGGAAACCAGTACTCTCCAAAGCTCAGACCGAACCAGTCGCGAATAGACGACTGCACCGGACCTGCCACATCCAGCATCCCGGTATAGGTATAGGCAATAATGTAGGCCGGTATCGCCAGCGGCAGCACCAGCGCCCATTCAAACAGCCTGCTGGCGGGGAACCGCGTCATGGTGACCAGCCACGCCGGTACCACGCCAATCACCAGCACCAGCAGCCCGACGCCGGTCATCAGCAACAGGGACTGACCAATGTATTCCCACAACAGGGTTTCGTACAGATGCTGCCATACACCATCAGTGGATAGCCCTACAGAAAAGATAATCGTCAGCGCGGGCACACTGAGCAGCGCGCAGAGCAGCACGATGCCTGCTGTAAGAAAGGGAATTGAAAACCGGAAGCCTGAAGACGGCAAAGCCCCGGAGGGGGCTTTACCTGACCTGAATTTCATACGGTACCGGTTCGATCAACACTGTTCATGGGCCACAGGGTTATCGCCAGCCTGCCCGGTCCATCAGGCGCACCGCTTCGGCATTATGAATACCCAGTTCTTCAAGGGCGATAGAATCGGCCTTGAAACTACCCCAGTTCCGCAGGGTATCGCTGACCGGGATGCCGTCTCGTACCGGAAATTCATTATTGACGTCAGCATACCAGGACTGGGATTCGTCGCTCACCAGAAATTCAAGCAGACGTACCGCAGCTTCCGGGTTGGGTGCGTGCTCGGTGACACCCGCGCCACTGATGTTGATATGAGCACCGCGATCGGACTGGTTAGGCCAGAACAGGTTCACCTGTTCCGCGGTTTGCCGCTCGTCCCCAGCGGTTGAATCGAGCATTCCCGCCAGATAATAAGTGTTGATTACGGCCACGTCACACTGACCTGCAACGATGGCGCTGACCTGATCACGGTCGCCGCCCTGGGGGCTGCGTGCCATATTCGCTACCAGACCCCGGACCCAGGATTCGGTTTCCGCCACTCCATGATGACTGATCATGGAAGCCACCAGCGACTGATTATAGATATTGGAGGACGACCGAATACAGATTCTGCCCGACCACCGGGGTTCAGCCAGCGCTTCATAGGTGGAGAGTTGTGCGGGATCCACCCTGTCTTTGTGATACACAATGACGCGGGATCGCAATGACATGGCATACCACTGGTTGTCGGAATCGCGATAATGCTCGGGGATGCGTTTCTCCAGCAGATCAGAACTGATGCTCCGTAACACGCCCTGCTCTTTGGCGCGATACAGTCGGCCGACATCCACGGTCAGCAGGATATCAGCGGGAGAATTGGCTCCCTCCCTGGCGATTCGGGTTATCAGTTCATCGGCACCGCCGGTGATCAGGTTGACCTGGATCCCGGTTTGGTCAGTGAACCGGTCCAGAATGGGCTTGATCAGGTTTTCCTGTCGGGCTGAATAGATATTAACTTCGTCCGCGAACGCGGCAACCATATATGACAGCGATATAACAGACGCCAGGGTCAGGGCCAGAAATTTACGCATATTCAACTCCGGGAAGTTTGAGGGTGGCTCTAATCTTAATGATAATAGCTATCATTTAGATTTGCAATGCCGTTTGTACCCGGTACGCTTGCAAATGCGAATTGTTATCATTAATATTACGAACCTTGTTCAAGCGTTTATTCAAGGATCGTTCAATATGAAAATCAAGCTCGCCCCTTTAAGTCTGCGTTGCAGCATCGCCCTGGTCATGCTGGCCGGTGGCACGTCCCCGGCGCTGGCCCAGAGCCTGCAGGGCAGTGAACTCGAGGAGTTCGTCATTATCGGCAGCCGCGAGGCCGCGCGGCAGGTCGCCGGCTCGGGCGCCGTTATAACGCCAAAGCAAATGCAGGTGGAAGCGGCGACCGACATTAACCAGTTGCTCAAAACCATTCCCGGAATTTACATCCGCGAGGAAGAAGGTCTCGGCCTGCGGCCCAATATCGGCATTCGTGGCGCCACTTCGGAGCGAAGCAGCAAAGTCACGTTGATGGAGGATGGTGTGTTGATGGCGCCGGCACCCTATGCCGATCCCGCGGCGTACTATTTCCCCACCACGCAACGGCAGTCGGCCGTTGAAGTACTCAAGGGTGCTCCCCTGCTTCGCTACGGCCCCCAGACCACCGGCGGCGTTTTAAACATGGTTTCCACCCCGGTTCCCGGGGCTGCCGAAGGTCATATGCGGGTCATGGCCGATGGAAACGGCTCCACTGATCTGCACGGCCGGTACGGCACTCAGTACGACCAATGGAACTGGATGCTGGAAACGGTACAGAGGAATGGCAGTGGATTCAAGAATATCGATCGTCACAGTAACCGCGGTGATTTCCGCATAGAAGACTATGTCGCCAAAATTGGATGGCAGTCTGATAATGACAGCCGCAATCAAAGCCTGTTACTGAAGATGCAATATTCCGAAGAGTCTTCGGAAGAGACCTATCTGGGCCTGACGGATGCCGATTTTGACCAGGACAGCACCCGCCGTTACGGCATGTCGGCCATCGATGAAATGAATAACCGCCACAGCAGCCTGCAGTTGACCTACCGGGTCGACCTCATGGATAACCTGACTGCCAGCGCAACAGCCTACGATATCAATTTCAAGCGTAACTGGTACAAACTCGCCAATGGCGGCGGATTCATCAACGACGCCAATGCCGGAGACAGCACCGCTAGGGATATATTGCACGGCGTGCAGGATGTTTCCGGCCTGAATTACAAAAACAACAACCGAAGTTATTTTTCCCGTGGCGTGGACCTGAACTTTAACCTGCAACTCGATAATCACTCGCTGGACGCCGGCGTGCGCATTCATGAAGATGAAGTGGACCGGTTTCAGATTGCAGACCTGTTTGACCAGATCGACGGCACACTGCACTACAGCAGCACCATTCTTCCCGGTTCCGGAGACAATCGCGTGGGCGGGTCCGAGGCCCTGGCTTTGTGGCTGGTGGATAACTGGCAGGTGACTGACGCATTGAAAGTCACCGCTGCCCTGCGACATGAGTCGGTGGATACCGCGGAAGTTCGCTACTCCGATCTGGATCGCTCAAACGTGGCCCGGCATACGCCCAATGACGTCAGTGAATGGCTGCCCGGAGCCTCGCTTACCTATGATCTGAACGATGACTGGCAACTGCTCGCCGGTGTGCACAGGGGCTTCTCCCCGCTGGGCGCAGGCGCAGGCGATCGCGAAGACCCCGAAACCAGTACCAACTGGGAAACCGGCGTCCGTTATAACAGTGCCAGTTGGTACCTTGAAGGCGTTGCCTTTTATAGCGATTTTTCCGACAAGACGGAAAACTGTTCTCTGGCCAGTCCATGCAGTGACGGAAGTACATCCGGCTCTTATACCACCGGGGAGGCCGTGGTGGGCGGTGTGGAGCTTCAGGCCAGTGCCGTATTTCAGCACGGTCGTGCCAGCATACCCGTGGATATCGCCTATACGTGGACTGATGCCGAAGTCAGCGATGATAACCCGGTAACCGGTGTGATGGTCGGCGATCTGCTCAAGGACATCCCGGAGCATGTCTACAGCCTGCGGGCGGGCCTGGAACTCGACAATGGCTGGAACAGCTATCTGATCGCCAAATACTTGGATAGAATGTGTTCTGGTGTCGGATGCAACCGGAGCGGGAGCGATTTTGCGGAAACCGAATCTCTGTTCGTGGTTGACCTGATCAGTCATTATGATTTCAGTGAGCAGATCAATGTTTTTCTCAAGCTCGAAAATGTGTTCGACGAGCAACGGATTGTCTCCCGTAACCCACAGGGCGCCAGACCCAACAAACCCCGTATCGCGTCTTTGGGGGTGGACTTCAGCTTCTGACGATTCAGGCCTGCCCCGACTGGTGGCGCTACCCTGGCTGTTCATGCTGGGTTCGGCTTCCGCAGTCGCACAGAATCACGATCACACCGGGGCCGGCTCGACGATGAATATGCCCATGGAGGATCTGACCGGCGCCTATGGGAACTATCCCGCCAGTCGCGAGGCATCCGGTACCGCCTGGGTACCAGACTCGTCGATGATGGCAGGCTGGCACGGACGATTTGGCGGGGACGCGGAAAGTGGCGAAAGCGGCGAGTGGGCAACCATGTTCCACGGCACAGTCGACCTGGTGTACGACGATCAGGGCGGCCCGCGGGGTGACGAAAAGCTGTTCAGTCAGAGCATGCTGATGGCGATGGGCCAACGCCCCCTCGGTGGCGGCAAACTGGGGCTGCGCGGAATGGTGTCGCTGGACCCGACGATGGGAAAAGGCGGCTATCCCTTGCTTTTTCAGACCGGAGAAACGGCCGATGGAAACTCACCATTGATTGATCGTCAGCATCCTCATGATTTCTTCGTGGAACTGGCCGCAAGCTATAGCATGCCGCTGGGAGCAGACGGTTCAGTGTTTGTTTACCTGGGTTATCCGGGGGAACCGGCCCTCGGGCCGCCTCCCTTTATGCACCGCGCCTCGGGCCTGGACAATCCGGAAGCGTCGCTGGGTCATCACTGGCTCGACGCCACCCACATCACCTTCGGTGTGGCAACCACCGGCTATATCTGGAGAAACTGGAAAGTGGAGGTGTCGGCGTTCAACGGTCGCGAACCGGATCAGTATCGATGGAACTTCGATACACCGCGTTTTAACTCTCACTCCGTCCGCACCAGTTACAATCCCACGGCAAACTGGTCGCTTCAGCTAAGCCGTGGACACTTGAAAAGCCCGGAACTGCTGGAGCCGGATGTCGACCAGATACGCACCAGTGCTTCGGCGACTTACGATAGGCCTTTTGGGGCCTGGCACTGGCAGACCACCTTCGCCTTGGGCCGCAATGAAAAGAACCCCGGCAGCACCACGGACGCCTTGCTGCTTGAATCGAGCATCAGCCTGCGCGACCGGCATACGCTGTTTGCGCGTGCCGACTACGTCGAAAAGGATGAACTCTTCGGCCACCACGGCCCTCTGGCGGGACAGATATTCGACGTCGGCAAGCTGAGCACCGGCTATGTCTATGACATACCGATAATGAGGCATGTCTCGCTCGGCCTGGGCGGATTGTTGAGCGTCTATAACATGCCCGGCGAACTGGCTCCGTACTACGGCGACGACCCCCTGTCGACCATGGTATTCGCGCGCCTCAGGATTCTCTGAACCTGGGGAGATTTTCTGAACCTGGGGAACCTAGCGCAAGGGCAGACGCTTGTTGGGATCCGGTCGAAAAATCAGATACTCAATGTCACTTTCCAGCTCACTCCACCAATGGGGCGTGTGCCCCGGGATGATGATCACATCGCCCGGCACGACTCTCCGGCTTACGCCTCCTTCGATGCGTGGACCGCGCAAACTGGTACTGGACGACGATGGCCGGTAGGGATCAACCAGGGTACCTCCAGTGACCAGCGTGGCGCTTCCTTCCAACATGTAATAGATTTCAGTTGTGTCCACTTCGTGAAGGTTCGCGTCTCCACCAACGGCCTGGGGTCTGAACACCCCATACACACCCACCCGATAGTCTCCGGTTACATCAACCACCCGGATAGGCCGGTCGCTGACCGCATCTCTTGGCAAGGCGTCAATGAATTCCCGAATATTCATGGCCGTCACATCCGTGGCCTCGGGAGGAATCGCGGGAGCCGAAGTCTGAGCCAGCGCCACTCCGGAAATAATCAGTATCGAGAAGGTTATAATTGCTTTTTTCATGACGCGCACTCTTGAAGAATTCACCTCATTCTAATCGTCCTGATCGGTTGCGCAAAGGATTTAGTGTCTGGACCACGGCAACGGTGCCCATCGCAAGGGTCCGCTACACGACTGAACCGGGCGGGCATGCCGGGAAACCGGGACATTAAGGTGTAATCTAAGGGAATTCACCTACATAGGGGGGAGCATTTACTGTTTATAATCTCGTTTCAATAAGCGAGTATTGTGCTTAACGGGCTGTCCATCAATCCATCGAAACCGGGAGCCCGGTTACCGGTTTTCAAATCACAGATTCTGGTTTCTGGTAAAGCAGAACTCACCATGATGACATTGTGATAACGACGATAAAATTGACTGTGTTAGTAGCGGAGCATGATGAAGACTTGAACCAACTCATGGGACCCCTCCTTGAACAGGAGGGGTTTGATGTTTTGTTGGTCACCGATGGTAACGAAGCCCTCAAACAGATTCAGAAAGCAAAACCCGATTTGATCATTATCGACAGGATGATACCGCCCATGGGAGGTATCCGTATCTGTCGCCGTGTACGCATGGAAGCCGACATGGCTGATATTCCCATCATAATGCTCAATGCCAGCACCGACGTATCCGAAAAGATCCTTGCGCTCGATGCCGGTGCCGATGATTACCTGATCAGGCCGTTTGACATGGACGAATTGATGGCCAAGATCAAGGCGCTGCAACGGCGTACGCTGGCAGCCAGGTTTTCCAGTCTGATCAAGGCCGGTACGATAGAAATGGACCTGGATCGGTGGCAGGTTTCAGTCGCCGGGGAGACGGTCAACCTGACTATCAAGGAATACCGGCTGTTGCAGGAGCTTCTGGAAGCGAAAGGCCGGGTTCTGTCCCGCGATGCGCTTCTGGAACGGGTCTGGGGTCACGGCAAGGATCTCGATATCCATACCAGGACCGTTGACGTACACATAGGCAGGCTGCGGAGCAAACTTGGCGAGTCGGGCAGCAACATCATCACAGTGCGCAATATCGGCTATCGAATCGACATCTCCCTGGACTGGGTACGACACTAAAGATATAAATATAAAAAGTGGAGACACATAAAAGGCGCTGGAGCAAACTCCAGCGCCTTTGTTTTGAAGAATAGAAATTGTCAAGACTACAGAAAAAAAGAGTGCCGCCTGGGTGGGGGCCAGGCGGCCAATCGGGAAGGTAAACAAAGCTTGCAAAGGCAAATGAAGAATGAACGTTCTTTCGTTCTCCAGTTCCGCACCCTTGCTAACTGTTACAAACAGGTTACAACATAAGACGTGTTAGCCCTATAGGGATCAACCCCTAGCTGATGGGGGGTAAATTACTGAATTGGGGGCGGGTAGTTCCCTGAGCATCGGAAACCTGAGGGGATCAGCGACGCATGACCGGCTTGCTTAGCTGTGTCCGTACAGCATAGCAAACGAGCTGGGTGGATTGTTCAAAGTTCAGCTTCTGCATTATCCGGCTTCGGTGTGACTCGATCGTCTTGGGACTGAGCCCCAGAACCTGTGCTATTTGCTTACTTGTTTTGCCATCGGCAATCAGATCCACCACCTGCCGTTCCCGCTCGGTAAGCGACTCAGCGGATTGAGTATTGCTGGTGAGCACCTCAATCACGCTTTGGGGTATATTCGGTCCCAGGTAGAGGGCTCCCTGCGCCACCTCTCTGAGCGTGTGGACTAAATCACTGTCGGTCTGCGCCTTGAAGACATAGCCGGCAAAACCTGCCCGCAAAGCTTCAAGCACATAGGTTTCGTCCTGATACATGGTCAGCAACACCATTTTGGCTTCCGGATCCTTTCTGCGAATTTCCCTCGCGGCATCAATACCGTTGAGAACAGGCATACCAAAATCCAGCACGTGGACATCGACTTCGAGTTGCTGTGCCAGACGGACAGCCTCTTCGCCGTCGGCCGCTTCTCCGACCACGCAGAATCCTTCCCGCTCAAGGAGTAAACGAACTCCTTCGCGGAACAGCGTATGATCGTCAGCTATAAGAATACGTATCATCGGTAGGGTATTGATACGCGAAAGGGAAAGAACCTCCCGTGAATCAGGGCATAATGAGCCCACGGCGGATGGCGTAACGAACCAGCCCTGCCGTATCGTGAATATCCAGCTTTGACATGATGCGCGTACGATGGGACTCCGCCGTCTTGACGGACAGACCGAGCAGGGATGCAATCTTTTTCGTCGTATTACCTTCGGCAACCAGTTGCAAAACCTGCCGCTCCCGATCGGTAAGCAGTTCAGATGGCTGATATTGCTTGGTTACGTAGGCTTTAACCACCACCTCGGACACGCCCGGACTCAGATAGATAGACCCACGCAGTACCTCGCGAATGGCGTTAATCAGATCCGTTGCCGCCTGGGCTTTCAGTACGTAGCCACGGATCCCCGCGCGCAACGCTTCCAGCACGTAGGCATCGTCCTCAAACATGGTCAACAGCAAGATCTGCGTGTCCGGCGAACGCTTTTGTATCTCCCGCGCAGCGTCAATGCCGTTGAGCAAGGGCATGCCGAAATCGAGAATCACCAGTAATGGATTCAACTGCCGGACCATCTGGATCACTTCGTGACCGTTCGAAGCCTCCCCGACAATGTTGAATCCTTCGCGTTCCAATAATGCCTTGAGCCCCTGCCTGAACATCGGGTGGTCATCTGCAAGAACTATACGTTTTTTCATATCAACTTTCATATGGGAATCGACACCTGTAATTGGGTTCCATGACCCGGTTGAGAGGTTATTTGGCTGTTGCCGTCCAGCGCATTGACGCGCTCCCTGATACCAACAAGACCCAAGCCCTCGGACACCTGTCCTCGTCCCTCCGGAATTTCGAATCCGACACCGTCGTCGCTGACCAGACAATGAATCTGTCCGCCTTCAGACCAGACTTCAATCCGCACCCGTTTGGCCTGCGCGTGTCGGGCAATATTGGACAGCGCTTCCTGCACCGCCCTGTACAAGACAGTCTCGACAGGCTGCGACAAACGCCCATCGGTGTCTCCGTCAACCTGGACCTCCAGATTGGATCGGTTGTGAAAACCATTCGCCAGAAACCGCAGAGCCGGCATAAGTCCCAGTTGGTCCAGGATCATCGGTCGCAGTTCATGGGAAAGGTTGCGCAATTGCTCCCTGATTTCATCCAGGTGACGACAGACCTGCTCTGTCCTTGACTGTATCGCTTCCGGGGCATCGCGGCCAATGTCGGCAACTTCCATATAGATTACCGCAAGCAACTGCGCTGATTCATCATGCAGTAAATGCGCTATGCGTTTCGACTCTTCCTCCAGCATATCGTAAAGCTTGCGCAGTGCCGCGTTGGCACCCTGGCTGCCCAAGCGTGAAACCTCGAAAGGGGAGAACGTCTCTTCCAGAAATTGGCTCGCGGAATTGACATGATCCACCAATCGGTCGGAGCCATCGCCATCCTCAGTCTGCCGTTGCAGCAAACGTGTTAGAGCCGTGTTGTGCAGGTTGGCCAGATCCAGCAGGCCAAATCCACTTTCCAGTGCCTTGCGTCCCAGTTCATAAGCCGCGTTCAGGGAGTGCTCTCCCCCGTCGGCAATATGGCTCGTCAGCGCCACCCGATACTGATCGGAAAAATCTGTTTCTGTATCCGGCACAATTTATCCAGAAATTTTGCCAACAAAAACCAATGCGTCGTCATTGGGTCTGCGATGGCCTTGTATTATTTTTTCGGCGATCTGTTCCGGTGTCAACGCGATATCCAGATCCGACTCAAAATCGTTTCTTATACCATCTGTGGCGAGCACCAGCACATCACCGTTCATCACCGCGAGTCCCCGTGAAAAATAATCCGGCTGGCGTTCACGCTCCGAACCCAGCACTCCGGTTCGCAGCAACAGCGACTCCGAACTTCCACGGTACCTGATTTGTTTTCGAAGCAGCCTTCCCTCTACGTTACCCACTCCTGCCCAGGTGAGGGTTCGGTTGCCATCCAGATACACCACTGAGATCACAGCGCCACGGGTGCCTCTCAACTCGTTGTGGCACCGTTGCAAGAGGGCGGACAAGCTGTGGTCCGGGTTGCCGCTGATCGCTGAAACCGCAAGCTCCGAAGCCTTCGCGGCCTCGACTCCGTGGCCGACACCGTCGATTACCGCCACCAGCACACCGTTACCGTTGCTGACCGGTTCTACTACGTACCTGTCTCCACAATGGGTCTCGCCCTCCATGGTGCGGGCTTTCGTCGCCCATTCAATTAAGCCTGTGCGCATGCCGTCAATTCATTTGAGCCACATGGTAGTCGTCACCTGAGTACCATCACCGGGCTGGCTGTGAATTTCAAATTCGTCCACCATCTGCCGAACTCCCGGCAACCCCAGACCAAGCCCTCCCGAGGAAGAATATCCGCTCATCAATGCGTGCCGCACGTTTTCTATGCCCGGGCCATGATCTATCGCGGAGACCATAATTCCCGTGTGGGCCTGGCGATTTTTGCGGGCAATGACAATTTCACCGTCCTTGGCATAAAGGACGATGTTGCGGGCCAGTTCGGAGATGGCCGTGGCGATGAGAGTAGCCTGGGTGAGAGAAAAGCCCAGATCGTGAGCTAACGCGCGACCCTGCTGGCGCGCTTTCACTATGTCTTCCACGCCACTGATCGGAATTCGGGTTTCGCAGGCGGAACCGTTCGTATCAGCTTGACTGAGCGAACCCTCCGAAACGCCAGAACCTATATCCGATGCGTTATGAGACATATGGAAAAGATTTCCTCGTTCCCTGACGACTGTCGAGGTAATTTAACCCTTCCTCGAGATCAAGAGCAGTCGGCACACCGTGCAGCCGCAGTCCAAGCTGGATCATTGAAAAAGCCACATCCGGTTGAATTCCTACAATCACCGTTACAGCGCCGCGCAGGCGAATCATATAGGCCAAATCCTGGAGGGTACGGACAGAAAAAGAATCCATGACGTCCATCCCTGTCACGTCAAGTATAACGCCCGATGAACGATGTTCTCCCACCAATGTGACCAGTTTATCCCGCAATCCGACCAGGTCCTGGTCGGTCAACGCCGCCTGTACTGAAGCGATGAGATATTCACGTTTTTTGAGAATTGGTATTTCCAAGTCAGTCAGCCTGTCAAAAATTGTTGTCGACCTTCCCATCCGTCACGTCAGTGAATGCACATCGCCTTTAGTGGGATTGGTGGGGACCACCTTGTACCCGAGCAGCTTCTCGGCTTCCTCAATACCACCCTGCAGATCTCCCACGGTGAACATTTTGCCCAAATCCACGCTGATCGTCACCAGCGTCTGGGACAATTCGGGAGAAAGACCGGTAACGATCACTTCAGCGCCTACCAATCTTGAGGCTTCAACGGTCTGCACCAGGTGATTTGCAACCGCGGCGTCAACTGACGGCACGCCGGTCAGGTCCATGACCACGACCTTGGCGCGGTTTACACGAATCCCGTGCAACACCTGTTCTGTGAGCTGACGCGCTCTCTGTGGATCGATAAGACCTATTATCGGGAGAATCAGCAGCCGTTCGCGCACTGGCAGTACGGGTGTGGACAGTTCGCGGATGGCTTCCTGCTGCTGACGGATCACCCGCTCCCGCTCCTGGACGAAACCGACCGCCACGGTATTGGCAATCCGGTTTGCCGCAGGTTCGTAAGCATCGAGAATACGGGTGAGGACGTCGTCATCATGCCCGTACTTCGCAAACAGAGACCGGGCGAGCACATCGCGTACCAGCAATACGATACCCACTACTTCATGGGTCTCAACGCCTCGGGGAATGATTCGCTCTGACAGGTCACGGGCATATGCTTCCAGTGCTTCGAGAGATCCCGTTTCCAGCGTACCGAGGTAATTGTCATAAACCGCGCTGCACTCCGCCAGAATTTCGTCTTCCGTCATGGCTGTCAGCAGTCGTGCCTCCATGATTCTCCGCGCCCATTCCTCCCGCAAATCCGTCCGGTTCTGACGCAGATGCGCCAGCAATTCGCGCAATGCCTCGTCACGGGCTTCATCCACCGGCAGTTGCGTGGGACTTTCCGAACCGGTCTGCTGCGATCCGATCGCGTGCAGCCATTGATTGCTGTTCCGGTTACCTGGCATCTTCGCGCCCTCCAAGCCTTTCTTGTCCTTACTGTCCTTCATAGTCCTACCCTCAATTGACTCACCCCCGCAGACAACAAGCCGGACTTCCAAACACCCGGTCAACCGAACCCCGGAGCTAATCCGGGGTCCTCCGTATGATAGCGGTGTCGGTGTCGGAATTGAAATGATCTGCAAGTTCTGTCGAACTCCATCGCTGGTTTTGCTCTCGACAGTCTGGGTGTTGGGAAATTCCTCACTGCTGGGGGCCGCCCCCCGGCACAGCTCCAGAACCCGCATGTATCGGGTCCTGGACAAGGTGCCACACACCTCCGGTGTGTTAAAGACACGATACTGGGTATGAACCCGCAGAACGAAGTGGGTAATCACCTTAAAATAATCAGGGAAATACCCCAATACAGGCATGCCCGTTATCCCCCAACCAGCGTAACGACCGTATTCTCGTCAAAACAGTGAGCCATAGTTGTTGGGCCTACACAACAACTCTGAGGCGCCGTGTGATGATCGTCACAATAAATCAAACCAGTTACCTGTTTGATACATAGTTTTACTTGGATGTTACACATCTGAAACCTGACCGTTGCACCTCTCGGGTATAAAGGCCCCTGTGTGTGGGGTCAGTTTTCCGCCCTGATTAGGGAGAATTCTGACAGAATTACAATTTTTTGATTTATGAGGTTCCCAAACAATGCCCTATATAAAAATACACCGGAGCCGGCGCACCCGTTCGTGCAGCCTGATCGCTGCAATTGGACTTTGTGTTTCCGGACTCGCCTCGGCGGACTTTCCCGGGGGGTTTGTAGAACAACCCTCCTATGCATCCGACAGGCCACTGCTGAGCCAGTCCCGGATCCAGAACATGTTACCGTCCCGTGGCAAATTCACATTTCCGTCCCCCTACAATACAGAAGGCGTCAGAATCACGAACGGTAGTGACTGCGGCGGCTCCGACTGCGTCAACTATGTAGGGTACTCGTACTGGCGCAACATGAACAACCATGTCGGCCAGGATACCATGCTCATTTTTCTGGGTCTGGATCGTTCCCGGGGCGGCTCCGGCCCTACACTGTTTGAATACAACAAGGTGACTGACCAGGTGAGAAATCTGGGTCCCCTCTTCAACAGTTCCACCTCATACAGCTACGCCAGTGGTGAGGGCTGGTACTTCAGTGCCACCAAACCGACCAAACTCTATATGAACAACGGTCCGCGCATTCTACGGTATGACGTTATTACCGGCGCGTTCGAAACCGTATTCGATGTGTCATCAAGACTCAATAATGTGTACCTGCACCAGATGCATTCCAGCAGCGATGACCGTGTGCATTCCGCCACAGTGAGAGCATCCGGCGGTGGTTCGCAGGGGTGCATGGTCTATTTCGAAGACAACAAGCAGTTTAAATTTTTCCCCAGAAAAGGCGACTACGATGAGTGCCAGGTGGATAAAAGCGGCGACTGGCTGGTCATAAAGGAAAATATCGACGGCGCCAATGGTGAAGATAACCGCGTTGTCAATTTACGCAATTTTTCCGAGCGTACCATTCTGGACCCGCAGGGTGCCGGAGGCCATTCCGATATGGGTAACGGCTACATGGTCGCATCGGACAACTGGGGTGACCAGCCCAACACCCATCGCCTGTGGAAGTTCGATCAAAACCCTCTCAATGGTGTTGCAATCTACAATAGCGCCACCTGGGGGGTACCAACTCCGTCTCACCTGAGCCACTCCAATGCCAAACCTGGTGTACCGGCCGACGAGCAGATCGCCTGCGGCAGCAGTGCGTCGAACAGCACGGCACCCGGGGCCAATGAGGTGATCTGTTTCCGGCTTGATCGGACCCGCGACGTCCTGGTGGTAGCCCCTGTGATGACCGATATGAATACATCTGGTGGACGCAGCAGCTATGCCAAGGCACCGAAGGGCAATCTTGATATCACCGGTGAATATTTTCTCTGGACCAGCAACGCCGGTGGTTCTCGTCTCGACGCGTTCATAGTCAAGGTTCCGACTCACAAACTCGGTGTGGCCGCCGGCTCAGACCCGATTACCGAACCGGAACCCAGTCCGGATCCAACCCCCGAGCCCGCCCCAGCTCCGGT
Source organism: Pseudohongiellaceae bacterium (assembly GCA_040879025.1). Taxonomy (GTDB): domain Bacteria; phylum Pseudomonadota; class Gammaproteobacteria; order Pseudomonadales; family Pseudohongiellaceae; genus JBBDLF01. The sequence goes on from JBBDLF010000033.1 coordinate 36,301, forward strand.
GCCCTCACCAGAACCCGATCCGACGCCGGATCCCGTCGGTGACACCGCGGCACCGGTTATCAGCAATGCCAATGCCACCTTGATTACCAGTACCTCAGCTGTCGTCAACTGGACCTCCAGTGAACCGGCGGAATCGATGGTTGAGTACGGGGCGACAAGTGCCTATTCCCATAATACGCCTCACATTACCACGCTGCTCAGTGGCCATGTGGCAACGGTGTCCAACCTGGTGCCGGGTACGGAATACCACTACCGCGTACACAACCGGGATGCCGCAGGCAATATTGCTTCATCGGAAGATCTCACCTTTAAAACATTGCCGGTTGAAATTGAAGGACCAGGCGTGATCGAGGTACAACCCGTGGCGTGGACCCGCATGATCAACGTCCGTGACCGAAGGGGTGTACTCTCGAAGGTCTCCGGGTGTGACGGATGTCCGGACGGCGGTGCGAGCTCCCGGCAACAGATTGATTCCGGCGATGGCTACGTGGAATTCACTGCGACCATCGAAAAAGGTCGGCTGCGTTTCCTCGGGTTATCCAGGAATGACAGCAGCACGGACTGGAGAGAACTCGATTTCGCTCTGCGGTTGCAGGACAATCTGGCGGAAGTGAGGGAACGAGGCCGCTACCGGTCGGACATCTTCTTCTCTCAAGGCGATACATTTCGTATCGCCGTGGACGAAGGTGAGGTTACTTATGCCAAAAATGGCCGCGTGTTTTACACCAGCCGTTCCACACCCAGATATCCGCTGACGGTTGATACCGCGTTGCTTTCAATGAACGGTTCCTTCACCGATGCCGTGCTGGGCATTCCCGGCACCGCCGCGCCGCAAACACCGCTGGGTAGCGAGGGATTGGTAGCACGGTGGATGTTTGAGGATACCGGATTACTGGCTTTGGATATGTCCGGTAACGGGCATAACGGCTCACTCGTAAGCAGCCCCGTGTGGAGCAACGGTGCACAGGGTGGTGCGATGGTATTCGATGGTGTTGACGACTACGTCGATATACCCCATCAGGATGCACTGGACAGCTTCCCCCTAAGTGTCTCCCTGTGGGTCAAAACTGATGCCACCGGTCTCCATGGTCTGGTTAACAAGTACGTTCCCAGTTCATTCAACGGCTACCAGGTTTTCGTCAACAACGGCAGTCTGTGCGCCTGGTACTTCCGTGATGCCAGCAACTATATCTGGGATCATAGCGGTTGCACACTGAGTACCAGCGGCATCAATGACAACGAGTGGCACCATGTTGCTTTCACTGTCGATGCCAATGGCGGAAAACTGTACCTCGATGGTGTCGAAACGGCCCGCGAATCCTGGACCGGCAACGCAGGTCCGGCCACTTCCGACCAGGCCCTCAGTCTGGGTCGTTATCCTCAAACATCAACGCCTTACTTCAGCGGCGCGCTGGGTGATGTGCGGATTTACGACCGCACGTTAAGCGCCACAGAGGTGACAACCGTGTTCCAGGATAACTAAGGACTATCCGGCGCAATGTAGCGCGTCCTGGCTCTTTCGGGTCAGGACGCTTTGCGTTCCGCCGCCTTTTTCTCCGAAACAAATTCCTCCAGCACGATACCGTGCTTCTTGCGCAGACGCTCAATTCCGGCGCGCATCCTCATGCGATCCATTGGATCGACGTAGCGGGGAACATAGCGCCAGCACAGGGGAGCAATGTCGCAAGTCCAGGGTTTCCCTTTACCCAGACTGTGCTGTTTAAGCAACTCGTTCAGCTTGTTCGAACTTGCCTGGGCCGAGATGTGTTCGATCGCCCAGTTGCCCGGCGCATAATTCGCTGATGCCCTGATCATTTCCGTCAGGGTTCGCGCCAGCGCCCGGCGGGACGTCACCCGCCCGGTGTATTCCTTGATATAAGCGCGGGAACCCACGTGAGCGTCATTCATCATCACTACCGGTGTATCGGCAAAAAGTGCCTCGGTAACCGCAACGCAGGACCCCTCCCGCTTGCTCAGGGCCACCGCTACCTTGGCGTTGCATTGATGCCTCATCACCTCGTCAATTTCCAGATTCCTGTAAATAGTCAGTTCCTGCCGGACACCAAATGCCCGCGCCTCATTGCGCAATTCTTTCTCGGTACGACCCGGTACATTTCGGCCGATCAACACGACACGAAGGTCTTCCGGCATTTCACTCAATGCCTCGAACAGCAGCCAGTGGCGCTTCCACGGCGCGAAATGAGACACCATCAGAATATCTATGTCACGCTGGTCACGGGGTTTCGGCCTGAAATCAGCAGGGTCCAGCCAGTCGCAGGCAAGAATCGGCAGCGGAAAGATCCCGGGGACAAACATCGCGTATTGTCGAATATCCGAGATGTTCGAAATACCCACGTAGACTGGATCTTCGGACAGACCACAGAGATTGGCCAATACACCGTGATCGGTGGGTGACCAGGATGAGGCGCCGACCAGAAGGTAGTCATTGAAGAAATGGCGCACACCGGGATGCGACAACAGTTTCATCCAGTTGTATTCGAACGAACAGTACAATACTCCCTTCTCTCCGTTTTCGCCCGGCTCTTTCAACAAGAGACTTGTAGTCAGCGTCTGCTCACCTTTACCGTCGTTGATGCGACGGACGTAGGGCTCCCAGCGGATGCGCTCCCGCCGCCAGTGCTCCGCGTTGTCCGGTGACAACCAAGGGCGCAGCAAGCGCTGTCCCAACTTTTGCAGTGAAGGCGTCGTCAAACGGCGGGTAGCTGATACACGTAATCCCAGCCGGTGCTTCAGCGGAAAAGCACACAGGCTTGCCAACAGCAATACGGTGCCCACCGTGTTGGAAACCAGCGAGTTATCCAACAGAGCGCGGGGTTGCAGTCTGGCTCGAATTCGCAGTCGAAAATTATTGAGCATTAACCAACCTCGTCGAAAGTGATAATGGTGATCGCTACTGGCGGCTGCCCGCCTGCAGAGGCACCGATTCTCGCGTATCACTGAGTACCCGGGTGACCACTTCACGCTCGGGTCGCCGACTCGACAGGTACCAACCGACCGTCTTGTTCAGACCCTGTTCAAAACCGACCTGGGGCCAAAATCCAATCAGTTTCTGAGCCAGATCTATGGAGGCCTGGGAGTGACGCACATCCCCTTTGCGCCATTCGCGCAAAATCGGCGAGACGTCGGTATCGAACAGCTTGTTGAGTCTCGCCAGCAGGTCGAGCAGGCTCCAGCGGCTGCCGCAGGCTATGTTCATAACCTTGCCGGCCGCCCGCGCACTCATAGCCGCCGCCACATTGGCAAGAACGACATTCTCAACGTACGTAAAATCCCGGGTCTGGGAGCCGTCCCCGAATACTTCCAGTGGCTCACCGTTGACAAGGGCTTGCATGAACTTGGGAATAACCGCAGCGTATTCCGAGTCAGGATCCTGTCGCGGCCCGAATACATTGAAGTAGCGCAGGGCAACCGTTTCCAACCCAAATGCTTTCCAGTACAACTGACAATAATGCTCGCCGATGAGTTTGGAAACTGCGTACGGTGAAAGGGGGGCAGCCGGCATTTGCTCAAGCTTGGGCAGGCTTTCCGCATCACCATAGACTGACGACGACGAAGCGAAAACCACCCGGCGGACCCCGGCCCTCCGGCAAGCCTCAAGCACTTTCAGTGTTCCCGTGGCATTCACTTCATGAGTGGACAGCGGGTCGTTGACCGATCGTACTACCGAGCAGAGTGCCGCTTGATGGAACACCGTGTCGACCCCTGCAACCGCTTCGTCCAGGCATTCGATATTGCGAATATCGCCTTTGATGAGTTCCACTGGGAGGCCACGAATGTTTTCCCGCTTTCCCGTGGAAAAATTGTCCAGAATGGCGACTTCGTTATTCTTGCCGACGAGATAGGTCGCAAGATGAGACCCGATAAATCCGGCACCGCCGGTAATAAGAAATTTCATTGGTTCTGTTTCCTCCATCGATTGATCATTTAAGGAACCTCAAGTCTTGGCTTTTTGCCAGGTAATCTGCTGTTGTCCGCGTATAAACCGGGAGAACCCCATGACGGTCGCCCAGTTCAACAGGCAGAACGCATACGGAACGTTCACGAGTTTCGATCCATGTTGTGAATGGCGGATTCGGCGTCCGGCCATGGAGGCTGCGTAAAACAAAATCTGCAAAGCCATCGTTACATCATAGAAAGGTTGGTCAAGCAGCAACAGATTGGAGACAAACACGGCGCCCAGACATAAAGGCCCAAGTAACCGGAAAAACTTGTGTGAAATGGTTTGCAACCAAAGACGATTGCTAACCGGGTTCAGCAACCATCGGTGCCGGAACAGCAACTGAAAATTACCGGCTATTGTACGAACCTTGCGAACAAATTCCGCCTCGGCGGTGGCCGAGACTCTGTCGAACGCACGGGCATCGGGTTCAAACAAAACCCGATAACCTTTTTTCACGATGAGCATCGGTATCAGCATGTCATCGATCAAGGTGTCTGAGGGAATGGAAGTAAACAGACGTCGCCGGAGCCCATAGAAAGCGCCGGTAGCACCGACTGAGGAGTCCACCCGGCTTTCGTTGTGCCGTATGAATTTTTCGTAACGCCAATACGCGCCCAGACCGCTTCCCACCTCCGAGGAGTCCGGTCCGTCTTCAAGAATCAGTTCACCGCTTACCGCTCCAACACGAGGATCGCAAAAATTGGATACCAGTGCTCTCAGGGCGGATCGTTCCACTCTCTGCCTGACATCCATGAGCACAGCGATTTCCCCTTCAAGGACAGGCACCAGTTGATTAAGTACCGATGGCTTGCCCCGGTGCGCACTGAACGGGATTACTTTCACCGTGGCGTTCTGGAACCGCTGCGCCAGCGGAACGGTGTTGTCTGTTGACGCATCGGAGGCGATAACGATTTCCAAGCGCTCACGCGGATAATCCAGGTCCAGCAGATTCTGGATACGGTCTTCGATGCAGTTTTCCTCGTTGTGCACAATGACCAGAACGCTGACCGCAGGCAGGATATCCGCCCGCGCGACAGGCCGCCGGCCAAGAGCGGCTCGGCCCCAGATAAACAACGGATAACCTGCATAGGTATAGGCAAGCAAGATCGCCGCTGCCCAAAAAATAATTTCTTCAATTGTCATAACAATACGTAATTCCAAATGCATTAAAGACTGCCGGCTGAGTCCGCCAGGCGTTGCGACAGGCGTTCCGGTTGGCAGAAGACCGTGCGTTCTATCCCGGAAAGCGCGGAACACAACGCGTCGACATTCGCGCCAAAACCATTGCCGCTTTCGCTGCGAAACGGACTGTCGGCGCGAAGACGGTAATTCCCCTGCTCCGGGGCAACGAACGCTACTTCATCAATACCGTCCGGATAATGGTTTTCCTCGGGATAGCTTTCCGCCGGCGCGCCAACCATGACATTTCCCCGGACGGTAGCGGCCGGAAAATATTGAAATAACGTTCCATTACCGCGTCCGGTGCTGGATCCGACGATGCCGTAGGTGTTGTGCAAAATGATGTTGTCAGTAAGCGCGAAAGGCCGGTGCGGCCTTCCGTCGGCCGATATGATACGGCCAGTGTTGAACGCGGTGTTGTTGTCGATGGTGAGATTTTCCACTCCATCAAGTAACTGGAAAAGTACACCATCACCCCACGGCCCTCCCATATCGGCAAATACGTTATTTTTTATCAACAAACGCCGGGTTGGTTCGCTGGGGTAACGGTTGTCATCCTGGCCGAGAATATTTATGCCGCTGCCGATACTCAAGAGCAAATTGTTGCTGAAGGTGACGTCCTCCACGACTGCCCACGGCACCCTGCCACGCTCATTTCTGACGGTGAATAAAATGGAAAACCCATTCTGGGCGTGCGCCCAGTTGTGCTCAAACACGTTGCCGTCGACCAGTACGCGCCTGGCGTTCTTTAATTCAAAAAGATTTTTTACCGACCATTCAGTTCCTGCATAATCCGGATGGCCTGTTTTCCATTCCAGCGGTTTGAAAAAATGATTGTCCCTGATTTCGATATCCGAGGGCACCAGTTCTGCTATGGATGTGTCCGCGCCGCCAAAGATAATATTTTCACCCGCACCTTCCAGATAATTATTGACAATTTTGAAGGGTCCCGGACCATTCCAGCCCGCGATTGCCTGGGAGTCCGCGCCCACTTCCTTGAAATCCGACAACCACGAATCGATTATTGCTGTATAGGCCGAGTTGATGGCAATTCCCCGGCGTGACCCCTTTTCGGGGTCACCATGAATGTAGCAACGGTCAAAGATAATGTGGTGTGGTACTTCTTCTGCGCTCTGCCGCTCCGAGCCAAGCTCCACTATGTTGTAGAGAAATTCGCCTTCACCATCGGCCGCGAACAGATTGCGCAGCCTGCGGATTGATCCGGCATTGGTTTCTCCGCGGCGCCCTGGCCGCATTTCCACACCCTCAAACCGGTAATGGTGTGCGCCGGCTTCCGTCCTGACGACCGAACCGGAAAAGCTAACCAGTTTAGGCATCAAATCGGCAAACCCGGGATCTATCCGGTTTCCGGGACCAGGCAGTCCATCGTCAGTCGCATTGCTCCGAATGATGATCCATTCATCTCCCGCCTTTGTCGGCAGTGTAAACGGCCCTTCGTATACGGCTCCGGCTTCCAGTTCGATGACATCGCCCGGCATGGCGTTATTCAGCGCCGCCTGAAAATCATCTCCGGCGGGAACATCAATAACTCTTCCCGACGGCTCCGCAGGCATAGTATCAACCAGACTGCGTGGTAATTCCGGCTGTTCGGGAAGCTGGGCCAGGGCTGACAGTCCCGAGCAGGCATTCACCGAGACAATAATCAGAGATGCCAATCCAATACTGCTTATGAATTTCACCACTGCCAGGCCTCAGGCGGCCGCCCGCGACCGACCGACGCTCTCGATGCCGCCGCGCGTCAGGTCAACAATGCATTGCGCTGTCGTCGCTCGCTCAACGGCCTGCTGGGCTTCCTCACTGTCATTTCCGATAACCAGTACCTGAGCCTGATCCAGTAGCGCGTTGACGTTGTCACACATCAGCGTGGCAATATGCGGTATCTCTTCCTCGATGTAACGTCGGTTGGCCCCGGTCAGCCTTGCCATGGACACGTTACGATCAACAATACGGATGTCGCAGCCCTTGCCTATCAGTGATTCAACCAGCGTTACCATGGGACTTTCGCGAAGATCATCGGTATCTTTCTTGAAGGATAAACCTAATATCCCGATCCGGCGCTTTCCTGTTGCCAGCACTTTGTCTATAGCCTGATCGATCTGAAGCCGGTTGGAAGGTAATATTGAATCAAGTAGCGGCACCCCGACGTTGGCATGGTGAGCCGCGTACAGCAGCGCCTTCACGTCTTTCGGCAGACAGGATCCTCCGAAGGCAAACCCGGGACGCAAATAGGCTTCGGACAGGTTCAACTTTTTGTCCAGGCGGAAAATCCGCATGACTTCCTGAGGATCCGCGCCGAGAGCATCGCAGGCATCGCCGATTTCGTTGGCGAAACAGACTTTCAATGCATGGTAGGCATTGCATACGTATTTGACTGCCTCGGCCGTATTGAACTCTGTCTGCACAAACGGTGCGTCAAGGCTCGCATAGACTGAACGAAGTGCGGTGGCAGTGGATTTGTCGTCGCATCCCACAAGGGTGAGAGGCGGGTTCTCAAAATCCTTTAGCGCCGTCCCCTCTCTGATGAACTCAGGATTCACTGCCACCTTGAGATAAGGCTTGAATTCCTCCCCGGCCCCTGCCAGCAATTCGGGGTAGACTGTTGTCAAAGCCGTTCCTGGCAACACGGTACTTCGAATAATGACCGTGTACGGCCGCGTGGTGCCGCGGAGCGCGCCGCCAATCTCGCGGCAAACATTCTCCAGCGCAGTGAGACCAAGTTTTCCGTGTCCGTCGCCGGGCGTTCCGACGCAGACAAAAGCCATATCACTGTTGGTGATCGCTTCATCACAGGAACCGGTCGCCCGCAGCTTGCCGGACTTGACCACGCGAGCCATAAGATCATCGAGACCCGGCTCTACGATTGGAGATTTTCCCTCGTTAATCAGTTTGACCTTATCCTGGTTCAGTTCGCAGCCTATGACTTCATAACCGTCGTCGGCAAAACAGGCTGCGCTGACACAGCCGACATATCCAAGTCCAAACACGCTGATTCGTTTCATCACTTCCTCCATTTACTCACGCTCCGCCTGACCAAAAGTCATGCTTGTCAAATTGGACGAGCACCAACAGGAGCCAGCCTCGTTCCCGGTACTTCTCCGCAACAGGTTTCAAACTTATCCGCGACCTTGCCCCATGAATAGTGTTCGGCCACCAGTCGACGACCGGCTTCACCCAGCTTCAGGCGCAGTGCGGGATTCTGCAGCAACTCAACCACCTTGGCGGCAAACTCTTCAGGGTCGTCGGCACACAGGAAATGGGTACCATTTTTGAGAGGTAACCCTTCCGCGCCGACTGATGTGGATACGATCGCCTTGGCCATTGACAGGGCTTCGAAAATTTTAAGGCGTGTACCTCCGCCAACCCGCAATGGAACGATATAGACAGCCGCGGCTTCTATATAGGAGCGAATATCATCCACGGTCCCGGTAACCCTGATACCAGTGTGTTGAGCAGTTTCACGCAGACGCCGGCCGGGGTTTCGACCCACCACGGACAAAGTGACACCAGGCATCTTTGAGCGTATGTACGGAAATATATTCGCAATAAAATGGAGAATGGCATCTTCGTTTGGATACCAGTCCATCGATCCGGTGAATACCAGTTCGGGTGATTGCACCGTTAGCGGCCCACCACCAGGGGTAAAGTAGTCCAGGTCCACGCCGGTGGGAATCGACCGGATATTGTCACTCCCTGCAATTCGGCGCAGGTGGTTTTCATCTTCAACGGAAACCGCCAGAGTCAGATTGACTCTCTGGCAGGCAAGCTTTTCATACCGGCGGAGCTTGCGCCATTCCAGACCCAGAAGCAGCTTGCGCCAAAAACGGGTCTGGGTATCACAGAGTCGTTGCCAGATCATATACTCAACGTTATGCGAAAAATATATGACAGGGACTGGCTGATCGAAGCCGATATTGGGAACAGCGACAAGAAAATCGGCTATGCACAAATCGTAGTGTTCTTCCCGCAGGCGACGCGAAACTTCTTCATGTAACGCCTCAATCCGGTTTTTGTAAAGATCCACCGGCAGTGCGGTAAACCAGGAACGGAACAAGGCAAGGATAAAACCTGCAGAGTCACGTTTGGGCGATGCGTGCTCCAGCGACCATATTTTGCAAGCCGATAACTTTCTCTTCAACGCATCCGGATCGTCGTCAGGATGATGGGTGGTCAGCACCGTAACCTCGTGTCGGTCTGATAGCTCGGACAGAATATGGAAACTTCTTAGTCTGCCACCTGTATTGACCGGCCACAGGCCACCGACTTTTACCCAGAGAATACGCATAGCAAATAGCTCGTCATCGAATAAGTGTAAGCAGGATAAATCAATGCGCCGCCGCGGCCCGGAATCCGGACTCACCGAAATGAAATTCCGGATGATCGGTGTTGCCGTATACCAGCGCCGGATCTTCCCCATCAATGAAAATACGTTGCCACATTTCCAGATTGACGAGAAGCCACAGCCTTTCGCCGTGATCAGCCTTTCCCTGGCAATGTTCGGATACAAGCCGCGTCAGTGTGTCGGAGCGGAAATAACCTCGCTCGAGACTACGGGGGCCAAGGACAAACTCGTCAAGAATGTGGCGAAATTGGCTTCTCAGCCATGAACTGGTAGGCACGGGAAAGCCCATCTTTTTGCGCGTAAGAATTTCCTTTGGAACAAGGTCGCTGACCGCTTCACGCAACAGCGCTTTGGTCTGCCAACCTCTAAGTTTGCAAGAACCCGGAATAGCGGCCACGTGTTCCACCAGCAGGTGATCGAGGAATGGTACCCGACTTTCCAGCGAAGCGGCCATACTCATCTGGTCCTGCTTCATCAACAGTTCGACCAGATAGGTTTGCAGGTCCGCATGACTCATGCATTGAAGGGTTTCAGTTCCGGCGTCGTGATAGCACCTCAGGCCCTGCGCGTAAGGTTCACGCGAATGAAACAGCTCCGGATTTTCCAGCAATGATTCTCGCAATTCATCCTTGAAAACCGCAAAGTTTTCAAAGAACAGTTGCCTGGGTTCCATATCCAGTGCCAGAAATGTTCGTTCCGCATAGCGGCGCATGGCCTTGGGCAGTTTCGGTACAACCGCGGCGATCGCTTCGCGCGCGCCGCCAGGAAATACTTTCCCGTAAACAGCACCGAAGCGGCTATTCCAGGCGGTGGCGCGATATCGATAACCATAGCCAAGAAACAGTTCATCGGCACCTTCTCCTGTCAGAACCACTTTGACATGTTCATGCGCCAGCCGTGAAATAATGTGCAGGGGTATGCTCGATGTAAAGGCAATGGGTTCATCTTCATGCCAGATCATACTTGGAAGTGCGGAGAAAAATTGTGCCGGGCTGACCAGTACATCGCGATGATCCGAACCTACTGATTCGGCTGCCATTCTTGCGTACGCAAGTTCGTTGGCGTCACTCTCGCTGAAGCCGACTGAGAATGTCTGGATCGGTTCATCCACCATGGGTGCCATGAGTGCCGCCAGCAGACTTGAGTCAAGCCCTCCGGAAAGAAACAGGCCCACAGGGACGTCACTGACGAGATGGCTGCGCACCGCGTCAGACAGGCGGCAGCGTATCGTTTCAATGTAGTCGTTTCGGGAAAGTCTCTCTTCCCCCTGGTGGGTTGTGGGAGGCTTCCAGTAACGGAATTCCGTGATACCTGAGTCCGGGGTCCATGACATTGTGTGTCCGGGTAGCAGTTTGTGGATTCCCTGGAAGAAGGTCTCGGCACCCGCGACGAACCGGGTAGCGAGAAACTCCGGCAAAATGGCCTGATTGAGTCGCGGTCTCACGCCCTGTGCCGCCAGAATCGCCTTGATCTCGGAACCGAACAGCAATTCTTTTTCAGTCACCGCGTAATACAGCGGCTTGATACCCAAGCGGTCCCGGGCAAGGAACAGACGCTGTTTCCTGACATCCCAAATGGCGAAGGCAAACATGCCTCTTAGATGTTCTACGCACGTTTCACCGAACAATTCCCAGGCATGCAATATAACTTCAGTATCAGACTCTGTTTCGAAACGGAATCCCCAGGATTGCAACAGGCTTCTGAGTTCGCGGTAGTTGTACACCTCCCCGTTATAAGTGATCCAGACATCACGGGTGGCATTGGGCATGGGTTGGTGACCACCGGCCAGATCAATGATCGACAGCCTGCGATGTGCGAGGCCAATTCGTTCCGCCACCATGACTCCCGCGTCGTCGGGTCCTCTGTGCCACAGGCTGTCCCTCATCCGCAGCAAACGCCCTTCTTCGATGCGGTGGTGGTGATTGAGCTTCAGTATTCCGGCAATTCCGCACATGTTTGCTTATCTTCTACTGATCAGTTAAGAACAACATTGTGATTGTCAATGCGTACAGTGTCCTGTCCGACAATCATTCCAACAATGCCGTTATTGAGTATTGGTAAAGCCACAGGCGGCGGAGCTTCCTCTTCCACCAGCGGATAAATCAGGGTAATGATTCGCAGCGGCAATTCGGTTTCAACCCGGCACGTAAGCACCGGGGCCGGCATTCGCTGGCCATAGTTTGTCGAAACCCAGCCATCAATTGGATCCAGAATGCCTGATCTGACTTCGGTCTTAAGATCGATCCCGGCGTAGGGTTTAATCAAAAGCGCTCGACCGTTTCGACAGGCCCGGACCCATTCGTCCGCTTCCTTGTTCACCCTTATGGGTGCGAACTGGTACCTTACCTCTACCTGGTGGCGAGCCTTGGCCGTCAGGTCGTCAACAATCAACCAGTACGACTTTTTGACGAAAAGCACTCGCCGGCGGTGAATGACGGGATCATCCAGAATCTGGTAAGCATCGTGCCAGGCATCAGCAAGTTCCAGTTCCGGGCTGAATTCCGTTCGGTTCAGCCGCGCCGACGGTCTGCGCGACCGCCAGGCGAAAGGACCCGCGGGCTCGGCCTGACCGCGGCCGTCAACGGTTACCGTATTGTGCGCTCGGGTTCCGCGAAAATGATCGCGCCATTTATGACTGCTCGTATAACAATAGGTCCCTGAATCGACAAGAAACGTCTGTCCGAAAGCACTGCATTGAACACTCAGCAAGTCGGCATGCCCATGCCCCCCGCTCATTTCACATCCCAGCGGCCCCGTATCGAAAAGCAGTTGGTGCTTTCTGAAGGGTTCGTGAATGACAACGTAACCACCTTCCCGAAACGTTCGGCTTTCTTTTACAATGGGAGATTCCTGAAGCAATGAAGCGAACACATCCACGGCGGATGAGCCAAGCAACCACAATGTTTCCGAAGCCAGCGCGCCGGCCGCCAACGCATAGTCGCTGCGTTTGAAAAACACGGCGGCTGTAGAAAACAGTGCGGAAAAATCTTCCTGAGGACGACGAACCAACGGCAGCAACCAACCACCGTCTGAATCGCCGGTCTGTGGAACACTCCCGTCGGGCCGACTGATAGCCAACAGGAAGTCCAGCATTTTCTGTATGCGTTCCGTAACCTGTCGCGGCAACTTTTCTCCGTTACGTGCCGCAAGAATGCCAAAGTGAAGGTAAATCTCCACCGTGTAATATTGATACCGCGACGATTGCTCAAAATAGACACCATCGGGGTGCACCTGACAATGAATCTGTTTTTCAAGTATCTGCCTGCCAAGTGACCGCCATCGATCAGCGCCCTGAAGCTCCGGCATCAATGTGCCCAGGTAATATAAACCCAGCGCTTCCCCGGTGAGGTGTGTGTTCGGAGAAAAGTAATAGGAGAGATAACGTTCAATGTAACACGCGTGGGTACGCATCCAGGCCAGCATCTCGACAAAGAGTGTGGGTGACAAGGCTCTGGAGCCCCGAAACAGGAATAGCGCCCAGCACCACGAAATAAGCCGTATCGAAACCTCCAGAGAACTGGACCAGTTGATTCCCAGTCCTGGTGGATTGTTTCGCATCCAGTCCCTGATCTGCAAAGAAAACACATGGCAGTACCGTTCGTCACCGGTGAGGCGGTAGGCCTGCCCCAGATCCAGCATCCACTGGTGACGGTTAAGTTCCCAGATTACTTTGCTGTCTCCGTTGCGATCATCCAGTGGATTAATCCGACTCCAGTGCATCATTGGGGCCCTTCTACCAGTAGTGGGATCCAGATGCCAGTCTGCGGGTGTACCAAAGAACAGCCGGCCATAACCCAGAATGTAAAACTCATCCCAACACGCCGCGTCCGCACTGGAGAGAATTTTTCTGAGCTCCTCTCCATGATCGTTTTCGATGATGTTTACGATGTCGTTGTTGTCGGCACCATTAAAGAATCTTGGCTCAGCGACGCCACCGAATCGTTGAAACAAGTCCTGGGAAGCGACTTCCATATCGCCGCGCTGATAAAGGTTCAACGATTCGGCGAAGCTTCCTTCCGGTTTCATATGGTCAAACAGGCACGGAGGTTGCTGCCCGTTTTCAGTTGATGTGACGGTATATCGTTCCATGGTTTTGGAAGCCTCGCGCAAGCCGCGAAAGGCCAGTTCAGAAGGTTTCATCGAAAATAATTTCTGTAGCCTCACACTCCGCCCCTTGAGTAAAGTTCAGCCCATTCCGAGGAAACCGAGGGCCAGGTATATTTTTCCACTTCGGTACGGGCGCGGTTACGCATGGCGGCAGCCTGGCTCTGGTTCTCCAATAATTTGAGAATCGCTTCGGCCATGACTTCCGGCGCGTCCTGAGGCACAATTTCTCCAGTCAGCCCGCGCTTGACCATGGATGGAATATCGCCGGTGGGTGTCGAGATCACGCTAAGACCTGCTGCAAATGCCTCCAGAATCGAGACCGGCTGGTTATCCACCACCGATGAATTAATAAAAATATCCGCCTCATCATAGATCGCCGGCATTTGTTCCGGCTCGACTCTGCCCGCGAATCGAACATTAGCAACGCGATTGGCCCTGACCCATTGCCTTAGCTGCTCCTCCTCACTGCCATATCCTACGACAGTCAGTGTGGCATCCGGTCGCTTCCTCTGTACCAGCGCAAAGGCCCTCAGTGTATTGTCCACACGATAATAAGGTTCGAGGTTTCTTGAAGACAGCAGGCGAGGCTGTAAGGGAGAACGATCGCGATACTGAAAGAGTGAGGTATCCACAATGTTGCGAATGACCCGGGTTTGATAGCCGAAACCGGCGAACACCTTCGCCAGATAAGTCGAAGGGACCACGATTTTATCGACCATGCGTAACCAGGGATGCACCAGTACTCCCCACTTGCCAAGATGGTCCTGGGCCTCACCGCTGTGATAATTCAGAACGACCCGTTTGTTGAAAAGGCGCGATGCAAGAATGGCAGGAACCGGACTCAACAGAAATGACCAATACGACGCGGAAAATACGTGTACCACATCTGCACGACGGAGTTCGCGCAATGCCGGCAAATACAGCAGCTGATTTACCAATGTTCGAAGAAACGGTATGCGTCTTAGCCAGCCCATCCCGGGTGGGAAGCGGGGGTTGATAGGGATGAACAAGACCTCGAAGCCCTCGCCAGCCAAGGCATCGGCAAGATCTTTGGCTTGTACCCCCTGCCCGCCAAGAATATCCAGGCTGGGCGCGACCAGTGCAATGGTTTGACTGTCCGATATCGTAACTGCTGACATGCTGCCCATTGTTGTGCTGATCGCTGTGCTACGTGTTGTACTACGTGTTGTGCTACTCATTGTAGTGACGCCCTGACAGATCGAGCCGCCGTGAAAGTGAAGTGCGGCATTTTATTGCATACAGGTATGGTGGCTGACCTTCGGACAGACTTCGTCCCCTTCGCCCGGCTCACGGTGAATTCTGACCGACTTCAATTGTTAGTGACGCCAGGTCCATGCGGCGGGGATCATCCGTGTAAATTCACAATAGATGAACAAATCCCATCATCATTTTTAAACGATTATTTACAAACTACCTGACTATCCCTTCTTCGATCAGGTGATTTTCTATCGACGTTTCCTGTAACCACGATAACTTGATTGACCCGAGTAACATATAGGTGAAACCACTGAAGGCTAAAGGGGGATATGCCCTAGGGAACCTCTGATCAAGTGCAATCATCCCCGGCGCAACAGCATAAACGCCCGCACTTCTCCCTGCCATATCCCGGTGCCGACAATGTCGCCGTTGTCGCTGATGCCGGCGGCTTCAAGCAATACCCAGCCTGAATCGGGGGAAAGGGTCTCGTTCAGGTCGGTAGTGGTTCCCTGATTCCACAGCACAGCCCGGGAAAGAGACAACTCTGCCCTCCCCGACCAGCCAACGATTTCACCCTGATTGTTAATTCCCAGTGCACGGCTGTCTTCGTGACCTTCCAGTGTTCCCAGATCCCGCATTTCACGGTCGCTCCACAGGAACGCGCGAGCCATCAGGCCTTCAGCAGAGCCGGACCAGCCAACAATTTGTGTCCGGTTGTTAACAGCCAGTGCAACGCTTGACGAATGCCCGGGAAGCGTACCGATCAGTTCGCGCCGGCCGTTCTCCCACAAGAAGGCGTATCGCTCATAGGCGCGACCAGTTTCCCTGCGGCCCGCGTCTTGCGCATAATAGCCGACAATCTGACTTTCGCTGTTGATATCAAACGCTCGGCTTATAGACCAGTCGTTCCTGCCTCCGCCTATGTCCTGCATTACTCCTTCTTCCCATAGAAAGGCATGATGTACTTCGGGTCCTTGCCGCGTTTCCGCACTGCCTACTACCTGGCCGGTTTCATTTACCCCGTAGGCTTCGCTGCTGCCATAACGTGTGTTGAAATCACAAGGGCAATACAGAGCTCCCAGGGATTCAATGCGACCGTTGCTCCAAATAAATGCCTGGGTCACTTCATCATATTGTCGGCCGTACTGATTAATGCCGCTGTATCCGACAACGATACGACGCTCATTCACGGCAGTCGCAACACTTTCCGACCCTCCGGGCAAGGCTCCGATATCAATCAATATGCCATCGCTGTAAAGAAAACCGTGGCGTTGTCCCGCGTTGGTTACTGACCAGCCCACTACCCGGCCGTCATTGTCTATCGATTGTGCTCCACTCGATTCGCCTCCCAGTGTTCCCAGATTCACGATTCTGTAGGATTGAGCCGATGTGGTCTGCGATACGACTACAAACAATGTAACGACAAACCAGCATGTCATGTAATTCAGGCGTCCTTTCATCATCAATTCCCTTCCGATTACGAACTTTTCACGTTTCCGTACCTGTCTCGTCCAAGCCGTTACCAGACTTTTCCTGCCTTTCGCGTACGGAAAATCCGGTAAAGCGGGGTCTGGGTCATTTGAACAAGGGACTGTTTTTCCTCGCCGCTCATGGGGCCGCATATGAGCAGTAAAAAGTAATACGAAAGACAATAGACAAGGCCTGTTACCACCAACAGCGGCGCGACACTGACCTGGAGGGTCATCTTGATCAGCAGCGCGGGTAATGCCGCGGCCACCGAGACGGCGACAACACCTGCCAAAGCTTTCCACGGCAATAGTTGCGCCGTGCTCACTTGCATAAGTGACTTAAGCCGGCCCAGCGCAAGAAACTTGGTCACAACGGTGGCAAACAAGGTGACGTATACAGCGCCGATGAGTCCAAAGCGATCCAGAAAAAACCGAATGAAAATCACGATTATTCCCAACCGGACAATATTCTGCAGTATCAGAAAGCGGGTGGCTGCGAACACTCGCAAGCCACCGTCAGTCAGCAAGGCAGCAAACAGCATGTTCACCGTCCATACCATAAAAATGGGTACGCTCTCGGCATAGTCAATGGTATAGAGCAATATGATCAGTTCGTTGGCGACGATCAGAAGGCTGACGACAATCGGAAAAAGTATCAGGGCAAGCTTGCGGACGGCATCCAGCCATATTGCCGCGACCGCATCCTTGTCATTACTACGGATTTTTTCACCCATGTTGACCATCATCACATTACATGTGGAGGTCATAAGAAAGTCGGTGATTGGCAATTGCAGGCAACCGACGGCATAGATGGCGAATACGGCGGCATCGAAATAATACGAAACGGCGTACATGTGATAATTGAGTTGTAACTGCCCGATGGCTGCCGCGAGTCCGAACGGTAGCGCATATCCAAGGTGCCGTCGCAAGCGGGAACCGTCGCTTTGAAGTTCACCCTTGAAATTGTGCCCTACGTAGATGGACATGACACCGAATCGGCCGATTGCGAAACCCGCCGCTCCGATGAGCAGCCACTCGATCTGTCCAAAAACAAGTGCGGGCGTCACCAGCAACAGCGCCCGGAACAAATCCGTCAGAGCATAGGTAGCCGATGCCGCCAGGTGCTGCTTGCGGATGGTCATCAAAATTTCCAGCAACACCGACATCAGCATGAACAGAAGGTAAATACCGATGTAGGGTAGATACTCTGTGAGGCCGGGGTTATTGAGTAGTGTGGCGACCTGGTTCCGCAATACCCAAAGCGCCACTGCGCTGATCAACCCGAGTCCACCCAGGACTACAAGCGAGTTAAATACGTAACGGCCGCTTTTGCGACTATCCGTGGGCAGAAAATAGTAGAGACTTTCGGCCATCCCCGCCTGGGCTATCCCAAACAAGGTGGAGAACACAAGAAATAGCTGTTTGTACGTGCCAAACTCTTCCTGGCTGAAGGTTCGGACCAGTATTATCGGAATGCCAAACGCCGCGATAAAACCAATCGCGCGTCCTGACATTAGAATTAGTGCGGGACGAAAGATAGCCTCGACAGGCTTATTGCTCACAAACATTCCGATATTTGCACTGAGCCGGTATCATGACTACGACTGATCGTTCCTTGCATTGGAATCGCGTGTCGCGGCAGTGGACATATCGCCGCCGTTCCGGTAGCCGATACACTCCAGTTCGCTGCGTGAAGTGTGGAATGTTAAAGATAGCGACACAGAGACGGACGGGCCGTTGTATACCCAATGGGGTGCCCATGGATACAGGTAGACACCCTGACCCGGTTCAATATTGAAAAAATTTGAACACGGAGGGATGGCAGTCAGGTTTCGATGACCTCCGGCATGGTAGCGTGCCAATTCATTCCGGGCAACGCGGCGATCCGGAAAGTAACCAACATTAATGTGCTTGCGACCGCGTATCTGCAGTAGGAAGTTATGTTCCGGATCGAAATGCGCCGGCGTAACCGCTTTCGGCGAGGAAATAAAAATCACGGCATGACTTGAAACCATCAAGCCCTCCTCCGTTGGCAGTAAGGGCCTCACCTCGTCCAGGAGGATATCGAGCAGATCGCTGTATTCCCTTACCTGTTCAATATTCCATAGCGCCATCCAGCGGCCATTGGATTCAATATTGCGAACGCAGTCACCGAAGCTGGACATAACATCCTCGCAACCTTCGGGAACCAATACGGCCTGCTTTGCTTTATGGCACTCCACCGAAGCCGGCGTCATTTTTTCCGCCAACCTGGCAAGCGCATTCAAGGAAAGCAATGGATGGTATTCCAGGTAGTGACGAAGGTTGAATTCCCGTCGTCCGATAGCTGTATTGCATACATCGTCATTCAGCGCAAGGAGACTCTCCTGATAGACCGGAGTATGTGCTGGCGTACCGCTTTGCGTGGCAATAGTATTGTTACTCACGATTACCTCTTCCGAATAGTTTCAATTGAGTTGGAGATCGATCTTGTTGCCGATCGGGGCGCTGCCTTCATGCTTTTGATGGCAGTTACGCGACGGATCAAAAATGCCGTTAACCTGGCAACTCATGATCGAGGGCGAAAATTTGCCAAAGCTGCCCAAGCAGGAATTTTCCCATAACACCTTGCGGGGAATCGTCAGCCAGGGGTATTGGCTGTCCTGATGTCGGCAAATGGTATACGCGCAACGGTATCCGGCGGCAGCGACACTGCGAACGGTGTCCGCATTGAAACGTCCGTCGGGGTAGGCAAAGTGCGTTATTTTTATACCCAACCTCTCTTCAAGAACACTTTTGGATCCTGTTATTTCCTCCTGCACCCTGTTCGATAGTTGGCAGGAAAGCAGGGAATGTGTTCTCGTATGTGAACCGATAGTCACTCCGTTGTTCGCCATTTCCTTTAGCATATCCCAATCCAGCGGAGAAAATTCTTCCAGGTATTTTTCGGCATGACCAATGCTTTGGCGCAACCGCTCTATCAATCGCTCGTTCTCCACCTGGCTGAGCATCTCAAAACAGACTCTTGTCAGGTTGAACGGATCGGACTGTGCTTTTCCAAGCCGCAGGGTCATGGCCGGGTCAGGTGAGCCCTGTTTGATTTCCTTGACCAGTGCGCTTAACCGCGTACGTGGTGCCCGCCACTGTTCCACGGCTTCAGAAAGCAACAAAAACAGCTCATCATGGATGTGCATCCGATTTGTCCCGACAAAGTCACTGACCACGAAGACAGCGAAGGGAATCCCCATGCGCTTGAGAACAGGATAGGCATTTCTGAAGACATCGGCATATCCATCATCAAAGGTTATTGATGCGACAGGCTTGCCACCCAGGGGAGTGTCATCAATATAGTCGGCCAATTCGTCCAGACTGACAAAACGATAGTACTGTCCAAGCCATTCAAGATGGGCTTGCAGTGTCGCTGCGCTGATCAG
This sequence comes from Pseudohongiellaceae bacterium, assembly GCA_040879025.1. Classification (GTDB taxonomy): domain Bacteria; phylum Pseudomonadota; class Gammaproteobacteria; order Pseudomonadales; family Pseudohongiellaceae; genus JBBDLF01. The sequence continues at coordinate 56,008 of JBBDLF010000033.1, forward strand.
CATAGGTTCGATGGAACTTGCCGCACTTGCTTCAAAATTTTCTACCACCCGGTGGTAAGTGACTACCAGCGGCTGATGTGTCTCGCCACGAACGGTTCCAATCAACCGGTCCATCCCGGTATAGTGCATGCCTGTTGCCAGGCCGGTTTTTACCATTCCTCTTAACATGAATCCAACCTCATTAATACTTCAGGTCTTCTGTTCTTATTTAACGGAGTGTGTCATTCCGGGGCACCGATGATAAAGCCGCTTGATGCCCCATCGCAGTTGTACGATCTGCCGGAAGATCGCTCCGGCGATATGGGGCGGAAAGCAATCCAGACGCACCAGGTCCCGACATTCGTCAGCCCACTGGAATTTGTAATTCTCTTCACCGTGTAGAAAATCGTATTGCGTGGCGCCATCGGCGATGGCTGCCTGAATGGCAAGCCCCATAATTACCAGTCCGACGCTGTACCGGCTGTAAGCCGGATCAATCCCCGACTGGTAGAAATAAAATATTCTGTCAATCTGGAAGCCATAGAGAGCGGCAACAGCATTGCCATCCAGAGTTATGACATACAACCTAAGCCAGCCGTTGCTTAGCGCAAGCTGAGACATATCATGATGAAAATCCACCAGGTCCTGTGTATTCAGTGCGTCAGACCCTCCTCGCTCACGCCAGCGAAGGTTGTGAAGCTCTACCAACTGATTGAGAAACTGCTCACATCGCCGAGGGTCGGTTGCCTTTTCAAATCGAAACTTGAAATCACGTTCCAGGTTTCTTAACCGTCGACGGAAGTTGTAGCGATGAGAGCTGCCCAATGTGGCAAGGTAATCCTCCCAGGATTTTCCGTCGAACCTGATATAGGGACAACGTTCGACGGTAGTGCTGAATGTTTGCCACCCCCTGGTTTCAAGCTCCGCTCTGAGCGCCGAATTTTGTGCGGAATTGCTTTCAACTCGATTGAACTCCAAAGGAAGTTTTTGTTGACCTATACAAGAACAAATCGCTTTTATCCCTTGCTTTTCAAATCCAGAACGAAGAATCAGGGCAAGGTAATCGGACCCGACTTGTCCCGAGCCGAGAAATTCCAGAACCCGGCCGGGCAGCAGTCGTCTGAACCGCATGGGCCTGACAGCCAGGGGTGCCACCGCAATCAATCGCTGATTCATTCTGACCAGAACGATAAACAGTTTTCTGTCGTCCCGGAGATGTTTCCACCAGGTGTACAACCATTCCCAGGTCAGGAACAGGGATTTACTGGAGCGTTGGCCAACAAGTTCGTTCCACTCGTCTTTAAGCATGCCAAAGTCCGTCATGCGATCGATCAATTCGATAGACAAGACTTCGGTTTCCTTTTCGTCTTTTGTACGGGGCTCCGAGGCGAAATCTGTCATTCAGCTGCCGCCAGAGGACCGTATCGCTTTTGACATATCGAGTTTACCGCGATAGCCAGGCCGGCAAGATAATAGAAGTAGAAGTTATAGGCGACTGGATGGAAAAAGGCGGCAACGGCAAATCCGATGAGGCTCACCCGGACCGCTTCAGCAAGATAGAACAGATCATCCCGGTCCCGATGTCTGGACGTGGTGACTAAAACCGCTTTGGTTTGCGCCATGCAAGTGAAATAAAGCATCAGAAACAGTACCAGTCCGGGAATACCCAGGTCGACCGCGTATTCCAGGTAGGCATTATGAATTTCTGTCCACGTTGCACCTCTCGCTTCATTCATGGCGAGAATGTTCATCCCCGCGCCGGACCCGATCACAGGACTACGTACGGCCAGTCCGGTAGCGGCTTTCATATCGCTCCAGCGGTTTTGTGCTGATCCGCTGGCGTCCGCTTCAATATTGGTAATTGTGGAAATACGATCCATGTAACTGGACGGAAGGAACGGCAGGCTGGCAAGCGCGAAAAGCAGAGCCAGGGGCGCCCATACTCGCTCAGGCCGCTTACGCAGTACCCAGAAATAAGTCATGAACATAACGGCCAAGGTCAAAAAACCACCACGGGAAAACGTAAATATGATTCCGGCAACCAACAGACAGATTGCCACACCGAGAAATGCCTTTATCGCGGCACGTCGGCTACTCAAAAACAGCGCGATGCAAAATGGCAGCAATATATTCAGCACCAAGGCAAGATCATTCGGATTGGCGGTCAACGGTCCATTGTAGCCGGCGATTCGTGCGGTATTTTCCGAGAATAAAGTTCCCGAGACGAAATGACTGATGCTGGTCAGGGCCAGTGGAATGGAACACAGCACCAGTACCCAGCAAATGCTCCGCAATTTAGGCACGGTATCCACAATATTGATCAAAAGCACAAAAACCACCAGGGTTTTGAAATATTCCCGAAGCAGAAAATTGACTGTACCTCCGGGCCAATAGGAGAACGGGATGGTCAAAACCGCCCAGGAGGCGAGAATCAAAGCAATCCATGCGCCTCGCGACATTTCAAGAAGAGGTTGGCCCCGCGCCAGCCGACTGCATCCCATGCTCAACAGCGCAAAAACAGCTGTTAGCATCGCGATACGCAGTGGCGCCAGGACCGGAAATGCCTGTTGAGGAGCCAAAAGCAGGATCACTGAAAAGCACAGCAGGGCCCGCAGCGGAACCAGGGAGTTGTTCTCCTCTGCCGCGGTCGCGACTGGAGCAGATATCGGTTCTGTCACTCCAGCCGGGCGCCACCACTCCGTAAAGGACTGCGCGCTCATGGTCAAACTACCTCCGGAATTTATATTCTGACAACCTGATCCGGTTTTGACTCCATGCCCCAGGTCGCATCACGGGTATCCACTATCAATGCGCAGTTGTCGATAATGTTCTGATAATCGAAACTGGTATGATCGGTCAGTATAAGCACACAGTCACTGGTTTTCAGTTCATTGTCCGTCGCCTGGATACGACGCAAAACAGAACCATCAATCTCCACAGACGGAACGTGAGGGTCCGCATAGCGGACAATCGCGCCCTTGCGCACAAGCATTGAGATAATTTGCAAGGCAGGAGACTCACGAATATCGCCCACGTTCTTTTTATAAGCTACTCCCAGCGCGGTGATTCTCGCGCCATTAATGCAAAGCTTGCGCTGGTTGAGCGCATCTCCCACAAGTTTTACCACGTGGGCGGGCATCGCTTGATTGATCTCTTCCGCAAGAGGAATAAACCTGGCCTGGTAATTGTTAAAACGCATCTTCCAGGCGAGATACGACGGATCAACGGGGATGCAATGCCCGCCGATACCGGGGCCGGGATAAAATGCCATAAACCCGAACGGCTTACTGGCGGCCGCATCTATCACCTCGCGGGAGTTTACTCCCAAATGGCGGCACATCAACGCGAATTCATTGGCCAGGGCGATATTGACGCTGCGAAAGACGTTCTCATAAAGTTTGGACAACTCGGCAACCCTGGGGCTCGCAACCTCGACCACTTTTTTCACAATCTGACGGTATAGCAGCGCCGCCAGTTTCGTACATTCCGCCGTCACACCACCAGTCACCTTGGGAATGTCCCGCACCCCGTAATTCGGGTTACCCGGATCGATTCTTTCCGGGGAAAAAGCCAGGAAAAAATCCTTGCCCGCCTTAAAACCGGTCGACTCCAGCATCGGCAGCAATAATTCTTCCGTCGTACCCGGATAGGTGGTGGATTCGAGTATTATGAGTTGCCCACGACGCAGGTTCTCCACCATGCGTTCGGCGGTCGCAAGAATAAAGGAAATATCCGGGTCCTTGGATTTTCGCAATGGCGTTGGCACACAAACCAGAATGACATCGCTGCCGGAAAGTACCGAAAAGTCGACAGTAGCCTGATACTTTCCCGTGCCTTGCAACTCTGCCAGTTCGCTGTCAGCCACATCGGGCGTCGACGACTTGCCGCTGTTCAGGTTGTTTACAACCCGGTTATTGGTATCAAGTCCACTGACTTCAAACCCGGCGGCGGCAAAGCCGACCGCCAGCGGTAAGCCTACATAGCCCTGACCAATCACTGTGACGTGCGCTTCGCGACTGGAGATGCGATTGAAAAGATCGGCAAACGGTTCGGCAACAGACTGGGCAATTGAACCGATAGGGGGTTCTGCAATGTTCATACGGGTCCTCAGGGCGCCAACTCAAAAATGGCTCGGGTTAATTTTGCCGGGTCGTGACGCACCTTGCGCCTTTTGGCCAGCAGGTCGCAGAAGACAGGGATGCAGCCTGTCTCCGAAATTCGTCTGGAGTCCGCAATGATGGGTCGCGCGCCATCAACGCTGTACCGGGAAAGCAGTTGACCGGGTATGGGAGTGCTGTTAACGAGTACATAGTGCACCGGCATCTGTGGCACATGCCGGTTAATGGCCCGAAGAAAATCCGCCGGGCAATAGCCATCGGTTTCACCAACTTCGGTCATCAGGTTCATCACCAGGATGACGCGCGCAGATGAACGTGCGATGGCATCGGCGATTCCCGGAACCAGCAGTGTCGGAATCAGGCTTGTGTACAAACTTCCCGGGCCAATCACTATGATGTCTGCCTCGTCAATGGCATCACATGCTTCAGGCAAGCTGCCTATCCATGAGGGTAAAAGACTTATTTTTTGAATCTGGCGGCGTGCTTCGGCGATTCTGGATTCTCCGCGAAGACGGCTACCGTCCGTGAATTCCGCCTGGATTACGACATCGTCTGCCGTGGCCGGCAGCACTCTTCCACACACACCCAGCATCTTGCCTGCCCGGTGCACTGCGGTGGTAAAATCGCATTCCATTTCTGACAAGGCGGTCAAAATCAGGTTTCCAAGGCTGTGCCCTCCCACTTCACCATTGAAACGGAACCTGAACAGATCCTGCAGTGTGGAATCGCTGTTCGCAAGGGCCAAGAGGCAATTGCGAATATCGCCGGGAGCCAGGATGGAATAAGCCCGGCGCAATGCGCCAGAACTACCACCATCATCGGCAACAGTGACGATAGCGGTAAGTCGTTCTTTGTCGGCGGACGTGAGAACAGTGGTGTCCGCATCAGTCGGAAAACAGAGTGGTCTCAGCCCACGAAGTGTCGTGGCCAGTCCTGTACCTCCACCCAGGGCGACAATTCGGTGTCTCAGGCAGGTATCGCGGCCGGGAAACCAGGAATCCTGTTGCGGAGTTGTCTCTACTGCTTGTCTCATCAGTCTCTTCCCAAGCTCGTCACTAGTGTCCTGTCCCATTAATTCGCATGATTTCAGCGTGCCCTACAGGGCTTGTGACCGCGTTGCAGGTCGCCGCGAAGCAGGATAGGCAACTGTTGGAGGAATCGATGAGACCGATTGCTGGTGAGCCGCGGTCTCGATATTGCCGATGCGGGTATCGGGAGTTTTTATCTCCTCCGATTCACGACCGCCGCCGACCACCTTGACTGTTTCAAACAGAATACGCATATCGAGCCACAGTGAATAATGTTTGACGTAGTACAGGTCAAAACGCAATTTTTCGATTTCCTCGTTCAAATTATTGGCGTACCGGTAGCGAACCTGTGCCCAGCCGGTAATGCCGGGCCGAACTTTGGAACGAATGGAATAATAGGGAATCTGGCCGCCACACGTTGGCGTATTACGGGAAACCAGCACGAACAACTCGAAGTTGGATGCTGGATGAGGGCGCGGGCCAACGACGTTCATGTCGCCTTTTAACACGTTGATAAACTGGGGTAACTCATCAAGGCGAAACTTGCGTAACCAGTGCCCAAGTCGTGTAATTCTGTGGGTGTTGTCACCAGCCCATTCGGATGTCTTGTCCACCGTCGGCCGCATTGTCCGGAATTTATACAGTCTGAACCTGCAGCCGCCAAGGCCAATACGCTCCTGCACAAAAAGCACCGGGCCGCGTGAATCCAGCTTGATCAACAGGCTTATCATCATAAGCAGCGGAGCCAGAACAACCAATCCAATCACTGCGAAAAGCAGACTGAAAAACCGTGTCAGGACAAGAGCATGTCTTGGCGGGTTGAAATCCTGACAGAAAATTACAGCGCCAGGTGTCATCTCTTCGATCGGCAATTTCCCCGTAAGCCATTCGTAAACGGCCTCTCCATCCTCAACATCCATGTCCCGGCAAACCCGGGCTTCCATCAGGTGATGATGAGAGCGAAAGTTCGACCCTTCTGAGAGGGAAACAATTATCATGTCCGGATTGACCTTCTGGATAACCTGCTGGAGGTTTTCCGCCTCACCCAGGACAGGGCAACCGAAAAATCTCAGTTTGGCGCAATTGCTTTCAGCCACCATCCCTGCCACCTTGATCCTGCAAGCGGGTCTGGCGGCAATTTCCGAGACCAGAAGTTGCGCGAAGGGGCCCGCTCCCAAAATCAGAGCAGACCTGTATTTTCTTCCCTGATTGTTTTCCATGAAATTTACTTCATCCGTAAGCGTAAAAAGAGAATTGGCATGTAAGCGGTGAAGTTTCGGCCCCGGAACACCAGATGGCGCCTGTGATCGCGCTCAGTAGTACCCGAACTTTTTCTCGTTACCTGCGGAGTAACCATTGAATACGAGTCCCAATACCTTATCCGGATCCATAACATTCAGGGACTCCTCAAGCATGTCTTTCGGCGTATTGCCTGCACCCACCACAATCATAAATCCATCCACCCAGGGGGAAATCAACTGACTGTCTGGAAGAAACGCGATAGGGGCGGTATCTACAATGACGTAATCGTATCGGTGCTTGGCTTCATCGAGCAGCTTTCCAAGTTTTGGTGAATTCAGGATATCGTAGGCTGAACTTGCCTTGGTTCCGGAAGGCATGACATAGAGATTGAAATCGGCTATGTAATACACCACTTGCTCTATGCTCAGTTTGTCATCCAGGACGCGGTCCACCAAACCTTTACTGTAAAGCTTTTTGATTCCCAGATAGTCCTTGACGTTTGTAAACGGCTGACGCAGGTCCAGTTCAACCAACAACACGGAGGCCTGTTGATCCTGGGCCAGCGCAGCGGCAAGATTGATCGACGTAAGAGTTTTACCGTCCCCGGCTACTGCGCTCGTAATAGCTATAACGTTGGTTTGATCAGATTGAGCCTTCTGTTCAACAACATGTCTCAGCCGGCGATAGCGCTCGGCCTCAACCGAGTCCGGCTGCAGCAGACTCACCAAGTGAGGATTGACGGTCCGGCCGCGATCCGATGTCAAAACCTCTTCGCCACGGTGATGCGATGAGACAACCGACAGGCGGGTATTGGCATGCTTGGCATGTCTTTCCATATCTTTACTGATCCTGTTCCATAAAATTCCGACTGGATAAAAAAATGTGCGGGACACGCGGACTTTTTGACCAATTGGAATTGTGATCAGGTTGGCCCCGCGCCAGCCATCATCGACACGATTCCTTGTGCATTTTGACCAAAGTTGTAAGCGAGTACAGCCAAAACAAGTACGGCGATCATGACGCCAACCAATACCAACGATGAATGAAACCCGCTGCGCAGCAGATCACCGGTAGTTTGCATTTTTGAAATAGTTCCCAGAATGGGCAATCGCGTGAAGTTACGCAATTCCTGGGGCTTGTGAAAGGTAGAATCCGTTTGCTCAGCTACAAAAGCGGCTCCACCAGCAAACCCGACTGAGAGAATCAAGGACATGATCATTAGCGCGAGCCGGTTAGGTTGTGCAGGAAAGTCCGGCGGGATAGCAGCCTCCAGCACCTGAAATTGGGTAGCCTGTTGTAGTTCAAGCGACTCTGACAGCCGCGCATCCTGATAGCGTTCCTGCAAGTCCATATAGTCCTGTCTGGCGGATTCATACGAATTGGTCAATTGCGACAGTTCCTGTTCTATTGCCGGCGTCGACTCAATGCGCAGTCGTAACTGCTCTATACTCTGGCGCAGTTCCGCTTCCTGTTCCTTGAGCTCTTCCAATTCGGCCTGGGCTTGCTGAAGGTTGCGTCCCGTTATTTGGATTGACTCAACTCGTTGTGAAAGGTCCGTCGCTTGCTCACTGTCGACAACGGCTTCCAGCGCTTCAATCTCGTTTCTGAGCCGAATAATTCCGGGGTATTGGTCTGTGTACTGTGAACGCAACTCGGCCAACTGCTGATACAAAGCGCGAAGTCGGGTTATACCATCGGCTCCGCCGCTGCGACCCTGTGACGAGTCGCCGTAAAGCATTTCCATGCGGCTCATCACCTGGATCTGCTTTTCTCCATTCATCCTCAGCTCCGAGTTCATGCGCTCCAGAGTGGATAAGTTCATGGTCTCCTGCTGTGGCAGTTCGCCGAGGTGCTGCATCTTGAATTCATTGATTAATCGTTCTTCCGTCAACAACCGTTCTCTCGCTTCATCGAGCTCTTGTTTCAGAAATTGAGTGGTTCGGGTTGCCTGCCGGATTCGCAGTGCCTCATTTTCCTCTCTGAACAGAGAGGCCAGCTCATTGCTGACTTCGGCGACATGTTGGGGATCCCAACCCCGGTAGCCGATAGTCAGCGTGTACATGGCCTGTCGCCCCTGCTGCGCGCTCGAGACCTCCTGTTCAATCTGAATATCACGTCGCAATTGCCCTATGATAACCTCGTCGGAAACTCGCCCTTGCATTTCGGGGTAAAGATTCATTCGCTCGATGAGGGCCTGCATATGCGGCCGACTTAACATTTCCTGTTGTACTACCGAGAGACGGCGACCCAGCTCATTATTGATCGTTGTGGTAACCAGCGACTCCGAAATGTCAGCTTGCCCGACCAGAATTTTTGTTGAGGCACTATACATCGGCGGCAACGCCAAAATCATACTGACAGCAATCGCAAACAACGAAAAGCATGACAGAACCAACAACCACTTTCGCCGTCGCCAGATTTCAAGCGCCGAACTGAACAGGGAGTTGTTTTCAGAGTTGTGCACCGCAAATCCTCATTTATAAGGTGTGTGTAAGACTGTGCAATTTTTCAGGGAACCAGAATGATGTCGCCCGGATACACGGGGATGGGACCCTCGTTGCCCGAACCAATCAACCGTTCATAGTCAAAAACGATTCGCTGGGTGCCTTCCTCTCCAGGCCTCATAATGACAATGCCCGTCCGTGACGCAAATTCGGTAAGCCCTCCCGCCTCAGCCAACGCATCCAGTACCGTCACATTATTCTGGAACTCGAATCGCCCCGGTGCTCTTACTTCTCCCAGAACGGACACCTTGTAACTGTGAACTTCGTCGACAACAACAGAGACTTCCCGGTCCACTACGTTCATGAATTCCTGGAGTGATTCCACCAGTTCAGCGCGCACCTGAAACGGCGTCAAGCCAGTCACCCTCAGTTCACCCAGCAAGGGATAGGAAATAATTCCGTCCGGTCGTACCGTCACTGTCCGGCTCATGTCGTCGTTACCGAAAATGGTTATCGTCAGCACATCGGATGGTCCGATTCGATAGCCCAGATCCAGCGGACTGTCGATGGAACCCGGGGATACATCATTCGAACCACAGGAACCGAGTAGCATGCACAGGCAAGCTGCCATAAAAATCCGATGATGATTCATTGCTCTGTGGTCCTTGCATAGGGGCGGGGATATCGCAGAGTGAAACCTACAAAAAATACATTTCTGGTAAATTCCCTGTTTCCGAGAATGTCCAGATCCTCCTCCTGATAGTTGTGATCGTAGGTAGCAAATACAGAGAGTGCGTCATTGAACCGGTAGGTGGCGTTCAGTGCGACCTGGTAGGCCTCGGTCTCTGTGACCTCCCGCTGCACTTTTGCATAACTTGGCGACAACGTGAAAACCAGGTTTTCACCGACATCCTGAGTCAAATCCATACGGAGTGATTCAGCTTCCAGCCTGCCCGCTTCGCCAATGAGATAGGTTTCCCCCAATTCATAGGCTATTGAAACCACCCCGGTTTCGTAGTTATGCATTAATGACAGGCCCAGGTACGGCTCAGCGGAATCCTCGGTGATGCGAGGGCCAGCCGTCAGCAGAGCACTTGTTGCGGCGGAAAACTGATGTTCCCAGCCAATCGTTGGGGTATGTGAATACTGGTCGGCACCGGTATCAAATGCATAATTACGATAGCTGTATCCGTAAATAACAGTATCCTGTCGTCCCAGGCTTTCCTCCCACTCGGCCATGAAGTCGGTGGTTTCACCATCCACTCCGGTTATCAGTTGGCTGCTGGAAAGCGTGAGCTGCATCCGCGCCAGGGAGGAAGAACTGAACCGGTAGGAAACCGCAGGTGATATCGAAGTTTGTTCTGCCTCGAATCGGCCTGGTTCTATGGTTGTCAGCAGGTTAAGTTCTCCCGGTGTGTTCGATTGGCTATAAAGGGCGCTGAGAGAGAGCGTCATCAGACGTGTTGGCAGGTACTCTACAGCCATCTGCGCAATTCGCCGAGCGCTGCTCGAATCGAGCTGATTCTGCTCTTGGTAGTCTTCAGACTCGACGCTGAGAAAAGCCCGCCAGTCCAGTCTGTCCGATCCGTAACCCAATTCCATGCCTGGGGCGATGCGGGTAACCTCATCGCTTACCTTTTCGATTTCTACACCAGGCTCGTCGGGATCATCGCCCGGAATTTCACCCAGGCTATCAAATGTAAAAAATACATTGTCGTCCCATATACGCGAAACGGAGACGGAGGGAATGAAATAGTAGCCGTCCTGATAAGACACATCATCCTCATCCGTCTGTGCAATTGCCATATGTGAAACAAGCAGCCATACCACCGCCACCGTCCAGGTTGTAAGCGTCAAACTTTTTTTCATGGTCTCACCAATATTATTCTTCGGCCCTAGGCCGGTATTACATTTGAACAGTCAACTTCCACCGCCACACTTCTACGCAAAAGATTGACCGAAATGACAAAAAGTCCCTTTGATGGTTCCGACTTCACCAGAATGCCTTCTGCGTTTCCCAGGGAACCACTGGCAATCCTGACCTTGTCTCCTTTTTCAAGGTAAGGGTAAGGCAGAACTGGAAGTTGACTTCGTACAGCAAATTTTATGTTCTCTATTTCCGCGTCAGGAATCCGCGCCAGTTTGTCCCAGCGTGAGCCCAATATGCTGACCAGGCCGTCGGTCTTGCAGATATCGATATAAGCGGTCTTGTCGATAGCATGGCGCAGAAACAGATACCCTTTGAACATGGGTACGCGGCAGATGCGTCTTCCTTTTTTGCTTTTGCCGCGCGACCATTGATTGATCATGGGCAGGAAGCCTTCATAACCTTTGGCCCACAACTCTTCGAGGACAATTCGCTCATAGTTGCTTCGAGTCCACAACACATGCCATCCAGTAACGGCTTCCGGCTCGTCGAGCTGAGGCGAAGGGGAATGCTGGTTACCATACTCACTCCGGGAGTGCACATCACGGTTGATCTTAATCGCTGTATTTTCAGCCAAGGCTTCGCCCCTTCGGTCCAGGTTCAGGAACCAATTGCAATGAATTTCCTTGTTGTTCGTTCACTTCCTGTGCATTCCTGAAAAAGCTTTCCTGCCTTTCCTGAAGCCGACGATCCCTATGGCGGTCACTCGACCGTTACACTCTTCGCCAAATTCCGTGGCTTATCGACATCACAGCCGCGCTGTACGGCAATATGGTATGCCAAAAGTTGTAACGGGACGGCCGCCAGGACGGGTGTAAGCAATTCCGAGGTCTTCGGGAGATAGAAGACATGATTCACCCTGGCGGCGATATCATCATCCCCTTCGCTGGCCAGCGCGATTACCATACCGTCACGTGCCTTGACCTCTTCAATGGATGCCATAACCTTTCCGTACAGGCGACCCAGCGGTGCCAGCACAACGACCGGCAAACCATTTTCGATAAGCGCTATCGGACCGTGTTTCAATTCTCCGGCCGGATAGCCCTCGGCATGTATATACGAAATTTCCTTCAGTTTCAGCGCACCTTCTATTGCAAGCGGGAAATGGATCCCTCGACCCAGATAAAGGGCGTTGCTGTGATTCTTGAACAGACGGGCGTAATCCTCCAGGATGACGCTCTGCGCAAGTATTCGTTCAATCAGTCGGGGCAGGTGGGCCAGTTCCTGCAGCAGCTTTACGGCCTCGACGGCGGTCAACGTGTTTTTGGCCCGCCCTGTCTTGATGGCCAGCAGAAGCAGCGCGGTCAATTGACAGGTAAATGTTTTGGTGGAGGCAACGCCGATCTCCGGGCCGGCGCAGGTATAGATGACGCCGTCTGCTTCACGGCTCATGCTTGAACCCATGACATTGCAGATGGCGACTATTCTCGAATCGCGCTTGCGAGACTCTGACAGAGCGCCCAGAACATCCGCGGTCTCGCCGGACTGGGATATACCTACCACCAGGTTCCGGCGTTCATTCACATGAGGCCGGTATCGATACTCAGAGGCGATATCCACATCCACCGAAGTTCTGGCTATAAATTCGATCAGGTATTTTCCCACCAGAGCTGCGTGCCAGGAGGTTCCGCAGGCTACGAGAGAAATTTTCTCGACGCCGGCCAGTTCCTGCGGTGACTGTTGCCATTCCGGAAAATCCACTTCACCTGCGGTAATTTTTTGCCCCGATAAGGTGTTGGTAATGGCCTGGGGCTGCTCATGAATTTCCTTCAACATGAAATGATCATAGCCATTCTTTTCCATGGCGTGTTCCAGCCATGCGACCTGGGTCGGAGGGCGAGTGATAATGGAGCCATTGAACCCGATAATTCGGGCTCCTTCCGATGAAACGACAACCACTTCACCGTCTTCCAGTATCTGGATGTCGCGTGTGTAGTGGATGATGGCATTGATGTCGGACGCCAGAAACAGCGCCCCATCCCCATGGCCTATCACCAGGGGCGGGCCGCCGTTCCTGGCGGCGACAATTCGATCAGGCTCTCGCTGGCAGATCGCCGCAAGTGCGTAGGCACCCTGCAGTTGTCCCACCGCTTTCTTTACCGATAATTCTAGATCACCTGTGTATTCGGATTCGATCAGATGCGCAATGACTTCACTGTCTGTCTGGGAGATGAAATGGTGACCTTCGCTCTCCAGCCTGGTTCGTAACTCAAGGTGATTTTCGATAATACCGTTGTGAACGATGGCAATCGTTCGTGTACAGTCTGTGTGAGGATGCGCGTTGCTGTCCGCCGGACGACCGTGCGTAGCCCATCGGGTGTGCGCGATACCCAGGTTTCCTCGCATGGGCGTCTTTTCCAGAAGCGCCTCCAGTGCGGCGTTTTTACCCACACTGCGGCACATTTCAAGCTTTCCTTCCGACACCGTACCTATACCCGCGGAATCATATCCGCGGTATTCAAGTCGACTGAGGCAATCAAGCAGGATAGGTCGCGCTTCTTGATTACCGAGATATCCTACTATCCCGCACATGTTGTTGTTTCTTTCTCCCTGGGTGGACCTTCTGGTTCCTGTTTCGCACTAATACGTAATGCAGTGATTGAGAGAATACGGTCCAGCCCTGTAACAAGCGAGTCGGGAAAACCCCTAAATGCATATAGAAAAGTCCTCAGCAACCGAACGACGTCATCCTTCGAGAAAGTTATTGTCTGTGAGAGGCTGGAAAACGCAGTTCCTCAGTAACTGCGTGGGATAAAACGCTGCCGGAGCGGTCGCACAAAGGAACCGTAGGCTTTCTGAACCCATTTCGAACGGCGCGCCAATGAAATGATACCCGGCAGGAAGGTGACGGCGGCCGCCCGATACCAGGCTTGGGAGACTTGCGTGCGGGGTGTGAGTTCCGTATCTATGTAAACACGTAATTCCTCATCCAGTTCGAACAACTGTGTCCCCAGCTTCAGTACCAACGGATCAGAGAAAAGACTTTGATACTCGGGCTTGTGGCGGCTTTGCTTCCAGCGTTCGTTGATCGCCATCGCCTGTGCCTGTTGCGAATAGCTTGTGGCATCAAAGGAACTTCCTCCACCAAACACTGTTACTTCATTGAACCCGCGATCGGTAAATTGCAAACCGAGCTGCCTCGCGAGTTGCTTCCGGTATTCGCGCGAACGACACCACTGGTTGTAGTTGACCACCACTTTGGCGTCGCCGAGCAGATTGGTCTGATTTGCCGCTTCCCGGGCATAGGTGGTCCATAGTTGCGGCCCGGTCAGCCCGCTGACATAGGTACTCCGGCGTGTGGGAACCATTGTATGAAATTCACGGCTGGCGAAGGTGTTGAACGGGTCCCTCAGAATCAGCACATCAATGCGGGCACCTGTTTGATGACCGTACCGATTCTGCCGCTGTGGATACACATGGGGGTCGGTGACCGTTTCCAGCAAGCGGTCTTCATAGCTGTAGACGACCAGTTCATACTCGCCAGACGGGTTCTGACGCATTGCCGGGCTTCGTAGCCTTTCTTCACACAGCGGGTCTTCCGGTCCCACATCGTTGAAAAACAGCTGCGGTTTGCGGGCCTGGGCCAATATCCAGTTAATCAGCGCGTGATTACCGCTTCGCTGCAAACCGATCAGCCGGACTTCTCTTTCCACTCTTGTGATCACGCTGCCGACTCTCTCCGAAGTTATTGAATCCTCCGGAGAGTAGCAGTCAAGATACTGAAATTTAAGGGGGGTAACACCCGGTATGCCCAAAGAAAAACAATCAGTTCGGCGCCGGAATCCACGGCAGGCTTCCGGCGACGATCCGGCCAATCATGTCGGTGATGACAGAAATCTAATCAGTTCTCTGTTGAGTATCTCCGGTGTTTCCAGGTGAGGATTGTGACCCGCCTCCGGAATCAGATGGATTTCGCCATCGGGCAGCAGATCGACGGCACGCTGAGCACGGGTCGGAAAGTCCGGGCCGTCCTGGGCGCCGCTGAGCAGCAATGAAGGCGTATTGATTTGTGGCCAGTATGAATCGACAGGCGCCGACAATACCCCGCTGTTGAGCGATCTTACCAGGCTCTGGCGTGGATATTCGCCGCTCAGTGTATACCCGTAGCGTATACGTACATGCTCGAGAAACTCCGGTTTCCATTCCACCACCCGCCGTTGCTCCAGTCCCAGGTTGGATTCATACACTTCCTGCAAATTCGGCTGTAGATCTCCTGAACTTGGCTCCCGCCAGGTTCTGCCTCGCGACGATTCTCCCAGCCCGATGGGGTTGACCATAACCAGGTGTGAAGACGTTTCGGGGTAAATGTGTACAAAATGACTGGCAATTCGTCCACCCATGGAATGCCCTGCAATGGCGGCCCGGTCAATGCCCAAACTGTCGAGTATCGCTTTGATATTGGATGCGTGCAGGCTGACGTCATAGGGTATGATCGGCTTGGACGAACGTCCCCAGCCCAGTCTGTCGACCGTAATGACCCGGAAACCGGCCTCGCTGAGGGCATCAATGGCGTCTTCCCAGTACCAGCCGTAGTAACTGGCGCCATGCAGCAACACGACGGTCTGGCCATTGCTGTTACCTGCCGGGCTCACGTCCATATAGGCAATGCGCACATCCTGTCCATACAGGTTGCGGTGCAGGAAGTTCACCGGGTAGGGGTACGGCACCCCCTCGAGGTTGATGGAAACAGCTCCCCAACTGGATGGCGGTTCGGCCGGGGGAACGGACTGGGCCTGGATAGATGCTGTGAAAAGAGCCGCCAGCAAGCCGAGTACGGTTGCTGAAGGACGGGCGGGTTTTGGCCAGAGAGTCATTGCTGCTCCTTTAATTAATATCAAGATACGTAGTAAAGAGGTTATAAGAGAAAGAAAGAGACTGCCAGTATAAAAGACAATCCGCGAGACAGCCTTGGTTTTATCGGTGAACAGCCCGAATGACCGGTTGGATCCACCAGTTATCCCACGTTTTTAGTGATGCTTATTCGAGAATAATGGAATAAATCTATGTAAACCTTTAGTATGACGCACAACGTTTCGGCCTTACAATTCCGCCATGTCGACGAATCCTGAATCAGACAAGAGTTCCCGGAGAGACCCCTTGCGGGGATTCAGGCTGCGGTCGATGATGATTCTTGGCTGGGCCACTGTGCCGTTCCTGCTGCCTGTTTCATTATACAACCTCTTCCTGGGCCGCAACGAAATCGGGATATTGACCCTGGCGGTGGTGACAGTCATTTCAATCAATGCCCTGGCCATCCACAGGGAGCGGCCACACCCGGTGCCCCTCTGGTTTTTTTATGCCCTGTTACTTCTGACCCTCATCTATGGCCTCTATTCCGTTGGCACATCCGCCGCCTTCTGGGCTTTTCCCGTCGTCTTTTTATTGATGTTCATCATTCCACGACAACAGGCCACGTTCTATCTCGCGATCGCGGTAGCGATGCTGGTACCGGCATCATTCCGGTTTCTGGAGACAGACGTGGCTGTGCGTTTCAGCATCACGTTGAGCATGGTGAGCTATTTTGGCTACTTGTTGGTGGGCGTGCTGATCGATATGCAGTCCGAACTGGAAGATCTCGCCATTTCCGATCCGCTGACAAGCGCCTACAACAGACGCTATATGTTGGAGTGCATTCACGAAGCGATGGAAGAAATGAAACGAGACTTCGGACCGGCCAGCCTGGTCCAGTTGGACATCGACAACTTCAAGGAGGTGAACGATTCCCTGGGCCATGAAGCAGGAGACAAAGTGCTGGTCAACCTGGTTAATTTGTTACACGAACATCGTCGGAAACTCGACAATGTGTTCCGCATCGGCGGCGAGGAGTTTATCGTGTTGTTACGTAACACCGATGCGGCGGGCGCTATCCGATATGCCGAACGGCTGCGGCGACATATCGAGTCCACCAGTCTGCTGCCGGACCAGACCATCACAGTAAGCCTGGGGGTTGCCGAATATCAGAAGGGTGAAGCTGAGGATGACTGGTTCAAGCGTGCGGACAATAATCTGTACGAAGCCAAACGCAACGGGCGTAATATGGTTTACCCCGGAGCAGTGACAGATGTGCAAGCCGGAATATTATCGAAGGAGTCCGCCTGACCGCGGTCAACTCAGTCAGTTCCAGTCGGTAAGACGCGCGCGCAACCTTAATGCAGCCTGACTGTGAATCTGGCTGACCCGTGACTCGCTGACACCAATGACTTCACCAATCTCCTTGAGATTCAGTTCTTCATCGTAATAAAGTGCCAGCACAAGTTTTTCCCTGTCAGGCAAACCGGCGATTGCCGCAGCCAGGTGCTCGCGAAACGTGGAGCGCTGCAACCCATCGCAGGGACCGGGCAATTCACCCGCAGCCAGTTCGATAGCCGAATCGTCGCCTTCCATAATATCATCGAAACTGAACAGTCGACTGCCGGTGGCATCCTGCAAAATCGTGTAATAGGCGTCAAGGCCAATCTCCATTTCCGCGGCGATTTCCTTGTCCTTGGCGTCCTTTCCAGTGCGTGATTCCACAGCCTTGATAGCTTCGGCGACCTTGCGGGACTTGCGATGGACGGAGCGTGGCGCCCAGTCACCCTTGCGCACTTCGTCGAGCATGGCACCACGAATGCGGATACCTGCATAGGTTTCGAAACTGGCACCTTTGGTCACATCATATTTTCGCGCCGCCTCTATCAGACCAATCATTCCAGACTGAATCAAATCATCGAGCTGCACGCTGGCCGGCATACGAAGGAGAAGATGGTGCGCTATGCGCTTGACCAGCGGCGCATATCGGTTAACCACCTCGGTAAGGTTTTCGCCCGAATTTTCGCCCGCGGTCTTGTTCGCGTTGCGAATATCTTTTACTGCCGAGACGCTGCCCACTGAAGCCATTGGTGCCAACCCATTTTTTATCGCCGTTAGCCGTGCACGGCTGCCTGGCTGTTTTTTATTGAAATCCGCTAAACTCAAACTGTTTGGTGACGACTTATTCGTTACCCTGTTTCTGTTTCCTGCTGAATCCGCGACCGACACGGGGTTATGCGAATTTGACCTATCACCAACCCTTCTGTCGAGAAGTCACTGCCGCACTGTTGACTGTTCACGACTGCAAATTGTGTTCCATATTTCTAAAAAACCTGTAAAAACATACCGGCCCTGCGGATCATCGAACCGACATACCATAGATGTCATCCTTACTTGCGGTGGTGCCGCCTTGCCGGCGTCAAATAATTGACAATTCAGAGCATTCACGTCAAAAATACATCGTCAAAAACCCATAACGCCAAATAATTGGCATCAGGCCTTTGGCGGCGTCACACCACGTTGCCCCATGTACTTGCCGCCTCGATCCTTGTATGTTACTTCGCACTGTTC
The DNA here is from genome assembly GCA_040879025.1 of Pseudohongiellaceae bacterium. Lineage (GTDB taxonomy): Bacteria > Pseudomonadota > Gammaproteobacteria > Pseudomonadales > Pseudohongiellaceae > JBBDLF01. Next base: position 74,105 of record JBBDLF010000033.1, read on the forward strand.
ATCCGACTCAAAGAAAAGCATCTGTGCGACGCCTTCATTCGCGTAAATTTTGGCCGGCAACGGAGTGGTATTTGAAAACTCCAAAGTAACATGCCCTTCCCACTCCGGTTCCAGCGGCGTAACGTTCACTATTATTCCGCAACGGGCGTAGGTGGATTTGCCCAGGCACACCGTCAGCACGTTGGAGGGTATGCGAAAATATTCAATGGTTCTGGCCAATGCGAAGGAGTTGGGCGGTATTACGCAAATATCCTCATTGATCGACACGAAACTGCCTTCATCAAAACTCTTCGGGTCAACCACATTGGTTGTATGAACATTGGTAAAGATTTTGAACTCGCTGGCGCAGCGGACATCATACCCGTAACTGGAAACACCATAGGAAATGACCTTGCGACCATCAACCTGCCGCACCTGGTTTCCCTCAAACGGTGTGATCATGCCCTGCTCCGAAGCCATACGCTTAATCCAGGTGTCTGACTTGATGCTCATGTACGGGTCCGATTGCCGTGAAAAACAGACGCGAATGATAAAGCCAAACGCGGTACAGTTCACTATTTGATTACAGGTTTCCGCACCCTGGGCCGGTATCTGCCGAAGCGGTCACAGCTTAGCCAAGGAGCAACAGAGGGTCACATGAGGTAGAAAGGAACATGAAAAACAGTCAGGGATGGTTTATTATCATCGCCGCCAGCCATCCGCTCGTCAGGACAAGTAGTGAAAAAACGCAAAATTCTGGTAACTACCGCACTACCCTACGCCAACTACGATATCCATCTGGGGCATCTGATGGAAGTCATTCAGGCGGACATCTGGGTGCGTCTGCAGAAAATGCGCGGTCATGATTGCATTTATGTCTGCGCCGATGATGCGCACGGCACGGCAATCATGCTCAGCGCGGAATCACAGGGTATCACTCCAGAGGCCCATATTGCCCGGGTGAAACAGGATCACGAGCGCGACTATCAGGCTTTCCATATCCATTTTGACAATTTTTATTCCACCCATTCACCGGAAAACCGCGAGCTTTCCGAGAGCATTTTCAAGGCCTTGGATAAAAACGGGCATATCAGTCAGCGCCGCATAAAGCAGCTCTATGATCCTGAAAAGCAGATGTTTCTTGCCGACCGGTTTATCAAGGGTCGTTGCCCCCAATGTAGCGCGGATGACCAATACGGCGATAACTGCGAGGTCTGTGGCGCCACATATACCCCCTACGATCTGATCAACCCGGTGTCGACTGTTTCCGGCGCCACGCCAGTGGAAAAGGAGTCGGAGCATTTCTTTTTTAAACTGCCTGAATTTACTGAAATGCTCAAAACCTGGACCCGTAGCGGAACCCTGCAGGACGCTGTCGCCAACAAGGTCAGCGAGTGGCTCGATACGGAATTGCAGGAGTGGGATATCAGCCGCGATCCGCCTTATTTCGGTTTCGAGATACCCGGCCATCCCGGTAAATATTTTTATGTCTGGCTGGACGCACCGATCGGCTACATGGCGAGTTTTAAAAATCTCTGCGACCGTGAATCGCTTGACTTCAATGCTTACTGGGGCAAAGGCAGCGATGCCGAGCTCTACCATTTCATTGGCAAGGACATCGTGAATTTTCACGCCCTGTCCTGGCCTGCAATCCTCACCAGCGCCGGCTACCGAACACCCACCCGGGTTAATGTACATGGCTTTCTTACCGTTGACGGCAAGAAGATGTCGAAGTCGCGGGGCACCTTTATCAAGGCCGCCGTTTACTTGCGACATTTGAATCCGGAATATCTGCGCTATTATCTCGCGGCGAAAATGAGTAGCGGTGTCGAAGACCTGGACCTGAATCTGGACGATATGGTGCAACGCGTCAATTCCGACCTGGTTGGTAAAGTAATCAATATCGCCAGTCGCTGCGCCGGATTTATCAGCAAGGGATCCGATGGGCGGCTCTCCGCAAACCTGACAGAAGCCGACATGCTGCGGGAATTCCAGGCTGCGGGCGACGAGATTGCCTTGTTCTATGAAAACCGGGAATACAGCAAAGCCATCCGACTGATCATGACACTGGCAGATCGTGCCAATCAGTACATAAACGAACGTCAACCCTGGGTATTGGCAAAAGACAAGAGTCAGACCGGCGCAGTCCAGGACATTTGCAGCACGGGACTGAACCTGTTTCGACTGCTCGTACTTTATCTCAAACCGGTGTTGCCCAGGATGGCGAGCGATGCGGAAGAATTCCTCGGGATCGACCCGCTGACCTGGGACGACGCCGCGATTGCGTTGACGGACCATACCATCAATAAATTCAGACCGTTAATGCAGCGGGTTGAGCCCGACAAGGTAGAGGCCGTGACCGAAGACACCCGGAAAGACTATGAACAGCAACAAGTTAATGCCTCCTCCCCAGCGCCTTCGCCTGCATTGCCTTCGTCGCAGGCGAGTGAACCGCTGGCGCCGGAAATTGATTTTGACACGTTTTCCCACGTCGATCTGCGCCTGGTGAAGATAATCGCGGCTGATCTGGTGGAGGGCGCTGACAAGCTGTTGCGTCTGACTGTCGACCTGGGTCCCGGACCTGAAGGCGAAGCGCAGACCCGGACTGTATTCGCTGGCATCAAATCCGCTTATCGCCCGGAAGACCTGGTAGGCATGATGACCGTGATGGTGGCTAACCTCAAACCACGCAAGATGAAGTTCGGCGTTTCTGAGGGAATGATTCTCGCCGCCGGCCCCGGCGGCAAGGATATCTGGCTGCTGCAGCCGCACGACGGGGCATCTCCCGGCATGAAGGTCAGCTAAAGACATTCGGCCAGCCGTGAACACCAGTGTTTTCGCGACCTGAGCCCCTCCTTCGTTTGCGAATCTGTTACAAATCCAGGGTCTTTTCAGGAGCGATCTACTGGCTTTACCCGTCATGACGTAATAAGCTTGGTCGGGGCACAGACAGGGACGTTGGCCGTGATAACAAAGTGACAAAAATCGAGGGACAGGCTGGAACAAAGGGCAAAAGTGAGGGCACCCATGATCTGGAATTTTTATCGCGAGCACATTCGCCGTCTGGGGCAGGTTTTGACACTGACTGGCTGCACGCTTGCTGCCGGGGTGGCTGGCGCACAGGATACTGTTGTCGCGGAAATCGAAAGTTCAATCATCAAGATTTACACTACCTCCGCGGAACCGGATTACTTTACCCCCTGGCGTCTTTTGACACCACGGCAGGGGAGCGGTTCCGGAGCGGTCATCGATGGCAATCTGATACTCACCAACGCGCATGTTGTCGCGAACGCGAGTTTCGTTCAGGCCCAGAAGCACAACGACCCCAACCGCTATCAGGCGCGAGTGGCCTTTGTTTCCCACGAAGCCGACCTCGCGCTTATCACGGTGGACGATCCGGGCTTTTTCGCTGATCTTACGCCGCTTGAACTGGGCAACCTCCCTGAATCGCACGGCGAAGTGGCAGTGTACGGCTATCCCATGGGCGGCAAGACACTGAGTGTGACCAAGGGCATTCTTTCGAGGGTTGAGCAGCAGGTTTATTCGCACTCAGGCAGCCATCTGTTGGCCGGACAAATCGATGCGGCCATCAATCCCGGGAACAGCGGAGGCCCGGTCATTGTGGACCGGCAAATAGTCGGTGTCGTGATGCAGGCCAATGCCGGTGGACGCGCGGAAAATCTGGGCTACTTTGTACCTCCCAGCGTTATCAAGGCGGTATTGGCGGACAGCGCCGATGGCATCCACGACGGTTTCCCCGATCTCGGCTTCCGTACGCAGACACTCGACAGCCCGGCGGCCAAATCCGCCTACGGACTCAAACCGGGTCAGAACGGTGTTCTGGTTATCAAGGTATTTGACGAGTCACCCGCCTACGGGGTGCTGAAAGAGAATGATGTGCTGCTTCAGATTGATGGCTATGAGATCGCGGACGACGGCAGCATACGTGCCAAGGAAGATTTGCAGACCGATTATAAATATGCCATCGACCAGCACCTGATTGGTGACGACGTTAGTATCCGCGTTTCCCGTCACGGCGAGGTGATCGATACTCAGGTTATGGCGCAGCGCGCCAAGCCCAGTTACAGTCTCGTGCCTGCTGAGACTTATGACCAGTACCCGGAATACTACATCTATGGCGGTGTATTGTTTGTTCCGCTGAACATGAATCTCATCAAGCGCTGGGGCTCGGACTGGAGCCGTACCGCTCCGGTCAGGCTGTTACAGGAGCGCAATGAATGGAGTACTCCCGGAAGGCGTGAAGTGGTGGTGGCGTTGCAGGTACTCGCGTCCGATGTCAATTTGGGCTATCACGACTGGCGCAACTGGGTGGTTGATTCAGTGAATGGAGTATCGGTGCGTGATTTTCAGCACTTCGCCGATCTCGTGCACGGCAACACCCGCGACCATGTGGTGTTCGAAAACGACAGTGGTTACCAAATGGTTATAGAACATGCGACCGCACTGAAGCGCGAAAGCGAGATTCTCGCACGCTACCGTATACCCGCCTCCTGGTCTGAGGATTTGTTCGCTGACCTTTGTGGTGACGATGACTGCAACCGGGTGGTGGACGGGGCAACTGAACAGGCAGGTGAAGGGTCCGGTTCATTTTAAGGAGCCTCTGATTAGCCCTTGTCCGCGCGTCTTAGGGTAGAATCACCGCCGCCTGTAGAACCCATTCAAGCGGCAGCGGCATGGCATGAATGCAGCAACTGATTTTATGACTCTCCTGGTAGCGGCGGTCCTGGTTAACAATCTGGCCGTGGTTCAGTTGCTGGGCGTCTCGGCGTTTTTCGCCGCGTCCAAGCGGGTCAGCAACGCCGTTTATCTCGGGTCCCTGACGGCAGTAACGATTGCCATTACGGTCCCGGTGAACTATCTGGCGCGGTCCGAGGTGCTGAGTCCCGCCGGTCTCGAAATCCTCGACCTGATTGTGTTTGCCAGCGTCGCCGCATGCTGCGCTATTATGGTGTGTCGGATTGCGGGTCGCTACTTTCCTCTCAGCGCGAGGCGATTGCATTGGCAGGTGCTGCTGGTCGGCGGTAACAGTGGCGTATTGGGGCTCGCGCTGCTTCATGCGACTTCTCCCGCAGGCTTTGTTTCAGTACTCGTGACGAGTGCGGGAGCGGCATTCGGTTTCCTGCTGGTGACCGTCCTGTTTGCCGCGATGCGTGAGCGGTTACAGTACGCTGATGTGCCGACACCATTTCAGGGTCCGGCTATTGCCCTGGTCAGCGCCGGTCTGGTGGCCATGGCATTTCTCGGCTTCACAGGGCTGGCGTAACATGCTGCCGCTGATCGACCAATCCGCTTTTCAGTTCACCGCGATCGCTATTGCACTGCTTGCACTGTTTTGGTTGTGCAGTCGGCTTGGAATCATTGCACGGCGTACCGCGCGAGCTCAGCGCATCGATCTGGTGGAGGCGGTTGACGCCTGCCTGCCGCAAACTCAGTGCGGGCGTTGCGGCTATCCGGGCTGTCGCCCGTATGCGGAGGCGATTATCGCCGGCGATGCGATCAATAAATGTCCTCCCGGAGGTGACGCTGCCATCAAGGCCCTGGCCGGTCTGCTGGCGGCACCTGCACAGGAACTGGATACCGACCATGGCCGGCACATACCACGACAGCTAGCCCGTATCCGGGAAGCGGAATGCATTGGCTGCACCAAGTGTATTCAAGCCTGTCCCGTGGACGCGATCCTTGGAGCGGGAAAACAGATGCATACGGTGATCGAGAGCGAGTGCACCGGCTGCGACCTGTGTGTTGAACCCTGTCCTGTCGATTGCATTGATATGGTAAAGGCTTCCGCTTCGGTTCCCGGCCTGTGTGCGCACCAGACTTCGCTGGTCGCCATGCCGGCAGGATCGCGGGGATAGCGGCATGGGTTTCTGGAACCTCATCAGTGGCGGTCGACCCCGGCGGCATGGGATTGCCGGCGGCGTACGTGCTGCTTCACACAAAGCCGAATCCCTGCGCTCCGCCCTCATGCCAATGCCCTTGCCGAAGCGCATGATTTATCCTTTGCAACAGCACGCCGGCATCTGGCTCAAGCCCGTGGTGAGCGAGGGTGAACATGTGTTGAAAGGGCAAAGAATCGCCGACCCTGTTGATAATAGAGGCAGTCCACTTCATTCATCAACATCTGGAATTATCGTTTCACTTAATGACCATGACAATGTCAGTTCCACGGGTTCGTCCATTGTCCTCACGCCAGACGGTGAAGATCGTTGGACCGGTCTGAATCCATTGAGCGACTACCGCCAGGTTTCACCTGACAAGGTGATTGACAGAATCCGGTCGGCCGGCGTTATCGGACTTGGTGGCACGGCATATTCCACCGCGGAAAAGCTGGCACGGGCCAAGGGGCGAGTGCATACGCTGATTATCAACGCTGCCGAATGCGAACCCTGTATCACGGCCGATGAAGCGTTGTTGCGGCAGGAGGCTGCCGGCGTTGTCGAAGGCGGGAGAATTCTACAGTATGCGATACAGGCCGAGCGTTGCATTATTGCCACGCAAAATACCAAAATTGATGCCACTTCCGCATTACGCCGGGCACTGGATGCCATTGACGGACCAAGTCATAATATTTATCTTATGGTATTTCCAGAAAAATATCCTACCGGCGGAGAGCGACAGCTCGTTCAGGGCGTGACTGGAAAGCAGGTTCCAGGAGGCAAGTCACCTGAAGATACAGGTGTTTTGGTACAGAATACAGGCACCGCTTATGCGGTCTACAGGGCTGTACAGTCAGGCGAGCCACTGATCGAGCGTATCACAACGGTGACAGGTGCCACGGTCAGAACGCCAAAAAATTTCCAGGCCAGACTGGGAACCCCGATACGGTTTCTGCTTGAATTGTGTGGCACCGGGTTTGACCGCATTGAGCAGGTTATCCACGGAGGCTCACTCCGGGGTATAGTGCTGTCAAACCTGGATACACCGGTTACACCCGCCACCAATTGCCTGATCGCTGCATCGAAAGATGAGTTCCCCGCCCCGCCACCCGAGCAGCCCTGTATTCGTTGCGGGCTGTGCGCCAACGTCTGTCCCGCGAATTTGTTGCCACAACAACTTCACTGGTTTATCCGTGGCGGCTCCCTTGATGCCGCAGCGTCCCTTGGCCTGTCCGATTGCATCGAATGCGGCGCCTGTGCTCATGTTTGTCCCAGCCATATTCCCCTGGCAGGCCATTTTCGTGACGGAAAAATTGACCTTGAGGAACAGCAAGAAAGTCTGGAGCGCGGTAGGTATTGGAAGCAACGGTTTGAATCCCGCCAGGCGCGCATTGCAAGCGATGCTGAGGAGCGTCAACGTAATCGCCAAAGCAGGCTGGACAAATCGCCCGCATCCGTTGCAAAAGTGACGACTGACACCGACGCCGTAACCGTTGCCGGACGGGAAATTTCCCGCGCTCAGGCACGAATTGAAATCGCCGCGGCGGTAGCCAGGGTGAAGAAGCGGAGCGCCTCAGGCGCAACCGAACCGGAATCAAGCCCTGAACCCGGCGACGAAGCTGAGGAACGATCCAGCGGCGGACAGGAGCACGAGCCATGAGCCTGATTGCTTCCGGTCCACCGTATCAGTTCGCCGCCTGCAGCACCAACCGGATCATGCTGGAAGTTATTTTTGCCTGCATTCCCGGAATCACCATCACCACGTGGTTTTTTGGCTGGGGAACCCTCATCAATATCACGCTGGCCTGCGTAATGGCGCTGGCACTGGAAGCCGGCATGCTGGCGCTGCGCGGGCGTGCTCCAGTTCAACACTTACGGGATAATAGCGCGCTGGTCACCGCGGTACTTCTGGGTATTGCATTGCCATCCATATCGGCCTGGTGGATGATCGCCCTGGCTACGGTTTTCGCGATTGTGATAGCAAAGCACTTGTACGGCGGCCTGGGACAGAATGTATTCAACCCGGCCATGTGTGGCTATGTTTTTCTGCTGATCACGTTTCCCCTGCACATGTCCGGGTGGCATGCTCCGGGCGGAGACGAATACAATCCCCTCGGACTGCATAGCCTGTATCTCTCACTGCAAATGACGTTTCCGTTTCTTGCGGGAGGCGCAGAATCATACCGGGAGCTGGCGGACGGGCTCGCCATGGCGACACCCCTGCTGGATCCGGGGTCAGCCGCCGGCAATGCAATAAACCGCGCGCTCGAAGGCAATCTCAACCTGTTCAGCCCTGGCGCGGAGACCGGCTACGAAATGATCAGTATGGGTTACCTGGCCGGTGGTCTGTTCCTGTTGTTCAGAAACATCATAAGCTGGCATATACCGGCGAGCATTCTTGTTACCGTCGCGGCGTTGGCGGTGGTGTTCTACAACCCGGATGATCCAGGGATATACGGCACCCCGTGGCTGCATTTGTTCGGTACCCCGACGATGCTCGGTGCGTTTTTTATAGCCACAGACCCGGTCAGCGCAGCTACCACCCCGAGGGGCAAACTGCTTTATGGCGTTATTATCGGTTGCTGCATATACAGCATTCGTTCGTGGGGAGCCTACCCGGATTCAGTAGCATTCGCGATTCTGTTTGGCAATTTCTGCGCCTCGTTTATAGAACGAGTCACCGTTCCCACTGTGTACGGGTCGCGCGGGAGGCAGATTAAATGAGCGACATGACGCTACATGTGAAGCGGCCATCTGGAGCGTCGCTGGTTCTGCGACATAATGTGGTTCTGATAATGTTGCTGGGGCTGACGCCTGTTCTGGCCGTCAGCCATTCGATGGTTACCGCGGCGGCGCTGGGTCTGATCACACTGCTGGTTACCGTTCTGGCCTGCACTACGGTTTCGATACTGCGGGCGCTGATCACTCGGCGCTGGAGATTGGCCGGCTTTCTTTTTATCACGGCGGTTTATACCACGGCAGCCGGAATACTGCTTCAGATCAGTCATTACCCGCTTTTCCAGGCCCTGGGAATTTACCTGCCGCTGATTTGCTGCAACAGCGCCATTTTGTTTCGGATGGAAATTTGCGCGTTCCGCTCCAGACCAGGACCGGCCCTGCTTGACGCCCTTGCCGCCGGTTTTGGCTTTTTTCTGGTAATCAGTGTGTTCGGTTCGCTTCGCGAGCTGTTCAGCACCGGGGCGATCCTGGCAGATCTGCGACTGCTGGTTCCCGGCTCACAGACGGAATCCGTTGGAGCTATCTCTATTCTGGAACCCTCGCAGAATTTCATGTTCATCAATCTGCAGCCCGGCGCATTTATCTGCCTGGGCCTGCTGGTTGCACTGGCAAATGTTCTGCTTCCCAAACGCCGGAAAGACACAGGCAACCACAAGCCAACGTCTGAACACCTCCGGGTTAGAGTCACACAGCGACATTGAGCAACTATGAGCAACTATGAATAAAACGAAACGCACGGAAATTTTCCGCCGCCTGCGCGAAGCCAATCCGGCGCCCACTACCGAATTGCAGTACAACTCCACGTTTGAGTTGCTGATCTCAGTGATTCTTTCAGCGCAGGCAACCGACGTCAGCGTGAACAAGGCCACCGCCAAACTCTATCGGGTGGCCAACACTCCTGAGGCGATGGTCAGACTCGGCACCGAAGATCTGAAGCAGTACATCAAGACGATCGGCCTTTTCAACACCAAGGCAAGAAACGTCATCGCTACCTGCGAGGCGCTGATTGAACGTTACGGTTCTCAGGTTCCAGAGACCCGCGCCGAGTTGGAGACACTACCCGGGGTAGGCCGTAAAACTGCCAGCGTGGTACTGAACACCGCGTTCAGTTATCCCACCATCGCGGTGGATACTCATATCTTCCGCGTGTCCAACAGAACGGGTATCGCCCCGGGAAAAAATGTACTGGAAGTGGAGAAGCGCCTGATCCGTTTGGTACCCGAAGAATTCAGGCAGGATGCCCATCACTGGTTGATCCTGCATGGACGTTATGTCTGCCTGGCGCGCAAACCCCGTTGCGGGGCCTGCGTTATTGAAGATCTTTGCGAGTACCGGGCCAAGACTACCAACCTGGAAACCTCTGACTGATTCCATGACGACAACGAACCGATGGTTTCTTTCTACCAGGATATTTTACACTCCTGATACCGCGGGTAGCTATCTGCCCCGGCTCGCGGCGGTACGCAGGCGCAATGCATTCAGTTTGATAAAACCCTCGGCGTCTTTTTGGTCGTAAGCACCGGCGTCGTCTTCAAACGTTGCAATCTTCGCGTCAAACAACGAGTCTGGGGACTCTCTCCCCACGACCATCACACTGCCCTTGTACAGTTTAAGTCGCACGCTTCCGTTCACGTACTGCTGGGAGTAATCGATCAGACTCTGCAGGGCAAGTCGCTCCGGCGACCACCAGTAACCGTTGTATACCAGCGTAGCGTATCGCGGCATCAGTTCATCCTTCAAATGAGCCAGTTCCCGGTCCAGCGTCAAGGATTCGATCGCGCGGTGGCCTTTCAGCATCACAGTGCCGCCGGGAGTTTCATAACATCCTCGGGATTTCATGCCGACATAGCGGTTCTCAACGATGTCGGCGCGGCCGATGCCGTGTGCACCGGCAACGGTGTTCAGTTCCGTCAGCACGGCGGCCGGAGTCATCTTTTTGCCGTCCACGGCGACAATATCACCGCGCTGATATTCAAGTTCGATGTAACGCGCCTCATCAGGAGCTGCTTCAGGCGCGACCGTCCAGCGCCACATCGCCTCCTCCGGTTCTGCCGCCGGATCTTCCAGCACGTCGCCCTCATAGGAAATATGGAGCAGATTGGCGTCCATTGAATACGGGGATTTGGCGCCACGTTTCTGTTCGACCGCTATGCCGTGCCTGTCGCAATAGGCCAGCAGGGTATCCCGCGAGGTCAGATCCCATTCACGCCAGGGTGCGATCACCCTGATGCCCGGACTCAGCGCATAAGCGCCGAGCTCGAAGCGCACCTGATCATTGCCTTTGCCGGTTGCCCCATGGGAGATGGCATCGGCGCCGGTTTCACGCGCGATTTCCACCAGCCGCTTGGCGATCAACGGTCGTGCTATGGACGTACCCAGCAGATACTCGCCTTCATACACCGCATTGGCACGGAACATCGGATTGACGAAATCCCGAACGAACTCCTCACGCAGGTCTTCTATATGGATTTCCCTGATACCCAGCGCCTTCGCCTTGGCCCGGGCCGGCTCGACCTCTCCTCCCTGCCCAAGGTCCGCGGTGAAGGTAACAACTTCGCAATCATAGGTTTCAGTCAACCACTTGGCGATTACTGAAGTATCCAGTCCTCCTGAATAGGCCAGCACAACTTTGTTTATCCCGGACATCTCGAGCTCCCGCGGCAATATGAAAGGAGCCGTATTGTAAACCTGCGGCCGAGACCGGGCAAACCGGCAATACAGCTCGGCAAGTGAATCAGTTACAATGGTGTCTGTTTACGGAATTGATACAGTATGAACCCACAACAAATCAGTCTTACCCGTCCCGATGACTGGCACGTTCATTTCAGAGATGGAAGCACGCTGGCCGGTACTGTCATGCACACCGCGCGCGTGTTTGGCCGCGCGGTGGTCATGCCGAATCTGCAACCTCCGGTGGTGACCACAGAACAGGCCGAAGCGTATCGCGAACGTATTCGCCGCTGGTTACCGGAAGGGTCCGCTTTCAATCCTCTGATGACCTTGTATCTCACCGACAATCTCCCACCCGGTGAGATCCGGCGGGCAAAAGACAGCGGCAAGGTGTTCGCTGTCAAATACTACCCTGCCGGAGCCACCACCCATTCCGAAAACGGCGTAACCGATATCGAAAAGGTTTATCCGGTGCTGGAACTGATGGCCGAACTGGGAATGCCCTTGCTGATTCACGGTGAAGTGACGGATCCGGATGTAGATATATTTGATCGCGAACAGGTCTTTATCGACCGTGTGTTGCGCCCTCTGACAGAGACGCTGCCCCAGCTTAAAATTGTACTTGAGCATATTACTACCATTCAGGCGGTACAGTTCGTCACTGCGACCAACGGGAACGTGGCGGCAACCATTACACCACACCATCTGCTGTTTAACCGAAATCATCTTCTCGTCGGAGGCGTCAGGCCTCACCTTTATTGTCTGCCGATATTGAAACGCGACACTCATCAGCAGGCCTTGATAAACGCCGCTACCGGTGGCAGTCCAAAGTTTTTTCTGGGCACAGACTCCGCACCGCACTCGCGTGAAACGAAAGAAGCTTCCTGTGGGTGTGCGGGCATCTATTCCGCCCATGCCGCAATTGAACTGTACGCGGACGTGTTTGACAGTCGCGGGGCATTGGACAAGCTGGAAAATTTCGCCAGCCATTTCGGCGCCGACTTTTACGGACTTCCCCGCAATACTGACCGCATCAGCCTGGAACGGATCCAGTGGACCGTACCGGAGAATTACTGGCTCGGAGATGATACCGTGGTACCACTACGCGCTGGAGAAATACTCAACTGGCGTTTGTCCGCGGCGGTGACCGTATGATAATGGAAAGCAGTGAAGAATTAAGGCATACGTTATTGACCGACAGGTTTCGTACCTATCTGCCGGTGGTGGTGGATATTGAAACCGGCGGCTTCAATTGCCGCACGGATGCGATTCTGGAAATCGCCGCCGTGTTGCTCGGCATGGACGAAGAGGGACGTCTCGGTATCGAACAAACTTTCTTTCATCGAATTGTCCCGTTTGAAGGTTCCAATATCGAAGAAGCCTCCCTTAAATTTACCGGCATCAACCCCTTCCATCCCCTGCGTGTCGCACGTAGCGAGATCGAAGTATTCCGCCACTTTTTCAAACTGGTTCGGGATGCAATGAAGGTCAACGCCTGCAAGCGCGCCATTCTGGTTGCCCACAATGCACACTTCGACCATGGCTTCATCAATATGGCCTGTGAACGCCACTCACTGAAACGTAACCCGTTTCATCCTTTCACCAGCTTTGACACCGCCACACTCAGCGGACTGGCCTATGGTCAGACCGTACTCTCACGGGCGTGTGAAGCGGCGGGGATAGATTTCGATACCGCCGAGGCTCATTCGGCGCGTTATGATGCCGAAAAAACCGCGGAACTATTCTGTGCCATCGTTAACCGGTGGCGGGATCTGGGAGGATGGCGTTCGGGACAGGGTACGAAACGCTGATTGCGGTTGCCGGTTTGCTTAGCGCACGCTATTGCGGAGTTGTATCGCTTTCTGCTTTCAATCCGCCCGACCGGTCTATCATGGCTTTCAACTCACCTTTTTCGTGAAGTTCCATAATAATGTCGCAGCCGCCAACCAGTTCCCCGTCAATGTAAAGCTGCGGGAACGTGGGCCAGTTCGCCACCTTGGGCAGAGTGGCGCGGATATCCGGATTACTGAGCACATCGACATAGGCGAACCGCTTGCCGCAGGACATCAGCAGTTGTGTAGCCTGCGCGGAGAATCCGCACTGAGGCTGTTCAGGGTTCCCTTTCATATACAGCAAAATCGAATTGGAACTGATCTGTTCCCTGATGGTGTCTTCGATATTGGTCTCTTCACTACTCATACTTACCTCTGTGGCTTTCGACCAGGGACTTTCAATATCCGACAGGCTGACGGGTCAGTCGCGGGTCGTTAAAGAAAGCATTTTACACGTCCGCGCGGCAACTGTCAGCCCGGCGGACTTCCCCAACCACCACCACCGGGACTTTCGATCAGCAGGCGGTCGCCGGCCTTCACAGTAAAACTGCACTTGCCCGGCAACATTTTTCCGTTCAGCAGATTGACGCCGGGAGCCCCATCCCCACCGCCGGCCAAACCCCAGGGCCTGTGCCGCCGCCTCTCGGTCAGCAAGCTCACCCGGGTCGCGGATAGAAACTCAAATTCACGCTCCACTCCCTCGCCGCCTGGATGCAACCCCGTTCCGCCACTGTCCCTGCGCAGCGCGTAACGTCTAACCCGAAGCGGGTAGTGGGTTTCCAGGCTTTCCACGGGCGTGTTAAGGGTGTTGGTCATGTGACTGTGAACCCCGTGCAGCCCGGTCTGCCGGGGACCTCCGCCCATACCGCCTCCCAGGGTTTCATAGTAGTCCCAACGCTCACCGGTGGCGGAATCAATATAACCCATCGCAATATTGTTCATGCTGCCCTGGCTGGCCGCCGGAATCACCTCCGGCAACGCTGCCGCCAGCGCGCCAAAAATGACATCCACCAACCGTGTGGACGTTTCCACATTGCCCGCAGCAACCGCGGCCGGACGACGGGCGTCAACCAGCGATCCAGGCCGAGTGATAATGTGGATACGTTTGAATGCGCCGGCACAGGCCGGTACGGTCGCCGGCATCAAACACCGCAAACAATAGTAGGCTGCAGCGGCGGTGACCGAACGCGGACAATTCAGATTTCCTTCCACCTGGTCGTCGCTGCCGGTGAAATCGAGATTGATGCCGGTGCAACTGACAGTAGCGGTGACATGGATGCGAATATCGTTGTGGCCCCGGCCGTCATCATCGAGACAGTCGGCGAAGCGGTAAGTGCCGGGTCGCAGAATTCGGAGCCCGTGCCGGGCGAGCCTGTCGGCATAGTGGTTCAAGGCCTGCAACCCCTGCCGGTAGGCAGGAGTACCGATACCCGCAATCAATCGCCGCAGGCGTTCGGCCCCTACCGAATTGGCGCTGCATTGCGCGGCGAAATCTCCATCGGGACCGGACGGTGTGAATCCGAGCAATTGCAGGGCATCCGGCTGCCATTCGCCGTTTCGCCGCAACAGCGTCGGGGGTATGATCAGCCCTTCTTCTTCCAACGATGCAGACACCGGCATCGAACCGGGCGTGTCGCAGCCGATGTTGGCGTGATGAGCGCGGTTGACGACAAAGCCCTGTATACCCGTTGAGGGCTCATCCGTAGTGCCGGTCCGGGTATAAACCGGCGTCACCACCGTGACATCGGGAAGATGTGTGCCGCCCAGGTAAGGGTCATTAAGAATCAGCACATCACCATCCTGCCACTGTCGGGAGCCGACGATGCCGGCCATGGCAAACGCCATGCTGCCCAAATGCACGGGAATATGCGCCGCCTGTGCGCAAAGCGCTCCAGCTGAATCGAAAACGGCACAGGAGAAATCAAGCCGGTCCTTGATATTCGGTGAGAACGCCGTGCGTTTCAGCACACTGCCCATTTCATCGCAGACGGCGGCGATCCGGCTGGCAAAGAGATTCAGTTCTACTGGATTCATAATGGCTGCGGGTTCCTGAGGCTCAGGGCCGGATCAGACAGGCGGCACAGTGCAGGGAACGGGCCGCGGTCCAACGTCCATGAAATTGATACCTTACCCAAGCTGGGCTAGAATACCGCCCTTGTCAACGGGTAGCTCTGCTACCCTTTTTCGTTTTCAGGCGCAAAGTAAATGAGCAGCAGACATTTTCTGACCTTGCTGGATCTGGACAGGTCGGAAGCCCACAATATAGTACAACGAGCCATCTCCATGAAACAGGGCCTGCTGGCCGCGCAGGCGCCGCTGAATGGGCAGACTCTGGGCATGATATTCGAAAAATCATCCACCCGCACCCGGGTGGCGTTCGAGGTTGCCATGACACAGCTCGGCGGCAATTCCATTTTTCTGTCCAACAGTAATTCACAGCTTGGGCGGGGAGAGGCGGTAGAGGACTCCGCCCGGGTACTGTCGCGGATGGTGGATGTGATTGCGATCCGCACTTTCGAACATGCCAAGATCCAGCGTTTTGCCGAATATTCCAGCGTACCTGTCATCAACGCGCTGACCGACGAATTTCATCCCTGTCAGCTGCTGGCCGACATGCAAACCTATATTGAGCACCGCGGCGGTATCACCGGCCGTCGGGTTGCCTGGATAGGTGACGGCAACAATATGTGCCAGTCCTACATCAATGCATCCGGCCTGTTTGACTTTGAGTTGGTCATCGCCTGCCCTGAGGGGTTCGAACCTCGCGACGATCTGGTGGAGTCGAACCGTGACCGCATCCGGTTGCTGCGGGATCCGCGTGAGGCGGTGAAAGGCGCAGACCTGGTGGTCACCGACGTCTGGGCTTCGATGGGTCAGGAGGACCAACAACAGGAAAGAATGGCTCGATTCGCGGACTACCAGGTCAACAGTGAACTGATGTCGCTGGCTGACAGTAAAGCCCTGTTTATGCACTGTCTGCCGGCCCACCGCGGTGAGGAGGTCAGCGCAGACCTGATTGATGCTTCCGACAGCGTCATCTGGGATGAAGCGGAGAATCGTATGCATTCCCAGAAGGCTTTGCTGGAATTTCTTTGCGTTATCAACCGATAGAGAGTCTCCCGGTTCAGATTGCGATAAACAAACACAATATATAGTATTGCCGGAATTTTTCATTTTCCGCGTCTGGGAGCGCCATTAGCTGCTCGAATCAGTATGTTGGCGCAGCTTTGCAAAGTTGATTCGGTTGTGGCGACCGCGATGTCACAAGTTTGGCCTCATTCCCTCCCGGGAGATCCGACCCCCACCTGAATTCCGGAAATCCAGTCACAGCTTATTCACAATTTCCCCACATCGTTTACACATAAAAACCCCTTGCAATCCCTCCTGAAGCGCATTATCTTGTATGGGAGATTTCCTGCTTGTCTATATATTGTGTGCGCCACTCTGTCCCGGCCTGCATATTTCCAGGGGGACAGGCAGACTGAAGTGTCACCGGAATACCGGTATGGTCGTATAACAGGTGCCGCAGGGTGGACGAATGAAACCGGAAAATGCCGCGGGAATGGATAGTTGCAGAAGATGATTTCAACCATCCGCGGGGCATGCCGGCCGGCTGGCAAAAAGTGCCGGTAAAATCGTCGAATAATGTTGAATAACATTGAAATAACATTAAAGTCCAGCCGCAAAAACACAATATATAGTATAGGGCGTTAGCGCGTAGCCGGAAGCAGCCTGTCTGTGGCAGCGAGATGGAAATCAGCCAGTACTGTACAAAGCATCGGTGACAAAACGTACCAGGACCATAACAAGAACCAGAAAGCCATAAGGCAGAACCCCAGAAAACCAGCAATAAAGTGACGGTTACCCCTTCGCATCGGGTAATCAGCCATTCCGGAGAAGATTAATGCAGACCGACTTACAAACAGCTTCAGAACAGGAACATAGCGAACGCGCAGAGAACAAGGGTAATGCCACTTCGTTGTCCGCCGCCGCGCCCGGCCAGGTCCGGGTTATCAAACGCAACGGCGCAGTCGTCCCCTACGATGACTCCAAGATTGCTGTGGCGATTACCAAGGCCTATCTCGCTGTCGAGGGCGGCAATGCCGCTGCATCCTCCCGGGTACACGAACTGGTCGCCACCTTAAGCGAACAGATCTCCGCTATTTTCAAACGGCGCATGCCCTCCGGAGGCACTATTCATATAGAGGATATTCAGGATCAGGTTGAACTGGCGCTGATGCGCAGCGGCGAACACAAGGTCGCTCGCAGTTACGTCATTTACCGCGCCGAGCATACACGTTTGCGAGAACAGAAACATCAGCAGGAAAAGCCACTGCAGGATGACATACCGGTCACCCTTGATGACAGTACAGAAGGGCCTCTGGATACAGAGCGCCTGCAGACCATTATTCGTGAAGCCTGCGAAGGGTTGGAAAACGTCTCCGCCGCCGACATCTATCAGCAAACCCTGAAAAACCTGTATCCCGGCGTAAAGATGGCGGACGTGAGAACTTCCGTGGTCATGACCGCCCGCACCATGGTGGAAAAGGACCCGAACTACTCGTATGTCACCGCGCGTCTGTTGATGGATACGGTACGCTCCGAGGCGATCCAGTTTCTCGACGCCGGCACCAGCGCCACCCAATCGGAAATGCATTATCGATATCCGACCCTGCTCAAACCCTATATCGACAAGGGAGTGGAGTTGGATCTGTTATCGCCCCACCTGCAGGACTATGACCTCGCAGTTCTGGGCGAAGCATTGAAGGCGGAGCGCGACCAGCAGTTCACTTATCTGGGTTTGCAGACATTGTATGACCGGTATTTCATTCACAGTGGCGGTACCCGGTTCGAGTTGCCGCAGATATTTTTCATGCGCGTGGCGATGGGTCTGGCCACCAACGAAGAAAACCGCGAGCAGCGCGCCATCGAGTTCTATGATCTTCTGTCCAGTTTCGACTACATGGTCTCAACGCCGCAACTTTTCAACTCCGGTACGCTGAGGCCACAGCTGTCTTCCTGCTTCCTCACCACGGTACCGGACGATTTGCACGGCATCTATTCCGCTATCCGTGACAATGCCATGCTGTCCAAGTGGGCGGGAGGGCTTGGTAATGACTGGACTCCGGTTCGGGCGCTTGGCGCCTACATCAAGGGCACCAACGGCAAATCCCAAGGTGTGGTACCGTTCTTGAAAGTGGTCAATGACACCGCAGTCGCCGTTAACCAGGGCGGCAAACGCAAGGGCGCGGTCTGCGCCTATCTGGAAACCTGGCACCTGGATATCGAAGAGTTTCTGGAATTGCGCAAGAATACCGGCGATGACCGTCGTCGGGCGCATGACATGAACACAGCCAACTGGATTCCCGATCTGTTTATGAAACGGGTATTCAATAATCAGGACTGGACGCTGTTTTCTCCCAACAATGTGCGTGATCTGCATGATCTCCACGGGAAAGCGTTTGAAGAAGCCTACGAAGAATACGAACGCAAGGCGGCAGCCGGTCAGATGGAAATCTATAAAACGGTAAAAGCCGCGGACCTGTGGCGCAAGATGCTGTCCATGCTGTTCGAAACCGGGCATCCCTGGATTACCTACAAGGACAGTTGCAATGTGCGCTCTCCACAACAGCACGTGGGCACCGTTCACTCGTCCAACCTGTGCACCGAGATTACACTCAATACCAGCAAGGACGAGATCGCGGTGTGCAACCTTGGCTCCATTAATCTGGTAAACCATATTGATGAAAACGGGCTGACGCACGAGAAATTGCAGAAGACCATTCATACTGCCGTGCGCATGCTGGACAACGTTATCGACATCAATTACTACTCGGTGGACGAGGCAAAAAATTCCAACCTCAAACACAGGCCCATCGGCATGGGTATCATGGGGTTCCAGGATTCACTTTACATTCAGAAGATTCCTTATGCTTCCGACCGGGCCGTGGAATTTGCCGACGTATCCATGGAAGCAATCAGTTATTACGCGATCCAGGCCTCCACCGATCTGGCGGAGGAACGAGGCCGCTACGAATCCTTTTCAGGATCATTGTGGGATCAGGGAGTCCTGCCGATCGACTCATTGGGTCTTTTGCGG
The DNA here is from genome assembly GCA_040879025.1 of Pseudohongiellaceae bacterium. Lineage (GTDB taxonomy): Bacteria > Pseudomonadota > Gammaproteobacteria > Pseudomonadales > Pseudohongiellaceae > JBBDLF01. Next base: position 93,322 of record JBBDLF010000033.1, read on the forward strand.
CAACATCGCGGCGAAGACTACATTGACGTCAACATGGATCAGCGCCAGGACTGGGAAACATTGCGTCGTCGCATCAAGCAAACCGGCATGCGCAATTCCAATGTGCTGGCCATAGCTCCAACCGCTACCATTGCCAATATTATTGGAACTTCGCAGTCCATTGAACCCACCTACCAGAATCTCTACGTGAAATCGAACCTGTCCGGTGAATTCACGGTGGTGAATCCGTACCTGGTTCGGGATCTGAAGGAACTGGGGCTGTGGGACAGCGTCATGGTTAATGACCTGAAATATTACGATGGCAGCGTTCAGAAAATTGATCGTGTTCCTGCTCATATCAAGCAGTTGTACGCCACTGCTTTTGAAATCGAGCCCCGCTGGCTGGTCGATGCGGCCGGCCGTCGCCAGAAGTGGATCGACCAGGCACAGTCCCTCAATTTATACATTGCCGGCGCCAGCGGTAAAAAGCTGGATGTCACCTACCGCATGGCATGGCTGCGGGGATTGAAAACAACCTATTACCTGAGATCGCTGGCGGCCACGTCCACCGAGAAATCGACCGTCTCCGACTCCAAGCTGAACAAGGTGGCCTCCAAGGCGGCGGTCCCGATGTCCTGTGCCATTGAGGACCCCGATTGCGAAGCTTGCCAGTAGACGGAACACAGGGTCTTGAGGCGAAAACATTGAGACTTGTAAAAAACCGGCGAAGAAAAACAACAAGACCAGAACAGCAAAACCAGAGAGGTGAATATGCTTTCGTGGGATGAATTCCATCAGGAAGATAATACAAGTCCGGCGAGTACTCCGGCCAGACAGGAACAAACCGCGGACCAGAAATCTTCGGCTTTGGCGAGTCGCGCCCCGGAAAAATCCGAAGTGGCGATCGCCAACAAAAAGCAGGCGACCGTGCCAGTGAAAGGTACCACAGGAGGCAGCATGGAAAGTGCCGGAAATTCCATCGAAGATGCGCACGTCATCAGAAACCAAAAGGCGTTGGAGCGGGCGATCAACGACCTGGAAAAACTGGATATTGCGGCTGGCGTTGAAGAACTGAACGGTACCGCTCAGCGGGTTACGGTTGACGACAAGCGGATGATCAATTGCCGTGCCGACCTGAATCAACTGGTGCCTTTCAAATATGACTGGGCATGGCAGAAGTATCTTGATGGCTGCGCGAACCACTGGATGCCGCAGGAAATCAATATGAATGCCGATATCGCGCTATGGAAGAACACGAATGGCCTGAGCACGGACGAACGCCTGATCGTCAAACGCAATCTGGGTTTCTTCGCCACCGCCGATTCTCTTGTCGCCAATAACCTGGTGCTTGCGATATATCGCCTCATCACCAATCCTGAATGCCGCCAGTATATTTTACGTCAGGCTTTCGAGGAAGCCATCCACACCCACGCATATCAATACTGTATAGAATCGCTGGGGATGGACGAAGGCGAGATTTTCAATATGTATCACGAAATTCCGTCAGTGGCGAAAAAAGCATCCTGGGGATTGAAATACACCCGAGAACTCAGTGATCCCAATTTCAAAACCGGCACACCGGAAACCGACCAGGCCCTGCTCAAAAACCTGATCGCTTTTTACTGCTGTCTCGAAGGTATCTTTTTCTATTGCGGATTCACCCAAATTCTTTCCATGGGCCGGCGCAACAAAATGACCGGGACTTCAGAGCAATTCCAATACATTTTGCGCGACGAATCGATGCACCTGAATTTTGGCATCGACATGATCAACCAGATCAGACTGGAGAACCCTCATTTGTGGACGGACAAGATGAAAGAACAGTCCACGCAGATGATATTGCAGGCTACACAGTTGGAAATTGAGTACGCAAGAGATACCATGCCCCGCGGTGTGCTGGGTATGAACGCCGCCATGATGGAAGAGTATCTGAAGTTTATCGCCAATCGGCGACTGGTGCAGATAGGCCTTCCAGAGCAATTCACGAGTGTTCAGAACCCATTCCCGTGGATGTCTGAAATCATGGATTTGCGCAAAGAGAAAAATTTCTTCGAAACCCGGGTGATCGAATACCAGACCGGTGGCGCCCTTAACTGGGATTGACTCAGAAGGGCTGCGGTTAGAGAGAGGAATCAAATGAGTGATAAAAAATATTCCGAGAACGACCCCGAACGTACATTGCTGACGCTTGATCAACTGAGTCAGACTATTGAAGTGATGACCAATGTGGTTAATCGCCTGCGCCAGCATCTGAGTGAGCAATTAATTGCCAAAAGAGAAGCGGAAATGCTGCGTCATCAACCCGGGTCAGCCACGACTGCAGACGAAGAAGCTTTGCGGGCGGACAGGGATTATGACCAGGATGACGGGGATGAACTGGATGTCAAGGAGAGCTTCATTGTGGAAATCACCCAGACTGAACGTGAGATACCGGAAGACGAGGTGCTGCACTAGTGTCCTGTCCCAGGGCACTAGCCGGGTGGCCATCGCAACATGAAGACCGGAGCACTGTTGCTCGCCGCCGGCTACAGCAATCGCTTTGGCGGTATCAAGCTGGGAGCCCTGCTGCCAGACGGTCAGACCGTATTTCAGCACACCTTGGGTAACCTCAACGATGCTGTTAAGGACGTGCTGGTAATCAGCCGTGAAGAACTGCTCCCCCTCCTCGTCAGCAACGACAGCCAAGCCGAAATCAGAACCTTTGCCGGAGCAGAGTCAGGCATGGGCGCGACACTGGCCTTCGGAATCACCCAGGTTGACCATTGGGATGCCTGTCTGGTTTGCCTTGCGGATATGCCCCTGATCAGTATTCAGACTTACCGGCTACTTTGCGATGCACTCAGGCCGGACCGGATTGTACTCCCTTCGTTCAATGGCAAAACGGGTAACCCCGTCGGATTCGGCCATGCATTCTTTGCTGAATTACGGGCGCTTGCCGGGGACGCCGGGGGACGGCAGGTCATTCAACGGCACGCCGACAAGTGCTTGCAGGTAGATGTAGACGATCCGGGTATCCATTTTGATATAGACACCCCCGCGGACCTGGCAGGTTACGGTGAATAGCGCCGGTTATTCCGGCGGACGCTTTGCCCTGATGTTGCGCACCATATCGCTTTAATCCTAAAATCCCTGAAGTTGACCGGCGTATCATACTCCGGCCGAAGCGGGATGAAGGGACCAATGAAAAAGCTCCGAAACGAAACCGAGCTCCTCAAGGAAGCGCTGCGGGTAGGCAGCAAGTATTTCGAGGTGCGGGGAGCGGGACAATTCGAGGCTACCGATCATGTCGATACCCGGGTACGGGCCATCTATTTGTTGCTGGTGAAAGACAAGCTGATTCAACCCCTGGCAAAACAGGATATATCGTTGCCAAACATGAAACACAAGCTGGCCATCTGGGTTTCAAAAAAATTGCCGGAAGATCACGAATTACTCGGAAAGCCATGAAACAGACCCGAATTCATGTCCTGCGACTGATAGTGACCCTCAGCCTTTGCTGGACAATGCATGCCGCGGCCGACCTGAACTCGGCCATGGCAGCCATGGAATCACGTGACAACCCCCTGCTTCTGGTAAGCACATCGCAGGGTGCTGTGTATATTGAACTTTATCCTGGGGAGGCGCCGCGCAATGCCACGTTCTTCAGCGAACTGGCGCAAGGTGAATCCGTCCTGGCCGACCCGCGGACCGGCGCAAGTCTTCCCCCCTCGCCCTATTTCGATGGATTGGCTTTCTACCGCAGCATCCCCGGATTGCTGGTGCAGGCCGGCATTCCCTGGCAGCAGGTAACGGGATTGCCCGTGAATGAACCCCCGGAAGAAATCAATGCCGCCGGCCTTGGGCTGAATCGCATCCCCCTGTTTAATCCCGATGGCTCCCTGAACGAACGGATGAACGTTTCAGGTCGCCGCGACTTCGAAAACCGGGTCTTGATCCCACTGTACCGCTCGCTCGGCGTGGAAAGCGAGCAGGAACTGGTGGACCGACAAGATGAGTTGCGGCGAGCCCTTGACGACCTGACCTTGCAGCAGGCCTATGAAAACAACGGCATCAATTTCAGCGACGGGCCTGTCACACGGCCATTTTCACGGGGCAGCGTGGGCCTTGTCAGGTCGCTTCCGGGCAGCAACGGACCGGAGTTTTTTATCATGACAGCCGATGCTGACTGGCTTACCGGAAGATATACAGTCGTTGGCCGGGTAGTAGAGGGAATGGAAGTTGTTGAACGCATCGACCGGCAAACGGCCAGTACGCGGACCGGGTCACCAAACCGCGCGGAAATCCAGACCATGAGGCAGGTTAACCAGAGGGTGGATTAGCATGGCAAAGAAAAAGAAGCAGCCGGATATTGCGGGGACCTATGCGCTTTGTATCACCGTAGGTCTGTTCCTCGGCCTCGGCATGGGACCATTTCTCGACAATGTTCTGCTGACGATGCTGCTGGGCGCATTGGCAGGGGCGGGAGCGGGATATTACTTTACCCGCAACGCCCGCCGGCGGCAGCGCCAGCGTGGTTAATTCATGCTGCGGACGGCCTCCGGCAAGTCGTATTGCTGACGAAACACTTCGCGCCGGTACGGTGGCAGAGATTCGAGAATGGATCGGCCATAAAACTTGCTGACGATACGTTCATCAAACAGGGTAATCAAACCGGTGTCAGTTTCGCTGCGCAGAAGCCGGCCGCTGGACTGAACCAGACGCAGTGCTGCTTCAGGAACCGACAGAGTCATGAATGGATTTTTGCTCTGGGAGGTCAGCCAATCAGCCAGGGTTGCCTCAATCGGATCGTCGGGTACGGCAAAGGGTATTTTCGCAATCAATACATGAGTGCAATATTTACCCGGTAAATCAACACCTTCAGCGAAACTTGCCAACCCGAAGATAACGCTGCCCTCACCCCGGTCAATCCGCTGCCGATGGTAAGCCAGCAACTGGGTTTTCTGATAATCATCCTGGCACAGGACCAGTTCCCGCCACTCTGCGGTCAGACCACTCAGCACGTCCAGCATCTGCCGTCGGCTCGAGAACAACATCAGCGCCGCTGATTGCCGGTCGAGAATCTGCGGAATGGCGAGGGTGATGACTTCGGTATGCCGCGGATCGCCGGGAAGACAGTTCAACTTCGGAATCACCAGCGCCGCGGCCTGCTGGTAGTCAAAGGGACTGGGAATCCGGAAATACCGTGTTCCAGAAGGTAACCCCGCCCGCATATTCAGCAAATCAAAATTTCCCAGCGCCGAAAGCGTGGCCGAGGTGAGCACGGCGCCGGCACAACGTTCCCAGAGGTTTTCCTGCAGGTTCCGCGCGGCCAATACCGGACTCGCCGACAGACTGATGTCCTCGCTGGTGCCGACGGCGACCGGTTTGAGCCACCTTGCGGTCGGCGCTTCGCCTGCCGGATCAGTGTGAGCGAAGCTGCGCCACAAACCCAGTGCCTTGTCGATACGTCCGCAAAGACTGCCTACGGCTGCGTACCATTGCTCGGCCTCCTGGCGTGCAAGAATACTCTCGCCGTCCTCCATATTGTCCTTCAGCAGGCTGTTGAGCTGGTCCAGCCTGGTCGACAGCTGACTGAATTGCTCCGATAATACGGCGGCAGACTGTTGAACTCCGGCTGGTACTACACCCAGCGGAAAGCAGTGGACACCGCGATCGAATTCATCCCTGCTGTCCGCCGGTTCGACGAAATCCTGCAACAGCAACCACAACTCGTTCAAACTTTCGATTACCGGGGCGGTGGAATCCGCCAGATCACGGCAGAGCCTGCGAGGGTGTTCGGCACTTCCCAGTGCCGCGGAGTTTTCCAGTTGCCGCATTACCCGGGTACATTGTTCCAGTGAGGCGATACTTCCCCGGATACGGGCGAAGGAAGCGAAGTGATTGGTACTCTTTATCGGAAGATGATGGGCCTCGTCAAAGATGTAGATGGTCTTTTCCGGCTCGGGCAGTATCACACCGCCACCCAGCGCGAGATCCGACAGTACCAGGTCGTGATTGGTTACAATAATATCGGCCGCTTCCATCGATTGCCGTGCCTTGTAAAAAAAGCAGCGGCTGAAATTGGTGCAGCGCGGACCCGAACATTGGGCATTATCAGCCGTCAGCGGAATCCAGTCGGCATTGGGCATTGCCCCGGTCCATTCATCACGATCGCCATTCCACTTCCCCGCCGTGATTTCCTCAAGCATCTGCTGATACAACACGGTATTGGGAGGTTCCGCCAGACCGCCGGCCCCGAACAGGTCAATGATGGCATCCAGGCTGTCATTACCGCCCAGCAACATATCGAGCTTTGACAGGCACAGGTAACGTCCCCTGCCCTTGGCAAGGGTGAAACTGAACCGGAGTCCGCTGCCATGGACGATATCGGGCAGGTCCTTGTATATGACTTGTTCCTGCAATGCGATCGTCGCGGTGGAAAGGACTACTTTATAACCAAAAGCCTGTGCCAGAGGAGCCACGGCGAGAATATAGGCGAGGGTCTTGCCGGTGCCGGTGCCCGCCTCGACGACACATATCGGCCGTCCGGCTTCACCGTCCTGGGTCTCCGCTGCCGGCTCTTCGCCAGGACCCAGTACCGCAAGAGAATTGGCGATTTCCGCGATCATCCGCCGCTGCCCCGAACGCGGAGTCAGGGAGCGGTCCTCCAGCAGCTGCTTGTACGCAGTCTGGATTGATTCCTTCAGTTCTTTGGGAAGCATGGGGAGCCGAAGTATTGAATTCAGGATGAATAGGACAAGTATAGCAACTCGCCGTCCAGACCCATACTTACAATGATAGAGACTTTCATTGCGCTTTAGACAGAGTTTCCTGTCCCGGTCGAAATAAGTTCTGCTAAACTACCCACTAACCATATGGAAGCACCGGACAAGAATTCGCCATCAGGTAGTTTCTCGTGACAGCAATCTCGGTTTCCAAATCCCGGCCCGGCACACCAAAATCCGCCCCGCCCGCACAGCCGTCCCCGGCGTTGCCATCCACAGCGGACACCATGCCGCAGTTGGAGGCTGAACTGGCACGGATCAGCCACAAAAATACAAACAGGCTCGTGGATCTGCATCGACGCTTCATCACCCTCAGCTCCGCTGCCAGGATACCCGTTGACGGGGAAAAAAACGCAGACAACCCGATGCCTGTCATTGCATCCCGGTTCCATGATTTGTTGACAAAAAACCAGGACTATCAGCGGCAGTTGCTGACGGAGAGTGAAACAGCACTGGCAGAACTGGAAACCTTTCTCAAGGAAGGACATTCCAATGAAGCGCTGCACCTGTGGGACCGAATCCAGGGAAACATCGGGAATACCCATGGCAAGATCAAATCAGCACTGCGCCAGAAAACCGCCCACCTGAAGTCGCCTCTCGCAGATTTGCGGGAGTGGAGGAAATTTGCCGCCGCAGAGAAGAAAAAGGAGTTGTTGACCCAGATGAAAAATCTGCGGGCGGCAAAAATGGATCCGGCCGACCGCGCGAGGCGCGTGACGGAACTGCATAACGAATGGAAAGCACTGGGCAAGTCCAGCCAGAATGAAAGCTTATGGAAAGAATTCAAGAAACTTTCGGACCAGGCTTACGAACCGTGCAAGGAATATTTCAGGCAACGCAAAAGAACAATGGTCGAAAATCTCAAGCGGCGCCGCGAAATTTGTGTTCAGCTTGAACAATATCTCGAGAGCCTGGTTGCCGAAAACGTCAATGTGACGGCCTTGAACCAGATTGAAAAACAGGCTCGGGACGAGTGGAAGCAATTTGCACCGGTCCCGCAATCCAGCATACGCGAGTTGCAGAAACGCTTTCATGGTGCGCTCGATCAAATGCGGAGTATGAGACGCCGTGTGCTGAAAGCCAATGGCCAGCGCAAACAGGAACTTGTCGAACAGGCCACCTCTGTGCTGTCACTGGAAGACAACCGGCAGGCTATGACTGAGGCGAAGACGCTGCAGGCGCGATGGAAGGAGGTGGGTCCGGCGGGATACAGGGAAGACAAGAAATTCTGGAAAAGCTTTCGCAGCGCCTGTGACGAGGTTTTCGAACAGGGAATTGGCAAGAGACAGAAAACAGCCCGCGAAAATTCACACTCCGGCGAAGCCCGGAACAGGGCTGAACCCGCCGGTCCGACTCCTGATAAGAGACACGCTGAACTGGCGCAACAGATCGCAATCCACACTGAATTTTACTCACAGCTGGAAGATCAGCTGATGGCCAGTTCCAATGATGAAGCGTTGCGGCAAGTGCGCGAAAGCATCAACGGTGCCTGGGACCGGTTGCCGGCCGTACAGGACAGCGATTGTGAAGAACAACTGCGCAGCCGCTATGCCCAAATCAGCGCACTCAATTCCCGTGATGATCTGAACCGCTGGATCGCAAGGAACGAAGCGGAACTGCGCGAAGCCTGTATTAAACTCGAGATTCGTGCCGGGCTGGAGTCACCCGAAGAAGACCAGACACTCCGGATGCAGCTTCAACTCGACCAATTGAAAGAAAAGTTCGGCCGCCCACACCCGGAAACACCCAGCCGTCAGCTTGCGGGAAAAATGGAAAAGCGCCTGTTGTGCCTGGGCCCATTGGCACCGCCGGTAAGATCAAGCCTGACGAAGCGTCTGCAATCCGCCGTTGCAAAACTGAACTGACCTTGTGACCTTGGGAGCCTTGCTATTCCTCGACGGCAAACAATTCAGCTCCAACGGCAAACCGGTTAATGGCGGGGTTGGCATACATGCTCAGGTAATGTTTGTGCAGATGTGAATCCACTTTCGCCAGCCTGGCCTCGAATTTCTGTCGCGCCAGGACGTCCGGCCGATACTCCGCCACCGTGGGTTCGAGCTCGGGCACATCCACCAGTCCCGATTCCTGCAGTTTTTCCAATGCAAGGAAATTATTGTCATGCAATCTGTAACTGGCGAGTATCTGCTGGTCTATTTCCCTGGCGATTCGTTCAGGATCATTGCTCAGAGGAAGGGATTTTCCAATTTCCGAGCCAAAGGCAACATGTACCCGACCTTTGAAACCAATCATTCCGGTTACAATGCTCTGAATATCACTGCGGTCGTCCTTGACGAAGCTCCCGGTGCTCTCAAGTTGGTATAACTCTTCGGCCTTCAGTACGTCACAGGCATCATATTCATAGGAGATAGCTACCGGCACTACATGCAGACGACCGATGGAGTCTCCCAACGGCAGGCCGCGGTGAGCCATCGCCAGCATCTTGACAAGCGCCGGGTCGGTTCGATCAACGCCATTTTTGGCGCGCCCCTCACGTTGTGCAATCCAGACGTTGTGGCCGCTTTCGATGCAATGATGGATGTACTGGGACAGCAGCGTCAAAGCCTTGAGCAACTCCCTTCCCTTCAGGGAGCGCCGCACGATAAAGCTTTTGTTGAGGCGCATCAGATCGCTGACAAAGGGTTTTTTCAATAAGTTATCGCCAATGGCAATCTGCAGGGTTTCAAAACCGGCGTGATAGAGCATGTAGTTGACGAATGCCGGATCCATGGTGATATCGCGGTGATTGCTGATAAACAGATAGCTGCGGCCCTCCTCCAGGTTGTCCAGCCCGGAATGTGTCAAGCCCGTGGTGGTGTCCTCGATCATTTTGTCCATGTATCCCGCTATGACATCCTGCATGCTGGCTACATTGTGCACATGGCGAAACTGCCTACTCAGTTTGTAGCGGGCCAGGGCTGCGGTCGCGGCCGGAAGCAGCCGGGCCAACCGGGGGTGATTGAAAACCGCGATGCTATGGACAAATTCCGGATTGTCGACAAGCTTGTCCAAGACCGGCCGGATCTCGTCGTCGTTGTAGGGTCTGATTGCTCCAAACTGATCCATCGAGTTACTCGTTCTCCGTTTGCGGCACCAGGTCGGCTACCCATTCTTCCAGGCTCTGTATTACCTGTTGGTCTCGTTCTTTCTCCTGCATCAGTCTGATCTGCTCCATCGCCTCGGCAAAAGCGCTAAGGCTATCAGGACCCAGGCGGGAGGCTCGAAATTTCTGCCATCGCTCCTGCTCCAGCGAAGTGAGAGTGTCGGGAAAGTTGCGGGCCCGATAGCGGAACAGCATTTCAGGCAGGCGTGAATCCTGGAACGGGAGTTTCAGTTTAACCAGCTCCGCGCCGGAACACTGGCGCACCCGTTCCATCGCCTGGCGGTCGGCTTCGCCGAAAAATCCGCCACTGTATATCATGAAATCCGGATCCTGCTCACCGGACGGTTCCCGCGAACCAAACGCGGCGCAAACCTTGGCCTTGACGTGAACGTCGGATTGTATCCGTCGCCAATACTTTTGGCTGCCGGCCAGATCAATGCCGTACCGGGACGCCAGTTTCGAATCCAGCAATGTGGCAGTCGCAACCATCGGGCATCGATTGATATGCAGCGTTTTAAGCGGAATTCGGGCAACGCCTTCAGGCAAATCCTGTTGACTGCTGAAGATTCGCCGGCGAATATCCTCCTCCGGCAGGGACAGCCAGAGATCGGGATCTTCCCGTAAATCGTAGACAATAATACCGTTGTTGTCAGTCGGATGACGGCAGAGCGGCATAACCAGGGCAAGGCAACCGGATGCGGCGGAATACATCGACGACACATGCAGAAGCGGTCTGTTTTCGGCAAGGTCGATCTGCGCCAGCACCGCCTGCTTGGACCGCAGCCTGTAGGCATAATCATAAAGTTTCGGTTGCGCGGTTCTGACCAGTTTGGCCATGGCTATGGTGGCGGTTACGTCAGCCAGCGCGTCATGGGCGGAACTGTGCTCAATGTCGTTTGCCACGGTAAGCCGATCCAGTTGAAAACTGATGCTGCCGTCTTCGCGCCGTGGCCAGTTGATCCCCTCGGGTCTCAGGGCGGCGCACAGGCGCACCATATCGATGATGTCCCATCGGGAGTTACCGGCTTTCCATTCACGCTCATAGGGATCGTAAAAATTGCGATAGAAAAGCTGCCTGACCACCTCATCGTCGAAGCGGATGCTGTTATAACCTGCCACACAGGTATCGGGGACACTGAACTGCTCGTGTATCAGCCTGGCGAACTCGTACTCGGGCACTCCCTCCCGCAGGGTCTGCTGGGGTGTAATACCGGTTACCAGGCAGGCCTCGGGACTGGGCAGAAAATCGTCGGAAGCGCGGCAGAAGATTTCCAGCGGATCACCGACGATATTGAGTTCTTCGTCAGTGCGAATACCGGCGAACTGGGAAGCACGGTCACGGCGTGGATCGCTCCCGAAAGTCTCGAAGTCGTACCAGTAAACAGTCTTGCCGGTCATGCCAGATTCCTCCACGGCGAGTAAAGCACAGTCAGACCGCGCTTGCCACCCGGATAGCAAGCCGACGCGTCATGTAGTAGTATCTGCCGAACGGGTCGCAACGGCCCACCAGGAACGCCAATCGGCGCACACAGCGGTGATGAACGCCTCATGCATTTCCCCGGTGCACATATAATCAGTGTTACACAGTTCGACCGTGGCGATGTTGAGCTTTTGTTCCAGGTTGCCGACAGGATGGAACCGTATGCTCACCGACAGCGAGTGACCAAGGTTCTCGACGGAGCCATTCTCGGCAACCTGTTCTTCGAACCCAGTACCCGCACACGCGTGAGCTTCGGGTGTGCCTTCAATCTTCTGGGTGGGCACGTTCGTGAAACCACCGAGATCAGAACGTCCTCGATATCCAAGGGCGAGTCGCTGTATGACACGGCCCGGGTTATCAGCGGTTACAGTGACACCGTCGTTATGCGTCACCCGGCTTCCGGCTCCGTCGCCGAATTTGCCCGTGCCAGCCGTGTACCCGTGATAAACGGGGGTGACGGCCCCAATGAACATCCCAGCCAGGCGCTACTGGATCTGTATACGATCAAAAAAGAGTTGAACTCGAGCGGCCAGCAGATAGATGGCATGAAAGTGGCCATGATCGGTGATCTGAAGCACGGCCGTACCGTGCATTCCCTGTCACAATTACTCCTGTTGTATGAGAAACTGACGATAAAACTGATATCGCCGCCTGAACTGAGGCTACCTCCTGAAATAGTCGACGGTCTGCGCTCACGCGGTCATAACGTTACCGAAACGGACGACATGGAAACCGGTTTGCAGGGAAACGATACGCTTTACCTCACGCGAATTCAGGAAGAGCGTTTTCACACCCGGATTGAGGCAGACGTTTACCGCGGCAAGTTCAGGTTGAACCAGGCAATCTACACGCGCTACTGCCAGCCCAATACGGTAATTATGCATCCTCTGCCCCGCGATTCCAGGGCGGAAGCCAATGAACTCGACAGCGATCTGGATGAGCATCCGAACCTGGCCATTTTCCGCCAGACCGACAACGGGGTGCTGGTGCGCATGGCATTGTTCGCATTGATGCTTGATGTTGTTGACGGGGTTGATAAATCATCTCGCGAAGTTAACTGGTACACAGAACGAAGATTCTAACCTGGGTATGCAGAGGGGAACACCATGGGTTTTAAAGACTTGTTGCGGATTGTAATTGAAAAGGAAGGCTCTGATCTGTTCTTGACCGCGGGCGCGCCTCCCAGCATGAAGGCGTTTGGAAAACTGACCCCGTTAATGGATAAAAACCTTCCCCCCGGTGCCGCCAAAAAAATCGCCTACCAGATAATGAACGATGAACAGATCGCCGAATTTGAGACCAATCTGGAAATGAACCTGGCCATCGCCGAACCCGGCATCGGCCGCTTCCGTGTCAATATCTTTCGGCAACGGGGTGAAGTGGCCATCGTGGCCCGCAATATCAAGACTGAAATCCCCGATACCGAATCTCTCGGGCTGCCTCCGATACTGCAAGACCTGATCATGCAAAAGCGCGGCATCATTCTGTTCGTCGGTGGCACCGGTTCAGGCAAATCCACCTCGCTGGCCGCCCTGATCGGACATCGGAACCGGAACAGCGACAGTCATATCATTACCATAGAAGACCCCGTGGAGTTTGTGCATCCTCATCATAAATCGATCGTCAACCAGCGGGAAGTGGGCGTGGATACCCTCAGCTACGAGGAGGCGCTGAAAAATACGCTGCGCCAGGCGCCGGATGTCATTCTGATTGGCGAAATCAGAACCCGCGAAACCATGGAGCACGCTCTCGCCTTCGCGGAAACCGGTCACTTGTGTCTTTCCACCCTGCACGCCAACAATGCCAACCAGGCCCTGGACCGTATCATCAATTTTTTTCCCGAAGAGCGGCACAAGCAGTTGTTTCTGGATCTGTCACTCAACCTCCAGGGATTCGTCTCGCAACGCCTTATTCCCACGGTCGACGGCAAGCGCTCCGCCGCCATCGAAGTGTTGCTGGGAACTCCCCGCGTTTGCGACCTGATCAAGCAGGGCAAAGTTCTTGAATTGAAGGAAGTGATGGAAAAATCCGAACGGGCCGGCATGAAAACATTTGACGCCGCCCTGTATGACCTGTATCGAGCCGGCCGTATCAGTTACCAGGAAGCCCTGAAGAACGCTGACTCCAAAAACAATCTGCGATTGAAGATACAACTGTCCGAAGGCCGCAGTGAAAACGACGAAGACCTTTCTGAAGAAGAGGAAGATCAAAGAGAGAAGGGCTTTTCCCTGGTTTCAAAGGATGATGAAGCGTAACAGCCACCGATGAATACTGAGGAATACGGGAATTTTGACGCGGTAGCGCTGGCTGACTTGCTTGATAGACGCGAAGTTTCCGCAACCGAACTGCTTGACTGTGCGCTTGCTCTCACCGAACGTTTCAATCCGGTTCTCAACGCCATTACCGTTCCGGCATTCGACCAGGCTCGTCGTCAGGCGGCCGACCTTGACAAGAGCTCCCGATCAGCGAAGCCACTTGCCGGCGTTCCGTTTCTCATCAAGGACCTGAGCGAAGTGTCAGGTCTCCCACAAACAAACCACAGCCGGCTCTTTGCCGGTGAAATTGCCCAACGCAGCAGCATGATCAGTGAACGTTTTCTGAACGCGGAACTGGTGATGCTCGGCAAGACCAATACTCCCGAATTATGTCTCACCATTACCACTGAATCGGTATTCGCGGGACCCTGTCGCAACCCCTGGAATCTCGACTATTCGACGGGCGGCTCCAGTGGCGGTGCCGCCGCTGCCGTGGCGGCGGGAATCGTACCCGCCGCCCATGCTACCGACGGCGGTGGCTCCATCCGGATTCCCGCCTCCTGTTGCGGCCTGTTCGGTTTAAAACCCAGCCGGGGTCTGACGCCGGTTGAGAACAACATGCAATCGAGCTGGAGCGGTATGAGTGTCGCTCACGTAGTCACCCGCAGTGTACGCGACAGTGCCGCTTTTCTCGATTTGCTGGCCCTTGATACACCGAGTCTTTATCCACTGCCCCCAGGCCCCGGCTCGTTTCTCGAAAGCGGCCGCCGGGAGCCGGGCGCGCTGCGTATCGCTGTGCAGACAGAGCATCCAGGCGGAGCGGCGGTGGATCCGGATTGTACAGAAGCGGTGAACAAGGCCATGAACCTCTGCGGAAAACTTGGTCATGATGTGGAGCTTTGTGCGCCGCCTGTCGACTATTCCGCCCTGGCGGCGGCAGCGGGAACAGTGATAAACGTGCATGTGGCGCAGGCTGTGATGCCCAGGCTGGAAAATCTTGGCCTCAACCTGGAAGACAGCCCACTGGAGGAAGCCACGCGCCGGATGGCGGCACGTGGTGCAAGAACCAGCGCCACCGAATATCTGGTAGCCCTGGATTACTTTCGGCAGGTATCCCGCGACATGGAGGCATTTCATCAGACCCATGACGTGCTGCTGTCTCCGGTTTTGGCCCTGCCACCGGCCAGACTCGGCTGGCTTGATATGAACAGCAGCAGTATTGGCACCTATGCCCGCCGCTTCTCACAATACAGCGGCTTCGCTGCGCTGATGAATGTGAGCGGGCAACCCAGCATGTCGGTGCCGCTACACATCAATGCCGCCGGTCTGCCCGTGGGCGCCATGTTCTCCGCAGGCTGGAGTAAAGATTTACAGCTGTTGCAACTGGCCACGATGCTGGAATCCGCGGCGCCGTGGGGCCATCTGAGACCACCCGCACCTTGACGGAAAACGCGGATCAACGGGTGAAGACATGTCCTGGTTTTCAGGCAAGCGCGCCGTGTCGGACCGCGGTGACCTGAGCCATTATGGAGATGGCGATTTCCGCCGGCGTCTTGCTACCCGTGATGAAACCGATCGGGGCATGCAGGCGGGCGATTTCCGTTTCGGTCAGGCCCAGTTCCGGTAGCCGTTTGCGCCGTCCCGCCGAGGTTCGATCCGAGCCCATCGCGCCAATGTAAAATGCATCGGTTTTCAGAGCCTCCATCAGAGCCATATCATCCACTCTTGGGTCGTGAGCCAGTGCGATTACGCCGCTATACGGATTACTGAAGCGTTCCCTCACTACATCATCAGGCAAACGCGCGGTGGTTTCCACGCCATCGACATGCCAGTTCTGCAGGTAGTCAGGCCGCGGATCACACAGCATGACCTCATACTCCAGCGCCAATGCCAGTTCAGCGACATACCGCGCCACGTCACCTGCGCCAAGCAGAAGCAGCTGATACCGCGGGCTGAGACTATGGACGAGGCGTTCCTCAGAGACTTCGACTGCGTCATCGGCCGAAGAGCGCGCCATACTGATCGTGCCGTCCCGCAGATTGACAATGCGGCTGATTTTCTGGTGATTCTCCAGTGCGTGACGAATATCGGCGAAAACCTCCACTGTCGCATCCTCCGGTTCAATATATTCCAGCAGCACATGCAACTGGCCACCGCAGGGCAGTTTCAATCGCGCCTGCTCCTCCGCGTTAATGCCATATTTTACCAGGAACGGCCCACCTTCCTCGCCATAACGCGACTTCAGACTGCCATCGCGCAACTGTTCAAGGAAATCCTCTTCAATACAACCACCGGAGATGGACCCCATCAGTTCACCGTCAAGCGTACAGGCCATCATCGAACCCACCGGCCGGGGCGAAGAGCCCCAGGTCTTGAGAATGGTGCATAGCCATACCGGCTTGTCGGCTTTCAGCCAGTCGTGTACATGGGTGATTATCTGCTGTTGACTGCTTTGCATGGAGTTCTGTCGCCGTTGCCCGTACTTCGAGGAGTCCGGCTGCCGCCGGGAAATCAGGACGCTACTATACCAGCGGGTTCACCGGAAACAAATACCGGCGGTCGGTAGTGCCACCATGTGCTACATACCGGTAACAGCAGTCTTTTCCAGCGCCAGCAGACGCCGTTTGACTTCCAACCCGCCACCAAAGCCCGTGAGGGTACCATCCCGCCCGATCACGCGATGACAGGGAATCACGATAGGCAAAGGGTTCTGACCATTGGCGGCACCGACAGCGCGGGATGCGCCGGGACGACCCATGCGGCCGGCGATTTCTCCGTAACTGCTGGTGTCGCCGTAGGGAATTGTCATCAACGCCTCCCACACCCGAAGCTGAAAATCGGTCCCAGCCGGTGCCAGGGGCAGATCAAACCGTGTCAGGCGCTGATCAAAATAGGCCTGCAATTGTTCTTTGACTTCAGTAAATATCGCCGGGTCTTCGGTCCAGAGTTCATCATGACGCATCATCCCCTTTCCTTCAGGGAATCCGATACGGGTCAATGCAGTCTCGGTCCCTGCCAGCAGCAGTTCTCCAACCGGCGTCGACATATAACAATAGTAAGTGGTAGTCACGTTTCTCTCACATTATTGCCAAGGGCTTTTTGGGGTTCTCATTCACGGTATTGATGCAATGGCCGCCTGGCGCCACAAAAGAATGACCGCATAAGCGCGCCAGGGTTGCCAGGGCACGGCCCGTTCAATCAGTTCAGCCGGCGACAGCGGGTTTGACTGTGCAGCGGCGCGGAGCAGAATCAGATCGGAATGGGGAAAGGCGTTCGGATCATTCAGAGCCCGCATAGCGATATACTGTGCCGTCCACTCACCAATTCCCTTGATTGTGCACAATCGTTGCGCAAACCCGGCAGTGTCTGTGGCGCCATCAAAACACAATTCACCGTCCAGCGTCATTGCCGCCAGTTCGCGGATGGCCTCAACCCGTCGCCGGGTGATGCCCAGACCCTTCATCGGCGCATCAACAAGGTGTTGTGGAGACGGAAACAGCAATTCCGGCCCGGGTCCCGGGCCGGACTCTCCCAGAGAACGGGCGAGTCTGCCCAGCAGCGTGGTCGCGGCTGTCACCGATATCTGCTGCCCTATTATGGCGCGTACCGCGATCTCAAATCCGTCCCAGCAACCGGGCACCCGCGTTCCCGGAAATCTACCGACCGCCGGGCTCAGCAATGCATCGGAACCCAGATGTTTATCAATGTCTTCGCTGCACGCATTGAGATCGAAAATACTCCGCACGCGTTCAATAATCAGCCCCAGTTTACGCAAATCCGGAAACATGACAGACAACATCACCCGGTGCCGTTCGGGCTCGAAACGCACCGTTAACCAGCCCCGCTCCCGACCGATAGCGATCGAGCGGCTATAGCGGGTGTCGGTGACGACTTCGACTCCGTTGATGGCCCGCCTGCGCAGAAATTCCAGCATGGCCTGCCAATCACAGGGTGGCCGGTAATGCAGGCTGACTTCAATCATCTTGTCAACTTCCGATGCCTTGCCCCGGCCAGCCCGTAATGCGCTCGGAGATTTGCTGTAGACTCCCCGCATCACCGAATTGAAACGGCGCACGCTGCCAAATCCCGCGGCGAAACAGATATCGGTCAGCGAGAGACTTGTTTCATCAATCAGTTTTTTTGCCAGGTGAAGGCGACGTGTATGGACCACAGCCTGGGGCGATACCCCCAGGTGTTTCCGGAACAGGCGTGACAATTGCCGGGGTCCGACCCCGAGCTGTTCCGCAAGCCCGCCGACTGAAAATTCATCCGCCGGGCTGCGTTGAATAAGCTGCAGGGCCTGGTCCACTGTGGCGGAACTGCCACACCATGCCGGCGTCCCCGGTGCGGATTCGGGACGGCAGCGCAGGCACGGCCTGAATCCCGCTTCCGAGGCTTCCGCCGCGCTGGTGTACAGCACCACATTTTCCTTGCGTGGAATGCGTACAGGACACACTGGCCGACAGTAGATTCCCGTGGTCCGTACAGCGACGAAGAAGCGACCGTCAAACCGGGGATCGCGTAGCTGACGCGCATGTTCGTAGTCTTCCGTATTTAACCGCATACAGCCTGTTCCTGGTACTGTCCGGCCTCGGGCCGGTATCCTCAATGCAGCGGTGATCATAGCAGCCCCGGCTGGTCGGAACCGGCCGTTTTCGGACCTTATAACTGGCGCCGACGGCAACGCGGTTCATGGTAAACCGCGCCGTATTTGGTGTATAGTGACCGCCCTCGGCCAACACCCAGGATCAGCCTCATACCATGAGTGATAAAGACTTGCGTAAACATTCCCGTCTTGTTGTGGATGGCGTTGAGCAGGCCCCAAGTCGGGCGATGCTCCGGGCCGTCGGATTTGACGACAATGACTTTCGCAAACCACAAATAGGCATCGCGTCGACGTGGGCCATGGTCACGCCCTGCAATATGCATATCAACAAGCTGGCGGATGATGTCAAGCGGGGCGTCGACAAAGCCGAGGGCAAAGGCATTATCTACAATACCATCACGATTTCCGATGGTATTTCCATGGGTACCGAAGGCATGAAGTATTCCCTGGTGTCCCGGGAGATCATAGCTGACTCAATCGAAGCGGTCTCTGGATGCATGGGGCATGACGGGATCATCGCAATTGGTGGCTGTGACAAGAATATGCCCGGTTGCATCATGGGCCTGGCCCGACTGAACCGCCCTTCAATTTTTATTTACGGCGGCACCATCCAGCCGGGCAAGAACCACACTGATGTCGTCTCGGTATTCGAGGCCGTGGGCGGTCATGCCGGTGGCACGGTATCGGACATCGAGTTAAAGGAAATCGAGGAGACCGCAATACCGGGTCCCGGATCCTGTGGTGGCATGTATACGGCCAATACCATGGCGTCCGCGATAGAAGCGCTGGGCATGAGCCTGCCCAACAGTTCTGCGCAGGACGCCATCTCAAAGGAAAAAGAGAATGATTGCCTGCTTGCCGGCGAAGCGATACTGCATTTGCTTGAAAAGGACATCAAACCCTCGGATATCATGACCCGTGCCGCCTTTGAAAATGCCATCAAGGTGGTTATTGCGCTTGGCGGTTCCACCAATGCGGTACTGCACTTGCTGGCCATGGCCCATACGGTCAATGTCAAACTGACACTGGATGACTTCAATCGCATCGGCGAGAAGACCCCGATGCTGGCGGATTTGCGTCCCAGCGGTCGTTTTCTGATGTCGGAACTGATAAAGATCGGCGGTATTCAGCCGTTGATGAAGTTGTTGCTGGACGCGGGCATGCTCGATGGCCGTTGTCTGACCGTCACTGGCAAAACCCTGAGTGAGAACCTCGCTGATGTAGCGCCTTATCCGATAGACCAGGAAATTATCAGGCCATTGAGTAATCCAATCAAAAAAGACAGCCACCTGGTTATTCTGCACGGCAACCTCGCACCCGAGGGCGCCGTGGCCAAGATCACCGGAAAGGAAGGACTCAAGTTCACCGGCACGGCCAGGGTGTTTCACTCCGAAGAAGACTCATTGAAGGGAATTCTTGACGGCACCGTGGTTGCTGGCGACGTGGTGGTGATCCGCTACGAAGGCCCGAAAGGGGCGCCGGGAATGCGTGAAATGCTCAGCCCCACGTCTGCCATCATGGGACGCGGTCTTGGCAAGGAGGTAGCCCTGATTACCGACGGCCGCTTTTCCGGAGGCAGCCACGGATTCGTGGTCGGACATATCACTCCGGAAGCCATCGAGGGGGGGGCGATCGCCATCGTCGAGGATGGCGATGAAATCACTATTGACGCTGATTCGCGCAAAGTGACATTGCATGTTGGCGACAGTGAAATCCAGTCGCGGCTGGATCGGTGGCAGCGTCCGAAACCACGCTACACGCGTGGCGTACTGGCCAAGTATGCCAGGACCGTCACCTCGGCATCGGAAGGCGCCGTAACCGACAAATATTTGTAATCTGAGCCGCGTTTAACGGGCCACTTCGGGCGATATCCCATGGCGATTGCCGATCAACTTGCCAGCCTGCTTGCCGACAGTCCGATGCGTGACGCATCGCTGTATATGCTGCGAAATATCCCCGGGTTTCCCCCGATTATCCAGACCATTCATATCCTGGCGATCGCGGTAGTCATGGGGTCGATTGTAATGATTGATCTGCGGATGCTGGGACTTGCCGTACGCAGTCAACAAATCAGTGAAATGATCAGACGACTCATGCCCTGGTTCTGGACCGCACTGGTAACGCTGGCGATTTCCGGCTCATTCTTCGTCTTTGCCCGCCCGGCCCGTTACTTCAATAACCCGGTATTCATCTGGAAATTCACTTTTTTGCTGCCGGCGCTGATCCTCGCGCTTGTGCTGCATTTGCTGAGCCGGCGGGAAGTGGATTTCTGGGGCCGGTCTGGTTCCCGACTGCTGACCGGGCGACTTATCGCACTGACTTCGCTTGGCCTGTGGATTATGGTTGCGATGGCGGGACGCTGGATCGCCTATTCCGAATACCTTTACTACCCCGCGTGAGGCGCCATCATGCCAAGCACTGAATTCTGGATCGGTATTGAGAACTGGCCCATTTCCTGGGAAATCGGCGGTACATGGTTATTTCCCTTTCTCGAGTCGATACACGTGATTGCCGCTGCAATGGTACTCGGTTCAATATTGATGGTTGATTTGCGGGTGCTGGGACTTGCGGCAACCCGCTATTCGGTGGAGACACTGGCAAGAGAACTGACGCCGTGGACCTGGGGCGCGTTTGCCATTGCGCTGGTGACGGGACTGGGCATGTTCATCACCCGTGCCGCCTCCCATGTTCTGAATCCGGCCTTCCAGTGGAAAATGGGATTACTGTTGCTTGCCGGAATCAATATGGCGGTTTTCCACTACAAACTGTACCCGGCGATCAAAAACCACCAGGACGTGATGATATTATCGACAGGTGCCAGAACGATAGCCGGACTGTCGCTCTTCCTGTGGGCGGGAGTCATGCTAGCCGGCCGCTGGGTCGGCCATATCGTTTGAACCTTTATTCCGAGTCGGGCTGCCTTCTCAGGTGGCCGTAAATCAGTTCTTCGGCAAATTCCACGCACTTGAATTCCAACAGCTGCGCGTTTTCCTCCAGACGGCGATAGAGCGGGAAACGCACAGTCCACGGTCTTGTGTAGACGCCGGAATCTTCGATGGTGGCTTCATACATTAGCGTGTTTGGCCCCATATGGGTGTATCGTTCCACAACGCGCAGGGCTTCGGTGTGGTGATTGCCGGCATGGTCAAACCAGGTATCC
Organism: Pseudohongiellaceae bacterium; assembly: GCA_040879025.1. Classification (GTDB taxonomy): domain Bacteria; phylum Pseudomonadota; class Gammaproteobacteria; order Pseudomonadales; family Pseudohongiellaceae; genus JBBDLF01. The sequence continues at coordinate 114,666 of JBBDLF010000033.1, forward strand.
GGCACCTGGTCGGTCACCTCGATAACAAGGGTGTCCCCTTCAAAACGTCCTCTTGAATGTCCCATCCAGCTGTATATCGGCGCTTCAAAATCCGGCCGGTCCATATACACAATGCGATTGGCGCTGGCGAACTCGTACGCCATGATGATGTGTTCCGGAGATTGAACAACCTGGAACGGGAAAGGCATGTAGTTGGCGCGGGGAACACCAGGCATATAACACTTCACTACCGGATCCAGGGTCAACCAGTCAGCCTTGTTTTGGAGCTGTTGCTGCCGGGCTGCCTCGGTGTAGGGTATCTCTCCGCCTTCAACAATTCCCAGTCCCGCCGGAATAGCTCCGATGGCTCCCATCTCCGGCAGAGGTCCAAAGTCCGCGGAATGTGGTTCTATATTCCAGTGTGCGGAACCCATTGTCTGCCAGATGCCATTGAAATCGGCATTGCCGGCTGCAGTCCGGGGTGGACTGAAGTTTTCCGCCGCAGAAGCTCCCTGAAGCCAAAGACCCAATGCGGCGATTACCAGAAATCTCTTCAGGGGGTTGGAGTTGGAAATGATGGCCATTGCAGTGGCTCCCGGTTCTTGGGGGCCTCCGAATCAGCCATGCACTTATTCAGAGAATCCCGTATTGTTTTAATCGGCGTTGATCTCAGCCGTGTTATTTTACCAGTGGCTGGCCGGATTCTAGCACAAGGGGACAAACGCAACGCAAACGGTGTTCGCGACAAATCTCCACCCCCGGCCCTCCAATCAGAGGTTCCTTGGGTTTATTGTCCTGTGTATCCCGGGTACACTTGTCCGAAAACCGTCCGGCGTCATGACGTTACAACATCAGGGCGGCGGTGGGCCGAAGTCTGTGCGCCCGATGTTGACAGGTCTGATGGGGAGAAACCGATTGCAACTGCGCCGGAGTTTTACTGTAGGGGAGACTCACTTTCACATTAACTGGCTGGTCGCCGGCTGTGTGCTGATTACCGTGGCCACGCTGGTCAGGTTGGGGATATGGCAGATTAACCGGGCAGGCGAAAAGCTGGAACTGCAGCGCGAACTGGAATTGCAGCAACTTCAAAACGCCGTCGCCATCGAGACCATTCCTGTTGCGAAGCTGTCGATGGAGGATGACCTGCAAAACCTGCACGTGTCGCTCGAGGGAGAATATCTGAACGACAGAACGGTTTTACTGCTGGCGCAGTTTTTTGAAGGCCAGATCGGCTATGAAGTCGTCACGCCGATTCGACTGGCATCCAACGGAGAACTGGCGCTCGTCAGTCGTGGCTGGACCAGCGGCATTTTACCTCCGGACACACCGCCGAGTCTGCGCCCGGTGCCTGGTCTGCAACAGATTACCGCGCAGATTCACGTGCCCGAGGAAAACGAGCGGGTCTATTCCAGCCGTGTCGAGGCGGGACAGTGGCCCGTGCGGGTACGCAGTATCGAAATTGATGTACTCAGCGAACTACTGGGAGAACCCGTGTTCCCCTTTGTCGTGCGGTTGACGGAAGGTCAACCGGGTGCTCTGGTACGGCATTGGCCCGCCGCCAATGCGGATATCAACACCAACCTGTCCTATGCACTGCAGTGGTTTACGTTCGCCGTCGTGGTGCTGCTGATCAGCATCGTAGCCAGCAGCGATCTGCTGGCACGCAAACCTCGAGGCAAGCGCTAAGGAACTCCCATGCAATCATCCGTCGATGCGGAAAACCCGCAGCCACAGGATTCCCTGTCGGACATTCTTCAGCGCCTGGACGAGAGTGAATCCCACATTACCCGTTTTTCACCGGGATGGACCCAAGGCCGGTCGGCATTCGGTGGTTTGACTGCGGCAATGGCTGTAGCTGCAATGCGGAAGAGCTTGCCCTCACCCCAGCCGCTTCGGTCATTGATGATATCCTTTGTAGCTCCCCTGGCCGCCGGTGAGGTCAGGGTTGAACCGCGCATTCTAAGACAGGGCAGGAATGTCACGCAGGCAACCGCTGAACTGATTTCGGGGGATGCCACATGCCTTCAAGCCATGGCGATATTCGGTAACGGCCGCAAGGGAAGACACATCCCTTCGCTGGTGAAGTTCAATGCTCCGCCTCGCCACCCCGAATCTTCCCGACAGCTGGGTGGTGTCCGGCTACCCCCGTTTCTGCAATTTTTCGAGGGGCACTGGACCGGTGGCGGCGTCCCGTTCAGCGGGAGCCAAGACCGTGAACTTGGCATGTGGGTGCGGCACAGACAGGACATCAGCCGGTTTCCCGTCGAAGCGCTTGTGGCCGTGTGCGACATGCCACCGCCGATTATACTTTCGCATTACGATCAACCCCCTGTGATTGCCAGTTCACTCAGTTGGTCACTTGAATTTGTTGTTCCACCAACGAGCATCCGGTCCGACTGGTTCTATCTGGACTACGACCTCGATGCCGCCGCTGAGGGATATTCTCTCCAATCCGGTCGCGTCTTCACGGAGCAAGGTGAGTTATGTGCGCTCTCACGCCAGTGCATGGTATATTTTGAACCTGAGGGCATACTGTGAAAGCGACCATTGAGACGGTTGAAGCGCAACCCGTTATGTGCGAGGTGGTAGAGGCGGTATGAGAGGAGTGAATGGATTGAGGCTGCACGGCCTGCGGAAACGCCATATCGCCAGGCTTGCCTTGACAGCCTGCGCTACCCTGTTGCTGAGCGTCACTACCGCGCAAACTGTGCTGGCGCAACACACCCATGGTGTGCTGACTCCCGGCGTCACTTTCCCACCAGACGATTCGGTTCTGAGAGAACCGCCGGCGATGATTACCATGAGCTTTCGTGTCGAGGTGAGATTGCTGAAACTCGCCCTGCAGAGCTCCGAGGGGGAAACGGTTGATATAGGCTTTACCTACGATCCCGTACGCGTGGCGGACAGTTTTGTCGTGCCGGTTCCCGTGGAGCTACCCCCGTCAGCCTATTACACTGCCAGATGGTCGGTACTCGATGACAGACAACGTCTGGTCAGCGGAGAATTCAACTTTTCGTTCGGACCGGACGCTATTCCCCCATCAGAAACCATAGAGTCCGGCTACAGGCCGATAACAGAAGAACGAATTCCCGGCTCCGGCGCCTACCAGTAGTGACGGACACCTACTTGAATGTGAAACCCTGCAGGGAAAGGAATTCCCGCATATGCGGACGTGATTTCTCCGACAACAGAGTGGAAACCTGCTCACTCCAACGGATCCCGTGACCGCCACCTGTGCGCTGCCGGTAGTAGTCTCTTATCCGCTCATCATATTTTTCTATCGCTTCGGCATCGCCCGTTTCGCTGTAGACATCGTTTTTCACGACCACCGATAGCGGTAGCCGCGGTTTGCATTCCGGATTCTGATCGGGATAACCCAGACACAAACCGAATACGGGATAAACTCCGCGGGGCAATTCCAACAGCCGGCTCACCTGCAATGGGTTATTACGAATACCCCCGATATAACAGATGCCTAGGCCGGCCGACTCGGCCCCGGTGACCAGGCTTTGCGCCATCAGAGCGACATCGACGGTCGCAATGATGAAGTGCTCGGTGTAATTTCCTTCAAACGGCTTGTCGTATTTATCACAATAGTTCCCTGGCCGTTTCAGGTCAGCGCAAAAAACCAGGAACTCAGCAGCGCTCTCCACATAAGCCTGATTCCCCGCCAGCACGGCAAGCTGCTTGCGGCTTTCCCTGTTGCGCACCCGAATGATCGTGGCGCCCTGCAAAAAACTGGAAGTGGCCGCGGACTGTCCGGCCAGCACCAGGTCCTGAAACAGGGCTTCATCAATTTTGCGCTCGCTGAACTTGCGAATGCTGCGATGGGACTTGAGTAACTCTATAACCGGGTTCATAGGCTCCCTGTGATAATCGCGTCAAGAAACGAAGGTACGACGTCATTGGCGAACCGGGTCTCGGCGTTGAACAACACAATCAGACCCAGGTTTTTTTCCGGTACCAGAGCGACTTCGGTTCGGAATCCGCGAACCCCGCCGCCATGATGCACCACCCTCGCGCCGCGGTAGTTGAATACGCGCCAGCCGGTGGCGTACCAGGCCTGTTCCAGGCCCTGCCAACGGTTAAAATAGTTTCCCCTCGGCGTGGACACCACCGGTTCCTGTTGCTGCTGCAGAAAAGTTTCCGGCAGCACCTCCGGAAAGGCGCCAAGATTGGCACGCGCCCAGATACTCATATCAATGACGCTGGCATTGATGCCGGAAGCCGGCCCCACTGTGTAATAGGCGGGGTTCGTCGTGGTAGTGAGCCAGTTACCCCGCACCAGGCGATGTGGGTCGGTTGCATTGGCACTGGCTTCATAAGCCTCCAGACCAGTGGAGGCTGTCGGCATGCCCAGGGGAATAAATAACTGTTCCGTCAAATATTCTTCGTAGCTTTTATGTGTACTCAATTGCACAACATCGGAGATCAGCGAAAACACTACATTCTGATAGCCGTAACAACTGCCGGGTGCGCATACAGTGGGGATCTCATTGAACTTCTCCTGTATTTTTTCATACATCACACCGTCATCCAGCATATTGGAAAAAGCATGGGGCATCAGACCGGTGGTGTGGGTGGCTATGTTTCTCAGTGTGATGGTGTTGGACGACGGTCCGGTGCCAATCTGAATCTGCGGGAACATTTCAACCAGGGGTGTATCCCAGGATTGCAGTCCCTGATCCACTAAAAGTGTCGCCACGGTTCCCGCAAAGGTTTTGGATACCGAAGCGATCCGAAACAGCGAACTGCTATCCACGGGCCGGGGATCGTCGTTGCTGAGAACGCCCCAGGTTCGAAGCTCAAGTACGCCCTCCCGTGAAACGATCGCCACTGCGGCTCCAGGCAGCGTATTCTGTTCAAACTCCAGTTGCAGCCAGTTCAGGTAAGCGCCCAGCTCCGGCGCCGGTTGCGGCGAGGATAATGGCTGGTCAAGCACCGCAAGCGTCCCGGGCTGGTCCTGGGCATGCAGGGACAGTGAAGACACTGTCAATGCCAACAGAATCCCCTGTGTCAGGCGTACCGCGGCACCGCGACAAAAAGCCGGCATTCTTGTTATTTTTACCATTCAGGTTTCGCTCAGGTTACTGCGCCAGGGCGTTTTTGTTTCGGCGGAAAACAGAGGCATTGTACCCGTTATGTGCTGTTTAAGGTATGCCGGGGTTTCCTGTTGTAGCGGACAAAAAAAAGGCCGACTCACTTCATGAGTCGGCCGAATAACAGCGCATTTTAGTTGCGGCGGGGTGCCGCGAGGGAATGCGCCGGTTTGGAGTTCTGCGCTAACCGCCGCGGGGCATCAGTACCAGCAGCCGTCGCCCTTCACGCAGTACGGTAAGGGCCGTTACCCGGTCTGTATCACTGATGGCCGAGTTGAATTCAGCAAGATTGCTGACGGGTGACCGGTTGACTTCGATAATCACATCGCCCGGTTCCAGTCCGGCGATCTGTGCCGGACTTTGCGGGCTTACCTCAACAACCGCAATACCATTGTTGTCGGGGGTGGCCTGTAGCCGAGCACCCCGGTACATCGAAGGCGTCGCCTGTGGCTGACCGCCGTCGGCGCCGTCAGCGTTGTCGCCGCCCGTCTCCGTCTGCTGATTGCTTATGGTTGCATCAAGGGTGATACGACGCCCGTCGCGGTACAACCCCAGCTCCACGTTACGACCCAGAGTCATCAATCCGATGGTATTGCGAAGTTCCCTGCTGTTGTTGACGGGTTCGCCGTTTACTGAAACGATGACATCCGCCACCGCAATACCGGCCGCTTCAGCCGCACTGCCTGGAAGAACGCTGCGCACCAGGGCGCCACGGGTAATATTCAGGCCGAGGGTTTGCGCCACATCGGGCGTCAGATCGGAGATGGAAACACCCAGCATTCCGCGCCGCACCTCGCCATCCCGCTCCAGATGACGCACCACGGTCTGAACCATGTCGACCGGCACCGCAAAACCGATCCCGTTGCTACCTCCACCGCTACGGCTGATGATGGCGGTATTGATACCGATCAGTCGACCTTCCAGATCAACAAGCGCGCCGCCGGAGTTACCGACATTGATCGCGGCGTCGGTTTGAATAAAATCTTCATAGTTTTCAGCGTTGAGACCCGCCCGTCCGAGCGCGCTGACGATACCCGACGTGACGGTCTGACCGATACCAAAGGGGTTACCGATAGCCACCACATAATCTCCTACCTGGACATGATCGATATCGGCGTATTCAAGAGCGAACAGCTCATCCTCGTCCGCCTCTATCTGCAACAAAGCCAGATCGGTATTGGGATCGCTGCCCACGAGTCGTGCCGTGTACTGGCGATCGTTGGTCAGGTAAACATTGATCTCATCACTTTCCGCAATCACATGGTGATTGGTTATGATGTATCCCTGTTCAGCATCGACGATCACGCCGGACCCGGCGCCCATCATGCGATTTTGAGGCCCTTCGAAGCCCTCGGGTCTTTGTCCGGGACCAGGTTCCGGAAAATTATCGAAAAAACGTCTGAATTGTTCCGGCAACTCGCGACCATTGAAAAAGTCGCCGGGACCGGAATCCACGCTCCGGCTCACGGTAATCGTGACCACCGCAGGTGTAACGTCTTCCAGCATCGGGGCGAGCGAGGGCACACCGGCTTCCAGCGCCTGCGGGGTAACCGCATGGGCAGGCATACCAAACAACAGCAACAGCAGTCCCAGACCGAGGCCCCGCCCGATCTGGCCGGATTTGACATAGGAATAATAATGCATGCTTTACCTCCAGTATCTCTGTGCAAGCAGGTTTGACCCGGCAAGCGCATGTTTACTTTTCGCCAGAATAGGGTTACACGGCGCCTGATACCTGAACTTTCCGTGAAATTAATGTCCGGAAAATGTGAATATGCGCCGCTGTCTATGGCATGACGTGGCGAAATACCCAAAAATCGTCGAAACTCGAGCGGAATAATGAACTTTGCGCTGCGCGGCGCCGTCCAATACAGAACAGAGCCCGACTGCTTGAAAAAGCCGGTTACAGGCCCTAGATAGGTAAAATAGAAAATAGGTAAAACAGACAGCAGCAAAGGCGGGAAGCCATGAACTCTCATGCACGTATTATTGAAAGTCAAAACGGTCCTGTGATCGGATACCGTGACGAGCGTCGGATGAATGACCCGCGTGCGCCCCTGGTAACCGATTTCCACGTCGGTTGCTGGCTGGTCCAGCCATCGCTGAATCGTGTGTCGCGCAGTGACGGGAGCGGTTCGAACCACACTCTGGAGCCGCGCCTGATGCACCTGTTGTGCTATCTGGGAGCAAATCCGCAACGGGTACTCAGCCGGGAACAGTTATCCAATCAGTTATGGCCGCGAGTAGTAGTCAACGAGAACTCCCTCACCCGCGCCATATCGGAACTGCGCGGCAAGCTGGACACCCCGGAAGTGGCGGGTCGCGAATACATCGACACTGTCTCCAAGCGCGGCTATCGGCTGACATTGCCCGTCAAAAGTTCGGCGACGCCGGCGGACATCAGTCGTCGATTGACCGCCGTTCCGGGATGGACCGGTATCCATGCGGTTCGCAGACTGGGTTTGGCACTGGCTGGCGGGGCCACGGCATGGGTGCTGATTATGCTGATTGATCCGCGACTCAATACCACTGGTCCACAATTCGAGCCGGTAGTTGCGTTACCGGTACTGGAAGATCGCATTGTCGGACCCATTTCGGGGCAAAGCGGCAGCCGTCCGGTAAGTCGCCATATCGCGACAGACGTGGCGAAAGCCGAAATGGAGGCCGAAAGACCGGCACTATCGAAAGACGGCAGCAAAATGGCCTATATCACTTACGACAAGGGAGTGTCCACGGTATTCCTGAGCCGCTTTGCACCGCAGCAAACCCCGTGGCCTGTGTACAGAACCACGGACTATCTGTCGAATCTGTCCTGGTCACCTGTGGGTAACGCCGTGCTGTTTGCCAGAGAACCGGTTTTTGCCCCGGCGGTTCTGTTTTCGGGAACCAGTCACTCCGAACTGGTGATGCTGGACCTCGACACCATGGAGACGCGGGTATTATTACAGTCAGGCAGCGAGTCCAATACAGATTCCAAGGATGGCATGAAGCTTACCTGACAAGGGAACCTCTGCGAAGCCTTCTGATAAAAAACCACTAGTGCCCAGGAGGCTGCAGGACTGTTGATAGCCAGGCGGTAACCAGAAGAATAAATACAACCACCACAATTTCCAGCCTGACACTCTGGCGGAAGCGCGACAGGACACCGGGTCTGGTCAATGTCGGCACCAACATCTGGCGATTGGTTATCGCCAGCCCCAGAAGCAGCATTACCGCCCCCAGCTTCACCAGCACGGCAAGCCCATAGGGATTGTCAATCAGCTCCGCCGGCGATGTGAAGAGCAATACCAGCAACACCCCACCGCTGACCAGCAGTGCCCCAACGAATGCGGGAGCGATTTTACCGAAAACAGTCATGCCGCTCGCAACGGACTGTATGCTTTCGATCCGTGTCATCTGCAACAAAGGCCAGAGTGAGCCGATCCACAAGGACATCGCTGTGACATGAATCAGGATAAGAAGCTGCGCGGCGGTATCAAGCGTGGCGATGTGTCCCATACTGCGAAAAGAGAGGGCAATCAGCAGAATTCCCGCAATAACGGAGGTGTTGAACAAGCGGTAATATTTTGCGGTCGGCGGTGCGGTGAGTCGGTGAAGGTGCCGCATTGAAAATCCGGCGACGAGGGTGAGCCAGAAAAATCCGCAGATACGCAATATCGTCGCTTGTCCCGCGGGGCCCGGTAACAGCAGATTAAACATCGAGGCATCGAACATACCCGCGATGCCGTTTTGATTGATTCCGCCTACCTGAAGCAGAAAGTACAACACCGCCGCGTGCAAAGCCAGGCTTGTCGAGATCAGGATATAGCGCAGGACAAGCAAGGAAAACTGACGACCGTAACCAGCCCCAATCCAGAGGCAGAGAGCACCACCGGCGCAACTGGCGAGTCCCCAGTACACCAGCAATTTGCAAACCAGGCTGAGGAATTCCCAGGCATTGGGGACCGTGAACATCAGGACCCAGGCGACCTAAGGAACTTCACAAAAATCAGTGTTGATGGGCACTGTGATCGGTATGTTGCTCATGATCCTGGCTGTGTCCGGTCGCTGCGGCGGGATCGATGGTGAAACTGTACCGGTCGGCCACCGTGTGACCGTCGGCACCTACGACTGCCCAGTTAACCGTATACTCTCCGGCCTGGAGGAGGGGAGCGGCGATAACAAAGGTCTCCTGAGTGGGCAGCGGAGGTTCGAACCCGGACTTCAGAACCCTGCCCGTGCCGTCGAGCAATTCAAATTTGACCAGGTTTACCTGGCCGTTGAAATTCAGCACGATCTCCTTCGGGGCTTCGGACACAGTCGCATCGGCAGCAGGCGCCGCGTCGGTCAGTCCGGTGTGAGCGAAAGCCATTGAACAAAGACCCGCCAGCAGCCCCAGGCTGCAGAGCTTGATTAAACCGGTTTTCAGTGGAATCCGTAGAGAAAGCAGCATGGATCGTTCCTCATTGTACCGTTCAGAGCGGGTGACCATTCCCGTATTATCGCAGCTTATGCGGACTTGTAACAGGCCAGAGGCGGTACATGGTTATTCAGTCCGGGCTAGAACCCCTGTCGCCGGCTCTCGAAGTGATACAGCACCCATTCCCTGCGTTCAAATTGCTGACCGGTAACCGTATTTGTCCAGCGAGTCTGCACATTGCGGGGACAACTGAAAATCCGGAATGATTCGGCGTTTTCAATGATCAGGCTGCGTACCGAAGGATTGAGCGTGTAGTTGGATACTTCCACCAGTTTCCATCGGCGCCCGTCATCGGCGAGAGTTTGTTCAATACAGGCGTTGCCGTACAGCAGGTCAACGTACTCGAGGTCGGCTTCGGCCCAGGCTCCCGCCGGAATGGACAGACCCAGATCAATCACCGTTTCCTCTTCACCCGGTTCCGCCATGCCGGAATTGCTTTCATTGAGAAACCGGATCGACCGTAAAATCACCCGCTGCGAGGATTCGTTGCCTGCGAACACATGGATACCGGTATCGACGTTTTCTCCCCAGGCCGGGGATGAGAACGCGAATTTGATGGTGCTCTCCACGTCGGCGCCGATGCCGTCGAACTCGGCTTCCGCTGCCGCCGCCTGACAGCACAATGCCGCCATTGCGATGGGCAGCCAGGGTTGGTTCAACAGGCGTCTGTTCATGAGCTTGGCCCGATTTACAGTCTGACGGGAAGTATGACGTTCATTCCAGTGATGCACCTCAAGAATTACTCTCACCAAACAGATATTAGAACGCTGTCTGGGAAGTTGCCAGTGGGAAGATTGCTCCACGACGGGTCGTTCAGCGTCCCGAGTTTACCCCAGGCGCACCATCCGTGACAAAGCACGGCGCGGCTTTTTCCATAAACGGTGGTCCGCGACATGAATCGGGGTATAGTAGCCACCTTATGAGTTCTCCTGTGTCCGTTAAAACAACCCGGTCGTCCCCGGCCCTGGCACGATTGGTCAATCTCAGATCCGCCACCGCTCTGGTCGTTGCCAATATTATCGGCGCCGGCGTATTTACTACCACGGGTTTTCAGGCTGCCGCGCTGGGCCACCCGGGCTTCATATTCATGCTCTGGCTCGTTGGTGGTTTACTCGCCTGGTGCGGAGCCATGTGTTACGCCGAATTGGGTGCCATGATGCCCGAGGCTGGAGCCGAGTATGTGTATCTCAGGGAAACGTTTGGCAAAGCGATAGGGTTTATGAGCGCGTTTGTGTCCCTGGTGGCGGGTTTTTCCGCCGCGATTGCTGCCGCACTCGAAGCTTTGATCAGTTATCTGACGGCATTCTACCCCGTACTCAATCAGCCTGCGCAATGGTTCGGGTTTATCGGGTTTAACGATATTCTGGCCATCAGCCTGGTCTGGGTCCTGATAGCGTTGCACAGTCGCAGTATCAGGCTCGGCTTTGGCTTCAATGACCTGATCACACTTTTCAAGGTAGTCGGCATTGTGGTGTTGATCGTGGCTGCATTCAGCTCGCCCCAGGGCGACTGGGGTAATTTCGTGATCGTCGGGGACGTGTACAGGGAACTGAGTACCGTAGAGCGGTTTTCCGCGTTTTCAGTCTCGCTGATTTTCGTCATGTTCTGCTACACCGGGTGGAATGCAGCAGCCTATATCGCCGGTGAAATGGAACATCCCCAGCGCAATCTGCCCATAGCGTTGCTGTCAGGAACGGCTATCGTCACGCTGCTCTATCTGGGATTGAATGCCGTGTTTTTCTATGGCGCGGACGTCCATGAAATGAGTGGCGTGGTCGAGGTGGGGCTGGTTTCGGCGCGACAATTGTTTGGACAGGTCGGCGTTTCCCTGACGCTCGTGTTGCTGGTCGTGTCGTTATTTGCGTCTGCATCGGCAATGACGATAGCCGGACCGCGGGTGTATTACGCCCTCGGGCGGGATCATCACTTACTGTCGTTTTTGAGCAAAACGCGCGCGGGCTCAAGCATACCGGTCAATGCGCTGGTGTTACAGGGAATGGTGATCACGATTATAATTCTCAGCGCAAGGATCGACCAGATCCTCCAATATGCCGGATTTACACTTGCCCTGTTTTCCAGCCTGGCGGTGGCAAGTGTGATCGTGCTGCGTATCCGGCTTCCGGACGCGCCTCGCCCTTTCCGCGTGTTCGCCTATCCGTACACACCGATCCTGTTTCTGACGATAAGCGGCTGGGTGATGGTGTGGAATTTATTTGGAGAATATTGGCTGGAATCCCTGTTGGCACTGGCGACTGTAGTTTGCGGGGGACTTCTTTTTTATATTGGCGAATGGCACCGGGCACAACCGTCGAATAACTGACTCGTCAAGCTCTCGCGGGGGAAGCTTCTTTCAGAGCAATATTTCGAACGGCGTACCAGAGACAGTCGCTTTGAGCTATCCGGGGATCGGACGTTACCATAAACAGTTTTTGATCCGAGGTGGGATAGAGACGTCCGTTACGCACTTGATACAGGTCGCGGATGTGGTTACGGCGATGCGAATCAAACGCACCCAGTTTCTCCATCAAATCAGGACCCGCCCAACCCAGGGGGGTGTCGATGGTGACCTTGCCGAAATTATACCGCTCCACGTTCACATCAAGGGTGATATCAGAGCCGGGAACATAGGCATCAGCGTAGGTGACCAGGCCCGGCCGTAGCATCTCGACACGGAACGGGTGGTGGAATACTTCCCGATCCTTCTGTTCCCCGGCCACCAGTTCCCGCGTGTTGAAATATTCACGTATACCACGGTAGGCAACACGGTCCGAGGCTGTGTCGCCCGCGCCTCCACACTCAATAGTGACAACCGGCACTCTGGCATTGGTGGATTCCATGATGGCGCCCAGACGGAGGTCGGTAACAATCAGACGACGACTGAACAGTGTGGCAATAGCGCGATGCCTGTCATCGTCAGTGACGGTCACCGCGAAATCGGGTCCCTTACCGGAGGTATTATGCATGTCTACAACCGCCTCGGGCTGCAGGTCGACGATATCTTTCAGCAATTGCCGACATACCAGTCCCTGGTCGTCAATATCAAAAGGAGGCCGGAAGCAGCGGTTATAGTCACGCTTGCCTGGCACCTGACGGTGAGTAAACAGCGGATTCAGCCGAGCGGCTTCAACGGCTATCAGATAACAATATGCGGTCACGGCCGGTTTGAATCCTTCGCGGATAAGCCGGTGCAAAGCTTTTAAACCGGACGGTTCATTACCATGCAGCAAGGTTATCAGCACCCGTCGACGATGCGGGTCCGTGCCGGTAATTTCCAGTCTTGTGGGCGACTTCAATCGGGTGAGAAAACTCTCTGCATCCCTGCCAACGTCATCGGCCGAAGGGTTCAGCCAATGATCGATCGGTTGGCTGTTGGCGTCTTCGTTCAGGTTGAAATTCCCGCTATCTGTCTGTTGTTCCATAGTCCCTTTCACTCGTCCAGCAACCATTCAGCAACCGGCACATTGTCTTCACTTTGCCGGCAATACAGCTCCAGCATGCGATAGTACGCCGCGGGCGTGTCCGTATGTTGCTGCAACCGGTCCAGGCATTTCAATTGCCAAATCGACGCGGTCATGTTGCGGTTCAGCCTTTTCTCTATTACACCCAGATAATAAGCACTTTCCCTGTCACTGATCCCTATATTGCCCAGGCCTTCATACGCCAGGGGCAGTAATTCATTCAACAGTTCAATGACCGAGCGTTCCTGCAATTCACTTCGCTTGAGATCCGGCCAGATAACTTGTGCGCCCAGTCCGTATTCCGCGGCCCGGTAGAAGTTGTAGTTGGCATAACCAAAGGGCAAGGCGGTAATCAGTTCCCGAATGCGCGGCCTCAGGGCCTCGGCTAATCCCACAGCGAAAGCGGCGTTGGCCATCATATCCACCACCGTCGGCCCTGATGGCAGGGCCCGCATCTCAATTCGCACATGGCCCCCGTCGCTGTCGTCGAAGATCGGCCTGTTCCACAGCCACACTGTTCCCTGTTGCAGCCTTAACTCACTGAGACCGGGGACTTTCCCGGCGGCCACCATGGCGACACTGTTTTCTTCCGAGGTAATCGGCAGCAGGCAGGGGTAAAGCCTGGCTGTCTCCGCAAACAATTCGTAGATACCCTCCCTCACCCATCCGTGACCGAAGTTTACCCGTGGCGGTTGGTGCCACGGTTTGTCCATCAGCAATTGTTCCTTGCGGCAGTCGATTGACTTTTTAAACAGCGGGATGCGTGTTTCCTGCCAGAGACGGCGGCCAAGGAAAGTCGGAGAATTACAGGCAATCGCAACCAGCAATGGAGTAAGCAGTTGAACGGCATTGAAGGTGTCTGCGAAATCCTTCGGCCTGACCCGGTAGTGAATCTGGAACGAAGTATTGGCGCCTTCAAGCGTGATGTCATCCGATTCCAATGCCAGTTCGTCTTCGCCGCGAATATAGACGGTAAACGGGCCGCCCCTGTCCTGCTTCAAGCGATTCCGCAGGGCATGATAACGAGGCAGGTCGGTCATCGTATTGCTGCCAAAATCTTCAAACCGCAAGGTGGGGAGAATGCCGATGGGAACCACCCGCCCGCCGAACCGCGCGGCGGATTTGCGGATTTTTATCAAAGCATCCAGCAGATCCCGTTCACTGTTGCCGAAAGGGGAATCGGCGATTGCAAAGGGGGGCAGGTTGTATTCGAGATTGAACCGGTTCAACTCCAGCGTCAGTCCCCGACCGGGAAATGCCTGCTGAATTTCCCTGTTGATACCCAAGGGCCGCCCTTCCCCATCGATAATATACATCTCCAGTTCAGCACCGAATGATGGCGGACCCTCACCAAATCCCTCGGTATCCAGCAATTGCGCCAGTGCCCGCAGATTCTCCCGCAGCCGGCTATCGAATTGCTGATAGTCACTGGAGGTAAATTCGGTTTTCTCGATAGAAAGTCCCATACACCCCCGATGAATGTTTCTCAGAACCAAGGATACCTTAGCAGGGATTTGTTCGCAGCCCGCGAATCAATCGGGACCGGGCTAGGGAGCCTCTGAATGACTGTATTTCGCCAGTTCCTTCCGGGCGACAACCCGCCTGTGAACCTCGTCGGGTCCGTCAGCCAGCCGCAGCGTTCGCTGACTGGTCCACAACGCGGCGAGCGGGAAATCCTGGGAGACTCCCGCGGCCCCGTGCATCTGAACAGCCCGGTCAATCACCCGCAAGGCCATGTTGGGTACCGCGACCTTGATCTGGGAGATAGCATCCCGGGCCGCCTTGTTGCCGATGGCGTCCATCAACGCCGCCGCGCGAAACACGAGCAGCCGACACATGTCAATTTCAATACGGCTGTCGGCGATAACGTCATAATTGGCCCCCAACTCCGCCAGGGGCTTGCCGAAGGCTTCACGGCTCAACGAACGTTTGCACATAAGTTCCAGAGCACGTTCGGCCGCTCCGATCGAACGCATGCAATGATGAATGCGGCCGGGACCAAGACGACCTTGCGAGATTTCAAAACCGCGACCTCTGCCAAGGATGATGCTGGCTTCCGGCACACGAACATTTTTGAACCGGATATGCATATGACCGTGAGGCGCATCGTCATGACCAAACACTTCCATCGGCCGCACAACCTCGACACCTGGTGTATCCATCGGTACCAGAATCTGCGACTGGCGGGTGTATTTGGGAGCCTCCGGATCGGTTACGACCATCACGATCATGATCTTGCAACGTACATCTCCCGCACCGGAGATATAGAATTTTTCACCGTTGATAACCCACTCGTTGCCGTCGAGCACAGCACTGGTACGAATATTGGTGGCGTCCGAAGATGCCACGTCCGGCTCTGTCATGGCAAACGCAGAACGGATCTTGCCATCGAGCAGCGGCTTGAGCCAACGCGCCTTCTGTTCCTCGGATCCGTAACGCTCCAGCACCTCCATATTACCCGTGTCTGGCGCACTGCAGTTAAATGCCTCCGAGGCGAGCCGGCTGCGGCCCATAATCTCTGCCAGGTGCGCATATTCAAGATTGCTGATGCCGGCGCCTCCCTGGCTGCGCGGAAGAAAATAGTTCCACATTCCCATGTCACGCGCTTCGGCCTTGAGACCCTCGAGAATTTCATCTTGCCGGTCAGTATGAGACCAGCGATCACCGACACTGACCTCATCCTTGTATTCCTGTTCCACCGGCAATACTTTTTCATTGACAAAGCGCTGAATTTTATCGCGCACTTCCACCATTTTGTCCGACAGGCCCAGATTCATATTTTAACCTCTAAGGTAAATTTCTAACCGGCAATGGTACCACCGCCATCGACCACGATGGTTTGCCCTGTTGTAAAACTCCCCGCCGACGATGCAAGGTAAACCGCCGCGCCGGCGATTTCATCCGGCTCGCCGATTCGTCGCAATGGATACTTTGCCACGGTACTTTGGTACACCTCGGGATTCTCCCAAAGTGCCTTCGCAAATTCGGTACGAACCAGTCCGGGCGCAATACAATTGACCCTGATATTTTCAGGTCCCCACTCCACGGCCAGGTTCCTGGCAATCTGCATATCAGCAGCCTTGGAAATACCATACGCTCCAAGCATTCCTGAGCCTTTCAATCCTGCTATGGATGAAATGATGATCACTGCACCGCCCCCCCGCTGCGCCATCTTGGGCAGGACGAGCCGGCAAAGACGGTGATTGCTTCCGACATTGGCGTTCATGATTTTGTCGAAGGCTTCGTCAGGTATTTCCTGTGACGGCCCATAAAAAGGATTCAATGCCGCGTTGCAGACCAGAATATCCACCGGCCCCAGCAATTCCTCGGTCTTGTTGACCAGTTCCCGCAGTTGCTCTTTGTAGTTGATGTTGCAGGCGACGCCTACCGCATCACCTCCTCTGGCACAGATTTTTTCCGCGACTTCATCACAATCCGACTGATTACGGCTGGAAATAACCACCCGGGCCCCGTGCTCCGCCATGCGAACCGCGATTGCCAGACCGATGCCCCTGGTTGAGCCGGTAATGAGCGCGACTTTACCGGTGAGGTTGAACAAACCCATATAATCCTCCGCAAACATCCAAGCATCGATGACGGATACCGCAATTTAACAAGTGATACCTGATACGACAAGCGGTTTGTCAGGCCCGCGAGGTCGGCCAATCATTCTTCAAGCCTTGCGAACTCCCTTGCCAAGATGAGTACCACCGTCGACGGGAATGACCGTGCCGGTTGTATAGGTTCCGGCGCGCGAGACCAGGTAGGTGACAATACCGATCATTTCCTCCGGCTGTCCGATACGACCCAGAGGACAGTCGGCTTCGATGTCGTCCCTGAAATTGGACAGAACGAAATCGGTCATTCTTGATTCGAAGAAACCGGGGGCCACTGCATTCACGGTAATATTGCGATGAGCCAGATCCACGGCCAGGGTGCGGGTGAGATGATGCAGGGCCGCTTTGCTGGCCGAGTAGGCGAACGTCGGGACACGTTGAACCACCGGCACCTGTATTCCGTCCATCGAACCAATATTGACCACACGTGCGGGATCTTCAGGCGATGCGCCTTGCTGTAACAGCGGCAGCAGGTCCCTGGTCAGTGAGAACACAGCATTGACATTGGTTTTCATGACCTTGTCAAAGCCACTGTCCGGATAATCCTCAATTTCCGCGCCCCAGTTGGCGCCGGCATTATTGATCAGGATATCCAGACCGGCGTCTCCGGTGCGGGAGGTGAGTTCTTCTACCAGGTGATGTCTTTGTTGCGCGTCGGTTACATCGGCGACCATAGCATCGCAGTTGCCCAGTGGTGTCAGTTCCGTCAGCGCCCGGTCGCACTTTTCCTGTTTGCGGGAAGCTATGGTGACCTTGACACCATTGAGCAGCAGGCCCCGGGCAATCATTAATCCGATGCCGCTCGATCCGCCTGTTATCAATGCGGATTTGCCGCGCACACCAAACAGGCTGCTTATGGAATAATTGTCCTGATCTGTCACGGCTGATTACTCGTCGGCAATCCGGACCAGCTGTTTGCCAAAGTTCCTTCCTTTCAACAGACCACGAAACAGTTGCGGTGCATTTTCGAGTTTTTCCCCAACCGATTCCCGGTATTTGATCTTGCCTTCACTCACCCAGTTACCCAACTGCCTGGTCGCCTCCATCCAGCGGTCGCGCCACTCGGTGACAACAAAAAACCGGTGTTCCGGCACGTGTTTCAGCCGTTCCACTATCTGGAACGGCGTTTCGGCCTTGCCGATATCTTCCGCGTTATATTGAGAGATGTAACCGCAAATGGGCACCCTGGCGCCCTGATTTAGCAGCGGGGCTACCGCTCGGGTTACCTCGCCGCCCACATTTTCAAAATAAATGTCGATACCGTCCGGACATGCCCGGGCCAGTTCCTCCGCCAACCGACCGGCCTTGTAGTCGATACAGTCGTCAAATTTCAGTTCTTCGCGTACATAACGGCATTTCTCCGGGCCGCCGGCGATACCTGTTACCCGCAGACCTTTAAGTTTCGCCAGTTGTCCCACAACCGAGCCGACGGCGCCGGAAGCCGCGGCTACAACCAGCGTCTCTCCGGACTTTGGTTTGCCAACTTCGAGCAGACCGAAATAGGCTGTGCGACCCGGCATCCCCACGACGCCGAGATGCGCCGACAATGTGCCATTGTTCAGGTCCACCGGCATGACCCGCTCGTCATCGGCATTGGCCAGGATACAGGTCTGCCAGCCCATATGGGCGGTCACGTAGTCGCCGACACGGTAGCGGGCGCTTTTGGAGGCGATGACCACTCCCGCTGACTCGCCAATCATGATTTCACCCACCTCCAGCGGTTTGGCATACGACTTCACGTCACGCATGCGCCCCCGCATGTAAGGGTCGAGAGACAGCCACAGCACCTTGATCAGTATTTCGCCCTCACCCGGATCTGGAATATCCGTTTCCTCAAAACGGAAACAACTGTCGTCGGGCTCACCCACCGGTCTCTTAGCCATAACTACACGAGTATTTTTCATCAGTCTCACCAGTTCCAAAACGCTGTCTCATGAATTCGCATACTATCTTAAACAAGGACGTGGCAACAACCGGTCGTTTTCGCCCGAACACCATTCATCGTCCGTGCTTTAGCGATTGGCACGGCTGCGCAGGTACTCCTGGTCAATGTTGATATCGAAATACGGATTCTCCAGATCGAAAACCCGTGCTTCGCGGCCGGTCAATGTACCTTCAATTACAATCACACCAACATAGGCCAGGATTACTGTCAGTAACAGGGTATACCGGTTTCTCAGAACGAGTCGTTTCAGCGTTTCCATTTCAGAACTCCTGTATCGATACATTGATGCGTGCAGGATACCTTTTCAATCTATGAATCGGCGCATATAGGTGGCGCCCGCGATCAAAAGGCTACCGAGAGCGATACCGATCATCATGTCGTAGTTAAATACTTTTGCCGGTATTTCCTGGAATTCAAACAATATGTACTGGTTAAAATTGGAGCGGCTCTGTACCCAGTTACCCAGATATTGCGTGGAAAAGATCATGTCTTCAAGAAAACCGATCAGCACTGCGGCGCCAATGGCCCACAACAGGGGAACGCTGCGAGCAAAGGCGGAAAAAAGCAGGAACCAGCCGATGGTGGGTAAAAGCCACAGGGACGACATGACTGCGGACAGGTAAATCAGCATCAGTGTCACCAGGGAGGCGGCAACGGCGCGCCAGTAACTGACATACTCCAGATCCCATGCCACGCCAAAAACGGCGATGAGCATCGCCGCCAGACAGAACAGGATGAACAAGACGAACACAGTCGCCAGGGGAGCGACAGCACAGACTGTGACCACCTTCGACATGACAGTGGTGCAATTGGAAACCGGCATCGACTGCCAGAAAAAAATGCTTGAGTCCTTCCTGTCCTGGTAAAGCGTACTTAGCAGATAAATGATACAACAAACATACAACAGGATGATGAAGGGTAATCCTGCCCAGAACAGAAATGGAGCGAGCTGTAATACCGGCAGTCCCTCAAAAGCCAGGTCCGCCTGCCTCAAAGCATCAGCCAGAAACCCGGCGCCCGGTTGTAATGCAATCCACAGTATTGCAACGAGGATAAGCAGAGCCAGTACCAACGGCGCACCGACAAAAAGAAGGCGATGCTCCCACATCTCACGCTTGAGCAGCGTATAGAAAACGTTAATCTGGAACGAATTCATCGCGGTCCTCCTGCTTCATTTTCGCGACAAAAATATCTGATACGCTGGGCGTATAAAGCTCACCTAACCGTTGCAGTACATCGCGCGGCTGGTTTTCGAACAGGTAGGAATTGATTCCAAAGGATTTCCGGACGTAGACAGGTTTCAACTCCTGTGCCTGCTCTTCCGCACCCGGTTTAATACGGACCCCGACGAAACGTTCTACAACATCTGACATATGGGCATCGAGTACAATCTTACCGCGGTCTATGAATATCAGCTGTGTCAGCAAGGCTTCAATCTCCTCTACCTGGTGCGTACTGATTATCACCGTGCGGTCACCGTCACAGTAGTCCGAAAGCAATCTCTCGTAAAACTCCTTGCGATAGACAATATCCAGACCCAGTGTCGGTTCGTCCAGAACCAATAGCTTGACATCAATGGCCATAACCAGTGCCAGATGCAGTTTGGTTACCGTGCCCTTGGAGAGTTCCTTGACCTTTCGGTTCGTTCCAATATCTGCCGCCGCCAGCGTCTGCCTGGCTTTGGCGTGATCAAATCGGGGGTGCACGGCGCCGACGTACTCCACAGCCTCAGACACTTTTAACCACTTTGGCAGGATTCCCACATCAGCGATAAAACACACATCCTCCATCAATTTGTGCCGTGCAGAGCGTGGGTCACGGCCCGCCACGGATAAATCACCATCGAAATCGCACAGTCCCAGCAATGCTTTCAGCGTGGTGGTCTTGCCCGCGCCATTTGGTCCAATCAGCCCGGTGATGGCGCCGCGCTCAATTGACAGATCAAGCCCGTCGAGCGCTTTGAATCGGCCATAATGCTTGGTTAATGATCTGGCCCTAACGATTGTCGTCATCGGTTTTTTCCACCCTGGTTGTTTCCGGCCGGACAGGGGCTAGCAGCGGCGCTTTTCCAGCACAACGCCCTGGCTGATCAGCGCGGTGATATCTTCATTGCTGAAGCCGGACTGTTGCAAAATTTCCCGGGTATGCTCTCCGTACTTCGGCGGAGTGCTCCTTATCGCTCCAGGGGTGCGCGACATCTTGATCGGTGTGCCGGTCATTTTGTACCAGCCTTGCTCAACACTCATGCCGCGGTGCCGGGTATGAGGGTGATCGACCACCTGTGCCGTATCGAATATCGGCCCGGCCGGCAATCCTGCCGCCAGCAGCTGCCGACACAATTCATCGCCATCGAGTTTGACGAGCACCGATTCCAGTTCCTGCTTCAGGGCATCCCGATTATTCACCCTGTCACTATTGTCAGTAAAACGGGGGTCTGCAATCAGTGCTTCACGCTTGAGGGACCGGCACAATTTTGCAAATGCGCCGTTATTGCCCGCGCCAATAAAAATGTCGACAGTCGCGGTTCGGAAGGTGTCATACGGACTGATATTGGGGTGGGCATTTCCCGTGGCCCGGGGCACCTCGCCGGAAAAATTATAGTTGACGATGTGCGGGTGCATCAATGAAACCGCGCAGTCATACAGCGTCATATCAAGATACTGTCCCTGGCCTGAATTTTCCCGCTCGAGCATCGCCATCAGAATCGCAATGGCGCTGTATAGCCCGGTCCCCATATCCACCATGGCGAGGCCCAGTCGGGTGGGTTTACTTCCGGTTTCACCGTTGACGCTAAACCAGCCCGCCATGGCCTGGACGATGGCATCGTAGCCCGGGAATCCTCCGAGAGGACCATCCGCGCCAAAGCCGCTTACCCGGCAATGGATCAGGCGCGGGAAGCGATGCTGTAATATCTCTGTATAACCCAGACCCCATTTTTCCATTGTGCCTGGCTTGTGGTTTTCCAGCAGCACATCAGCGTCGTTGAGCAAGCTGAGCAAAACCTCCCGGCCCGCGTCAGTTGTCAGGTCCAGTCCCAGGGAGCGCTTGTTGCGGTTCACTCCGATAAAATAGGCGGCGTCGCCTTCGTGGAACGGGGGCCCCCAGTCGCGGGTTTCATCACCCTTGGGTGGCTCGATCTTGATCACCTCAGCGCCGTGATCGGCCAGGATCTGACTACAGTAAGGGCCTCCCAGCACGCGGGACAGATCGATGATTTTCCTACCCGCCAACGAGCCGAAATACGGTTTGTTGTCCGCCATGAACCACCTGATAAATAAAAATGCGCCCGATCAGGGCGCATCCGATTGATTGATGAAGGAAGCATAATTCACCAACCAGCAGCAAGCAAGCAGGGCCCGGCCTACACCACCGTCTCACCCGGTTCCAGCCGGGGGATCGACCACCACCTAAGGATCGAATGCTGCCAACACATCGCTGGCGACACCCTGCTGGCCCAGCAAACGGCGAAGCTGTTTCAACGCCTCCATCTGAATCTGGCGAACCCGTTCACGAGTGAGGCCGATTTCGCGTCCGACGTTTTCCAGCGTATCGCTGTCGTAGCCATTCAGTCCGTAACGGCGCATGATCACCTCACGGTGCTTTTCAGGCAGCTTGCCCAACAGCGACTGCATATGCTGCTGCAGCTGTTTGCCGCGAAAGGTGTCCAGCGGCCCGGGCGAATGTTCATCCTCCAGTGCGTCTTCCATGGGGCTGTCGCCGGACAGAACCGTGATGCTCGTTGTCGTCGCCCTGTCATTGAGTTCCAACAAGTGCTTGACCTGTTCCACAGGCTTTTGGGCACGGGCTGCAACCTGCGCCGAATCAGGATCTGCCGCCATGGTGCCGGAAAGTTCCCGCTGGGCTTTCAGGCAGGCATTGAGGTCTTTAACTATATGAACGGGCAGCCGCACCGTGCGCGTCTGATTCATCAGTGCCCGCTCTATGCCCTGCCTTATCCACCAGGTGGCATAGGTTGAAAATCGAAAGCCCTTCTCCGGGTCAAATTTTTCCACCGCGTGAATCAGCCCCAGGTTGCCTTCCTCAATCAGGTCGAGAAAAGACAGCCCCCTGTTGCAGTAACGCCGCGCGATTTTCACCACCAGGCGAAGATTGCTTTCTATCATGCGGTTGCGACTGACCAGATCGCCCTGGCGCGCACGGCGTGCGTAATACACTTCTCCTTCCGCGGTAAGCAGAGGGGTGCAGCCAATCTCTCTCAGGTAGATGGTCGTGGCATCGGCGCTGTTCTCCACTATTGAAGAACACGGCAGAGACCGTTCCAGTGCGGTTCGGGGTTTTCCCTCGGCGTAACAGCCTAGTCCGACGTCGTGAATTTCCGAATAGTCGCGACGGCCTTTGTGGTAGGCTTTCGCTGATCCTTTCGCGACTTCGGAAGACTGCGGTGACTGATAATTTCGGTGAACTGCGCTGTATTTTTCGGGCACGAGAACCTACCTTCCATGGTCAGGCGCAGACAGAAAACAGTTTTGGGAGCCCACCAGCGGCCAGCCCGGGGATAGACCGCCCTGGCCCGACTGTAGATTGAAACGAAAGGTTTATCAGAAAGTATTGGATTGCGATGTGTTGGTCAAGCGATTCGCATCCTTGCTTCTCACTCTCTCTTTCTTACGTTCCTGCGACCTTGCGATCTTGCGTGAACGTTCACGACGTCATTTTGATACTGTGGCTCCAGCCTCTTTCCGTGATCTGCGGTTTCTTGTTTTACCGCTCTGGTTTCAGGAACCCCACGATGATATCGCGGCGCTCCCTTGTTGAAAAGTATAGACGAATCCCGAGGATATTCTAATCGCGGCTGAGCAATGACGGCAGAAAATATTCAGCTACCAGAATCGGCTTCCTGTAAAGATGAAACAGAGAACGTCGGCCCCAGCCCTGGCGCAACCGCGCCACATCCAGACCGCTGCGGACCAGTTCCGGGTGTGCGAAAAGGAAGGCACCCAGCGGTTTGACGTTCAGGGATTTCAACTGCTTCAGGGGGGTCCGCAAACTGCGACAGGGTATCAGTGTGTGGGCGCTGACCCAAGGCTCGCCACAGCCCCACAAAACAACTTTCCGAGACCACATCACCCGACCCAGGGCATCGTCTCCAATCACGGAAACCAGACTGGCGGCGAATACACGACGCCAACCCTCCTCGACAACCTCCACACGAAAGTCGCCGCGACTTTTTCTTACCAGGCGCTCTGTCAGGGATCCGTGATCATCTATCCAGCGCATCCACGCGGGCGGCAATCGCGGTATGACTTCCGGCAGGGGTCTCCACCGGTGTCTGGCATCATCCATCGAAGGCACGGACAACCGCGCCTCGCCAGGCCTGGGCTGCGTGAAAAAAACTTCTGGTTTGGACTGCGTATCCAATCAGCGGGGACGATAGTTTTGCAAGGTCTGCACGATGACGGTGATAACCCGCCGATTTGCGGCCCGACCCGCGGCCGTTTCATTGCTGGCGACAGGCTGCGTTTCACCGTAACCTGTCGCGGAAATGCGACTGGCCTGAATATCAAAGCGGTCGACCAGTACATCTCTCACGGCATTGACTCTGCGCTCTGACAGGCCCTGGTTATATTCCTCGGGTCCGGCGCTGTCGGTATGGCCTTCGAGTTCCACGACCACATCGGAATACTGATTCATGAAGTCGGCGACTTCCTCGATCTCATCGTAAAATTGGGGCCTGACTTCAGCCTGATCGAATTCAAACAGAACATCCAGTTCCACCCGGGCCACCTCTTCCACAGGAATCGGACATCCGCGGTCATCGACCGCGTAATTGGTGGGTGTATCCGGACATTCATCCCTGTTGTCAGGCACGCCGTCACGATCCGCATCCGCTACAGGCGCAGGCGTTGGAGTCGGTGCCGGAGTGGACGCAGGTGTACTTGTCGTCGTCGTTTGCGCCCGTCCCTCTCCGAACCGGTAAACCAGGGAAAGATCAATGCCGAGATCGTTCTTTTCTCGATCCAGAATGAAAAAGTTGCGTACCGCGGCTCGAAAATTCAAGTTGTCGCTCAGCCGGTATTTGAGGCCAGCGCCCAAATTCCAGGCGGTCTCGTCGTCACTTTCAAAATGGTTATGGCCCAGACCGGTGACTACGAAAGTATCGAACCGACCCACCCGGTAATCAAGATCAAACAACGCATCGAGGCGCCACTGCTTCAGCCTGTTGCGCGTAAACCGGCCTTTGGGGTCCATTGTGAAATAGTTGAGTTCCCCACTGAAGGTGTCCGTGAAGTCATAGCCCAGTCCCAGTGAAACACCCTCGTCATTGTCAAGATCCAGATTATTATGAAAATGCATCCACTGGATTCCGGGGGCGATGTAAACCTGGCCTTCCGCCGCCACGGCCGCTGCCGATATCAGCATCAGAACGGTTATTGCGACGATTTGAACCGCCCTGGTTGTGATTCTGATCATTTAATCTCTCCCTTTAAATTCAGTCCTGTCCGGACCCTGTCCGAATCCCAGTACGATGAGCCCGGGGTAGAGTTTCCCATGTTATCAACCGCTTTGCGCGGTTAATCAGGAAAAATGTAAGAAAAGTGTAAGAAAAGTGTCGCGGAACTGCAATACCGCCTCATTACCATGACCACTTCCTCATCTATCACGACTCTCAATCTGACTACCGGAGTGTGTTCATGAAAAAAGATTACTTTCAAATCAGCGCGATTGCCACGGCAGTTACACTGGGTATATCGGCCATGACGGCACAGGCTGCTTCACCGCCCAGTCTTGGATCAACAAGTCTGTCCGGCACATCAAGCGCCATGTTTCATGGTGGCGCAACGGTCAATGGCGGTGCCAGCTATTTAACATCGATCCCCAGCAGCGATGCCGTGGATGTGATCGCGACTATCACCCCACGCAGCGCTGATGTCGGACAGACCGGCCACCTTGTCGCACTCGCCGTGGTCCCGGGCCTGGGAACTTTCCAGATGCTTTCCGGCGGGCTCTTCGTGCCCTGGGACGGTAGTGTGGAAGGCTTGCGGTCCTTCACCACAAAAACCCTGTCGGCCAGTGAGCAGATTACGGTTCTCGATGGACTGATTGCAGAACAGGCCAATCTGGCCGGGATCAGCATTCAGGTTTTCGTGGGCTACTATGTGGACTCGGTTCAAAACATTCAATACTCCGCGAATCCTGTCAATGCGGCGTTAGCGTCACCGCCCGCGGCCGGCTGCCCCGACAATACCACCGCGGCCGCCGACGGCACGTTCAAGGACAGGCCGGTTTGCATACTGAGCGGCCGCATCACCAGCGACACCCACCTTACGGCTAACAACTCCTATTTGCTGGACGGCCAGGTCATTATCGGTGAAAACGAGGTGTCCGGTACCAAGACCAAACTCATCATCGACTCCGGAACCTGGGTGTTCGGTCAAACCGGACTGAACTATCTGGTCGTCGATCGCAATGCAGAGATCCACGCCAATGGCAGTGCCGAGAAACCTGTTATCTTTACATACGAAGGCGATGATACGGCCACTGCGACAACCAGCGGTCAGTGGGGCGGCATAGTCATCAACGGCAGCGCTCCCATCAATGAAGGCACGGGTACCGCAGAAGGTGAAGGTTCAAGCGGGCTTTACGGCGGAGACAATTCGGCTGACAGCAGCGGATCCCTGACCTATGTCCAGGTGAAATACGCCGGGCAAAATTTCACCGAAACCAATGAGTTGAATGGTATTGCCTTCCAGGCGGTCGGTCACGGGACCAACCTGGACTACATCCAGGTTCACAATAACTCGGACGACGGAGTGGAATTTTTCGGCGGTACTGTTAACGCCAAACACCTGGTACTGACCGGCAACGAAGATGATTCACTGGACTGGACCTACGGCTGGAACGGCAAAGTACAGCACGTTGTGGTGATGCAGACCGGCGGTCGCGGCGACTTCTGTATCGAAGCCGACAGTAACGACGACAACAACGATGCGGCTCCGCGCTCGCACCCGACAATAGCCAACATGACCTGTGTCGGAAAAGGTGCCGACGGCGTCGGCATCAGGCTACGCGAAGGCACGGCGGCCGACCTGAGAAACTTTGTCATGACGGGGTTCAATGACATCTGTATCGATATCGATGGCGCGGCGACATTCACCAGTGCCGGTGGCTCTTTGGGTTCATTGAACGGCAATTTGACCCTGCGAAATTCCAGACTCGATTCGTTCTGCGCCTTTGAGGATGAAGCCGGCGAGGCGTTTACCGCCAGCGGGTGGTTCGACGCCCAGACAGGCAGCAGTCTCGGCGTAGTGGATCTGGGCGGTCCGGTCGGCTGGGCAAACGGATCTGCGATAAACAGCATCAGTCCGAGCCTGCCGACGGATGAATTCTTCGACAACGTTGACCATATCGGTGCAATCAAGGACGGAAGTTCCGACTGGACGGAGGGCTGGACATTGACCGACTTCTGATACGAAGCGTGTTTAACGTCCATTTACGGGGTGCTTCGGCACCTTTTTTTTTGGCATATCTTACTACCGTGCGACATCGCGCCGCTGCAAATATCTGTCATCTGATTGCAACCGCGTTGTCACAATGAAGTTATAAGCTATCCCCTGTTTTAATGAACCAGGGGAGTTCTGCGCCAATGCCAAGTCGCAAGTTGCTTACGATCTGTATCTCATCCGTTCTTTGTTCAGCCGCAGTGGGACAACAGGAAGACGCTGTGCAATCGGGTGTCCCGGCCACGCCGGAAATCGAGGAAATTTCAGTCATCGGTCAGTTTGTGCCGGACGAAAAACGCACCACTTCAGCGGTCTCCAACGTGGTCAACCAACTGCAATTCGAGCGTACGGGCGACTCGGACATGGCTGAAAGCCTGAAGCGCGTGGCGGGGCTGAGCACGGTGGATGGAAAATTTGTCTATGTGCGTGGTTTGGGGGAGCGATATTCCAACACCTTGCTCAACGGGGCGATGCTGCCGAGTCCGGAACCGGTAAACCGGGTTGTGCCAATGGACCTGTTTCCCACGGCAATCCTCGACAGCGTGCTGGTTCAGAAGACCTGGTCCGCGCAATTCCCCAGCGAATTCGGCGGTGGTGTACTGCAACTGCGGACCAAGAAGTCCACTGATGAATTTTTCTGGAACGTCTCTTCATCCGTGGCCATGGAGCCGGCCACCAGCTTCAGGGATGGCTTCAGCAGTTCCGGGGGTGGTTCGGACTGGCTGGGTTTCGACGATGGTTCCCGTGAGATTCCAACGGAGTTGAAACTGGCAACCGCCAATGGACAGGAATTGCGGCGCGAGAGCCAGTTTCTCGGTTCCGGCGGGTATTCTGCCGAGGAACTGCAAGTTATCGGTCAAAGCCTGGACAATAACTATGAACTGGATAAAAAGACTCTGCCGGCCGATTACAGCCTCTCCACTTCGCTCGGTAATTTCCACGACATCGGTGACGGGGAAATGCAGATCAACTATCTGGGCGCGGTGGATTATTCCAATTCCTGGGACACCAATAAAATCGAACGCAATTCCTGGAAGACCAGCGCTGCCGAACTGGAGCAGCGGGACGATCTGGATTATACCGGAACCGAAAACAGCATCGACATCAGTGGAATATTTACCGCCGGACTGGATATCAGCGCCAATCACAACGTCCGGTTCACATCGGTGCTGTTACGCCAATCGGACAATACCGTTTCCGAAACAGTCGGTGATCTCGCGGCGGAAAACAAGGTCCGGCTCAACGAAATTGAGTGGATTGAAAGAGCGTTATTTTCCAACCAGATTCAGGGAGACCACTACATTCCGGGTCTTAATGAAATGGTCGTGAACTGGCGCTACAGCCACCTCAAGGCGGAGCGGGATTCTCCTGATCATCGCAGATACCGGTACGATCTCACCTCTACAGACTATGAGTTTTCAACCCGGGCTGACGGAAACGTGCGGCGCTTCAGCGTGCTTGACGACACCGCCGATGAATTTGGCGTTGATGTATCCATGGTGTTCCATGGGCCGTGGAATGCCGTCATCACTCCACAATTGGGCTACGTCTACGCCGAAAAGGACCGGCAATCGGAAATACGCCGGTACTCATTCTTTGACCAGGGCGCGCTTGCCTTCGACCGTGACCTGCTGCGGCTTTCTCTGGAAGAAATTCTGCTGCCGGAGAATATCGGCCCCGAGGGCTTCGAACTGCGGGAATTTACCCGGCCCACTGACAACTACGTGGCGGGGAACGAACTGAAAGCCTACTACTTGCAGACAGAGATCAATTTCAACGACCGGTTCCGGTTTACGCTCGGAGCCCGGCAGGAAGATTTCCGACAGGCGGTGTCGACCTTCGACCTGTTTCGAAGCGATGTTCAGGTCAAGGCAGAGCAGCGTGACAAAGACTGGCTGCCGGTGGCTACGGCCACCTACATTCACTACGACCATCAGTTTCGGCTGGCTTATAGTGAAACATTGTCCAGACCGGATTTTCGCGAACTCTCCCCGGCTGCGTTCACCAACCCGGTAACAGGCAAGGAAGTCATCGGCAATCCCGATCTGCAAATCGCATCAATCAAGAATTTTGATTTCCGGTGGGAGTGGTACTTTTCATTCAGCGACTACATGGCATTGGGCCTGTTTTACAAGCAATTCGATAAACCGATTGAGTCGGTAACCCTTCCCGGGGCCGATAATACAGGCAGCTTTATCAATGCGGGGGACGGAGAGAATAAAGGTATTGAATACGAAGTGTTCAAGCGCCTGGGATTTCTGCCCGGCATCGGGGAAGATTTCTATTTTCAGGGCAATATTGCCTTTATCGATTCCACAGTCAGCATCCGCGAAGACGACAGAGGCTTGTTGACCACCACCGACAGACCTCTGCAAGGCCAGTCGGACTGGTTACTCAACGCACAGTTTGGCTATGAACCCGTTTCAGGCACCACAGCCACCCTGCTTTACCATTATTACGGTGAGCGTATTGCGGAACTGGGTACCAGTGGCAATCCCGATCTGATTGAGCAGCCGTTTGGGGAACTGAATTTCATCCTGTTGCGCGAAATCAATGATCATTGGGAATTCTCGTTCAAGGCGAAAAACCTGCTGGATCAGTTCAGCGAGATTACGCAAAGCGGCAACATCGTGACACGCTACAGTAAAGGTCGCGAATACAGCGTGAACATCAGCTATGTTTTTTAGGGAACCCGGTTCAATGTCATAATTCTGTCATATATTAATGCCTACAATAGGCCTGTCGGGTGACGGTTCCGGCTGCGAAACTGAAAAGGAAAGGCGTACGTGTCTGACATAACTGTTCTGATAGTTGATGATGAGGCCGCCATCCGGGATATGATTTCAATCACGCTCGACCTGGCGGGATTCAATACGCTGACGGCTGATTCAGCGCATCAGGCTCTCATTGCGATTATCGACCAACGGCCGGACCTGGTCCTTCTGGACTGGATGCTCCCCGGCGGCAGCGGCATAGAACTGGCCAGACGGTTAAAGCGGGATGAATTGACTGCCGGTGTTCCTGTTATCATGCTCACTGCCAAAACCGGTGAAGACCACAAGGTTCAGGGGCTCAACGTGGGCGTTGATGATTACGTGACAAAACCGTTTTCCCCCCGCGAACTGGTTGCGCGAATCAAGGCCGTGCTAAGGCGGACGGGTGGGCCAGGAACTGATCAGGTGTTGCGGGTTTTTGACCTGCAGCTGGATCCCGTCAGTCATCGTATTACCATAGAGGGCTATACTGTCGATATGGGTCCCACTGAATTCCGCCTGCTGAAGTTTTTCATGACTCACCAGGAAAAGGTTTTCAGCCGGGACCATATCCAGGATCAGGTATGGGGAGGTAATGTTTATCTGGAAGCCCGTACCATCGATGTGCACATCCGCCGCCTGCGCAAGGCTTTATCCTCGATCGATCAGAGCGGGATGGATTATGCCAGGCTAATTCAGACCGTGAGGGGCAGCGGTTACCGGTTTTCGGTCAAACCAGCCTGAATCCTCGTGCTGCCCGCGCTAATCGCCGGCAATTCATTGCTATAATAGGTCCCGGAATTGCTGACAACAGGGTTGCCCCTTGCTCCAAGACTGGCGAAAAGAACTGCGACGACTTGTGATACTGATGCTGGTGGCAGCCTTCATCGGCGTCCTGGCGGGACAAGTCGCCATAGCGATCATTGCGACTCTGCTGCTTTACCTGGCCCGGACTTTCTATCAGCTTCGCCGTCTGGATCGGTGGATTAACCAGAGTGAAGCGGGGGTCAGCACCAGCCCCCCCGAGAGCGTTGGTTTCTGGGGCGATATCTTTGACGGTATCTATCGGCTTCAGAAGCGGGAAAGGCAGGCGATCCAGAGACTCCAGGCCATCCTTGACAAAGCTCAGGAATCATCCGCCGCGCTGGAAGTGGCAATCATTACGCTGGACAACGATGGCGCGCTGGACTGGTGGAACGATGCCGCGGAGACGCTGCTCGGTCTCAAATATCCCACCGACAGACACCAGGCGATTGGCAATCTGGTCCGCGATCCCAAGTTTTCTGACTATTTTAACAACGAACGATACACGGATCCTCTCAAACTCGTTTCACCGGTAAACAAGAATATCATCCTCGAATTTCAGATTGCGTTGTTTGGTGAGCGCGAGCGGTTGATCATGGTCCGCGATATCACCCCGCTCCATAGACTGGAACAGATGCGCACAGATTTTGTCGGCAACGTCTCTCACGAATTGCGTACCCCGATCACCGTGATCAGCGGCTATCTCGAAAACCTGCTCGAAAACGGTGAAGACCTCGGCGCGAAGTGGAAAATACCGCTGCAGCAAATGCAGCAACAGGCCCGGCGGATGGAAAATATCGTGCGTGACCTGCTATTGCTTTCCAATCTGGAAACCACGGTGATCACCCCGCAACAGGAAGAAGTCAATTTGCTGTCCCTGTTGCGGGAAATCAGCAACGACACCGGGGAAGTATTTCAGGACAGGGAACACGAATTAGAACTGGTTTGTGACTCTCGCCTGACTGTCAAAGGCGTTCGCGGGGAACTGTACAGCGCCATTTCCAATCTGGTGTTCAACGCTGCCAAATATACGCCGCGCGGAGGTTTGATCACACTCTCCGCCGGAACAGACACGAGCTGTCTATTCGTTGAGGTGTCCGATAACGGCATTGGGATAGAAGAGCAGCATGTCGCGAGGCTCACAGAGCGCTTTTACCGGGTCGACAACAGCCGCTCGACTGATACGGGAGGTACCGGGCTGGGGCTTGCCATCGTCAAACATATTCTGATGCGCCACAACGGACAGCTTCTTATCCGGACCGAGCCAGGAAAAGGCAGTCGCTTTGTCTGCCGGTTCCCCTTGAACAGACTGGCAAACCAGGAATCCGTGGATGAACTGGCGGAATAAATCGCGGCGAGTTGTTACGGCTTTGTGATGGTGATGGCGATGACGTCGAGGCAGGTCAGTTCCGGCCGATTTCGTCGATAACGTCCGATAGATCGGTGTGTCTCACGTCGGTACCTTTTACAAGGTACACGACATGCTCACAGATATTTTTGGCATGATCGCCGATACGTTCAAGAGCGCGCAGCGCCCACATAATGTTCAACACCCGGCTGATACTGCGCGGGTCTTCCATCATATGGGTTACCATTTCACGCATGGCGGTATCGTATTCCATATCCACGTTGACATCTTCCTGGGCTACCGAGAGAGCGGTGTCCACATCGGACCGCGCGAAAGCGTCAAGCGCCATATGCACCATTTTTCTGACCCGCTCGCCTATATGCCGGACCTGCGTATAGCCTTTGGATGACTCACCCTGTTCACTCAGTTTAACCGCCATCTTCGCTATCTTGGAGGTCTCGTCCCCGATACGTTCAAGATCTCTTACCGTCTTGATGATGCCGAGTATCAGTCTCAGGTCGCTCGCCGCCGGCTGGCGTCTGGCCAGAATACGATTGCACGACTGGTCAATCGAAATTTCCCGCGCGTCAATGTCATCGTCCGCTTCACGCACCTGCTCACCCAGACCACTGTCGGCATTGATAATGGCATCGAGAGCATCAACAATAAGTTTTTCAACCATGCCGCCCATTTCCAGCATGTGACTTTTGACTTCCTCGAGTTCCTGATTGAACTGCTGGGAAATGTGATGGCTGTGACTTCCTGCATTCTGATTCATAAATGGCTCTGCGTCCGGAATAGATGTGTTGAAAACGACCACGAAGTGGGAATGTATAATCAGCCGTAACGCCCGGTGATGTAATCCTCTGTCTTTTTTTCAGTCGGGTTCGTGAAAAGTTTATCAGTAGTATCGAACTCAATGAGGTTACCCATGTACATAAACGCGGTGAAGTCGGAAACACGGGCAGCCTGTTGCATGTTGTGTGTCACTATAACGATTGTATAACGTTCCTTCAATTCATTGACCAGTTCTTCAATTTTCAGGGTCGAAATGGGGTCGAGCGCCGAGGCAGGTTCATCCAGCAGCAATACTTCGGGTTCCACCGCGATGGTGCGCGCTATGACCAATCTTTGCTGTTGTCCACCGGACATACCCAGTGCGCTCTCGTGTAACCGGTCCTTCACTTCTTCCCAGAGTGCCGCGGCACGCAGGGATTTTTCAACCGCTTCGTCGAGTACTCGCTTCTTGTTGATTCCCTGGATTCTCAGTCCATAGCAAATATTCTCGTAAATGGATTTGGGAAAGGGGTTGGGCTTCTGAAACACCATGCCCACGCGGCGGCGCAAGTCGGCCACGTCAACCGACCTGCCATAGATATCCATTCCATCCAGTTCCACCGTGCCGTTAATGACCACACCATCCACCAGATCGTTCATGCGATTGAAACAACGCAGCAAGGTCGACTTGCCACAGCCACTGGGGCCGATAAAGGCAGTAACCCGGCGCTTTGGAATGCTCAGGCTCACATCGGCAAGGGCTCTGGTTTTCGAATAGAACAGGTTCAGGTCCCGCACTTCCAGACAGCGGCCGTGTTGTTGTGCCGACATCGGTTTATCGCGAGTACCGGGCCGCGGCACACCGACCTTTCTGAATTTGGTGCTGCCCACGGCTGCGGGGTTGTTACTCGAGTCTGTCATCCTGTTGCCCACAATAATTACATATCCATTGATTTGTATTTTTCACGCAATTGATTACGAATATACACCGCGGTCAGATTCAGCATACCAATGACAATCACAAGCAACAGGGCGGTCGCAAAAACCAGTGGTCTCGCCGCTTCGACATTGGGGCTCTGGAATCCGACGTCGTAGATATGAAATCCCAGATGCATGAACTTCTGGTCGAGGTGCAGGTAAGGGTAATTGCCATTCAGAGGCAATGTCGGAGCCAGTTTAACCACCCCCACCAGCATCAACGGCGCGACTTCGCCGGCGGCTCTTGCCACCGCGAGAATCAACCCGGTCATCATCGCCGGGCTCGCCATGGGCAGCACCACGCGCCACAGTGTTTCGAATTTTGTCGCGCCAAGAGCAAGGCTGCCTTCCCTGACGCTGCGCGGTATTCTCGCCAAGCCTTCTTCTGTCGCCACGATGACCACCGGGACCGTCAACAGCGCGAGCGTCAACGAGGCCCACAATAGTCCCGGCGTGCCGAAAGTGGGAGCCGGCAGTGCCGCCTGATAAAATGTTTCGTCGATTTCCGCGCCAATAAAATAGATAAAAAAGCCCAGGCCGAACACACCGTAAACAATGGAAGGCACGCCGGCGAGATTATTTACCGCAATCCTTATTGTACGGGTTATCGCTCCCTGTTGCGCGTATTCGCGCAAATAGACCGCGGCGATCACACCGAATGGCGTGACGAAAACCGACATTAACATGACCATGACAACGGTGCCGAATATGGCGGGAAAAATACCCCCTTCCGTATTGGCTTCCCGGGGCACGTCTGTAAGAAATTCGCCGATCTTGGAGAAGTAAATGGCCAGTTTATTCCCCAGGTGCATCGCATTCGGCCGATAAGCGCGGACAATATCGGCCAATTCGATTTCAACTTCCCGCCCGCCCGCCGTCAGGAATATCGCCGAGTCGCGATTGATCTGTTCATACAGTAACGCCAGTTGTCCGCTCAATTGCTGGTAGCGGCCGTCGAGATCCGCTCGCTCCCTGTCAAGCGCGGCCAGCGCATCGGGCGTTGTTTCTCCGGCGAGTTCCAGACGGCGCTCCTGCAGGCGCAGTCGTTCGATTGCGTAATTGATTTCACCGATTTCCTGTCGTTCAATGTCATAAATTTCGTCGTGGATCCGCAGCGCGCGACTCAGCCGGTCACTCAACTCCTCCCAGGCGGCATCACTTTCGGGCGCATCGACCGATGCGCTGGCGACGGGCTCACCCTCCGCGAGCACCGCCGTGAGATATCCGTAAAAATTTCCCCATTCACGGCGCTCGAGGGAAACCACATTGCGCGGATACTCAACTTCGGCAACAAAGTCCCGCAGCACCCAGGTAAAATCAACTCCTGTCACATCCCGGTTTCCCAGCTTGACCAGTTGCCTCTCGTAAAAAGGCTGGGACTCATTTACCGGGATGCCGGAAGAGCTTATTTGGGCGGCGCTGACGGTTTCGGTTTCCACCGCCTCACCAATAATCACCGTCGATTGTGCTTCGCTCGCCGAAGGAGGCGCATAAACGGCCTGCATGACATCCCGTGGCCAGAAATGCCCCATGCCCCGGACAGTCAGCAACAACAACAGGCCCACCACCATCACGATGCTGATGGCCACCGCTCCGGCGTTGAACCAGATCCACGGAGTGCCCCCACCATACCAATCTGACAGTTTCTTCATACCGTGCTGTACTTGCGCCGCAGACGCTGCCGCACAATCTCCGCAATGGTGTTGACAACAAAGGTAAACATGAACAGCACCAGCGCCGCGAGAAACAACACGCGATAGTGAGTGCTGTCAACTTCCGACTCGGGCACTTCCACGGCAATGTTCGCCGCCAGTGTCCGCATGCCCTCAAAAATATTCACATCCATAATCGGCGTATTGCCCGTCGCCATCAACACAATCATGGTTTCCCCAACCGCCCGGCCCAGGCCTATCATGAGTCCGGAAAAAATACCTGGACTGGCGGTGGGAAGCACCACGCGGAACAGGCTTTGCCAGGGTGTGGCACCGAGTGCCAGCGAACCATAGGTTAAATGTTTGGGCACAGTGAATATGGCGTCCTCCGCGATGGAAAAAATGGTGGGAATGACAGCAAATCCCATCGCGAATCCCACCACCAGTGCATTACGCTGGTCATAGGTGATTCCGAGTTCATTGGTAATCCAGCCACGCATATCACCGCCGAACAGCCAGTTTTCCACCGGTACGGCAAAGGCAAACGTGAGGAAGCCGGCGATGACTATCACTGGGAGCAAAATTGCCGCCTCCCACCCGTCGGGGATCAGGTAGCGAAGGCTTTTCGGTAACTGAAACCATAAAAAGCTGGCTGCAAGTATACTCACCGGCATGATCACCAACAGACTGAAAACACCCAGCAAATTGGCTTCAATGAACGGAGCCAGCCACAGCCCGGCAAGAAAGCCCAGCACGACAGTCGGCAAGGCCTCCATTAATTCAATCAGTGGCTTGACTTTGCGGCGCATGGCCGGCGCCATGAAATAGCCAGTAAAAATCGCACCGCAGATAGCCAGCGGAGTGGCCAGCAGCATGGCGTAAAACGCGGCTTTGAGGGTGCCGAATGACAATGGCATCAGGCTGTACTTGGGTTCGAAGTCGTTATTCGCGGCCGAAGACTGCCAGATGTACGCCGGCTCGTCATAACTTTCGTACCACACCTTGCCCCATAACGCGGACCAGGAGACCTCGGGATGGTCATTATGCACCGCCCAGGCGCTGATATTACCGTCACCCTCTGCTATCAGCAGCGCATCGCCCCGAGGAGAGATCGCAAGCGTGTGAGCCGAGCGGTTCGCCAATCGGGCGTTAAACACTTCGCGATGAGCGGTGGTGTTGTAAATTCCTACGTTGCCCGACTCATCCAGAGTGACAAAGTTTTTGCGACGCTGTTCGGACGTGAGGTCGATAACCACATTACCTTCCGACCGGAACTCGCGGATGCGTTCGACGCTGAACCGACCCTCCCCGCGCACCGCAAACCACTGGGAAACAACACCATTATCGTCGCTCACCATCAGGGAGATGCCGCCCAGCAGAAAGGCGACATCAGTAATCTGCGCGCCGGATTCGACGAGCAATGCTTCATCCTCAATGGCGGGAACCTCTCCACGGAACGCTCCGCGAATGTCAACAAAGGTGAGCCTGCCGGACTCACTGATGCTGTAAAGCCACCGCTGGTCGTAACTGAGAAAGAGCCTCATGAGGTCGGGATACGGCAGGGGCATCCTCGCGCTCTCCACCGTAAACTCTCCGCCTTCCCCCTCATCAGGATTGAAAGCCGACATCAGGTTGGTCTGTCTGCTAACCCTGGTGAGATTAACCTGTCCAGCGGCATCGGCGGCGGCGATAATCAGATTATCTCCCTGCGAACTCACCGCAAGGGTAGTGACAGCCTCACCGGCCAACAAGGGGTATGAGTTGGCTTCGAACGGGTAATCTATGGAAGGGGTGATAATACGGCTGTTGTCGGCGGCGAAGCTGACATTGTAATCGTAGGCCGCGACCATGACCTCGCCGGTGTCCAGGCCCAACGCAAATATTCCGGTTTCCTCGGAATCGAGAGCAAAGCTGCTTATTGTCGCTCCCTCGGGCAAAACAACGCCGGCCCGCAACACCGTTTCGCCATCATCAATAGTGAAAAATGTCAGCTCGCCCAAACTGTCGAGACGCATGCCGAGTTGTGACTGTTCTTCTATGGCAAGATGCAACAGGCTGCCGTCCGCACCCGAAGAGATCCGGTACTCGGCAACGGGCTCGACCGCAGCACCTTCGAACAGCGGCATCACTTCATAAAGCAGGTAAAGAAATATCAGCAGAATCGCTACGATGACGCCCAGTCCGCCGATGGCAATCGAGATGCCGGCCGTCCTGTCATAGAACTTGCGCAGCCGGCGCCGCAGCGGCGACTGCGGAGAATCATGAATGCTGCGAACTGCCGGCTGCGTAAGGGTTGATGAATGGGTCATGTATGTTGCGCGGTTACAGTCCGAGCGTTGTCATTGTGCTTTCCACCACCCTGGCGGGAAGGGGAATGTAGCCATCCTTGATTACCACATTCTGACCGGTCCTGGACATGACCAGTTTGAGAAATTCCCCTTCCAGCGGTGACAGCGGGCTGTTGGGGGGCTTGTTGACGTAAACGAACAGGAATCGAGCCAGGGGGTAATCGCCGGCAATGGCATTCTCGGGCGTGGCTTCAAATGATTCAGCATCGGCATTACGCGCCAGCGGCACGGCCCGCACGCTGGAGGTTCGGTAGCCGATGCCGGAATAACCTATGCCGTTGAGTGATGTACTGACCGATTGCACTACTGACGCCGAACCTGGCTGTTCATTGACACTGTTTCTGAAATCACCTTCACACAAGCCTGCTTCCTTGAAATAGCCGTAGGTACCCGATACCGAGTTGCGACCGAACAATTGCATCGTGCGTCGCGTCCAGGCGCCTTCCAGCCCAAGGTCGCTCCAGTTGTCGAGCAACTCGGGATGGCCGCAGCGCAACGTGGAGGAGAAGATCGCATCGACCTGGGGTAAGGTAAGATGGGTCAGGGGGTTGTCCTTATGGACATAAACCGCCAGCGCATCGATCGCAACGGGTACTGCTGTGGGTTTGTACCCCATGCGGCTTTCAAACGCCTCGATTTCATTGTCCTTCATCTGGCGACTCATCGGCCCCAGGTTCGCTGTGCGTTCTGTCAGCGCCGGGGGTGCGGTGGACGAACCCGCCGCCTGAATCTGGATATTGACGTTAGGATAGATACGATTGAATTCTTCCGCCCACAACGTCATCAGGTTGGCCAATGTATCGGAGCCGACGCTGGACAGGTTACCGGAAACACCGCTGGTACTTGCATATTCGGGAAGCAACGGATCGAGTTCTTGTGCGACAGCCGGAAAACTACTGCCCGCAAGCATCAGCGCGCCAAGTGTATTCAATAGGTTGGGGGGTTTTTTCATCACGTCTCCAGACTGTGTTCAGGATGGTTCCAGGATTCATGTGACCGCCGAATTTGGCGTTTCCCGGTCACGTTGGCCTACCCGGTCACTATAGGTGCTGAATATTACAGAATTATGACAATCCGGGGGATTTCGGCGATACCGTCCCCGCTCTTCCTTGATCCTGTACAATGCATGATAAGGATTTGAAAGTCACCGAAGCGGGACCCGACGGACAATGAGCAGACAGGCAGACAACCAGACCGCCGAGGTGCTGGCCCGTATCAATAGCGAACTGAACGAGAGTCAGGGATTGGCGCAGCTTGACGCGATTGCCGACAACGATGAACTCGATTTGCCGGGCAACGAGCTCTACTTCAACCGGGAGCTGAGTTATTTCCGGTTTAACCTGAGGGTACTGGAACAGGCGCGAAATCCGTCCCATCCACTACTGGAACGCCTGATGTTCCTGCTGATATTCAGTTCCAATCTCGATGAGTTTTATGAAATCCGGGTTTCCGGATTGAAAAAACAACTGGGGTTCGGGCGGCAACGCACGGGACCCGACGGTAAATATCCCGAACAGGTACTTAAATTATTGCACGGTCAGGTCCGGAATGCGCTGGATGAGCAATACCGCATCCTGAACGAGGACCTGTTTCCCTCGCTTGCGCGGGAGGACATCTATTTCGCACCGCGCCACCAGTGGAGCCGCGAATTACGGCGCTGGGCGAAAACCTACTTTCAAAGTGAAGTCTTGCCCGTGATCAGCCCACTGGGCCTCGACCCCGCCCACCCCTTTCCACGGCTGGTAAACAAAAGTCTGAATTTCATCCTGTCTCTGGACGGGAAAGACGCTTTCGGCCGGGAAAGCGGATTGGCGATTGTTCCCGCTCCCAGATCGTTGCCGCGCCTGATCAAAGTGCCGAAGGAAATACTGTCGCGGGGTGACAGCTTTATTTTTCTCTCCTCGGTCATTCACGAATTCGTGAACGACTTTTTTCCCGGAATGACGGTAACCGAATGCCATCAGTTTCGAGTGACCCGCAATGCCGACCTGGAAATGTCCAACGTGGAAATCGAGGATGTGGCGACCGCGTTAAGGACCGAGTTGCCAACCCGGCGCTTCGGCGCCGCGGCGAAACTGGAGGTAGGCAAGGAGTGTCCCCCGGAACTCACCGGTTTTCTATTGGAACGGTTCAACCTTTCTGAAGATGAATTGTTCCGGCTTGACGGGCCGGTTAACCTGCAACGCCTGATGGCACTGAACAAAATGATCGAACGCCCTGATTTGCGCTTTCCCAAATTTTCTCCCGGCATGCCCGAGGCGCTGGAAGAAGGGAATTGCCTGTTCACCGCGGTACGCAAGGAAGACCGGTTATTACTGCATCCATTCGAGTCTTTCATTCCCATTATCGACTGGGTCAGGCAAGCGGCAAAGGATGCCGGCGTGCTTTCCATCAAGATGACCCTGTACCGCACCAATGAATCCTCGGAACTGGTCGAAGCCTTATCGGAAGCGGCGAGAAACGGTAAGGAAGTTACCGTGGTAATCGAATTGCGCGCCCGCTTCGACGAAGAGGAAAACATCCAGTTCGCGAGCGTTCTGCAGGAAGCCGGCGCGGTGGTTGTCTACGGGGTGATGGGTTATAAAACCCACGCCAAGATGTTATTGATTGTGCGCCGCGAGTCGAACGGGCTGAAACGCTATGCTCACCTTGGAACGGGAAACTATCACCGCAAGAATTCCCTGATTTACACCGACTACAGTTTGTTGACAAGTAATGATGCGCTGTGTGCCGACGTGCACAAGGTGTTCCAGCAGATCACCGGCATGGGCAAGAAAATCAATCTTACCCATATTGTCCATGCTCCGTTTAATCTGCGCAAATTTCTGGCGAAACAGATCCAGACGGAAGCGGAGTTTGCACGTCGGGGCAAGCAGGCTCATATCATCGCCAAGCTGAACTCCCTGACCGATCCGGCGGTTATTCGCGAATTGTACAAGGCGTCCCGGGCGGGAGTTCGTATTGACCTGATCGTTCGGGGAATCTGCTGCCTCATACCGGGCATCTCGGGATTAAGCGAGAACATTCGCGTTATCTCCATCGTGGGCAGATTTCTGGAACATTCCCGCGTTTACTATTTTCTGAACAGTCCCAACAAGATTTACTGCAGCAGCGCAGACTGGATGGAGCGGAATCTCTCGCACCGTATTGAGGTGAGTTTTCCCATTCTCAAGAAACGGCTCGCGAACCGTATCGAGGAAGAACTGAATCTTTACCTGGCTGACCGGGTGCAGAGCTGGGAGTTGATGCCCGATGGCGATTATCGGAAACGTGCCCCGGAAGAAACCGACACCCGGGCCGGTGTCCAGCAGCAGTTGCTACAGCGGCTGGCGGAAAATTACCCTTCAGGCTGAACAGCGGGCAACTTGCCCCACTCCCCGACCGGTATCGATTTCCTTTTTCGCATCATAAAATCCAGCATCCCCTCGCGCAGGGCCGTTGGACTGAATGTGATGGAATCAATGGCGCAGGCCTGCATGAGCCCGGTCATCAACGCCCAACCCGGTAGCACCAGGTCGCGCCGCTTGTGCTTCAGACCGGGCAGTTCGGCCGCCGAGTGGACCGCAGAGACCATCCGTTGTCTCAGGGAGTGCAGCGCCGCCAACTGAATTTCGTTGTTACCGAACCCATGAGCTTCACAAATCGCGGCCAGCATCTTGGCGGTACCTGAGGAGGCATACGCCGTGGTCCAGTCATAACGATTGATGGCAAGAGCGACGAGCTCGAACTGTGACTGCGCCGTGGCGGTTGCTTCCGCCAGTTGTGTTTCGAGTAACCGGGCGGACCCTCCCGCGTCAGCAAACCAGCGGTCACGCCAACTCACGCACCCCGCGGGCAGGCTCTCGGTCACCAGGCGCCGGTGCTTTTGCCCCACGATGATCTCGGTACTGCCGCCGCCAATGTCAATCACGAGACGTTTTTCACTACTGACCGGCAGCGCTGAAACAACGCCGGCATAAATCAGGGCTGCTTCCTGTGCACCGCTGATTACCGAGATCTCAATGCCGGCCCCGCTGGAGGCTTCAATGAAATCGGTGGCATTCGCTGCGATTCGGAAAGTGTTCGTACCCAGAGCCCAGTATTTTTCAGTATTGTGCAGCGCCATTAATTCCCGAAAGTGGTCCAGGCAGACCAGGCCCCGTTTGAATGCCACCGGTGCAATGACACCGGTGGCTTCCACGCTCTCACCAAGCTGAACCTTTTCGCTGCAGCGCTCAATTAACCGGACTTGCTTTTTCTTCCACTCCGCGATCAACAGGTGAAAACTGTTGGAGCCCAGATCGATACACGCATACATCAGGCGGCCTCGCCATTGCTCAAAGGTTTCCTATCATCGACTGCTGGAAGTTTTCCAGACCCACCTTGTCGATCAGGGATATTTGGGTCTCCAACCAGTCAATATGCTCCTCTTCGCTTTCCAGAATTTCCGCCAGCAGTTCGCGGCTGACATAGTCGTTGACGGACTCGCAGTAGGCGATGCCTTCCCTCAGATCGGGGCAGGCCTGCATCTCCAGTCTCAAGTCACATTCCAGTATTTCCCGGGTGTCCTCGCCAATAAGCAGCTTGCCCAGATTTTGCAGATTGGGCAGCCCTTCCAGAAACAGAATTCGCTC
The DNA here is from genome assembly GCA_040879025.1 of Pseudohongiellaceae bacterium. Taxonomy (GTDB): domain Bacteria; phylum Pseudomonadota; class Gammaproteobacteria; order Pseudomonadales; family Pseudohongiellaceae; genus JBBDLF01. The sequence goes on from JBBDLF010000033.1 coordinate 156,958, forward strand.
TATCAGGGAATCCGCGTGCTTCATCTCGTCAATGGACTCCTCATACTCCTTCTCCGCCAGTTTATGCAGCCCCCAGTCCTTGAACATACGGGAGTGAAGGAAATACTGGTTGATGGCGACAAGCTCATTAGCCAGGGCTTTATTGAGATGTTTAATGACAGTGCTGTCCGCTTTCATTGGAACTCCTTGGTAATACGGATCAATGTTGAGAGAATGACGGCGGGCAGACGGCTTGTCAAGCCTGCAACACAGCTAAGCTATTGAATTGCAGAGGAAAATCGAAATGATAAGCAATCCCGTTTAGATCTGCGAACGGGGTAGAGCCGGAAGACCGGCATCAGGCGGCGTGATATTCGGGGAGAGCAGCGTAAGCGGGGGTGACGACAGGATCAGAGACGGGCCTGTTAAACTCATTGAGAATTGTACGCGCGAACTTGGTACATTTGCCGCATTCGCTGGCAACACCCAGTCTGGCGCGAACTTCGGACAGGCTGTTCTTGCCTCCACGGCACAATTCGCGGATTTGGCGATCGGTCACTTGCCTGCACACACATACGTACATTTTTTTGGATTCTCTGGATGTTCTCTATCAGCAAGCCTAAAGTTTAGATGCAAATGCGAATGATTGTCAACAAGATTCAGCTTTACTTATGCCCCGCCAGCTGAGCAGCCCTGCCGAGGAGGATTACGGCCGGCTGAAAGCGCTGCTGCTGCTGGGTGTTGGCCTGATTTTTCTGGTCAAACTGGCGCTTGCGCTACAGCTTGATCTGTATAGCGACGAAATTTTTTATTGGAAAGCATCAACCTACCCGGCGCTGGCCTATAGCGATTTGCCGTTTGTCACCGCGCAGCTCGCCGGTGCCGGTGCCTGGTTGCTGGGCAATTCCCCGGTTGCGGTGCGACTGCTGTTTCTGTTGCTGGGTAGCGCCCTGCCCTTTCTCGTCTACTGGGTGGCCAGGGCCGTCGTGCCGCCGATCCAGGCTCTGCAGGCCGCCGTATTGGCGTTATGTCTGCCTCTGGGTGCTTTTGCGGGTTTGCTCGCGGTGCCGGATGTACCACTACTCTTTATCGGCCTGCTTGCCATCGGCTTGTTTGTACGGGTTATTCACACCAACGCTATGGTGCTATGGCTGGCCTTGGGGGTTACGGTGGCGCTGGGTTTCGCCACCCACTACCGCTTTTTCCCTTACCCACTCGCCGCGTTGCTGTGTCTGGGACTGGTCCCCTCCCTCCGTCCGCTCTGGCGACAGCCGGGTTTGTGGTTCGCGGGCTTCATCAGCCTTGTTGGTCTGTATCCGATCGTTTCATTCAATCTCGGAAACGATCTGAGCGGACTGGGTTATCACTTGTTCAACCGGCATCCATGGGAATTCCAGGCGGCAGGCCTGCTGCATCTTCCCACCCAGGCATTACTGGTCACTCCCTTGCTTTACGGAGTGATGCTGCTGACCTTGTGGCAACTTTATCGCGGTTCACGGGCGGGAGATACGCATCAGACCATATTCCTGGGCTTCGCAGCGACCAACCTGCTTCTATACCTGCTGCTCTCCCCGTGGACTGACAGCACCAGAACCTCCATACACTGGCCGTTGTCGGGCTATTTTCTCCTGCTGGTGTATGTTCCCCGAACCCTGCGTGACCTCCATGACCGGCTGGTTTCCGTTCGCGGGACAGCCTTCGCCCGCCAATTGACGCTGTCGGTTCCGGCTCTCGGTTTCACCGGCAGTCTGGTGGCGCTGGCGGTAATAGGTTCACAGGGGTTTCAGAACCAACTGCAGCCCTTGACAGGACCCGGAATCCTTTCCAACAAGATGGCCGGATGGCAGGAATTCGCCGCCATGACCGAGTCGGTACTGGAACGGGAGTTCGCTGAAAGTACCACAGTGGTAACTGACAACTACTATACAGCCGCGCAGGCTGAATTCGCCGCTCCGGCGTTGAAAACCTATACCATCGATAATGACAAGGCTGTCCGCGACGGACGCATGGCCCAATACCTGCTCTGGAAAGAAGATTTTTCCGCGCTTTCCGCCGTTACGCTGGAGCACGCGCTATTTATTACGGAGGACAGCGCACTGACCATACCGGACAAACAGAATGTCCTTGAGCGCATCTGCGGCATAGCCCGTTCCGTGAAGTTTCTCAGGCAACTGATTCTGTTTGACGGTGACAAACGCTTCAGTTATTACCGCGTCGATCACGTCGGTGGCGGCTCGGGAAATGACAGTCCGGCAAGTCTCTGTCCCTATCCTTCCCAGGGCTGGATAGATACCCCGCAACACAATGACCGCGTGGTGGGCCCGCTGCGCATAGCCGGATGGGTTTTCAATGAAGATATCGGGGTGGACTCAGTAAACATACTTATCGATGGGGAAGTTTTTGCAAAAGCGGATTACGGAACTCCGCGCCCGGACGTCGTGGAGGTTCTGAATATAACCACCGACCCGAACAGGCCCGATCTGGGCTTCGAGTATCTGCTGGACAGCACCGTTCTGCCCAATGGTGAATACGCTCTTGCACTTGAAATAATCAATGCCGCCGGTGAGGTTCAGGAAACCGGACACAGGATGCTGGAAATTGCGAACTAGGGAACCTCTGATTAATTCGAATCAATGGGACAGGACCCTAGAATGGTCGCAATACTTCGAGGGCGATTTTCCATTCGTTGGATTCGGTAAAGCGCCATAACCGCAGGTAGTTGGTGCGGAAACCGGCATCAGACTCGTCACTGCTGGTTGCCATTACGCCATAGGTATAGCCCAATTCTCCGGACTCCGCCAGGTAACCGCCCATGTATGTCAGACTGACAGGGTTGGTTGTGGACAACTGGTTATCGAGGAATTTTCCGTAGACGGTACTTGCGGCCTCAATGCCTACCGCCGGCGCCATGCCGGGCAGGTAAACACGCTGATTCTCAAGCCCGTAACGCAGCAAGGCGCGCTGGCCACCGCGATAATTGATCGACAGTCCAAACAGGTTGTCCGCGTCGATAAGATCCTGCTGCGTGTTTTCCCTGGCCATCACAGGGTGCGCGGTCTCTTCCCGCGCGAGCAGTGTGTCGCTGAATCTCGGCATCACGTCAACGCTGAGAATGCCGGGTATTCGTACGACGATATCCGCCATCAGCATCCAGTCACCGTCAATTTTACGCCAGACGCCGATCATATAGCCGAAGGCCTGGCGTTCGCTGTCGCCTTCACCCTCCACAGCGGTCAGTCTGGTTGGCCCCGCAGTCAACCCCAGATCACCGGCACGGGAAATATCCACATAGTGTGAGTTCCAGGCCATCTGGTCGACACTGCGCCGGAATTCGTCGGTTTGATACAAACTTCGAGCGTCAACCGGCCCCTCCCGGAACACCACCGAATCCGGCCCGAGCACCTCGAGAAATGCAGTCGTGCGCCCGACTGAAGTAGCCTGCGATGCAAACAACCGGTCGGCATTCACCAGTTCCTGCCAGTCGCGGCGCTGTTCCCCTTCCTGTGCCAGCACCGGCGCACAGGAGAAAACGCCTAACATAATAAACAGTTGTAATCGGACTGTGCGCATACTTTCACCTTGCTCGCCCTGCCATTGCCGCCTATTCGGCGGGTCACCGATCAGCGTCATGGAAACCATTATACCCCAGGGTTGTCGTGTTCAAGCCATAAACCTGGGGAACCTCTGATCAATTCAGAGGTTCCCTGGATATATCAGGCCAGCCGTCGCCCTTATATGCCCGGCCACACCGGCTGGAGATTGTTTGCGTGGACGCAGTTCTATAGAATCACCGCTAACCCGGGACTGTCAAATGACACCTGTCGCGTCCAGCGCCAGCGCAACGGCCAATGTGGCTGCAATGTTCAGGAAGTTGATAATTAAAATACTCGCATCGCTGGTAGTCTTGCTTTATTCCTCCCTCGCACTGGGCCAGTCGGTCATGATCGGCTCAGGAGAAGACGAGATCTTCGTCCTGCCAGACGCCCAGTATTACGAGGACAATTCCGGATCGCTTACAATTTCAGATGTAAGCTCCCCCGCATTCACTAACAATTTCATTGATAGCGAACGCCAAATCCTGCACTTCGGCCTGACCTCGGCCGCTTACTGGATACGCTTCGATCTCGATTGGGCGGGCGTGGAGCCGGGGCAGTCACGAATTCTTGAAATTGGTCCTCCTAAACACGTACCGGGAAATATACGCGGTGGTGTTGACGTTTACCTCAGAGATACATCCGGCAATTTTCGCTCCTACCGAATGGGCAGCATGGACGCGGAGCGCGAAATCGCCACCCTCGGCACAGGTTATGCGTTACAGATCGATAGCGATGTCGCAAGGCAAGTGTATCTGAGAGTCACAAGCGCACGGTCGCTGATACTGCCGATCTCGCTGTGGGAAACCAATGCATTCATGCGTCACGAGACACTGACCGTGATCGGCCTGGGCCTGCAGTACGGGATTCTGTTTGCCATGTTGTTGTACAACCTGTTTTTATTTGCCTCGATCCGGGAAACGAGCTTTCTGTACTACGTGTCCGCGATTGCCGTGCTGGTGGCGTTTGTCGCCCTGGACTCCAAGCACCTGAGATTCATGTTTGTGACTCTCGGTCAGGACAACTGGTTTATCGATATGGCGGAACGCATCGTGTATCCGATGATCGCGCTGACCTCACTGCTGTTCCAGCGCTCCCTGCTGCGCGTCTGGGAGCATAATACCCTGCTCGACCGGTGGCTGCTTGCCACCCTGGCGGGCTATGTGGGCATCGCATTGATCGCCTTTCTACCCAACGAAAAACCCTACCAGTATTTATTCCTGGGGAGCCTGCTGTGGCTGGGTCCCATAACCATTTACACCAATATCGATGCCATTCGTCGGGGTAAATTCACCGGTCTGGTACACATGTCAGCGACCACCCTGTTCCTGTTTGGCGCGGTCAATCTGGCCTTGCTGACAATCTGGCCGCAGTTTCCTGTCAATGTGGTTACCAGCAACGCCTTTAACGCGGGGTTGCTGTCACAGGTGCTGCTGCTTTCCTTCGGTCTCGCATTTCGATACAACGAAATCAAGGAAGAGAGAGAAAGCGCGCAGCAACAAGCGATTCTGAATCTGGTGAGATCCGAACAGGTCAAGGATGATCTGCTGGCCAATGTGTCACACGAACTGCGCACCCCGCTGCATGGCATTAACGGGCTTGCCGAAGCCGCGCTGGGAGAACACCGCCGAGGCAACAAAAACAATGACCTTTTGATCAGGAATCTGGAACTTATCCAGGCCAGTGGCGACCGCTTGACGCGTCTGGTGGATGATCTTCTGGACTTTTCCAGCGCCCGGGAGGGCCGTACATCGATCAAAATGAGGCCGGTCAATCTGGTGAAAGTGGTAGAACTGGTCATCGCAACCTGCCACCCACTGATTGGGAAAAAAAACCTGGACCTGCGTTGTGAAATGGACAATGACCTCCCATGGGTTGATGCCGATGAAAATCGTCTGCAGCAGATTCTGCTCAACCTGACTTCCAATGCGATCAAATTTACCCATTCGGGGGAAGTCGTTATTTCCGCCGGCCTGGAAGCCGACAATTCGGTATTGTTGTCGGTCAGGGATACCGGCATCGGCATACATCACACCGACCACGAAACCATCTTCAAAAGCTTCGAAAGGCTGCCGTCCTACTCAATAAACAGCGGCGGCATGGGACTGGGCCTGCCGCTTGCCAAACGCATGGTCGAACTGCACGGAGGCGTCCTCACCGTGGAGAGCGAACTGGACAGCGGCTCCACCTTCAGTTTCAGACTCAGGGCATCCACTGATCAAGCCCATGACACCGGCCTGCCAAATCTTAACAAGCATATGCTTCGGCGTTCGGACTATATAGGCGGTAGTCAAGCAGATTCCAGGCCCAAGCTGCGTACAGAGCAGGAAGTTACTATCCTGGTAGTGGATGATGACGCAGTTAATCGCGAACTGATGATCCAGCAACTGGATGAATATCATGTGATCGATTGTGCCGACGGTGCCGAAGCATTGACCCAGGTGGAACGGGAAAAACCCGATCTGGTGCTACTCGATCTTATGATGCCGGGTCTCAGCGGCTATGACGTCTGTCACCGGCTGCGACTGTCATACAGCCAGATTGAGCTTCCCATCATCCTTGTCACGGCAAAAAATCATCTTGAAGACCTGACTCTGGGCTTCGACACCGGGGCAAACGATTATCTCCCCAAACCTTACCATCAGGAAGAATTGCTCTCGCGGGTAGAAAATCAGTTGCGGTTATCGGAGCTGCATCGAATCAACGAGGACAATATTTACCTGCGCGCCCAGATCGAGAAGTATGTTCAGGCCGACGCGGAACTTCGCAGTTCCCGGTTCCGCTTGCAACAAGTGCTGGAATCCATCGAGGATGGCTTTCTGGCGTTCGAATTTCCCGGCACCATCTTTAGCCTCAACCGCCGAGCCGCCGATTTATTGCGCATGAATCAGGATTCCCTGCTGGGGCTGAAAATTGAATCGTTGTTCCTTAATTCCGACAAGAACAGGAAAATACGCGATATTCTGGACAATTGGGAGAACGGAGAAAAAACCCAGAAGGTTTACCGTAACCTGCAGGTGGAAATTACCGTTCCTGAAGCGGAAGGCAACGGCAAAATGCAATTTACCTGCAAACTTGATCTGTTTTCCGACGACGAAGAAGCCGGCGTCTTGTTTCTTGAATATCCCAGCGACTCAGCAGAACCCCATCAACAGGAACAGATTACCCACGACTCAATTGAATTGGTGAGCCTGCTGGGGCACGCCCAGCATAATATTCGGCAAATCGGCAACCGCCTCAATGTGATGACGCCACGGGAAATTTCCGCACATCCGGAGCTGATCTCCAGATTGGCGCATATTGAGGATCTCATCCAGTTCATCGATGCCAGAATGCCTTCGATCAGCAACGAAGGGGAATATCGCCAGCAATTGGTCACATTGATGCGGGCCGCATTGCACACCTGGGAGCTAACCACACAGAAAACAAAGATCGAGTTGGCCGAAGAAAGCAATATATGGGCCGTCAGTATTGATGATGGACGTCTGCGTACGCGCACTTTCGACCGATACCTGCGATTGGAGCAACTGCCGAAAATTCCGCGATGGCGTGAAGTTGTCAGGACCGCCTATTTCGTTCTCTCCAATCCTGCGATAGAACCCGAAACACGGGCGTCCCTGACGGCGGAACTGGAAAAAACCAAAACAATTCTGAAACGGGCCGCAATCAGTTGACATTTTGCGAGAAGGGTGACGGTAATATATCTGGAACATTTCGGCATGACACAGTACCCTTTTTCGCTGACCCCCAATACGCGCTTTTTCCTCAAACTTCCAGTGCATGAAAAGGCTTTTGAGGTCGTTCTGAAAGCCCTCGAAGGTCCGAGCGGATTTGTGCGCATCACCGGCGAGGTCGGAACCGGAAAAACGATATTGTGCCGCAAGGTGCTCAATTCGCTGGACACCCATACCCAACGTTATGTGACCGCGTTTATTCCTCACCCGGTACTCGACGAAACCGGCATTATGCAAGCCATTGCGGATGAACTGGGCATTGAGACACAAGGCGCGGAATATTATGGGTTGCTGAAAAAAATCACTACGCGCCTCGTCGCCGAAAGCGTGAATGGCAGGAAAGTCGTGCTCTTCGTGGATGAGGCACAGGCGATGCCCGAAGAGACGCTCAATGCGCTGTGTCTGCTGGGTACACTTGATGAGGTCACAACCAGCCCCGCGTATGTCATTCTGTTTGGTCAGCCTGAGCTGATTACACTGCTCGGTAATCCCGCGCTGAGCCATCTGAACAGTAAAATAACTCTCTCCTACCAATTGCCGGCGCTGGACCGCAGGACACTTGAAACCTATGTTGCACACCGTTTACTGAAGGCCGGTTACAATGGATCGCGCCTGTTCACCCACAAAGCCCTGGATGCTCTGTATCACGCCAGCCGCGGTATTCCACGGCTGGCGAACGTCCTGGCCCATAAGGCGCTCATGGCCAGCTATGGCACCGGCGAGCTGAAGGTCGACGTGAAACAAATAGACTCCGCCGTCAGCGATACCGAGGGAGCCGGTTCGGCGAAGCGTTCCCTGATCGGCAAAAAGCCCGGTCCTTAGCCTACCGACACCTATCCCGATTGCCCCGCTTGCGTCGGCTCTCTCAAGCTATATAATCGGACCACCCGTTAGCATTAACAAGGTGGACTATGACAGACAAACTGTGGCAGGAGCTTCGAGACGAAGCCGGTCAGGTCATTCAGCGCGAACCGCTTCTGGCGAGCTACGTTTATGCCTGTGTGCTGAATCATGCCAGCCTGCAGTCGGCGCTGAGTTTCATTCTCGCGAACAAAATGTCCGATGATGTGATGCCCGCGATCGCCGTCCGGGAGCTGTTCGACAGTGCGTTCCGGCAATCATCAGAGATCATTCCCAAGGCCACTTGCGATATCAAGGCAGTCTATGAGCGGGATGCCGCCACCAATTCCTACCTGGCAGTCATTCTATACCTTAAAGGTTTTCAGGCGATCCAGGTTCACCGCCTGGCCCACTTTCTCTGGACCACCGACAGGAAGGACCTGGCGCTTTTCATGCAAAGCAGAAATTCCGAAGTGTTTGGCGTAGACATTCATCCTGCGTGCGTGATGGGCAAGGGCATTATGTTTGACCATGCAACCGGCATCGTTGTCGGGGAAACCTGTGTCATTGAAGACAATGTTTCCATCATGCAATCGGTTACCCTTGGGGGTACCGGCAATGAACAGGGAGATCGCCATCCCAAAATTCGCTCCGGTGTACTGGTATCGACCGGCGCCAAGGTTCTGGGCAACATAGAAATCGGCGTCGGCGCAAAGATCGGCGCGGGCAGTGTCGTACTCACCGATGTGGCGCCTCACACGACGGTGGTCGGTGTTCCCGCCCGGGTGGTTGGGAAACCCTGTTCAGACATTCCCTCACACACCATGGATCATATTTTCACCGAGGAACCCCCGGGCAACGACAAGTAGTCTTCCGGTCCGGCTCCATCTCGCGGGCAATTACAAATTTGCCTCTGCGAACTCAGCCAGCAATGATCGCGGTACGCCGCGCAGCATGATATTTCCACCGTGGCTGAAACCTTTGAATCGCTCTGTCAGGTAGGTCAGACCCGAACTGGTGGGTGTGAGATACGGCGTATCGATCTGTGCGAGGTTACCAAGACAGATCACTTTGGAACCATTGCCGGCCCGGGTGACGATGGTTTTGATCTGGTGTGGCGTCAGGTTCTGCGATTCATCGATCAGAATCAGGCTGCCCTGAAAACTTCGACCCCGAATGTAGTTCAGGGACTTGAACATTAACGGCACCTTGTTCAGCACATATTCAATGCTGCTTCCGCAGTTTTCATCATCCCAGTGCAGTGCTTCCAGATTGTCGGTAATGGCCCCCAGCCAGGGCCCCATCTTCTCCGCTTCGGTACCGGGCAGAAATCCAATGTCTTCGTCAAGCCCCTGGGTACTTCGCGTCGCGATGATGCGGCGATACAGCTTGTTGGGCACGGTCATTTCGATCGCGGCTGCCAGCGCCAGTATGGTCTTGCCCGATCCGGCCGAACCAGTCAGATTGACCAGATGTACATCGGGGTCCAGCAGCAGGTTCAACGCCATGGCCTGGTAAATATCCCTTGGTTTCAGACCCCAGGCTTCGGTCTCCATCAATTTGTTCAGGTTCAGATGCAGCAAAGTCACTGTGTCCGCACTGACCTGATGTACCCGTGCCAGGAAACCGGTGCCATCACAGATAAACTGATTGGGATAAACCTCCTGCGTGAAAACCGACCGGGTGATCGTGTGCATCGTTCTGCCCGCGTTGTAAACTGTGTCGACATTCTCCACGCTGTCCCAGATTGGCGTATCAAGTTCGATATACCCCTGGCTGAGATGCTCTATATCGCTGAGCAGCTGGTCGCTGTGATAATCCTGGGAATCGATTCCACATCCCCTCGCCTTGAGGCGGATATTGATATCCTTGCTGACAAGTACCACCTGGCGATCGGGGAAGCACTGCCTCAGATAGCCAACGTCGTTGAGGATTTTATTGTCATTCAATTGGGTGGACAACATCACGACGCTATCGGGCGTCTGTGTCATCAGTATTGACAGACGCCCGGACGGCTGGCCTGCTCGCGGTATCGGCACCCCGGCTTCAACCTCGGCGGGGGTCGCTCTGCCAACCAGACAGTCGATTTCGCGGATCGCCTGACGGCAATCCGCAGCGATGGCATGTTTGCCGCTTTTCAACTTGTCGAGTTCTTCCAGAACTGTGATGGGAATGGCTACGTGGTGTTCGTCGAAATTGCGTATGGCGGTGGGATCGTGGATCAGGACGTTCGTGTCCAGTACATAAATTTTCGATTGGGTTGCGGAATTGTCGTCGGGAGTCTCTTTAACCAGTTCAACTGCACCCATACTTGATATCCTGATTGGTAGCGAGAAAAGTCAGAAGGCTCCTTCATTGCTTCGGCAGTGCCGACAATATGCTTTAGGGATAAACTGATTATGACAAATAAAAAACAGGATTGATCAATCCGTCACCCACCGGCGAACTGGATCAAAATGCCGGCCGCTATCGCGGAACCGACCACGCCTGCAACATTCGGTCCCATGGCATGCATGAGAAGAAAATTGTTGGGATTGGTTTCCAGCCCCACCCGGTTCGCGACTCTCGCCGCCATAGGTACGGCTGAGACACCCGCGGCGCCTATCAGTGGATTGATGGGTTCCCGGGTTACCGCATTCATCAGTTTGGCCATCAAAACGCCGCAGCCGGTACCGATGGTGAAAGCGACAATACCAAGCCCCAGGATCCCCAGCGTTTCGGCAACCAGAAATTCTTCAGCCTGAAGCTTGGAACCCACCGAAAGCCCCAGCAGAATGGTGACGATATTGATTAGCGATGTCTGCGCCGTATCGGAAAGGCGATTGACCACACCGCATTCGCGCATCACATTTCCAAAACAGAACATTCCCAGCAGCGGCGCGGCGCTGGGCACGACCAGGGCCACGAGGATCAGCAGCACCAGCGGGAAGGTTATTTTCTCGAGTTGAGAAACCTCGCGCAGCTGACTCATGACGATGCCCCGCTCCTCCTTCGTAGTGAGCAACCGCATGACGGGTGGTTGAATCAACGGGACCAGCGCCATGTAGGAATAGGCCGCCACGGCGATGGCGCCAAGGATTTCGGGAGCGAGTATACCGGCCACATAGATCGCCGTTGGGCCATCGGCACCGCCAATAATGCCGATCGCCGCCGCTTGCTGGATACTGAAATCAAACAGGCCAATGTCAGTGAGCAGCAGGGCGCCCAATAGCGTTGCGAAAATGCCGAACTGCGCGGCAGCTCCAAGCAGCAGGGTCTTGGGATTGGCGAGCAACGGTCCGAAGTCGGTGAGCGCGCCGACCCCCATGAAAATCAGCAGGGGAAATATGCCGGTCTCGATGCCCATCACGTAAAACTGATGCAGTATGCCGGCGCCGGTTGCGATATCAACGCCTGGTATGTTGGCGAGAATGCCGCCGAAACCAATCGGAACCAGCAACAAGGGTTCGAACCCTTTCTTTATGGCAAGATACAGCAATACCAGTCCGATGACGATCATCACAAGCTGGGGCCACTGTATCTGGTAAATACCTGTGGTCTGCCACAGTTCGATCACCTGGTTCATGAAATTTTCCGTACCATTATTTTGCTGGTTCTGGTCGAGCGACGGGTATACCGGCCTGTCACTTGATACTGACCAGTGAATCTCCGACCTTGACGGTGTCTCCGGATTTGATGTTGACTGTAGCGACGATCCCGGTAACAGGCGCTCTGATTTCCGTCTCCATTTTCATGGCCTCCAAAACCACGATCACGTCGCCCTTCTGAACTTTCTGGCCGGATGAGACCAGTACCTTGTAGACATTACCACCAAGTGGAGTCGGCACCTGCGTTCCTGCTGCCGCAACGGGCCGCGTTGGCTCCTTTGCAGTCGCCTCGGATTTGTCCACCTGAGTCAGGGCGGAATCTTCCCCGCCTTCGGTCACCCTGACAACATAGGCATGCCCTTCCACTTCAACGGTATAAACCCCTGAATCCGAAGCGACAGGATCGGTTTTTGCCGCTTGCTGTGACTCCGCTTCAGGCGCTGGTTCGAACGCCTCAGGGTTATTGCGGTTTTTAAGGAACTTCAGTCCCGCCTGCAGGAACAGCGCGTAGGTCAGCGTGTCATCATCTTCATTGGCCAGTTCAAAACCTTCCTTGCGCGCCAGTTGCACAAGTTCTGCGCGCAATTTCTCAAACTCAGGCTTCAGCAGATCGGCGGGACGGCAGGTTACGGGCTCCGCGCCGTCGAGTACGGAGTCGCGCAGCACCTTGTTCACCGGCGCGGGAGTAGCCCCATACTCTCCCTTGAGTACCCCCTCGGTTTCCTTCGTGACATTTTTGTACCGTTCCCCCGTCAAGACATTGAGTACCGCCTGGGTACCAACGATTTGCGAAGTCGGAGTCACCAGCGGGATGAAACCGAGGTCCTCGCGTACCCTGGGTATCTCTTCCAGTACTTCGTCGAGACGGTCACTCGCGTTCTGTTCCCGCAACTGGTTCTCCAGATTGGTCAACATTCCGCCAGGAACCTGAGCGACAAGGATACGGGAATCGATTCCCTTCAAGGCGCCTTCGAACCGCGCGTATTTTTTACGAACCTGCCTGAAATAACTGGCAATTTCTTCGAGCAGCACGATATCCAGTCCAGTGCTGCGTTCGGTGTCCTGCAAGATCGCCACCAGTGATTCGGTCGGTGAGTGGCCGTAGGTCATGCTCATGGACGAAATCGCGGTGTCAACGTTATCGATTCCCGCCTCCACCGCCTTCACATAAGTGGCCGTGGACATGCCCGTGGTGGCATGGCACTGCATGTGTATGGGAATGGACACGGTCTGCTTGAGCCTGGTGATCAATTCGAACGCCGTATAGGGTTTTAGCAGGCCCGCCATGTCCTTGATACACAATGAGTCGGCTCCCTGGCTTTCAATTTCACCGGCCATTTGCAACCAGCTGTCGATAGTGTAAACCGGGCTTACCGTGTAGGACATGGTGCCCTGAGCATGCTTGCCCGTTTTTTTCACAGCCCTGATCGCGGTTTCCAGATTGCGCATATCATTCATCGCATCAAATATACGAAATACATCCACACCGCTGTCAGCGGCTCGCTCGACGAATTTTTCCACCACATCATCCGCATAGTGGCGGTAGCCGAGGATGTTCTGGCCACGAATCAGCATTTGCTGGGGCGTTTTGGGCATCGCCTGTTTCAGCAAACGGATCCGCTCCCAGGGATCTTCCCCAAGATAACGAATACAGGCGTCAAAGGTCGCCCCGCCCCAGCTCTCCAGAGACCAGAACCCGACCCGATCAAGCTTTTCGGCGATGGGCAACATATCATCGATACGCATTCGCGTGGCCAGCAATGACTGGTGCGCGTCGCGCAGTACGACGTCGGTAATACCCAGGGCTTTAGCGTTCGTGCTCATACCTCAACTCACTCCTTCTTGTCCGCATCAATGAGAAACGGCAAACGGCGGATAGCGGCGATGACTCCGGCCGCCCTACGATGGTGGGCTACCGGTGGGGAAGACGGCTTTTCTTGTGCTGTTTGACAGCCGCGGCGATGATCGCTGTCAGACGCTGACGATCAACGTCGCCGGTCGCGCCCAATGGCACGGAGGCCGGCTGACCGGATGGGAGCAGATTGACGATTATCCAGGACATGCCCTTGGTAAAGAACGTCAACACCAAAAGGAATGTGAATACTGTGCCCATACCCAGCAAGGTAAGCTGCAAACCCTGGTATAACAGATTCTCCATGCAAAACTTCACCCGGTTCTTTTTGTCGAACGGCGAATCATACTAAAAGCTGGGGAGAGAAGCTAACGCGGCTGTTTGCGTTTCCCACGTATAGAGTGGGTTGGTGTTCAGGGGAAAAGATATTGCAGCGTACCGGTGCTCGCCGTGGCCACTCCGTCAACCAGCCGGGGCCGGAAATGAAGCGCCTGAATTTTTTCGGCCAGTCCCTCCTCGTCAACCAATTCCTCAGGGTACTGACGGAGAACTTCAAACCGGTCCACGACACCAAGGCGGGTACGCAACCGGCCATTAATCCACTGGTTGACTTCCACCAGCGCTCCGGTGCTGAATGAGAGCATCGCATAACCTGATTCACCGGACCCGGGATCAGCGGCAGCCACCACATCGGCAGATAACGGATGTTGTACACGCGGAAAGTTTCGGGACCATTCGGTAAATCTGACCAGGGAACGGGTATCGTACAGGGTAGCCCGGGGTAATCTCTCCGCAGCCTGGAGCCGGTCATCATACGCCTCGGCGAGCGTTGCGAAAAACTGTTGCTTTGGAACAACCGCCGGGGCCTCGAAATACCGCGCCAGCAGTGTATCGTCGACTGCGGCATCCTCAAGTCCCTGATAAGCCCTTGCATAGGCGCCTTTCGCCCTGTCGGTGTGAGTAAACAGCAAGTGCCAGTCGGCAAGGTAAAGATCACTCATCGCGATGGCTTCCCGGTTCAGGGGGCTCGCATGACGAAACATATCACGCATCTGCCGCAACAGATTAAGCCCGGTCGCGTAGAAAGCCCGTTTTACCAGCCTTCTGGAACGCACCCAGGAACTGCCGGGCACAATTTCCCTGAGTTCATACCCGGTGCGTCCACCACGGTCAATGGCGATCGTTTGCAGGTAATACAATTTGACCAGCTCATACATGATGCGGGCGCGCCTGGGGTCATTCTCTCCCCAGACCAGGCCCGATGCCGCAAGTGCTACCCAGTTGGCGTTGGCTGCCTCACGGAAATGATAGGGTTGTCTGTCTTCGGAGTCCTCCGCCACACCCGCCATATGAATTTGATGCACATACATCAGTTCGTTAACGATTTCCGAATCAATCCCTTCGTGCTTGTTGTGATAGAGCCATTTGAGGTGTTCAAGGTTGTCGTTGACCTCATCCCATCGGCCGCGTCTGCGGTCGTTATCTATGCGCTCGACAATCAGTGGAAACTGGTTTTCGGTGTAGAGGCCGTCGTTGATTCGGACAATCTGAATGGCACGTGAAAGCAGCGCATCCGCCTCGTCAAACTGATTCAGGTTCGTCGCCAGTGCCGCCAGCCCTTGCATGGGATCGACCAAAGCGGGACTGTCACGCCCCTGCTCCATTTCAATTTGGGCCAATAGCTCCCGGTGGCTTTCCATTTGCTGAAGGAAATCAGGCCCCGGCGAAACTTGCGCAAGGCCGGGAGTAACAACTTGGAAACCAAACAGAAACAAGCCTGGCATGACGGAGCGTATTCTGACCATGGAGGGCGACAATCCTGTAAATCCTGACCCTGTCACGTACTTTCCCATTATACACCTTGACATGTCGATGCAAGAGAGCCGCTACTGTACCCGTTTCGATGCCGGGCCTGAAAACAGACCGCCGACAACCCGAAAATTCATTCAGGGAGCGCCCGGCAGCCTTTGGGTCCGAAACCTCCTCGCCGCCCTGAATTGGCGGACCGCCATATTTACCTCTCCCTGGGGCTGCAATCTGGCGTCAGGCTGTCTATACTGGACGCGTCTGGTCCGCCCCCTCGCCCCTGTAATGTGGCGCTCCCAGGCTGCCCTGACTCATCTCTGTGATCACATCGGTGACTCACCACAAGAAACAAGAGGTTCAAATGAACAACAAGATCATTACAACCGTTGGCCGTCCCCTGTTCTTTGTCCTGGCTGTCGCGGCCCTGTTCCAGTTCACCCCGGGTGGGAAAACCATAAAAGCCCAGGACAGCAGTCGCGTGTTTGAATTGCGAACCTATACCGCCACGCCGGGAAATCTGGACAAGCTGCACGCCCGATTTCGCGATCATACGACCCGGATCTTTGAAAAACACGGGATGACGGTGGTTGCCTACTGGACGCCGACCGACGCAGAGGCGGCACAGGACACTCTCATCTATGTTCTGGCCCATGACAGCCAGGAAGCGGCGGATGCGTCATGGCGCGCATTCGGTCAGGATCCGGAGTGGCGGCAGGTTAGCGAAGCCTCCAATGCCGATGGCTCGATTCTCGCCGGTGTTGAGCGCGTTTACATGACTGCTACCGACTTCTCTCCGATGAAATAGGAGCAACTCGGTTTGCCAAAAGTGCCGATAACCTGAATATTGACAAATCCGATAGAGAACCGAGGCGGAGTATTCCGCAGGGAGTTGTGCTATGAAAATACTGCTTATCTATCCGCAAATCGACGCCCCTCTGGGCACCAATCACGGCATTGCGTCGCTGGCCGGGGTGCTTCATGCCAACGGCCATGAAATGGACCTGATGCATGTGTCGGAGAAATACAAGCCGGTGCCGCGCAGCGAGGAAATCATCGCGTATATCCGGAAAACCAGGCCCGGTCTGGTCGGGTTTTCCGTCATGTCCCAGCAATACGACTGGGTGGCGGAGCAAAGCCGCGCCATTCGTGAAGCGATGCCGGAACTGGTGCAAACGATTGGCGGCGTCCACTGTACCATGGTGCCGGACGAGGTACACAAGTCCAGGCTGTTTGATTACGTGTGTGTGGGAGAAGGCGACTATGCGTTGCTGGAATTGATGGATGCGCTTGAGAAAGGCGAGCGCCCCCATACCCTGTCGAACTTTCGTTCCTGGATGGGTTCGGTGCCGGTCGCCAATCCCGTGGCCCCCTTTCCCGACCTGAGCAAACTGCCGCCGCTGGATTACGAGGTGTTCGACATGCCCGCAGTGATGAAGGAGACCCGGGGCTGGATGGGTATTCTTACCTCCCGCGGCTGCCCTTACAAATGCACTTATTGCTTCAACATCGAAATCGTCGATCAGTATATGGAAGACGGCGCCGCCAAAAGCGTCAAGGATTTTCTGCGCCACTTTCCAGTGGACGTCATGATGGAAGACCTGAAAAAATTGCTGAAGAAAAACCCCGAGATCAATACGTTTATTTTTGACGATGACCTCTTCACATTGAACACCGCCTATGTGGTTGAATTTTGTGCCGCGTACAGAAAACACAACATCGGAATTCCGTTTGTCGTCAATGGCCATGTCAACTGTTTCGAGGAAACCGCTGCCAGGGCATTGGCCGAAGCCGGCTGCATCATTGTAAAATTCGGACTGGAATCAGGCTCCCCTCGAGTACGCCGCGAGGTACTCAAGCGTTACATGAAGAACGAGCAGATTGAACGGTCATTCCGCGCCGCTCACGCTTTTGATCTTCACAGCTCGGCGTTTATCATGTTCGGCCTGCCTTATGAAGGCAAGGAAGAGATCATGGAGACCATCCGATTGTGCGCCAAGGTCAAAATGGGGCGCTTCCGCTGGGCGCTGTTTTTTCCTTTCAAGGGCACTGCCGGCTACGAGATTGCCAAGCCGCTCATCGATGAATCCCGGATGGCGGGCAAAGGGAACTATTTTGACGGCTCCTGTCTCAAGTTCGGCGACGAGCACGACCTTTTTCTCGACAAGCTCGCCAAGTTGTGCAACTGGTACGTGAATGCGGAAACCGACTGGGAGAGCGCATCCATCTATCGCAATCTGGTTGACAAGATCGAAGTCATGGACAAGGAGACATGGGATCAGGAGAAGGATGACCTGGTTGCTTATGACCGTGACCTGTCCGAAGAACTGATGGAGCGCGACATGATTCATTACACCATACGCTATTCCAACGTGATGGGTGTGCGTTCCGATTATATCAAACAGGAGCGGGCACAGGTGGCCGCCGGCACCAGGAAGGAAGCCATAGCGTATACCCTGGACCAGAGCTAGGGAGCCTCTGAATAACCATGCACCTGACCTGAAAAATGCTGCCTTCGTTGAAGTCTGTCTCACGCCTGGTGATTCGCTGTCCAAACTGGGTGGGCGACATTGTCATGGCTACGCCAGTATTCCGCTGTGTGCGCGACAATTTTCCCGATACCGAAATCGCCGCCCTGATCAGGCCCTATGCCAGGGGCATTATTGAGGGCGGACCCTGGTTCGACGCTGTTATTGACTGCGATGACAAGGGCGTGAGCGGCACGCTTCGCACCCGTTCGTCACTGCGAGCCTTTGGTGCCGATGCCGCACTGCTGCTGCCCAATACCACGCACTCCTTCATTACCTGCAAACTGGCCGGCATCCCGCGGATATACGGCTATAGAAGAAACCTGCGCAGCGCCTGGCTCACCGCCGGTCCGACCCCGGGGAGGGAGGGCAAGGGCTTCAAGCCTGTGCCTATGCAGGATTATTATCTCGAGCTGTGCCGGTTTCTGGGCCTGACGGTTTCCGGCAGCCCGCATGTCGAATTGACCATCCCCGACGAGGTGGCGGCGAAGGGGGCGCGGCGTTTGCGCGACTATGGCGTGACTGAACAGGATTTTGTGATCGGCCTTAATCCGGGCGCCAGTTTCGGCTCATCGAAATGCTGGCCACCGGAGTATTTTGCCGTGTTGGCGGGTCTCCTGCAAAAATACCTGTCGTGCAAATTGCTGCTATTGGCCGGCCCGGGTGAGGAGAAAATTGCCGATGCGATCGTTGCACAAAGCGATGCCGTTATCATCAATACCGCCGGCGACAAAATTGACCTGGCTGAACTCAAGCCCCTGGTGAAACGTTGCGATCTGTTGATAACCAATGATACCGGGCCACGGCATTACGCGGTCGCGTTCGGCGTTCCCAACATCGTACTGATGGGACCGACCAACCCGGTATATACCGCCCGGAACATGGAACACACCCTCGTGTTGCGCCGCGACCTCGAATGTTCTCCCTGTCATAAAAAGGTGTGCCCCTACAGGCATCACGCCTGCATGACCGAAATCACGCCCGAGCTGGTCATGCAACGGACCCTGGACATGCTGAATCAACCCGCATCATGAGGCCGGAATATTACCGTCAGCAATGGAAGGGTTTGCAGATCCGGGAAGCACCCGGAACCGCCGAACTGACTTCTCTTGCAGAACGGGTCGCTTTCACCTTTATCGACCGTTACCTTTACAGCGACGAGTACAACGCAAACTATATTGAACTGCTCTGCGAGATGGCCACCTTTTCCGCCGACCCCCGGCTCAATCAACCGGCGACGGGCGCATTGTTCGGCATCGTGGTGGAACGTCTGTGTGATGATTTTGAGGAACTGCAAACCGAGACCTATAACCGATTGATGTGCCAGGTAGTCACGTGGATCCGCGGCCTTCCCGAGGGTGCGGAATTGAACAGAAAGCTTGGCGATTTTTCCCTGAATTCCCGGCAACAACTGATCGATCGTATAGAATCCATTCGCCTGGGTCCCGACGAACCTTTGCCTGAAGGATTTTTTCCTCAAAAAATGCTCGTACTCTCTCGCGTGACTGTCGGTGCGGACGTTGCCATTACCACAGTGATCTATCAGAGGCTCAGATCACTGTTTCCTGCCTGCGAGATCGTGATTATTGGTAACGCCAAACTGCGCCAGGTGTTCGCTGAAAGCCCCGGGGCGAGAATACGTGAACTGCACTACGCCAGGCGCGGTGGGCTGCTTGAACGATTCAATGTGTGGTTGCAACTGCTGGCGGCGGTAAATGAAGAAATCGCCGGATTGGCGGAGAATGAATATTTGCTTTTTGACCCGGATTCCAGACTCACTCAGTTGGGAGTTCTGCCCCTGGTGCCGGCCTCTGCCTACCGTTTTTTCAACAGCCGCGGCAAAGAGGGCTATCCGGCCAAAGCGTCCATTTCGGAATTGACGAATTTGTGGCTGACCAAGGTATTGGGCAATCAAGAATTCTGCTATCCGAAACTGTGGCCTGCGCAGAGCTCTCTGGAGGCGGCCAAGAGTCTGATTGGCGGCATGGATTCCAGTAATGTCATAACTATCAATCTTGGAGTGGGAGGCAACCGGCGAAAACGTATTGCCGGATCGTTTGAAATCGATCTGGTGCTCAGTTTACTGCTCGATCCCGCAACCAGGATTATCCTTGATATGGGCTATGGTGATGAGGAGCGACAGCGCTGCCGACGGATCATTGCCGCGACGGCAGACGCCGGATACGCCGTCGGTTTCTACACTTTCGGAAACGGAAAAAGGCTCGATTCGAATTGCAGGCTGCTGGGCGTGGAGTGTGATGTCGGCGAGATCGCGGCGTTGATCACTTCTAGCCAGGAATTCATCGGTTACGATTCCGCCTGCCAGCACATCGCCGCCGCGCAGGGTGTAAGGACCTATACGTTGTTTGCCGGCAGCAATAATGTAAAATTCATCAGGCGCTGGCATGCCTGCGGTACCAACACCAGCGAGATCGTTTTTGTGGATACCCTGTCCCAGGACAGAGAGGTGAACAGCACTGAAATTATCGCACGGCTGTTGGATCTTCGCAGGCCGTAGCGGGTACGGAAGCCGTAGTCAGGTTTCAGCATTACCCGGACAAATTGCTCGAAGATGATTCAGGAAGCCTCTGGCCCACACTATGGCCGTTGCTGGGACTGCTTGCGGTATTCCGAGGGAGTCACACCTGTTATTTCCCGAAATGCATTATTGAATGGCGTGATGGACTGGTAGCCTACCGAAAGGGCTATGGTCAGCACCGGCAGGTTCCGGTTTTTGCCATCCGCCAATACACTGCTGGCCTCTTCAATACGGTACTTGTGTAACATCGCGTTGAAATTACGAAACCCCAGCTGTTTGTGAATAAACGCCCTCAGGCGGTACTCGGGGAGATTAAGTTTTTTTGCCAGTGAAGAAATTGTCAAGCCTGCTTCGCGGTACAGTTTGCCGTCCCGGAAGACTCTGTTGAAACCCTCGGCGTCGAACGTCACCATGTTTTCCGGTGCGTTTTCGTCACCGGAGTCAGTCACCTTACTGATGACCCGGCTCAGTGACACATAGTCGAATCGCATCGCGGCCACGAGCAATCCCAGCGCAATCAACGCTATCGACCACACGATGACAGCCTGTACAACGCCGTAACCGGGCGCGTCGCTGGACAACAGGAAATTTTCCAGAAACACGATAACAAAAATCAAAATGCCCTGAACCGTAATGGTAAACCAACGCAAGGCCCGTCTGGCTTCCACCAGGTCCGCGCGCCAGCCTTTTAATGTCCAGTAAACGCCCAAGCCGGCAAAGGTCAGTTGCAGTATGTCCAGGGTCGTTTCCATCAGCGTCATGGACCGGGAATCTTCGACGCCTCGAATGCCCAAAACCAGATCGAGCATTACCTGAAGAGCAAAACCCAGAGCGAATATAAAAGGGAACTTGCGATCTTCCTGAAAAACCAGGAAACAATAGATCATGAAGAGTCCGGGGATGGCATTGCTGCCGGTCTGAGTCAGCAGGTTCCAGCTGCCGGGATTGATCCGCCACAGCGGATCGATGTGAGGTGCGGCCATGCCGTTGATAAGGTAGAAACCGATGAATACCGCCAGGACCGCGAATACCCGGGTATGCGTTGCCCGGGGTTCTGCTTTCAGAAACCCCACGGCCAACAGCAGAACGCTCAGAATGGCTGTTATATGGGCGGCGAAGAGTAGCAAAGGATTGAGCACGTTGATCACTCATACGAAAAAGCGGATTTGACGATAACCGATCATTTCTACAAAAGCAAAACCCTGTAGCCCGCGGACTGCTCGCGGGTTTGCTGCCGGGGGTGCATTTCATTCACACAACGCGCGGCTGGGATTCCCTGCGGGAATGACGATAACTCATCCATATCATGAATTGCAGACCGAACATCAGCGATGCGGCAAGCAGGTGGGTCGGCTGTATCAGCGCCGGCATGCCCAGGTGCCCCAAAGTAGCACCGGAGAGCACCGCCAGTCCGATAACGGCTACCAGGGCCAGGGCATATCGACTCAAACTGTGTTGCCAGCCGATTGATCGCAGCAGCAGAATGGCCAACCAAAGGTTTGCCAGCAGGACCACTGCTGAAAAGCTGCGATGAACATAAAAAAACCACGGCATGAATTCCACCCAGCGACTTCTGTACTCCTCTCCCTGGGCGCGGCTGATCAGGTCGGTCATTTCCCTCACCTGGGTACCAAGGGTAATCTGGATCAGGCTAAGCACGATGACAATATAGAGCCACATTTTAAAGCGGGGGTCGATGCCGGTCACCGGGTTCGCCGCCATCATTCCCTTGCGCGACTGGGCCAGGGCATAGAGCAGGGTGGCGACAATCGCCAGCGCCATAAGCATATGCACTGTGATCATTCCCGGCTGAAGATTGGAGGCGACAACCCTGGCGCCGAGCCATCCCTGAAAACCCACCATCAGAAACGCGGCCACGGACGCCAAAAATATCCGCCTGTCATGTTTCCGGCAATACCAGGAAAGTACTGCGGTGAGAAATATCAACAGGCCGATAGTGACACCCACCAGTCGATTGGCGTATTCGGTCCAGGTTTTAACGACGTTGAAACGCGTGTCGGCATAACCCAGATCAGCATAAGTCTGCTGATAATTCGCCGGTAGCTGCGCTTCACTGACAGGAGGCACCCACCGCCCAAAGCAGGTTGGCCAGTCCGGACAACCCATGCCGGCACCGCTGGCACGGACGGTTGCGCCTACCAGAATCAGAAAGTAGACTGCCGCCAGAGTGATCCACGCCATTCTGCGGTAACGTTGCAAAGCTGTCGCCTGGCTGATGTCGTTCATCCGTTAGTGTTTACTGATGGGGGGTCACCGGGATCCGGGTTGATGAAACAAAACGGGGCAAGCATACCCCGAGCGCCGCGAGCCCTCGTCACCGGGGACCGGACACTAGTCGCGATTCCGCAGTTGTTCGAGTAGTTCGTATGAAGCGTAGCCATCCATCGGTACATTCCTGGTCTGTTGAAACTCACGTATTGCGGTGCGGGTTTGCGAACCGAGGATGCCGTCAACAGGACCCGCATCAAAACCGCTGTTGTTAAGACTTTCCTGCAATTCCAGCACATCGGCCCGACTCAAAGCCCGTTCGTCCATCGGCATTCGCTGTATTCCACCGCCGCCGGTAAGACGATCCGCCAGATGACCGACCGCTATGGCATAGAAAATGGAGCGGTTCCAGACCATTGTGGTTCTGAAATTGTTATAGACGAGAAAAGCGGGACCGGCGGCACCCGCGGGCAGGACCAGAGACGCCGGCATTTCAGCGACCGGAAGCCGGGAACCATCAACCTGGGTAACGCCCGCGTCGCTCCACTCGTTCACGGTTTTACGGACACCAGTGCCGGAAAGGCTGAAATCAAAATCCTCCGGCAGCATGACTTCCCTCCCCCACCTTTCGTCGCCTCTCCATCCGGAACTGGACAGAAAATTGGCCGCGGAGTGAAAGATATCAGGCAGACTGTTCCAGATGTCAATGCGACCGTCACCATCGCCGTCCACGGCGTAATTGGCGAACGTGGATGGCATGAATTGCAACTGGCCCATTGCACCGGCCCAGGAACCGGTCATGCGCGACGCTGCAATGTGACCGGCATCGATAATCTGCAGTGCCGTTAACAATTCCTGACGAAAGAAATCGGCGCGCCGTGGATCGTAAGCCAGCGTCGCCAGTGCCTCAAGTACAGTAAACCCGCCGGTCGCTGCGCCAAAGTTACTCTCCAGCGCCCAGAATGCCACCAGGTATTGAGGCTGTACGCCGTAGTGCCGCTGCACTTCGCCGAGCAGCGCGTTGTGCTGCTGCAACAGCGAACGCCCCCTGTCGATCTGATTTGGAGAAATCCGGAGCGTGGTATAACGGGTGAAAGTCTGTACGAACTCGGGTTGGCTGCGGTCCAACTCCATTACCCGCTCCAGCGGGTGTATCTCGTCCAGGGCCGCCAGAGTGGAATCGCCAATCCCCAGTTGCCGCGCCTCAAGCCTGAGTTCACCGAGCCAGTCGCTGAATGTCTGAAGCGGCTCCAGCGGGGGTTGCTGGGCATGCAAAGGGGATACTGCAAAAGCAGCGGTAAATCCTAAAAGGTGTAGGAATTTCATAGCGCGCATCATAAATGAAATTTGATGCGATAGACAATCTGAATTCGGGCCCGGCTCTATCAGTGATTATGACTCTGTTACTGCCGCACTCAGCAATTCAGCGCTTCGGTACCGGGACCGTTGAGCCACTGGGAACGCTCCGATTGATCTATGAATCGCTGAAATGCCTGCTCGTCCTTGCCGGAAACCTCGCCAAAATCAAGCCCGAGGTGGTAACAGTCCTGACTAAGGCGACGGCAATAGGACACCGCACAGGACAATCTAAGTGAAGTCTTCCTGCCCCCCGGCTGCGGCAGGCTGAACGCGATGTCCATCGGCGGATACATGCCGGCCTCATTTTTATTGCTTGTCAGATACTGGATAAGCTGGTGACGGCATTCCAGTTGCGCGCCGGTTGGAGACACGTTCAGCAACAGCGCCGGTCTGCTTTCCTGTTCCAGGAACAGCTCGACATCACCATTGAGGAGAACCCGTGGGTATCTGCGTCGCTCTTTATTCATGACCTTCACTGATTTCAATGGCCCGGAAGGTGTTACCATAGGGCCAAATGTACTTTTTCGCAAACGATTTAGTGCGTAATTCTTGATCTGGCGCACATTTTACCGGCTCTTCCAGAAGTCATCAGTGTGCGACCCTCCGGAATTCAGTCA
Organism: Pseudohongiellaceae bacterium; assembly: GCA_040879025.1. GTDB lineage: Bacteria > Pseudomonadota > Gammaproteobacteria > Pseudomonadales > Pseudohongiellaceae > JBBDLF01. The sequence continues at coordinate 181,618 of JBBDLF010000033.1, forward strand.
TGTATGAACCGGCCCTGCAACATCAGTCAGCACCAACAGTGCTGTCGACGCGCGACCTGTGCAAGGTGTACAAAATGGGTGAAATGGAAGTGCAGGCCCTGCGCAATGTCGATGTTGATCTGAAGGAAGGCGAATTAACCGTACTATTGGGCGCGTCGGGAAGCGGAAAATCGACCCTGCTCAACATCCTCGGCGGCCTGGATGTCCCCTCTTCCGGAACGGTCAGTTATTTAAATACCAACCTGGCGGAATTCACCAACCACCAACTGACTGATTATCGACGATTGCATGTCGGGTTTGTCTTTCAGTTCTACAACCTGATATCCAGCCTCACTGCCAGAGAGAACGTCGCGCTGGTGAGCGAAATAGCGGCAAACCCGATGACGCCCGAAGAGGCCCTGGAGTTGGTGGGGCTCACCAATCGCCTGGACCATTTCCCCGCCCAGCTCTCTGGCGGAGAACAACAGCGTGTCGCGATTGCCCGGGCTGTCGCCAAGCGCCCCCAGGTTCTTCTGTGTGACGAGCCCACCGGAGCTCTGGACTCGAAAACCGGCAAACTGGTGCTTTCTGTCATTAACGAGATCAACCAGACCCTGGGTACCACAACCGCTATTATTACGCATAACGCCGCCATAGCGGGGCTCGGCGACGCAGTGATTCATATGAGCAGCGGACAAATCGCCGAAAAAACCCGGAACGCGGTCCGCTCCGATATCGAGTCCATCGAATGGTAGGCCTGTGACAGCCCTGAATCGCAAGCTTTTAAGGGAGATATGGCACCTCAAAGGCCAGATGATTTCGATCGCGCTGGTTGTCGCAACCGGCATCATGTCCGTCATTACCATGCGCGGCAGTTATGAAACGCTGGTTGAGGCTCAACAGAGTTATTATCGGGATACCCGTTTCGCCGATATATGGATATCCCTGGTCCGGGCGCCCGAAGCAATGCGGGAGAATCTCGAATCGATCCCCGGTGTCGAAACCGCGGATACCCGAGTCACGTTCCTCGCCACACTCGATTTTGATGAACCCGGCGTACCCGCCCTTGGGCGATTCGTCTCGATTCCCGAAACCGGCCGGCCGGGTTTGAATAATCTTTTGATCAGCCGCGGCCGTTACATAGCAGCCGGAGTATCCGACGAAGTGATACTCAGTGAAAACTTCGCCGAAGCCAGAGCGTTGAATCCAGGGGATGAGTTGCACGCAATTATTAATGGCCGCGCGCGGGCACTGCGTATTGTTGGTATCGCAACTTCTCCTGAACACACCTATGCCGTACCGCCGGGTTCTCTTTACCCTGAAGACCGCCGTTACGGGGTCATGTGGATGAATCGCGAAGTGCTGGGACCGGCCTACGATATGGATGGAGCGTTCAATGAAGCGTTCGTGCGCATCACACCCGATGCCAATCCCGACGCGGTCATCGCGGAACTGGATACCTTGCTTGCTCCCTACGGGGGACTTGGCGCCTATGCGCGCGAGGATCAACCGTCGCACCTTATCCTGCAAAGTGAACTTGATCAGAACCGCATCATTGGTTCAGTCATTCCGGCTATTTTCCTGGCCGTGGCCGTTTTCCTGCTGAACCTGGTACTGGGACGGATGATTACCACGCAGCGGGGGGAAATCGCTGTACTCAAGGCATTTGGCTACAACAATCGTGAGATAGGGTTGCATTACCTGATGTTTGCCGTTGCCGCAGTCATGCTCGGTACTGTCATCGGCACAGTCGGCGGACTGTTTCTGGGTGACGGTTACATCACGCTGTATTCGCAGTATTTTGAGTTACCTGACCTGGAATACAGGCTTAGCCCTACACTGTTGCTGATTTCGATAGTCATAAGTCTTGTCGGGGCGGTAACCGGTGCCATGGCGGCAGTGCGCCGCGCCATTGCCCTGCCGCCGGCCGAAGCCATGCGACCGGAGGCGCCGGCTCGCTTCAGGCCCGGTTTTCTGGAAAAAATCGGCTTCGCTGCCTTGCTGTCATCTGCTGGCCGTATGATATTGAGAAACCTGGAACGCAAGCCGTTGCAGGCTGTTTTCTCTTCCATTGGTGTCGCGATGTCAGTCGCGATCCTGGTTATCGGTCTGTTCATGTTCGACAGTATCAATTACCTGGTTGAACTGCAGTTTCGTAACATCCAGCGTGAGGACATTGCGTTGACATTCCGCGAGATTGTACCTCGTAGCGTTGGTTATGAGTTGCAACACCTCCCGGGGGTCACACGGGTAGAGACCTACCGAACGGTGCCGGCCAGGCTCAGAGCCGCTCACCGTGAACAGGAAACAGGCATCACCGGCATGCAGCCTGACGGCCGGTTGCGCAGGCTGGTGAATTCGTCCGCGCGGGAAGTTCCCGTTCCTCCCGACGGCATTATCCTGGGCAAGTTTCTCGCCGACCGCCTGCGGCTCGAAAACGGAGATGCCGTGACGATAGAGATACTCGAAGGCAGACGTCAGACTGCTGAGGTGGAAGTGGTTGGCATCATCGAAGAGTTTCTGGGAATTTCAGCTTATATGAGCCTTTCCGGCCTCCAGCGGCTCACTGGCGATTCCGAAGTGGTCTCCGGCGCCTATCTTGCGGTCGATCAATCCGGAATTGATCAATTGTATCAGAATATCAAACAGATTCCGGCCGTGGCCGGCGTCTCGTCTCCGGCCAGTATGCTGGAATCCTTCGAGCAACAGCTTTCTGAAGGTATTTTGCTTTCTGCGGGGTTTTTGCTTGCGTTTGCAGGGGTGATCGCCGTGGGAGTCATCTACAATGGCGCCAGGATAGCGCTCTCGGAACGCGGGCGTGAGTTGGCCAGTCTGCGGGTCATGGGGTTCCACCGCCGCGAAGTGGCCATGTTGCTGCTGGGAGAACAGGCGTTGATTACACTATTCGCGATCCCGATTGGATGGCTCATCGGTTATGGTCTGGCATTCAGTATCAGTACGGGTCTGGAGACCGATACTTTCCGGATACCCTTTATCGCCGACCCTGGAACCTTTATATTGTCAGCAGGGATTGTGATGGCCGCGGCCGTGGCAAGTGGCCTGGCCGTCAGAAGGCGCCTCGACAGGATCGATCTGGTGGAAGTGCTGAAAACCCGGGAGTAAGCTGTTTTGCCAAGGAACCCAATATATCGATCACGCGTTATGAAAAACCCGACCGCAAAAATTCTGTCCGCCCTCATCCTGTTGGGTCTGATCGCCGCAGCCGTCCGGGTATTCCAGCCCTCCCCGTTGCAAGTCGAGAGCGCGGTGCTTGAGCGAGGCCCCTTCATGGTCACAGTCCAGGATCAGGGTCGTACCCGGGCCACCAATCCTTATGTCATTGCGGCTCCCTTGACTGGAGCCGTCCTGCGTACGGACTTCAATGAAGGGGACCGGGTTACCCAGGGCGATGTGCTGGCACGAATTGCCCTGCCTCCGGAAAACCAGCGTATCAGGGCGACGATGCAGGCCGACCTGGAAGCTGCCGAGGCGCGACGCGCTGCCGCCGAGGCGGCACTTGATGAAGCGGAAAGCGCTTACGAAGTGGCGATTGAAGAGACCAAACGTCGTGAGGAACTGTACACGAATAATCTGGCCAGTGCGGAGGAATTGCGCACGTTTCAGCAGCGCAGCACCGCGGCGCGCGCTCGCCTGGCGAGCACGCGGGCCACGCTTGATGCCTCCGAGGCTGAAGTACGAAGTGCCAGATCACGATTGATAGGAGTGGAGCCGGATGGCGTTTCCGGTACGGAAATAGTGAGGGCACCGGTAAGCGGCACCATTTACAGAATACACGAGGAAAATGAAAGAATCGTTCAGGCGGGTACGCCGTTGTACAGTATAAGCAATGACGACCATCTGGAGATCGTGATCGACCTGCTCACCCAGGACGCGGTAAAAGTGGCTCCCGGCGATACCATACTGATAGAAGGCTGGGGCGGCGATGAAATCCTGACCGGCTTGGTACGGTATATTGAACCGGAGGCATTCACCAAAATTTCCGCGCTCGGGGTCGAAGAGCAGCGGGTTAACGTGGTCGGCGAGTTGATTGACAGGCCCCAGACAATCGGCGCTGAATACCGCATCGAAGCCTCAATAATTATCTGGGAAGAAGAGAACGTACTGACCATTCCCAACAGCGCCATATTTCAGCGCCGGGACGGCTGGAACAGTTTCGTGATTGAAGAAGATACAGTGAATCAGCGTCTGCTTGAAATCGGGTACCGCGGCCGTGATAACAGCCAGATCATTTCCGGTATCGACGCCGGTGAACGGGTTGTGCTGTTTCCCTCGGACCTGATTGAAGAAGGCATCGAAGTAACTTACTGAGGCGGTTTTTGCTGTTCGCTCCTTTCCTCCGCGTCGTGGTAGGAAAAATAGCCAATGAACATTTCTTCCCAGCTCTGCAAGCCGCCGCGGGCAACCGAGTCAGGATCCGGATTCCCCGGGTTGTATTCGGAGTTGTCAAAAGCACCGTTTATAACCACCCGTGAACCTGCGGGCAGCCGCATCGGTTCCGCCAGCCGATAAGTGGGTTGCCAGGCAAAATTGTAATCCGGCACGTTCAGAATATCCTCGCGGATGTCATCCGGATAAATGACGCTGAAGCGCATGCTTTTGCCACGATAGTGCATATGCGGTCGGAGACCGTGCAAGATAACATCCTTGTCAAAAACGTAGGCCGCTTCCATCTCATGGTGACGTTTGCCCGGCGGAATCATAATATTCCGGCTACGGTTACCCGGTGATACCGGCTGTGTCTGATACTCCCAGTTGGGTGTGTCCTCGGTGAACCAGAGCCCGACCCGCGTATTGTCCACCGTTTCCTGACCAAAAGTGGTGTAGTGAATCGAGAGTTGTAATGCAGAACCCCGCGGCACTTTGACGCCGCTGTTCGGAGGAAACGTTGCACCACCTTCCTTGCCGGGCGCGTAACCCTCCAGAAACTCGAACCCTGCGGCGTCTTCCGCTTCATCAACCTCTCGTTCAAATTCAGCCGGGGTGATATAGCTGAGCAGATGGTGTAGAACGCGCCGGTCACCCGGGATGAACTGAATGGATTGTATCCACTTCTCTTCCGTGAAAGGAAGGGGGATCGACTGATTCTGGTAGTCCAGAACGCCGGTGGCGGGGACATCGAACGTCGGGACTTCAACGATGTAGTCCGGTTCACCGAAATTCCATTCGCTGGCCGGAGGTTCAATTTGTGCAAGCGGATCAATTTCACTGTCGCCCCGGGGTGCGCCGGCTTCCAGCCAGTGCACCAGTGTCCGGGTCTCCTCCAGGGGCATATTGCGGGCGTTGGTGAACTCCCTGATATGCGGGTCTACTTGTGCCGGAGGCATCCGCCTTGTCATCAACACCTCACGCATCATCGGGCCCCAGCCCTGAACCATTTGATGACTGTCCATCGCGAAAGGCGCGATTCCCCCTTCTATATGACAACCGGTACACCGCTGTTCCAGAATGGGGGCAACGTCCTCTGCGTAATCAGGGGGGTCAGCCGCGTGTTGTTCACGCGTCGGAAACTGCAATTCGCAGCCACTGGCAGGGTGGATATCAGCCACCTGGGTTTCAAGTTCGTCAGTGTTTCCGGAAACGGCCAATCGGATCGCATCTGCCATCGGGGTGGGTATTTCCTCATCACCGGAGGCGCCAACGTCATCGGACGAGGTAGCCACGTCATCCAGCGGCCCCCGGTACAATATGTGCAGGTTCCCTGGGTCAATCACCACGACTTCTCCCGCCGTACGCAGACCGAGGTTCTCGGCGACAAGTTGAGTCTCGTCAAGCAGTATCGGCATATCAATCCGATACAACTGTGCCTGAGACTGTATCGCGTCGAGGCTGTCCCCGGTCGAGGCGTTGAGCATCAGTACACTCACACCGTCATCTTCCCAGGTGCTGCGCAGGATTTTATACCTGGGCAGCATTTCAATGTTCTCGCTGCATTCGGTTGCATGCGAGACAAGCACCACCGCATTCTGAAAACCGTATTTGCGCAACTGATGTGCATCCCCCTGATGATCTATCAGGGTAAAGTCACCTGTCCGTTGCGGCGCGGCGCCAAGAGAAGTAGCCAGGACAGCCAGTATAAGAGTAAAAAAAATTCTGCTGGGAACTGACATAGGCGATTCCTCCATCTGGCCGGCGAAGCCGCTTCGATCGGGAAATCCGGAGGACGCGGCCCGCCCGCAAACTTCTTGCTGCCTTTCTATATAGGAGGCGTGGTGCGCCCTTCAGGTTTCATTTTCCACTGAAAAGCAAGAAAATTGCGAGTTCTTGACGGGTTTGGATGAGGAATATCAGTATTCGCGTTCTCCAGGCAATAAAAAACCCTGCCTTGGTGAGCCAAAGCAGGGCCTGTTGTAACACTACAATCAGTTGCGGCGAACGTACCGTTTGACGCCGCCCACCGGACCCACTTCAGCGCCATATATCACGCCATTGTGGTCTGCCACTACCCCTTCAGCGGTACAGGTACCGGTGCAGTCGGGAATCGGATCGGGAATCAGGTACTGCACTTCGCCGGTCAGCGCACTGCCTATCCGAATCCCGCGCAGCCAGTCTCCATGAGCCGGGTTCACCGAACCGGATTCAGAGTCGGCTGAATACAACACATCGTTCTTATCTATGTAGAGGCCGCTGGGACGTCCGAACTGATACCAGGCATCAATGAAATTACCGTCCTGGTCAAATATCTGGACTCGATTGTTGCTGCGATCGCCCACAAACAGGCGACCCCGCGAATCCATCGCCAGGGCGTGGGGCTGGGTGAACTGACCATCACCGCTACCCATTGTGCCAAATTCCATCAAAAACTCGCCCTCGCTGTTGAATTTAAGTACGCGAGCCGGCGCATCCGGTGCGTTGGAATGACCTTCAGCTACAAAAATATCACCATTGGGCGCCACCAGAATATCGTTGGGCTGCCAGAAATAGCCGTCTCGGTCACCGCCAGGCTGGCCGAGAGCCATCAGATGGATGCCGGTGGGGCTGAATTTATGGACCTGGTGACCTTTCACCTGATCAGGAGGATTATCGCCGCCGGTATTATCCCTGCCGTCGGTTACCCAGACATTGCCGTCATGGTCGACACTGATGCCGTGGGGCCAGGTTATATAACCTGCACCGAAACTGATGACCATGTTGCCGTCCTTGTCGAACTTCATGATCAAGTTGATGTCAGGATTGGCCACGCAGGCGCCGATATTGGCCCCACAGCGCTCGGCCACCCAGATACTCTCCCCGTCCGGATCCAGGTCGACAGCACTGCTCGAACCCCAGCTTCTCCCCGCGGGCATCTTCAGATATCCCGACTGGGTCATATAGGGATTGGGCAGGTCGTTGGTGGGCTCCATGTCAGGCTGGGCGTTGACCGCGGCCGGTATTGCGATTATCGCGGCGGCAATGGAGACCAGGGCCGTTTTCAATTGTTTGTTATTAAACATCTTCTGGAAACTCTCTGATATTGTTATAGGAAGCGTAGAGTAAACCAGCAAAATCCGCTTTTCAAACATTTCCGGCCGCGGAGCCACTCGTGGCGCGCACCTCCGGGAGCCGGGCACGGGGACTTGCCTCCCTCCGTTTCCGGTAGCTGATTTCTGGAAAACCTGTTTGATTATTGGAAATGCAAAGCGTTAAAGGAATCAGGAAGCTATCCCGGTGAACCCGCCCTATGATGGTTGACGCTCACCCTCGAATCAGGAGACTAAAATGCGGACGCCAGCGGCGCGCCTCTTTGCCATTCCAGTTCTCGTTGTCTCGGCCGGTTTCATCTCCGCGGCTGCGGCGATGGAACGTATCACCGACTTTGCCCTGTTGGACCACGACGGTGACTTCCACCAGCTCAGCCGTTACGCCGACCACCAGGCGGTCGTTCTGTTTGTCTATCACCGCGACAGTGAAATCGTGGCCGATGCCTTGAGGGACCTGGACGAAGTGATCGAAGACTCTTCAGACCAGTCCGTGGCGTTTTTGATGATCGATTCGTCTCCCCGGGATGACAAAGCGGCAATTGCCCTTAGTGTCGCAGACAGGATGATTGATACACCGGTACTGCTGGACGATACCCAACTGGTTTCCGCGGCGCTGGGCATAAAGCGCGCCGCGGAGATTTTGGTGATACGTCCGGCCGGTCTCGAATTGATCTATCGTGGCGCGTTGAACGACCGGTTCATTGAAGGCAGCGACCGGCGACGCGCCAGCGAACATTATCTGGCCGATGTACTCTCGGCTCTGGAGCACGATGAACAATTGCCTGAGACCATGCCCGCCAGTTCCGGTGAGGCAATTGCCTATACCGCCCGCGCTCGCCATGCCGAGTCAGGGTTATCCTACGCGGAAGATGTCGTTCCCGTGCTTGAGCGGCGTTGTACCGAGTGTCATCGCGAGGGTGGCATCGCTCCGTTCGCGATGAGCAGTCATCAAGTAGTACAGGGCTGGTCACCCATGATCCGGGAAACCCTGTTAACCAAGCGGATGCCGCCGGCGCAGATTGATCCGGCTTTCGTTCACGACTTCATTGGTGTCAGCCATATCACTCCCGAGGAGACCCAGACTCTGGTCCACTGGATTGAGGATGGCGCACAATTCAACAGCAACACCGATCCGCTGGCGACGGCCGAACGGGAAGAATCCAAATGGATGCTGGGCGAACCGGATATGATCGTGCAGGTGCCGGAACAGCAGATTCCAGCTACCGGCATACTGGATTACCGCAACGTTCCAGTACCCCTGAATATTGATAAGGACGTCTGGGTCAGGGCGGTGGAATTTCATCCGGGAGACAAACAGGTGGTGCATCATATCATCGCCTTTTCCATGGGACCTGACGGACTCAATCAGTTTGATGTCTTGAATCAGGGCATCGGGCTCGGAGCCTATGCACCGGGCAATCAACCTACCGTGTTCCCTGAGAATACGGGTTACCCCCTGAAAGCCGGTGGCGGCCTGTTTTTGCAGATGCACTACACGACATCCGGCAAGGAAACGGTCGACGCCTCCGAAATTGGGCTGTATCTGTATGATGAGCCTCCCCGGCAACCGGTACTGGGCGGCTCCGCGGCGGATCTGAACATCCAGATTCCAGCCAATACCGGCCATTTCCCGATGACGGCCCAAAAGGTGTTTCCCAAGGATTCCTACCTGACCATGCTGGGACCCCACATGCACTATCGGGGCAAGGAAGCCAGCTATACGCTGATCTACCCCGATGGCAGCGAAGAGACCCTCCTGTCAGTACCGAATTATCAGTTCAACTGGCAGAAAAACTATGATTTCGTTGAGCCGAAATTCATTCCCGCCGGCACCACGCTGGTGTTCGATGGCGCGTTTGACAACTCGGCGATGAACCCCGACAACCCCGATCCCGATATCGAAATAACCTGGGGTGAACAGACCTTTAACGAAATGTTTTTTGGGTTCTACCGATTTATTGAAGCCATGGAATAATCGGCACGAAATCCACGCAGGGCTCCTTGCGGTTTGGTATAGTCTGGAAGACTGAACCCCAACAAGGAGACTGGCGACGCGGCGGCCGGCGAATTTTGTGTGCCGGTGCCGTACGCCACTGCCATCATGCCGGACATCAGTAGCGCTCTGATTCTCGCCAGACTGCAATTTGCCTTTACCATCGCGTTTCACATCATCTTCCCCGCTCTTTCCATCGGCCTGGCCAGCTATCTCGCTGTGCTTGAGGCATTGTGGCTGCGCACCGGCCGTGAGATTTACCTTGTCCTCTACAAATACTGGCTCAAAATCTTTGCGGTCACTTTCGGTATGGGCGTGGTTTCCGGTGTGGTGATGAGTTACCAGTTCGGCACCAACTGGAGTGAATTTTCGGATCGTGCCGGCCCAGTAATCGGTCCGCTCATGGGTTACGAAGTTCTCACTGCGTTTTTTCTGGAATCGGGGTTTCTGGGCGTGATGATCTTCGGAATGAATCGGGTCAGCCGAGGAATTCATTTCACCGCGACCTGCCTGGTAGCTGCGGGAACCCTGTTTTCCGCCTTCTGGATACTGTCGGTGAACAGTTGGATGCATACTCCGAGCGGGTTTGGTTTTAATGAAGCTGGCCAGTTTATTCCCGAGAACTGGCTGCAAGTGATATTTAATCCCTCCTTTCCATACCGCCTTGTCCATATGGTGCTGGCAGCGTTTCTTTCCACGTCATTCGTAGTCGGTGGGGCAGCGGCATTTCAACTGCTGCGTAACAATCGCAGTAAAATGGCGCGGCAGATGTTTTCCATGTCAATGTGGATGGCGCTGTTCGTTACTCCCGTGCAAATTATCGCGGGAGATCTGCACGGACTGAACACACTGGAGCATCAGCCGGCGAAGGTGGCGGCGATGGAAGGTCATTTTGAAACGCTGCGCGGCGCACCGCTGATCCTGTTTGGCTGGCCTGACGAAGAAGCGGAAATAACGCGTTATACGGTATCCATTCCAAAATTGGGCAGCCTCATCCTGACACACTCGCTTGACGGTGAAATCCCCGGCTTGACCAACTGGCCGCGGGAGGATCGGCCCCCGGTCGCCATCGTTTTCACCAGTTTCCGGGTGATGGTAGGCATTGGCCTGCTGATGCTGCTGACAGGTCTGGCGGGCGCGCTGTTACGATGGCGAGGCACCTTGTATCAGGCACGCTGGTTCCATCGCTGGGCTTGCATCATGGGTCCGACGGGCTTGATCGCGCTTCTTGCAGGGTGGATTACTACCGAAGTAGGCAGGCAGCCGTATACCGTTTACGGTCTGATGCGTACAAGTGAGTCCCTTTCACCGGTGGCCGCACCGGCGATTGGCAGTTCTCTTGCAGGTTTCGTGACTGTCTATTGCATAGTCTATGGTGCAGGAGTGTATTACCTGGTTCGGTTGATGGGGAAGTCACCGCCGAAGTCGGAACAGTTTCAGGCCGAGGCCGTCCTGGCTCCCCGCCTGCGCGCTTCATCCGTTCAGGGCTGGGACGAAGGAGATTCAAGTGATTGATCTGGCAATGGTCTGGGCCTGCCTTCTTGGTTTTGCCGTGTTTGCGTATGTCGTACTGGACGGCTTTGACCTGGGCATCGGCATTTTGTTTCCGTTTCTTGAAAACGAGACGAACCGGGATCTGGCCATGAATTCCATCGCGCCGGTCTGGGATGGAAACGAAACCTGGCTTGTGCTTGGCGGCGGCGGATTGATGGCCGCGTTCCCGCTGGCCTTTGCCATACTGATGCCCGCCTTTTACGCCCCTCTGACAGTGATGTTGCTCAGCCTTGTCTTTCGCGGGGTCGCTTTTGAGTTTCGCTGGCGGGACAGTCGGCATAAAAAGTGGTGGGACCGGGGGTTTATTGTCGGCTCCACTGTCGCTACATTCGCGCAGGGAATTATACTCGGCACCTTTATTCAGGGTATCGAAGTGACCGGCCGCAGATACGGTGGCGGCTGGTTTGACTGGTTGACTCCTTTCAGTGTGTTTACCGGAGTTGCCCTGATCAGCGGTTATGCGTTGCTGGGAGCCGCGTGGCTGATTCTGAAGACGGAAGGTCGACTGCAGCAACGACTGTACCGGCTTATCCTCCCCTGTGCGATCGCCACCTTGTCGGCAATTGCAATTGTCAGTTTGTGGACGCCATGGCTGTCCGACGAAATCGCCGACCGCTGGTTCAGTTGGCCAAACATTGCCGTTCTGTGGCCTATTCCGATGTTTGTCGCTCTGCTCGGGCTGGTCCTGCTTGCGGGTATTCGCCGACAGCGGGAGTACCGGCTTTTTCCAATAGCCCTGTCACTTTTTTTATTGTCCTATGCCGGTCTTGGCATCAGTATGTACCCCTATATGGTGCCACGTCACTTCACAATACATCAGGCCGCGGCCCCTGACACCAGCCTGGGATTCCTGCTGGTGGGTACGAGCTTGTTGCTGCCGATGATTCTCGGTTACACCGCCTATGCCTACTGGGTGTTCCGCGGCAAGGTCACAGATCAGGAAGGTTATCACTGACCACGATCTATCGGCTCATGGTTCGCTTGCCAATAAGGCCACGGGGAAATCCGACAGCAGATCCTGCACCGCAAAACCGCAGAATTCTTCGTGCGGTCCAGCTTCGACCCGTTCGTTTGTCAGCAGGTTGGTAAAGCGTCTGGCCTCGATACTTTCCGGCAGTATCAGCCAGGTCCCAACCCAGTCCTCGCCATCGGGAACCCGGGACAATCCTCCTGTCAGCAGCACAAACCAGCGACCGGCCGCAACAATCACCACCTGCCCGTTGTGGACCCGGGCGAACGCGCACAACTTGTCGGATTGCGTACCCTGAACGGTCATACCATAATATTCCCCGGTTGCAAAAAGATTTTCATGGCGACGACGGGCATCAAGTGCCACAAGGGTTACGTACAGCTTGGCCCGCCCATCGACTGCAGTCTTCAGTAACTCGCGCAGCAGGTGGACCCGCGATGAAGAATCCTGCATCTGGTCGCGCAGCTCACGCAGCACGACGCGGCGCCGGTTATAATCCACAGCGTGCCGGTTATCGGGATCGACCAGGTTCATGACCCACAACTCATTCCCCTGGTAAATGTCCGGCACACCCGGTGACGTCAATTTCAACAGGATCTGGGACAGACTGTTAAGCAGACCAAACCGGGCTACGCGTTGATGCAGGGAATCAAAATCCGCCAGGAATGCATTATTGCGGGAAGTGCCGAGCAGCGTCTTGATAAACTCCTCCATTCCCTGTTCGTATTCAGTATTGGGATTGCTCCACGATGTGCGCTGCTTGGCTTCACGGGCCGCCTTGACCATATAAGCGTTTATTCTGTTGATCAGCGCTGGCAACTCGTATTCATCCGGTGGCAAAAGCGGCCACATTCCGACCATGGTCTGATAAAGCAGGTATTCATCGCTGCGTGTTGGCGCTTTCCCGTTGTCAACAAATTTGCGTTTGCCTCGGTTCAGCCAGCGCCAGCGTAAAACATGCCGCCGCCAGATATCCGGTATTTCCGAAAGCACATTGATTCTGGCACGAACATCTTCACTTCGCTTGCTGTCATGTGTGGAAGTAGTCAGCATGGCATGGGGCCAGCACTCCAGTCGCCGACCGTTTTCATGGTGAAAACCTGCGGTGGAAGTGCCAAAATCCCGTGGATCGAATCCTACGTCATTGAGAGAGATCAATCGCTGGTACCGATAAAATGCGGTATCTTCCATGCCCTTCGCCGCCACCATGGAGGTATATTGCTGAAAGCGCAGATTGAATGCAGTGATTCGGTACCTCAGTGAAACCGGCCGGTCGGCAAAATCATCCAGCAACAAGATCCCCCGGATGAACTTGAAGATTATCGGGCCCGCCGGACTTTGCCGTTCTCCCCAATCCACCGCCCAGTTGACGAAGTGCCTGTCGTCCTCTCTGATATTTTCGGGCGTAATATAGGTGCGATAAACAGGAAAACAGGCGACTACCTCCCCCAGGGCGTCCCTTAACCCCTGGTATGTGAAATCACGGGTTCGCCGGTCAGCCCCGGCGATACTGCTAAGCCGATTGGCCAGCACCGTCAGACCGCTGGTCAACGCATGGCGAATAATGAATTTCCGACTCTGATACAGGCACTCATCAAAATCTGCATTCCATCTCACAGTCTCGTCGCTATTGACTCCGCTGGTCGTTCGGGTGAAGCGCCGGTAGACACGCGAGAGTTGGCTCTCACCCGCCGGATTGACAAACAAGCCGTTGACCAGACTGGCAAAATCGTAACCCGTGGTGCCATTGACGGGCCAGTCGGTGGGTAGGTGCTCGTAACTTGCCAGTATTTTCTCTACAACAATGTAAGGTGCGGGATTGAACCGGGTTTCTGTCCTTTCAATAAGCTGTTTCAGAGAAAGGAAATAATTACCGGGGTTGGCGAGGCCATCGACGTGATCAATCCTCACACCATCGATTTGACGCGTAGCGAGAAGCTCTCCAATCCGACGATGAGTCATCGTAAAAACGTCAGGATTCTCCATGCGCAAGCCGGCCAGTTCATTGATATCGAAAAAACGCCGATAATTGATCTCATCAGCCGCGACCTTCCAGAATGCGAGCCGGTAGGCCTGGCGCTCCAGAAGTCTGTGCAGCCTGTCGAAACTGTCCGGCTCTCCCGGCACTCCATTAAACTGTGACGCTGTCTGTCCCAGCTCTCGTGCAAATGCGGGATGATCCCGGTTCAGGCGTGCCAGTTCGCGGCGGCATTGCTCCGCCGCTTGCCAGCGATACCGTTTCTGTGACGCCGGCAATGCGGTGCGACGGGGAATCGCGGCGCATTGATTGAGCAACGCCAGAAAACGCCTTTCAGGTTCAGAGCCGGCTTCGGCACGCAGCTTAAACAACAGACTTCTCTCGCGAAAAATCTGGGGCCACGTTCGCGGATCAAGAGGGAACCGGTGATCAAAGTAACTGACATAAAAATTGCCGTCCGCCCAATCGCATTCGAGTCGCAAGTCTCCCTGCTCCAGAACAATTCCATAGTGGTCCCCGAGGAATGGAAGCAGCAATTTGTTCTGTAGTTTTGAGTTTACCGGATGCCAGTTTATGTCAAAAAAATCGGCGAATGCCGATGCTTCACCGTGTTGGAGCACATCATACCACCACACATTCTCGCTGCCCCCGACAAACATGTGATTGGGCACAATATCGACAATTTGCCCCATTTCATTCTCGTGCAGCCGGGACACCAGTTTTTCAAAATCCGGTTCTGCGCCAAGTTCCGGATTAAGCTGGTTATGGTCAATAATATCGTAGCCATGACTGCTCCCGGGACGCGCCTTGAAAAACGGTGACGCATAAATATGGCTGATCCCCAACTCCCGGAGATAGGTTACGATAGCCGCGGCATCATTGAAGGTGAAGTCCCTGTTGAACTGCAAGCGGTACGTGGCGCGAGGTATTGCAGGGCGCGTCACGCCGGCGCCTCCTTTGTATCGAGATACCAGAATACCGACCAGGACGGGAAGTCCGGATGCCTTCCAGAGGCAAAGGGATCATCGTGGGTCCCAAACAACAGTCGCCCCTCCGGAGACGCGATATTCCCTGACAGGGATTGCCTTTCACCCAGATTGGCTATAAGGAAGAGACCTGAGCTGGCTGCACAGTGCCAATGCATGGTCACGAGGTGACCATGCGTCAGTGTGCTGTTGGGCTGTCTCCCGATAATACCTTTTATCAACGGAACAATCGCCTGCTGCCGCAACTCAAGCAACTCACGATGCAATTGCATCCATTGTGTTTTCTTCGGTGGATCACCGGCGCTCCAGTCAAGACGGCTCATTCTGAAGGTTTCCTCCCGACAGGGATCAGGAATGCGCTGCAATGCGTCCGAGGAACCGAACTCGGAGAAATGAGCGAATTCCTTACGGCGTCCACTGGAAACAGCTTCTGCCAGTTCCGGTCCGAAGTCACAAAAATACGTGAATGGTTGTTCACACCCCCATTCCTGCCCCATGAACAGCAGCGGAGGCGAAGGCGACAGGAGTAACAGCACGGTTGCCGCTCGCAAGGCCTCATCTTCTGTGAGCGTGGTAATGCGATCGCCGAATGCTCGGTTACCGATCTGATCGTGATTCTGCAAAAATCCAACGAAAGCTGTCGGCGGTAAATGTTCGCTCGGTGAGCCTCGTGGTTTGCTCGTGGCAGAAGACAGCTCTCCCTGGAAGCAAAAACCATCGCTGAGACAGCGTGTCAAATGTTCCAGTGGTGCCTGGGCGAAATCCTGGTAGTAGCCTTCGGTTTCGTCCGTCAGCAATACGTGCAGCGCATGGTGAATGTCATCATTGAACTGGGCATCAAAGTAACAGGTTTCCTGGTCGGCGGTACGCGTCAGATAACAGGAGGAATTATTCTCGTTCTCAAGAATCAGATGGACCGGTCTGTCAATAATTTCGCGGACGCATTGGGAAATCTCAATCAGGATATCGGGTCGCGAAGCGTCAATAATGGCGTGGACGGCATCAAATCGCAGGCCGTCGAGATTGTACTCGTGCAGCCAATAGAGTGCGTTATTGATAAAAAACTGCCGTACCCAATGACTTTCTGCGCCATCAAAGTTGATAGCGGCGCCCCAGGGAGTCTGATGGCTCTTGGTGAAAAATCCCGGCGCATACAGATTCAGATAGTTGCCTTCGGGGCCAAAATGGTTATAGACCACGTCTAGAATGACCATCAGCGAGTGTTCATGGGCCGCCTGAACCAGTGCTTTGAAATCCTCCGGTGTGCCGTATTGGTGCGCCGGAGAAAATGGCAATACGCCATCGTAGCCCCAGTTTCTCCTCCCCGGAAATTCGGCTATCGGCATTACCTGGATCGCGGTCACACCGAGTTCGGCGAGATAGGGAAGCTTTTCCTTCAAGGCACTGAAAGTGCCCTGCTCGGTAAAGCTTCCCACATGCAGTTCGTAAATGACGATCTCCTCCCAGTCCCGGTTCCGCCACGGGGAGTCATGCCATGGTGTGAGGCCCGGATCAATGACAGCGCTGGGACCGTACACGCCGTGCGGCTGATAACGTGAAGCCGGGTCCGGCACCTTTGATTCACCGTCAATACGATAGAAGTATTCCGTACCGTGCCCAATGCCAGGTACCGTGAGTGCAAACCAGCCATCCGGGTCGGTTGACATCGCCAGCAAGTCATCTGTCTGTTCTTCGGGGAAATTTGAAACAATACACACGTCGACCCGGTTCGCCGCGGGCGCCCACAGCCGAAACTCCACACCTTCCGGCTGCACTGTCGCCCCGAAAGGCATGTTGTGAGATCGGCTAACGGACATTACACAGGTCTGCGAAAATCAGGGGTTTCTTCAATAATAACTTTCAATCATTTTCCGTGCCCGGTACAAATACCTCCCGCGACTGGGTGATAAACCCCAAGCGGGTAACAACGCGGTCTCCAGGTTCGCGTCACGTGGACTTGTCGCGCCGGCAACGTTATCCTTACGGCAGGCATTGAGTAACATTATGTTGAATTGGCTCAAGTACAGTTGGCGAGTACTGCGCACGGCTGGAACAGATTTCGGAAGCGACAATTGCTTCCGTTCCAGTGCCGCGTTATCATTTTATACGCTTTTTTCCATGGCTCCCATTGTCTGGATTACAATTTCGGTGGCCAGTATTTTTGTTGACAGCACCGTGGTTCGTGATGAAATAACCGGTGCTTTCCGGAATCTGATCGGTGATGAGGGGTCTGAAGGTGTGTTCGCGCTTCTTGATACCCTGCGCACACAGCAATCGGGTGTATTCGCGGTACTTACGGGCCTGGGCGTACTTGTTTTTTCCGCCACGACGATCCTTGTGCAAATCAAGAACGGTTTCAACGAGATTTTCAAGGTGAGAGCGGTGGAGGGACGAAAAGGCTGGCTCAAGATAATAGTGGATCGGCTGGTTTCAATGGGTCTGATATTGAGTCTGGGATTCGCGATGATTATTTCTCTGATGCTCGATACGTTGATAGTCTCTGTTGTGAATTTTTTCTCCCGAAATTTTGAAGCACTGTCATTATTTCTGCTACAGGCATTGCAAAACCTGATAGCGTTTGGCCTGATTTATCTGGTGATCTATTCGATGTTCCGGTGGCTGTCGGATGTTGACGTAGACGGAAAATTCCTTCTGCGTGGCGCACTGTTCACCACGGTGGTGCTTCTGATAGGGAAATTCGCTATTGGTTGGTATATCGGTCAGAGTAATCTGGCCGCCATTGGAGGCGCGGCATCATCGGTGGTTGTTTTGATGCTCTGGGTATATTATTCATCGGTCATTCTTTTTTTTGGTGCCGAAGTTGTCAAGGCCCAGACACTGGTCAACCACCAGACATACAAGCCAAGCCGGTATGCACGAAAAGTGAAGCTCATTGACGTGGAACAAGAGTCAACATGATGCCCGATACCTTGCCTGTTTACCCTTCTCTCCATCCCTCCCTTTCCACCTCATCGGGTGATTTCATTCAAATCCGGAGTCATACGGAGTCAATCTGTTCGCCCCTGGCTATTGAAGACCATGTAGTGCAGCCCGCACCGTTTATCAGTCCGCCCAAATGGCACCTTGCTCACACCAGCTGGTTTTTTGACCGGTTTTTATTGGAACCAGCCGGGCAAGGCGTCGCACCCGGGGACAGCTACCACCTGATGTTCAATTCATACTATAAAAGCCAGGGGGCACATTGGCGTCAGGCTGATCGTGGCTGCCTGTCACGACCGACGGTTAGCGAAGTCATGAGCTACCGGCAACAGGTAACCGAAAAAGTTACTGAACTGATCAGGTCCGGACGGGCGACCGACTCGCAACAGCGCATCATTGCTCTGGGAGTCCAACATGAGAAACAGCACCAGGAATTGCTGCTGATGGATATCAAGTATATCTTTGCATTTCATCCACAGCCTCTGGTGTACGACAGGCATTCGATACCCTCGGGCATCGATTTATCGATGCCGGCCCACTGGGTCAATTTTGACGAAGGCCTGCAGCAATTTGGCGCTCCGGCGGATCATTTCGCCTATGACAATGAACGACCTCGGCACCCGCGTTGGCTCTGCGCGTTCCAATTGTGCAGCGGCCTGGTAACCAATGAAGAATACCTGCGCTTTATCGACGATGGCGCCTATCGTGATCCATCGCTTTGGCTCAGTGACGGGTGGGACTGGTTACAGGAACAGGGAACCGAACACCCGTTATATTGGTTCAGGCAAGAAGGCGCATGGCAGGAATACCACGCTGGCGGCCGGGAAGACCTGGCATTGTCCCTGCCTGTCAGTCACATCAGTTACTACGAAGCCGATGCCTACGCACGATGGGCAGGAGCCAGACTGCCCACAGAATTCGAACTGGAACATTTTTTGAACAACATTCCCGAACCGGAAAATTCCAGTCGCCGCGGTAGCCATGCCTTCTGGAAGCCGGGCGCCGCAATCTGTCCCCACCCGTCCCGTGCCGCCGATAAATATGGTAACGGTCTCTTGTGGCAGTGGACACAAAGTCCCTATACCCCGTTTCCAGGTTTCACTCCGGAGCCCGGCTCCGTGAGTGAATACAACGGCAAATTCATGAGCGGGCAGTATGTACTTCGCGGCGGCTGTGTGGCGACTCCCGAGGGCCATTCCCGGCCAAGCTATAGAAATTTCTATCGCCCCCTGGACCGCTGGGCGTTTACCGGAATCCGCCTGGCCAGAGATTCATGACGGAGTGATGATGCCGTACACCGTACTGAAGTCCATTCGTCAACAGAATCAGGATTTGCTGAAAGAGCAGTTCGCGCTGGATGTACTGATGGGATTTTCTGCAGAAACCAAACATTTGCCCAGCAAATACTTCTACGACAGCCAGGGCAGCAGACTGTTTGAAAAAATCACTGACCTCGAGGAATACTATCCCACGGCCTGCGAACTGGAAATTCTTGGTAAAATCGGCGGCCGGATCAGCAGCGTACTGGGGGATGAACATTTCGAGATTGTAGAACTTGGCGCCGGCGACGGTCGCAAAACCAAGGTACTGCTGTCCCAACTACTGAATGAAGACAAAAATATTTCCTATATTCCTGTGGACATCTGCGAATCGGCGGTATCCAACCTCGTCGGCTCGCTTGAAGCCACACTGCCGCATCTGGATACTCGTGGCATGGTGGGTGACTATATGGATTCCATCAACCACCTTGATGCCTCTTCCAGAAATCGCAAACTGGTCCTGTTTCTTGGTTCAAATATCGGCAATTTCGATTGCCTTGCGTCCATGCGCTTTCTGCGAACCCTTTGGAAACGCCTCAAGAGTAATGATCTGCTGTTGTTGGGATTCGACCTCAAGAAAGACATCCAGATTCTGCAGCGCGCGTACAATGACACCAAAGGGCTCACCCGTCAGTTCAATCTCAATGTACTGGCCCGGATCAACCGGGAGCTTGATGGAGAATTTGAGCTGGACCGATTCAGTCACCACGGTCTCTACAATCCAATGAATGGCGCCATGGAAAGCTATCTGGTTTCACTCCAGAATCAGCGAGTCTATATAGGAGGCACTCGCAAGACATTCCAGTTTGATGCGTATGAAGCAATCCATCTGGAGTTTTCGTTCAAGTATCTGCTTTCGGACATAGAATTTCTGGCTGCCAGCACCGGCTTCGAGATTATGGCCAACTGGCAGGATTCCCGTGGCTATTTCGTGGACTCACTCTGGCAGGTTAAAAAAGACGAATAAACCGGTCAATGAATTATCTTGTCCAGATCAACGCGTTCCGACAGCAGGGATTCCCACAGGTCTCCTTCCCGCCGCAGCCGCTCTGGCATGGATGCCAGGGTGAAGGCTCTGGGATCCAGTTGACTGTTTACCTCATCCCAGTGCAGGGGTGTCGAGATGCCCGCATAATCCACGGGGCGCAGGCTATAGGGCGAAACGATAGTCTTGCCGAACCCGTTCTGCAAATAATCCAGGTACACTTTCTTTTTGCGCTTTGAAGGGCTTCTCTCCAGGCTTGTGATCTTCGGTATTTCCTTGTGTATAAGTTGTGCTATCGATTCGGCCATGTGCCGGACTGTGTCATTATGGTAACCGCCCCCCAGTGGAACCGTGATATGCAGCCCCCGTTTGCCAGAGGTCTTGCAGTAATGCGGAATCCCGCCATCGTCGAACAGGTCGTGGATTACCTGCGCTACTTCCACCACTTTTCCGAAACCGATCTCCACCGGATCCAGATCAAACAACATCCAGTCCGGCTGGTCAAGCAATTCCAGGCGGCTGTTCCACGGGTTCATTTCGATGCATCCGAGGTTAACCAGGTAAATCAGCGTGGCGGCGTTTTGACAGAGAAGATAACATGTATCCTCTTCAGTGGATTCAGAATAGATCTCGGTGCGGCTCACCCAGTCCGGCAGCCCCTGTGGATTATCCTTCTGGTAGAACCCTTGTTCTGTAATACCCCGCGGGAAGCGGTGAAGAACCATCGGCCGATCTTTCAGATACGGCAATATATAATCAGTAACACCGAGATAGTGATCAACCACATCCCTCTTGCTGATACCGAGTTCGGGAAAATAGATTCTGTCCGGGTGCGTGATGCGGACTTTCTGCCCGTCCACGGTCATGCTCGTGTCCCGGCCTTTCGAGACAGACTGTTTGAGCTCCCCGCTCCTGTGTTCCACCTCCCAACGAATCCTGGATGCGTCTTTGTCGTCGCGCAGTCCCAGAAAAACCGGATGCCTTAGTTGGCGGTCTTGCGTCTTTTCAGTGTAGCGAACCTCACACACCAGCTTTGGCGTCACCCACGTAGGCTGCTCATTGGTTACCACCGCCTTGTCCAGCGGGCTGGTCTTTCTCGCCAACGCGTCAAGCTTTGCCTTGAGCGCCGCCCTGGTTTTCGAGTCCAGTCCCGAGCCGACATGACCGGCAAACTGCAGGCTTCCCGCCTCGTCGTAATAAGCCAGTAAAAGAGATCCAATATCAGTTCTGGTCTTGCGCGGTTCCGTGTATCCCGCAATGATGAATTCCTGTCGCTGCTCTCGTTTGATTTTCAGCCAGTGGCGGGTTCGCTTTCCGTCCCGGTATGGCGCCGAGCCGTCCTTGGCTATCATTCCCTCCAGCCCCTGTTCACAGACCAACCGGAAAAACGCGGTGCCATCGGACACGACATGGTCGCTGTATCGCAAGCGCTCATCAGTTCCCCGCAGGAGTTCGCTGAGCAGAATTTTGCGTTCCAACTGGGGAACGGTTCGTATATCAATTCCAGCGATGTACAACAAATCGAAAATGAAATAGACAATATTTTCAGTGTGACGCTCATGGTTTTGGATCAGGCTGAAAGATGGAACGCCCTCAGAGTCTATTGCCGTAATTTCGCCATCAACTATCGCTTCGCAGGGAAGGCTTTGCAGTGCTTCGCGTACGCCCGGAAACCGGTGGTCAAGGCTTTTTCCATTGCGCGAGATGAGACGCATGCGTCTTTTGGGAAGGCGATAGCCCAGCGCGCGGTATCCGTCCCACTTGATTTCAAAAATCCAGTTTTTCCGGTCAAAAGCCTTGTCCACCAAAGTGGCCAGTTGCGGGGAGAGATCAGACGGAGCCGCCGCTTTCAGTCCCCCCTCCGCCAATGCCCGTTTCTTCAACCCGGCTGCGGAGGTTTTGGTTTGGGCCGGGTGGACAGCCGGCTTCCCGGTGCCTTCCCCGCTGGATTCCCAGACAGTCGAATTTCTGTCCTGGGCAATTTCATCCATCGACCTGCTGCTCACCGCCGAACGGTCCTGTCTCAGCACATCATCTGAATTTGCTGCCTCATCGCTGATCTTCATCAGCAACCAGGCATTATCAGGCATTTTGCTGCCATGGGTTTGCACCAGGGAGAATTTGCCACGCAGCTTGGAACCTTCCAAATAGAAACTGAGCTTGCCCCGGCTCAGTCCCTGCAGCAGGGCTTTTTCATTCTCCTCCCTGTCCATGGAGGCTTCAACATAGTAATAGCCCTCGTCCCATACCATGACCGTACCCGCGCCATAGTTCCCCTTGGGAATTGTACCTTCGAACTGCCGGTAATCCATCGGGTGATCTTCCACATGCATCGCAAGCCGCTTTTGCTCAGGGTTCAGCGATGGTCCCTTGGGAACAGCCCAACTTTTCAGCACACCATCCATTTCCAGCCGGAAATCATAATGCAGATGAGAAGCCTGATGCTTCTGGATGACAAACCGGAGCACTTTGCTCCCGGGCGCGGAAGACTGGCCGGGTGGTTCCGGCGTGTCCTGGAAGTTTCGCTTTTCGTTGTAGCGCTGGATCGACATGGTTGCTCTCTAACCGAATCGCGTTGACTGAAACAACGTCACGCATTGCGCGCCTGGCGGTGATCCCCTTTCCGCTCCCGCTCCAGGCTCTGTTTCAGCGCTGCCATCAGGTCCTTGACCTCGGCTTTCCTGGGCGCGGCGGCGGCTTTGGGCGTTAGTCCGGACGCCTTCTCTTCAATTATGCGTTCAAGCTCATCGTGATAACTGTCATGGTACTCCTCGGGATCGAAAGACCGCGTGAGTTGATCGATAAGCTGGTTGGCGAGTTTAAGTTCATCTTTGGAAATTTGCTTTTTCTCAGGAATCTTCAATTCCTCCGAAGAACGAACTTCATCGGCGAAACGCATTTGTATCATAACCAGCATGTTGCCGTTGGGGCGTATGCAACCGAGATGTTCACGATTGCGGATGACGTATTTGGCAATGGCCACTTTGTTCGACTGCTTCAAGGCCTCACAAAGAAGGTTGTAGACTTTGCCCGCTCCTTTGTCAGGTTCCAGATAATAAGGCTTTTCAAAGTAAACCGGGTCCACCTCCTTCACGTCCGCGAATGAAACGATATCAATGGTGTCCTGTCGTCCTCGGTCGGCCTTTTCAAAATCTTCCTTGGTCAGCACGACGTAATCCCCATCGTGATATTCATATCCCTTCACAATCTCATCCCACGGCACTTCTTCACCGTCCTTGCGACAAACGCGCGCATACCGAATCGGAGATAGATCCTTGCTGTGGAGCATATCGAGGTCCAGTTTGTGACTTTGGCTGCCACTGTAAAGTTTGACTGCTATATTCACCAGACCGAAATTTACAGCCCCGGTCCACAGGGTCCGCATAGATTTTCTCCTCGTTACCGGAACAGTCTCGAACCGGGCAACAGCCTGCCTGGGTCAGAGCCGCACGTGATTCACTCTCGGTCGCGGATTGCCGACAACAATTCGCTTTTGCGCATTTTGCTGCGTCCGCTGACATCGAGCTGCTGCGCCCTGTTGTACAGTTCCTGCTTACTGCGATCGTCGAGTGGCTTGTTGGGATTTCCGGTGCCCTGGGTGGTCTTGTTGGGCGTGCGTCCTTCAGAGCGACGGGTTTCGTTTACTGTGCGGGCGGCCATTTCCTTGGCTCTGTCCATGCTCCGGCCGCGATCCAGTGCACTTTGCTTTACATGATCGTATTGGCGTTCATCTTTTCCGGTCCATTTCTTCGGCATGCCATACTCCTTAATCCGTTGTTCCCTGGATCGCAGGCATTGAAAACCTGCGGCCTTGCAGAATTCCTTAACAACAGAATAATCAGCAGGCTGATAAATGTCCAACCGGAATCTCCAGTGCGGCCTGGTGATACATTCCTGCGGGGTCATTAAGGATATTTTGAGGGCTTTTGAATGGAATGATCAGCGTAAACCCTGATACCGGTAGAACGGTCAAGCCGCCCGCTGAAAATCAGGCGGTTTTCCTCACCAGGTAACTACCTATTGCCAGTGAGTCCAGCCCTGTGGAGAAAAAACACCTGACCGCATGTAAAGGCGACTCCACCATGGGCTCGCCCATGATATTGAAGCTCGTATTCAACACAACCGGTATGCCGGAAAGCTTGCCAAATTCGCTGATCAATCTGTGATAGGTGTTATGGGTTTCAGAAGAGACCGTTTGAAGCCTCGCTGAGCCGTCCACATGAGTGATCGCGGGCAGCCGGGATTTATATTCTTCCCGAACCTGACACACTTTCAGCATAAAGGGGGCTTCAACTTCAATATCAAAGTATTTACGATGTTCCTCGACGATGGCGGAGGGCGCGAAGGGACGATAGGCTTCTCGGTGTTTAACCTCGGCATTGATTTTGTCTTTCATGTGAGCCCGAGTCGGGTCGGCCAGGATACTTCTTGCTCCCAGCGCGCGGGGACCAATTTCCATCCTGCCCTGAAACCAGCCGATTATCTCGCCCTCATGCAGCCGTCTCGCTACCTCCATGCAAATATCGTCAACCTTTTCATACCTGAGTTTACACTCTCGCAAGGTAGCTTCAATCGCTTCATCACCATATTCGGTACCGAGAAACGGATTGCTGTGGACGTACCGTTTGTCATTACCCAGTTTGACATTGTGGACATAGTAGGCGGCGCCGATACAGGTACCATTGTCACCGGCAGCCGGCATCACATAAAGATCCTTGAATCGCGTCTCGCGAAGTATCCTGCCGTTCATCACACTGTTCAATGCGACCCCCCCGGCAATAACCAGGTAATCCGCCGAAGAGCGCTTTTCGAGAACCCGGCACATTTCCAGAACGCGGTCTTCAAGTACGCGCTGGGCCGCAGCAGCAACATTCTCATGATATTTCTCAATTGGGCCGCCATTGCGTTCGGCGCCAAACGTTTCAACGTATTTTTGGCCCAGCCGATTGTTGCCCGCGTTCTGATACGAAAAATAGCTCAGGTCTATAAACACACCGCCGTGCTCATCCACGCTGACCAGTTTGCCCATTTGCGTCTCAAATGTACCGGCATCGCCAAAGGGCGCAAGCCCCATCGTTTTACCTTCGTCATAATTTGGACGAAAGCCGCAAAACTGCGTGGCGGCCTCGTAAAACGAGCCCAGAGAATTCGGGAACAGCGATTCGCTATAGCAGGTGACTTCATTTCCGTCGATCTCGCCCAGCCAGGTGGTGGACCATTCTCCTGAGCCGTCCATTGACAACAACGCCGCCTTTTCATAGGGAGAAACCAGATAGCTTCCCACGACGTGAGCCAGATGGTGATCGACCATGTGCACCACAGGCTTTTGCTCCGGCCAGGTGTCTTCAAGCCATGCGTTGAACTCACGTTGCCGGGACCAGGTACGCAGGAACTCGTGCTTGACGAACGGTCCGGACTGGCTGAACAATTTGCCCGCATACACCAGCTTTTTCATCATATCCTTGGCGGGATTGATAGAGACTGCCACGTGGTCAACTTCCTCCGGAGAAACGCCGGAGATTTCAAAGCACTTTTTAACGGCATTGCTTGGAAATTTCCAGGTATGTTTTTCGCGTGAAAAACGTTCTTCTTCCAGCGCCAGCAATAGTTCACCGTCCTTTACCAGACAGGCGGAGGTGTCATGAAAGAAATAGTTAACTCCAAGTATTATCATTGCAGCAGGCGTCGTTTGGTTCGCGCCAGGGTTTCTCTGAGCGTCATGGAAAAATTTACCAGGTGGGCGGCGCGGGACTCAGCAAACACGATATAATCATTCAGACGATCCTGTTCCATATGCCAGCGCGTGCTCCATGGCGGACACGTGGTCAGGCAAACTTCATCGATCTCTGGATCAGTCACCATTTGCTCAATGAACAGGTACAACAGAATGTTTCCGGGTCCGAATTCCGCGAAGCGTTCGTCATAGGCGATTTTAAACAAGCTCCAGCAGTTCCCTGTCCGCAACGCGAAACCAGCGGCGATGTTCCGCCCCCCTGCTCTCAGCAGGAGGATCGCGCTGTCGCCTGATTCGCCAAACAAGTGGTAAAGTTGCGCGTAGAAATTTACGGCATGTTCGCCTTCACGCATGATGCTGGTTCCTTCGGAACTCTTCCACCCTGAATCCTCGATTCTCAGGAATTCCCTAAAGGCTGAATCGCCCTCACTCGCAGTGCCAATGACCAGTTCCGTATCACCGTTCCGACCAGCCAGTTTTTTCTCCAGACGCCTGACATTACGCATTTGCTTTGATGACAACCGCTTCAGGTCATTACGGTCTGCGCAGCGGATATAGGCGCTGTTGTTGCGCTCCGGGCGCGAGAACACTTTCACCTCAATCAGGTGGTTCAACAGTGATCGCCCGGTAAACCCTTTCAGGCGGCAAACATCCCATCGGCGATCCGCTTCGGCGCCAGCGACACTGATGACTTCCGCCAGCAGACCACGATCTGTGTATTCGGGACGAATCAGCGCATCGCTGAGATAAGTAAATTTTTTATTGCAGGGAAATTCCAGGGAAACGTAGCTGCCCAGCAGGAAACGCCGGCGCAGTTGAAATATAAACAATGCCACCGGCAGTCCGCGGTCGTAAACACAGTAGAAACACAAGGGTTCATCGAGAACATGAGATGCCAGGGCATGATACCAGCGCCAGTTATGATGAACCGCCGGCCGTGCCAGATTGGCGTACAGAGCTTCCCAGTCGTCTTTCAATTCCAGAAAGCCCTCGGGGCCGTAACATACTTTAAGTTGGAGACTCAGAATGACTTCCCTCGCCACAGATTCCGTTCACGGCCAAGTCCCCGGGGTGCATCGTACCGTCGGGTGTCTGTTCCAAATTTCCGTGGATTTCAGATGGCATTAAACGCTTGCGGCAACTCTGTTACAAACATGGGTTTAACTACGGTAGGTTCATTAGTGGCTGACTCTGGCAAAAAGCATAAACAGCTTTTTTTCCATAGTCCAGTCGTTACAAATCGACCAGTGATTATCCCATAGCAGATTACAGAGTTTTTATCATGAGCTTTAGGGTTTTCACCCTAGGGGAAGCTCTGAGCATGCTTCCGAACTGGTGCAGAAAAACCCGCTCGCAATTGCGAGCGGGTCAGTTCTGTCCGGTTGGGGCTATCCGGCTGTCGGCGTATCGATTTCGAGGTTATTCCTGACATCGGCGACGTCGCCGGTCTCACGCGCCAGTTCCTCCGCTGTCTGCTTCGCTTGTTCTGATTCAACGGTGCCGGTTAACGTCACCACATTGTTCTCTGTGTCGACGTTTATCTGTAACCCTTCGGTTTCATCGTTAGCCAGCAATTTGGATTTGACTACCGCCGTTGTGGTGGTGTCCGAAACCCATTGGGACAGTTGATTTCGGTCGCGGCTCTCGTCGGCTGTGGCGATGTCATCCCCGGCGCCGGTACGTGCGCCGGCCACATCGCGATTGGCGGCGGTGCCCACGTCAGTATCGCGATCACTTTCCTGCAGTTCATCCGGCATAACCCGAATGTTGTTTTCCACTCCTTCAACTCCAACGATTCCTTGAGTGAGCTGCTCGGCCAGATCCTTGTCAATCTGAGTGTCGACGCTTCCACTGAGGGTAACCCGACCTTGTTCAACATCCGTACCAATGGCAAACGAGTTCAGTTGTGTATTAAGCAACATTACTGTTTCAATTTTACCGGTGATCCAGGCGTCCCTTGCCGCCCCCTCGAATCCCGGTTCCTCTTCAGCCACGGCATTCTGATCCCGGGCTACTGCGTCCTGATTCTCGACTGCGTCACGGTCCTGGGCGGTCGCCACTGAACCCGTTATCAGTCCGTACAAGCAAACTGCATAAATTGAATTCTTCATGCTATAACCCTCCATCCTTGTTTTGTACCAAAGTGTACGTACTCTTGCTCTCACGCAAGACCTGTGCCATCGAACTACTGGCATGTGGGTTGCATATAAGAGTATTACATATAAGTAGTAAAGGAACTTAAGGGATCAGCATATCGATGTTCACGCTCAGAGTTTAAACTCGATCCACCGCGGCAATACCAGGCAAAACGCGTTTGGACAGGGAAGAAGAAACCAATAAAAAAGAGCGGTTTTGGATGTGTGAGAACGTAACAGCCGCAAATATCTGTTCGTTCAGCCCAACACTGGCAGCAAGCAGCGTACGCCGCCAGGCGGAATCTACAGGAAGTAGTAAGGGAATGGATTCCTTTTCTAAGGGAAGTAGAAAAAGGAAACTGCTCGGGTCAGTCCGATCGCCGTTTCAGGGACCGTGTGGCCTGGTTCAGGGAGAAGAACCGGGTCACACTTTCTTTTTTATGCTTCATGGCTTTTTGCGGCTGAGCGTACGTACCTGATTCCTGCTCTCCGGATGACCCCTGCCCTCCACGGGTGGCTGAGTTGCGTTCCACAACCGATAAGCAAAAGTTGGCACACTTATCGCAGCTTAATTGATGAGCATAATTGAATCGATCAAACGGTGAGTTCGGGTTCTGGAATGAAGTTTCACGTCCCGCTCACTTTTTGACTGAACCTAATTGGAGGAACATATGTTGAGCTGGGCTCTTGCATTTTTTGTGATCGCAATCATCGCCGCACTCTTTGGCTTTACCGGCATAGCCGGGGCGGCGGGAGGAATTGCGCAAATTCTCTTCTTCGTGTTTCTTGTGCTTTTCGTTATCGCCCTGATTGCCCGGGCATTTCGTGGAAAGCCGCCCAACTACTAAGAAGACAGCACTGCCGGACAAGGACTGATTTCTTTCCCTAACGGGCAACCAACAAGCTTAACAGCAGGAGTTATTTATGAGAGCTATACTGTTTCTGATGATGATGATCGGTTTTGGATTAACGGCATGTAACGAAGGCCCCGCTGAAGAATTCGGCGAAGATGTGGACGAAGCCGCCGAGAATACCGGAGACGCGTTTCAGGACGCCGCGGATGACATAGACGACAACTTTTAGGTAACCTGCCTCAGCCAGGGTTCGGTTGGCCTGCCGGTATTATCCAGACCACGGACTTCAATCTTTGAAAGAGCACCAAGGAGATAAGGACATGACTGACGAAGATGTGTTGAAAGGCAAATGGAAACAGCTCCGAGGCAAGGCCAAAGAGCGATGGGGCAAGCTGACTGATGATGAACTTGATCAGGTTGATGGCAGCGAGGATCAACTGGTTGGGTTGTTGCAGGAACACTACGGATATGCCAGGGAGCAGGCGAAGAACGAAGTGAACCGGTGGGTGGAAAGGCAATAGCCGCGCTGGACAAAAAAATGGAGTCGGTCTGTTACCGACTCCATTTTTTTTGTCCAGGCAAACTGCACCTGGACGTTCAACCTCCGTAAACTGTCAATCCCGCGATGACCAGTGCGGCAATGATGCCGGCTCCAAGCAATACCAGCATTCCGTCGCAGGAAATAATTGCCAGCCCGAAGATGGCCAATACAAATCCCGTGGACGTATTGGCCATTGGGATGACTTCAAGCAGCGGCATCACCAGCGCAATGACCAGGCAAGTGGCGGCGATTGGAAATATGGCCGGTCCGGTGGCGAATATCTGTAGCCTTGGTTTGATCATTCTATCTATCCACCGGGCCGGCTTCTGCATCGCATTGAGCGCTCTGACAAAACGGTGACGGGCTATTTTTCGCCGCAGCAGCCATTCCGGTAACCAGAAATGATCGTGCCCGGTCAACAACTGAACGATAACCAGAAACGCCAGGGCCGCAGCCAGCGAAGGTACGCCCGGTATCGCGCTCAACGGTGAGGCTGGTATCAAACCGGCCAGCAGCAGAATAGGCCCGAATGAACGTTGGCCAACGGCTTCCAGCATATTACTGATATAAACCTCGCTGCTTTCCCCCGAGTTACATTTAAGTCTCTCCAGCATCTGTTCCAGATTGTGAAGTTCGCCGTCACCAGATTCCATTGACACGTCCCCCCCATGCTTCATTGTCCGCACCCCCGGCGTCACCTGTGGGGATCACACACCATCGGCATGCGGTTACAGACGGGACACCAATGGCAACGCCTGTTCGAGATCAACTTCTTTAGTGGCCACTCCCAAAACCGCGCCTCCGAGAAACGAACCGGCAATCAGGGCGAACAGGTTATTTTGAATCGCGGGACTCTGACCCGCGCCTCCGGGACGCAACATGCCCATTCGGTACAAGTTGTAATCCAGGCGACTTTCAAGGAATGCGATTTCTCGTCGCAACTGTCGTTTACTCATTGTTTCTACTCGCTGCCAGTTTTCGTATCTGACGGGTGGATGCCGGGAACATCATCAATCCCTTCTGTATGCTGAGAATCTTGAGCATAACAGCAATAGTGCAAAGTCCCTGCAATATAAAAAAGCTGAGAAATCCCGCCAGTGCCTCATTGGTATACTCGTAAACAAACCAGCTTATCAAAACGGAAAGCCCCATCCATGTAAAAATGAGCAGGGGAACCATTAACATCCACAGAACCCCGAGCAACGGCAACTCCGCCAGGGTAAGCATGAGTTCGGCCTTGACCAATCTCAGCATGCTGACACCCGAGTCCGACGCGAGCTTGAACCACTCGCCCAGATCAGTGGTTGCCTCGGGATCATCCGCTTCAGACCTGATGTAATCCTTAGCCATGTGTGAACCTATTGCGTTCGTTATTTTTTCATTAATTTGGAAAGCACGAATCCAGTGGCAAATGCGATCCCGGCACAGGTGATGGGCCTGTCCCTGATGTAGGCTTCCGATCTGTCTATGAATTCGGAGGTTTTCTCATTGGCGGTATCCATGACTTCGCCAAACTGACCCACAGCACCTTCCTTTACATCGATACCAGCGTGTTTGGCGGCGGAGTAAAACTTGTCTCTGGCGTCCAGCAGGTTTGCGTAGGCCTCCATTGCCGATTCCCTGGCTTCGTTAAATTCTTCCCTCGATTCACTGTTTGCTTTCCTGGTTTTTCCCGTATTGGTAACCATGATTTGCCTCCTTGGCTTGAATTTGACCGTGAAACGGCCGGTGTTGGTAGTCTTTCGGAACACTGCAAGATTCAAGCCGGACACGCGATTGCGTCCGGCCCGTTATCAGCCGCTCTTGACCGAATTTTTGAAACTTCTCCAGTAAAAGACCCTCGGATAGACGGTAACATTCACTTTATGGTTTTTCTGCAGGTGGACACGACGTCGCCTAGCCCGGACTATTCATGAACCGCCGTAGCGAGGGCGTCGAGATGCCCGAAAAGACAGCGTGGCGCGGACCGGAAGGCGCGCAGGCGTACTTGACAGTACGTCGAGCACCTGGAGGGAGCACGCGCTGTCTTTTCGGGTATATCGGCGTCCGCAGTAGGTGGTTCATGAATAGTCCGGGCTAGGGACCCAATTCGAGGCCACAGGACTCGATGGTGCGGACAAGACCACGAAGTGGTATGTGAATCCACCCAGGCCGATTGGCGGATTCGTAGCACACCTCGAAGGCAGCTTTCTCCAGCAAAAACAGTTTTGTCAACGTCTGCGGACCTTGCGCTGAAAGCCAATGATGATCGAGTGCATTGGCCGCTGGGTAGTACGCTTGCTGAAACGCGTCGCCTACTGCTTTAAAAAAACGTTCAAGAAACTTGCGTTTGGCTTCAACTTCCTTCTCCCCGTGAACTATGCCCCGGCCAGGGTGGACTTCGGTCACATAATCGAATGAGCGCAGTACACCGGCTACGTCACAAAAAGGGCTTGCCTTTGCGTTGCGTTCAGCCAGGGGCTTGATCGGCTCGCCTTCAAAGTCGATAAAATACGCGTCATCCTGCGCGACCAGAATCTGGCCCAGATGCAGGTCGCCATGTATCCGTATCAGCAGCGAACCCGGTATCTGTTGCGCCAGACTTTCTACCGTTGAATGTATCATCGACCGCAAACCAATCAGCTTTTGCGCCAAGGTGCGATCCTCTGGTGACAGTTTATTCATTGCCCTCTCCAACTGAGACAGAGATCCGTCGATTTGATCCTTGATCGATCCGGAAAAATACCTGGCATCGCTGTCGGTCGCATGACGGGGTGCGAAATGCGGATCCCGGGTTTCTGACGCGAGGGCGATATGCATTTGCGCCAGCCGCTTTCCTGTCGCACTGGCAAAGCGTGAAACTTCTTCTATGATGCTGGTTTCACTGAATGCCCATTCATCCCAGCCGGAGTCATGAGGCACCACGGTGTTAGCCGGTTCAGCAAAAAACCGGTCCAACCGCGACATGGTCCAATCCCAGCCGTTACCCTGGCTTGGGATGAAGCGTTTCAATACCGCCAGAACACAGGTTTCACCCCCCGGACTGATTCGCGAAACATACCCGAGCAGCGTCCCTGTATTGGTGAAACCGTGATTCGAGAGGATCCTGCCGATTTCCACTTCGGGGTTAGGCCCTTCGAAGAGTCGGCGGAAGCTTTTTAACACCGCCTGTTCGCCTATAATGAGAGAACTGTTGGATTGTTCACCTGACAGCATGCGTATCTCCACGTCACCCGGACGAAACCTTTCCTCCGCGAAGCCGTCGGTGGCGTGGAATGCCAATTGGCCGATTCCAGCCCCGGGATCGGAAACAACCAGACAGTTGTCAGGTTTACTTACGGCTTGCCCCATAAGGCCAAGGTAACAACGTGTCATCTGTTCCAGGCTGACCGCATCGGTTATGAACCCGATGTGGTGGCGATGACGCACTCTTGCCAGAGCCAGCTGGTGTGCAAGGGCGGGGAAATGTTCCTCTTCGAAATAGATACCCAGTGCCAACTGATATTTTTGGGTCTCTTTTTCAGTCTTTACCACCAGTTCAGTAATATACACCGGCTCATCGTTGATGCCACAGTCTGCTCCCGGAGTTCCCGATTGTTGCGAATCGCCCAGCGCTTGCAAAGCGCCGGGCAACGTTATGGCGTTGCCGATATTGATCCATTCGATGTTGGCGTCCTTCCCTCCAAACCATCGCCGTTTTCCGAGATAAGCCGGTAGCACATCGCGCTCGAGCGTTGTTTTATGCGGGTCACGGAGTACTTCGCTCATATCCCGGCGCAGCACCAGGGTAACGTAGTCCGGCATCGGCTCCGGGGGTTGCGTATACCAGTCGGGAAACCGCGTTTCTTCGGCAAGCAGAAACCAGTAAAACCCGTAAGGAGGAAGTGTAAGCAGATAGGGAAGTTCGCCGATGGGAGGAAACAGGCTACCTCCTGTCATTTCCAGCGGAACCAGGCCGGAGAACGCAGAAAGATCAAGCTCCACTGCCTGTGCAGCACGCGACATATTGGCCAGACACAGTATAGCTTCACTATGTTCCGTGTCATCGCCGGCCAGATACTCCCTTATATAGGCGAGTACGCAACGATTCGTCGGGTAGATCATTTTCAGCGTGCCGCGACCGAAGGCCTTGTAGCGCTTGCGAATTTCCAGCATCAGGCGTACCCAGTTTAAAAACGAATGCGAATCGTGAGTGTGGGCCTCAACATTGACGGCACTGTATCCATAGAGGGGATCCATGATGACGGGCAGTACCAGTCGCGCCGGATCTGCCTTGGAAAAACCCCCGTTGCGGTCTGGGGTCCATTGCATTGGGGTACGCACACCATCACGGTCTCCCAGAAAAATGTTGTCACCCATATTAATCTCATCACCGTAGTACAGTATGGGTGTACCGATCATCGACAGCAGCAGCGAATGCATCAATTCGATACGACGCCTGTCTCTTTGCATCAGGGGCGCGAGCCGGCGTCGGATACCGAGGTTTAACCTGGCCCGGGTATCTGATGCATACTGATGCCAAAGATAGTCCCGTTCCTGACTGGTCACCATTTCCAGAGTCAACTCGTCATGGTTACGGAGAAATATGGCCCATTGACAGATGTCAGGTATATCAGGTGTCTGGCGCAGAATATCCGTCACGGGGAAACGATCTTCCTGCGCCAGGGCCATGTACATACGGGGCATGAGCGGAAAATGGAATGCCATCTGGCATTCATCACCCGCACCGAAATAGGGACGTGTATCCTCCGGCCATTGATTCGCTTCAGCCAGAAGAAGTCGATCCGGATACCTGGCGTCCACTACCGCTCGAATTTTCTTGAGTACTTCGTGAGTTTCAGGAAGATTCTCATTATTGGTTCCATCCCGTTCCACCAGGTAAGGCACAGCGTCGAGTCGCAATCCGTCGACTCCCAGATCCAGCCAGTAACTCATCACTTCAATGACTGAATCCAGTACAGCCGGGTTGTCATAGTTCAGATCCGGTTGGTGTGAGTAAAACCGATGCCAATAGTACGCCTGTGCCGCAGGGTCCCAGGCCCAGTTGGACTTTTCAGTATCAAGAAAAATAATACGGGTTTCCGGGTACCGCGTATCATTATCCGACCACACATAAAAATTCCTTTCCACAGACCCGGGAGCGGCAACGCGGGCGCGCCGAAACCAAAAGTGTTGATCCGATGTGTGATTGATCACCAATTCGGTAATGACACGCAACCCATGAGCATGCGCGGTGGCGATGAATGTTTTAACATCCTCCATGGTGCCATAGTCGGGGTGAACTGCGCAGTATTCGGCAATATCATAACCATCGTCGCGCAACGGGCTGGGATAGAAAGGCAGCAACCAGATAGTGTTGACGCCCAGCGTGGTAATGTAGTCAAGCTTTTGTATCAGTCCGGTAAAGTCTCCGATACCATCATTGTTGCTGTCAAAAAATGATTTGACATGCAGTTGATAAATAACGGCGTCCTTGTACCATGTCGCTGCACTGATGGTCAGTGATTTGCGACCGACTGCTGTATGACTGTTCTGCAAAATTCACTCCGGTGTCTTAGGGAACCGCGATGACCACTTCAAACACGGCAAAAGGGAGATTATCGGAATTAAAATACCAGTGCTGGGTATCGGCACCCCACTGAAATGCAGCGCCGTGCATCAGTTCCCGCACATTGAACCCGGGTGCCAATAACTCGGGAGGCACCCTCAGTTGTGCCTCTTCAGACTCGTCCGCGTTGAGATTGACTGCCACAAGAATGACGTTTCCCCTGTCCTCGGTAAACCGACTATAGAAAATAACCTCGTCATTACCTGATTCATGAAAACGAATATTGAGATGGGAGTGCAAGGCCGGATTGGTCCTCCGAATTGCATTCAATCGTGTGATTTCCCTGATGATGTTGTCCGGTCGGGAAAAATCCCGTGTTCGTATCTGGTACTTTTCCGAATCAAGATACTCCTCACGCCCTGGCACGGGGGTGGATTCGCATAACTCAAAACCGCTGTACATTCCCCACGAACCCGACAGGGTGGTTGCCAGAGCGGCCCGCACCAGAAACGCGCCCCGCCCCCTGCCCTGAAGAAACCAGGGGTTGATGTCAGGTGTATTGACAAAGAAGTTGGGTCGGAAGTAATCACGTACGTCAGACTGCGTCAGTTCGGTCATATACTCCGTCAGTTCCTGCCGCGTATTCCGCCAGATAAAATAGGTATAGCTTTGCGAGAATCCAATCTTGGCAAGTTGATACATCATGGCGGGGCGGGTAAAAGCTTCTGACAGGAAGAGTGTATCCGGATGCTGACTGCGCACATCCCTGATCAACCACTCCCAGAATGGCAATGGCTTGGTGTGGGGGTTGTCGACGCGAAAAATATTGATGCCTTCAGAAATCCAATAAAGCACGATATCCCGCCAGGCTTCCCACATAGCGGGCCTGGCGGAGGCGGCATAGAAGTTTACATTGACGATATCTTCGTATTTCTTGGGCGGGTTTTCCGCGTAACGAACAGTTCCGTCGGGCCGCCACTGGAACCAGTCCGGATGTTCGGTCAGCCACGGATGATCCGGAGAACACTGTATCGCAAAATCCAGCGCCAACTTGATGCCACAGTGTTCTGCTGCGGCAACCAGTTCGCGAAAATCTTCTATATCTCCCAACTCCTTCATGATGGCATCGTGACCGCCCTCGGTACTGCCGATGGCATAGGGGCAGCCCGGTTCCCCCGGCATTGCCACAACGCGGTTATTTTTGCCCTTGCGGTTGGTTTCTCCAATAGGGTGGATTGGAGGAAAATACACGACGTCAAACCCCATGGCATCAATCGCCGGCAAATGATGAATGACATCACGAAAGGTCCCGTGGCCCTCCGGATCAGCGGTTAAAGAACGAGGGAACAATTCGTACCAGCTGCCAAAACCCGCTTCCGTTCGTTCAATGCTGACCGGCAACTGATGAGCAAGCCCGGTGCAGAATCGTCGCTCCTCGATTGCCTGCATTGCTTTGAGCACCTTGCCATCAAGTAATGCAGCGATGCATCCGTCCAGATCAGTTTTCACCGCGGCGCCGTGGCCTGCTTCATCCAGTTTTGCCAATGCCTCGCCTATTATCCGGCTGGCCTCACCGACCGAATATTCATCTTCCGCCTGAATGTATTCACTGAAAAACTCCTTGCCGGCGCTGGCACCGAGTTTGCTGCGTGGAGATGAGAGTGCCGCCAGCAACAGAAAACGGCCTTCCTGAAGCTCCACGCCGACGTCGAGCCCCGCCCGATATTTCTTGTCAAGTTCATCATGGAAGGTTCCCCATTGATCGAACCAGGCTTCAATAGTGAAGCTCAGTCCTCCTTTCTGTCCTGGCCGCAAAATGGCCTCCCACCGATCATTCCCTTTGTGGGTCATGGCCCGGCCACGCCATTCCGACTGTCCCGGATTACGCCAGAATACCCTCGCGGCAAGCCGGTCGTGGCCATCCATAAAAATCGTTGCACGGACAGTGAACGCCTGGTGAAGAATGCCTTTCGCCGGATAGCGCCCGTTGTCAACACAGGGACAGACATGGCTGATCACCAGCCGTGATTGCTGCGTGGCCATAATGACATCAGCGGCGCACTGTTTCCTGGGGGCTCTGTTCATAAACTTCCCTGGCCGGACTCGTCATTGCCATCGCCGGACAGGCGACCGCAAAGCCTAAGAGACCACCCCGGTATCAATCTGGATAAAAGACCGGTTTCGATTTTTCTTTCTCTGCACGGCAGCGGATCCTATACACGCAAATTTATGCCTTGCGGCCTTCATCGTGAAGCCATGTTTACCAAGTTCAGGTGTTTTACCCAGGGAACCTCTGAACGACTCAGAAGTTCCCTCGCCCGCCGATGAAAGCAGTGAGAAAATCGCAGTGAATCTCTTTGCATTGAAATCAGCTTTCTGCAAAAATATTTTTAGACGGTGGCCGCGCCGGGTCCAGTCAAGCGCTGCACTTGCGTAAAGGAATGAATCTGCTTATCAGAAAAAGGAGTTACCTATGAAAGTAAGAGAAGTCATGTCCACTCGACCTGAGTATATCAGTGCTGATGCGTCCATTCGCGAGGCTGCTCGTTATATGAAGGAGATGAATGCGGGGTTTGCCCCGGTTGCCCAGGATGACAAACTTGTCGGCGTGGTTACCGACAGGGATCTGACAGTCCGGGCCCTGGCTGACGGCAAGTCACCCGACGACAAGGTTTCATCGGTCGAAACACCGAAGGTTCTTTACTGCCTCGAGGACGACGAGATTGAAAAAGTGCTCGACAACATGGAAGACCAGCATGTCCAGCGGCTTATCGTGCTGAATAATGCAGACAACAAGGACTTCGTTGGCGTCGTGACGCTGTCTGATATTGCCGACCATAGCAGCGATGATCCGCGCGTGACCCAACGCATCGTGGATTGCTGCCGGCACTATCACTGAAACCGTGAATGCGAGAAGCCCGGTGCGTCAGGTTCTGGTCAGGTAGTCATTCAATGTCAGCCAGAACAGTAGCGCCAGCCAAACCAGCCCCGTCACAGCCGCTGTTCGCGTCAGGCTGTCCGCGCTACGAAGTTGCATGAACACCAGTGCGATTAAAACAACCTTGGCTACCGCGATGCCGAGATTGGCGATCAGGTTCCCCATCCCCATGGGTATGAATGAGAGGCCCGCGGTCAATGCCAGTAATCCGAGCAGGCTGACGTAGGTGACTATCAACGATCTCACAATAATCTCACTCTGTTTTCACCGCAGTTTCCTCTGGTCAAAAGCGCGACAGGATACCGGGGAAGCTCTGGACAACTTTGCAGAGCGGCCATCGAGTTATTTGATCAGATACAGAATGGGAAACACCACAACCCAGATAACATCGACGAAGTGCCAGTAAAGCGCACTGACCTCAAGCTGCCTTTCGAGCCGGGCCCTATCAGAACAGCGAAAACTCAACACCAGCATGGAAACAATCAACCCGACACCGATCGCCAGATGCAAGGCATGCAACCCGGTCATGCTGAAATAGACATGAAAGAAGAGGCGAACCTGATCCGCATCGGGTCCTGAATAGCTGAAAGAGCCGAGAAAGGGAACCAGGCCTTCCGCGTATTCGAGGTAGTACTCCAGACCCTTGATCGCCAGGAATACTAGCCCCAGACCCACCGTGGCGGCCATCGCCAAACGTGCGGACCGCAGTCTGTCCTGCCGCAGCAACAGCTCTGACATGGCGATCGTCAAACTGCTGCTGAGCAGGATTGCCGTGTTGGCTGTCGCCAGCCACAAATTCAGGTGGCTGCTCGCTTCAGCGAACGCCTCCGGGTAGGCTTGCCGGTATATTGTATAGACCAGGAACAAGCCGCCAAAGAAAAGTATTTCGCTGCCAAGAAATACCCACATACCCAACACATCGGTACTGTGTTGCTGCTCGGCGTCCTGAAACTGTTCCTGCACATGGACGTTTTCTGTCATGCCCGGTCCGGTACCAATGGGTTATCACGGTCATCAGTGTGGTAACTGTAGGGTTCCTGCGCCACGACGACCGGTTCGGAGAAGTTGTGCGGTGGCGGGGGTGACGCTCCGGACCATTCCAGCCCGCTGGCATTCCAGGGGTTGCCGGGCGCTTTCCTGCCGGCGAAGGCAGACCACCCCAGGTTGAGCAGGGGTAACAGATACCCAATCGCCAGAACGACCGCTCCGACCGAAGACACCAATTGAAGTGATTCATATTCCGGTGGATAGCTGTGATAGCGTCGCGGCATACCGAGGTATCCGGCCACAAACTGCGGAAAAAACGTCAAATTAAAGCCGATGAAGCTGATTATCGCCGAAAGCTGGCCTACGGTTTCGTTATACATTCTGCCGGTAATTTTCGGCCACCAGAAGTGCATGCCGCCCAGGTAAGCCATAACCATACCTCCCACCATAATGTAGTGAAAGTGGGCCACGACAAAATAGGTATCGTGTACATGAACATCCACTGCGATAGAAGCCAGCACCAGACCGGTCAAGCCGCCGAGTGTGAAAAGCCCGACAAATCCCAGTGCGTACAGCATTCCGGTCTCAAAGGAAATTGACCCCTTGTACAGAGTGGCCGTCCAGTTAAACACTTTGATCGCCGAGGGCACCGCCACCATAAAACTGAGCAAACCGAAAACCAGGCTGGCGTAGGCTGACTGGCCACTGACAAACATGTGATGTCCCCAGACCAGAAATCCGATAAAGGCAATGGCCAGTATGGAATAGGCCATGAACCGGTATCCAGCGACCGGCCTGCGCGAGTAGCAGCTGATCAGCTCGCTGGTCACCCCCATCCCGGGAAGTATCATGATATACACCGCGGGGTGGGAGTAGAACCAGAACAGGTGCTGAAACAACAGCG
The DNA here is from genome assembly GCA_040879025.1 of Pseudohongiellaceae bacterium. GTDB lineage: Bacteria > Pseudomonadota > Gammaproteobacteria > Pseudomonadales > Pseudohongiellaceae > JBBDLF01. The sequence goes on from JBBDLF010000033.1 coordinate 221,420, forward strand.
GATCTCCACCCAGGGCGGGATCAAAGATACCGATCCCAACCGTCCGTTCAAGTATAACCAGCACCAGCGTGATAGCCAGGACCGGCGTGGCAAGTACCAGAATCAGACTGGTCGCATAGATAGACCACACAAACAGTGGAAGGCGAAACCACGTCAGTCCGGGCGCACGCATCTTGTGCACCGTCGCAATGAAATTCAGTCCGGTGAGGATGGAAGAAAAACCAACAATAAAAACCCCTGTCAATGCCGCGACCACGTGACTGTTGGAAAACATGCTGGAAAAAGGGGTGTAAAACGTCCAGCCCGTGTCTACCCCGCCGGCTATCACTGTGTACACCGTGAATATCGCGCCCAGTGTATAGATATACCAACTCAGCAAGTTCAGTTTGGGGAACGCCAGATCGCGCGCACCAATCATCAACGGAATCAGAAAATTGCCCAGTGTGGCCGGTATAGCCGGTATCAGAAAAAACCACACCATGACAATGCCATGCAGGCTGAACATTTTGTTGTAGCTGTCAGCAGTCACGGTGTCGCCCTCGGCAGTGGCAAGTTCGACACGAATTACCGCTGCCATGGCCGCTCCAACCAGGAAGAAAATCGTGATGGAGAGAATGTACAGCCAGGCGACACGTTTATGGTCGCTGGTAAGTAACCAGGAGCGCAAGGTATACCCGGCGGTCAGGTAACTTGCCCGAGATGATCGTGAAAGCGTCCCTGAACCGGCATCACTCATTACTGTGCCAAAGTCAATGACTGAATGTAAGCTATCAACATGAATAGCTGCGCCTCGCTGAGCTGATCGTTATAGGCCGGCATAACGTTGTCGAATCCAGCCACGATGTCTCTGTCCGGCACCAGAATGGAGTCCCGCAGATACACTTCATCGGCAACGACGGTGGAGCCGTCCTGCAGATTCACAACGCGGCCGTACAACCCCTCCAGAGAAGGCGCCTGGATTGTTGATCCGGATGTATGGCAGCCGCTGCAAGCCATGGCATTGAACAATCGTTCTCCCTGCGCCGCCAGGGTTGTGTCGTAGGCGTTGAGTTCCAACCAGAGACTGTAATCTTCAGGTTCCATCACTTCAACGACACCATACATTTGCGAATGCTCGGTACCACAATATTCCGCACACATTATGCGATAACGGCCGGTTCGTTCCGCGTTCAACCAGACCTGGGTATACCGGCCGGGTACCGCATCCTGCTTGATACGAAACGCCGGGAGATAAAGACTGTGTATCACGTCGTCTGATGAGAGCAACAGCCGAATGTTGCGATCCACCGGAATATGCAGTTCGTTCAGTTCACGTGCACCGCCGGGATGATAGAACATCCACATCCATTGTTGGCCCACAACTCGTAGCTCAAGTGCATCATTCCTCTCCGCCTGGGACTGCAGAAACACTCTGGCGCCCCAGACAAACAAACCGATAAAGATCAGGGTCGGAACGGCGATCCAGGTATACTCCAGCGCGAGTGGAAAGTCAGGCGGACCTTCCCTCATACTGCTTCGGGAACGCCGATAGCGAATCGAAAATATCAGAATAAGCACAGCAATTCCCGCTACTACAATGCCGCTCAACCCGGCCATTACCAGGAACAAGCTGTCAACATCGGCCGCAAATTCGGAAGCCTGGACCGCGCCAGTCTGCAATTCGGCATTCGCCATCAGGGTCGCTTGCGGCTGGAGTCGAGGTAGAAGATAAAAATCGCGAGAAGCACAATGCTTAACACCGCACCGAGCCGGATGAGCTTGAGAACAGACAGGGTATAGCGCCCCGTCGCCTCATCGTAGCGATAACAAAGCATCAACAGGCTGTTGCCGGCTTCGACCATGTCGCCTCTGTGGGCGGCAACGATACTGGCGCGCAACGTGTCGGGTTGCTGGTTAACCCCATGAAGATAGGACGATATAGTCCCCTGCGGCGTCATAACAACCGTTACTGCCGGGTGCAGGAACTGTTGCAATCGTGAGGAATAGCGAAAACGAATACCGGTATCATCGCTCCACGCATTGATTGTCGAGTCGTCCGCGGTAAGAAAGTGCCAGTCGTTCTCAATATCGAGCCGCGGGTACTCCGCCCGCAGACTCTGTTGATGATGCCTGGCGTCCGGTGGCCCTTCATCAGGGTCAATGCTGACCGCCAGGACCGTGATGTTATTGCGGTAATCCATCACGTCCAGAGTTCTTGCCAGTTCACGCAGGCTCAGGTCACACAGTTTTTCGCAGTTGAACCATACAGGCAATAATAATACCGGCTGTCCCTGAAGCAGCGCTGACAGCCTGACGACCGAACCGGCTTCGTCAAGAAACTCCAACTCTCCCGAAATCGGCTCGCCCACTCGTGGAATGACGCCAACGCCTTCGGTTACTGCTCGTGAGTCCGACGGTAACAGCAAGATGGCAGCGAAGACCAGTACCGACCGCTTCATGGCAAGGGTTGGCTCCGCAGATCGGGGAAGAAAGACTCACTGCCGTGCTCGGCCAGTAACTGCATCGCCACATTCACCGGAATGCGAGCGATGCGCGATTCCCTGTCAATCCACTCCCATTCATCCAGCTCCGCCTGTTGCCGGTCGAGCAATTCTGCCGCGGGCGCCAGCTGCAATACCTCATAGTCGTAATAGGGTTGGCTATGGATGGTCTGCGACTGGAACAGCAGCCAGAGAACAAACCCTGAAACTGCCAAAAATGCAAACACGATTGCGATCACAATCCACATCGGACCATAGTGTGATAACGCGGGTTGGTAGCTCAATTTCATCTGTTCACGCTGATGCGCCATACTTGAGTTCCTTTCAGAGTGATTTCTGTCCTGGCTGGCTTGGTGTACCACGTTCCTCGGTACTCCGATCGCTGCGTAACAACCAGGTGAAGACGCGTATCCATACCAAAGCAAGCAGCGCCATCAGCACCATGTCGCTGATCAGTCCCGGAGTACCGCCAATCCGATACAGGGGGTGCAGTAGCCAGAAGGTGTCCAGCAGCCTCCCAAGCATCACCGACAACGCTACGATCAGCAGTCCTGTTGAAGAACGTTTGATGTGTCGACTGAGCAACATGACCAGCGGCAGGAAAAGGTGAAAAAACAGTAAACCGGTAATGAGCGCCAGTCCCGTCGAACCGCCACGCGTCAGGTACCAGTGGATTTCATCAGGCAGGTTTCCCGACCAGACGATCAGATAATCCATGTAAAGGATGTAAGCAAAGAATAGCACCGAAGCCAGTAACAGATTTCCCAGATCCTGTAGCCGTCCCTGCCTCTCTTCTGCGTTTTTATACTGCCCTGTCACGATAACGACAACGATGGCGAAGGCCAGGGCTCCTGTCAATTGTCCTGCCAGTACGTTGAAACCGATCATTGTATTGGCGGAAAAAGGATCCAGTGACAGCACCCAGTCTATTGCGAACAAAGTGACAGTCAGTACCAGAACGATCAGCCCGGCCGCTGCCCGCGGAGCCAGCGTGCGTGACCGACGGGATGACTGCCAGACGTTCATTGAAGCGGCAATCACAAGCCACAGCGTGAATATGACCACCGTCCGTATCGCCACATTGATACTACCCAGGTAGGCTGATCGATTACTGGTATCAGGGGACACCGAGTCCTGCCACGGATAAAGCAGCGAGGAAAATGTCAGTAACGGCACGAACAGCAACGCCAGTAAAGGCAGGGTTGCCACCGCGGCCCGGCATGGTCTTAGAATGGTTTCGCCCCAGCCGCCTCCGCTTAGTTCATGAATCATAAGCAGTAGCAGGGATCCCATGGCGATGTTCAGCCAGAAAATCAGAGCAGGTACATAACTGCGCAACCAAACCGCCGGGTCCAACCCGATATCCGGCATGATGACAGTAAACAGTGACGCCGTCAGCACGGTGAACAGAACGACAGCCACGGTCACCGCGCGCCAGCCGGGAACGACAAATGATTCCTGTTTCACTGAGTCCGCGCTTCCAGTTGCCGGGCAATCTCGGGGAACTGTTCCAGCGGTGCCTGTCGGCTGAGTTGCAGTGAACGAATATACACGGCTATGGCCCAGCGGTCCGAAGGGGGTATCCTTTCGGCGTAGGAATACATCACGCCGTAACCCTCGGTAATCACTTCAACAAAATACGCTTCCTCTACTTCGACCAAACGGGGTTCGTGAAAGGACGGGGGTTCGGGAAAGCCGTGCAACACCCCGGGGCCATTACCATAACCGGAGGCGCCGTGGCAGGGTACGCAGAAAATGGCGTACCGTTCCCGGCCCCGGATCAACGTCTCGATGCGGTAATCCGGCGAACGCGCAAGCTGTTCGGATTCGGGTGCGTAGGCCACGGTATTGGCAGGCGCCGGCAATGCAGACTGGTTGCCGGGGAAGCCGGCAGCAGCCTCGTAGGTTTCGTAGCGAGGCTGATTGTTCATGCGTTGTTCACAGGCACAAAGTGTCAGCACAGCGCCGTAAACCAGGGCGCGCGCGATCGCCAGGTCAGACTTCACGCGCCACCTCCTCCACCGCTTCAGGTTGACAGTCCAACAGCAGCTTGCGTGTAGCGCCGGCCTCGAACCGTTGATCATCGGCACTGACAAACAGCAGGAAGCGATCCCGGCTGGCGCATTCAAACCGCGCTGCGGCAAAAAGGGGGTGATGTAATTGGGGTAAGCTGTTCAGGATCAGCACAGCCATCAAACCAGACACGGTTGCTCCCAAAATGATCATTTCAAACGTTACAGGTATAAAAGCCGGCCAACTGTTGAGCGGTTTGCCGCCGGAGAGAATCGGGTAATCGATCACCGCCGAAAAATACTGCATCCCCCACCCCAACAGCCCTGCAACGATACCTCCGACAAGCATCCAGCGAGGAACACTGCTTTCGCTACACCCAAGTGACTCGGCCAGTCCATCGACGGGAAATGGAGTGAAGGCGTCCATTTGCGTATAACCGACACCCTGCATTTTACTGACGGCATCCAGCAGTAATTCGGGGCTGCCAAATTCAGCAAGGTAGCCAATCCTGGTTTCAGCTACGGACTCGCCGGCCATCAGCCAGCCTCCCGATCATGGATCAGTTCTTTCACTTCATGAATTGATACTGCCGGAAGCAGGCGAATGAACAGCAGCATCAGCATAAAAAACAGGCCGAGTGAACCGATGAACATCATCCAGTCAATGGCATTGCCGGTTTGCACATCGCGGGCTGACGGCAGATAGGTGTGCGACGGGCCGGAGAATACGATCAGATATCGCTCCAGCCACATGCCGATATTGACGACGATGGCGATGGCGAAAAGGACGGGCGGGTTTAGCCTGATCCGTCGCAACCATAACAATTGAATTATGGCAACATTGCAAATAATCATCGTCCAGAAAACCGACGCGAACTCGCCGACAGTCTGAAATCGCGCGTGTTCGCGATGAAATGCATCACCGTTGTACCAGATCATGAAATACTCCATAAGATAGCCGTAAGCCACCACGAGCCCTGCGGCCAGCATGACTTTCGCCATAATGTCAAAGTGGCGAAGAGTGATCAGATTTTGAAGTTTGAATGCGGAACGCAGCGGGATGGCCAGGGTCAGCACCATTGCAAATCCCGAGAACAGCGCACCGGCGACAAAGTAGGGTGGAAACAGGCTGGTGTGATACCCGGGAACGATGGTTGCCGCAAAATCCAGCGCGATGATACTGTGGACCGACACAACCAGCGGTGTCGCCAATGCTGCTATGAGCAGGTAGGCGACGCGATAATGATGCCAGTGCCTGGCGGAATTGCGCCACCCCAGCGACAGCAATCCAAAACTCACTTTTTGCCAGTATTTTTTCGCCCGGTCGCGCATGACAGCCAGATCAGGCAACAGCCCCAGATACCAGAAGACGAGTGACACAAAAATATAGGTGGCTATGGCAAAAAAATCCCAGACCAGCGGGCTGCGCCACTGGGGCCAGAGTCCCATGGTATCGGGATAAGGTAACAGCCAGTAGAAAAACCCCGGCCGGCCCAGATGGATAAGAGGAAACAGACCGGCAATACCGGCGGCGAAAATCGTCATGGCCTCAGCAAAGCGATTGATACTGGTGCGCCAGGGCTGGCGCAGCAAGACTAGTATCGCTGAAATTAATGTACCGGCATGTCCGATGCCGATCCACCAGACCACGTTGACCAGCGGAAATCCCCAGGCCACCGGTATATTGATACCCAGCAGGCCGACACCCGTCACGAATACCCAGGTAACGGTATACAGAAAAAGCAGCGCCAGCGTCGTAAACAATACCAGCAGCAATAGCCAGCCACGGCGCGTTCCTCCCTGGACTATCGCGGCTATCTGATCGGTAACGGTCGCGTAGGTCAGGCCCGGTTTGATCAGGGGAAAACCGCGCCGCCGCCCGTTCGTGCTCATCAGGAGTCCCGGTTCTGCAGGCGCGGATTGGGGTTGGCGATATAAGTCTTGTAGCTCGTTCGGGGACGCGTGTTCAGTTCCGCCAGCAAGTGATAATCCAGCACCCCGGCTTTTTCTCGCGACACCTCGCTGTCCGCATCATCCAGATTTCCGAACACGATTGCGTTGGTCGGGCAGGCAGCCTGGCAAGCAGTCTGCACTTCGCCGTCACGTATCAGCCGATTTTCCTTTTTCGCCTCCCGGCGCGCCGCGCTGATCCGCTGTACGCAGTACGTGCATTTTTCCATCACGCCCCGACTGCGTACGCTGACGTCAGGATTGCGCAGGGGAATCATGGCCCTGTTCAGTTCCGCGCCGTAATTGTAATCCAGCCAGTTGAACCGGCGCACTTTGTACGGGCAATTCTGGGAGCAATCACGTGTGCCGATACAGCGATTATAAACCATCGCGTTAAGGCCCTCTGAATCGTGCAACGTGGCGGCTACCGGGCAGACATACTCGCAAGGCGCGTTCTCGCAGTGCATGCAGGGTACAGGCTGGAAAAATCCTGCCGGCGCAGATGCCGAAGTTGGCGCATGATAATAGTCCACTCGGATCCAGTACATTTCCCGTCCCCGCAGCACTTCGTCCTTGCCCACCACGGGAATATTGTTTTCAGCTTGACAGGCTATGGTACAGGCGTTGCACCCGATGCAGTCATTGAGATCTATTGCCATGCCCCAGGCATAGGGTGACTTCGTTTCCGGCATTGCCGGCCGGGGTTCAGGATACAGCGATGGGTGGTCCACGGTGGAGTCCAAGCTCTGCGGATTGTCAATGAAAGTTTGCAGATCACTGTGCTTCACCGGTTGTTGAACATCCATTTCATAATGTTGTTGCGTGGTGGCCAGCGGGTAGCGTTCACCGGTGCGCCGCAGCCCCGAAAGCGGAGTGAACCACGGTGACGCTGCCGATTGCAGTTTATAGGCATTTCCGTAGCCGCCGTCGCTGCCATAACCAAGGCTTAGCGCAAGCGAATCAATCGGTTGGTCTGGCAGGACATAAACCACCGCTTTTGTGCGCCGTCCCGCCACATCGAGTTCAACAAGATCTTCCGTCACCAGTTGTAAACGTTCGGCGGTTTCAGGGTGAACCTGCAGTGCATTGTCCCAAGTCAGGCTGGTCAGCGGTTTCGGCAGTTCCTGTAACCATGAATTGCCTGAGAAGCGACCATCGAAAATCCTCGGGTCGGGGTACATCCGGATCTCCAGCGTGCCCGGTTCGAATGTCGCAGGCGCTGCGTCCTCACCAGCAGGCAGTTGCTGCAATTCGACATTAACCGGGTCTGCGGCGGTTTCACCGATTACGCCGCGCTGCAAAGCGGTTCGCCAGAATTCCTGGAACGCGTCTTCCGGCAGTCCGGTTTGCTCCCGCCAATACCCTTGCACGGTAGTGTATGCATCACCGCGCAGGTCGCCATTCAACAGCGCCAGTAGCGCAAACGCTGAATAGCCGCCTGACAGAGGCATGATCAACGGCTGCTGGATCGATACCGTACCCTCAAAGGCCCTGGTGTCACCCCAGGTTTCGAATTCGTGAGTAGCGGGTATATGCCAGCGACAAAGTGAGGAAGTTGTGTTCCGGTAGAGGCTCCAGTGTGTGGTATCCGGCACTTGTGCAAGCAACTGAGCAAATTCCAGGTCGGCGGGAGTGTCGTAAGCGGGATCGCCGTCGATTATATACAGACTCTGCACTTCCCCTTCTTGCATACTGGCGACCAGCTCGCGCAGCGACTGCATCTGACCGTCCTCCCGACCGAGGGGCTGGTGACAGGAAACCGTCACGTCGATGTTTCCCAGTTGAGCATTCAGTGCCTGCGCGACACCATGAACGGCCGCGGGTTGCTCCGCACCGGCAATGACCAGAGAGTTTCCCCGATTGGCGCGAAGGTCATCGGCCAAAGCCTCAAGCCAGGCAAGATGCGCGGATGGGATGTCGGCTTGTGAATCTCCCGTGTCAAGGTTGAACAGACTGCCCAGATGACGAGCGTAATGTTCAACATGCGCAGCCTTCACAGGTAGACGGTGATCGGCGCGAATCCCGGTGGGCGTTGCCCTGCTTTCAATAACGTATAGCCGGTTCATACTGGCCGACCCGGGATCACGCCGTAGGCTGAAGTCATGTGCATATCGCAGCGAAGCCGGTGTCGCCTCGAGAAAATCGGCATCGAGGGAAAGCACCACCCCGGCACGGTCAAAATGACAGACTGTGTCAAGTGCGGTTCCGAACGCCAGCCGATTACCCTCTCGTGCATTGTCTCTGTTCACCGGTTCGTATTCATGCCAGCGCAATCGGGGAAAACGGCGTTGCAAGGCGTCAATACGGGACAGCAGGGTTGGCGATGAGATTGTCGTGGTTAACAGGTGCAACCCCTCGCCATCCGACTCCAGCCACTGCTCCCGTTCCGACAAGACGTGAGCCTGAAAACTGCCCCATGTCGCCCCGCTGTCCGCCCGTACGGTGGTGCCAACGCCCGCGGCTTGCTCACGCGGTCGCGTCACGGTGCGCGCACGGGTCGGGTCATACAGGTTCACCAGTGCCGCCTGGCTGAAAATATCGCTTGCTCCCAGGCTGGCCGGATGCAAGGGGTTACCTTCGATCTTGACCGGACGGCCGGTATGCACCTCCGCCAGTACACCCACTGCAAATCCACCGACCGACAACGCCGTACTGTAGTAAACCGGTTCTCCGGGCACCCTGTATTCCGGCATGTTCACATAGGGAACGATCTGTTCCTGCGGTGCCGGACGGCAGGAAGGCAGCAGTCCCGCAACCACTGAACCCGCCGCCAGTTGCAGATAGCGGCGCCGGTCCAGTGAAAACCCGCCTCGGTCCGATGCAATCATCCACTCGCGTTCGGGGGTTGGGATTGGCTGTTTCTCTCTCTTCATCTGTGACACACGGTGCAATCGTCGAGATGACCACGGGAGATGCCGTATTCCTCCACCAGTCTGAGGCCGACTTCGCGTTGTGCTTCTTCCGGTCGCCAATCACTTTCAAATATCGTTTCCCGCGGCCTGATAAAATCTTCGGGTCGGCGGTGGCAATCCAGACACCAGCGCATATGCAGGGGATGTTCAGCATAGGTCAGAGCCATTTGCGATACGTCACCGTGGCACACGGTGCAGGCCACTCCCTTGTTGATATGAATGCTGTGGTCGAAGTAGACATGGTCGGGAAGATTGTTGACACGCTGCCAGCGAAGAGGCTGGTCGTTTATGATACTTTGCCTTACCGGTTCGAGCATGGGCGACTCATTCCAGATTTGTGAGTGGCAGGTCATGCAGGTATACGTGGTGGGTATTCCGGCGAACTCGCCGGTCTCCACACCAGTATGACAATAGCGGCAGTCCAGCCCCACCTCCTGGATATGATGGCGATGACTGAACTGTACTGGCTGTTCAGGCGCCATATGCTCACCGGTATAAAAATCCGAACGCACGACGGCTATGGCAACGGCTGCGAGCAGCGGGAGGAAGAGAACAATGCCGACAAGGCCTGTCCTCGCGATTGCGTTGGACCAGGGAGGAAATATCTGCACTAGTGCTGCCTCCGGCACCGGAGGAAACAACAGGCTGTGCCACCGGCACTTTTAACCGTTTGTTTAAGAACCTTATGCATTGATTGGAACAGGCCGCGCAAGCTTGTATTTTCAACCACTGCGTTGGGCTTGCGAATGAGAACCGATCAGGCGGGCGCTGTTAATCAATCCCAGATGCGTAAGGCTTTGTGGAAAATTTCCAAGGAATTGCCTGTTCACCGGATCGTACTGTTCCGCCATCAAGCCGACGTCGTTGCAAAGGTCAAGTAATCGCTCGAACAGATCCTCGGCATCCTGGTGCCGCCCCGCAAGAAGATAATTGTCCGCCAGCCAAAATGAGCAAAGCAGAAATGCACCTTCGTTACCTGTACTTTCCACATTGCATCTGTTTAATTCACCGCTGTACCGATAGACGAAGCCATTTTTGCACAGCTGCTGTTCTATCGCGGTCACCGTCTTGATCATGCGCCGGTCCGTGGCTGGTAAAAATCCGACGAGCGGTATCATCAGTAAACTGGCGTCCAGATCTTCAGTATCAAACTGCTGGGTGAAGTAACCGTGCTCCGAGTGTACGCCGTGGGAGAGTACCTGCTGCCTGATCTCGTCGCGAGTTTGACACCAACGCTCAATCGGAGCCGGCAGATTGAACCGCCGCGCGTCCTGAATCGACCGGTCAAAGGCAACCCAGGCCATCACCTTTGACAAGGTCAACTGGCGGTAAGGTCCGCGAACCTCCCAGAAACCGGCGTCGGGTTCCCGCCATCGCGCCTCCAGATGATCAAGTACACGGCATTGCAATTCCCATACCCCGGGTTGCAGCTTAAGTCCGCTGTTTCGCGCCACGTGCAACACGTCCATCAGTTCGCCACGCAGATCCATCTGGTATTGCCGGCTGGCCGCATTGCCGACTCGCACGGGACGGGAGTTCAGATAGCCCGGAAGCTGTTCGAGTATTGCCTCCTCCCCGGCAATGCGTCCCTCAATCGTGTATAGCGTCCGCAACGGGCCATCGTGATTGCGCAAAGCATCCTCCAGCCAATCCAGCCAGGCGGTGGCCTCGGACTGATAGTTGCAGGTAAGAAGCACATCGAGAACCAGCGTTGCATCCCGTAACCAGCAGAAACGATAGTCCCAGTTGGCGTCGCCGCCGGGAATTTCCGGCAGGGAAGTCGTTGCTGCGGCCACCATCGCTCCGCTGGGCTGGTACGTTAGTGCCTTGAGCGTGATGAGAGAGCGCATAACCACGTCTCCCCAGCGACCGTCATAGCTGTTTTTGTCAGCCCAGTCTTCCCACCATTTTACACACTGCGATTGTGCGGCGAAGGCATCCGTGTCCGCTGCCCAGGCAAGCCGATCAGGCCTGTCGCATTCATGATGGGAGAGTACAAACCAGTGCTGGTCTCCACCCGCCACGTTGAACTTTATACTCAACTGATCGTTTTCCAGGTGCTTGTCTGTCAATGAGATGTCAGATGAGAGAAGCAGCTGTTCGTCATCGTGATAAAATTTAACCTGTTTACCTGCATCGATCCCCGGTGTGGCCAAGCCGTACTCGAACCGGGGCGCGCAGTTCATCCTCATTGTCAGATTTCCACTCAGACCGCGCACGATGCGTATTAGTGAACAACCCTGCAACGGCATGAAATCTGTAATGCTGACCGAACCGGCGCTACCATGAAATCGCGTCTCCAGCACCAGCGTGTTAGCGAGATAGAAGCGTTCGGATTCACATTCCTCAGTAGGGGTAATCAGCCATTGGCCGTTTTGTTCCGATCCCAGTAACGCGGCAAAACACGCCGACGTGTCGAATTTCACCGGACAGAACCAGTCGATGGAACCGGTCTTTGAAACCAGTGCCACGGTCCGTAGATTACCGATCAGGGCATAATCGCCGATCAGTGCCGGTTTCATGTAACGGATAACCTCCGCATCAGTTTTTCGGTAGGACTCATCCCGGCCCGTTCGCCATCGACAGCCGGGTCACCACCACCGCTGCAGCGACGACGACGATAAAGACGATCCACACAAGCCGGCGATGACGGCTGTACAGCCATTGCCAGCTGACCTTTCGGGAGTGCGCATCAAAGCGACCGTGGCTACCGAAATCGCCCGGGACCGTAGTGAACAGGTTATCGCCACCGACGGTAACCGCTCTGTCCGCAGTCGTATCCATCTGGCCGGACCAGGCCATCCGGCAGACTTTGCGGTCGGTGAATCCAGGGAACAGCCTGGTCCCGATAATCGCTTTCGCGGCGGGAAACCCTACCCACCACTCACGACGCCTGTGAGTCGCGGCGAACACCAGTGCACGCGCCGCCAGTTCGGGCTGGAAAATTGGAGGAACAGGCTGCGGCGGTGCGTCCAGTCGCGACCGCGCCCATTGAAACTGGGGTGTGTTGAACGCCGCCAACTGCACCATCGTGACATGTACCGCGCTGCGCTCATGCATCAATTCAACACGAACCGCATCGGTGAATCCACGAATCGCAAACTTGGCCCCGCAATAGGCTGACTGAAGCGGAATCGAACGATAGGCCAATGCCGAGCCTGCTTGAACGATAGTTCCATGATTGCGTCGCCGCATGTGCTTGAGCGCGGCCTTTGTACCATGAACCGTTCCCAGATAGGTCACCTCCGTCACGCGCCTGAACTCATCGGCGCTCATCTCCTCGAATGGCGAAAATATTGTCACCATGGCGCAATTGATCCAGACATCAATGGCGCCGAGCTCTTCCTCGACACGATCCGCCGCGCGATTCATCGCCGCCGCGTCGGCAACATCTCCCACCATGACCAGCCCGGTTCCACCGGCCTCATGTATCCGATGAACGACTTCTTCCAGGCGATTTCTGTCACGGGAAATTAATCCCACGGACGCGCCTTGCCTGGCGAATTCGAGCGCGGTTGCACGACCGATGCCCGCTGATGCACCGGTGATCACTACCACCTTGTGATTTTGCTTCATCATCAATCGGTTCCGAATGCCAGCGTAGACAGCAGGGATATATTTCCCAACCGGGTATCCAGACGCGTGTGCTGCACGACAACAGGAACGCTCGATTGGATAAGGCAGGCGTAATCCGTTTCGCGGGGTATCGGCTCAGGATCGTTGAGTTCGTCAAAGCGCAAATGCAGCGTTCGTTGCGCATTGACAACGACTTTGTAGGGCCCCGCCGGATCGCGGTCGCTGAAATAGATAGTCAATTCGATGTACGCGTTTTCTTCACCGGCGTTTAATACACACGCCGTTTCATGGCTGCGAAGTCCACGGTTGTCCTTGTGAGGTCCGGCCTCCGGAATGAAACCTTCGGGAATTATCCACTGCGTTTTGCCGGGCGCAATGCTGTTCATTTGCCTTCCCGCCCCCCGCTGCGTTCATCACTAACGGTGATGAGTCGAACCGGGTCGCCCTCGCGCAAACTCAGCTCCAGCAACTCGGACAGATTCAAAGGAGTGCGTCCGGTTGACTGCCTGATCTGCTCCCGGCAACTGAACCCATTGGTAACGATCAGGGTTTCATCGCCGACCGCATTCACCGCGGGAAGCAACTTGTGTTCAGCGATTCGTTGCGATACCTCGAAATTGCTGTTCTTGAATCCGAATGATCCCGCCATTCCGCAACAGGTATTCGGGGTCATCCTGTAATCAAGCCCCATGTTCCGGAACAGGGTTCGTTCGGAATTCACGTCCAGTGAGGCATGCTGATGGCAATGTATATGAATCAGCGCACGCCGGGTTAACCGCCGCGGCCGATACTGAATTTTCTCCAGGTATTCCGACAACAGGAAACTCTGCGACGCCAGTTTATGAGCACGTTCATCGGCCGGAAACAACTGGGGAAGTTCATCACGAAAACTCGCTACGCAACTCGGCTCGAGACCGACCACCGGAATGTTTTCCATAATCGACCGTTCCAGCGTATCAAGAACCTGGCGCAGCTGGACGCGGGCCAGCTCCAGCATACCTTCCGCAAACAATGGCAGCGCGCAACACAAAGGCCGTGGCGGAACTTCCACCTGGCAGCCGGCCGCTTCCAATACCCGAACAGCTGCCTTTAACGTGTCCGGATAGAAATAATTGTTGAAGGTATCGGGCCACAGGACAACCCGGCGTCCTTCAGTAACTTCCGTGTCTCTGGCGGCGAACCATTTGGTAAAATTGACATCAGCATAGGGGGGAATATTCCGTTGCGGAGCAATGCCGCCCACCCATTTGAACAGTTTGCTTATTCCAGGCGTTTGAGTGACTGCGTTCACCAATGAGGGCACCCGCGCCGCGATTCGGCTCCACCACCAGATCAGTCCCATGCTGTAGGCGGAAACAGGCCGCAGCCTGTGCCGATAATGATGAGACATGAATTCGGCTTTCATCGCCGCCATATCCACGCCTACCGGGCAATCGGTCTTGCAGGCCTTGCAGGACAGGCACAGATCCAGCGACTCTCTTACCGCTTTGCTCCGCCAGCCGTCGCTGATCACATCGCCCTTGAGCATTTCAAACAACATTCTGGCACGCCCTCGGGTACAGTCCTTTTCTTCCATCGTTGCCCGATAGCTGGGACACATGACACCGTCGTCAAAATCCCTGCAAACGCCTATGCCGACACACCGGTTGGCGGCCATGGAAAAACTGTGGTCGTCTTCGGGAAAATCCAGATTGGTATTCACGGCCGGCAGCAGCGTGTCCGGTCCTTTGCGCAGACAGGCATCCATTGGATAGGGATCGACTATTTTACCCGGATTCATTTTCCAGTCCGGGTCCCAGATTGCTTTGAATTCCCGGAATGCGGCAGTGAGTTCCTCGCCATACATTCGCGGCATCAATTCACCCCGAACCTGTCCGTCACCATGTTCTCCAGAAAGCGACCCACCGTAGGAAACCACCATGTCCGCCGCATCCTGCATGAATTTTCCCCATTGGCGCATACCACTTTCGGATTCGAGGTCAAAATTGATTCGGCAGTGTATGCACCCTTGACCAAAATGTCCGTACAGAGCAGCTTCGTATCCATGCGCGTGCATCAGTTCACGGAAATCACGAAGGTAGCTTCCGACTTTTTCCGGAGGAACCGCGGCGTCTTCCCATCCTGGATGAGCGGCGCCCAGCGTGGGATGGCGCGATGTCGCGGCGAGGCCGGCCTCCCTCACCTTCCAGAAATTGACCTGGAGCCGCGGTTCAGTAATCAGACAAAGCCCCGTGATTTCCGGCTGGGTTTCCAGAAAGCTCTGTAGACGCTGAGCCTTTCCGTGGGCTTCTTCTTCCGTGTCACCGCCAAATTCGATCAGTAGCCAGCTATTGCCTTCGGGTAACTGGCGCCGCTCATCCACATGCAATTTCCTGGTAGCCATCGACTCGATCAGCACGGAATCAATACCTTCCAGACCTATCGGTTCGTACTCCAGAATGTCGGGAACATGGTCTCCGCAGGCATAGACATCCTTGTATCCGGCAATCAGCAACACCCGACGCGGTGGACTGGGGACAAGTTTCAGTTCGGCGGACAAGGCGATCGCGCAAGTTCCCTCCGAGCCAACCAGCGCCCTGGCTACGTTAAATCCTCTCTCCGGCAGCAACTCGTCAAGGCTGTAGCCGGACACTCGTCTGGGAATGTCGGGAAAGCGCGAACGGACGAGGTCGCCATAGCGGTCACGCAGATCGCGCAATCCCCGATAGATTTCTCCACGATGCCCGCCATGAGCAATAATAGCCGCCAGATCAGACTCGCTGGTATAACCTACTTCCATTCGTTCACCGCGGTAGGTCACAACTTCCAGGGACTCGACGTTGTCGGCGGTGCGTCCCCCCATCAGAGAATGCACTCCGCAGGAGTTATTGCCTATCATTCCGCCCAATGTATTATGGCTGTGTGTGGAAGGGTCCGGCGCGAATGTCAGATGATGTATCTCCGCTGCGTTGCGCAGTTCATCCAGCACACATCCCGGCTGCACCCGGGCCACCTTTTGTTGTGGATCGATCGATTGAATATTGTGCATGTATTTGGAAAAATCCAGCACGACGGCAACGTTGCAGCATTGCCCGGCAAGACTGGTGCCCGCACCCCGGGGCATCACCGGCACTTCGAATTTCCGGCAAATCGCCAAGGTTTCCTGAACATCAGCGGAGCTTCGCGGGACAACCACACCAATGGGGACTTCACGATACAATGAACCATCGGTGGCATACAGAGCGCGGCTGCCTTCGTCGAACCGCACTTCTCCCCTTACGGCGGACTGTAATTGCCGGCCGAGCTGCCTTGTCAGCTTGGCTGAGTAACTTTTGCCTGGCGCTTCCATTCAGTTCCTGATCGGGTTTATATCCGGTACCGGTCCGCCTGCTCATCAATGAGCGACACACCGTGGCCGGGCACTTCGATGTTGGGGTAAAGATGCCCGGCATCGAACCTGTTGCCGGACGCAAACAGCAAATTTTCAATTCGCACATGGTCGTGGAAATATTCCAGGTGCTTCAGTAACGGCACTGCCACCCCGACTGAAACCTGAATAGCCGGTGCGCAGTGGATAGACAAGGGCACAGAAAAAGCATTGCACAACGTTGCCGCCTGTAAGAATCCGGTGACCCCACAGCGCGTCGCATCCGCCTGAAGCACGTCAACGGCTTCATGAGCAAGCATCCGGTGGAAATATTCACTGCCCCAGCCGTATTCGCCGGCGGCTATCGCCATGCCCGCTGGAGACCTGTTGCGCAACCAGCGCAGAGCAGCAAGATTGTCGGACGAAACCGGTTCTTCGAACCAGCTGACCCGGAAAGGTTGCAGGTGTTCCATCAATGCCAGTGCACCGCGGGCATCATAGGCGCCGTTGGCATCGACCATCAACTCCACGCTGCCTCCAATGGTTTGCCTGGCAAGGGCAACGCGGCGCACATCCTCCGACAACCCTGAGCCAATCTTGATTTTTACGGCGGTAATACCGGAATTCAGCCAACTTCGCAGTTGGCCGCACAGCGTGTCGTCGTCGCTGTTGACAAAACCACCGCTTCCGTAAACCGGCAGGCACGACTGCGCGCGACCCAGCAGTAGCGCCAGAGGCACCTGCAATACCCTGGATTTCAGATCCCACAGTGCCTGGTCCAGTGCGGAAACCGCCATCGATCCAAGACCCGGCCTGCCTGCGTTGCGCAGCGCATCGTTCATGCGAAGCCACAGGCGGGGCAGATCGAAAATATCCTCTCTCAATATGGCGTCGGCCAAACGGGATTCAATCAGTGCTCTGGCCGCACCGGCGGAGGTATAGCTGTATCCAAGTCCGGTGTGGCCGGCGCCGCTTATCTCAACAACTACGAATTCCGTAGCATTCCACACCAGCGTCCCGTCCGCCTCCGGCCCGCTCTCGGTTGGTACCCGATAAGCCCGGGCGGTGACGGTTTCGACGTGCCCGATCCTGGACCCCTGTTGACCCGTCATACTAATGAGGATTGATATTGAGCCTGGACAGAAATTGCTTGGTGCTCTGTTTTATGATGCCCCACTCGTCCGGATCGACCTGGGCAAGCGCGCTGAAATAGGATTTGGCCTGCTCCCATGTAATATGTGGCGGCAGAGGTGGAACATCGGGATCAGTAATAAACTCGATCACCACGGGTCTGTCGGCGGCGAATGCCTGCTCCAGACCCAGTTCAATCGCATCCGGATGATCAACCCGGATCCCTTCAAATCCGATCAGCTTGCCGTACGAAGCATAAGGAAAATCCAGGACATCCTGGGCGGCGGCAAATTTGGGATCTCCCTCCAGTGCCCGTTGTTCCCACGTCACCTGGTTCAGATCGTGATTGACTATCACCAGGACAATAAATGTCGGATTTTTCCATTGCTGCCAGTACTGCATTACCGTTACCAATTCCGCATTGCCATTCATTTGCATTGCACCATCCCCCACCATGGCCACTACCGGTCTGTCCGGATAGGCCATTTTGGCCGCAATGGCATAAGGGACTCCGCTGCCCATGCTGGCAAGCTTGCCGGAGAGCGATCCCATCATGCCGCGCTTCATTCTGATGTTGCGCGCATACCAGTTGGTGTGCGATCCACTGTCTCCACACAGAATCACATTGTCGGGCAGCATGGGCGAAAGTTCGTGGAACACCCGTTGGGGGTTGATGGGATTTGCCTTTTCCATTGCCTTTCTCTCGATATCAAGCCACCAGTCCGACACGTTGTCTTCAATCTCCTGGCGCCAGCTACGATCCTTCTTGTACTCCAGCAACGACAGCAGACTGCTCAACGTTTCTTTGCTGTCACCAACGAGGTTGACCTC
Organism: Pseudohongiellaceae bacterium; assembly: GCA_040879025.1. Classification (GTDB taxonomy): domain Bacteria; phylum Pseudomonadota; class Gammaproteobacteria; order Pseudomonadales; family Pseudohongiellaceae; genus JBBDLF01. The sequence goes on from JBBDLF010000033.1 coordinate 239,658, forward strand.
GGTGGGATAACGCACTCCCATGTTCGCCGGATCAATGTCTATCTGCACGGCTCTCGCCTGGCCGTCTTCAGGCAGAAACTCCGAATAGGGAAAAGTGGTGCCCACCATAAGCAATGCGTCACACCCTTCCATCAATTCCCAACTTGGACCGGTACCAAGCAAACCGATCGCTCCTGTCACAAAAGGCAAATCGTCAGGAAGCGCTGCTTTTCCAAGCAGGGCCTTGGCCACACCGGCTCCGAGTTTATCTGCAACCTGTATCAATTCATCAGTGGCGTGCAACGCGCCCGCACCCGCGAGAATAGCGACGCGCTCGCAGCCATTCAGCAGGTCAGCCGCCGCCTGCAGATCTTTGGCGACAGGCACGGGATGAGGGTTGCTTCTTCCTGCACTGGAATAGTTACTACCATGACTTCGGGGCGGACTCGGTACAGCCTTCATCGATTGCACATCGTTGGGAATGATGATGCAGGTGACAGCTCGTTCGGCATACGCAATCCGGAATGCACGGTCTATCACATGACGTGCCTGCGCCGGAGAAAAAATGGTCTGTACGTACTCCGCCACATCATGGAAAACCGTCTGCAAATCCACTTCCTGCTGAAAGTCGCTGCCCAGTGAAGCGCTTTTCTGTTGTCCTACAATAGCCACCACCGGCATATGGTCGGACTTGGCATCATAAAGACCTGCCAGCAGATGCAAAGCGCCCGGACCCGAAGTGGCAAGACATACTCCGGCTTCCCCGGTGAATTTGGCATGACCGACGGCCATAAACGCGGACATTTCCTCATGCCGTACGCGCAAATAATCGAAGCGGTCACCGGCGCGGTCAAGAGCGCCCATGAGACCGTTGATACCATCCCCCGGGTAGCCGAAAATACGCTCCACTCCCCATTCGGAAAGCCGGTCGAGCATGAAGTCGCTAACTGTATTCGTCATTCAATATCCCTCTTCAATGTCGGGTGCGGCTGGTTGAGCGGGGTCGCAACGCGCGAACCTGAGGCACGTCCCCTCCTTCGCTCTGCCAGCGACTGATCTGCGGCTTGCGGGAACGAGAAGCCCAACGATGCCTCGATTTAAAGGGGAAAATACCGTAACGGTGGGCAAACCAGCCAGCCGCAGCGATGCCGGCCAGCCCGGTTGTGAACAATGATGAGACTATCAGCCTTCTCTGCGTCGATCTCCGGTTTCGTTTAAACATTTCGACCTCCTGTCATGTACGTCCATACGCGGCGATCAGCCATACTTCCGTCCCAAAGACCGATCGGTTTAAAATAAAGAGCCGATGACCCCCAAGAGAGTTTCCCTGTTTTTTCAGAACCAGATGGAAGACCGGTTCCACTTTTTTATACTGCGCCTAAAATCTGTTTAAATCAATATGAGGGAGTTTCCCCTGTCAGGTTTAGGGTATTCACTCCCTCCTCCATTACAGGGTTTTCCGAGAAACTTATCCGTTAATTCATGGTAGTTTTGTATCCAGGGGAACCAAGAACTTACCACAGGTACGCGTATGGTCTACGAACTGGAGTTGCTGGTTCGCATCATCATCGCTTCAATGCTTGGCGCAGCGATCGGATTCGACAGGGAATGGGGCCACAAGCCGGCAGGCCTGCGCACTCACATGCTGGTTGGACTCGGATCCGCGATGTTCGTTGTGCTCGGAGAGCTGCTGCTCGGCTATTTTTCCTACGAAACCGACTCGATGCGTTATGATCCCACGCGCATTCTGGAAGCAGTGGTAGGCGGGGTCGCATTCCTCGGTGCCGGTACCATTTTTTTTTCAAGGGGTGAGAATATCGTCAAGGGCATCACCACCGCTGCCTCTTTGTGGGCCACTGCGGGTGTGGGTATGGCTACGGGGCTGGAACATTATGTTCTCGCGGTTGGCACCACATTGCTTATAGTCGTTATCCTGCAGCTTTTTCGTCTTCTGGAGCATGACCCATGACTAGAAACCCAGGGAAAACTGTTCCGCTCGATCTGGAACCTGAAACAGGTCGGTGCGCGGGGATGGCATACCGGTGAGGCGTTGGTGGTTCTTTCTTCCGACCACTTCAAATCGCTGCCTGATCAGTTCAGCGTAAACCCCCTCACCGCGCATTCTCTTTCCGAATTCGGCCTGGTAGAGAGAACCGCCGCGCATATCACGCAACGTATTGAGCACGCGCTCCTTGCGCAGCGGAAAGTGAACTTCCAGCCAGTCGGAGAACAGGTCCTTGAGCTGATACGGCAATCGCAACATTACATAACCCAGACTTTGCGCGCCATGCGCGACGCTCTGGTCGACTATCGACTCCAACTCATTGTCATTCACAAATGGGATGACCGGCGCCACCATCACGCCCACAGGAACCCCGGCGTCGCGCAAACCGCTGATGACTTTCAACCGGGTTGACGGCGATGCGGTGCGCGGTTCCATGATCCGTTTCAGTTGTGTGTCCAGCGTGGTGACGCTGACCATAACGGAAACGAGGCCCTGCCGGGCAAATTCCGCGAGCAGATCAGTATCGCGAAGAATCAGACTGCCCTTGGTCACTATGGAGACCGGGTGCCGGTGACGCAGCAGCGTTTCAAGAATCTGGCGTGTTATCTGTTTTTCTTTCTCCAGCGGCTGATAAGGGTCTGTGTTGGTGCCCAGCGCAATGGTTTCGCATTGATATCCCGGCTTCGCCAGGAATTTTTGCAATAGCGCCTCTGCATCGGGTTTGTAAAATATTTTGGATTCAAAATCCTTGCCCAATGAAAGATCAAGATATTCGTGAGTGGGCCTGGCGAAACAGTAGACGCAACCGTGCTCGCAACCTTTGTAAGGATTAATGGACCGGGTGAAGGGAATGTCGGGCGAACTATTGCTACTGACTATCGTTTTGCTGTGGTCGACAAAGGTTTCAGTCGCGGGATCCTGTATTACCCCAAATTCATCCGCGCCCGACTCGCGCGATTCAGCCGTGAAGACGGACAGTTCTCCCAATTCCCACCCGTCGCTGAAGTCCGTTCGCAACGTATCGGCGAACCGGTTGGGGGGGTTATATTGAGCCCCGCGGGTTTTACTCACCGGGCGGGGAGCCGTTGTCGATTTATCTGTCATCCGGGTCTCAGGCAGTCAATTCAGTACAACTGTATGTTTATATAGTAGTCCCGTCAAGCGGAAAATTCAGTCCTGTTGACACAGCAAAGCACAGCGCATTAGTCTGGTAAGTTCAAGCACAAGGAGGTTCTCATGCGATCTGTCTTCGCAGCACTGGCTTCAATACTCATTTTACCGATAGCCGCGGCCCAGTCTCTCACGACCGAACAGGCAAGCAATTTCATAGAAAGCCTCGATGAGGTAAACACCTACGCTGAATCCCTTGATCCCGCCGTACGAACCGGGGCTCTGGATGAGGAATTCATGCCCGAACGCGGTCAGCCGTTTGCTCCCTACAGCCGCGCCGCCGACTATCTGCGGGGCGAGCACGACGCAGTGTATGACGATATGGATAATATTGTCGCGGACCACGGCTTTTCTTCACTTGAACTCTGGGCGGAAACCGGCGACCGGGTCGCCGTAGCCTATATGGCTCTGGAAATGGAAGAAACCGACATGCAGCAGATCACGCCGGAGATGCTGGACCAGGTGCCGCCGCAGATGCGCGAGCAGATGGAAAGAGCCCTGGCCGTATTCGAGACCATACGCGATGCTCCGCCGGAGGATGTGGAAGTGCTGCGGCCGCTGGCAAGTCGGCTGGGAGAGTATATGGGCGGAGAACCGCCGCAGTGACAGGCCAGGGAGCCTAAGGAAGGTAAGGAACATAACACAAAAAAACGGGCAAACCCCGTAAGGTTCGCCCGTTTTTGACTACACGGTCAGTTTCCCGGAATTTCTTCTAGAATTCCTTGCGGAGACTGAGTTCAAACTGACGCCCCAGAGGACTCCCGATTCTGGGATCATAACCCATTTCCTGACGGGATTCCGGAGGCCGCTCATCCGTGAGATTCACGATGGAAGCGCCAACCGTTGCCCAGGGCAGGTGCCACAGGTAGTGCAGGTCTGCCGCAAGCCAGTCATCACCCCGTACCCCGTAGAAGGAAGGCTCGAACGGCTGGTCCGTACCCGGCTGGAAGCCAGTGGGTATCAAGGCGGCGGTATTGATCGAACCGTCGTCGTTGAAGTAACGTTCGTCATCCACGCCACTGACGTAGTTAAGTACCAATCGCAGGTTGTGATCGCCCTGGGCGTAATTGGCATTCACGTTGGCGCGCAGTTCCGGCGCCGCATTGGCAATGGTGGCGAAATTGAGCACGCCCAGACGATCCTGACCGGGGTCAAGTACATACCCGTCCAGTGTCGTTTCGGTAAAGTCAAACGTTTCCACCTTGGTTGCCGTCAGACCGAGACGCATGTCCCCGGCAAAGGCGGGGAAACTGTAGTCCACGGACAGATCGAAACCGGCGGTATGCTGTCCCGGACCATTACCGAATGCCGTGGTGATATTGGCGAAGTCATTCGCGGAGGTAACGCCCTGAACGCAGGCTCCGCCATTGAAAGTCACCCGGTTTACCAGAGGATGCGAACAGTCCGCCAACGCAGTCCCGTTGTTGGGTACGGAAGTCTCACCCGCCGGGGGGATGCTGAACACGGCTCCGGCAATATCATTTGCTGACGCAAGACCGCCCAGTTCGTCTTCGGTTTCAATGTCGAAGTAATCAACGATGATTCTCAAATCATGATCATCCGCGAAACCCCGGGATTGCCAGATGGCACCTGTGCTCCACACCGTGGCTGTTTCAGGCTCGATGCCTGATTCAGTGACTGTGGATGCACCACGCCAGTTACCGGCGGCAATGGTATAGCTGTTGACGCCGTTATTGACCTCGCCCGGTATAATACCGGCACCAGGCGCCTGGTAGTTGGTGCCATAGGATCCACGCAGAGCGAAATTCTCTGTCGCGTCCCACTTGCCTGACACTTTGTACACGGTGGCATCCAGGTCGCCGGTGAAGGCTTCATGGCGAACCGCGGCGGTCATGTGCACCGATTCCAGCAGCGGCAGCGTCACTTCGCCGAAGTAAGAGCTCTGATCCTGCTGCGTGGCATCGGGAACGTTGGTTCCAAAGAAGAAGAACGGCCCCGGTTCATCCGGAGTACACCCGGTATAGTTCGGATCATCCGGTGACGCCGGATCCTGCCCCGGCCATGCGCACGGCGTCATGCCGTTATAGAGCGGGTCGCCAACGCTTTGTCGGTTACGGGTGTCACGCCACTGCACCCCGGCACCCCAGGCGACGTTACCCCCAGGCAGGGCCAGAGGCGTGACGCCACTGAGAACGGCATCGAACGTCACATTCCAGTTGATCGTCTCGGATGCCCGTTCGCTGAACAACCACTCGTTGAGTACATGCGGATTTTCGCTGCCCGGCACATGGCTGGGATTGGAAAGGCCCAGAACGGGCTGACCAGAGAAATTTGAAGCGAACGGGTTATACCACATGCAGTCGCCTACCCCTGCCGCTGCAGGATTCTGCGTGCCAAAGCGTGCGGGATCCAGATCCTCCGCGTTACAGTTCGGTCCGCCGAAACCCATCACGGCTTCCTGCAGCCGGTAGGCGGCGATATCCGGAGACGAATTGTAGGAGTTGAACTGGTTGTATGTCAGTCCGACGTCATACGTGATCTCATTGTCGAATTCCCCGGTGAAGCCGGTCGTTACATGCCAGTACCGGGTATCGTTGACGTTGGGCGTGCTATGGCTGTCGCCCTCGGCGAAGGTGTCATTGCCGCCGTGCGCAAACGCGCGGTAGGTGATGGGCGTGAAACCCTGGGCAAAGCCGGCCAGGCTGCTGTCCGCCCAGCCGGTGCGCTCCGCGAAGTCCGCCACATAAGGATTCGCCGTCGGTACGTAAAGCTGGTAGGTGGCACCGGTGGCTTGCGCCGCGCCACGAATAACCGGCTGCGACGGCGAACCATACTGATGCGGGGAGTAATTGCGGGCGAAGGCTGCTCTGACATAAAAGTCCATGCTGTCGGTGACTTCAGTGGTCAGTTGTCCGTAGAGCCGGTAAAAATCATTTTCCTCCACCACATTGTAGTAAGGAATATAGTTGTAGGCGCAGGAAAAAGAGCCAACATAAACGCCGCCGACCGCCTCACAGGAAGGTTGCGTGAAGTCCGAGACCAGTCCCAGCGGACTGCCCCACTCCCCATCGGCCGTGTTGTCGGGTTCTGCCGGCAATGTTGAGCGTGGCACCCATCCCGCCAGATTGGTCAGCGTAGAAAAGGGCGCCGGGTTGACACTATAGGGCTCATCACCGAAATCACGATCGCCCGTGTCCACTTCGGAACGGTGAGACCATTCGCCGGCGAACATCACATTGGTGGTGTCACTGCCGAAGCCGCCCACGGCGGACATATTCCACTCGCCGTCGGTGCCCCTGTAGGTTTTGTAGGAGGACGCCAGTTCGAAGCCTTCGTAGTTCTGGCGGGTAATGAAGTTGACTACCCCGCCGGTGGCATCGGCCCCGTATGTGACGGCCGCGCCGTCCTTCAGAATTTCAATGCGCTCTATGGCGGAACTGGGTACCACCGAAGCGTTTTCAAACATACGGCGGCCATTGAACAGCGTCAGCGTCTTGTCGGCGCCAATGCCACGCAGGTTGAAACCGACGTTGCTGGTAAGGCCGGAGCCGCTGAAATAGTAGGCCTCTCCCGTGGTGGGACCCGACGAAGTCAGGGATTTGACGAATTCAAGTGCAGATGGGTCACCGGTTTCCCGGAGGTCGGCGGCGGTAAACACTTCTACCGGCAAGGCAGTGTCAACAGGTGTGCCCCTGATGAGCGAGCCCGTGACGATGATTTCCTCGATATCGGCATCCTGGGCCATCACCGCCAGCGGAGTGCCCGCCAGCATGACGGCAAGAGCCAAAGTCTTCCTTTTTGCAGGAAAATTCTTTTTCATTTTAACCCCCAATAATTATTTTATTTGCTTTCCTCCCGCCGTGCTGCGGTGTTGGCGGATGAGTACCCGAAATCCATCCAAAACATCGGGCTGATGATGAAGCTGATTTAAGCTTCGAACCTGAGTATATGTTAAAAAAACTTTGACTCGCAATGACAATCGAGCGAATGCTCGAGACATTTGCGCCGTATTTCCGATCATTTTGGCCATTTAGTAACATTTTCCTTATGCAACCTGGCTGTAATGCCCAGAAAATGCCGATGTCCGGAATTCCGGGGGAGCGATGAGGCATCGCAGAACAGCCAGTGGCAAAAACATTGCGGGTATCCACGCAGTGAATCTACCCGGTTTGACCGATGTTCGAATTGGCCCCGATGACGATATGCTGTCGGCGATTCCTTGATGACAGGAGGTCTGACATGAAAGTAGCAAACAAATCGTTGCCGACCACTGCAAGCGCATTCGCGCTTGTTTTGCTGGGGTTTACGAACTTGGCCCAGGCACAGACTGACGCCGTGGATGTGGAAATCATTGACCGCGAGGGAAATCGCATCGGAACAGCACAACTCACCCGCGCCGAGGAGGGCGTCAGGGTACAGGTGGACGCTTCAGGACTTTCACCGGGGAAACACGGCCTGCACATTCATGCCAGAGGAGCCTGCGAACCGGGCACGTTCGAGTCGGCGGGACCCCACTATCAACCAGAGGCGGGCGACCATGGTTTTTTGAACGAGGAAGGACCTCACTCGGGTGATTTGCCGGAGCTGAATGCCGATGAAAACGGTGAGGTCAAAGACTATGACATAACCACCAACCGGGTGGAACTGCACGAAAATTCACTGTTGCATTCGCAGGGAACAGCGCTGCTGATTCATGCGGAAGCCGACGATTACCTTACGGGGACCGGCGGCGGCAGCGGTGATCGTATTGCCTGCGGTGTCATCCGCGCGGGTGGTTGAACGCCTGGGGAGCTTCTGATTCCGTTTATGGCAGGCCGCCCACCGGAATAAACTTCTGGATTCTCCTGCCCTCTTGCTCCGCCACGTAGACATTGCCGGCGGAGTCCACCGCGATGCCATGCGGCAGCGTGAACTGCCCGGGGTAGGTGCCTGGCCCTTCGCCGAAACTCCCCAGCAACTCACCGGTCCGGCGGTCCAGAATGTCCACCATAACGCTGTTCTGATTGATGACAAAGAGCAGCCGTTGCTCGGGGTCCGGAGAGAAATCAAGCACCACGGCTGTGCCTCGTGCGCCGCTCGTCCGGCTTTCCGGAGGCGTTACCGGCTCAAAACCCACGGGGATGTTTCGCAGGAACCTCCCCTGCCGGTCAAACACCTGAATGCGATCCGCGCGCCGATCGCAAACGTAGACCAGGCCGTCACTGGACACCCGGAGACAGTGGGGCAGTTCGATAATGCCTTCTTCCGCGGGCCTGCGATGCAATGACCACTGGCGCAGAAACCGACCGTCGGCATCCAGCACGGCAATGCGGGTGTTTCCTCCGGGCAGTTCGCCGTCGGCCACGTAAATATCCCCCGTTTCCGGGTCGATATCGATACTGGCCGGCAGGAAAAACTGCGATCGATCTGAATTGAGCGGAGTTCCCCGGCGAGTGCCGTCGGAGGAATCATAACTTCCGGATTCGCCGATTTGCTGGAGCAGTTCCGTGCCATCCCGAGAGAATTTTCTGAGCATTCCGGTGCCGGCGGCGACGATCCAGACAGCACCGTCCTGGTCGGCGTGACAATCGTGCAAGCGTTCGCCCAGCCATTCCGGATCACCCCAACCCCTGACGGTTCTGCCCTGAGGATCCAGTTCAATGACCGGCGGAGCGAGTTTCGCGCCATCCAGATCGTCCGGCACTACGTTCTGGCGGTTCAACAGATACACATGATCGCGGCTGTCGATGCAGATGCCGCCGAGCCCGCCCGTGAGCCACCGATCACCAAGAGGCAGAACCGGCCACGACGTATCAACGCGATAATCCGGCACCACGGACTGCGCCGACACCGGGAGGACCAGACAGATCATGGCGAGCAGCAACAGGGCCCTGCCGTACAGACGGGCGGTTGCCGCCAGCATTGCCGCTAAAGCAGTCCGGCAGAACAGTCCGGTATTATTCATCACAGTCCCCTATCACCGTTTCACCGTTTCCACTCGAAGGCATCAGGCCAATTGAGCTGTCACTTTAGCCTGTCTTGTTTTCAAAGTGAAACGGGAAGGGGCCGCGACGGAAAAAACGTCAGAAATAGTAACGCAAACCAATCCTGAAGGTCGTGAGATTGTCCACCAGTTCATCGTCCGCCGCATAGATATCATCAGTGGAAACACTGAATCCGATCGAAGTGCTCACCGCCATATAATCCCGAATGAACCATTTGATACCCCCGGTGAAACCAAAGACCGTCGCTTCATCGTCATCGAATCCCAGTGTGGAGTCGACATCAAAGTCGCCGTCAAAATTTACGGTTGCCAAACCCACGGAGGCGCCGACAAACGGGACGATATGGGAATTGCGATTGAAATTGTATTCGGTGAACACACTGAAATCGAATCTTTCCACGCCGCCGATATCCGCGCCGATTGCCCTGGCGCCTACTTCCCATCCGTCCCTGAAGAAATATCCGTACGAAGCATCGATGTCGAAATCAATTTCGTCAAAATCGGGAACATCAATACTTCCGCTCAAGGCCAGTTCCTGGTTACCCTGCATGATCATTGGATTGATACTTCCCGTTTGCTGGGCGGCAACAGTACCGGATGCCACCAGCAGCGATGAAAGAACGAGAATCTGTTTTGGTAAGATTGTCATGAGCTCTCCTTGTTCATGTAGGTTAGAAATATAGGGCGAGAGCCGACAGACCGGCTCTCGCTTTGTGGGAATTTGTTCCCTCACCCTGTTCAGGGAAGGCTTAAGCTAAACTAAGCGGATATGCGCTGAGAATGAAGTGGGAAAATCAGGTAAATTCACCGGTAAATAAGATGCGTTATGTAACGTCAGTTGAAAATGACCCAGCCGATCATGACGAGTATCAACAGTGGGAACAACGTGGACGCCACGGGCCAGACGCTGATACGGCTTTCGGTCTGTTCCAGAAAGCGGCCCCAGATCGGGTTTCGGAAAATTCCCCGCACCCGTTCCGCGGAATCTTGTGTGAACGCGGGCAATACACGACGGGCAAACAACAACCAGGCGCGTATTAAAGTCCGGCTCAACCGGTGACCCGGTGCCACCACATCCCCTACGGGTAAAGAGGGCGGACGCTGCAGGGCGCTTCGCCGGAAAACCCGCACGGTCAACCCGGCCAGTACCAGCCCCGACAAAACGGGCCAGCTCGTCTGCCACACAATCGCGGGCTGCCAAAGTTGGGGTGAAGTCGTCAGTGGAACCAGCCAGGCTGCGACAAGCACCAGTGCCAGGACAACATACCAAACCAAGAGAAGCCGCAGCGGGCCGCCACGAACGGCAGGCGCGTTGGCGCTGGCTACCCACGGTCTTACCAACCACCAGTACCGGGCTACAATCAATGTGGTTGCCAAAGCCATCCATGGCAATAAAGCTTCTGCCGGACCGGCCCAGTTCAGGGGGGCCGCGGACAACGTTTCCTTCAGGGCTTCCTTGGCTCGCATACCCGTGGTGAGCGGCGCACCGGTCAGCGCGAGGGCGGGCAAAATGAGTGCGGCCCCCACCAATATTGACCGCCCTGGAATACGCATGGCGACGCCAGTGCCGAGAAAAAGTGCCGTTTTGGCGAAAGCATGATGCAGAGCGTAAAGGGTCACCACCATAAGCACTTCGGCCGTGTGGTCAGGTGCGGTCAACGCCACCCCGATCCCCAGCGTGATAATGCCCATCTGGCTGATGCTGGAATAGGCCAGAACCACTTTGGCACTGCGTTGCAGCAGCCCGACAATCGCGCCGTAAAAGGCCGCGAAAAGCCCCACTGCCATCAGCAGCTTTCCCCAGTTGTCCAGACCTTCGGCACCGAACGGCAGAAACCGCAACCAGCCCAGCAAGCCCGCATTGAGCATGGCGCCACCGAGTACCGCGCCGGCCGGTATCGGCGCAGCACGATAAATCAGCGGCAGGGTAACGTGCATACCGGGCAAGCCGGCCTTGATACCGAAGCCAAGCAACACCAGGGCGATGATAAGGTTTCGATCCGGCGAATTCGCCAGACTGTCGCGCACCGCGGTAAAAGTGACTCCATCGCTGTAACGGGCGGCGAACAGCATGGCGACCAGAATCATCATGTCACCGGCGATGACAAAGGTCATGTAGATTCGCCCGGCATGATGCGCCAGTTGATTACGATCGTGTATTACCAGACCATAGGCGCCGATGCTCATGATTGTAAAAAACAAATAGAACGCGAGCATGTCGCGCGCCACGATCAGTCCAATGTTTCCGCTCATGACCAACAGAAACATGGTAAAAAAGCGGCCACGGTCGCGGTCGGTAATCCAGTGGTATGCATACAGACCGGCGGCAAGCCAGATAGTGGAAGTGAAAAACAGAAACACGCGCCCGATCGAATCCAGTCCGAATTCACTGCCCTGCAAAAGCCAGGACGCCGTAGTGCCGGTGCCAGGCACCATAAACGCACTGATGAGTATCCCCGGAAGGGCCGCCCATGCACCCAGCGCAGACACTCGGCGGGAGTCGGGCCGCAGCAACAATAAAGCGGCGAGAAACAGGGGCAACAGTGCCGGAAATATCAGAATGATCAATCCAATAGTGGAATTCATGGCGCGAATCCCAAGCCTGCAACGAACTGCGTCCAACGCAGCGGACTGAACGGAGCCGCCGCGAACAGACCAACCAGCACGGTCAATAGTGCCGTGGTCAGCGGAGGCGCCAACAGATACCACGACGTTTCCGTTTTACCATGCCCGGTATTTTTTTCATGAGGCCAACTGACGGGAGAAGTACGGAACCAGGCCAGATAAATAATAGGCAAAAAATACGCTGCGTTCAGCAAACTACTCGCCACGAGTACATACAGCACCCACTCCGCACCTGTCTCCAGAGCCCCCAGGCCGAGAAACCATTTGGTGATGAACCCGGCCAGGGGCGGCAGACCGATCATTCCCATGGCCGCGACAGTGAAAGCGGCCATGGTCCAGGGCATGCGCTTTCCCACGCCATTCATTTCGCTGACTTTGTGTATGCCCAGAGTCTCGGCAAAATTGCCGGCGCAGAAAAACAGGGTAATTTTCATGATGCCCTGATGTACCAGGTGTACCAGTCCGCCAACCGTTGCGAGCGGCCCGACAATCGCTGTGCCGAGTACAATGTAGGAGACCTGGCTCACCGTTGAAAATGCCAGGCGTCGTTTCAGATCATCCTGATGCAGAGCCCGGATCGAACCGTAGATAATGGTTACCGCCGCGACCACTGCCAGCGGGCCGGTGAGACCGAGGTCGCGACTGAATTCAGACCCGTAAACATTCTGCACAATACGCACTATGCCGAATGCGCCCGCCTTTACCACAGCCACCGCGTGCAGCAATGCGCTCACTGGCGCCGGCGCCACCATCGCCTGCGGCAGCCAGCCGTGCAGCGGGACCAGCGCCGCTTTGACGCCGACGCCTGCGATCAGAATGACAAATATTATAGTCAGGCTCAGGTAATCACGTTCTGGAACGTCCGACAAAAATCCCTGCGGCGCGAACTCCAGCGTACCCGCCAGCCCGTATAACCACACGATGCCGCCAAACAACAAAGTGCCCCCTGTCAGAGTGTAAATCAGGTAGCTGCGGCCGGCGCGGCGAGCAACTTCTGTGCCGCGATGTACCACCAGTGGATAGGTGCTGAGCGTCAGCAACTCATAAAAGATCAGGAAGGTCAGCAAATTGGCCGCCATTGCGACGCCGACCGTAGCGGTAACGCAAATGCTGAAAAAGCCAAAGAACCTGGCTCGATGGGGTGAGTCTTCCAGATAGCCTACGGCGTAGACAGTAGTGACCAACCAAAGCACCGCTGACAATACCACCAGCATAATGGCGAGTGGATCGGCTACCAGTGCCAGATCCAGACCGGGCAACAGTGGCAGACGCACTTCGTATTGCTGCCCGCGCGAGATGCCGATGGCCATTAATGCCACGAACAAAACCTTCAGGACCGCACCGCTCAGATTGAGTACGGTACGCACACGGCGCAACCTGCCGGAGAGAGTAAAAATAATGAGACCCGGCACCAGTGAGCTCAGTAGTATCGCCAGAGGCAGTAATTGCGTTTCGCTCACGGCGATACCCCCGAGAGGCTCTCATCCTCTAGAACGCCATTGGGTGCGCCTCCAAAAGGCAACCCCACATCCAGCAACTCAAGCAAGGGAACGGCAGCGATGCCCAGCACCAGACTGGCAAATGCCAGACCCAGGCAAATCCACTCCATTGGCCTCGGCACAATTCGTGGTTCCCGGGCCAGACTCCCCTCGGTAAACGCCAGTCCGACCACTCTGAAAATATAGGCCGCGGCAAGTAAGCCACCACCAAGTATGACGAATGCAAGCCACCATTGTCGCGCTCCCACACTCGCTTCCAGCAACATCCATTTCGCCAGAAATCCGCCGCTGGGGGGTAATCCGATAATGGTGACGCCGGCAAGACCAAACGCGGCGAGTGTGGCCGGCAGTCGCTGTACCGAATGATCCTGGTCATCGATATTGTCGTGGCCTCCAAAGCGAAGGACGTTGCCCACCGCCATAAACATGGCCGCCTTGGCCAGCGCATGACACAACACAAGGTACAAGGCTCCACGCCATGCCGCCGCAGCCAGTTCAGTATTTCTGATGGCAAAGGGGAGAAACAGATAGCCGAGTTGCGCTACCGTGGAATAGGCTACCAGCAACTTGACTTGGGGCTGCCGCAGCGCAATCAGCGAGCCCCACACAATGGCGATGGCGCCCAAGACGGCCAGAAGTTGACCCAGGGGAGCCTTCCCTTCCGGCATAACCTCCAGCCAGAGCCGCAATAAAATGTAAAACGAAGCTATGACAACGAGACCGGACAATACGGCGCTCACCGGCGCCGGCGCGCTGGAATGCGCCGGTGGCAGCCAGAAATGCAATGGAAACAACGCGCTCTTCAGAACCATGGCACCGGTAATCAGGCACAGTGCAATCCAGGTAGTCGTATCAGGCCCCAGCCTTTCGCCAAGCAGTTGAATGTCCAGCGTCCCTGCGGCGTGATAAAGCAGCGCTACTCCCAGCAAGTAGGACAGTGATCCAAGAAAAGTGACCAGCAGATAGCGCATGGCGCCAGTCAACGCCGTTTCCCCCCCGGCAAGTGCGACCAGTGCCACGGCGGACAAGCCCATAAGTTCCAGCGTGATGTACAGATTGAATATGTCGCCGGACAGAAACAGGGCGTTAAGGGCAGTCCACAAAAAACACAGCAGGGGCCAGAATGTTGCCGGTTGCGTCGGGGACTCGAAATAGCGGACCCCGTAAATGGCAACCGCGGCGATTGTCAGGGTGGTGGTGAGCAACAGAAATACCGCGAGACCGTCAGCATAAAGCTCGATTCCCAGGGGGGCGCCCCACCCCCCTACAAGATGACGGACGGCGCCGGAATCCGGCAGGTTCAGCGCCAGAGAAAGAACAACCGTACTGGTTAGCGCCACGGTTATCAGGAAGAGGCCTCGGGCAAATGCCGAGAACAGGAAACACAGCAAGACACCGCTCAAGGGTAGCAGAACTGCCGCTACAACCAATGTAGACTGTTGTGGCACGGGCTACTCCCGTTCTCGTTCGGGTAATTCGGGTATCCCTGCGTCGGCTCGCACTTTCAGCATTAATGCCAGCGCCAGGGCTGTCGCCGCGACCGCCACCACGATTCCTGTTATCACCAGCGCGTCGGGCACAGCATCGGGTTCAGCATCCGGCAGGCGACGCGCCAGACCAGCAATAACGAGGAACACCCCGCTGCCCATAATGTTCAGTGCGAGTACCTTGCGCAACAGGTGAGAGTACACTGCTAAACCATGCAGCCCGATGATAAAGAGTCCCACCCCAGCCAGGCTGAATACCAGCGCATTATTCATGGTGCGCCCCCCGGCCCGCGGGGACGGCCGCCACAGAATACACAGACCAATATCAGACCGATCGAGACAGTCGATGCCGCTTCAATAACGAGAATCAGCGCTTTCGCCGCCTCCGGCGGGTACTCCAACAGGGCCCCCCCCGTTATCATCATGACAACGCCGATGCTGATGAATACGCCCAACCCGATCACCAACGCCAACCGCAATGGCCATCCGGCGAGATGAGCCGGCATGGGCAACCCCGAAAGAGTAAAAAGCAACGCGGCGGCGGCAAGTATGACTCCCGCCTGGAAAGCTCCTCCTGGCGCATGGGAGCCAACCCAGAGCAGATAGCCTGAGAAAAGAATCAAAAACGGAATCAGAATTTCCACCAGATTTGTGAGCACCAGGCCTGGCGACCCGACCCTCCGCCTGGGCATGAGTCCGAGCGACCATACACCGATCAGTGCAATAACCAGCACACTGATTTCAAGCAGTGTGTCGTAGGCGCGAAAATTCAGCAACACCGCCGTGACAGGATTTTCCACACCACTGGACGACAGCTGCGCATTGACCTCCTGGCTTAGCCCTCGGTCTGCGGGCGGCAGCGACATCACGGCGTAAACCAGACATCCGGTCAGACCGGATAAAACAATAAGTCGAAGCCCTGTCAGCACCGGATTTCCCTGCGATTTTTTTGACACAGATTCTTTCACTGCGTCGATTCCTTCACGTCGCTGCCCTGATCCCTGGCATCGAGTCGGCGCAGGCGCGCTACAGCGGCAATCAGAAGCGCACCTGTGAAGCCTGCCCCGATACCTGCCTCGGCAAGTGCGATGTCGGTTGCATCAAGACGCACCCAGACCAATGTCATGATCAGACCAAAGACTACGAACAACGCAACCGCTTTGTACAACTGCTCCTGCGCCAATAATCGCATGGCAACGAGCAGCAGGCTCAGGGCAAGCAAGATATCCAGCAAATAGACAAATAATGTCATCGCGCCTTCCACGGTTTCATCCCCCGTCGCAAACCACTTCGGGCAAATAAATGAGAACCGGACGCACTGGAGAGGAGAATCAGAAACCAGACGATGAAAAGCTGACCCAGCGCCGTCCAGCTTTGCGTCTGAAGCGCGAGCCCGAGTACCAGAAAGCCCAGTCCCACGTTGTCGGCCTTCGTCATTGCATGCAATCGGGTGAAAAAGTCAGGGAAACGCAGTAGCCCTATGGTGCCGGCAAAAAAGAAAAATGCGGCGATGACTATCAGGATCACAGTAAGGGCGTTCATTATCACGACTGGATTTCCTTACCTGGACTTCGGTCAGTTGTGTGTTTGTGGAGGTTCGTCGTCCTCGGCGCCGTCTCGCAAATTACTGAGCCGCACAAATGCCACTACGGCAACCACGGTCAGGGCGGCGAACACAAGACTCACGTCGCGCAGCTCCGGTCGATTTCCGGCTTCGGCCAGCAACAACAGGATTGCCGCCGCGGTTGTGCCGAACAATTGTGCTGCCACCAGACTGTCCGCCGGGTCGGGCCCACGCAGAACCCGCCACAGACCGGCGACAACGTTCAAAAACAGAATCCCGGCCATGGCCAAATAAAATTCGGTCATGTCACTCCCGTTTCAGGTCGGTTTCAGGCACCGCCGGGTTTTTACCGAAAATGGCGTCTACGCGTGTTTCCGAAAGTTCAAGGCTCTCGGCTATCTCTTTGCCGGCGTCGAGCGCGTGGACATACAGGATGCGGTCGTCTACGTCAGTTACCAGGGTGCCCGGCAACAGACTGACGGTGTTGGCAATCGCGATATGGCTTTCACGCAAGGGAAGCCTGAACTGGTGTTCAACCATCCCGGGGTCCAGCGGCAGGTGAATATGCAGTGCCCTGGTGGCGACATCGATGCCGCCCTGTACTGATTTCCACAAAAAAAACCCGGCAAACCTGATCGTACCCGGCAGTGAAAGGTCGAAAGGAGGTAACATCAACGTGCTGGCCATGGATGACATCAGGACGACAGGAATCCCCACAATCAGGGATTCCCCTGAACCCTCGGTCAGAATCCACCAGATCAGAGCGGCCCACAATACACGGTTGATGAATACACGCAACCGGAACGGCCTGTACGAATACTCAACGGTTGATTGATCTGTCATGGAATTTCCGCGTTGTCTTCAAACCATTGCGGGTCAGGTCAGTTCTGCTACCTGTTACTGAAAGAATAAAAGCTATCACCAGCGAAGTCCAATGCCGTCGGCAACAGATAGGCAGGAACGCGGTGCCGTGAACCGAGAAACCGGGCTTCTGAATTGAACCACTACCGGGCTCTCATGCGAAGCCCGCCTAATCGAGGTCGTAGGCTTCGAGATAATTGACGCTGTGGCTCTTGACCCGGCGCAACATGATGGCAATGTCATTGAACGCCTGGGCGGGAACTGTCTGGCATTCACCTTCGGAAAGACGCTGCAGGTGTCTGGACCTTACTTCATCCGCCCAGAGATTCAGGTGGCCGGATTCCCTGATCAGTTTACCCACAATCGCCTCGCTCGCATGATTTTTTCTCGCTTCCACGATTCGTTTGAAATAGCTTTCAACTTCATCATAAAACCCGATCAGGTCATCCCAGGCTGCCTGGGTGACATGGTCTTTTTTATCAAACAGCCGGGAACGGTACAACGCCATGGCTTTCAGGCTGTCGGCAAGGCTTTCGATCTCATCCGCCATGCGCACATAGCCATAGGCGCGCATTGACTGTTCCTTGGTCAACTCGCTGGTCTGCACCAAGGTGATGAAATTGATCATCTCATTTTCAATATGATCAGTTACCTCTTCCAGGTGTTCGATACGCCTGAACAGTTTTTTCCGGTGTTTCACCGCAGTAATGTATTCGCGCGTCTCGCTAAGTAACTTGAGAGTGATTTCCTCCAGGTTGCCCAATTCCAGTTCCGCCTCCTGCAGACTGATTTCCACGCTCTGCATTTTGGGATTGCCCAGAAATTTCAGACTATAGGTTTCCTGGGTATCCGATTGCGGAACCAGCCACTTGACCAGAGCGGTAAGGTAGTCAATGAACGGCACCCACAACAACACGTTGACGATATTGAATACTGTATGCGCTACCGCGATATGAAATGCAATGTTCGGATGTTCGCCCGCGCTGTCCCGGAAGTTAGCCTCGCCCGCCACCAGAAAGTCGACCAGGTAGACATAAAACGGGAAAATCATCACCATCAGGCACGCCCCCAGAACATTAAAAATGGCGTGTCCTCGAGCGGCCCGCACCGCAGAGGTATTCGCCCCGATGGAGGCGATCTGGGCCGTGATGGTTGTGCCTATGTTTTCGCCGATTATCAAGCCGACCGCCGTGTCAAAGTTGATGACCCCCGTACTGGCCAGGGTAAAGGTAATACCCAGCATGGCCGAGCTGCTCTGCACAATGATCGTGAGCAGGCAGCCCATCGCAATGCAGGCCAGCAGGCTGGGCAGGCTTTGAGCATCGAACAGATACAGGTAGGAAATGAAATTTTCGTCGGTTCGCAATGGCCTGAACGCATCGCTCATGAATTCAAGGCCTATGAAAATCAGACCAAGGGCCATCGCGGTCTTGCCAAGGGCACGAATCAGGGCGACCGACGACAGCATCATGGGCAATATGCCAAGACCCACGAAAAGCAGACCATAGTCCCCTACCTTGATCGAGATGATCCACCCGGTAACCGTGGTGCCGATATTGGCTCCGAGAATGACTCCCAGAGCCTGACGCAGTTCCATAAGCCCGGCGTTGACCAGACTCACCGTCATTACCGTGGCTATGGAACTGGACTGGACGAAGGCGGTGATACCAATACCGGCCAGAACGGCCAGCCCGCGGTTGCTCGTGGCTTTGCCGAGGATCTGACGGATAGCGTCCCGGCCACTGGACTGCAGGGATTCGGAGAGGTAGGTCAAACCCAGAAAGAAGATTCCCAGGCCCCCGATGACCGTGTAAAAGATCTCAAAATAGTTCACGTGTTTCGGGCTCGGTATACCGGTTCAGTACGGAGCCGCAATTGTGACAATTTCAGGACAACAATGTCACATACTTCTTGGCTTTTTTTCGGGTTGCCTCTTCCCGTCCGGCATCAGTCCGCCAACCCTGAAATGGATTTGACTTTGGGGATGAGCCAGAATTTCACCAATCTCAGCACCCTGGCGCGAAAAGAGGTAGACAGCAGGAAAAACCAGACGCGGGTGCGGGTCTTGTTCGTCCATGTCATCTTCCAGTCGTCCCTGTCGCCGAGAAAATCGTACTCGGTGACGCCGTCTTCAAAAGCCTGCTTGAGGATCAGCCAGAACAATAAGGTGGAAGGAGAGTAACGGAAGAATTCCGGGTTATAGCCAGGCTTCAGCAGATATATCCTGTTCTTGCTCTCGAGACAGTACTGGAAGGCAATTTTTCTCTCGCCAACTTGCAGAAAATAAAGCCCCAGGGACCCCCTTGCGGCCATACGCTCCGCCAGTTCAACATAGAAGCGGTACACCTGCTCGTCGGAGAGAATGGCAGTCCCGTTGACCTCTTTCCAGGCCATACCCTCAATCCGGAAGCCATCTTCCAGAGCGGAAGCAATTTCATCTTCAGAAGTGATTTTTTTCAGCTCTACTTCGCCTCTTTCGGCAAGTCTTCGCAATTTTCTTCTGATCTGAGACCTGCGATTGGCGCTGAGGCCGCTGATGTAACCCTCCCACGCCCCGGTCAGTGGCAGATAGGGAGAATGGCCCTGAGTCCAGTAATGACAGACCACGCCCGTGCCGGTCGCCCGTTTTTCCAGTTCCTGTAATGTGGCGGACCTGTAGTCAAACTGGCACAGCTCCAACAAGTCCCACGAATCGCCATGATTCATCAGGTGTTTCCAGAGAACCTTGCAAAACGAGGATTTATAGCGGTCGTCGACAATAAATTCATCTCTTTGCACCTGGCCGTTATAGAGGCTGCCAAGTCGCTGAACCGGAAGCCCGTACCGGCATTCCCGGCTGCTCATCAGTGGAGCGATTCCCTTTATCCGGTTGCCTTCACGTGCGATGACGATATGCAGATCTTTGCCCCGCCCGAAGCATTGCCACCATGATGTCACCCATTCATGGCTGGTGAACGGCGAATCAGCATCCGTCTGGTTTGCGAATCTATTCCACTCCTCCTCCATTCCCAGCAGTTCTTCAAAATCGGTGATGATCTCTACCTTCAGGCCGTCAGGTTTTTCCGGTTGCGACCGCTCCCATTCGAGCCATCCCGGCTTGACAGCCTGCTTTCTCCCCATGCTTCCAGTCCTTCCGTGCGTACCCAAAACCAGCAGAATGACACACCCGAAACCAACTCAGTACCGGGAAAACTACCTAATATTCGAAAAAAATATTTTTTAGCAGCGGGGATATAGCCGAGTCTTTGATTGTGTAGCAGCCGTGCATGGAAGCCGAGCAGGGAGGGTGAGCGGGGCTGATTCACCGCGCACCGGTCTCCTCCGTTCGCACTTCCTGCATACGGGCGCCCCGAAGAATATTCACCATTCCGTAGTTGCCTTCGTGGCAGGCGTACTCATACAGTTGCCCCGCCACCTTGCCCATTGGAATCACGGCCGAAATCCTGTCGGTAAAGGTAGAAGCGTCTTCCAACGTCCACTCGTAGTTCAGCGAGTCGTAATCAACGCGAGTGAAACGCTCGGTCAATATCTTGTCATAGGCGGTACCGTAAGAACCAAAGCTGGTGACAAGGTCAGTAAAATTCCGGGTTTCCACGACCAGTGTGTCACCCTCCCAGCGTCCACGGGAATCACCGGTCCACAAGCGGATGTCATCGTCGATATGGGGGCTCCCGTCAAGAGGCACCACGCGAGCGTCGTGAATCATTTCGGTCAGGATAACCACATGATCCCGGTTCTGTACGATCTGCACGTTGTTATTGTAGCGGCTGGGGCTGAAAGGCGGCCCGGAATTGAACCCTACAATGCAACGCTCGGAAAGGCCGCGATCTTCCGGCCCGTCTTTGGAAATACCTCCGACACCATAGCGGACCGGACGTTCTCCTGGAACATCGTCCCCGAGTCCGCCGCTCTGTACCGGGGCGTCCGGTATCAGCGGCGGAAACCTGCCATTGGGCGGATAGACCACCTGGGACGTGCGTACCGTGTCACCGATACTGGCCATCTCGTACCAGAACATGTCGTAACCAAAGACAAATCTCTCGTCGGTGGATGGTGCGCCCCGGTTAGCCGCGTCGGGATCGGGCGCTGTCTCGGCTTCAGCGGCACGTTCGGCCATGCGCGTCTGGACTTCCTGGATTTCCTCCCGGGTGAGAAATTCCCGTTCACCATAGCGTTCGGGGCGTTGCAGGGGTATTTCCGAAGAAAAATTCCATACCCCCTGCAAATCGGGGTGACCCCATTCGGTTCTCAGGCTTGAAGACTCCTCGGCGGCCTCAATCGTCCGCTCGCTGCCGACTGCCAGTAAAAGGGCCAGGCTCATCGCGCCCGGACGTAAAATCACTCTCATGTGTTTCCCCCCGCCTGAATTGGCATCAACCGCCTATCGGCATCGCAATAGTCCAGCCAATTAACTTAGAGGTTTTTACGCGAGGATTCAATGCATTATCAACCGGCCGGCCGAGTCCTCGGTGGGACGCTTAACGGGGCTGAGCGGAAGGCGAGGCGACGATAGCTTCCATCACGAAGGGCTGTATCTCGGTGAACGAAAATACAAAAAAAATTCCTTCCCGTTGCCGGTCACGACGTAATTTTTCATAACGCCGACGGCCGTCCACCATGCGGTACGGCAAATTGCAGGGATTGGGCATATCGTGAACGATGATGCCCGGGAACCGCGTATCGGCCCGTTCAAAGCGTTCGTCGCTGAACTCATCATGCCCAAACCAGTCTCCGGGTTTGACACAAATTTCATCCAGAGGAATTGTAGAAGGCTTTCGACCCGGTAGCCAGCGCACCATTTTAGCAAGATCAAGATAGGATGTGTTCAGACCGGGAAGCGCCCAGTCTCCCCACATCGAATGGCCGGGCAAGTCAATGGCGTTAGTGTACCGATAGGTCTTGCCGTATTTCAACGCTTCGAACCCCGTGTCAGGGCCTCATACGTACATATTTCTCAAACCGCTGGCGACCTACCTGGCCCGCATAGATGTTACCTTCGGCATCCGAGGCCAGAAATTCTATACCACTGCCGGTTGGGATTTCGTAGTCGGGAATGAATTCGGTGACCCAGCCTGATTGTGCATCGCCGATGCGAATGCCCCGTTGCCAACCGCGGTTCCACTGTTCGCCCGACATACCGTCTGCGACGAGAATTCTATCGCTGGCATCAATCCAGATGCCACTTGGCCGTCCGAACTGCGTCCAGATATCCAGCAACTCACCTGCCTGACTGAATATCTGTATCCGGTTGTTGCCGCGATCGGCGACAAAAATTCTTCCCCGCGAGTCCATCTTCAGATCGTGTGGGTCATTGAAAAAGCGTTCCGCCCTGCTCGACGAGTCAATTCCGCCACCGAGTTCCAGCAACAGTTCACCATCGCTGGAAAACTTCAGCACACGATTATTTCCACCACGATGGCCGTCCGCGATCCAGATATCGCCATTGGGCGCCGCCAGCACAGCGGCGGGACCGTTGAAATGGCGTGCATCGTCACCGGGCACGCCGGCCTCACCAAGCCGCATGAGCACCTCGCCATCCTGGTTTAACTTCAACACCTGGTGTCCCATCCCCAGTTCGGCGCCGGCTTGCCCTCTCGCATCGCCAGCCGGGGCACCTTCGGTCACCCAGAAATTACCTTCCTCGTCCATATCAAAGCCATGGGGCCAGGCAAACAACCCCGCCCCGATACTCTTTACCGATTCTCCGTCGCGGTTCAATTTGTGAATGGGATTCCGATCTGATCCTGCGCACTGATTTTCTCCACAGCGTTCCAGAACCCAGATATGTTCACCGTCAGGATCCGGTTGCACACCGGTGACGATCCCCATGTCCCGTCCGTTGGACAACTCTCCCCAGTGGTAGATGACCTGGTAGGGATTGTCG
This sequence comes from Pseudohongiellaceae bacterium, assembly GCA_040879025.1. Taxonomy (GTDB): domain Bacteria; phylum Pseudomonadota; class Gammaproteobacteria; order Pseudomonadales; family Pseudohongiellaceae; genus JBBDLF01. The sequence goes on from JBBDLF010000033.1 coordinate 262,676, forward strand.
GCAACCGACTGCGCCGCCAGGTGGGTGCCAGGCAACGCAACGCAGACCGACAGGCATGATACCCACAATCCAATGGGCCGAAGCTTTGGCAGACTTTTGAGATTCATTTCATGTTCCTTGTTGCTCTTATGTACAGGTGTCGGCAAAAAACTGAACCACGACGATTCTCCGTCTCTGAAATTGTGTCTACAACGGCCGTATATCCACACTTCGCAAGCGCACGGTTCCCCGTCCCCACTGTAATGCGATGGGGCCTTCGGTAAATTGAGGGTCTTCAACATCGGCGGTGGTTTCGCCATTGAGCATTACCGTCAGCCGCGGACCTCGCAGCGTGATCTCGTAAATGTTCCACTTGTCACCCACTTTGGGATACGGCTCCGTGACAGGCGCGATATGTACAATACCCCCGGTACCAAAGCTCGGATCGCCGCGCTGATCGAAAATATTGGCTTCGTAGCAAGTCCGGTCGGTGATCGCGTCGGGATTCTGACACCGCATGTAAATGCCGCTGTTGGCATCGTGACTTGCCCAAAATTCAACGCGCAATTCAAAGTCTCCATAGCTTTCGCGGGTGACCAGATATCCCGGACCGTCTTCGCTTTGCGAAGCCATCACGGTACCACCAACCGCTGCCCAGTTCGCCGTACCCAGCAGGTTGAAATTATCCAGCCCGTCAGAGCCGTCAAGCAAGCTGGTCCAGCCCGATTCGGCACTGAAACTGGTGGATATGCTCGCTATAGCCGCGAGAATGACGGTCATCGAATATTTCATTTTGTTATCCTCGTACACCAATTTAAACCAAGACCTGACCCCTGATTACAGCTCTGAACGCGGGGCCACGGCCACCTCTTTCACGAAGAATGCCACGAAGCGGGCGACGCGTTCCAGCCCGGGTGTCGAAATCGTCTCAATCGTCTCGCCGCTGGTGTGATAAAGCGGGTTCCCTTGAATAAGCTGAAACAGTCTCTCCACATCAGGATTGTCCCCTGCGTGATACGTACTTGCCGCGGACACAAAATTCAATCCGTAGCGCAGCCCTCCTTCGCGTATGATTGCTTCCAGGTACGGCGATCGCTGGTTCATGCCATTCATTAAAAAGCCCTCACCGGCGTCGGCAATGATATCCCTCACACCATCGGTGGCAGTTCTGGCCGGATTAAGCTGTCGCGCGGCGACGTGCTCAAGATTAAGAGTGAGGATGTTACGCGCAATCAGTTCAGGATTCATCTCGACAAGTTTGTCAGGCCCGTTGAGGCCACTGGTGTGATGTCCTGCGCTGGCGACAAAAACCAGCGTTCGCGCCTGCCGGTTCTCCGGCTTTGAAAAATGTTCGGCGAGGGCGATGGTAACCGCCAGCCCATCGCCGTTGTCGTTCGCACCATCAAACCAGCCGTCGGCGTGCGCATTGATAATGATGTTCTCGTCGCTCTCCCCCGGCACTATACCCAGCACATTCGATGCGCGCATACCGGAACGGTCTTCGGCTTCCAACTGCAAGGTAGCCAGCAGCCGATCCGACACCCCGGCATCAGCCGCGGCGTCCATGACTTCTTCCAGAAAGCGCCCGTCTTGTCCGCCTATATTGAAACAGGGGCCGTTGCAATTGCTGATATCGCGCATACGCATGTTGCCCGCCTGGTCCACGATATTGAAGACAGCAAGCGCACCTCGCCGCACCAGTTCCTGTGCTTTGGCTCGCGCGGGTCCCCGTTCAAGAAAAAGATGCCCTTTGGGAGTAATGTGCTGCACCGCAATCTTGCCACGCACATCGATGTACTCCAGTTCAGCCGGGCGAGCCGTGCCCACAAAAACCAGCGGCGCGGTGAGTCCTTCAGGCGGCAGTTCTGTCCCGCCGGCGGGCATCGCGGACTCCAGAATAACATCCCGGCTTCCCATACCGAACGCCGGGTCCGCACGGATGCGTATTTCCCACGACAAGGGAAGCCATAACGATGCTCCGGGGGTTTGCTCAAACCATTGCCGCTCTACCCGCGGAACCCCGGCTTGCCGAAAGCGGCTCTCTATCCAATCCAGGGTATGTTCGCCCGATGGCAGGCCGGTGATACGGCCCCATAACTGCCCCGAACCCACTTCCTGTGTTTCGCGGCTCCTTTTCGAAAAATCGACGATAGTTTCCAGATCGCTGTAGATCGCTTCCCCTTCCAGCGACGCGGAACCTTCCTCGCCCGGCGGGACGGTTACCGGCCGCGGACCATAATCCGTGCCCAGAATGACGGGCGCCACATGAGGTTGAAAGCCCGGCGCGGGTGTGACGCCAAACCAGGGACGGCTTTCCGCCGTCTGGGCGATGGCCGGCGACAAATGCCCGATTGCAACGGCGGTGGCAAGCAACGACCCCACTATAGCTCCACAAAATCGCTTCGAGACCATGTTGGGATATCCTCTTCAGTCACAGAATGAACAGTCAGGGTGATGTGGTTTTCGACGGTAACTATACCATCTGGCCTGTGCATTTGCCCGCGGTGAGCGCTACGGCTCGCCGTCCCTGACCACAAGTTCTGACAAAAATTACTCATCCAGGGAATAAAACCTGTAGCTCAGACGTTGTATGGGTGTCATTTGGACACTATTCAGAAACAACAGGAGGAAGTGATTATGACCAGGTTCACAAAATCATCTGTATTTGCGCTGGCTTATGCCATTGCGGCTGCAACCCAGGTTACTTATGCGGCCGAAGCGGATGCTGAAGCCGGCATAGACGTTAATGTACAAACCGAAACCAGTGCGGACACCGGCGCTGACCCTGCTCTGGAAACCAGCAGCAGCGGCGAGGCTGACGTTGACATTCAGGCCAACGTGGACACCGGCACCTCCGGCTCGAATGAGAACGGCAATGACGACTCTTCAGAAAACGAAGAATCGGATCCGGACAATCTCACCGCCCAGGCCGCTGTTGAAGCAGGCCAGGCCGTTTCGGGGTCGGTGCAGGACGCTCGTGAATCAGGAGAATCGGTCTCTGACGCCGCCGTGTCAGCCGGCACCGAAGTTTCCAGCCGTGTTCGTGCCACTCTGGAATCTGGCAGAGCGCGTGGTGAAGCGACCGCCGATGACGCACGCCGGCGTGGTCAGGCGACTGCTGAGGAGAGCCGCCGTCGCGGTCGAGCTACTGCTGACGAGACCCGCCGTCGTGGAGCCGCTATCGCCGCTGAAGCCCGCCTGCGCGGTGAAAGCACGGTACGCGAGACTCTCGTTCGGGGAGAAGTGGTAGCTGATGCCGCCAGGGAGGCTCGCAATTCTGCATCGGAAGAAGTTCGAGGGCAGGTCAGAAGCTCGATTGACGCAGCGGTCAACGCTGAAGTATCAACCCAGGTGAACAGCTCAGTACGCGAAAGTGTAAGAGAGAATGTTCGCGAGGAAGTCAGAAGTGGCGTGGGGGCAGCGGTCAAAACCGACGTCGCCACTCAGGCATCCACTACGGTACGCGAGAGTGTGCGTGATAATATCCGTGCGAGCGTAACCGGGATTGTTAGTCACTGAATTTGAGGTGGGATTAAGGCCGGTACTTCAAGTACCGGCCTGTTTTTTTATTTGATCGCGCTCGATAAATTCGTGCCTTGAGGAGAAAAGCTGTGAATATTCAATCTTGTGGTTCTGAAATCCGGAAGAAAACTGCAATGGCGCTGGCAATCAGTCTGGTCGCATCAACAGCCGCCGCACAACAAACTGACCGGTTTACTGTATCCGGCTACGGCGAACTGGGTGCGGAATACAACAGTAACGTCAGCATCACCGAGCTGGAAAGCGCAACAGGCGAGTCCGATACCGCAGCCGTGCTCGATGCCGGGCTTGACCTGAGCTGGAGTGTGACCGAACGTTTAAACGCCGATGCGGGCTACAGCTATAGTTCGAGCAGCTACCGGAACTTTGATGATTTTGATCTTGATTTGCATTTGCTCTATGGAGATTTAAGTTACGAGTTTGACGCCCTCACTCTGGGAACCAGCATAAATCACGCGGACGCGAGGCTGGCCGGCGATGACTTTTTGACTCTCGATCAATACTCGCTTTATGCCGGCAAGTTACTTGGTGATCAATGGTACCTTCGTGGCGCCCTGAACTTTTCCGATAAATCATTTGAGGGTTTCAGCGAGCGTGATGCGGACGTGGAAGGCCTCGGCATCGACGCTTTCTGGTTCTTCAACGATGGGCGCAGCACATTGGTATTCAGTTACGCCTACGACGACGAGACTGCCGCGTCATCACAATTTTCGTATGATGCCAATACGGTTCGAATGCGTTACACCAACAGTCTGGTATTCGCGTCAAAGGACGCTGAGTTCCAATTGGGGTTGCGTTTGCAGGACCGAAATTACAAGGGACTGACACCAGCCATCTCAGCACGGCGGGATGATCAGCAGGCAGTGGCCGAAGCACAATTTGAACTTTCACTGTACGAGCACCTGGCTATTATCACCAGGCTGGAACACGGTGCGTACCAATCGAACCTGAGCAGCGCGGACTACGACGAAACCCGTGCATCGCTGGCCGTACAGTTGTCATTCTAGGGAACCTCTGGCTAGGGATGCAGAAGGCCATGACCGAAAACCGGGTCGTGGCCTGGGACACCGAGATCGACTGTCTGAACTGACAGCTGTTTCAAAGCACGCGTCAGGTCCCCGCCACTTTCCATGAGCGCACAAGCCAGAAACGCACTGACAACCGGGGTCGCCATTGACGTTCCTGACTCCCGCCCAAAGCCACCGTCACCACGCGCTGTCGGCACCGAGACACCCAACGCAGCGTAGTCAATATGTTTTCCCTGGTTCGCCCAGCGGTAGATCGATTGGTCCGGATTAACGGCGGTCACCGCGACCACTCCCTCATACGCCGCGGGATAGGCCGCCGGAGTATGGGGGCCCTCGTTACCCGCGGCCGCAACAATCACCTTGCCCTTCCCAATGGTGGCACTGACAGCCTGGGCCAACAGGCGATTGTCAGGGCCTGTCAGGCTCATGTTTATGACGGTGAGATTCTGTGCCATCACCCAGTCCAGAGCCTGAAGCAAATGCATCACGGTAGCTCCCTGGTGATAGCTGTCCTGCGAATAGATCACCGAGGCGCTATACAGTTTGCCTGCGGGTAACAGCGGATTGAGCTCCGGCCCCTGGCCGACGAGTACGCCGGCGATTGCCGTTCCGTGGCCCAGAGGTTTAGCGACATCCACATCGATAAAATCCTGTCTGACCAGCGGCACCGCCCTCGCGGCAGTAAACGCGGAATGCTGAACATTGATGGCAGAATCGATAATCCCCACCGACACGGGATCCGTACACACAGGCTGCATGGGGAGCCCCAGTGCATTAGAGGAATAATTTGGCAGCCGCTCAACAGGCTCGGAATCGCCCTGATCATATTCAGTCTGCGGGTCGTTTGCGCCTTCCTGCGGTGCCGGTTTCCCCTGTGCGGAATAAACGTGGTTCCGGTCAATCAGGTTACGAAATTCTTCCGGAATCATTTGCAGAATTGATTCTTCGTTGTCCAGATCGGGGGGCACGGTAAACTTGAGTACAACACTGTCCAGTGCATTGAAAGGGCTGGTCTGATCGAGAAACCGCATTAATTGCGGAGCTTCGCTGCTCAGTCGCTCGCTTTGGGGGGTGGTAAGCATCATCACCCACTCTCGCTCTATCACGCGTATATTGGGTTCTATGTTGATTTCCACAAAAACCGGCTCACCGCTCTGGTCAGAGACCGGTAGCCGATCGGGAAGCGCGGCCATCCGTCTTGCACCTGTGCCCGGCTCCACCCCGGCAGCGGAGCTATCAAGCACTCGCGACGCCAGTGACCCGGTATCGGGAAGGCGATCGGCCACCCTTTCGGCCTGCCGCCGAGTACGGTTTTCGGCCTGGTCCTGTATATTCTCAACCTGGCCTTGCACGATCCCTGCCGCCTGTTCCTGTACGCGTTCAACCTGGCTCTGAACCCGCTCTGCGGCTTGATCCTGAACCCTTTCCGCCTGGCTTTGTGTACGCTCGATTACCTGTTCCTGAACCGTCTCAACCTGATTCTGAACCCGTTCCGCGGCCCGGTCCTGAACTCTCTCGGCCTGTCTGTCAATGACCGATTGCACGTTGTCGACAACGTCAGGCACAACCTGCGCCTGCACAGGTGACTGAAACGCCGTCGCCAACAGGGCTGTGACTACCGCGGATTTTAATTGTCTTGCACTCATCTTTATCCCTGGAATCAGTTGCCTTGTATCTATATGACGTATCATACGAAAAAAAAGTCCTCCGCACCGGGAATAAACCAGCCTACCATTCGTTGACTGTGCAAGTAAGGAGAAAACGATCCGCGCGATGAAAGAGCAATTGGTTGAACTGCTGCCGGGACTCAGGCGCTTTTCCTGGTCCCTGACAAATTCGGCGCATGACGCGGACGACCTGCTGCAGGCGACTGTCGAGCGCCTTCTCAGCAAGGGTGTGCCGGAAGGTGTCGAAGTCGCCAGATGGGCTTTCACGGTCTGCAGAAACCTGTGGGTTGACGAATACCGATCCCGCAAGGTCCGGCAGAGGGCTCAATGGGATCCCGAATTGGCTGAAGCAGTCGAGATCAATGGCGAACGAAATGTTCATTTGCAGATGGAATTGCAGGAGGTCAATCGCGCAATGGAGCAGCTACCGCGAGATCAACACATCGTACTGACTATGGTTGCGGTCCAGGGGCTCTCCTATAAAAGTGTGGCGGAAGCACTTGATATTCCGCAGGGGACCGTGATGAGCCGTCTCGCCAGAGCGCGGTCAAAATTGGTGGAACTATTACACACAACACCCAGTGGAGTTCAGCATGAAAATCAGTGATGAGCAACTTTCAGCCTTCCTCGACCGGGAACTGACGGAGCGGGAAATGGAACAGGTTCGTGACGCAATCAGCGAGAACGCGGTGTTGGCGGACCGGCTGGAGCGACTGGCGGCCGCCAACGAACTCGTGAAGCGACATGCCGACGCCAACCTGGGGCCTCTGCCGGAGTCGCTTACGCGCCGGTTGCAGGCTGACAATGTCATCGATATTTCACTTTGGAAACGCTCCAGACAATTCCTCGGCGACCATGCCGCGGTAGCTGCCAGCATTGCACTGGTGTTAGGTTTTGCCGGCGGACACTTGTCCACACGAACCACCGGAGATGTGGCGATGCAACAAATAGCCGCGCATCTGAATTCGGTGCCCAGCGGAGAAACTGTGGAACTCGCATCAGACGCGAGTTTGCTCAGCCGATTCAGCTTCCGGGACAACCAGGGCCGCTATTGCCGTCAGTATCAGTTGCAGTCTTCGCTGGAAGTGTCCGAGAACGTGGCTTGTTACAACAACGAGGGGTGGGAACGGGTGGCCACTGCGCAAACGTCGGAAGTTTATCGTGAGGAAGAATACCGGCTGGCCAGTAGCACTGCATTACTGGACAGCACGCTCGACGCGATGATGCAGGGAGAAGCGCTAAGCCTGGTAATAGAAACCGATCTGATCCGGAACGGGTGGTCGGTGCGGCAAACTGAGTGAGGAACCCTGTCGGTGGGGTTTACTGATCGCTCGCTCAGATCAATAAACCGAGGAGCCGTGTTAGGTTCAGCCGGCGTCTTCTCATTAGCCAGGATAACTCCGGCTGCGCAGGAATAGTCGAATTTAATCGTTCTCTCCATCCAAATCTAAAATCTTGATATCACCTTGAGCTAAGTTTTTATTTTTCTTTATGAGATCAAACATACCCAGAGTATCTGACAGGTAGGTACTAAAAAAACAGCCCAAACACCGTATGCATACACGACTACCTTCCATACTCAGGGTCGGTCCATGATCGGATGAAAGACAAAAACCGCATGCTTCTACAGGTTCATTAAACTCAAGTACCAACTCAATTGATCTCTTGTCACCCAAGCATGCGGTTATCATCTTTAAAGCACAATTCCTACAGAGGGCTGCGTTCTTACCTACTATAGTAGATTCATCATTCGTACTGCAAAAACTACAAAAGTGCCTGGAGCGATGCAAATTTATCTCCTGATAGCTATGGTATTATTACCGTCGATCCAGAAATTCCATTCACTGTCTGAGGGTATGGAGGGAAAGAATTTGCAATAGTTAAGGCGGGTTGTCAAACGAATATCGCGGGATATCTCTCTGATGAACTCAAGATAAGAGCTGCGTGGAGTTTGCGCCGCATAGAACGGTGTCGATCAGCACACGTAAAGTGGAACGGCAGTTCTGGCTTGCCGTTATTTATTCAGGACAGGTGCATTCCTATACCATGATGCACGGGCAGTGCTCTAGCAAAGTTATCGACTGGCTTGAAAGCCCAGTGGGTTCAACGGTAAGTCCAATACGGAAATGGGCTTAGAATTTCGCATCAGGGAATTCCTGGTGCCATGCAGACCTGCGGAAACGCCGCTGGAGAGTAACCGTTCATTATAGGGGGCATCCTATTAACCCTTTCTTCGCGGCGATAATCTGGTCTCTTCATCAACCCAGGAGACCCTACAATGACTCACCCCTGGCGCCGTACACCGCACAGTGCCAGGCCCTTATTGAACAACGGCAACAAGTCGATCAACCGGCAATTCAAGCGCTACAGGCATGCGGCGTGAAGCCAACTTTGGCCCATGATAAGCACAAAGACCAGCCCTGTCGGAATTGCAATCAGGAGAAAGACTCATGGAATTTTTAGACCGAACAGTTTTAATCGCGTTGTTGATACTGGTGAACGCGTGTTCCACGCAGACTGAATACCGACAGGCCGGCAACGGCGGGTATGGCTACACAGAACATCAGATATCGCAGGACTATTACCGCATCCATTTCAAATCGCGCGGTGATGATACGGGTCTGGCCTGGGACTATGCGATGCTTCGCGCCAGCGAACTGACCTTGCTGAATGATTTTGACTGGTTTTCTCTCGTCAGCCGCGAAACGCTGGTGGACCGACAGCCGGCCTCCGCAGCCCGGATCGGGTTCGACGTATCCAGCGAAACCGTCCAGGATTGTGGATTGCTGACTTGCCGTACCTATCAACGCCCGGTCAGGCAGTATGATACCGGTATGAATCTCGGTGACCGCCGAAGCAATGTTGAGGTCATTCTGGAAGTTCAGATGGGCAAGGGAATGCGGCCTTCGGGTCAGCAAAGCGTCGATGCGCGAGAAGCGTACAAAAATCTGAAACCGCCTGCCTGACCGGTCGGGTCACTGTGTTCGCCAAACAGAGGCGATACAAAAAAAGGAGGCGGAACTGATACCGCTCCGCCTCCGGCTGTTATCCGCTACCTGACCGAGTATTTGGTAAAGGCTCCGCCCGCCACTCCGAGCGAATTTGGGCCTTCCGCAGCGTAGACATTACCGTCCCCATCCACCGCGACGCCTTCGCCTGCCGTTCCCTGATACACTCTGTCTTCACGCTCGAATGGCGGAATGAAGGCAACGATCTGGTCCTCATCGATATGACCGATGCGCACTCCGTTGCTCCAATTGACATGGTTGGTGGGGCTGGACTCGGAGTCGATGGCATACACCATGTCGTCTTCAGTTATGAAGATCCCGCTGATGCGGCCATACATGTAACGCGAATCCAGATAATTGCCTTCCTGGTCAAAAATCTCAATACGATGGTTGCCGCGGTCAGCTACCCAAAGGCGGCCCTGGGAATCGAATTCCATTGCATGGGGAGTGCGAAATTCACCGTGGCGTACGCCAATTTGTCCCCACTCTGTCAGGTAAGTCCCGTCAGGCGCGAATTTGATGATCCTGGCTGTGGCACCTGACTCTCGCCCCTCTTCCATCGCGGCGTTGCTTGTCATGCCCTGGCCACCGTGACCATCGGAGACAAAGATACTTCCGTCAGGTGCCACAATCACGTCATTGGGCTGATTGAAGTGTGTGGATCCACTTCCCGGCTGACCCGCCGTTCCCAGGCTCATGAGCAATTCGCCGTCGGAGCTGAACTTGTGAACCTGGTGTCCCTTGGTACCGTCTTCATTGTTCGCGAAGTCCGTCACCCAGACAGTGCCGTCCTCGGCTGCATGAATGCCATGAGGCGTCATCATAATGCCGCCGCCAAAGTTAGCCAGTACTTCACCGGTATTCCGGTCGAACTTGAAAATCGGGTCCACTGGATTGGAATCGCAGTTGACGGGGACTCCACCGCCAAAACTTCCAGCGCCGCAGCGCTCATACGCCCAGATGTGTCCGTCGTTGGGATCAATATCGATGCCGGCAGTGGAACCCCACTCCCGCCCCGCGGGGAGATCACCCCAGTTTCTGGTGACCATCGGGGCGGGATTCGGCAGACCTTCGCCTGAAATATGATTCCCCACCGAGGCTCCGGATTGGGCGAAGGCGCTCGTCGGCAACAGGACAGGGGCGCAGACGACCAGCGCGGACAGCAGAACTCGGGATGATGCCATGACTATTTCTCCTCAGCTTGTTATTTTCACCAAGGTAGAAGAGTAAAAGCCTTTTCCCCGCAAGTCCACACCTGTCGGTCGTCTGTTACAGCCGATAGACGGAGGCTCGCTGATCAGCGCGCGCCTTCCCTCTCCTCCGCGGCATCACGTTCCTCCACCCGCGCTCCTCGCAGGATGTTTGTCATGCCGTAATTACCTTCATGACAACCGTACTCATAGAGCTGGCCCGCCACTTTGGTCATGGGGACGATCGCAGAGATTTTGTCGGTAAACGTGGAAGGATCCTCAAGCGTCCATTCATAGTTGACAGTGTCGGCACTCACCCGGGTGAAACGTTCAGTGAGTACCTTGTCTTCACCCGTACCATAGGATCTGAAACTTGCCATCAGGGGGCTGAAATTCCTGGTTTCCACAACCAGCGTGTCGCCATCCCAGTGGCCGCGAGAGTCCCCGGCCCACAGGCGAATGTCTTCGTCCACCAACGGCCGGTCGTCCAGCGGCACAATGCGGGCGTCATGAATCATCTCCGTCAGGATTACCGCGTGGTCCCGGTTCTGGAAAATCTGTACGTTATTATTGTACATACTTGGCATGAACGGGGGGCCGGAGTTGAAGCCGACTATGCAGCGTTCGGACAGACCGCGATCCTCAGGTCCGTCCTTGGAAATGCCGCCAACGGTATATCTCACGGGGCGCTCACCCGGACGGTCCGGGCCGAGTCCGCCAAACTGCACCTCTGCCCCTTCCACCACGGGCGGCAGTCGCCCGTTCGACGGGTAAACGACATGTGAGGTTCGGGGGTTTTCGCCAATGCCCGCCTGTTCGATCCAGAAATCATCATAGCCACCGGTGCTTCCGGCACCAGCAGGAGGTGCGCCACGGTTGGCCAGTTCGGCATCGGCTTCCACTTCGGCCCTGGCGGCCAAAGCTGCCATACGCGCTTCCACTTCCGCGACTTCCTCTTCGGTAAGAAATTCCCGGGTGCCGAAACGCTCGGGGCGTTCAAAAGGAATATCGGAAGAGAAGTTCCAAACTCCCTGCAAATCGGGGTGCCCCCACTCGGTACGGGGAACTTCAAACTCACCGGCCGGCTGCGCCGCCAAAGTGGTGGGGAAAGCCAGTAGCATCGAAATGATCAATAAAGTGTTTGTCTTCATAATTCCTCCGCAGGAAAAATAAACGGGCTTTGTTTGCCGACTATTTCACTGAATCGTAACGCTCTCTCAAATAGTGATCAAGAGTGTCCAGGTGAGTTGAACGAATCAGGGAGCCTGGCCCGACTTCAGCCCCGATCAGTTGCTGGGTCCTGGTCTCCAGATCGTAGACCGGCCAGTTGGGCAGGCCATCGCCGTTTGGCGAGCCGGTCGCGGCGAATTGCACCCAGTAATCATTCATTAGCCGGGCGATATCCTTATCCGTTTGCGATACGGAATCGTCCAGGTTATTGAACACATATTGCACTTCCATAAAATGGGGGGAACGCTCGTCGGGGTTCCGCAGATTGCGAGTGAAAACATACATATAGCTGTCCGCCGTGGAACGGGCCATCGCATGAACCAGTTCACGAGTGCCCCGGCCGAAGCTTGTGTCGGTGCGAAAGTCCACTTCCATATCGAAGATACCGTCCACACCCTCTGCTGTATAGATATCCACCAGGGCGCTGTAATCCGCCCCGAATTCATCCAGACGCAACTGTCTTTGCGCCGCTATGGATTCGGGCACATTGTCGGGTCGCGTATAGAGAAGTCCTTCCCCATCGTTGATACCGGCCAGCAACGGCACCACATTGTGCGAACCTTCCTGAAAGATATCCATCGGCGCCTTCGGATACAGCCAGCCGTCGACAACCAGCGACAGCCGGTGGTCCAGATCGAGCACAGTGCTTGCCGGCAGTGCCCGCATCGTGGCGGCAGTTGCCGGGCCATCGATATCAAGGTCACGAAGTTTCGCGGCAATCGCTGCGGCACCGCGGTCCTCAGCGCTTTCGGACAGACCATTGGGCGTCTTCAGATTGGTGACGTTGGACGCGGTAATCCAGGTACTCTCCGAAATCGCCTTGTGGAACAGACCCTTCGCCATTGGCGTGGCAAGTAAGGCGTAAATGCTGGCGCCACCCGCGGACTCCCCGAATATGGTGACGTTGTCCTTGTCACCACCAAACTGTTCGATGTTATCCTGAACCCATTGTAAGGCCAGCAGATGGTCCAACACCCCGTAATTTCCGGACACCCCTCGCCCGGATTCGGCGGACAGTTCCGGATGTGCCATCCAGCCAAAGGCTCCCAGGCGATAGTTGACCGACACCAGTACCACGCCGTTATCAGCGAATGCTTCACCATCATAGGTGGGATGACCATTGGAATGACTGTTCCAGCCACCGCCGTGTATCCAAACCATTACCGGTAACTTGTCGTCGCTCTCCGCTCCGGTCCAGACATTGACGAACAGACAGTCTTCACTCATATAGATATTGTCCCGCCGCTGCATACACGCGGCACCATGACGGTCGCTGGCGCGGATGCCATTCCAGGGAAGCGCCGGCTCGGGAGCTTTCCAGCGCAAATCACCGACCGGCGGCGCCGCATAGGGAATACCGAGAAATGCCTGTACATCGCTGTCCAGCGTTTTGCCGGTGATCAAACCGGCGGTGATTTGTACCGGCTCGTCAACGGCGCCGGCAAGCCCGGCGAATGAGAGGGAAAAAACGGTCAGCATGGAGATCAGGAACGATCGTAATAGTTTCATTGTTTTTATATACCTGTTGTTTTGTGGTCCATTTTTCGTGGTTCGGTTCTTATAGGTTTTCCCTTCCTTTATATCTGATTTGGGTCAGGGATGAAACCGGTTTCAATAACCTTCGCCTATCCGGTCCCCGTCGTTATGACGTGAAATTTTCCCTCGATTCAGCAGAAGTTGGTACAGGAATCAATTTCTATAACCAGGACACGGACGTCTAACAACATCATGTCGATGTGGGTAGTGTCAGGGATTTTCGGCGACAATATCCACATTGTTACCTATTTGACCCAGCCCGACAATCGTGTAGCGTCGAGTATGTTCATCGTCAATCGAAAGACTCAGGGAGGGTCGGATGATTTCGCGAGGCATCTTCACACTGGCAGCTATGCTGGCAAGCAGCTGGGGCCTGGCGCAGAACGCGCTCCAGGACACGGACGGCAACAGGGATGGTGTTGTGACGAAAGATGAATTTCACGGTTTCGTTAGCCGCGCCGGCGCTTATGGAGGATGGGACGCAAATTCTGACGGACTCATCGACCCGGATGAATATCGCGCCATTGGAGCAGGTCAGGAACTTGCGTACTGGGACGCGGACAACAACAATTTTCTGGACCCCTATGAGGTTTACAACGGCATGTTTCTCTACTTCGACACCAATCAGGACGGACGCTGGGACGTCAACGAGTGGAATGCATTCCAAAGTGAAGGATTATTTGACGACAGATGAGCAAATCGGGTCCTCTCCGCCGAACACAGTTTCCATTGGTGATGTCGGACGTGGGCGTGCAACGGCTGCACCAGGGCAAAAAAAAGCCTCGGGCTGTTGCCAACCCGAGGCTCATTAAAATAAAT